>CAWJEO010000012.1:0-23427 GCA_963841895.1 uncultured Acidobacteriota bacterium
GACGACATCAGAAACTGACGGCGGACGCGATATCAAGACGCGATGTCAAATCGCGACGACCAGCTTGCGGGAAGACAGATCGACTGCAGTCCGGCCATCCGGACTGCTCCGGTCTGCCTTCCGCCTCCGTCCTTCGCCGGCCTGGTGGTATTAGCGGGGAGCCTGTACCCGATCCCATCCCGAACTCGGCCGTCAAACTTCCCAGCGCCGATGGTACTAAGTCTCAAGACTTGGAAGAGTAGGTCGCTGCCAGGCCTGCCAAGGACGGAAACCTCTTCACGATCAGAATCCAAAAAACCGCCGCGGCATCCCCGCGGCGGTTTTTTTTGTGACCGTCGTGCCGTGCGCGTGGACGGCAGCTCACGCCGTCGCGACGCAGTCGATCTCCACGTCGAACGGGCCATGCCAGGCCGAAACGCAGATGAAGCTGCGCGCCGGCGGGTCTGATGGAAAATACCGCGCGTAGACCGCGTTGATGGTCGCGAAGTGCGCCGCGTCGGTGCAATACACGGTGCACTTGACGACCTTGTCGAGCGACGAGCCGGCCGTCGTCAAGCAGAGCTTCATCTGGTCGAGCACGATCTCGGCCTGCCGCTCGATCGGCAGGCGCTTGATTTCGCCCGTCGCCGGATCGTAAGGCGGGATGTTGGATACAAAGACGAGATCGCCCGCCCGCATGGCCATTGCGATCGGAACCTTGCGGGCCTCCGCATAGCTGGACAGCGGCTCGACCCGAATGGCCTGTCGCTTCATGATGCTCCTCTCATGCGTTGGCCGTGCGGTCTCGATCGCCACGATCGTGGCAGCAACGGCCGCGCCCTGTCGCTCGCCATTGGTTCGGCGCGCGGCCGAATGTCGTTGCTTGCCGGCCGGCCCGACCGGGCGGTAACTCGCCCATGGTCGCGGCCGCAAATATGGTGGAGGTGGCGGCGCTCGTCGGGGATACCGCGCGCGCCACCATCCTGGCCGCGCTGATGGGCGGCCAGGCGTTGACCGGCAGCGAGCTGGCGTTTATCGCTCGCATCTCGCGCCCGACCGCGAGCGAGCACCTGGCCAAGCTGGTCGCAGGCGCGGCTCGTCGCGTCACCAAGCAAGGGCGCTATAGCTATTACCGCATCGCGTCGCCGCTGGTCGCGCGAATGCTCGAAAGCATCATCGCCGTCGCAGCGATCGAGGTGCCTTCGCGCTATCGGCCGCGCTCCATCCGCGACGACGCGCTTCGCTTCGCGCGCACCTGCTACGATCATCTGGCCGGCCGAGCTCGGCGTCGCCATTACCGAGGCGCTCATCGCCCACGGGGCACATTATCCTGACCGAGGACGGCGGCGAGGTCACCGATGCCGGCGTGCAGTTCCTGACCGCATTCGGTGCGGACTTGCGCTCAGCGCGGAAAACGAATCTTTTGCCGGCCCTGCCTCGACTGGAGCGAGCGGCGGTATCATGTCGCCGGCTTGGTCGGCGCGGAGATCTGGCGTCGTTGCCTGGAACTCGGTTGGCTGGTGCGGGAGCGCGACACCCGCGCGCTGCGGTTGACTGCGGCTGGGAAAACAGGCCTGTCCGAAACCTTCGGCGTGGACCTGACGCGAGAAGTTGGACAACCATCGGAAAAAATCGGGGCTGCAGCGGCAAAGATGCCGGCGAGGGCCTAGCCGCGCCACCAGGCGATGGTCATCGGCCGGACTGCCGTGCCGGACGCGACCGCGATGTGCCGACTCCATTCTGAGTCCGCTCAAGACGCGGCCATGCGGAAGCCTTTTCGCTCTCGATTTATCCGATAGTATGGGCTCGGCCGATCAACGCGTAGCCGACAAACGCCGCCGACCGCGTAAACAGTGCGCGTCGTGACGGATCGGAGAGGGAGGACAGTCGCATGACGACGCTGGTTCGCATCTTCGCGCGCACGCTGCCGCTTGCCGTGGCGGTCATGGCCGTGCCGGGCTTGGCGCAGGACTATCCCTCGCGACCGGTCACCATCGTCGTGGGCTACGCGCCGGGAGCCGCCAGCGATCTGCTCGCGCGCACGGTCGGCGAACGGCTCAACGCCGCCTGGGGCCAGTCCGTCATCGTGGACAACCGGTCGGGAGTCAGCGGCAACATCGGTGCGGCTTACGTCGCGCGCGCCCCCGCCGACGGCTACACGCTGATGGTCGGCACCGACGCAATCATGACCAGCAACGTCTTTCTCTACAAGAACACGCCGTTCGATCCGGTGAAGGACTTCGCGCCGATCACCAATGCCGGAGCCAACATCATCTGCCTGGCGGTCCACGTCGACCTGCCGGTCAAGTCGGTGGCGGAGCTGATCGCCCATGCCAAGGCCAATCCGGGCAAGCTGCAGTACGGCTCGTCCGGCACCGGCTCGCCGCATCATCTCGCCGGCGAGCTGCTGCGGCAGAAGACCGGCATCGACGTCGTCCATGTCCCGTACCGCGGCGGCGGCGCGACCATCAACGATCTTATCGGGGGCCACATCAAGGTGGCGTTCCTCAGCCTCTCCACCGCCGTGCCGCACCTCTCGAGCGGAAAGATCAGGATCGTGGCGGTGGTGGAAAAGACCCGCTACGCCGGCTTGCCCGACGTCCCCACCATCGGCGAAACCGTCCCTGGCTTCGAAATGTCGTCCTGGCTCGGCTTCTTCGCGCCGGCAGCACGCCGGCGCCAATGGTCGCGCGCCTGAACGAGGCGATGGTGAAAGTGCTGACAGCCGAAGCCGTGAAGGAAAAGCTCGCCACCCTCGGTCTCGTGGTCGCGCCGAGCACGCCGGGCGAGCTCGCCGCCTTCATCAAGGAAGGCCTGGCGGTGCGAGGCCAGTTGATAAAGGCCGCCAATATCCAGGCCGAGTAGCCGTCGCGAGCGCCTCGGAGGGGATCATGCTGCGAACATCCTGCGCTTGTTGCCATCGTGCTGGCGAACGCGCTCGGCGGCGCGCTCGCGCAGGGCGACGTCGATTATCCAACCGGCCGGTACGCCTGATTGCGGCTGCGGCGCCCGGCGGCAATCCCGATGTGCTGGCGCGGCTGCTGTCGCAGAAGCTGTCGGGCGTATTCGGCAAGGCGTTCGTGGTGGAGAATGTGCCCGGCGCCGGCGGGGTGGTCGCTGCCAAGATGGTGGCCGCCGTGCCGCCGGACGGCCACGTTCTGATGCTCGGCGATTCCGGCGCCATGGCGATCAACGTCGTGCTCAATCCCGACCTCGGCTACGACCCGCTGCGTGACTTCACGCCGATCACGGCGCTCGTCACCGTGCCGACCGTGCTGGTCGTGCATCCTTCGGTGCCGGCACGGACGCTGCCGGAGTTCATTGCTCTTGCCAAATCGAAGCCCGGCCAGCTGGCCTACGGATCCGCCGGCCCCGGCTCGATCCATCATCTCACCATGGCGATCTTTGCCGCTCAAACCGGGATCGATCTCCTGCACGTGCCGTATCGTGGGGGCACCGCGTCTGGTAGGTGGCCTGATCAAAGGCGAGGTGCAGGCGGGCTGGTCCGGAATCCCCAACGTGCTGCCGCTGATCGAAGACGGCAAGCTGCGGGTTCTGTGCATCAGCACACAGCAGCGTTCGAAATCGGTTGCCGACGTGCCCACCGCCATCGAGCTCGGCATCGAGGGGTTCGATTACGCCACCATGATGGGCCTGCAAACGTCGGCGGGGGCAGGCCGCGATCTGGTCGCGCGTCTGCAGGCGGTCGTCGCCAGGGCGTTGCGCGAGCCGGACATGGTCGATCGCATGACCGGCCTCGGCATGGATTTGCGCGAGAACGGCACCGCCGACTACGTGAAGGTCATGAAGGACGATATCGAGCGCTATCGAACCGCGATCAAACGGTTCAAGCTGCAGGTCAATTGAAAGACAGCTCATGCCCGATTTGCGGATCTATGGCGTGGCCCGCACCCGCGCTTTTCGCGCGCTCTGGATCGCCAAGGAGCTCGGTCTCGACTACCAGCATATTCCGATCGAGATCGGCGAGGCCGGCGCGCGCAAGCCGGAATACCTCGCCATCAATCCGAACGGCCGCCTGCCGGCGATCGACGATGGCGGCTTCACCCTGTGGGAATCGCTCGCGATCACGCTCTATCTCGCCAAGAAGCACGCCGCCGGCCGACTCTATCCGGCGACGCTCGAGGGCGAGGCCAAGGCTTGGCAATGGAGCCTGTGGTCGGTGCAGGAGGTCGACCGCGGCGTCAACATCTGGTCGCTGCACGCCGTGCGCCTGCCGCCCGAGGATCGCGACCCGCAACGGCTTGCCGAGGCGCTCAAGGTGCTGGAGCCGCCGTTCAAGGTGCTCGACGGCGCGCTTGCCGGCCGCTCCTACCTGCTGGGCGATGATTTCACCGTCGCCGATCTCAACGTCGCCGCCGTCATCAGCCGGGCGATCGACATGGATCTGTCCGCCACGCCGCGCGTCGGGGAGTGGCTCAAGCGCTGCCTCGAACGCCCGGCGGCGCGCGCGGCGCGGGCGCTGCGCGCGGAGGCCGACGCCAGGTCCCGGTCGAGGTGACGCGCGCGATCGCCCGCCACAACCGCCTGTGAGCGGCGTCTCGTCCGGGACAATGCCAAAGCGCAGCTCCGGCATCCTGCATGTACCGGCGGCCGGCTGGCGGCCTCGAGTTGCTGCTGGTGCACCCGGGCGGCCCGTTCTGGGCCAAGAAGGATCTGGGGCGCCTGGTCGATCCCGAAGGGCGAATATTCCGAGCGGCGAGGACGCGCTCGCGGTGGCGAAGCGCGAGTTCGAGGAGGAGACGGGCACCCGCCCGCAGGGCGATTTCCTTCCCCTCGGCGAAGTGGTTCAGTCCGGCGGCAAGATCGTCACGGCCTGGGCGGCTCGAGGGGATTTCGATCCTGCGGGTCTGAAATCCAACCGCTTCGAGCTGGAATGGCCGCCCAAGAGCGGGCGCAAGACGTCGTTTCCGGAGGTCGACCGCGCGCAATGGTTTTCGCCTGTCGAGGCGCGGCGAGATTTTCCCGCGCAGAGCGAGTTCATCGCCGGCTGCTCGAGGCCGTCGGCAAGTCGCGGCTGGCCGGTCCTGGGGCGCGTCAAGATGTAGACGTCTTAAGGTGCTCATCCCTGGCGGTGAGCACCTTAGGAGATGAGAGCACCTTAGGCCGCTGGACCGGATGCTCGCTCGCCTGATCTCGTCCGAAAAGCCTGCAGCCTCGGGCTCATGCTTCAGCGGCCGACCGTCCACATCGCGGCGAGCCGCCGCCGCAGCGCGTTGGGCTTCTCCACGAAGATCCGCGCGGCAATGCGGGCGGCACCCGCGACATGCGCGGCCCCGCGTTCGTCGATCGCCGGTGCGAGATGCGAGCGCCAGCGCGCCAGCGGCTGATGCGGGCCGGTCAGCGCTGCCAGCATCAGCACGTCCTGGTGCCTTCCGAGCCGGTCCCGCAGCCGCTGCGCCTCGCCGCTCCACATCTTGACGAAGCGCGGCCACAGCGGCTCGATGATGTCGATCTGGTAGCGGTGAATCACCACGCGCTTGCGCAATTCATGCAGTTCCTCGGCATCGGCGGCCGTCCAATCAGCGGGATCAGCTGTCGCGCCTCGCGATAGAAGCGCGTCAGCTGATCGGCGACATTGTCGAAGATCAGGGTGTGCAGCGGCCAGCGCTCGATCACAGCGCCAATTCGCCCGAGCTGTCGCCGAAGCTTGACATCTCGTCATGTCCCAGCTTGTGCAGCAGCGTGAGCATCGCGTTCGCCATCGGCGTGCCGTCCGCCGCCTTCACGTGGACGCCGCCGCCGAGATTGCCGCTCGCGTGGCCGAGCACGATCAGCGGGCAGCGGCGATGGTTGTGCAGATTGCCGTCCGCCATCGGCGACCCGTAGATGATCAGGCTCTGATCGAGCAGCGTGCCACCGCCGTCGGTCGCCGCCTCGAGCTTCTCGAGGAAGTACGGCAGCAGACTGACGTGATAGCGATTGATCTTCTGGAATTCGACCACCGCTTTCTCGTTGCCGCCGTGATGCGACGCGGAGTGGAACGGCCGGTCGGTGCCGCTGTTCGGATAGACGCGGCCGGACGAGTCGCGACCCATCTTGAACGACACCACGCGCGTGACGTCGGCTTCGAACGCCAGCGCCTGCACATCGAACATCAGCTTGACGTGCTCCTCGAACGAATCGGGCACGCCGGCGGGGGCGCCGGGCAACTCTCGCGGCTCGCCGCTCGTGTTGCGCGCCTCGACGCGTTGGATCCGGCGCTCGAGCTCGCGGATGTTGTCGAGATAGCGCTCGATCCGTGCCCGATCGGACTGGCCAAGATCGCGCTTCACCTGCGCCACTCTGGTGGTCATCCAGTCGAGGATGCTGGCGTCGGCCCGCGTCCGCGCGGCGCGCTCCGCCGCCGTGCCACCCACCCCGAACAGCTGCTCGAACGCGACGCGCGGCGAGCGGATGACGGGCAACGGGGTCGTCGGCGAGGACCAGCTGATCGAGTCGGTGTACACGCACGTATAGCCGTACGCGCATCCGCCGGCTTGATCGACGTTCTCGATGCACAGCTGCATCGACGGCAGCGGCGTGTCCTGACCGAAGCGATGCGCATGCAGCTGATCCAGCGAGGTCCCGACGAGCACATCCGAACCCTGCGTCTGCTTCGGATGCGTCTGGGTCAGAAAGACCGCGCTCGACCGGAAGTGATCGCCACCGATCTCGGGTGCGGAAAAGGCCTCCGCCATTCGCACGTCGGTGTTGCTGACGATGGTGAGGTCGTCGCGGAACGGTTCGAGCGGCGCCAGCGCCGTGGGCGAGAGATCGAATTCGCGCCCGGTCGCTGCCGGACTCCAGAGATGCTGCGTCGCGCCCCACGCGTTCGAACCAGCGGCGCCATGCACGATCTCGATGCAGACCAGCCGGGTCTTGGCGGCGGCCGCTGCCTTCGATCCGCCTCCGGCTGGAACCATCGCATCCAGGAACGGCAGCGCGAGCGTCGCGGCACCAGCCTCGCGAATGAAGGTGCGGCGGGGGATGTGCTTGCCGAGTGATGAACATGTGCGTCTCCGGACGCTATCAGCTCTCAGCTATCAGCTCTCAGCGCACTCAGCGCGGCGTCCACTCTCATCTGCCTTCTGCATCTGAAACGCCGGGCTGTTCACGACACCGAGCACGAACGTCGACACCCGATAATCTCTGGCTGCCGCCTGGCGCGCGATCGAGCGAATCGTCGGCATGTCGTACGACTCGATGCGACGGCCCAGGGCGTAGGTCATCAGGTTCTCGGCGAAATTGCGAACGAGCAACTCACGGAACTCGAGCAGTGCGATCCGAATATCGGCCGGAGATTCCACGGCCGTTCCGTCCCACATCTGACCGCGCGTGTCGAGCGGCACGCCGTTCTCGCGAATGCGCCACTTGCCGGTGACGTCGAAGTTGTCCAGCGCGAGACCGAGCGGATCCATGAAGCGATGACACGCGTTGCACGTCGGATTGGATCGATGCATCTCGAGACGCTCACGCGTGGTCAGCAGCCGCCCGTCTTTGGCGGCTGCCGTCTCGTCGAGGTCCGGCACGTCGGGCGGTGGCGGCGGCGGTGGGGTGCCAAGCAGCGCTTCCATCACCCATTTGCCGCGAAGCACCGGAGAGGTCCGATTGGCGAGCGAGGTCAACACCAGCACGCTGCCATGCCCCAGGATGCCCGCGCCGCTTGTCGTCGACGTAATTCACCCGGCGGAACCGGTCGCCGGCGACATTCGGAATGCCATAGTGACGCGCCAGCCGTTCGTTGACGAACGTGTAGTCCGCCATGAACAGGTCCATGATGCTGCGGTCTTCGCGCACCAGATTGTCGAAGAACAGCTCGGTCTCGCGGCGCATCGCGTCAGCGAGCAGATGATCGAAGTGCGGAAACCAGAACGCATCCGGCTGAACGAGATAGATGTCCTGCAGGCGCAGCCACTGGGCGGCAAAGCGCGTCGACAACGTCTCCGATCGGGGGTCGCGCAGCATCCGTTCGGTCTGCTCGCGCAGCACGACCGGATCGGAGAGCCTGCCGCGGCTGGCGAGTTCCACGAGTCCCTGATCCGGCGGCGCGCCCCAGAGGAAGAACGACAGACGCGACGCCAGCGCCACGTCGCTGATGCGGTACGGCTCGCCCGGACGCACCGGGCCGCGCGGCGTTTCGAAGCGGAACAGGAAATCGGGACTCGCGAGCACGGCCTGCAGCGCGGTCCGGATACCGGCTTCGAACCCAGCCTCGCGCCTTGCGCGCCCGCGCGTCGTAGAACGACAGCAGATCGCGAAGATCGGCGGCGGTCAGCGGCCGGCGATACGCCGCGGCGCCGATCCTCGACATAATTTTTTCAGCGCATGCACGCTCGTCACCGCGTGGCGCGGGACGGCACGTGAAGATTCTGCGGCGGCTCGGCGTGTCGGACACGCCCGTGACCTTGAACGGACCGGCAATCACCAGCGCCTTCATGTGCGGCAACGCGGTAATGCCATAGCCCTTGTCGCCGATCTCGGTATCGACGATGGACCAGTCGTGTGGGGCGAGCAGGTCCTCGACCGGACCATCGGATTGACGGACGAACACGGCGGACACGCGCTGCGGGCCCGCCTTCACGACGATCGGCGTTTCCGTCTCGAGGTTGACACCCTGCGGATCGGACGTACTGACGAACTGATCCATGTCCATCAACGCGACCCGCTCGCCGTTGATCGAAATCTCGATCTGTTCGCCTCGGGTCGTCGATCCCGACACGCCGCCGGTGGTGGTGTGCTGGAACGCCATCTTGAAGGCGTACTCGCCGTCGGCGGGGAAGTTGTGGACGACGGAGATGCCGCCGCGGGTGCCGTACGGCGCGCCGTCGACCCAGTCCCATTGCGAGTAGGTTCTCGACTTCGGGTAGGTCGTCTCGATCGCGGTCGCGGCCGGGTTGCCCACCGCCAGTCGGCTGACTTCGGCGGCGGCTTTCAGGTAGCCGTCCAGCAGGGTCGGCGACAGGATCTGCACGTCGGCGATGTTGTCGAAGTTCGCGCTCATCGTGTCGAGCGGGAGGAAATCGCCGGCGTTGATCTCGAGTCCGAAGAGGTCGCGAATGGCGCGCGCGTACTCGGCGCGATTCAAACGCTGGAACGTCCGGTTGCCCGGGTTCGGATTGGCGGCAGCCGCCGTGATCGAGCGTCGCTTCAAGCGTTTCCGCGAGCGTGCGCAGCGTGTCGGCCGCGGGGCGCGGCATGCCGGGCGGCGGCATCATCTTCGCCCGCAGCTTGCGAATCATCTTCTCGGCGGTGTCGGCCGTCTGCGCGCTCTGGGCGACCCCGGCAACGTCGAACCCTTCGAGCGAGAGGTTGCCGCTGCGCGTCCGATCGTTGTGGCAGGTGCGGCAATAGGTGCGAACGACGGTCGTCAGCTCGTCGTGGTTCGCGGCAGGTCGGGACTGCACGCGCGTTGCCGGCGTGGGTGCCGCAGGCGACTGCGCCGCGTGAGCGGCAAACAGGCGCGGCGAGCGCACGGACAGCTCCTGTCGCGGGAGGTCCCGATGGTGGGCGCTGCCGGAGAATGCGCCAGCCACGACGAAGGTGATGGCGGCTGCCGGGATGAGTCTCACGGGCTCAGGGGAATGTACAGTAGATCCCGCGAAAATGCAGCCCAGCGGCGATCTTTTCGCTAGGGGTTATGGAGTTCGCGTCGTCGCGCCCGTCGACAATTTTGCGAGCACGATATCTGACTGGGTCTGGCGGATGTTGACGTAGATCTCGCGCGCGTTCGGCGACAGTTCGGGTCCATTCAGGGCCTCCCGCGGCGCCGAGAAGATCTCCTTCGAGCGACCCGTCGCCGTATCGATGAGGACGAGCGCCGATCCCGTGGGAAACACCAGACGACGGCTGTCGGGCAGCCAGACCGGTTCCCCGCCGCGCCCCAGCTGGACGGGTTTCCCCCGCCTTGCCCCAAGTCCTCATACGTTCGCGTGGCGAGGGTGTAGATGACGAGTCCCTGGGCCGGGCGGGTGGCGTAGCCGGCAATGCGCGTGCCGTCCGGCGACCAGGACATTGGACGAAAGCCGCCTCCCGCGAACGCCGGCAGGTCTTCCACCCGCTGCTCTTTCGCGCTCACGTGTGGGTCGAACATCACCGCTCGTCGCTCGAGGGGGAGGCTGGCCACCGCACGCGAGCCGTCCGGCGACCACACGGGCTCGATCAGCAGCTCGGGCAGGTCTGTCAACTGCGTCAGACCGCCGCCGTCGGCGCCGATCATCCACGCCTGATATCTGGTGCCGCGATCCGAATAGAACAGCAGGCGCTTGCCGTCCGCCGACCACACCGGCCGGCGGTCGCGTGCCGCATCGTTGGTGACTTGGCGCAGGCCGGTGCCGTCGGTCTTGACGACCCACAAGTCCTCCTGGCCATTGAAGGTCTTAGCGAACGCCAGCCACTGTCCATCGCGCGACACGGACGGGGGGTTCGTGCCGGACTCCGAGCCGTTGGTCACCCGTCGTCTGGCTCCAACCGATTCCTTGTCCGGATCGAAGGCGAGCGCTTCGATGTTGGCCTGCCCGGTGACGGCTGTCATCGCCAGCAGCGTGCCGTCGGCCGAGAAACTGAGGTGGCCGATCCGCTGCCGCGGAATCGGCACCGCAACCGGATCGCCGGTCGTCCGGCCGGTCGCTTCGTCGATCGGCACGCGCCACAGACTGAATGCCCCGGAGCGATCGCTGACGAAATACAGAAACAGGCCATCAGGCGACCATGCCGGACTCCAGTCGATGGCGGGATCGTTGGTCACGCGGACGGGTTCGCCGCCGCCGGCTGGGTACGGTCCAGATGTCGCGCTGCACGCCGTCGCCGAAGAGCCCCCAATACGCGATGCGATGCCCGTGCGGCGACCATGCCGGCTGCACCGCATCCGTTGTCGTGAGTTGCCGCCGTTCACCCGTGGTCGTGGATACCGTCCACAGCAGGCTTCTGGTGCTGCGCCCTTGGGGGTTGAACTCCACGCCCTCGGTCGCGTAGACGATGGCGCTGCCGTCGGGTGACCATGACGGGTTGAAGCCTTCCGTGGTCAGCCTCCGCACCGATTCGCCGGTACGCCCCATGATGAAGAGTCCGCCACTGTCGCGCGCGGACCGGAACGCGATGCGCTCGCCGTCGGGAGAAAACACGGCCTGCGCGTCGGTCCCCGGCGAATCCTTCGTCAGGTTGATCGCCGTCTGGCCTCCCACGGCGCGGAGCAGGATGTCCGCGCCCGTGTTCTCTGGATCGGCGCCGTAGATCATCCATTTGCCATCCGGCGAGAGGCTCGGGAAGTTCTCCTCGCCATCCTCGGACGTGACGGTCGCGACGGTGACGGCGATCGGATCGTTCCCGATGACGGCCGTCTCGGATGAACTGCGACGCGACCACACGAGTCCAGCGGCGATCGCCGCGAGAACCAGCACGCCGCCCGCGACGGCGACCCACGGCACGCGCCGCGGCGGCGTGGCCGCAGCGGCCACGGCCCGAGCGGTCTGCCCGGCCAGCTCGCCCGATTCCAGCTCCTGCCGGATCTCGTCCAGCTCGTTGCGGAGATCTTTGCCGATCTGTTGACGGCGATCCGGATCCTTCGCCAGCGCGCGGCGAATCACGCGGCCAAGCTCCTTCGGGATCGCCGGGTTGATGTCGGTCACCGGCCGGGGCGTGTCGCGCATGATGGCGGTCAGCGTCGACAGGCTCGTGTCGCCGCTGAACGGCCGCTGTCCCGTCGCCATTTCATAGAGCACGACACCGAGCGAGAAGATGTCCGATCGCGCATCGGTCGGCTTGCCCTCGGCCTGCTCGGGCGCCATGTAGGCGACGGTGCCCAGGACCTGGCCCTGGCCGGTGATCACGTCGGCGGCGGCCGTTTCCATGTGCTCGCGCTGCGCGAGCGTGTCGTGCTGCTTCGCCAATCCGAAATCGAGGACCTTCACCGAACCCTCGGCCGTGACCATCACGTTGGCGGGCTTGAGATCGCGATGCGTGATCCCGCGGGCGTGCGCGGCGCCCACCGCATCGGCCAGAGGGACGGCAATCCGCAGCAGCCGATCGAGTGGCAAGCCGCCGCGAGGGATCAACTGCGACAGCGGCCGTCCGTCGACGAGCTCCATCGTCAGAAACATTCGCCCGTCCACGTCTTCGACCGAATGGATGGTGACGATGTGCGGGTGGTTGAGGGCGGCGACGGCGCGGGCCTCGCGTTCGAAGCGCTGCCGGTGCTCGGCATTCGCGGCGGTGTTCGGCGGGAGCAGCTTGAGGGCGACGTCACGCTGCAACTTCAGGTCGCGCGCCCGATACACCTGCCCCATGCCGCCGGATCCGATCAGGGCGCCAATCTCGTAGTGGCCGAGGGTCGTCCCCGGTGACAGGTTCGGTGCAGAAGTCGACGCGCCGTGGTCGCTCATGTTGCTAACTCGCGTCAGGCGTCGGGGCGTCAGGCGTCACGGCGAACTTTGACGGACGCGGTCGAAAGGAAACAGTGGGGCGATTATCGTCGAGCTGGCCGACATGGCCTACGGAAATCCTCGATCCGGTCGCCGTCGCGCTCGCGTCGGGGCGGGCCGGTTCGCAGGCGGCTTGACAGTGCTATGAATAGAACATCGCACTTGAGGCACGGAACATCCACGATTAGGCTCTAGCGATGCCGCCAACAGATTTTCAGTCGTACGTGGACCGGGCGGCCAAGCACCTCGGATCGCAGGTGGCCCTAGCCAAGGCATTGGGAATCGATCCAACCCGGATCAGCCGCCTCATGAAGGGTGCAGGCGACTATGCCCGACTGAATTTTGAGAACTGCCTTCGACTGGCGGCGATCCTAGATGAGTGGCCCGCCGAAGTCTTAAGGGCAGCGGGACACACCGAGCAGGCTCTGTTGCTGGAGCAATTGTGTGGGCCTCCCCAAGGCGAACGTTCAATCAAGTCGAGTGAGTGGCAGCTTCTCCAGATGTGGAGAGAATTACCGGCGGAGCGGCAGGCCGCCGTTTTAACGCTTCTCAAGACCGAAGGGAGACCTGCGGCGCCGGCGGCGACCGTCAGGCGGGAGTTTCCGCGCCATGTGCGGCGGCGGAGCGGCACATGAAGGCGCACTGATCGGCACATTTCGTTGTGATCCGTCCTCACGATTACGTCCGTGAAGGGAGAAATTACCGAGCGGTTGGATTGCCTGCCCAGTGAGCTGCAGGGGCACGGATGGCAGCCGTTCGTCGAGCCAGCCGACTTCGATGTGACCCGTCGCATGGCGCAAGATCTTCACGCAGGGCAGGTGGGCGCCTATGACCTTCGCGCACAGGCCCGCTGTGGAGAGCCAGTGCTTCACCTTCGAATTCGAACCTTGATCACGAGGTCGGGCCTCCACGTGCCGACCGTTTGCGGTGTGCTCGATTTGCGCCATTGTGAGTCGCGCCGCACGATATTGTTACCGCCCTAAGCATCTTAGGGTAGCCCGTCTTGGTCCACGCCAAGACCGGGCGAGACAAACGGTCGCCCCATGAGCGCCTGACGCAGAGCTGATGGGAGATCTGTGTGAACACGATATTTGAGCGCGAATGCAGCGCACGAATTGCACGAGCTGCGCGCACGAGGTCAACATCCACATGCATGGTCGCGATCACGATGCGCGCACGGTGACTCAAGGCTTGCAGTCTGGTCGCGAATTCGAGCGCGCTCATAACAGGCATGGAAATATCTGACACGACGAAGTCGGGTTGCAGGCTGATAGAGATCTCGAGGGCCTTTGCGCAGTCTCGTGCAGTGCCAATGATTGGAAGACGCGTCGCAGAAGCTCAGACTCTAGCTCTATAAAGCAGACGTTGTAGTCCGCGAGCAAGACGCGCGGGCGATATGGAGTCAACAAAGAAGACAAGCGCACAAAAAACGCGCTACGCGACGAGCAGTGGATCGGCAACGGAAACTGGTTCACGAGGGCTTGGACTTGCAGCATGTTCAGGAGCAGCTATATTGAAAGCATGTTCAACAGGCTTCTGGCTTCCCTTGCGCGCAGCAGGATCTCGTCGAATGTCGCGAAGGGCGGTTTTGGACGTTTGCAGGAGCGTGGCGACCACCGTTTAATGCTTCGACAAGCGCGTACTCAACACTCTTGCGCTGCGCCTGCCGGGGTGTCAGGCGTACGGCGAACTTTGACGGATACGGTCGAAAGGAAATCAGTGGGGCGATTATCGTAGAGCTGGCCGACATGGCCTCCAGAATCCTCGATCCACGGCGAGCTCGCGCCGCAGCCACGCACGGGCGATACGGAGTTCGTGACGGACCACAGTGCACCGAACGCCCGAGCGCCAGCGCCGCCTCGTCGGCGGTCATCCCACCGAAGTAGTGCATCTCCACGACCTGCGCCAGCGCGGGTTCGTCGCGTTCGAGCGCCTCGAGTGCACGGTGCAAATCAGGAGCTTGATGGGCTTGGTGCGTTCTCATCGCCCACCGCGATGGTGTCCCATGCGATGTCCTTCTCGCCGCCGCCTCGTTTGGCCGCGGCGCATGCGCCCGCGCATGAATCGACCAGCACCTGGCGCATGACTCGCGCCATCAGCGCCAGGAAATGCGCGACGATCCGCCACCTGTGGCTCGGATTTCTCAAACAACTTGAGGAAGGCTTCGTGCACCACGCCGCGGTTTGTCGCGATCACGTCTGAAGATCGAACTCGCATCAGCTCATCCGTGCAGTCTTCGGATGTGCACCGACTCACTGCAGATGCCCCGCTATAATCACCGACCTAGGCCCTCGGCTCGACCCAGTCCGATGAACGAAGACGTACTGGCGTTATTTCGTGAGCTGGCCGATCGCTCAGCCGCCGAGCGAGAGACCTACTACCGACGACACGAAACCCCCGCCGCCGTGCGCGCCGAGGTCGAGTCGCTGCTCCGGTTCGATAGCCCCAGCGTCGGCGCCATTCACGCGCGCGTTGCTGCCGCCGCGAAAGCCGCGCTTGCCGATCGCGCCGCCGGCTTGAGCGCAGCGAACGACCTCCACGACGCCGAGACTCGCCCGTCGGCGAGCGAGATCGGTGAAGGGCGGTTTCCGCCAGGCACGCTCCTGGGTGACCGCTACCGGGTCGTCAGTCTCGTCGGTCGCGGTGGCATGGGGGAGGTCTATCGCGCTAACGATTTGAAGCTGAAGCAATCCGTTGCTCTCAAGTTCCTGCCAGCGGTCGCGTCTCGCGATTCGCGGCTGCTCGCCCACTTCCACAGTGAAGTGCGGCTGGCCCGCCGGATCTCACACCCGAACGTGTGCCGCGTGTACGACATCGGCGAGGCGGACGGGGACCGCGTACATCTCGATGGAGTACATCGACGGCGAGGACCTCGCCTCGCTGCTTCGCCGCATTGGTCGCCTGCCGCACGACAAGGCGATCGAAATTGCGCGGCGGCTGTGTGCCGGCCTTGCCGCGGCGCACGACAAGGGCGTCGTGCATCGCGACCTGAAGCCCGCCAACGTGATGATCGACAGCCGCGGCCAGGTGTTCATCACCGACTTCGGGCTGGCTGCCACCGCCCGAGAGCTCGAACACATACAGTTGCGCAGCGGCACGCCTGCCTACATGGCCCCCGAGCAGCTCGAAGGGCGCGAGGTCACCGTGCGAAGCGATCTCTACTCGCTTGGCCTCGTCCTGTGGGAGATGTTCACGGGCCGACCGCCATTCACACACCACCGGAGGCCGACCGATCGCCCACCGCGGATCGACAGCATCTCGAGGGATGTCGATGTCGCCGTTGCCCAGACGATCGAGCGTTGCATCGAGCTGGCGCCGCGCGATCGGCCCTCGTCTGCCCTGGCGGTCGCCGCATCGTTGCCAGGAGGGAACCCGCTGGCCGAGGCGCTCGCCGCCGGCGTGACGCCGTCGCCGCAAATGGTGGCGGCCGCGCGCTCGAGCGAGGGACTCTCAGTCCGCGCCGCGGTGCTCTCGCTGGCGTTCGTGCTCGTCGGCCTGGTGGCAGTCATCGGGCTCGGCAGTCGAGTCAGTGTGCTCCGGGTGACACCGTTTCCGTATCCCCCGCAGGTGCTCGAACAAAAGGCTCGTGAGTTGATCGCGTCTTTCGGCTACACCACACCGCCGCGCGATCGAGACTGGTCCTTCTTCTGGAATGGGCTGTACCAGCGTGCCGCCGAGCAACACGTTCCAGTGGCGGAATATCGAGCGCAACTCGCCGCGGGACAACCGTCGTTGGTCAGCTTTCGCTATCGACAGAGCGGTCAGTATCTCGTGTTCGTGGACGTGGTGAAGGACTACATCGACGAAGGCGATCCACCGCTCCGTGTGCCGGGGGATATCTTCTTGTCGCTCGATCTCCACGGCCGGCTTCGCCACCTCGAGGTCGTGCCAGCTGCAGAACGGGTACTGGCAGGGTGCGGCCCAGGCCGTGGACTGGAACCGTCTGTTTGCGGTCGCTGGCGTCGATCCTGCCCGGTTCGGTCCCATCGAGCCGAGCTGGATTCCGCCTGTGACCTTCGACTCGCGCGCCGCGTGGACCGGTACATTGGCGCACGCACCGTCGGCGTCAATGCACATCGAAGCGGCGTCGTGGCGCGGCCGGCCGGTGTACTTCCGACTGACGGATAACCTTGTGTACCTGCAGACGTGGCGCGGGCTTTATTCGGCTTCCAGCCAGACATTTCTGCTCGGCGCCATGGATCATCGGGGCCGCCGCGGTCCTCGCGGCATGGCGAAACTACAAGGCGGTACGAAGCGATGTGCGAGGTGCATCGCGGCTCGGGGCCGTCGTCTTCGGCTGTTCATTCGTCGGCGTGGCTCTCACCGCGCACCACGTACCGACACCAGAGTATCTGCCGAACCTGTTCCGCGCGCTGAGTGGTGCCCTCGCCGTCGGGGTGTTCGGCGGCGTGCTCTACATGGCCGTCGAACCGTTCATTCGCCGCCGGTGGCCGGAGAGCTTGATCTCGTGGGCCCGTCTGCTCTCCGGCCGGTTTCGCGACCCGTTGGTTGGCGGGCACATCGTGGTCGGCGCTGCCTTTGGCGTCGCTCTCGCACTGTGGTCGATGCTGAAGATGGCGATGCTGCTGGACCAGGGTCTGGTGACGCCACAGGACTGGCGAATGCTCGGCGGCCTCGAGTGGATGATCAATTCGCTGGCGCTCAACCTCGTGTGGGTGTCCGTCGTGAAGGCGTTTGCGATCTGTGTCCTCTTGCTGTTTGCAAAAGTGCTGTTGCGTCGCGACTGGCTGGCCATGACCGCGGTGGTGCTCCTGGCCAACGTCCTCACGATCGTCGAAAGCCCCCATCGGTTGATCCAAACGGCATTCGAAGTGCCGGCCGCGGCCATTGCGGTGTGGCTGTTGATCCGATGGGGAGTGCTCCCGATGACGGTGGCCTCCTTCGTCGCTGAGTTCACGATCTATACGCCGCTCACGACCAATCTCGGCGCGTGGTATTCGGGGCCGACGCTGCTTGCGCTCGCCACGGTGCTGGCGCTGGCGATTTCGTCGTTCTCGGTGGCACTCGCCGGGCGCCCGCTGTTCGAAGACGAGTTGCTGGAACCCACCACCTGACCTTCGACCACGGGCGAGCGTCCCAAGCCCTCGGTCAACATCCTCGCCCTGCGATTGAATCCCTCGGAACGGCCAGCTCAGCCAGTCAAGACGACGTCCTGAGTCGTGGCTTGCCAAAAACCTGTCCCGATCTCGTTGTTCAAGGCAGAGGGAGGAAACGAGCGATGACGCAGCTGAACGACAAGGATCGAGCAGAGCGGCCACCGAAGGAGACCAGCGACAAGCGCGCCGCCAACCAGACGGTGAAAGACCTCGAGCCGAAGGACACGGACCAGGTGAAGGGTGGTCGTCGACTCACCGCGGACCCTGATGAAGGCGGCGAGTAACGAAAAGAGCGGACAGACGAAACGCAGGACGAAGACGTAGGAGGGGTTATGGCAGAGAAGAGTATCCAGCATCGCGCTACGACGGGAGACAGCACTCCGGGAATCGAAAAACCGGCCGGGCGAAAACTCGAGGTGCGCCGGGAGACGCTGAAAGACCTCGCGCCCGAACCGGGCGACGCCGGAAAGGTCAAGGGAGGCGTCCCGAACCAGACGAAGGTCATCGACCGCAACGATCTGTAGTGATCGCGGCCGACAGACCGCAGGAAGAACGGAAACGTAGGAGGGGTTATGACAGAGAAGAGTATCCAGCACCGCGCGACGACGGGAGTCCAGGCATCGAACAACCGGCCGGGCGAAAACTTGAGGTGCGCCGGGAGACGCTGAAAGACCTCGCGCCCGAACCGGGCTGACGCCGGAAAGGTCAAAGGGCGGCGTCTCGACCGGAACGACGAAAATCGTCGACCGTAACCTGACAGGGGATCCTCAACCTCCGGCCGTGAATGTGCCCGAACTCAGCGAGCTCGTCGCGACGCGGAGGTGCGCTGTGTGAGAAACCGTTCGACCAGCTCGGAGAACATGGTTCGAGACGAGTGGCGGCAGGCGGAATTCGACAGCCGCAAGCTGCCGGATATCGCTTGCCGCGCGTTGGAGCGCAGCCGCCTGGCTGACTGCGTCACACCAGAGCAGATTGTCGAATGGGTCGCGGAGGCGCCGGTTCTGCCGCCGCAGGGCGACCTTGCCTCGACGTTCGGCCAGCCGCCGGTCGTCGTCTACCGGGATCCGCGCTTCTTCATCGAGGTGCTGTTCTGGACGACCGGCACGACCGCGATTCACCAGCACGGGTTCGCAGGTGCGTTCACCGTGCTGGCGGGGTCCAGTGTTCAAACTGAATACCGATTCGAGGTGCAGGACCGCGTGAACGCGCACATGCTCCTCGGCGACCTCACGCTGGAACAGTCGTCCGTCCTTCGGCGCGGCGACATTCAGCCGATTCATCCTGGCGACCGGCTGATCCACTCGGTCTTCCACCTCGAGACGCCGAGTGTGACGGTCGTCGTGCGCTCCCACTCCGACCCGGAGAGTGGCATTCAGTATCAGTACCTGCGTCCTCACCTCGCGATCGATCCGTTCTTCACCGATCCGGCGATGACGCGGCGATTGCAGATTCTTAGGTTGCTGGACAGCCTGAAGTCTCCGCGATACGAGGAGATCGCGGGCCGGATCCTCCAGCGGGCCGACTGTCTGGAAACCTTCGAGGTGCTGCGTCGCGCGAGGCGGCATTGCGGCTCCCATGGCGCCGCGTTCGGTCGTCTGACCGATGCGGCTCGTGCGAGGCACGGGTCGAGAATCGATCGGCTGACTCACCGTCATCGAGGAGGCCGAGCGCGAGGAGATCCTGATCTCACGCCGCGACCGGATCCTCGATCGGGACCACCGGTTTCTCCTGGCCCTCTTGATCAACCTGTCGGACCGGGACGCCATTCTCTCGATGATCGGTCAGGAGTACCAGACTACCGACCCTGGAGCGCTCGCCCTGCAATGGCTGTCGGGCCTCTCGGCAGAACACGTCCTCGGGATCGAGATCGATGACTTGAACGCGTTGCTTCTTCCGCACCTCATGGCCGGACTGTCGTTCGAGGCCATTTGCGAGAGGCTGAGCCGCGACTACCCGCCAGAAGAAGTGGCCGCACAGAAGTTCGCGCTGCACGAGCACTGCGAGCGTCTGAGGAATCACGCGCCACTTCGGCCGTTGCTCGACCCGATGACGACCTTCGGTGCCTGGCGCGTTGGAGAGGGCGAATCCATGCCCGCCAAAACAGAAAGTGGCTGATCCAGCGGTAGACGATTTTGGCCGATGACGCGTCATTTTCGGTGTGGTCCGCCGCGCTCACCGGGCTGGCCGCTGCGTATCTTCAGGTACTTGCGGGCAGGATCGGACGGCACGCCAGTTGCCTATCACCGGACAATTCGTGCGTGGCTTTTGAGGACCCATGACTGAGCCCCGACTCCGCCACCAGACCAAGTCGTGGCTCACGACGATCTCGGCCGACCTTCGCCAGGCCCTCGAGCACGAAGTCAGCGAGCTGCGCACGGCACTCGACCACCGAGTGAGCGCCCTTGAAAGCGTCGTTTCCCGCAGCGACGCGCTCTTCGATCAGGTCGCGGTGAAGGTTTACGATCTCACCGCAGAAGAGGCGGAAGCTGCGGCGAGGCACGAGCGGCAGCAGGCCGAGGCGGCGGCGCAATCCGAAATAACTGCTCTTCGGGCCAGTCTGCAGACCGAGCTTGAAACGGTGCGGCGAGAGCTCGAAGCAAGCCGGACGGCGCTGATGGCGCAGCTCGCAGAGACCGAGCGGGACATCAGCGCGATCCGACGCAAGCGTGATGAACACGCCGCAAGCCTCGAAGAGGCGCGAACACGGATCGACACGCTGGAAGACACCGAAGCGGAGACGAGACGCCTTCGACAAGTGGCCGACGCACTGCTCGAGGAGGAAGTCCAGCGACGAACCATGGTGACAACGCAGCTGGAAGCCGCGCGTCAGGAAACCCGGCTTGCAAGAGCGGAAGCCGAATCGTGCCGGCTGAAAGCTGACGTGGCGGGAGAGCGCGTCAGCGTGCTGGAGTACCGGTTGCTGCAGCTGGAAGCGGCTGATCGGATTCGCACGACCGTGCCGGCGGAGAGTGG
Organism: uncultured Acidobacteriota bacterium; assembly: GCA_963841895.1. Lineage (GTDB taxonomy): Bacteria > Acidobacteriota > Vicinamibacteria > Vicinamibacterales > UBA2999 > JACCSI01. Next base: position 20,486 of record CAWJEO010000012.1, read on the forward strand.
CAGGCATGTCGTCCTGGAGTACCTGAAGGAAGGGCTGGAAGAACTCGGTCGTGCCAGGCCTGACGAAGTCCTCTCGGTGTTGGTCGAGCACCTCAATCGTATTTACGGTGCCGTCGCGGTATTTGCCGTGATGCCGCAAGGCTTCAGATTGTGGAAGAGCCGCGCCGACCAGTCGTCTGCCGCCGTTCCGATTCAAGTGCCGTCGATAGACGGCGAGTCGCCATTGGTGCTGGCGCTCAAGCAGCGCGTCACCGTGAGTGCCACGCCCGCTGCTTCGGGTGCGGTGGCCGGACTATGGGAAAAGCCGCTCGGGCACGCGATTGCACTGCCGATCGTGGCGAACGGACGGGTGGTGGCGGTGGTGTACGGAGAGAACCCACCCGACCACTCGGACGAACTCACGCGTCTGCTCGACACGATCGCGGAGACACTCGTTGGTTGCGTCAACCAGCGCTTGACCCGACGCTTGGACCGAAACGAGTCCTCGGCTGAACCCCACCAGTCATTGGCGCAGGCGATCCCCGCGTCGGTCGAGATGGCATCTGATCGATACGCCGTCGGCCGGCAGGCGCCGCGCGTGAAGATCAACTCGGCACTCGAGATCCTCGTGGACGGCGTCGCGAGCAGGCTCGTCGATGTTTCTGCACTCGGCGCACAGATCGTGTCGCCAGCGGCTCTGCAGCCGAACCACTGCGTGCGCATCGCGCTGCCAGGCGGTAGCCGCGAAATCACGTGTGAGGGCCGGATCGTCTGGGTGCAAATGGAATTGTCGCGCACGGAGGCGTCGGCGATCTATCGAGCGGGGGTCCGTTTCGTGGACGTCAATCCGCGGGCGATCACCGTATTTGTGTCGGAACACGGTTCTGCCGAAACGTCGGCCATCAACCTGGGCGATGGCGCTGACGAGTGGACGTAGGTCTGCCGCCGCGGTTCGCGCTACGGTGGACAGCCTTCCCAACGGTCTCATGCTGCGGCCAGAACGCTGGATTTCGATCGACCACGGCCGATAGACGCTATAGTGCGCCGACAAGCGATGTTCACAGCGATTCTCATCGATGCGTGCGAGGGCATGGGCCGCCTCACCGCTCTCTGCGCGGTGCTGGTTCTCGTCCCAGGTTCTGCAGCCGCGCAGAGCAACCTCGTGGCGGCTATCGACGCGATCGTCGAGGCGCCCATCAAGGCGGGCAGGGTCGCAGGTGCGTCCGTCGTGGTGGTACGCGGCAATGAAACGATTGCCGAACGGAGCTACGGCTTGGCTGACGTGCAGCTCGACGTCCCGACGCCCGAACGCGCCATCTATGAGATCGGCTCCGTCACCAAGCAGTTCACTGCCGCTGCCATCCTCCTGTTGGCGGAGGCGGGCAAGCTCTCTCTCGACGATCAGCTGACGAAGTTCCTGACCGACTACCCGACGCATGGGCATCGCGTCACGATTCGTCATCTGCTCAATCACAGCTCCGGAATCAAGGGCTACAGCGAGCTGGCCGAGTTCGGCGAGGTGATGATGCTCAAGAAGCCGAAACAGGAGATTGTGAACCTGTTCTCGAGCGAGCCATTCGACTTCGCGCCGGGCGAGGACCAGATCTACAACAACTCCGCCTACTTCCTGCTCGGGCTGATCATCGAGCAGGCGTCCGGTGCGTCCTATGCCGACTTCGTCAAGTCGCGACTGTTCGACCGGATCGGAATGCACGATTCGTCGGTACTGCAGCGAGCGCGTGATCCAGAAGAACAAGGTGCAGGGATATGACACCGCCAACGGCAGGCTGGTGCTCAAGGCGTACCTCGATCACTCCTGGCCGTACCCGGCCGGTTCGCTCTGCTCGACGGCGCACGATCTCGTGCTGTGGAGTCGCGCGCTTCACGGCGGTCGCGTGCTCACGGCGGCGTCGTATCGAGCGATGACGATGCCCGACAGGCTGAACGAGGCACCGAGATCCGCTACGCCATGGGTGTGGCCGTGCTCAGCCGGGCCGGACGTCGGATCATCGGGCACGGCGGAGGCATCAACGGCTTTCTCTCGCACGTCGAGTACTACCCGGCCGAGGACCTGACAGTGGTGGTCCTCTTCAACACCACAGGTCCCGTGAACCCGCAGCCGATCGCTGGTGACATTGCGGATGCCGTGCTCGCCAAGCCGGCAGTTGCGCATCGCCGCTACGACGGCGAGGTGTCCGTGTTCGCCGGCACCTTTGCCGGCCGTGGCCGCGGTCAGCCGACGCGCGTCAGAATCGAGGCGCGCGGCAAGGAGCTGCACTTCCTGGGTGGCTTCGGACCGGCGGCGACAGACGAGCGGCTGGAGTATCTGGGCAACGACACGTTTGGTTTCAAAGACACGCTGCTGCTGTTCCGGCGTGCCGGCGGAGCGGTCTCGAGTGTCCGGCTCGACACCGTGGCGGGTAACGTTCGGCTCGTTCGTGCCAAGTCGCGATGAGCGGGCGAGCCGGATGGCTTGCCACCCGAAGCTCGCTCACGTTCAGGCGAGCGAAGGGAGGCGGGGTGCCCAGGGTTTGTTGGTGACGAAGACATTACCGCGTCAACCTGAATGTCGCCAGGATTGCCGAAAACAGGATCGGATCTTTTGCAGAGATCACACCAGGAACTTTGAGAATGGCGGTCACGTTCCAGGATGTACTAGCCCGGAGAGCGCCTGAACGGCCGCCCTGCGAACGATCAACATGTCAGGGTCTCTGACCGGAAAGTAGTAGGTAATTCGCCGCACCCCTCGCTGCCCTCGTAGATCCGAGCTCCCATAACATCCCGACGGCATACTCGCCGTCAACCCTAACTGGACGAGAATGATTTTCAGATAGTTCGAACGAGATCGCGAAATCCACGAGGGTCGTGTGACGCTCGCTGCCGTTCTGCAGGTCGCAGTCACCAAAATTGGGAAAGGGAATTGAATGAGTGAGCGAGATACGAGGTCCCTTGTTCGCCAGCGC
>CAWJEO010000013.1:0-192007 GCA_963841895.1 uncultured Acidobacteriota bacterium
CGTCCATCAACCGCTCGAGCAGCTGGCGATCCCAGGCCACTGCGACCACACGTGACGACAGCATCGGCCTCGAGAAAGGCGGATCAATCTTGCGAAGACCGTCGAAGCCGGCGCGCGCATCCTCTACGCGACCGAGCTGCCCGGCAGCGACGATGGCGCAGAGATGCGTCCAGATGAACTGCGGCAAGTTCGAGCGTTGGGCGTCGAGCAGCGTGCGCTCGTAGTCGCCGCGCCGATAGTGGTCGTGGCGAGCACGTAATAGAGCCAGCCGGATGATGACGAGGATTGAGCTCCATCGTCCGGCGGACGATGGCGAGGCCTTGGTCCCAGTCGCCCGATAGGCGCGCAGGAGGCCAACATACGCGGCTATTGCGGTTTCGAAGGGGTTGCAGGCGACAGCCCGCTCGCCGGCCATTCGCAGCGCGTTACCGTCCCGGTTGAAGAAGTGCACCACCGCAAGCGAGAGCCAGCCGCTCTGGCACGCGGGATCGAGTTCCACCGCGCGTTCACCAGCCCGAGTGCTGCGTTCCAAAGGCTGTGGCCGTCGATTCAACTGCTGCGAGTGCTCTTGCTCATAGAGCTGCGCCAGGATCGCCCAGCCCAGAGCGTTGTTGGGCTCCCGCTCCAGCGCCCGCTCGAACGCCGCCCTGAGACGCTCATGCTCATCGGCGCGAAACGTCAGGAGGAATCCGTAGAATCGCAGCACCAGATCGCCAACGCTCAGTTCGTCAACGTCACGATCCTTGAGCAGGGCCGCCATCGATCGCACGAGCACGCCCGCCGAGTCGCCCACCGGCGCGATGATGCGGGCCGCGAGATCGTCCTGCACCGTGAACAACGTGTCGCTGCTGAGCGTCCGATCGTAGTTCTCCGCCCAGATGTGGGTCTGCGACGCCGTATCGAGCAGGCGCACGCTCACTCGCGCCGCGGTGCCCGACGTGCGCACTGCGCCGTCCATCACAAAACGCGCGCCCACCGCGGCTGCCGACACCGCGTCAGTTGACTGCCCCTTCGCCTTCTCCGCCTCGGAGCGCGAGACGACGCGGAGGTACGGAAAGCGCGACAGGCCGGCGGTGATGTCGTCGGTCAATCCTTCGGCCAGCGCCTCGGCATCGCCGCTGCCGCGGCTCGTGAACGGCAGCACCGCAACGCGCACATCGCTCGATGCGGGACGCGCGCCACTGCCGGACGCGGCTGGCACTTGTGTGAGCGTCCTCGATTCCCAGGCGCGGCGGAGCGCTCTCAGCTCGGTGAGCAGGTCCTGCGCGCTCTGCGATCCGATCGCCCGCCGACTTCTCCAGGCAGCGCGCGACGAGCCGCCAGACGCCGTCCGGCACATCGGGGCGCACCTCGGTGAGCGGCCGCGGTTGATCCTTCAGGATCGACGACATCAGCGCCGGCGACGATCCGCCGGTAAACGGCCTCGCGCCGGCCAGCATCTCGTAGAGCACGACACCGGCCGAGAAGATGTCGCTCCGGTGATCGACCGGCTTCGCCTCGATCTGCTCCGGCGACATGTATGGCACGGTGCCGACGATGATCCCCGCTTGGGTCAGGCCCAGCAGCGTGTCGCCCCATCGGCGTCCGGCGCCGCTTCCGCCTCGCGCGCCAGTCCGAAGTCGAGCACCTTGACGACGCCGGCGTCGGTCATCATCACGTTGGCAGGCTTCACGTCGCGATGGACCAGGCCCTTGCGATGCGCCGCCGACAGTGCATCGGCGACGGCGATGCCGATGTCGAAGAACCGACCCAGCGCAATCCACCGGGGCTGACCAGGCGATCGAGCGACTGTCCTTCGATCAACTCCATCGTCATGAACGGGACGCCGTCGATCCTCCTCGATCGAGAAGATCGTGACGATGTGCGGGTGGTTGAGCGCCGCGACCGCCCTGGCCTCGCGCCGGAAGCGCTCGAGACGCTCAGGGTCCGACGCGACGTCGGGCGGCAGGACCTTGAGCGCGATATCGCGGCCCAGCCGCGCGTCGTGCGCGCGATAGACGTCGCCCATTCCGCCTTCGCCAAGTTTGGCGATGACTTGATAGGCTCCGATTGTCGGGCCGATTTTCACTGCACACTCTTGGCTTTGGCGCGACCGCGCCAAAGCTCGCCGTTAAAGAGCGCGCGAGCGGAGGCGGGACCTCCGGCGCCAAGGGCCGACAGGATCTCGTAGGGACCGATGCGTTGGCCGCGCGACAGGCTCATCGTGAACCGACGATCTTACCGCGTGCTACTTGATCGGGATGAACGCGAGGGCGTTGTTGGCATTCATCGGGATCACGAGCTGGCTGGCGCCCGCGTCGTAGCACATCGAGGCCGCGTTCGGGATGTTCTGGGCGATGAGCTCGGCGGGCTGACCGGGCCGAATGCGCGACACGCCACCCTGCACCACGCTGCTCACGTATTTGGTGCCGTCCGGCATGATCACGATGCCGTCGTTGCCGCCCTGTACCGCTGTTTCCGTGCGCAGCACCTTGCCATCGGGCGCAAACGTCAGCACTTCCGCGTTGCCGACGTTGACCACGACGATGTTGCCCTGCGGGTCGAGCGCGACGCCATTCGGCTGACGCAGTGGCGCGCCCTGCACGAGGATCGACGCGGTCCCGTCAGGTGCGATCTTCCACAGCTGCCAGCGTCGTGGCGTCGCCGGCCGTACCCGTCTGCGTCCCGTAGATCGTGCCGTCGTCCGCGACCTCGATGTCGTTGAAGCCGGTCGACTTCTCAACGCGAGTCTCTGGGCCGGGCATGCCGGTCTGCATGTTGAAACGCCGGATGACGGACACCGTGGGATCGGTGGCACTGGTGCCGCCGTCGCGATCGGCGAGGTACAGCGTGCCGTTGGCGATGTCGCTGCCGAGCGGCTCGTTCAGCACCAGCGGCGGCGTGCTGCTGGTCCGCTGCGCCCCCGGGGTCTGGATCCCGATCCACCGCGCCGTGTGCACGGATCCGTCGTGGTTGAGGAACGAGATCCAGGCGTTGTTCGTCTGCACGTTCTGGGCGACGCCGCGGTTCGGGACGACGATGACGCCGCGCACCGGATCGTAGGAGCAGCTCTCGGCCGAATAGATCGCGCCGTAGACCTTGACGTTAGGCGATATCGGGTTGAACGCACCGTCGGGCGTGGGATTGGTCGGGAGTCCGAGGCGATTACCGACGATGTACGGCTGGCCACCGGTCGCGGGCGCGGCCGGCGGCTGCTGGGCCATCGTCTGCGAGGTGAAAGCGTCAACGTCAGGAGAACTGCAGTAAACGTCAGTCACACACAAAGGTCGGGTCATTGGGCCTCGTTGGAGATAGTTACGTTACAAGTTACAAGTTCAAAGTTCAACGAGGAACTACTAAAGTCTGACGCCTTTGGCCCTCACCGCCACCATCTACAACTTCGACGTCGAGCTCGCTGACGCGGACCGCGGCCGATACGAATCGCTGGCCCTGCGGGTCGCGCGGCATCCCTCGGAATCCGAGGAGTATCTCGCGACGCGGGTCCTGGCGTATCTGCTCGAATACACGGAAGGGATCGCGCTGTCGCGCGGGCTGTCAGATACCGCCGAACCCGCGATTGTCGTCCGCGACCTCACCGGCGTCATCACCTCGTGGATCGAGATCGGCACGCCAGACGCGGCGCGGCTGCACAAGGCGTCGAAAGCCGCTCCGCGCGTCGTCGTCTACATCCACAAGGATCCGGCGCAGTACCTGAAGCAGCTGGAAGGAGCGAAGGTCCACCGCGCGGAGGCGATCGAGCTCCTCGAAGTCGATCGCGCGCTCATCGCCGATCTCGTGGCCCGGCTCGGACGGCGACTGGCGTTCACGCTGTCGGTGACCGGCGGCGAACTCTATCTTTCGATCGGCGACGAGACGTTCTCGGGCTCGACGCGGCGGATCTCGTTGCCCTGACGGCGGACTGCTAGACTTGGCCCTCCACTGAATGCAGGAGGGGCCGTGCCGGATGTGAACTCGTCGCTCGCCGAAAGACGCGCCGTCCTGGGTTGCGGTATCGCCGCCGGCTTGAAAAAGGCCTCGATCGTCGGAGCGGCGCTTCTGCACCGCGCTCGCGATGGTTCCCGCCATCCGCGCGCAGCAGGCGGCGGTGGTCGACGGCCCGGTCGGCCCGAGCCCGTACGACGTCGTCCGCGGCTGGCACAAGCCGTTTGCGGAGTCCGGCTTCGGGTTCGGCGGCAACTCGGGCGTGTTTGCCGAGTCGCCCGACCGTATCTTCGTCGCCCAGCGCGGCGAGTTCCGGTTGCCGACGCCGCTGCCGCCTGAATACGCGGGCTTTGCCGGCTCGATCAAGATGAACGTCCTCAACGCCGTCGATCGGCGCGTGTGGAAGAACTGTCTCTACACGCTGGATGCGCAGCGGCCGCGTCAAGGAGCGCTGGACGCAGTGGGACAAGCTCTGCGAGGGCTCCGCGGGCCCTGGCCCGCACCGCCTCCGCATCAGCCCGTACGATCGCGACCGCCGCGTCTGGGTGATCAACGAGACGTTCCATCAGATCTACGTCTTCTCGAACGACGGGCGTGAGCTGCTCAAGACGCTCGGCGAGAAGAACGTGCCCGGCAGTGACGCCACGCATTTCGCGAGGCCGCAGGACGTCGCGTTTTTGCCCGACGGCCGCATTCTCGTCGCCGACGGGCTCGACAATCATCGCGTCGTCATCCTCGACCGGGACGCCAACTACCTCGCCGAATTCGGCGGCAACGGAAAAGGACCCGGTCAGTTCAACGGCGTCCACGCGGTGGCGATCGGTCCGAACGGGCTGATCTTCGCGCTCGATCGATCGGGCGGGCGCATCAACGTCTTCCGCACCACGGCCGATCCCAAGAAGGTCGAGTTCGTCGACGCCTGGCCGGGCTTCTCGCTCCCGCTCGATCTCATCGTCAACGACGATGCGGTGTGGATGACGGATCTGAAGCCGCTCCGCTTCGTGAAGCTGGATTTCAAGGGTCAGAAGCTCTACACGTGGCTGGTGCCGAGCGATCTGCCCGACGGCTACCTCGAGGTGCACACCTTCTCGGTCGATTCGGCGGGCAACCTCTACGGGGGCGACAATCAATACGGTCGCACGCAGAAGTTTGTCCCCAAGCCGGGCGCCGATCCGAAGCTGCTGATTCGGCCGCCGTGGGTCGCCCGCTGACCTACAGGGGAGGGGGAGGGGTCAGGTCGTGAATCGTGAACCGCCGCGTTCACGATTCACGACCTGACCCCTCTCCCCTCCCCCTCCCCGCGCAGCGGCGGGCACGTATACTGCCGGCTCATGCTGCGACGAACGCTGGCCATCGCACTGCTCGTGGCGCTGGCCGCCGCGCCTACCCACGCGGACACCTATCCACGCCAGCCTGGCGTCGACGCGATCCATTACGTCTTCCGGCTGTCGCTCGACGACGGTTCCAATCAGATTGCGGGCGAAGCAGCCGTCACGCTTCGCATCGTCGAACCGGTGAAAGACGTCGCCCTCGATCTGACCAGCGCGGCAGCCGGGAAAGGCATGACCGTCTCGGCAGTGACGGTCGGCGGCCGCCCGGCGGCGTTCACCCACGCCGAGGATCGACTGCGGATTCCCCTGACCGCGCCGGTGCGGGCCGGCGAAGAGATCACCATCGGCGTCAGCTATACGGGCGTTCCCGGCAACGGGCTCCGCCTCATCCCGAACATCCACGGCGAGCGCACGATGTTCAGCGAGAACTGGCCGAATCGCGCGCGGCAATGGCTGCCGATGATCGACCATCCGTACGACAAGGCCACCGGCGAGTTCGTCGTGACGGCGCCGGCGCACTATCAGGTCGTCGCCAACGGGCGGCTGGTCGAGGAGCTCGACGTCGGCGGACGGCATGCGGCGCACGCACTGGAAGCAGTCGGTGCCGATCGCGTCGTGGCTCTACGCCCTCGGCGTCGCCCGCTTTGCGGTCCACCATTACGACGTCGTGCGCGGAATCCCGCAGCAGGTGTGGGTCTTCCCGCAGAATCGCGAACAGGGCTCGGCGATCTTCGAGCTCACCGGACGGCGCGCCTTCGAGTACTTCAGCGATCGGATCGGGCCGTACTCCTACGAGAAGCTCGCGCACGTGCAGGCCGCCGGGATCGGCGGCGGCACCGAACACGCCTCGGCGATCTTCTACGGCGAGAAAGGCGTCGCGGGCGGCCGCGCTCCGGTCGTGCACGAGGTCGCGCACCAGTGGTGGGGCAACGCCGTCACCGAGAAGGACTGGGACGACGTGTGGCTCAGCGAGGGGTTCGCGACCTACTTCACGCACCTGTATACGGAGCAATTCGACGGGCGCGATGCGTTCGTGCGCGGGCTGCGCGGCGACGTGCAGACGATCCGAAACGCGCAGAAGTCGATGCCCGAGCAGCCGATCATCCACCGCAACCTCTCGGACATGAGCCGAGTGCTCAACCGGCTGGTCTATCAGAAAGCCGGCTGGGTGCTGCACATGCTGCGCGGCACAATCGGCACCGATCAGTTCTGGACCGGCATCCGCGAGTACTACCGTCGCTACCGCGACCAGAACGCATCGACCGACGACTTCCGCCAGGTGATGGAACAGGCGGCGGGCGTACCGCTGTCGTGGTTCTTCGAGCAGTGGCTGACGCGGCCGGGCATGCCGTCGCTCCGCGGCAGCTGGCGCTATGATGCGGGCGCGAAGCGGATTGCGATCGATCTCGCGCAAACACAGACCGGTGCCGCGTATCGGCTGCCACTCGAAATCGGGATCGTCAGCGCGCCCGGACAGACGCGCGTCGAGCGTGCAGAGCTCAACGCGGCGAGCGGTCAGTTCACGTTTGCGTCAGACGTCGAACCGGCGTCGGTCGTCGTCGATCCGAACACGTGGCTCCTGCTCGAGTCGGTTGAGTTCGTGAAGAAGTGAGCTGCCAGGCCTGAGCGCCGGCTGATCCGAACACGAGCCGTTTGCCGGAGAAAACCGTGCTGGCGCAGGCCGTCCGGATCGCGAAAAACGTCGCGCAGGCGAGTGACGTCCGCATGGACGGATGGGGGTCCCCATGCCTTGTACAGCGGACGTTACTCGCCGGCGCGACGTTTTTCGTGCTGCGGGCTCCCGGTTTGCTTAGCAAATGGCTCGTGGCTGCAGCGCTCCAGCAGTCGACGTCACGAAGGGACATGACGATGGATGCGAGGACGTTGACTTCGACAACAGCGGCTCTGGTGCTGCTGACGGCGACGGCTGCGAGCGCGCAGTACTACCAGACCGACTTCCCGGCTGAAGAGTTCCGCGCCCGCCACGCGAAGGTCTTCGAGCAGATCGGCGCGACGGCGGTCGCCGTCGTCCAGGGCGTCGCGCAGACCGAAGGGTTCACGCTGCCGCGGCAGCACAACACCTTCTATTACTTGTCCGGCATCGAGACGCCCGGCGCGTATCTGCTGCTCGACGGCCGCACGAAGACCACGACGCTCTACCTGCCGGCGCGTAACCCGCGGCTCGAGGCCGCGGAAGGACGCGTGCTGTCGGCCGAGGACGCGGACCTGGTCATGCGGATCTCGGGCGTCACTCAAGTGCGGCCGCTCGCGCAGATGGTCGAGAGCAACTGGCCGCTGATCGCGACCGGCACGCAGGCGCCGGCAGGCGGTGGCCGCAATCAACCGCCGGCCGTGATCTTCGCGGAGTTCAGCCCGGCCGAGAATCAGGGCCAGAGCCGCGGCGAGCTCGTCGCGGCGGAGACGTCGCGCGTCAACGATCCGTGGGACGGCACCGGATCGCGTCAGCGCCGCTTCGTCGAGCTGTTGAGGGCGCGCCACCCGCGCGCCGAGGTGCGCAACCTCAACCCGATCCTCGACGAGATGCGATCGATGAAGAGCGCGCGTGAGATCGCCATGGTCCGCCGGGCGTCGCAGATCGCCGGGCTCGGCCTGATGGAGGCGATGCGCAGCACCGAGCCGGGCGTCACCGAGTACCAGCTCGACGCCGCGGCGCGCTACGTGTTCCTCGTCAACGACGCGCGGCTCGACGGCTACCGCTCGATCACCGCCAGCGGCACCGAGAACATCAACAACATGCACTACTTCCGCAACACCTCGACGCTCAAGGACGGCGACCTGGTGCTGATGGACTACGCCCCGGACTACCGCTACTACGTCAGCGACATCGGCCGGGTCTGGCCGGTCAATGGCAAGTACACCGCACCGCAGCGCGAGCTGCTCCAGTTCGTACTGGAGTTCCACAAGGCGGTGATGTCGCGCCTCCGTCCGGGCGTGACCGCGACGCAGATTCACGACGAAGCGAAGAAGGCGATGGAGCCGGTGTTCGCGCGCACGAAGTTCTCGAAGCCGGTCTACGAGAAGGCAGCGCGGACGCTGGTCGAGCAGGGCGGCGGGGTGTTTTCACACACCGTCGGCATGGCGGTGCACGACGTCGGCGGTTACCGCAACGGACCGCTCAAGCCCGGACAGGTCTTCTCGATCGATCCGCAGTTGTGGGTCCGCGAGGAGAATCTCTACCTGCGCTTCGAGGACACGATCGTCATCACCGAAACCGGATACGAGAACTTCACCGACTTTCTCCCGATGGAGCTCGACGACATGGAGCGGCTGGTGCTCGAGAAAGGCATCGTGCAGCACGCGCCGCCGATCCCGGCGGCGGCGATTAAGAGATCACGGTGAGATCTGGTGATCTCGTGATCTGGTGATCTGGTGATCTGGTGATCTGGTGATCTGGTGATCTGTGATCGCGCGACCGCGACAGCTTCAGGCTCGCTGCGCGGCGGCGTGCTCGAGCTCGTGCTGGCGAACGAACTTCGCCATCGCGCTCCACAGGAACCAGTGCGGTAGCTGACGCGCCAGGGCCGGCGGGCCTTCGACGACGAGGCCGCCGCAGCGCAGTGCGGCGCCGTACTCGATCTGCTGCAGCCAGACGCGATAGAAGAACGCGAGGTCGGCTCGCACGATCAGGTCCGAATCGAAGCCAGGCGGCTTCACGCACATCGATACTTCGCGCGGCTCCATCAGCAGCCATAGCCGTCGTCCGCGCGGGCCGGTGAGGTCGAACTCGACAACGGTGCGGCGATTCGGCAGCAGCTCGCGATTGATCCGCTGGTGGATCTTCCAGACGAGCAGCGCCGGGTCGAGCTCGTCAGGCGTCGGGTCGCCGAAGGCCCAGCGCACGCCCCACGAACCGAGCGCTTCGATCACCGGCTTGAGATCGCGACCGGCGGCCGACAGGTGATACTCGGACAGCGTCGGCTGCGCGCCGGGCAGCCGGTCGATGACCCCGGCTTGTTGCAGATCGCCTGAGCCGCGACGCCAGCAGCGAGCGCGAGATTCCCGGCAGCCCGCGTTCGATCTCGTTGAAGCGGTGGCTCCCGGCGATCAGCTCGCGGACGATCAGCGGCGTCCAGCGGTCGGCGAGGATCTCCGACGCCCGTGCCACCGGGCAGGACCGCTTGTACTTCTGCATCGCCCATGGTCACACGCAGCGACAGCGTGAACCAGTTCGAAAATTGAACCGTTCCAGTCCGATCGCTGCACTCGCCCCGCCGCGGCTCACCCGCTTACGTTGGGCCAGATGACCAGGGGACCAACATGAGCGAGCTCATCCGTACTGTGACCGTTCTGATCGCGGCGTCTGCGTGCGCAACGGCCGCATGGACGCCGCAGACCGCGCCGCCGAAGGCGCTCTTCTCGGCCGCCGATGCCTACGAGCGATTCATGGGCCGATGGAGCCGCCTGCTGGCGCCGAACGCTCGTCACGATCGCCGGGGTGCGCGACGGCGAGGCCATCCTCGACGTCGGTTCGGGCACCGGCGCACTGACGGTGGCAGCCGCGGCAGCCGCGCCTTCCAGCCGCGTCGTTGGTATCGATGTCACCGAGCCGTACGTCGCCTACGCTCGGGCGCGGCATTCGCGCCCGCTGATCGCGTTCGAGATCGGCGACGCGCAGAAGCTTCGCTTCGCGACGAACGCCTTCGATCGAACGCTGTCGCTGCTGGTGCTCAACTTCATTCCCGACCCCGCCAGGGCGCTCGACGAGATGATCCGCGTCACCAAGGCAGGCGGAACGGTCACCGCCGCGGTCTGGGACTACGGACAAGGCATGGAGATGCTGCGCGTGTTCTGGGACGAGGCGATCGCGATCAGGCCCGACCTCGACGCGCGTGACGAGCGTCATCAGCCGTTGTGCCGGCGCGGCGAGCTGGGCGATCTATGGCGCCAACGCGGGCTGCTCGACGTGAAGGACGAGGCGCTGACAATCGCCACCACGTTCGCGTCGTTCGACGACTACTGGCTGCCATTTCTCGAGAAGCAGGGGCCGGCCGGGGCGTTTGTCGCCGCCCTCCCGGAGGTCGATCGCGATCGGTTGCGCGACCGGTTGCGGCGTCGCCTGCTTGGCGACGGTCGCGATCGCCGACTCGAGCTCACCGCCCGTGCGTGGGTCGTCCATGGCACCGTCGGCGCACGCCCTCCACAGTCGAAGTGATCGCGGGTAAGCTAGGTGTCTGGAGGATCGAGTGATGCATACCTTCTCGAGCCGGCTGATCGTTGCGCTGTTCTTGTTGGTCGGAGCGACCGCGGCCTCCGCACAAACCGCGGACGACATCGTCGAGCGCAGCCTGAAGGCACTGGGCGGCCGCGAAGCGCACGCCAAGCTCACCTCGCGCTCGACCCTCGGCACGATCATTCTGTCGACGCCCGCGGGCGAGCTCCCCGGTTCGATCGAGCTCCTGCAACAGGCGCCGAACAAGTCGCGCACGTTGATCAAGGCCGACCTCACCTCGCTGGGCGTCGGACAGCTCACCGTCGATCAGCGTTTCAACGGGACGACCGGCTACGTGCTCGACTCGATGCAGGGCAACCGCGAGGTCACCGGCGGGCAGCTCGACAGCATGAGGAACAACGCCTTCCCTCATCCCTTCCTGAACTACAAAGAGGCCGGAGCCACCGTCGAATTGAAGGGCAAGGAAAAGGTCGGCGACCGCGACGCATATTTCCTGATCTTCACGCCCAAAACCGGCACGCCGATTCGCCAGTACATCGATGCCGAAACCTACCTGCCGACGAAGATCGTCACGAAGGTGGAGGTCCCACAACTCGGCCAGGAGCTGGAGCAGACAACCGAGTTCCTGGACTACAAAGAGGTCGACGGCATCAAGCTGCCCTTCCGGCTGAAGTCGTCGTCCACCGTCCAGAACTTCACGGTTTCGATCACCCATATCCAGCACAACGTGCCGGTGGACGAAACGCTGTTTTCCAAGCCGGCCGGGCAGTAATCCGGGCGGTGCCGGTGGCGGTTTCCCGCCATGGGACCGGGCGAAAAATCGCTCGACAATCGCCCCCCTTCCCGGGCAAGCTGATCGGTGGCACTCACAATCCCCCCACCGCGGTCAGGAGCTCTGTTTATGAGAGGAAGCCTCTCCTTCGTCGTCGCGCTCTCGATCTTCGGCGTTTTTCCGGCCACGTCGCTGGCCCAGTCAGCTGCGGCGCCGACCTTCAGCAAGGACGTCGCGCCGATTTTCTTCGCGCAGTGCACCACTTGCCATCGTCCCGGCGAAATTGCCCCGATGTCGCTCCTGACCTACAAGGAGGCGCGGCCGTGGGCGCGGTCGATTGCCGCGAAAGTCGCGGACGGCACGATGCCGCCGTGGCACGCCGATCCGGCAGTCGGGCAGTTCGCGAACGAGCGGCGCTTGAGCGCGGCGCAGAAAGCGACGATCGCAGGCATGGGTCGCCGCCGGCGCGCCTGAAGGCAACCCGAAGGACTTGCCGGAAGCACCCAAATACGCCGAAGGCTGGCGACTGGGTACGCCGGACGTGGTCCTCACGATGCAGGAGGACTACCCGCTGCCGCCGACCGGCACGATCCCGTATCTCTACTTCGAAGTGCCGACCAACTTCACCGAGGATCGCTGGATCCAGGCGTGGGAGTTGCGGCCAGGAAATCCCGAAGCGGTCCACCACGTGATCGTCTACACGCGGCCGCCGCAAACGGCCCAGACGCAGGCGCAGGCGCGCCCGCCCGCGAGCGGCCCGCGGCCGCAGCCGCTCATCACGTTTGCCGAGGGCATGGACATCCCGGCCGGACAGACCGGTGGTCCGCCGCTGCCGGACGACCAGAAGAAGCCGGCCTTCGCCAACGATCGCCCGCGCCCGCGTGGGACCGGCGGCTCAATCGGCGGTTACGTGCCTGGCAACTCGATGCGCGTGTTTCCTGCTGGCACGGCGATGCGGGTTCCGGCCGGATCGAGCCTCGTCTTCCAGATGCACTACACGACGACGGGCAAGGCGACGACCGATCGGACGAAGATGGGCTTCATCTTCGCCAAGCAACCGCCGCAGATCGCGCTCAATGGCGGCGCGCTGATCAACGGCGCGCTCCATATACCCGCGGGCGCCGCGGACCATCGCGTTGACGCCGAGATGACGTTCAATCGCGACGTCGTCCTCTACAGCATGACGCCGCACACGCACGTGCGCGGCAAGCGGTGGAGCTACGACGTGATCTTCCCGGACGGCAGAACGCAGACGATTCTCTCGGTGCCCAACTACGACTTCGAGTGGCAGCACGAGTACATCTTCCGCGAGCCGATCCGTCTGCCGGCCGGAACGAAGATGCATGCGACCGCGTGGTACGACAACTCGCCCGCCAACAAGTCGAACCCGGATCCGAAGAAAGACGTGTGGTGGGGCGATCAAACCTGGGAAGAGATGATGTTCACGGGCCTGACGTTCACCGTCGTCGGCGCGCCGTCGCCGGCCAGTCAGCAGTAGCGTTTCGGGCGGCTGAATTTGCCGCCCGCCAGCCGAACCGGGGCCGGGCCATTGGTCCGGCCCCCCGTCATTGAGTATCCTAAGAGTCCGTGGCGCGCCAGTTCGTCCTCTAGTTGATTCACACCGCCGCGATTACCAGCAGCCAGACCGGCTGCTAACTTCGGGAGAGGTCGGTCGAGGCGCTTCTCGACTCGTCCAGTCACGCGCAGCCCTCGGCACGCCGTCTGGGCCCCGCATCCCAGGAGCTGAGATTGGGCAGTTCATACAATCAGGGCGACTTCATCCGCCACAAAGTGCGTCCCGAGTGGGGCATCGGTCACATCCTGCGCCGCAGCGAAGACCGCATCGACGTCCAGTTCCAGCACGGACTGGTGATGCTCAAGCTGTCGGTGGCGGGTAACTTCCTCGAACCGGTCACGGCGCGCGAAGCGGCGGCGGCCGGCATCACGACCTCGACACGGCGCACCGGCGCCGCCCGGACGGCGAGTGCGCCGCGCCGCGCGCCCAAGGCGGCGCCGCCCGAGCCGGAGGTTCCGGAAGAAGAAGAGTTCGACGCGGAAGAGGACTGACCCTCCGCGGGGACGCACACGGTCCCCGCACCGTCACCAGCCTTCGTGGACGTCCACCTGATCGACGGCACGTACGAGCTGTTCCGGCACTATTACGCCGTGCCGTCGCATCGCGACCGCCAGGGTCACGAGGTCGGCGCCGTCCGCGGCGTCGTCACGTCCATTCTCGGGATGATCACCGCCGGCGCCACCCACGTCGGCGTCGCGACCGATCACGTCATCGAGTCGTTCCGCAACGGGCTCTGGCCCGGCTACAAGACCAGCGCGGGCGTCGAGCGCGAATTGCTGGCGCAGTTCCCGCTGCTCGAAGAAACCCTCGCCGCGCTGGGCATTCCCGTCTGGGCGATGGTGGAATTCGAGGCCGACGATGCGCTGGCGGCCGCGGCGCGGGCGGCGGCGGCGGATCCGCGGGTCGACCGCGTGATCATCTGCACGCCTGACAAGGACCTCTCGCAGTCGGTCAGCGGAACCCGCATCGTCCAGCTCAATCGGCGGACCCGCGAACTGCGCGACGAAGCCGGCGTCGTCAAGAAGTTCGGCGTCCCGCCGGCGTCGATCCCGGACTATCTTGCGCTCGTCGGTGATGCCTCAGACGGCTATCCCGGACTGCCTGGTTGGGGACCGAAATCCTCCGCCGCGGTGCTGGCGCGATTCGGCCATCTCGAATCGATCCCCGAGGACGGCAAGGCGTGGGGCGTCAACGTCGCGAATGCCGGAGGGCTCGCGTTGACACTGGCGCGCGAACGCGATCGCGCATACCTTTTCCGGGATCTCGCGACGCTCAGAACCGACATCCCGCTCTTCGATTCGGTGGACGAACTGCAGTGGAAGGGGCCGACGCCGGCGTTTGCGCCGCTGGCCGCGCGGCTCGATGCGAAAGTACCGTAGGCTTGGGCGCTCTCAATGCTTGGCGAGCGAAAAAACTAGCCACGAAGACACGAAAGCACGAAGATCCACATTGATTTTTTCTTCGTGTCTTCGTGCCTTCGTGGCCCGTTCTTGATGTCACGGAAAGCACACACCCATGGACTTCAAAACGAGCCGCCTCATCGTCCTCGCGCTGGTCGTTGCGTCGATCGGACTGCTGATTCCGGGCCTGTATGCGCCGGTGCTCTCGATTCGCGGTGTCCTCACCAAGGACGGCGTGACCAGCATCGCGCCGACGCTGATCGACAAGGGTCTCAACGACGACACCATCAATTCGCTGAAGTCGATGTTGAACCCGGCCATCGTCGGCCTGGTCACTGCGACGGGGGGCGATCTGCGCAAGATGGTCATCGAGAAGCTGACGCCGCAGGTGACGGCGGCGCTGCAGAAGGGCGTCGAGGACGTCGAGGTCTACGAGCAGACGCGCAGCATCCTGGGCTCGGTGGAGCGGCTGTATGAAGTCGGCAGTCCGGTGCCGGCGACGCTGATCCTGCTGTTCAGCGTCATCGTCCCGTTCGGCAAGGCAGCGCTCGTCTCGTGGGCGATGTTCCTCACCAATCCCGAGCGGCGGCGGCGCACGGTGAAGTTCGTCGAAGCGATCGCCAAATGGTCGATGGCCGACGTGTTCGTCGTCGCGTTGTTCATCGCCTATCTGGCGGCGCAGGCCAGTCAGACGCCACCGGGGTCGCCGGAGCCGGCGCTCGTGTCGTTCACCGCTGATTTCGGACCGGGCTTCTACTGGTTCACCGCCTACTGTCTCTTCTCGCTGGCGACGCAGCAGTATTCGGCGCGACTGATGGCGGGGGTCGCCCGAGTTGACAGCGGCGCGACCGCAGCTTAAGGTTAGCAGTGCTAACCATTGACCACGAGAGGTGAGAGTCCCGACGCTCGGATGGTCGCCCGCGAAGTCCTCAACGCCGCGATGCTGCTCATGCGCGGCGTTGCGGCCGAGCTTCGCCAGACGGCCACCAAGCCGCTGGCCCCAGGGCAGATGAGCACGCTCATGAAGATTGCCGACGGGCCGTGCACGATGAGCCAACTCGCCCGCCACCAGGCCGTCAGCCTGCCGACCGTGTCTCGATCGGTCGATATGCTGGTCCGCCGCGGCCTCGTGGAGCGCTGGATCGACAAGGCCGATCGGCGGCAGACGCTCGTCCGGCTGACCTCCGACGGACGCGAGGCGCTGGCCAGCGTCCGCCGGCGCGCCGAGGCGCACATCGAGAGCAAGCTCGAAACGCTGACCGCCGACGAGCGCCTGCAGATGGTCGCGGCCAGCCAGCTCCTGACGGAGATCTTTTCGACACCCGGCGACGATCGGTCATAAGGAGAAGCGTTCATGTCACGCACGGATTGTCTGGGAGTGGGGATCGTGGCGATGGCACTCGCCGGCCTGATCGGACCGGCCGCCGCGTCGGCACAACCCGCGACGGCACCGACATTCACCAAGGACATCGCGCCCGTCTTCCGCGCGAAGTGCGAAGCCTGCCATCGTCCTGACGGGATGGCGCCCATGTCGCTCGCGACCTACGAGGAAGCGCGGCCGTGGGCCCGATCGATTCGCGATCGCGTCGCGACCCGGCAGATGCCACCGTGGCACATCGACAAGACGGTCGGCATCCAGAAGTTCAAGAACGATCGCTCGCTCAGCGACGAGCAGATCGACACCGTCGTTCAGTGGGTCGCAGCCGGCGCGCCGAAGGGCGACATGAAGGACATGCCGGCGCCGATCGCCTGGCCTGACGAAACCAAGTCGTGGCAACTGGCCGGCAAGTACGGCGACCCCGACCTGGTCGTGAAGTCGCCGGATTACACCATGCCGGCGGCCGGGCAGGACGCGTGGTACCGTCCGGCCACGCCGACCAATCTCACCGAGCCGCGCTGGGTGCGCGCGATCGAGATCCGCCCGTCAACGGTCAAGGGGCGCAAGATTACTCACCACGCGCTCGCGTTTCTCCGCCAGAGCGAGGCCGAACACAAGGAGTTCGCCAGCACCGCGCCCGCCGTCCAGGGCGATGGAATCTTCATGGAGTGGGCCGTCGGCAAGCCCGGCGATGAGATGCGGCCGAACTCGGGCCGTCTGATGCTGCCGGGATCGAGCATCACGTGGGAGATGCACTATCACGCGGTCGGCGAGGAGATCACGTCCCACACCGAGCTCGCCGTCTGGTTCTATCCCAAGGGCCAGGAGCCGAAGCATCGTCAGGTGCTCGGCCTCTTCAACACCTTCTCGGCGCCGCCGGGCGTCACCGTCGCCAACGCCCAGCCGCTCGACATTCCCCCCAACTCGGTCGTGACGACCGAGAACTTCATCACGCTGCGGCAGAACGCGCGCATCGAAAACTTCCAGGCCCACATGCACCTGCGCGGCAAGGGCATGTCGATGGAAGCGATGTATCCGGACGGCCGCCGCGAGACGTTGAGCCAGGTCTCGAACTTCAACTTCAACTGGCACAACATGTACATCTACGACGACGACGCGGCGCCGCTGCTGCCGAAGGGCACCATCCTCCACTTCATCGCGTGGTACGACAACACGCGGAACAACAAGGTCAACCCCGATCCGGATCAGTGGGTCGGCTGGGGCGACCGCACCGTCGACGAGATGGGCCACGCGTGGCTGAATATCACGTACTACAACGACGACGACTTCAAGGCGGAGGTCGCCAAGCGCAACGCCGCCAAGACCAGCACGACGAGGCAGTAACGTGAAAGCCATCGCCGCCCTCGCATTCATTGTCGGTGTCGCGGTCGCGACGACGGGGCCGACGCTCGGCGCCGTTCAGGGAGGCCAAGGCCAGCTGCCAAGTGCGCTGCCGCTCTCGCTGGGCCTGCGCGAGCGCGGTTCGAGCGTCACCCCTG
The DNA here is from genome assembly GCA_963841895.1 of uncultured Acidobacteriota bacterium. Classification (GTDB taxonomy): domain Bacteria; phylum Acidobacteriota; class Vicinamibacteria; order Vicinamibacterales; family UBA2999; genus JACCSI01. Next base: position 17,069 of record CAWJEO010000013.1, read on the forward strand.
CCTTCGAAGGTTGGTACAAGACCAAAGACGGCGGCACCGCGCTCCTGATCGGCTACATGAACCGGAACTCGAAGCAGGAGTTCGACATCCCACCCGGCCCGAACAACAGCATCGAGCCGGGCGGTCCCGACCAGGGACAGCCGACGCATTTCGCGTCCGGTCGCGCCTGGGGCATCTTCTCCGTCAAGCTGCCGAGGAATTTCGGCGACAAGAAGCTCACGTGGACGATCGTCGCCAATGGCTTCACCAACGTCATCACGCTTCACACCAAAGACGACTACATCCTCGAGCCCTATGAGGACGCCGCCAGCAAGAACACGCCGCCGACGCTGAAGCTCACGCCGACCGGCCCCGCGGTCGTGGGTCCGCCCGACGGCCTCGCCGCGTCGCTCACAGCGGTCGTCAACGAACCGCTGCCGCTCACGCTCTGGGCGGCGGACGAGCCTGGAAAGGGCGCGTCGCGGTTCGGCCCCGCGCCCGAGGCCGGCGGCAAGCCGGCGCCGCCGCCGGTGCCGACTATCAAGTGGAGCCACTTCCGCGGCCCGGGCGCGGTGACGTTCAATCCGTTCAACCCGAAGGTCGATCGCGACAAGAGCGGCGAGACCGCGACCACGGCGACGTTCAGCGCGCCTGGCGAGTACATCCTTCGGGTGCAGGCCAACGACTCGACGGGCGAAGGCGGCGGCGGCTTCCAGTGCTGCTGGACCAACGCCCACGTGAAGGTGACCGTCAAGCCCGCCGCCACGCAGTAAGTTGCCCCGACGAGCGCGCCGGTACCCTCTACCGGCGCGCCGCTGATTTCTCCCTCCAGGTCCTTTCACAAGGCCCCACTTCGACGGTGCAGATATTCACCCATATGGGTATGCTGTGCGGGCTTGGTACCGCGGCTGGTCCCAGCTGGTTGACGTTGTCATGACTGGGGGCCAGTGGCCCCGTAAGGAGGACCGATGAGAGCTGTCGTCAGTGGTCTCCTCGTGGCGGTGTTCCTGTCGGCGGCCACGCCGTCGGCGCAGGTGATCAGCGGAGAGATCTTCGGCAAGGTCACCGACCAGACCGACGCCGTCCTGCCCGGCGCAACGGTCACCGTTTCGGGGCCGGCCCTGATACAGCCGATGAGCGCCGTCGCCGCTGACAGCGGCGGCTACCGGTTTCCCGGCGTGCCCATCGGCACCTACACGATCAGCTTCGAGCTGCCCGGTTTCAGTCGGGTCGTGCGCGAGGGCATCATCATCCAGGCCGGACGGAACGTGGAGCTCAATATCAAGCTGAGCCTGTCCACGGTTCAGGAGACGGTGACCATTACGGGCGCCAGTCCGGTCGTCGACACGAAATCCACCGCGCTCGGCGTGAACTTCGGTCGCGAGCTCCTCGAAGCCATCCCCACCGCGCGCGATCCCTGGGTGGTGATCGAGCAGACGCCTGGCCTCGTGATGGCGGTGAACAACGTCGGCGGCCGCAACTCGGGTCAGATGGACGGGTACAACGCCTTCGGCAGCGGCGCGAACAAGCAGTGGAGCATGGATGGCGCGACCGTCACCGACATGGCGTCGAACTCGGCGCCGACGTACTACGACTTCGAGATGTTCGAAGAGATCCAGATCACGACCGGCGGCATGGACGCGTCGCAGGAGACCGGCGGCGTGTCGGTCAACATGGTCACCAAGAGCGGCAGCAACCAGCTGAAAGGCTCGGGGCGGTTCTACGTCGTCGACAAGGCGCTGCAATCGTCGAACGCGCCGCCCGAAGTCGTGGCCCAGGGCGGCGGCGCCGGCAACCCGCTCAAGAACAACACCGAGTACGGAGTCGAGGTGGGCGGCCCGATCAAACGCGACAAAGCGTGGTTCTGGGGGTCAGCCAGCAACCAGAAAGTGAACATCGGCATTCTCGGGTTCCTGCGGGCGGGCGCGCCGGCGGGGTCGACCGAGATCGACGACCTCAACGACGACATCACGAAGATCAACAACCAGAGCGCCAAGCTGCAGTACCAGTGGAGCACGGCCCACAAGTCGACGTTCCTGTTCCAGCGGTCGGACAAGGTGCGCAACGCGCGAGGCGCCAGCTCGACGACCGCCCTCGAATCGACGACGCGTCAGACCGGTCCGACCGAATACTTCAACTACAACCACCAGTGGGTGGTCAACGACCGGCTGGTGGTCTCGGGTCAGGGCCTGTTCAACGGCGGCGGGTTCCTGCTGGACTTCCACAGTGACGAACTCGCCACCGTGCAGGTGCTCAACAACGAAACCACCGGGACGTTTCGATCGGGAACGCTCAGCGACAACCATCGCCCGACCTACGAAGCACGACTCGATGGCAGCTACTTCCTGACCAACGTCCTGGGCGGCGATCACTCCACCAAGTTCGGCCTGCGCTATCGCCTGACGCCAGTCAAGGCCATCAGCAAGACGGGCGGCGGCGCAACCGCCCGCATCCGTAACAACGGCATCAACGAGGTGAACGTCACGCGTGACGGCTATACGTCGCGCGACACGTGGCAGTGGTCTCTCTACTTCACCGATTCATGGAAGACCGGGCGGGCGACCATCAACTGGGGCGTGCGCTGGGATCGTCAGGACGACAAGGCGCTCGCGGCTGAAATCGAGGCCAATCCGATCCTCCCTGACCTGTTGCCCGCCGTCGTTTTCAACGGGACGGACGCCGGCATCGTGTACAACGACATCGCTCCCAGACTGGGCTTCACCTTTGACGTCTTCGGCAACACGCGGACGGTGCTCAAGGCCAGTGTGGGTCGCTATTACGGTGGCGGGCTGGCGATCTCGAACGCCCTCAGCCCGACCGGTCAGACCACACTCTCGTATTTCTGGAACGATCTGAACGGCGACCTCTTCGTCCAGCGCCAGGAGATCGACTTCGCGCGCGGGTTCCGGGCGGCGCCCAGCGCAAACTACGACCCCAGCAACCCCGTCCGCAGTGACGACCCTGGCCAAGGTCGATCCCGGCCTCACCAACGACATCACCGACGAGTTCATCACCGGAGTCGATCACGAACTGATGTCGAACTTCGGGGTGGGGTTCAGCTACATCTACCGGAGGTATCACGACTTCCAGGACTCGTACCGGGACGGTGTGACCTCGGCCAGCTATGCGCCAGTCACCTTCACCAGGGCGTGCGGCAACGCGCTCTGCGACCAGTCAAGCTATAGCGGCACCTACTACCAGCGCGCCACGGCCGTACCAACCGCCTCGACGACTCTCATGTACGACCGGCGCGACGTCTATCACGGTGTGGAGCTGACGGCCCGCAAGCGGTTCAGTAACCGGTGGCTGCTCAACAGCAGCTTCAGTTTCAACAGCACCCGCACCTTCACGCCAATCGACAGCTTCGCGACCGGTGCCAGTACCGGCGATCCGACCAACTACGAGTTCATCGACGGCCGTGACAGCTCGGGGCTGAATGGCGCGCGATGGCTTGGCAAGATCGCGGGCATGTACGCGCTGCCGTGGTCGATGTCGGTTTCGGCCTTCTACAACATGCGCGAGGGGCTCCAGTTCAATCGCACCATTCAGTCGCCGAACCGGACGGGATCGGGCGGGACGGTGAACGTGCGCGTCGATCCGCAGGGCAGCGAGCACTACCCGGTGCACAAGCAGCTCGACATCAACTGGGACAAGACCCTCTCCATCGGCAAGCGTCGCGTCACGTTCAGTGCCACGGCGTTCAACGTGCTCAATGCGTCGACGGTGCTGGGCCGCGAAACGCGTCAGGATTTCGCGCGCGCCAACTACGTCACCTCGATCCTCGCGCCACGAGTCTTCCGGGTGGGCGCAAAAGTCAACTTCTAGCTTTCAAGCGCGCGTCGGCAGCCATGCCGGCGCGCGTCTCCTCTCGAGCCAACGCGAACATCGGCTCTCCTGGGGCACGGCATCCCGCGGCGCCGGAGCCCAACGCCTCGGCTATACTCGGCGGACTCACGCATGGCGCTCCCGCCTGGCACGCGGCCCGGTCCGTACGTTGCCCTCTACGCGACGAGCACCCGATGATCGAGTTCATTTCACGGGACTAAACACCGCTCCATGCGCGAAAGCCGGACCGGTCTTGCCATGGGGCCACTCATCACGGTCAAATCGGATTCCGGCAATCCCGTTCGAGACGGGGCGCACGTTCGTCTTTGACCTCAGCGACCCAGTCCACCCGCGCCTGTTCAGTGACTTCGGCGATGCGGGGCCAGATCCCCATCCACACAGTTTCGCCGGAATTCCTGTCGCTAAACTTGCAAATCACGCAACCATGCCGCGCGCGCCTGCGCCGATGATCAGGGCGAGCATTGCGAAGCTCGGCTTCAATATCAAGGACGTCAACTCGGGGCCACATCCCGACCACGCGGGCGGGCTGGGGGTGCTCCGGCAGGCGGTGATGTGCGCGGTGACTCTTCCAGTGCGAGTTCCCTCAACCTGGACTACTCCTGGCAACCTAACGTTTGCGCTTCAGCCGCGGCGCGTCCAGGGGTCCCACCGAGCGCCGTCGGCTGCAAGCGATGGAATGGACTCCTCCTGCCGTGCGGCATCATTGTGCCAACGGTGAATCGGCCTCTCTGAGGCCAAGGCAAGGAGAAGTCCGCATGGAGCATACGACCATCGCCGTCGATCTCGCAAAGTCTGTGTTTCAGATCGCTGTCTCCCATCAGCCCGGCCGCGTTGACGAGGAACGCCGCCTCTCGCGCGATCGCTTCCTCGAGTTCTTCGCGCAGCGGGCGGCGGCAACGGTCCTCCTGGAAGCATGCGGCTCCGCGCACTATTGGGCACGACAGCTCCAGGCGTTCGGCCACTCAGTCCGACTACTCGCTCCGCACGATGTCCGGCCGTACGTGCGGCGCAACAAGACGGATCGCACCGACGCGAAAGGCCTCCTCGAAGCGAATCGGAATGAGGAGATTCATCCGGTTCCCGTCAAGAACGTCACGCACCAAGCCATCGCGTCGTTGCATTGCCTGCGGTCGACGTGGCTTGCCACCAGAACTGCGCGACTGAACACCATTCGGGGTCTGTTGAGAGAATTCGGCCTCTTCATTCCGACGGGTGCGCACCACGTCGTCCCGCGTGTCCGCGAGCTCGTGGTTGACCCGACGACGGTTCCGACGCTGCTGCACACGACGCTCGTGGCCGCGTGCGATGAGATTGACGTGCTCGAAGCCAATATGCGGGCCGTCGAACGGCAGCTCGCGGCGCTGGCGGCCGACATGGCGGACGTGACGCTGTTGCAAACGGTGCCGGGCGTCGGCCTCATCACGGCCACTGCGCTGGTCGCGCTGGTGACCGACATCCGACGATTCAGTGCCGGTCGGCAGTTTGCGAGTTCCTGGGACTGACCCCCAAGGAACACTCGAGCGGTCCGCATCGACGCCTCGGGGCGATCAGCAAGCAAGGCGACGTCTATCTACGCATGCTCATGACGCACGGCGCACGGTCCATCCTCTGGCACGCGAAGGCGGCGAAACAGCCGACGTCGCTACAGCGCTGGGCGGTGCAGACCGAGCAGCGCCGCGGGCACAATGTGGCAGCCGTCGCAGTGGCGAATAAACTCCGCGGATCGTGTGGGCCGTCTGGGTGCACCAGCGCTCGTTCGCAGCCAATCATCGCGCCGCCTGAAACGACGATTTCACGTAGCTCTCCAGGGGAACTGCACCGAGCGCCCGCTTCATGGCGCACCGGTCGGACCGGCGCGGGGTCACGCCGATAACTCGGGTGGCCAGGCAAGGTCGTGCAAGCGATTGGCGCCCCGCGTGCGGATGTCCATGATGGCCCGGAACCGTAACGGTTTCACCGAAGAGGCCGAAGATACGACTGCAGTCCGACTTATCGTGCAGCGATCTGGAGACCCCGAACAGCCACGGTGTTCCGCGCGCGTCAAGGCCCTGCGGCCGCCTCCGGCGGTGCGCTTCGCGCAGCCTTGACTCGTGCTCGCCCCGTGGACTTGATGCACTTGTGCGACGAAGGAAGACCTTCGTCGCACGTCGACGAGGTCTGTTTATCGAACGCCGTTCTTCTTTCGTCTTGACGGAGGAGTCCGATACGCTTGTTAGACCGCCAGCCTGATTAGCGCACCAATAGGTCCAGCTCGCGCGCATCGAGACCAGCCTCACGGTAGTACTTTCGAGTCAACTCGAGAGCGGTAAATCCATCCTCGTAAGCAGCAACGCTGCCGTTGACCGGACGGTCAAGATAGATAAGGCCCCCCTCAACCACGAACATGATCACCGCTGGCTCTGGCGAGTCTTCGGTGATGACGAGGGTATGAGCCTCGCCGGCAGGTTCGTAGATGAAGGTTCCAGGCTTGGCGACCCAGTCGTGCTCAAGGTACCGCCAGTGACCACGCATCGTGTAGCCACGTACCGTGCCGACGTGATAGTGAGTGCCCAGCTTGGCGCCGGGGAGCCCCTTCAGGACCACGCTGAATCCCCCGGACGTGACATTGAAGTGGCAAGGCTGAAACCAGACGCCATCGGCATACGGAACCCAGCGACGATCGTCTTCCAGATCGATGTTGGTGATGAAATGTTCACGGCTTCTCCGACTCGGGTCGAGGCCGTCAGTGAAACTGCTGAAAGAAGTGATCGGCAATGTGTTCCTTTGTGTGGGTAAGCGGTAACAAGCCCGCGTTCCATTTAAGCCGCAAACTCAGTCGTGCATCCCCAGGCGAGTAGTCGGTCTGTCAGAGGTCGGTCTAACACTGAGATCAGCGGCGAGCCTCCCACCTGGCCGTGGCTCGTCCGCTGCATCTCATTGTTCGGCGGCCCGGCAGCCCCGTCTTACCGCGTCGCAGGTAGCTCCTTCACTGCACGCGCAAGGAGCCGATTGAACTCGTCCGGATCCTCCATCATCGGGAAATGCCCCACAGCTGGCATTACCGCCAGGCTCACGTCTGGCTTGCGCCGCCGCGCTGCCTCCAGGTTCGTGGGAAAGAGATCCGCGTTGATCATGCGTACAGGCACCCCCACCGCCGCAAGGGCAACGCCCTCGTCGTAGCGGCGGACGTGCTCCATGGCCGAGACTCCAACTGCGGCCGGCGCGGCCGCCATGTCGTGGGCGATCCGTTCGACCAGCTTCGGGTCCGACCGGCCCGCGAACAAGCGTCGACGCACCCAGGCTTCGGTCGTCCCTCGGAAGTCGGCGCGCATCGGAGCCAGAAAGCGCTCGAGATCCTCCGCGCTCTGGCGCTGGTCCACGTTGCCGAAGGTCTCCACTAGGACCAGCGCCGCCACGCGGTCCGGCATGAGCTGCGAGGCTTCTACTATGACGTGGCCGCCCATGGAGTGGCCCACCAGCACAACCTTCCGCAGGGCAAGCGCCTCGACCACCGCGCGGACGTCTCCACCGAAGGCGTTCATTGTCCAGTCCTTCCGACCGAGGCCGGACTCGCCGTGACCACCGATGTCGACAGCGACAACGCGGTGCGACGCAGAGAAGTGGTCGGTTTGCGCACGCCAATACGAGCGGTCGCAGGACCAGCCGTGGACGAAGACCAGCGTAGGCTCGCCGCTCCCGGCGACCTCGTACCGGATGTCCACGCCGTCGGGCGCCTTGACGGTCCCGACCGTGCGGGCAATCGTGTCGTGGCTCGGGGCAATCACGGACTCGGTAGGCTCGCCGCCCAGTCCATTTCCCGTGACAAGTGCCGAAAGGACTACGGGGAACACAACGGTCGCGAGTCTGTTCGTTATCTTCTTCATCGCCTGACCTCCGAGCCTCCCGCTCCGGTCCGCCGAACAAATAGTAGGCAGTTCTGCTGAGTGCGCTTCGGCTTGACGCGCCGGTCAGTCTAACGCCCGGTTGGCCCATCGGCAATCCTTCACCACGGTGCCCGTGGGCCGGCCAGCCACGGGAGCTGCTGACGGGCCAAGCGGCTGACGCCGCCCAAGAGCCGCTCGAGCCGGCGCGGAACATCGGCTCTCACGCGAACGTCCCAACGACGATGGACACGCTGCGCCAGGACCTCCGTCTCGCGTGGCGGCAGCTGTTGGCGCGTCCGGCTTTTGCCGCCGCCGCTATCCTCACGCTGGCCATCGGCATGGGCGTCAACGCCGTGGCCTTCAGCATCGTCAACGCCCTGCTGCTGAAGCGATCGGCCGCGCACGACGTTCCTGGCGTTGGTCGCATCCTCCTCCCTGGGGGTGTTGACGACGAAGGCAACGCGTCGCTGATCGAGCTCGAGCGCATCGCCGCCGCCACGCGCGGCGCGCTCACGGTCGCCGGCGAAGCCCGACTCTCCGTCGCGTGGCATCACGACAACGTCACCGAGCCGGCGTGGGTGCTGTTCGTGTCGGACCAGTACCTCTCGATGGTCGACGCGCCGGTGATCGCCGGCCGGCTCGCGGTCGAACCCGCCGCCGGTGGCGCTCCCGCGGTGGTCATCGGCGAACGGTTCTGGCGCGAACGTCTACAGTCGCGGCCGATCGCCGGACTCACGCTGCGCCTCAACAACGTGGATGTCAGCGTCTCCGGCGTGCTGCCGACGACGTTTCGCGGGCCGAGCGGTTTGTACGCGCCTGAAGTCTGGCTGCCGCTGGCGGACCACTCGCTGTTCGGGCTGCAGGCGGCCTTCGAGCCGCGCGACGCGCGACTTCTCTTCCTGATGGCGCGGCTTGCGCCGGGCGTCAGCGCACCAGAGGTTCAGGCACGCCTCGATGCGGCTGCGGCCGACATGGCTCGCGAGTGGCCGGAGACGCATCGCGGGCGCACCGCGCTGTTCCGATCGTTCGGCGACGGCAATGCCGAGCTCAGAGCGATTCAGCCGGTTGCGGCGGCGGTGATGGGCATCATCGGCCTCGTGTTGCTGCTCGCCTGCTTCAACGTCGCCAGCATGCTGCTCGCGCGCGGCGTCGATCGCGAGCGGGAAATCGGCATTCGCACCGCGCTCGGCGCGCGCCCGGCGCGGCTGACCCGCATGATGATGACCGAAGGGCTGCTTCTCGCGACGGCGGCCGGCGGGCTGACCGTTGCGGTGGCGAGCTGGGCACAGACGCTCGTCGGCGCGTTCGCAATGCCGGTTCCGAGCCCGCAGCATCTCGATCTCTCGCCCGACCGGACGATCGTCGCCTTCATCGCCGCCCTCGTGCTCATCGCCGGCGTCGTTCCTGGTCTCTGGCCGGCGATCGCGGCAACCCGCGTGAACGTCTCGCGCACGCTGGCGGCACAAGGCGGCAGTCTGGTCAGCGGGCGGCCGTCGATGTTGGGCCGCCGTCTCGTCACGGCGCAGATCGCTGGTTCCACCGCGTTCCTCTCGGTCGCCGCGCTCGCGGTTCAGCTCTATGCGTCGGCGGCCGCCTTCGACCTCGGATTCGAGCGCGAGCGCCTCGTCGTCGCAGGTGTTGAACCGTTTCTGCAGGGCTACGATCGCGCGCGCGCCGACGTGTACGTCGCGCGCTTACTCGAGCGCACCCGCAGCCTGCCCGGCGTCGTCGACGCCGCGGCCGCCGATCGCATTCCCTTCTACATCGGCTACACGCGGACGACGGCGGTGGCGCCGGGCAACGGCGATTGTCGCGTCGAGACCTGCCAGGAGGTGGCCACGTTCGGGATCGGCGACGGCGTGTTCCGAACGATGTCGCGCCCGCTTCGTGCTGGCCGGGAGTTCGGCCCGGCGACCGGCCAGACGCGCGAAGTCATCGTCAACGAGACGTTTGCCCGACAGTGGTGGCCGGGCGGCGACGGGCTCGGCGCCACGCTGCGGCTGGGGCCGGAGTCGACCCCGCACATCGTCGTCGGCATCGTCGGCGACATCCGGCAGCGGCTCGGGATGGGGCGAGCCGCCCAACCCGACCAGAACAATCGGCCCACGCTCTTTGTCCCGCTCGCGGCGTCTGACGAACGCACCGGTTTCACCATCGTCGCGCGAACCGCTGGCCCGGCGGCGGCGATCGTCCAGCCGATGCTGGACGTCGCGGGCCAGGTCGATCGCAACATCCCGGTGCTCTACATCCAGACGATGGCACAGCGCATGGAGGTGCCGCTGTGGCCGTTCAAGACGCTGCGCGGGTTGTTCGCCGTGTGCGGCCTCCTCGCGCTGGTGCTCGCGACGGTGGGGCTCGCCGGCGTGGTGTCGCATGCCGTCAGCCGCCGGATTCGCGAGTTCGGCGTGCGAGTCGCGATCGGTGCGGCACCACGCGATCTCGTCATCGACGTCATCCGCAGCGGCGCGGCGATGCTCGTTCCCGGGCTGACGATCGGCCTCACCCTCGCCGTGCGCGGCCGCCAGGCTCGGAACGCTCCTCTTCGCTGACCTCGATCCCTGGAACCTTCCGGTGTATGTCGTCGTTGCCGCACTGCAGTCGACCGTCGTCGTCCTTGCCTGTCTTGCCCCGGCGCTGCGGGCGGCACGCGTCGATCCGATGATCGCGCTGCGCGCCTGAAGCGAACCCAACTAAAATTCCCAGCGATGCCCCTGTCCCCAGGGACGCGTCTGGGCCGTTCGAGATCGTCGTCGCATCGGCGCCGGCGGAATGGGCGAGGTGTATCGCGCCCGCGATACCAAACTGCACCGCGATGTCGCGCTCAAGGTCCTGTCCGATGCGGTTGCCGCCGATCCCGATCGCCTGACGCGATTCGAGCGCGAGGCGGTCGCGCTCGCGGCCCTCAATCATCCCACACATCGCGCAGCTGTACGGAACCGCCGAGAGCGAGACGCGGCACGGCGCTGGTGATGGAGCTCGTCGATGGCGAGGATCTCGCGGCCGTGCTCGCGCGCGGGCCGCTGCCCGATCGACGAGGCGCTGGCGATCGGGCGTCAGGTCGCCGAGGCGCTCGACGCGGCGCACTCGGCCGGGATCATCCATCGCGATCTGAAGCCGGCGAACATCAAGCGTCGGGCTGACGGCGTGGTCAAGGTGCTGGATTTCGGGTTGGCGAAACTCAACGCACCCGGCTGAGCCGGGGGCAGGCGCTGAGACGTTGGCGCAGTCGCCGACGATGACCAGTCCTGCAGGGGTGACAACCAGCGGGCATGATTCTCGGGACCGCCGCCTATATGTCGCCGGAGCAGGCGCGTGGCCGACCGGTCGACAAGCGCGCGGACATCTGGGCGTTCGGCTGCCTCGCTGTTCGAGCTGTTGACGGGCCGGCCGGCGTTCGGCGGCGAGACCGTCACCGACGTGCTCGGATCGATCGTGAAAAGCGATCCCGAGTGGTCGCTAGCTGCCGGCGGCGACGCCGCCCGCCGTCGCCCGGCTGCTCCGTCGATGCCTCCAGAAAGATCCGGCGAAGACGGCTGCGCGACATCGGCGATGCGATCGTCGAACTGGACACGTCCGGGACCGAATCGCCGGCCGCCCGTCGCGCACGCCTCCGGTGCTGCGCAGCCCGCGCGCTCGCGCCGTCATCGCGTGTTGCTCGCGGCGGCGTGGCTCGCGAGCCTGGTTGCCATCGCCGCCGTTTCGGCGACACTCGGCCTTTCGCGTGCGGCCGGCAGCGCCGGCCCCGCTCCAGAAATTCCAGCTCTCGATTCAAGAGGACGGTGGCGCGATTCGCGAACCGGCGATCTCGCCCGACGGACGGCACGTCGCCTACGTCGGCCGGTCCCGGATCTGGGTGCAGTCCATCGGCGAGTGGAAGCCGCGCGAACTTTCCGGCACCGAGGAGGCCGATTCGGCCGTTCTGGTCGCCCGCCGGTGACTGGATTGCGTACTTCAGGAGCGAGACGCTGCTCAAGGTGCCGATTAGCGGCGGTCCGGTCGTGAAGGTGGCGAATCTTGCCTGCCGTGCAGTCGCCACTCGGATCGGCATCAGGCGTGTGGGGCGAGGATGGCACGATCACCATCAGCATCGCCGGTGGCCTGCCGCCACTGCGCGTGCCTACGGCGGGCGGTGACATGATGCCGATGGACGGCCTGCTGAGAAGGCAGATTGTCGATTTCCATTGGCTCAGTGCCTTGCCGGGCGGACGACTGCTCGGCGTCGTCCATCGCGAGAACGGCCTCAACGAGATCGCGGTCATCGCGGATGGGCAGCTCCGGACGGTGCTGCGAAGCCTCAGACGTGTCGTCGCCCAGCGTACTCGCCCTCCGGACACATTCTGTATTCGCGTCAGTCACCCACGTCTGGGCTGTGGGCCGTGCCGTTTTCCCTCGATCGCCTCGAGGTCACCGGCGAGCCGTTCCTGATCGGCGAGGGCGTCGAACCGACCGTCGCACGCGACGGCACGCTGGGCTTTCTCGGCGAATCCCGACACGATGGTCCGGCAGCTGTCATGGTTCACGATGGATGGCCGTCTCGGCGCGGTCGTGGCCGAGCCACGCGAGTGGACCGAAGGCTTCGCCATCTCGAGGAGGGCGCCGCGTCCTGGCCGCGACGTTGACGGCATCTGGGCCTACGAAGTGCCACCGGTGCGCGCAGCCGCGTCACCAACGGGCGCAGCGACATCTCTCCGACGTGGGTCGGACTCGACGCGATCGCGTTCGTCCGGACCGAGGCCAACGAGCCGGTCATCGTGTTCAAGCGGCTGACTGATGGTGAAAGGGTGCTCGCACTCGGGCGCGCTTTCCGCACGTGACGGCCGATCGGCGCCGCATCGGGTTCAACATCGACGACGGCAAACGCACGCCGTGGCAGGTGGGTGGATCGATCTCGACCGCGGATCCGGAAATCCATCGGCTCGGGGCGCCGCATCTCGGCGCGCGATTCCCCAGCATCTCGCCGGACGGCCGTCTCGTCGCCTACATCTCCGGCGAAGTCGGCCGCGACGAGGTGTTCCTCACGACCCTGCCGGGCGGCGATGGGCAAGTGGCAGATTTCCACGGACGGCGGCAATGGACGCTCATCACCCCGCGGGGCGACGCGGTGGTCTTTCGCGCGCCAGACGCTGCCTTCATGTCGGTGCCGATCAGAGTGGCCGGCGCCGAGGTCAAGATTGGCCAACCCAGGAAGCTGTTCGACTGGGGCGCCGGGTGGAAGCTCGATCTACGCCCTCGCCGCCGACGGCTTGCGCGGCGTGGCCGCCGTGCCGTCGGGCAAGTCCACCCGCGTCCCGAGCATTTCAGTCGTACAACACTGGGAGCGCGAGTTCTCGCCATCGCCAGCGCTGACCGATGATGACGCGTCCACCGGCCATGCGCGCGCGACGGTAGCTGATCGCCGCGTCGCTCGCGCTCTACATCGCGGCCTGCGCGCTTCCCGCGCTGCGTTTCACCTACGACAACGGCGAACTGGAGAACATGCCCGGATTCGCGGGCGCGCTGATGGGATGGACGGCGATGTTCGTCCTCAACTTCGGATGGCTCGCGAACGTCGCCTACTTTCTAGGCCTGCTGATGTTCCTCGCAGGTTGGTGGACCGCCGCGCTGGCGGTCCGGCATCACCGCGTTGTTGCTGGCGCTGCAGAGCCTGATGCTGTGGGGCGTCACCATCCCTGCCGATGAAGCCAACGTGCGGAAGATGAGCTCTCACCGGCCTCGAGCCCGGGTTCTACGCGTGGATCGCGGCGATCGCGGCTCTCGTGGTGATGTCCTTCCTGGCGAAACCGATCGCGACGCAGCCTGTAAGGGCGTGAGCGGGACGCTCACCGCTGCGACCGCAGCGCGTCTACAATCAGGCGGCGAATGCGCGTCCTCATCATCGGCGGCGGCGAGATCGGCTTTGCGATTGCTCAGGGCCTGGCCTCGGAACACGAAGTCTACGTCGTCGATCACAAGCCCGAGGTCGCCGATCGGTTCGAGCCGCTCGACGTCCAGTTCGTGCTGGGGACGGGGACGAGCCGCGAGGTCCTGATTCGCGCCGGCGCCGACAAAGCCGACGTGTTCGTCGCGTGCACCGGCCTCGACGAGGTCAACATCGTCAGCTGCGGCATTGCGCGGCTGCTCGCCCAGCCGCGGACGTTCTGCTTCGTCTCGCGCGAGGACTTCCTCCAGTCCGGCGACGAAGCACAGGGTCTCGCCGGCTTCGGCATCGACCGCGTGGTCTGGCCCGAGGCCCAGCTGGCGAAAGAGATCGAGCGCATCGTCCGCACGCCCGGCGCACTGGACGCCGAAAGCTTCGCTGGCGACGCGATTCGGCTGGTGGAATACCGGCTCGAGGCAGAGTCGCCGTTCATCACCCGCATCGCCGACCTTCACCTGCCGCACAACTCCCTGATCGTCGCCGTCCGGCGCGGGGATGACTTCTTCATCCCGCGCGGCGCTCACACGCTCGAGGCTCGAGACAAAGTGCTCGTGATGGGCACGCCCGAGGCGCTCGTCGCGGTGCGGCGCCGCATGGTCGGCAACAGCGAATCGCCGCGGCAGCGCGTGACAATCGTCGGCGGCGGCGACGTCGGCTTGCAGCTGGCGGAACGGCTCGAGCAGAACATCGAAGGCATCGACATCCGGCTGATCGAGCGCGACGGCGCGCGCGGCGAGCTGCTGGCGGGCCGGCTGCGGCACTCGCTCGTGCTCCAGGGCGACGGCACCGATCTCGAGTTCCTCGAAGCGGAGGACGTCGGCCGCTCGGACGTGCTTGTCGGCGTCATCGACAACGACGAGAAGAACCTGCTGGTGTCGCTGCTGGCGCGGCAGCTCGGCGTTGGGCGGATCATCACCAGGGTCGGCAAGCGCGCCAACCTCCGGCTGTTCGAGCGGGTCGGCATCGACATCGCGATTTCGGCGCGAGGCGCCGCGGTGGCCTCGGTGCTGCACCACATTCAGGGCGGCTCGACCCGGCTGCTGGCCGTCGTCGAGGAGGGGGCGGGCCGGATTCTGGAGCTCGAGGTGCCGGCTGGCTATCCGGCGCGGGCGCTTCGCGATCTCGCGCCGCCGCTCAACAGCATCATCGGCGCCATCGTGCGACAGTCGCGGGCCTTCGTTCCGCGCGGCACCGACCGCGTCGAGCCGGGCGATCGCCTGATCGTCTTCACGACCTACGCGGCCGCCGATCAGGTGCGCGACTACTTCACGACCGTGCAGCGCTAGCGCCATGCGCCTCGCGACCGTCCTTTACGTCACCGGCACGCTGGTGCGGCTGTTCGCTCCGGCCGCACTCGCCCCGTTGGTGGTCGCCCTGATCTACGGCGAGACGCGCGACGCGGTGGGTTTCACGGTCACCCTCGCTGCCGCCGCCATCCTCGGCATCACCATGCGCCGCGCCGGCGGCGGCGACCGCGAGACCTTCGAGCGGCTGCGCCGCGTCGAAGGACTGACCGTCGTCGCGGCCACCTGGATGCTGGTCGCCATCATCGCGGCGATTCCTTACATGTGGTCCGGCCTGGGCTTCATCGACGCGCTCTTCGAGTCGATGTCTGGCCTGACGACGACGGGCGCGACCGTGTTCACGGATTTCGGCATGTTCGGCCGCAGCGTGTTCTTCTGGCGCGCCCTGACGCACTGGCTCGGCGGCGTCGGCGTGATCGCGCTGTTCATCGCCGTGCTGCCACGCCTCGCGATCGGCGGCCGCGAGCTGTTCTTCGCCGAAGCAGCCGGACCGACGGACGAAAAGCTCACGCCCCAGCTCCGCCACACGGCGATCGCGCTGTGGAAGATCTACGGCGCGTTGACCGCGGCGCAGGTCGTGGCGCTGATGGTCGCGGGCATGTCACTCTACGACGCGGTCTGCCACGCCTTTGCGACGATGGCCGCCGGCGGGTTCTCGCCGCATCCGCAGTCGATTGCCGGCTACCAGAGTCCGGCGATCGACTGGGTCACGAGCGCGTTCATGTTCGTCGCCGGCGCCAACTTCGCACTGCAGTATCGCGCCGTGCAGGGCAGCCGGAATGCGCTCGTCCAGGACGAAGAGTTCCGCGCCTACACGGGTGTGGTCGTCGTGGCGTCGATCGTGCTGGCCATCGCGCTGCTGCAGCAGGGGATGGGCTACAGCGATGCGATCCGCCACAGCGTGTTCCAGGTGCTGTCGATCCTCACGACCACCGGGTTCGCCAGCCACGACTTCATCACGTGGAGCGATCAGGCACTGATGGTGCTGTTCCTGCTGATGTTCATCGGCGGCTGCGCCGGGTCGGCGGGTGGCGGGCCCAAGGTCGTGCGCCACCTGCTGCTCGCGCGCCTGACGCTGCGCGAACTGCGGCGGACGCTCCACCCGCGCGCGATTCTGCCGGTCAAGCTGGGTGGGCGCGTCGTGCCGGAGCACATCCTGCGCGACGTGCAGGTGTTCATGCTGTTTTACCTGCTGACGTTCGCCGTCGGCACCACGATCGTCGTGCTCCTCGGCGCCGACTTGCTGACCGGCATCACCGCGAGCATCGCGTGCCTCGGCAACATCGGGCCCGGATTCGGCACGATCGGGCCGATGGCCAGCTTTGCCGAGCTCCATCCGATCAGCAAGATCGTGCTGACCGTCGAGATGTGGATTGGCCGCCTCGAAGTGCTGACCGTCCTGGTGCTGTTCCGGTTCGAGGTGTGGCGCGAAGTCCGCTGGCGGGGATAACCGCGGTTCCGCGGTTCCGAGGTTCCGGGGTTCCGGGGTTCCGGGGTTGCGGGTTTCAAGGTTCGCGAATCGTCAACCCCGAACCGCGCGACCCGCTGGGCCGCCTATAATCGCGGGCGATGTCGCGCCGCACCTGCCACCGGTCTCGGCCTTCATGACCACATTTCAATCCGGCTCGAATCCCCCGCCGCCCGCCTGGCGCTGGGCCGTGCTCGTCGCGATCAGCGTCGCGATGTTCGGAAACTACTACGCCTACGACTCGGTGGGGCCGGTCGCCGACTCGCTGCAGAAACAGCTCGGTTACAGCGACACCCAGATCGGGACGCTCAACGCCATCTACAGCTTTCCGAACATCGTGATGGTGCTCATCGGCGGCATCATCGTCGACCGCTTCGGGGCCCGCGCCGCCACGCTGGCGTTCGCCACGGTTTGCGCGCTGGGCGCGGTGATCACCGCCGTGTCGCCCTCGTTTTACCGTGATGGCGTTCGGCCGGCTGATCTTCGGCCTCGGCGCCGAGTCGATGATCGTGGCAATCACGGTCATCATCGGCCAGTGGTTCGTCGCCAAGCAGCTCGGGTTCGCGTTCGGGCTCAACCTCAGCATCGCGCGGGCCGGCTCGTACAGCGCCGACATGTCGACTTCATGGTTCAAGCCGCTGTACGACGCGGGGTGGCAGCCGCCACTGCTGCTGGCCGCGGCCATCGCCTCGTTGATGGTGATCGGTTGCGCGGTCTACTTCGTGCTGGAGCGCGCCGCGGAGCGCCGGTTCACGCTGCTGCGGCCGGCGCCGCCCGACCGGATCATCTGGAGCGATCTCTGGCGGTTCGATCGCTCGTTCTGGTACATCGTCGGACTTTGCGTGCTGTTCTATTCGGTCATCTTCCCCTTCCGCAGCACGTTCGCGATCAAGTACTTCCAGCACGCGCACGGGCTGTCGCTGCAGGACGCGGGATCGATGAACGCCTACGTCTTCCTCGCCGCGATCTTCGCGACGCCGACGTTCGGGCTGATGGCCGATCGCGTGGGCCGCCGCGCCGCGTTCATGGCGCTCGGATCGTTGCTCCTCGCGTCGGTCTTCCCGATCCTCGCCTACACCGACCTCAACCTCTGGGTCAGTACGGCGCTGATCGGCATCGCCTTCTCGCTGGTGCCGGCGGTGTTGTGGCCGGCAGTGCCGTACCTGGTCACCGCCGAGCGGCTCGGGACCGCGTACGGATTGATGACGATGTTGCAGAACATCGGAATGCTGCTGGCCAACCTCGGGGCAGGAGCGTTGAATGACGCCAGCGGCGCAAGCGCCGAGAATCCGTCCGGCTACAACGCCATGCTGCTGATGTTTTTCGTTCTGAGCGTGCTCAGTTTCGGCTTTGCGTATGCCCTGCGTCGTCGCGAGACCGGCCCCGAGGGACACGGGCTCGAGTCGATAAAAGCGACCAGCACGGCCTGACGGCTCTGCTGGTCGCATGTCAGTTTTCAGTGGCCAGTTTCCAGTTCCAAGGGTCCCTCAGTGCCACTTTCAGCAAGGCGTCCTTTGAACTGGCCACTGGAAACTGGAAACTGACAGTTACCTCGGCCCCGCCTACAATGGCCCCATGCTTTCGAACTATCCGCCAGCGACGCGCCGAACCTTCCTGACAACCACCGCGGCGGGCGCCGCCTCGGTCTGGATACCCAAGCCGGTGAACGGCTACAGCGGCGCCGAGGTTCGAGCGGCGTCGGAAGAAGGAACGCTCACCGTCGGGATGTCGAAGTGGGACCTCGATACGCCGGCGCTCTGCGTCGACCTCGACGCGATGGAAGCCAACATCGCCGTGGCGCAGGCGTTGGTGAAGCAGAACGGCATCGCGACCCGCCCGCACGCCAAGACGCACAAGTGTGCGGCAATCGCGAAGCTTCAACTCGCGGCCGGCGCCATCGGCATCTGCACCGCGAAGCTGAGCGAAGCGGAGGCGCTTTTCGCCGCCGGCATCGCGCCGATCTGCATGACGACGAGCAATCCATCGGTGGCCAAGGTGCGCCGGGCGATGGCGCTGGCGAAGAAGAATCCGGCGTTCATCCAGGCGGTCGACTACGAGCCGAACGCCCGCGACCTCTCCGCGGCAGCCAAGGAGGCCGGCATCACTGCCGACGTCGTCATCGACGTCGCCGTCGGCACGCGCAGCGGTATCCCGGCCGGCGCCGATGCGCTCGCGCTCGCGAAGCTCGTGGATTCGCTGCCGAACCTGCGGCTGCGCGGCTTGTTGTCGTACGACGGCGGCGCGCAGCACATCGATGGTTTCGCGGCGCGGAAAGCGCGGGCGCTCAGCGCGCTCGAAGGCAACGCTGCCACGCGCGAGGCGATGAAGCAGGCCGGCCTCAGCACCGAGATCTTCAGCGGCGGCGGCACCGGCACCTACAGCGTGCAGCACCTCACGCCCGGCTTCACCGACGTCCAGATCGGCAGCTACATCTTCATGGACATGCAATACCTCGCGATCGGCAGCGAGGACGGCGACAAGGTCTACAAAGACTTCCAGCGGTCGCTGACGGTGGTCGGCACGGTGGTCAACAACCGCTTCCCCGGGCGGCTGACGACGGATGCCGGCGCGAAGGCGTTGACGCTGAACGTGCCGCGCGCCGGGGTGGTTGGCGAGCCGGGCATGGACTACAACGCCGGCTCCGACGAGTTCGGCGTCATCACGTTCAAGGAATCGGTGAAGAGCTACAAGATCGGCGACCGCATCGAGATGATCGTCCCGCACTGCGATCCGGTCGTGAATCTCTACGATCAGATCTACGGCATCCGCAAGGATCGTGTCGAGGTGGTGTGGCCGATTACGGCGCGCGGCAAGTCGCAGTAGGCCGCGGGAGGGAAACGCCATGACGCTCCGCATCGCCGGGCTCGCCGCCGTCGCCGCGGCGATCGTGTCCGGGCCGGTCGTTCACGGCGGCAGGGCACAGACGCCGCCGGCCTCGGTCGAAGTGGCCCTCATCGCCAACGCCGAGGGCGGCACGATCGCAGTCGTTGACGTAGCCTCTCGCGCGATCGTCGGCGCGATCGACGTCAATCCGGCGCGCGGCAAGAGCATTGGGCCGGGCGCTCCCAACTTCGCACAGGACACCGACGTTTCACCCGACGGCCGCACACTGTACGTCTCGCGCGGCTATCTGGGCGACGTCGCCGCCTTCGACCTGGCCAGCGGCAAGCTGCTGTGGCAGCGGCCGCTCAACACCGGCCGGGCCGATCACATGACCATCACGCCCGATGGGCAGAGCCTGTTCGTGTCGGCGATGATGGACGACCGCGTCTACCGGGTCGCGACCGCCTCGGGCGAGATCACCGGGCACGTCATGACCGGCGTCTACCCGCACGACAACAAGCTCTCGAAAGACGGCCGGCAGGTCTACAACAGCAGCCTTGGTGTGCTGGCCGCGATGCCCCGTCCGGCAGGTGTCAAGGTCTCTCCGGAAACGCCATCGCATCCCATGCAGCTGACAATCGCCGACGCGGCAAGCCTGCAGGTTCGCGAACGGATTCCGCTCGAGACGGCGTTCCGTCCCTGGCAATTCTCGCCGGACGGCACGAGCATCTACGCCCAGCTCTCGAATCAACACGTGGTGATCGCTTACGATCTCGCTTCCAGAAAAGTGAGCCGCCGCCTCGAGCTGCCACTGAAGCCCGGCATCACCCCGAAAGACTGGGATTTCGAGGCGCCGCATCATGGCCTTGCCCTCACGGCCGACGGCAAGACCCTCTGCCTCGCAGGCCGCGCCTCGGACTACGCCGCGCTCGTCAGCGCCCCGGACCTGACGCTTCTCGCCACGATCCCGGTCGGCGATGGGCCGGGTTGGTCGGAGGTCGATGAGGGCGGACGCGTCTGTTTCGTGGCCAACGCCCGCAGCGACGAGCTCTCGATTCTCTCGATCGCCGAGCGCCGCGAGATCGCGCGGCTGCCGATTGGCGATGGCCCCAAGCACATCACCGTCGCGCGCGTGCCAGCGTCGGTGATCGCCGCGCTCAAGGCTCGACCGTCGCAGTGAGGCGTGACGTGAGTCGCAGGCGGAGCGCGCGACGTCTGTGATCGGCGTCCGCCGGGCCGCTGCCGCTGATATCGACGTGCTGGTCGATCTCATGCGCGAGTTCTACGCGGAGGCGGACTTTCCTCTCGACGCTGCGTGGGCGGCTGACGCGTTCTCGACGCTGATCGCCGATCCCGCATTGGGCGCCGTGTGGATCATCTCCGCCGACGACGCGCCCATCGGGCACGTCGTCTTGACCGTCCGCTACGCAATGGAATTCGGCGGCCTCAGCGGCTACATCGACGATCTCTTCGTCCGCAAGGCGCACCGCCGGCAGGGAGCGGCCACCGCCGGCCTCGGCGCGCTCGTCGCTGAATGCACGCGACCGAGGCTGCAAGTCGCTGCACGTCGAAGTCGGATCCGGAGAACCTCGCGGCTGTGGCTTTGTACCGAACGGCTCGGGCTGGCACCGGGCGCGGATGAACGACTGCAGCTGAAAGCCGTGTTGCCGGGTAGGGCGTGATCGCGTCGCCGTCGCCGCGCCTGCGCGCGGTCGGATGGGCCATCGCACTCGAGACGGCGCTCATCGCCTCGCTGATAGCTGCCGAGCGTGGCAGTTCATGGCTGGTGCTGCCACTGACGATGCTGCAGCTTCCCGGCTGGCTCGCCGCGACACTGGCTTCGTCGCTGACCGACGCCGGCAACGTGGGCCGCAACATCCCCGTTCGCCACCATCGTCTGGGCCATCAACGTGCCGGTCGTGTACGCGTTGATCCTTGCCGCGAATCGCGGCGGAATCGGCCGGGCTGCGCCGTTGAGCCGCCCATATCCGAACGCGATCCCGGTCCTTAGTCCTGGCCACGCTCGTACCGATGTACATGGCCATCGCGGGATGGACGCCTGGCCGGACGCTGTTCGTGCCGGAGATCGCGCTCGATCGGGCGCTGCCGCTGCGGCCCGAATGGGCTCCGATCTACTGGTCGCAGTGGGTCTTCTCATTCCTGCCGGTGTTCATCGTGCGAGGCGTCGAGCTGCGACGGCGCACCGTACTCGCTTACGTGACCATCGTGATCGTGGCGTATGCCGGCTTCCTCCTCTATCCAACGCTTGCCCCGCGGCCTGCGCTTGTCGCCGGTGACGACATCTTTGCGTGGAGCCTCCGACAGCTCTACGACTTCGATCCGCCTTACAACTGCTTTCCCTCGCTCCACGTCGCCTATTCGTTCCTCGCGGCCCTGACCGCGTGGACCGTGCACCGCGGCCTTGGATCAGTCGCGCTGGCGTGGGCAACGCTCATCGCGATCTCGACGCTATTCACCAAACAGCACTACATCATCGATGTCATCGCGGGGATCATTCTGGCGGCCGCTGCGTATGCCCTGTTCCTGCATCGCTTCCCCCGCACGCTCGTATCCGAGGACACGCGGCAGCGTGCCCCTCGACGCGCACTGGCCATCCCCGCCATCTTCGCGCTGGTCAGGTGCGCGGATGCGCTGAAATGCGACAGGTTCGTGCGTGCCAGGTGCGGTGATCTTAGTGCACCGCCTGTTTCATCAGGATGGACGCGGGCGACGTCATGCATATACCCGCCCGCGTCCGCGTACTTCGGATCCGCCGCGAGCGCGATCTCCTGTCGCGCGGCGGCGAGATCGCCGCGCGCTTCGCGATAGAGCCCGACGTAGAGATGCGCGTAAAACTGCGCGTCGACGTTGCGGCCCGCGGCGGCGAGCACCTGCGCCTCGCTCAGCTTGCCGAGATACATCTGGTAGATCTCGCGCATCGGCGCGCGCTGATCGGGCCCGACCGGCAGCATCTTCTGCACCGCAGCTTGCGGCGACTCGGCGCGCGCGACACACAGGAAGTGCCACGTCGCATTCTCGACGTCGTTGGGATTCACCGTGCGGTGCGACTCGAACTGCGCGCGGCAGTCCTGGAAGCGGCCAGCGTAGTAAAGCGCGATGCCCCGCTGCCAGAGATGCGGCGCCGCATCGGGCTGCAGCTTCACCACGCGATCGAAGCCCTCGATCGATTCCGCGATGCGTCCCGCCCGAAAATCGGCCATCGCGCGATCGAGCAGCTCTCGAGGCGCCTGCGCCGCGTCCAGGCCCACACCGCCAAGCATCAGCAGCATCACGGCAGCTCGCTTCCAGCCGGCAGTCATCGCGTGCTCCGCAAATCGAGACACACCAGCTCGCGGTCGTTCCTGCACGAACAGAAAGCCGTCAGACAGCGCCGGAAACGCCCGCACGGTCGCCGCGCATGATCTGTGCGCGCGCGCTCGGCTTGAACGCGTCCGGCGTCGCCGGTGCCATGACCAGCTCGCCCGATTCGCGGACGATCACCAGGCGATCGCCGGCCAGCATGATGCTGCCGGCGCGGAACTGATCGGCCGTCCACCGCACCTTGCCGGTCTGCAGATCGACGGCCCGCAGGCTCGGCCCGAATTCCTGGCGCCCGTGATAGCCGTAGAGAACGCCGTCGCGCTGCACGGCGGTCGCGTAGTGTGTCGAGAGCGCTTCGTCCGACGCCCACACCTTGGTCAAGGTGCCATTGCCAATCCGAAACACGCCAGCGCCCGGTCCGTACTCCGCGGAGATGAACAGGAGATCGCCGACGACGAGCGGCGAGGCCGCGTTGACCGACGACGCGGATCGCGATCGCCAGGCTTGCTGAACCTTGACCGTCCCGGTCGCAGGGTCGAGCACGACGATGCCGTTGCGCGTGAAGAAGATGGCGACTCGCTCGCCGCCGATCGTCGCACCGACTCCCGACGAGTAACTGGCCCCGTCAGTCGTCGCCTTCCATAGCATCCGGCCCGTCCTGGCCTCGAACGCGACGATGCCGGCGTCCTTGCCGCCGACGTTGGCGATCACTCGACCGTCTTCGACGAGCGGCGATCCGCCGGCACCGAAGAAGTTCTTGGCCACGCCGAATCTGGCGGCGGTGTCCTCGCTCCACAGCTTCTTGCCGCTCGCGAGTTCGACCGCGTGGAGTTGTCCTTCCGCGCCAAAGGTGTAGACGACGCCACTGGCGACGACCGGAACCGCGCGCGGGCCTTCGTCGAAACCGAAGTCGTCGCGATACGTCGTGGGATAGCCGAACTGCCAGATCGTCGCGCCCGTGGCCGGCTGCAGCGCTTCGATCACCTCCTGGGCGCCGACGCGATGGAAGAGGATGACCTTGCCGTCGGCGACCACGGGGCCACTGAAGCCGGGACCGACGTCCTTCTTCCAGACTTGACGGGGGCCACTGGCCGGCCAGGCATCAGCGATCGCCGGGCCGCTGTAGACGCCGTTCCGCGTCGGGCCGAGGAACTGCGGCCAGTCTGCGGCCAAGGACGAGGTGAACGGCATCGCGATCGCGGCACCTGTCACAGACACAGACAGAGCCGCTGAATTTGACTGTTCATCACAAGCGTCACAGTTCCTGGGTTCCGGAGTGCCGCAGTTCCGAGGTTCCCAAACTCTGTTCCGAACTCCGGAACTTCGGAACCTCGGAACTCCGGAACCTCCTCGTGTTACTTGACGGCGCGCAGCCGCTCTGCGCCCGCCTTGATCGCGGCGACGACGCGCGCGGATTCGGTCGCGAACATCGCGGCGTCGCGTTCCTCGATCGCCTGCTGCAGCGCCGGAAACGGCCACGGCGCATAGCCGGTGGTGAGGCCGGGCGCGATCAGCATGTGGCGAAACCACGGCCGTCCCGGCAGTCCCTTCGCGTCGAGGAACGCCCGCTCGATCTGGGTGAGCGCGTCGTTGATCGCGTCGGATCGTGGCGGCATCGCCGCTCGCGGCCGCCGCATCGGCCGCGCGATCCGCGGCCTCGCCCGCCTTCGCGAGATCGTCGATCGCCGCGAGGATCGGCGCGAAGTCCGGCTTGATCGGCGCCTTCTGGCCGCTCGCCGGATCGACCGACGTGCGCGCGCGACGGACGGCGTCGCGCCGCAGCACGTTCAGATCCTCGCGCAGATCGGTCGCATAGCTGCCGAACCGCAGCGGCACGACGTCGGCGCTCGCGAGCCGCATGGCCATCAGCCCCCACAGCCTGGCCGCGGCGGCGTGGTAGTGGAAGCCCGGATCGCCGTACTCCTCCATCCAGCGGAAGTTGTCGTAGACCGAGTGATAGACGCCGTACGACCCGCCAAACCCGAAGTCGATGATCGGAACGCCGAGATGATCGAGGAACACGGTGTAATCGGAGCCGGATCCGACCGGGTTGAGCCGCGTGCGGAACTCGGGGTCGAGGCCGTCGAGTTCGACCGGCGTCCGTTGCGCCCATGCGGAACGTTCGCGAGGTCTCCAGCGCCGCACCAACCGAGCCACCGCGCCGCGGATCGGGCACGTCCGCCGCCGCCTCGAGCGCGAGGGCAGCGAGCGACGGCACGCCGCCCAGCCCGAGGTTGGGTCCCGTCACCGCCACGTCGCAATTGATGTAGGCGACCGCATTCTTCTGCAGGTTGGCGGCGTGCTCCTCCGCCCACTCCGTCGAGCCGACAAGGCCGTACTCCTCCGCGTCCCAGCTCGCGATCTGGATGGTGCGCTTCGGCGTCCAGCCGCTCTTGATCGCCGCGCCAAAGCCGCGCGCCATCTCGAGCATCGCCGCCGTACCCGAGTTGGGATCGACGGCGCCATGCGTCCACGCGTCGCGGTGATTCCCGAGCACGATCAGCTTCTCCGGCTCGACGTTGCCCTTGATCGTGGCGACGACGTTGTAGATCGGCTTGAGCCCTTCGTCCATCTGGACGTCCATCGCGACGGTCGCGGCGCCGGGACCGATGTGATACGGGAACGGGAGCCCGCCCTGCCAGTCGTCCGGCACGCGCGGGCCGCCGAGACGCCGCAGGATCTTCTCCGCCTCGCGATAGCTGATCGGCAGCGACGGAATCTTCGGCACGTTGGCCATCTGCTCGCGCGTGATCCGCTTCGCGCCGGCAATCGACGGCGCGCCGCCGGGCGTTGACGGATCGCCCGGTTGAATCGACAGGAACTGCACCGAGCCGCGCTGAATCGCCGAGGGCGGGCGCATCGGCCCGTCCGGATACACGTCGCCGCGCATGTAGCCGTCGTCTGCCGGGTCGGAGAAGATGAGGACGCCGACCGCGCCGCGATCCTGCGACTCCTTGACCTTCAGGCCGCGGAACGCGCCGCCGTAGCGCACGAGCGTGACCTTGCCCTCGACCGAAATGCCCATGCCGCGCAGCCGCTCGAAGTCTGCCGGCGATCCGTAGTTGACGTAGACCACCTGGCCGGCGGCCTTGCCGGACGCCCCGTAGCCGTGAAAAGCGGGAAACATCCCGCTCGTCGTCGAGTCCTTGTCGACGTCGTAGGGATCCTCGCGCAGACTCAGCTCCAGTTCCACCGGCGCGGTCAGCTTCAGCGACACGCTCTTCGGATGGTTGAGGAACACGTCGTAGCGCGTCATCGTCGCGTCGAGCCCGAACTCCTTGAAGCGGGCGAGGACGAAATCGGCGAGTGCCTTCTCCTGCTGGCGTGCCGGCAACGTGCGGCTCCTCGGTCAGCTGCGCGAGCCAGCGGCGGGCGCGATCCGGCGCCGGCGTCTCGAGAAACACCTTCTCCGCGCGCGCCTGCGCGTCGCGCGACGCCGTCGCGAACCCGTGCTGCCCCTGCGCCAGCGCCAGTTGTGGAACCAACAGAATCAGAACGATGAGTCGTCGGATCAAGAATGCTCCCCTGCCCTTTTCAAAGAATTCTTCGTGCCTTCGTGTCTTCGTGGCGAGTTTTTCTGTCGCTATCTGGGACCCGGCGACAGGTGGTCCAGGAAGTATCGCGCGATCAGGCGATAGACGTGCGGCGTCGTGCCCCGACCTTCGGCGATGGCGTGCGTGCGATTGGGATAGACCATCGCGTCGAACGGCTTCCCGAGCTCGACGAGGCGATTCACCAGCCGCTCCGTACCTTGATAGTGGACGTTGTCGTCGCCCGAGCCGTGGATGATCAGAAGCTTGCCGGCGAGACCTTCGGCGAAGTTGATCGGCGAGCCGAGCGTGTAGCCGGCGGCGTTCGTGTCGGGCAGGCCCATGTAGCGTTCTTGATAGATGGTGTCGTAGAGCCGCTGATCGGGTACCGGCGCCACTGAGACGCCGACCTTGTAGGTCTGAGGAAACCGGAACATGGCGTTGAGCGTGTTCGAGCCGCCGCCGCTCCATCCCCAGATGCCGATGCGGTCCTTGTCGATGTACGCGTGCTGCGCCGCAAGGGCACGGATAGCCGCATCCTGATCCTTCGACGACAGGTCGCCGACCGTTCCGTAGATCACCTTGCGCCACGGCGCACCTCTCGGCGCCGGCGTCCCGCGATTGTCGATGCTGAGAACGATGTATCCCGTCTCGGCGAGGGCGCGGTGGAACAGCATCCGGCCGCCGCCCCACCGATCGAGCACGGTCTGACTTGCCGGCTCTCCGTACACGTGCACGATGACCGGGTACCGCCGCGACGCGTCGAACGTCGTCGGCTTCAGCATCCAGCCATCCAGCGACACCCCCTCACCGATGTCGACGCGGAAGAACTCGGCCGGCGGCTTGACGACCGGCGCCAGCGTGGCGACGAGCTTCGTGGTGTCGGTCAACGCCCGCAGCGGACGGTGCGACGGCAGTTCCACGACATCCATCGCCGGCGGCTGGTCGAAGCGCGAATACGTGTGGAACGCGAGCTCGCCCTCCGGGTGCGAGGTCGTAGCTGTGGGTGCCACTCGCCGCGGCCGGGGTCACGCGTTCGGGCGTGCTGCCATCGAGGCGGGCGCGATAGAGATAGCGATCGGTGGCGCGTTCGGGCGACGCGATGACGTAGACCCAGCCGTCCTTCTCGTCGAAGCCAACGACGTCGAGAACATCGGCGTCGAACCTGGTGACGAGTGTCGGCGTGCCGCCCTCACGCGGGACGCGGAAGACATGCTGCCAGCCGTCCCGCTCGCTGATCCACAGAAACGACTTCCCGCCGTCCAGCCACTTCACCTCTTCGACGACTTCGACCCACGTCGCCGATTCGTCGCGGAAGACACGCTTGGCGTGGCCGCTGCGAACATCGGCGAGCAGGAAATCGTTCTGGTTCTGCAGCCGGTTGAGCTGTTGAATGCCGACCGTCTGTGCGTCAACCCACTCGAGCCGCGCGAGGTAGGTGTTTCGCGGATCGCCCGGCGTCGCGATCCATTTCGTCGCGCCGCCGCGGGCGCCGACGACCCCGATACGCACCGCGGAGTTCGTCGTGCCCGCCTTCGGATACGGAATTCGCGTGATGACGGGATACAGCGTGTCGGTGTCGTTGATCAGCGAGAAGATGCCGACCTTCGTCGTGTCGAACTGCCAGTAGGCGATCTGCGAGCCGTCCGGGCTCCAGCGAAATCCGTCACGAATCCCGAGCTCTTCTTCGTTGACCCAGTCCGAGGTGCCGTTGATCGTCGTGTCGGATCCGTCGCTCGTGAGGGCTTTGATCGCGCCACCCTCAATCGCCTCGACGTACAGGTTGTTGGCACGGACGTAGGCCACGTGCGTGGCGTCGGGCGAGAACTTCGCAAACATCAGCGTCGATTCCGGCGCGTCGCCGCCGAGCTTCCGCAACCGGCTGGATCCGATGTCGAGTACCCAGTAGTCGCCGCGGGTGTTCTGCCGCCAGACCCGTTTCGTGTTGGTGAAAATCAGCAGCCGCCGGCCGTCGTGCGACCACTGGTAGTCGTCGATCTCGAGCGCCGCCGACGCGTTTGGCGGCATCAGCGTGGATCCGGCGACGAGGACGGACCGGGCCCCGGTCGCGGCGTCGTATCGGATGATGTCCCAGGTCTGCGGCCGATCGGCGGCACGTTCGACGGTGGTGTAGGCGAGGCCGTCGGCCATCCAGCGCGCCGGGCCGAAGCGCGGCACCTGATAGTCCGGCGACTGGAAGATGCGCGCGATCTGCGCGTCGAGCGTCGCGCGAACTGGATTGGCCTGTTCGGCGCGCGCCGCAACGGCGACGAGGCTCAGGATCGCGAAGCCGACGGCGAGACGATGACGCGGCGTGGGCGGGATCATGCCCACGATGTACCACACTTTGGTGCGCGCTCGACCGGTTCGGATCCGGCGTGGAGGTGCAAAAAGAAAGGGACAGAACCCCTTCCCGCAAGCGGGAAGCGGCTCCGTCCCTCTCGAGTTCGCTGCCGTCGCTTACTGCTGGCCGGCGGTCGTCGGCCGCGCCTGCGTCTGCGGCACGGCGAACGCGATGTATTCGGCGGTGTAGTTACCGCCGCTCACCGCGACGATGATGTACTGGCGGCCGTCGATGGCATAGGTCATCGGCGAACCGCTGATCTGCGCCGGCATCAGGACTTCGCCGACCTGCGCGCCGGTGTTCTTGTCGTACGCGCGCAGCATGGCGCCGCGACCGCGCGGCGCGATGTTGGTGACCTGCGGGTCGCCGGCGATCACCACGGTCTTCGTCACGAGGACGCCGACGCTGCCGCTCTGACCCGTCTTCGGGATGTTCAGACCCTTCAGCAGCGGGTGGTTGCGGACGACGTCGGGCGTGTCGCCGTGCGGCACCTGCCACTTCAGCGAGCCGTCCTTGAGATCGATCGCGGCCATGACGCCGTAGGGCGGCTTCAGGATCGACAGACCGTCGAGGCCCTTGGCCAGCGCGGCACGTCCCGAGGCGCCGGGGAAGGCTGCGGCGCCTGCACCCCGTCCGCCCGCGGCTGCGCCCTGAGGCGGCGCTTCGCGGCGCTGGCCGTAGTTCGGCTCCGCTTCGTAGCGGGGAACCCGGTTCTTGGCCTGGTACTCGGGGCTGACGCGGTGGTATTCCTCTTCGTCGTACTTCGCCGCCGTGATCGCGGCGTTGCCCGCCTGCGTGTAGAAGATGCCGGTCTCGACGTCGAACCCCGAACCCGGCCAGTTCACGCCGCCGTTGGTGTTACCGATGTTGATCGACCCGAACAGCTTCGAGTTCGGTCCGACCGGCGGCACATAGGGGATCGGCTCCCACCGGAACAGCTTCAGGTTCTCGAGCGCCTGGGCGCGCAGCGCCGGGGTGAAGTCGATGAGGTCGCTCTCCGCGACGTGGGTGCGCGAGTACGCGGGCGGCTTGCTCGGGAACGGCTGCGTCTTCGCGGTCTTCTCGCCAGGCATGTCGGTCTGCGGAACCGCCGTCTCCGGCATCGGCCAGATCGGCTGGCCGGTGATGCGGTCGAAGACGTAGAGCCAACCCTGCTTCGACGGCACCGCAATCAGCTTGCGCGGCTTGCCTTCGACCATCGTGTCGATGAGCAACCCGGGCGACGACATGTCGTGATCCCACAGCGGGTGATGCACGAACTGGAAGTGCCACTTGTAGCCGCCGGTCTTCAGATCGACGGCGACGATGCTCTCGGCGAACAGGTTGTCGCCGTGGCGGTTGCCGCCGTACTCGTCGATGGTGGGCGTCTCGACCGGCAGATAGAGCAGGCCGGCCTCGGTGTCGGCGGTCATGTGCGTCCAGACGCCGGTGTTGCCGCTCCACGCCCACGACCCGTTCTCCCAGGTCTCGTGGTGCTTCTGACCCGGTCCGGGCATCGTGTCGAAGCGCCACAGCTGCTTGCCGGTCCGGATGTCATAGGCGCGCACGAGACCCTTGACGTTCGTGCTGTACAGATAGCCGAGGCCCTCGAACATCGCCGACTGCACGATGATCATGTCGTTGACGATGAGCGGAACGGCGTGGAGCCCAATCTCGCCCTTCTCGAGATCGACCTGCACCTGCTTGCCGTCCTTGTAGATCATCACGCCCTGCTTGAGGTCGATGACGCCCTTCTCGCCGAAGGTCTGGACCGGGTCGCCGGTCTTGGCGTTGAGCGCCACGAGGCGGTAGCCGGTGGTGACGTAGTAGATGCGGTTGTCGGTCTTGCCGTCGGTCCAGTAGGCGACGCCGCGGCCGGACAACTGGCGGGGCGCCCAGCGCGTCGCGCGTTCGCCCTCGTCCATGCTGTACATCCACTTCTGTTCACCGGTCTTGCCGTCGAGCGCGACGACCGCGCGGCGGGTGCCGGCGACCGCGTAGACCGTGCCGCCGACCATGATTGGCGTCGCGCCAAGCTTGGTCTCGGGGCGCGGCCCGAGGTTGTCGGTCTTGAAGCGCCAGGCCACTTCCATCTTGCTGAAATTGCTCGCGTCAATCTGATCGAGAGGCGAGTACTTGCTGCCGCGCAGGTCGGCGGTATACATCGGCCAGTCGCCGCTCTTCGTGCTCGGCATGCCGCTCGACTGCCCGGACACGCGTGGACCAATCCACGCGACAACCGCGACGAGCAGCGCCATCGCGGGCACAACCCGAAATGCGATGCGCTTCATTCCATTGACTCCTGACAAGGTTTGCGGACGGGTCACGTCCCGAGGGCGTCCGTAAGGATTTCAATCGCAAATGATAGCGCGGAACGTGCTGTTTACGTCGCGTCGCGGTTGAGCGTGGCCCCAGAAGGACGGGCGCCGGTGACAAATGGTTACAAGTTCAGAGGCTGATGGCGGAACTCGTTGAAACTCGACGCTGGTTCAGCGAGGCGGGGTCCAGTTGATGATGACATTCAGGCTGGTCTCCGGGGCCGCAACCAGCCGATTGACGAGGAATCGCGAACCGTCGGCGCTGACGTCGGTACTGGTACTCGGCGAAGTTCGCGCGGTCAGGGTGCGCGACCAGGTTGACTTCGAAGAGCGGCTCGGGCTGTCCGAAAACGGGCGGGGCACCTGGCGTGACGGCAACGGCCATCAGACGAGCGTTCGCTGACACGTAGTACAGCTCCCGGCCGTCGGCGCGCCACCTCGGATAACCGCCCCCTTCGACCGAGACCGCGTGTCTGGTGCCGGGGGCCGGAAAGCTTTGCACCTCGATTTCGAATCGGCCGGAGCGATCGGTTGAATACGCCAGCCACTTGCCGTCCGGTGAGAGCCGCGCCTCGAGGTGTTGTGCGCCGTTCTGCAGATACAGCGATGCGGTGTGTGGTTGGTTGACAGGCATCATCCAGATGCCGCGCGCATTACTCTTGTCGACCGTCTGGTTGAAGACGAGTGTCTGCCCATCGCGGGTCCAGTCGAGAGGCTTGACGTTGGCACTCGAGTCGACCAGGGTGGTGACGGCACCGGTCGTCGTTGATGTCACGTGAAGACTAAAGATGCCGATCCCCCGGCCCTGATTGACCGACGCTATCCGAGTCCCGTCCGGCGACCATATCGGATGCAGATTCGCGCCATTGGTAACGCGATTCACCACTGGACGGGCCAATTCAAGGGTCCAGATATCCCCGGCTCTGCGCGTCGCGACGCGCTGACCATCCGGCGACAGCTCGACGCCGAGTTGGGTGTCGGGTTCTCCGACGGTTTCGAGCACACGGCCGTCGCGGTTCACCCAGGTGAACTGGCCCAAGGCGGCCAACGGGCCCATGTACACAATCACGCCTGACGGCGCCGTCGCGACGACGTGGCGTCCGAAGGTTTCAGAGATACGCACCCTCCCCAGATCAACGACATCACCGCGAAGTTGACCCCCTGGCAGCGCAATTTGCTGCGCGAGCAGGTTGGACGGACTCGCGTGCCGGAAGAACACAAGAAAGCCATTCACATACTGCGCCACGCTCGCGCCGGAAAAGAAGTTGATGGCCCGTTCGGGGGCATCGATGGAAACCAGCCGTGTGCCGCTTTTGTCGGGCGTGCGGTTCACAGCGAAGTACAGCAATTGCCGGTCCGGCAGTGGCTGAGGAAACCGGTGACCCGTTTCATCCTCGGCCAGCGTTGTGAGTTGCGATGCCGACCCGCCGGCTGCGCTGACGCGCATCAGCGGCGAGAATTGACTGGGCGCAAACACCATCGTGTCGTCGTCCAGCCACACCCCGCCTCGACCCGCCGGCGCATCGCAGAGCTCGATCGGACCGCCGCTCGCCACGCTCACCCGCTTCAGCTTGCCGTCGGCAAAGAAACCCAGCGAGCGGCTGTCGGGCGACCAGAAGGGATAGATCGCCCCCTCCGTGCCGTCGAGCGGAGATGATGCGTCGGCGGACAGTGGCCGGATCCAGATCCGCGACAGGCCACCAGCGGCGGGCACCGTCACAAACGCAATCTGCCGGCCGTCCGGCGAAACTGCCGGCACGCTGAAGAAGCGCGTGCCCTGAGGTGGCGGCAGCGCGAGGCGGACTTCTTGCGCGGGGGCAAATCCCCGGCGAGCGACTAAGACGTAGGCGGCCGTTGCGAACGCGATAGCCGCCAGAACCGCGGCGCCCACGAGCAGGCGGCGCGTCGTGTGCTGACGGCTCGCGCGGCCGTCCGACGTGCCCGGTCCGACGAGGACTGCTTCCAGGTCACGCCCCTTTTCGGCGTCCTCGATTTCGAGGCGTGCATCGCCAATGTCGTGCAAGCGGGCTTTCGGATCGCGCTCGAGGCAACGCCGGACGAGCCGTGCAATGGCCGGCGGCGTCGACGGTGGCAGCGCGCTCCAGTCGGGCGTGGTGTGCAGGATCGCCGCGAGGACATCGTTTCTGGTCGGACCGTTGAACGCGCGCTTGCCGGTGAGCATCTCGTAAAGCACGGCGCCGAACGCCCAGACGTCGGAGCGGCGCGTCACCTCCGCGCCGCAGGCCTGTTCGGGGCTCATATAGGCCGGCGTGCCGACCACGGTACCGGACGAGGTCGCGGTGATGGTCGGCGGCTGATCGACGCCAGCCTTACTGCCCGCACCATCGATAACCTTCGCAATCCCGAAGTCGAGAACTTTGACCGTGCCGTCCGAGCGGATCTTGATGTTGGCCGGCTTGAAGATCGCGATGGATCACACCGTGCTCGTGGGCTGCTTCGAGCGCGCCGGCAATCTGTCGGGCTGCCCCGAGCGCATCGCGCAGACTGATCGCGTCAGCGGCCAGGCGATCGTCGAGCGTCAGCCCCTCCACGAGCTCCAGAATCAGGGCTGGCCAGCCAGCCGATGTTTCGAGGCCGTAAATGGTCGCGATATTCGGGTGGTTGAGCGAGGCGAGGACGCGGGCCTCGCGGTCGAGCCTCGCCAGCCGGCCGGGATCGGCGCCGAACCGCTCCGCGAGTAGCCTTGATCGCCACCTGTCGGCCAAGCACCGTGTCGTAGGCGAGATAGACCTCGCCCATGCCCCCCGCGCCGATGGCAGCAAGGACCTCATAACTACCCAACCGATCGCCTGGGGCGAGTACCCTTGTGCTCTTCAGACACAGTTGACGGCACGCTCAGTGTGCGCGCGCTACAATGCGCATCCTAATCCGACCACAGTCGGCATGATCAACCGAACGCGATGGAGTCCTATGCGCATCTCTCGCCGACAGTTCGTTGCCACTTCCGCAGCCAGCTCGGTGTTCGCCGCGGCTGGTTGCGCGCCTGGCCCGCAGGCTGAGGCGCAAAGCAGCTCGAGCGTTCGGGCGCAAGGCGCTGACTTACCCGCGCCAATCGCCGCGCTGAAGCCCTACCCAGGGGCGGCGGCGCCGATCAGCGACGACGAGCGGCGCGGCCGGATCGAAAAGGCGCGCCGCCTGATGACCGAGAACGGGATTGGCGCGATCGTCCTCGAGCCCGGGACCAGCATGTCCTACTTCGTCGACGTCCGCTGGGGCCTCAGCGAACGCCCGTTCCTCGTCGTCATTCCCGCCAAGGGCGAGCTGGCCTACGTCTCGCCCGGGCTTCGAGGAACAGCGCGCGCGGGAGATCACCAAGTTCACCAACGACGTGCGGGTCTGGCAGGAAGACGAAGACTGGGGCGCGGTCGTCGCCGGCATCTTGAAGGATCGCGGCCTAGCGACGGGCAAGGTCGGGTTCGAAGAGCGGGTGCGGTTCTTCATCGCCGACGGCATTCGCGCCGCGGCGCCGGCGGGGCAGTTCGTTCTGGCGACGCCGGTGACGGCAGGCTGCCGGATGTTCAAGTCACCAGCCGAGATCGCGCTGATGCAGCGCGCCAACGACATCACCATCGAAGCGTACAAGGCGTCGTTCGCCGCGCTCACCGAGGGCATGACCCAGTTCGACTTCGGCCGCAACGTCCGCGCGGCCTTCGAGGCGCTCGGCGCGCCCGGCGGATCGGCCGGCGTCCAGTTCGGCGAATACACCGCGTTCCCGCACGGCAGCATCACCCCGCAGAAACTGAAGCAGGGCGACGTCGTGCTGGTGGACGGCGGCTGCAACATCGGCGGGTATCAGTCCGACATCACGCGCACCACCGTCTTCGGCAAGCCGTCGCAGCGGCAGATCGACGTGTGGAACCTGGAAAAGCAGGCGCAGGCGGCAGCGTTCAAGGCGGCGCAGGTCGGCGCGACGTGCGAGTCGGTTGACGCCGCGGCCCGCAAGGTCATCACCGACGCCGGCTTCGGCCCCGACTACAAGGTGCCCGGCCTGCCGCACCGCACCGGCCACGGCATCGGGATGGACGGCCACGAGTGGACCAACTTCGTGCGCGGCAACAAGACGCCGCTCGCGCCGGGCATGTGCTTCAGCGACGAGCCGATGATCGCGATCTACGGCGAGTTCGGCATCCGCCTCGAGGACTGCCTTTACATCACCGAGAGCGGGGCGAAGTTTTTTACAGAGCCAAGCCCGGCGATCGATCGGCCGTTTGCGGAGAAAACATAGGGCCATGTCAGTTTCCAGTGGCCAGTTTCCAGTTTCAAGGGGCCCTCAGTGCCACTTCCAGCAATGCGACCTTTGAACTGGAAACTGGCAATTGGAAACTGACGGCATCTATGGCTCCCGTGTCTGGTCTTTTCCGCCGCGTGCTGCCGGCGGCGGTGCGCGGCCGCGTGCGCCGCGCGATGTTCGAGTGGCTCCAACTGACCTGGACCACGTCCTCCGGCATCGGTCTGCGCGTCGCCAACTACAACGAATGGATCATCTACAACGAAGTGTTCGTCGACGGCGAGTACGATGCCGCGATTGATGCGGCGCTCACCACGCGCGGCGACCGTGTGCTGCGCGTCCTCGATCTCGGCGCCAACGTCGGCTTCTTCACCCTGCGGCTCTTCGATCGTCTCCGCGCCGCCGGAATCACCGACGCGTCATGCGGGGCGACACTGGTCGAAGCCAATCCCGACCTGATTCCCGTTCTTCGGGCTCGCCTGCTCGGCGGCAACGCCCTCGCACCGGCGGTCCGCATCGTGGCCGGCCTCGCGGGCGAACCATCTGGCAGCGCGACGCTCTTTCGATCGCCGGACGCGCTCGGCGACAGCTCGGTCCTGCGGCCCACGGCCGACGCCGTCTCAGTGCCGTTCGTCGACCTGACGCCGCTGATGTCCGACGCGCCAGTCATCGACCTGCTCAAGTGCGATATCGAGGGCTCCGAGCTCACCGTCCTCGAACACTACCCGGACCTGCTCCTACGCACGCGCATCGCCGTCATCGAGCATCACCACGACCTCTGCCCCGTCGATCGCTGCCGCGAACAGCTCCGCGCCGCCGGCCTCATCCACGAAACCGTCCTGCGCGATCGCGGCGGCCACTCGCTCCGGATGTACGGGAGGACTCGCAGTTCCTAGTACTCTGGTTCTTGGGTTCCTTGGTTCCTGAGTTCGCGCAGCCCCGATCCCCGATCCCTGATCCCTGATCCCCGATCGCGCCTACCCGTGGCGCTGCGAGAAGCGGCCGATGCGACGGCGGGCCATCGGCGACGCCGCGCCCTTCAGGAACGCCCGCAGCTCGGCGTGCACGAGGTCCGGCGCGTCTTCCTGCAGGTTGTGACCGGCGGGCAGCGAGCGTCCGTTGACCGTGCCCGCCTTCTCACGCCAGATCCCCAGCACGTCGTAGAGGCGGCCCATCGGCGCTTTCGCGCCCCAGAGCGGAGGACCGGACACGCGATCTTCTTGTCGAGATCGGCCTTGTCGTGATCGAGGTCGATCGACGCCGCGGCGCGATAGTCCTCGCACATGCCGTGGATGTTGGCCGGATCGCGGCGCACTCTGAGATATTCGAGCTCGACGTCCGACGTCATCCGGCTCGCCTGCCGCTCGATGTCTTCCTTCAGCTGATTCTCCGGCGCCGGCGCGGCGCGCAGGTAGTTGAACCAGTGGAAGTACGCCTGCACGAAATCGAGCGTGACGTGGGTGTAGAGATAGTGCGTCGGGACGATGTCGAGGACGGCCAGTCGCGTGACGCGGTCGGGATGATCGAGCGCCATGCGATGGCCGACGCGGCCACCGCGATCGTGGCCGAAGACCGCGAACTTCTCGAAGCCCAGTTGTTTCATCACCTCGATCTGGTCGAGGGCCATGACGCGCTTCGAGTAGTTGCTGTGATTGTCGCCGTCCGCCGGCTTGCTGCTGTCGCCGTAGCCGCGCAGGTCGGTGACGACCACGGTGTGATCCGTGGCGAGCTTGGGGGCGACATGGCGCCAGGAAATCATCGACTGCGGCGCGCCGTGCAGCAGCAGTACCGGCGGCCCTTGTCCTGCCATCACCGCGTTGATGGTGGCGCCCGTGACCTGGAGCGTGAGCGGCTTGAAGCCCGGGAAGAACCTGGCCGCGGGGCTGACCGCAGGCGTCTGTGCCGCGGCGCTCTCGGCAGCCGCCGGCAACGCCCCGGCCGCGACCACCGCCGCGACCTGTCTGAGGACGTCCCGGCGCGTCACCTGCTGCCCGGGCGCGCCCTCGTCCTTGCGGGAATCCATGCTCTCGAAACTATATCAGCGTGGGTCGGCATCCGCAGCCGGGGTCAGCAACTGCCGCGCCACTCGCCGTGCACTGTTGCGCACCGCCCGGGCAGCGCTCGAAACCGTGATGGTCGCCCGCGACACGGCATCGACGTCGGCGCCCACCCGGAACGGGTCGCGAATGTTTTTGCCCCGGAATTGCGCGGCAAACCGCGCCGGCTCAATCGAGAAGTTGCCGTAGGGCTCGTTGTGAGCGACGACGACAATGCCGGCGAGGGTGCCTTTCGGATCGAGTCCGACGAGGATCCTGATGGGCCCGTCGTAGCCGCGTTCGAGCGGCTCGAGCTCGGTTGTCCAAAACGCATAGCCGAGCACCGGCGCCGAGCTGGCTGCGCCGGCGCCGAGCGCCTTGTAGTGCGGCGGATCGCCGGCCTTGCCGGAGAACTGCTTGGCGGCGGGAAACAGGCTCGACAGCTGGGTTCGCAGAGCGGCGTCGATCGCCGTCTGCGCTGGCAGCGACACCATCGCGAGCCCGGCGATTGCGGCCGTCAGGGCCACCCGCATCATCACAGTAAAGTATCGCTGCGGAGGAGATCGATGTCGATCACGCGTGTACTGGTGCTCGCGTTCGCGATGGCCACCCCGGCGGTCGCGCTCGCGCAGATCCCCAATCCTTCACCGGCACAACTCGTCAATGCGGTCGCGCTCGACTGCCAGTTCACGACGATGTCCACCGGCACCTGGAAAGACGGCGTCGCCGAGTCGTTGTCCAAGCCGGCGAAGCTGACGGTGGGGTTCAAGGCGATTGACACCGATGCGGGGACGGCGGATGCCACCGTGAGCGGTGCGCGGTCGCACATCACGGTCCGGGTGTCGGGCAACTATCTGCACCTGATGCAGATGGAGCCGTTCGGGGCGGTCTACGTCACCACGGTCTTTGCAACCGCGACGAAGAGCGGCCGGCTGCAGGCCGCACACACCCGCCACGAGTTCACGCCGGTGTCAGTCCCTGGGCTGACGTCGCGGCCTGAAATGTATGTGGGAGACTGCGATGTGAAAACGAAGTGACCGCGGTCCACGGTCGACGGTCCACGGCCGACAGTCAGCCCTTCCCTGACCGTAGACTGTAGACTGAAGACCGTAGACCGCTGAGGGTCAGCTATTTCTTCGGAACGAGTTTGATCAACCGGGCCGCCGCACTGTCCGTGAGCACGTAGATCGCGCCATCGGGTCCCTGACGGACGTCGCGCACGCGCTCCGGCTTCGGCTGCAGGTCCTTCAACAGCCGCTCTTCGCCGACCACCTTGTCGCCCTCGACGGTCAAGCGGACGAGGTCGTTGGTCTGATGGCCGCCGACAAAGAGGCTGCCCTTCCACGCCGGGAACAGAGTGCCGGTGTAGAACACCATGCCGCTCGGAGCGATGACCGGGTCCCAGTAGTAGAGCGGCTGCTCCATGCCGTCCTGCGCGGTGATGCCACCGGTGATCGGGCGCGCCGCGGTATTCGACACCGTAGGCGATCGTCGGCCAGCCGTAGTCCTTGCCCTTGCGGGCGATGTTGATCTCGTCGCCGCCGCGCGTGCCGTGCTCGACTTCCCACAGCTCGCCCGGTCGTCGGGTGGAGCGTCGCCGACTGGATATTGCGGTGGCCGATCGACCAGATCTCCGGCCGCACGCCTTCCTTGCCGACAAACGGGTTGTCCTTGGGAATCGACCCGTCGGTGTTGATGCGGACGATCTTGCCAAGCAGGCTGTCCATGCGCTGCGCTTGCATCCGCCCCTCGGTGATGGAGCGGTCGCCCTGGGTGACAAAGAGCGTCCCGTCACGGCCGAAGACCAGGCGGCTGCCGAAGTGCAACGGCGAATTCATCGACGGCGCCTGGTGGTAGATGACCTCCACTTTCTCCACGCGCGGCGGCGCGGCCCGTCCACGAACTCCCCGCGCGCAACCGCCGTGTTGTTGACTCCGCCCTCGCGCGGCTCGGCGTAGCTCCAGTAGATGAGCCCGTTCTTCGCAAATTGCGGATCGAGCGCGACGTCCAGGAGACCGCCCTGGCCGCGCGCGTCGACGGCGGGCAGTCCGGCGACCGGCTCGGAGAGTTTGCCGTCGGCGCTCAGAACGCGCAGCCGGCCCGGCCGTTCGGTGACCAGCATCCGGCCGCCGGGCAGGAACGCCACCACCAGGGATTCTGCAGGCCTTCGACCACCGTGACGACATCGAACGCGACGTTCGACTTCTGCTCGGGTGCGTCGGTCTGTCCGGCAAGCGCCGGCTTCTGCGTCACGCCGTTCGGGGGCCGTGGATCGACACCTTCCTGA
This sequence comes from uncultured Acidobacteriota bacterium, assembly GCA_963841895.1. Taxonomy (GTDB): domain Bacteria; phylum Acidobacteriota; class Vicinamibacteria; order Vicinamibacterales; family UBA2999; genus JACCSI01. The sequence continues at coordinate 56,333 of CAWJEO010000013.1, forward strand.
GCCAACACCGTCAACGGCACTGCGGTCAGCAGCGCGACCGTACCCACGAACATCGGCAGTTTCATACGAGCGAGGCTCCGCTTGAGAATACCGAGCGGGGCAGCTCCGCCCCGCTCGTGGCAGTGTTGGTCTGGCCCCGCCTCCGGCGGGGCGGAGTCTTGAAGGCCGCCGAAGGCCTCATTTGCGCGCATCGACTTTGCGGCCTTCAAGACTCTCTGGCTTCTCGGCGTCAAAGATGACCTGTAATGGTAGCTCGCTTCAGGGTCTGGACGCCGCCCCGCGTGATCGACGACACTCGTCGGTCTGTATGTCACAGGGCACTGTCGGCCGCGACGCACCGCGCCGAGGGCGCATAATCTGGAGCCGCTGACCGTTCCCCCATCGATCGACGAGCTGCAAGCGGCGCTCGGGCGCGAACAGTACGTCGCCGAGCGCAGCCTGTCGGTCGCGATCTATCTGGCGCTTCGGCTCAAGCGGCCGTTGTTCCTCGAGGGCGAGGCCGGCGTCGGCAAGACCGAAGTCGCCAAGGTGCTGGCCCGCTCGCTCGACACCGAGCTGATTCGGCTGCAGTGTTACGAAGGCCTCGACGTCAGCCACGCGGTCTACGAGTGGAACTACCCGCGCCAGATTCTCGAGATCCGGCTGCTGGAGGCCGAGGCCCGAGCGCGCGAGCAGTCGCCGAACCACGACGCAATCGCGCACGACCTGTTCAAGGAGGCGTTTCTCATCAAACGACCGCTGCTTCGTGCGATCGAGGCGACTCGAGAGCGGCCGCCGGTGCTCCTGATCGACGAGATCGATCGCGCCGACGAAGAGTTCGAAGGCTACCTGCTCGAGCTGCTCGCCGATTTTCAGATCACGATCCCCGAGCTGGGCACCATTCGCGCCGACGCGCCACCGGTGGTGATCATCACGTCGAACCGCACCCGGGAAGTTCACGACGCGCTCAAGCGGCGATGCGTCTACGCGTGGATCGAATATCCGGACTTCGCGAAGGAACGCCGGATCGTCAGCGTGAAAGTGCCAGGGATCACAGAGCGGTTGGCCGACCAGGTCACCGCCTTCGTCCAGGAACTCCGGACCGCCGACCTCTACAAATCCGCTGGTGTCTCGGAAACGCTCGACTGGGCGACGGCTCTCGTGGCCCTGAATGCGGAGTCGCTGTCGCCGGACGTCGTGGACGACACCCTCGGCGTCCTCTTGAAGAACCAGGAGGACATCCAGGCAGTCCGCGGTGAACGAGCGCAGACGATGCTTTCCCGCGCGCTGGAGAAAGGCGTAAGCAGCGCGTGAGATCTCATGATCTGGTGATCTGATGATCTGGTGATTTGAAAACGTCGCCCCGCCGAGAACCGACCGAACGCCCCGAACCACCGAACATCTTCAGATCACGAGATCACGAGATCACGAGATCACAAGATCACCAGATGTCCCAGCTCCTGACAAACGCGTTGTTATTCGGTCGCGTGCTCCGGCGCGCCGGGCTCGAGGTGCATCACGGCCGCTTGCTCGACGCCATCCGCTCGCTCGACTGGATTGGGATCCGCCGGCGCGACGACGTGCGGGCGACGCTGCGCGCGCTCCTCGTTCACCGGCACGACGACCTCGGGCGGTTCGACACGCTCTTCGACGCGTTCTTCCGCTCCCACGACGTCTCCTCCACCAGCCTCGAGCTGTTCTCTCTCGGCGAGCGGCCGCGCGTCGTCGCTCGCCCGGTCACCGCGCCGCCGAGCGTCGATCTCGAAGGCGCCGCCGCTGACAGCGACGAACCGACGACGCTGACCCTCGGCGCCTACAGCGCGTCGGGGGTGTCGCGAACGAAGGACTTCGCCGAGTTCAGCGCGGCGGAGCTCGAGCTGGCGCGCCGCCTGCTCCGCGAGCTGCCGTGGGCGCTGGGCACCCGAACGACGCGGCGCTGGCGACGTCGCGCCGGCCGGGCCATCGATTTGCGGCCGATCCTGCGCCGGGCACTGACGCGCGGCGAGGTGCTGGAGCTGCCGCGGCGGCGGCGCCGCCGCTCGCCGCGACCGATCGTGGTCATCGGTGACGTGAGCGGGTCGATGGAACGCTACAGCCGGATGATCCTGCACTTCGCCGAAGGACTCTCGATCGGCGCCCGTCAGGTCGAGAGCTTCGTGTTCGCAACGCGGTTGACGCGCATCACGCGGTCGCTGACAACGCTGCGGAGCGCGCAGCAGCTGGCGCGGGTGATTCGCGACATCACCGACTGGGGCGGCGGGACGCGCATCGGCGAGTCGCTTCGCACGTTCAACACCGACTGGGCACGGCGGGTGATGCGGAACGGTCCGGTGGTCCTGCTGGTGTCGGACGGGTGGGATCGCGGCGATCCGATTGTCCTCGCGCAGGAACTGGCCCGGCTTCGTCGCAGTTGCCGGCGCCTGGTCTGGCTCAATCCGCTGCTCGGGTCGGCCAGCTACGAGCCGCTGACGCGCGGCATGCAGGCGGCACTGAGGCACATCGACGACTTCCTGCCGGTGCACAACCTCGCCAGCCTGGAGCAGCTGTCGAGACACTTGCAGCAGCTGCCCGCAAGGAGAGGCGCAGTTCGAAACTCAGGCAAGGTAGGCTGAGGCATGCAGATTACCGGCACCTACACCTTCGACGCCCCTCCCGAACGCGTGTGGGAGGTGCTGATGGACACCGAGGCGATCGCGGCATGCCTTCCCGGCTGCCGCGGCTTCCGCCCGCTGGGGGACGATCGCTACGAAGCCGACCTGGCCGCCGGGGTCGCCGCGATTTCGGGAGACTTCAAGGCGACCATCGCGCTCGCCGACAAGCAGCCGCCGCAGTCCTACAAACTGCGCGTGGACGCAAACGGCCGGCCCGGGTTCGTGAAGGGAGAAGCCCTCGTCACGTTGAGCGGCGAAGGCACGAAGACGACCGTCGCGATCGATGCCACGGCGGAAGCGGGCGGCCTCATCGCGCGGGTTGGTCAACGCCTGATCGAGGGCGTCGCACGGATGAGCATGGACCGGTTTTTCGGCTGCCTCGCCGGCAAGATCGGAACCGCCGCGAGCTGAGCGTGCGCCTCGCTGGGCGACGCCGGCGGCCCTTGACGTTGAACGGTTACTCGTCGGTGTACAACCCGGTCGCCGTCACCTTTTCGATCAGCATCTTCACAATCTGCTGCGCTTCCGCCGGTTCGTCGGGCCGGAACTCGAACCCGGTCACGAAGCACGGCGTGCCGTCACTCAGGCACGACGGCCACGAGTGCAGGCTGAGCGCCGGCAAGATGGCCGACTTGTCGTCGCGAGCGGTGAATTGGACGTGGTGCAGCACGCTCAGCGGCAACGGCTCGACGGTCTCCGTGGCGAACCCGCCGAAGCCAATCTCGCGAATACGCAAGGGGCGATCGCTTTCGACCAGGCAGGCGAGCAGGCGTCCGCGCGCCGGCAGGCGCGGCGACTTCCGGCGATCGACCTGTCGGGCGGGCTGGGTGGTCTGCGACTGACTCATGCGTCCTCCACACGTCACGCCGGCCATCCCGGACCGGCGGCCCATCTAGGGTAGTCCGACCTCGGCCGTCCGCGCGCTGATTTGTTTGGCCGCCCCGATACCATCCCCCTGGCCCGGCAAAGTCCGGAGTATGAAGCCCCTGCCTCCTTTCGGCCTCATCGCCGTCGTCATGGCGGCCACCGTGTCGTTCGCCTCCGGCCAGGCCCCGGCCACGCCACAAGCCGCCGTTGACGAGTTGCTGGCCGCGGATCGGGCGTTCGCGGCCGCCGCGGCGGCGAAGACCGTCGTCGACGGGCTCGCCCCGATGCTGGCGAGCGACGCCGTCATGCCGACACCCGCAGGCTTCGCCCGCGGGAAGGGCACGATTGTCGAGGCGCTGCGCGGCAACCCCGACAACACCAGCGCCAAGGTCGAATGGTTCCCGTCACGCGGCGGGATCTCGGCGGACGGCCAGCATGGATTCACGGTCGGCTATATGACGCTCGTGCGGCCCGACAACTCACGCGTGCCGGTGAAGTACCTGGCGTACTGGGTGAAGCAGCCGGAGGGATGGCGCGTGGCGGTCTACAAACGCAGCCGCGGCGCGGAGGGTGCGTTCCACGCGAGATGTTGGCGCCGGCGCTGCCGGCCACGCTGGTCAAGCCGTCAGGCGATGCCACACTCCGTGAAAAATACCGCGTCAGCCTCGAACAGGCGGAGAAGGCGTTCTCGGACGAGGCCCAGACCATCGGCATCGGTCCGGCGTTCGCCAAACATGGCAGCGCCGATGCGGTGAACATGGGCGGGCCCAACACGGCGGCGTTCATCGTCGGGTCCGAGGCGATCGGCAAGAACGTTGGGGCGGGCGGGCCGGTCAACGAGAGCCGGGTGACATGGGCCGCGGACTACGCGGTGCTCGTCGCCTCGAGCGGCGATTTCGGCGCAACGATGGGGATGATCAAGCGTAAGGGCGAGGTTCCGGCGGGCGAGCCGGCGGCTTTTCCGTTCGTCACGATCTGGCGGCGTGCGAGCCCGTCGGAGCCGTGGCGATATGTGGCTGAATAACCGGGCTCCCTTCGCGAGCAGGGCTCAAAACAAGAGCAGGGCTCCCTTCGGGAGCAGGGCTTCCTTCGGAAGCCGGTCCATCACTGGCCGAAGCGCGGATTGACGATGGTCGCGAAGCGCGAGCCGAACTGGTAGGTCAACCCGATCTCCGCGCGGGTTTCGAATCCGCTGCTCAATTGCCGCAGCCGCAGCAACACTTCTTCCGGGGTCGCATCGCGGCGCGGCAGCGCCAGCTGATCGCGGATGCGTGACGCCGACGCATCGACCGACAACGACAGGCCGCGGAAGATCCGGATGTTGGCTTCGCCTTCGACGCTGACCCGGTTGGTCGAGAGGCCGGGAAAATAATTCGAGAACTCGAGGCTCGCCTGAAGCGTGCCCCACTGTTCGCGCTGTTCGTAGGTCCCGGATATCTGCTGCCGGCCCCGCGTCTCTTCCAGATTGCCGAGCAGTGTCACTTCGTAATACCGGCGGAAGACACCGCCGACGGAATACTCCACCCGCAGCTGACGCCGCGTGTACATCGAGTAGGGAAAGAAGTTCCACTCGACCGCCGGGCTGACCTCGACATCCAGCTCGGTGTTGTCGAACGTGGACGAGCGCACGCCGCCGCGGCCGCCGAAGGACCAGTGCTCGCCGGCACTGCGCACAACCAGCCAGTTGAAGCAGCGCGATCGCGTTTCCACCGACAGCCGCCCGCCCTCGCCTTCGTCATCGTCAGCGTCAAGCTCGAAACTCTGGCCCGAGTTATTGAACTCGGTCCCGAAAGACAGCTTCCAGTCCGGGGTGATGCGATCGGCGCTGACCGAAACGATCAACTCGCTTTCTTCGGTCGATTCCTCCGCCTCGAACTCACCCGATCCGTTGATGCTGAATATCCAGCGGCGCCAGGGATCCGCGGCACTGGCGGCTGGGGTCGTGCTCTTCGCGAGCGAGGCCTCGACGCTGAGATCGGCCGGCACCTGATCGCCGGTCAGAAAACCAAGCAGACCGAGCGTCAGTGCCGACGCGAGCCGCCGGCGCGTCGTATCTTCGGTGTCAGTGGATTCGGTGGTGACCCGGAGCGTCCGCGTCGTCGCCGCAAAACGGTTCTGACCGATGAACGCGAGCGTGAACTCGGTGCCGCGTGCGGCGGTCTCGGCGCGCGTGACGAGGACGTGGATGTCGGAATCAGTGCGATCGCGAACGTAGTCGACGATCTCGACGGTCTCGCGGAGGTAATCGCCGTAGCACCCTTCGTCGGGGCAATCGAGAAAGACACGGAGACGCGAACTCGGAGTGGCCGCCGGCTGGTGCACTTCCTCGAAGGAGAGCAGAACTGCAGACAGCATGGCGGTCATGAACGGCATCCGGGCAATGTTTCACACGCCACGAAGGTCTCAGCCGAGTGGCACAGGCCCGAGGAGAGCGATCCTGAACGCGGTGACCCGCCGCGTCGGCGCAAGAGCCAATCGTCCGGGTCCGGTGTCTAAGCAGACGAGCCGGTCTCTATGAAGTTCAGACACTTTGCCGAATTGATCGCGATCGGGCTGCAGGCGCGTGTCCCGATGCACATGATCGGCGTTCCCGGTGTCGGCAAGACCGAGTTCACGAAGAGCCTGGAAGCCGGTTTCAGCAGCGTGGGGATCAAGTGCAAGGTGATTATCCTCGTGGGGTCGATCCGGGAACCTCAGGACTTCGGCGGCTTTCCGGTCTCGACGCCCGACGGGGTGCGGCTGCTGCCAATGGCGTGGGCGCGCGATGCCAAGCGGCTCGCAGAAGAAGGCTACCTCGTTGTCGTGTTCCTCGACGAACTGACGACGGTACCGCCGACGACGCAAGCGGCGATGCTGCGCCTGTTGACTGAAAACGTATGCGGCGAGTTGCAGCTGCCCGACTACGAGCCAGGCAAAGGCGGCGTCGTCTACCTCTGCGCCAGCAACGCCGTGGAATGGGCCGCCGGCGGCCAGGAGATCCAGCCGCCAATGGCCAACCGGATGTGGCATGGCCAGTTCCCGATGGACCACGAGACGTGGTCCGACATGATGGTGAGCGACTTTCCGCCGCCGAGCGATTTGCCGGTCGTGCCAGCCGACTACCTGCGTCAACATCACCATCGGCTCCGTGCGCTGATTGCGGCGTACGTCAGGTCGGCCGGACGCGAGGCCTGGCTCGCGCCGCCGACCGACCCGGTGCGACGAAGCGGTCCGTGGCCGTCCGGCCGCACCTGGTCGCTCGCGTCACGATTGCTCGCGGCGATCGAGGCCGTGTCACCTGGCAACCGGGTGCTGCAGGGCGCGGCACTCGGCGGACTCGTCGGCGAACAGGCGCTGCCATTTCTCGATTACTGCGAGAACCTGAACCTGCCCGATCCCGAAGACATCCTGAAGGACCCGCACGGTCTCGTGTTGCCGGACCGGACGGATCGCGCCTACGCGGTCTGCTATTCGCTCGTCGGGGCCGTGCTCAACCACAAGACGCTCGAACGCTGGCAGGCGGCGATGATCGCGCTCGGCGTGGCCGCTCACAAGAACGCCGACATTCCAACCGCGGCGGCACGAACGCTCTGCGACAAGCGGAACCGGCCGGAGGGAGCGGTCAAGCTTCCATCCGAATGCCGGCCGTTCTACGATCTGATGCAGGCCGCCAACCTGCTGCCCAAGGAGTAGGTATCCGACGTGTTCGGTCGAATCGCCGGCTTGCTGCGTCGTGCCGACCGCATCGCGGGGGGTACTCGCGCACCCTGCAGGTGGCACGATTGCGCGCCTCCTATCAGCGCGCGTATTTCGCGCCGGCGCTCTTCACGCTCGTCCCAGTCGAAACCGATTTGATCGGCAGCATGGCTGTCGATAGCGCCTGGCGCCTCTACTACAACGAGTCCTGGCTGGCGACGCACAGCGTCGAGGAAAACGCCGCGGTCCTGATTCACGAGGTCAGCCACCTGCTGCGCGATCACGAGGGTCGCCGGAAGGCCGCCGCGGCCACCAGCGCGCGGGTGTGGAACACGGCCGCCGACTGCGAGATCAACGACGATCTCGAGGCTGAGGGCCTTGCACTGCCGGGCAATCCGCCGCAGCCGGCCAACTACGGAATGGAGGTCGGAAAAAGCGCCGAGGTGTACTACCACCAGCTGTTCGAGCCGGCGGCCAGAGACGGCAGCGACGACACCGCCCGTACGGTCGTGCGCGCAGCGGCGGATTGCGGGTCCGGCGCACACGGCGAGAAACGGCCGTGGGAGTTGCCGGACGAGGGCGAGAGCCCGGGCGGGGCGCCGGGCATCGACGCCGTGAAAGCGCAGCTCGTGCGACGTGAGGTCGCGGAGCGCATCCAGGATGCGTCCGGCTTCCCCGGCGATATTCCGATCGGCTGGCGCCGCTGGGCCCACACCGTGCTGACTCCCCAGGTCGACTACATGGCCATCATCCGCCACACGGTGCGAACGGCGCTGCGCGACTGCACGGTCGGCCGCTACGATCGGACGTATCGACGGCCACATCGCCGGCAAGGGTGCTACGGCGACTTCATCATGCCCACGTTCTTCCAGCCGCGGCCGAGGCCAGGGTTCCTGATCGACACCTCGAGCTCGATGCAAAACGAGCAGTTGTCGCGGGCGGTCGCCGAGCTCGGTGGGCTCACGCGGCAGCTCGGATACGCGACCAGGGTCGTCGTCGCCTGCTGTGATGCCGCGGTTCATGACGTGCAACGCGTCTTCAGTGCGGCACAGCTCCAGTTGTATGGTGGCGGCGGCACGGATATCGGCGTCGGGCTGCAATGGTTCGTGGACCGGCGGACCGATCCCGTCGATCTCCTCGTTGTCGTGACCGATTGCTGCACCGCATGGCCGGCCGGAGGCGCCACCGTTTCCCGTCATTACGATTCGTGTGGGAGACGGCGAGCTGCCGCCGTGGGGCGAGCAGGGCAAGAACCGGGTGATCACAATCGAGGAGCCGGCGGTGTCCATGCCGAAGTCGGTTCGGCTGCTCGAGGGGCTGATGGCGCGGTCCGACGAGACAACCACTGGAACCGGAACCGGCTGCAGATTCCTCCAGCGTCGCTGCGCGACTGGGTGAGGCTCGCGGCGTGGGAACTGTGGACGGGCATCCTGCTCTGCGGCCTGATCGCGTTCGGCACGGCCCTCATCGTGACCGCACCCGATCGGATCCTCGTGTTGGAGGATTTGTCGAGCTGTTACGCGACGACCGTGGTGCTGCCGTGTGAGCGGACCTCTACCGGACCGGCGGGCTCAATGCCATCTTCAGTGCGCTCATCGGCGTGATGGCGATGGGCGCCGCGGCGTGGTTCTTGTGGGAGTTGTGGACCGCGGCCGAGCCCAAACCGGTGACCGACGATTTTCTCAAGCTGCTCCACGAGTCGTTTGCCCGCAACTGGCGCGACCCGCGCACATGGCCCTGGTCGCGGATGCTGTGGGCGTACCGGCTTCACAGTCCTGGGGGCGTCTTTGACGGCCGCGACAGCTGTCCTCGTCTGGACACTCGTCTCGACGTCACCCGCAGGGAAACCGCCTGCGGGAAAGGTCGGCACGTCCGAGCAGTTCAGAGTAGGGCCATAGCGAAGCTCCGCCTCAAACGCCCAACGAACATGTCGGCGAGCGATGTGCGCGATCAGCCTCGACGCAGCGTCGTCACCGGATCGACCGACGCCGCGCGCCGCGCCGGCATCAACGACGCGATCAACGCCACGGTCGCAAGAAGTGCCGGAACCGCGGCGAACGTCAACGGGTCGAGCGGGCTGACGCCGTAGAGCATCGTGGAAACAATGCGCGTGAGAAAGAACGCGCCGGCCAATCCGACGCCGACGCCGATGGCCGCGAGCGTCAGCCCTTCCCCGAGGATCCAGCCGAGGATGGTGCGCCTCTCCGCGCCCAGCGCCAGTCGGATGCCGATCTCGTGCGCGCGTTCGCTGACGAGCAGCGAGATCGTCGCGTAGGTCCCGATGGCCGCGAGCGTGAGCGCGAGCGCTGCAAACAGCCCGAGCAGGAGCGCCGCAAAGCGCGGCCCGGCCATCGCCGTCGCCGCAATGTCGTCCATGGTTTGCACGTCCGCAATCGGCAGGTTGCGATCCATCTGACGGACCGTCTCGCGCAGCGTCGTGACCATCGTGAGCGGACTGCCGGCGGTCTTGATCACGAGGCCCATCGACCGGCCAGGGCCGCCTGCCGTGCGCGGAATCTGCGCATGCGGCAGATACATTTCCGCGCGTGGTACTTCGACGACGGCGTTGTGCCGCGAGGTCCGGACGATGCCGACGATGGTCATCATCGGCAACCGGCTGCCTTGTCCGCCCATCTGAAACCGTTTGCCGATCGCATCCTGTCCGGGCCAATAACGTTCGGCCATCGTGTCGTTGACGAGCACGACCGGCTCGGCATCCTCGCGGTCGGCGCTCGATAGAAAGCGCCCGCGGACGAGCGTCGTTCCCATCGCTTGAAAGTAGCCCGGCGTCACCGCCTGATAATCGCCGTTCGGGTTCTCGCCCTTGACGAACGGCCGGCCTTCGATGGTGATCGACCAGTCGCCGATCGTCCGCGCCAGCGGCAGGACGCGGGCCGCGCCCACGGCTGCGACCCCCGGCTGCGCCGCCAGTTGCTCGGTCAGAAGGCGGTAGAAATCGACGACGCTTTGCGGCGCCGCGTAGTCTGACGCCGGCAGCTGCAGCTGCGCGGTGAGCACGCGATCGGTTTGGAAGCCGAGGTCGATGCGATTGAGTTCGGCGAGGCTGCGCAGCAGCAGACCCGCGCCGATCACGAGCACTACCGAGCACGCCAGTTGGACGACGACCAGACCGCGGCGGACCGCGAGTCGGACCTTTCCAGACGCGCCGCCGCGACCACCGTCGTTGAGCGCGCGCGAGAACTGCTGGCGCGCGAGCTGGATCGCCGGCGCGAGACCGAAGATCACGCCGGTCAGGATCGACAGACCCGCGGTAAAGGCCAGCGTCGAGGGATCGAGTGCCGCCTCTTCGACACGCGGCAGCCCCGCGGGCCGCAGCGTCCTCAGCACCTGCATCGCGCCGGCAGCGACGATGATCCCGCCGAGGCCGCCGAACGCCGACAGCACGACACTCTCGGTCAGCAGCTGGCGGACGATGTCGCCGCGACGGGCGCCGATCGCGGCACGCATCGCGATCTCACGCCGGCGGACGTCGGCGCGCGCGAGCAGGAGGTTGACGACGTTGGCGCAGGCGATCAGCAGGACGACCGCGACCGCGCCGAGCAGGATGAGCAGCGGGCGGCGGACGTCGCCGGTAATGAACTCCTGCATCGGAACCGCGGCCCGCACGAACCCGAGATCGCCGCCGTCGATCACGAACCCCGCGGCAATCCAGCGATCGCTGATGACTTTGAACTCGCTCGACGCCGCGCTCGAGCAGCGATGCCGCTGCGGAGCCTGGCGACGCCGAAGTACGAGCGGTCGCCCCACTGACCGAGATTGGCGCGATCGAGGACGAGCGGAAACCAGAGCTCGGTAGGCCGCGTCGCCCGGTAATCGAGCGGAAGCCGGAACGACGCCGGCATGATCCCGATGACCGTGCGCGGACGGCCGTTGACGAGAAGCACCTGACCCACGAGGCCCGGCGATCCGCCGAAGCGACGCTGCCACAGGCCGTGACCGATCATCACCGTCTCTGGCGCGCCGGGATCGCCGTCGGCCGCGACGAACGATCGGCCCAGCGTCGGGTCGACGCCCAGCGTCGCGAACAGATTGCCGGTCACGGCCGCGGCGCGGACGCGCTCGGGCTCGTCGCCGCCGGTCAGGTTCGCGCTCGTTTCGGTGTAGCCGCCGATACTCGACGCGGCTCGTGGCGTTCTCGCCGTAGCTCACGATCTCCTGCCGCGACAGCCAGGTGAGGCCGCTCTTCGTCGTCGGGTTCCAGATCATCGCGAGCTGCTCGGGCTGCGCATACGGCAACGGGGTGAGCATCACCGTCTTGATCAGGCTGAAGATCGCGGTGTTGGCGCCAATCCCCAAGCGCGAGCGTCGCGACCGCCGCGATCGTGAAGCCTGGCGCCTTCACCAGCAGGCGCAGCCCGTAACGCAAGTCGTTGAGAAGCTTGTCGACGATGGTCATGCCCGATCCTCGTGGTGATGATGTGGTCGCGCGGCGCTCGATGGCGAGGAGTCTCGGCACGGCGGTCAGCGCCTGACGCCAGTACCAGAACCGCGCCCGCGCCGGACCGACACGCGCCGCCTCGGCCTCGAACAGTTCCTGCAAGTCGTCGCGATAGGCGTCGCGAAGGTGCGGTGGCGACGATCGCGTCGCCACCCAGCGCGGAATCCGGGGCGGGACGATCACTGGCCGCCACCAGGGGCGAGCGGGACGCCTCGCCACATCCTCAGGGCGATCTCGCGCTCCCGACGCACGTGGTCGCGCCCTTTCGCGCTCAGCCGATACTGCCGCCGCGCCCGCCCGCCGCGCTCGGGCAACGGCGCGGAGAGCCACGGCTCGGCCAGTCCTCGCCGCTCGAATCGGTCGAGCGCCGCGTAGATCGCGGCCAGCGACACGCGCCGCCCCGCGCAATCCGCGATCTCCTGCCGAATCGTGACCCCATATGCGTCGTCGCCCAGTCTGGCCATGGCGATGAGCACCACGAGGTCGTTGGCCGTGAGGTCGTCCTTCACGATTTCTTCCGCAATCCGGAAGATTTAGATGAAGGGCCGCGCGGGAAGGTTGGAATGCGGCAGAATCACTAGCGGTGGCGCCGCCCATCGATACCATGACTGCTCGTCGTTCGATCTGGCCCCGCGGCCTGTCCGCCGTCTTCCTCGCGGCAGCCATCGGCTGCGCCCAGCCGCCTCAGTACCGACGTCGTGATTCGCCGGGGGACGGTGTACGACGGCAGCGGCGCCGAAGGCGTCGTGCAGGACGTCGCCGTGCAAGGCGACCGCATCGCCGCGATTGGCGACCTCAGCGGCGCGCGCGGGCGCGAAGAAGTGGACGCGACGAACCTGGCGGTCGCGCCCGGCTTCATCGACATGCTGAACCACGCCGAGACGACGCTCATCGCCGACGGCCGGGCGCAGAGCACGATTCGTCAGGGCGTGACGCTCGCGGTGTTCGGCGAGAGCTCGATGGGCCCGCTCAGCGACGAGATGAAGCGGATCCAGCGCCAGCGGCAGGGCGACATCAAGTACGACATCAGCTGGACCACGCTCGGCGAGTATCTCGATCACCTCGTGACGCGAGGCGTCTCGACCAACGTCGCGTCGTTCGTCAGCGCTGCGACGGTGCGGGTCCACGAGGTCGGGCAGGCGAACCGCGCCCCGACCGCCGACGAGCTCGAGCGGATGCGCGGTCACGTTCGTCGCGCGATGGATGAGGGCGCGATGGGGCTCACGTCGGCGCTGATCTACACGCCGGGCACCTTTGCCACCACGGACGAGCTGATCGAACTGGCCAAGGTCGCGTCGCAATCGGGCGGCATGTACATCTCGCACATGCGCAGCGAGGGCAATCGCCTCCTCGAAGCGATCGACGAAGTGATCGCGATCGCGAAGGGCGCCAACATTCGCGCCGAGATCTATCACTTGAAGGCAGCCGGCCAGTCGAACTGGGGCAAGCTCGGCGACGCCGTCGCAAAGATCGAAGCGGCACGCAAGAGCGGCGTCGAGCTCACTGCCGACATGTATACGTATACGGCGGGCTCGACCGGCCTCGATGCCGCGATGCCGCCGTGGGTGCAGGAAGGCGGCTACGACGCGTGGGCGGCGCGGCTGCGGGATCCGAAGAACCGCGAACGCCTTCGCAAGGAGATGCTCGTCTCGTCCGACGAATGGGAGAACCTGCTGCTCGCCGCCGGCGCCGAGGGCACGCTCCTCGTCGGATTCAAGAACGAGGCGCTGCGGAAGTACGCCGGCAAGACGCTGGCCGCGGTCGCCGCCGAGCGCGGATCGAGCGTCCAGGACACGGCCATGGATCTCGTCGCCGAGGACGGCAGCCGGGTGCAGGTCGTGTACTTCCTGATGTCGGAGGAGAACATCAAGCGCCAGATCCAACTGCCGTGGGTCAGCTTCGGGTCCGACGCCGGCTCACCGGCGACCGAAGGCGTCTTCATCAAGACCAGCACGCACCCGCGCGCCTATGGCAACTTTGCCCGGCTGCTGGGCAAGTACGTGCGCGAGGAAAAAGTCATTCCGCTGCGCGAGGCGGTGCGCAAGCTCACCGCACTCCCCGCCGATACGCTCCGGGTCAAGGATCGCGGCCGCCTCGCCCAGGGCCTGATGGCCGACATCGTGGTCTTCGATCCCGCGACGATCGCCGACCACGCGACCTATCAGCAGCCGCATCAGTACTCGACCGGGATGCGGCACGTGTGGGTCAATGGCGTGCGGGTGCTGAAAGACGGCGACCACACCGCGCGCCACGCCCGGTCGCGTCGTCCGCGGGCCAGGATGGAAGACATCGGCGACCACCGCGTGCCGCCGAGGATGGTAGAGTCCGGCCATGACGTTCCCGGTCGGGCAACTCCCGCCTGATGTCCTCAAAGCGCTCGAAAGCGGGCGGACCATCGACGCGATCAAGCGGCTGCGAAAGGCCACCGGGCTTGGGCTGGCCGAAGCGAAGGCGGTGATCGACGCGCACAAGCGGAGCCAGCCTCCGCCGGTGCCATCATACGGCGGGGCGAGTGCGGTCAAGGCTCCTGACGACGGACGCGTGCTCCCCAGGCCGTTCTCGAAGCGCTGCAGCGCGGCGACAAGACGGCCGCGGCCCGTCTTCTTCGCGAGCGGCTGGGCCTCAGCCTGAACGCGGCGAAGAAGCGGATCGAGTCGGCTGGCGCGAGCGGGTCGGGGTTCGAAAGGACCGGGGTTGCACACGGCTCCGGAGCAGCCGCACCTCAACCATCGCATCGATGCGCCTCCGCCTCTATTGAGCCCGAGTCGGCCAGACTTCACTCCCGGCGAAGTGCCGCACTCGAACGGCGCGTTCTACCTCGTCGTGGCGCTCGTCGTGGTCCTCATCGTGTACCTGATCGCCTTCTAGGCCCAGAGCTCGCTTGAGTTGAGCATGACGCCGCGGTAGCTCACAAGGAGATCAGGGAGATCCGGGAGCCAATTCTTCTCCCTGAACTCCTCGATCTCCCTGTCGGATGATTGACTCAACTGAGCTCCGCTCTAGGTGCGCCTCACGACTCCTTGAGGACGCTCGCCGGATCGGCTGCGGCCCCGCGCGCCGCGGGCCACCAGATGGCCGCGATTCCAGACGCCCCGAACGCGGCGACGGCCATCGCCAATACCGCCGGATCGCCCGGCTCGACGCCGAAGAGCTGACTCCGCAACACGCGGCCGAGTGCGACCGCACCGGCGATGCCTGCAATCATTCCGATCGCGAGGACGACCGCACCCTGGCGCACGAACAGGTTCGTGATCGCCCGGCCGCTGGCGCCTATCGCCAATCGGATGGCGATCTCCCGTCGCCGTTGTCGGACCGCATACGCAATCACGCCGTGCACGCCGACGAGCGCGAGCACGCACGCAAAGCCGGCGAACACGGCCAGCAGGAACGCGAGAAACCGCGGCTTCGCGCGCTCCTGCTCGATGCCCAGCCCAAGCGAGCGCGGTTGCCCGAGCGCGATCTCCGGATCGATGCTCGCCACCGCGTCGCGGATCTCCGCTTCCCAGGTGGCCGTCCGCGTCTGGCGGAGATAGAGAAACGCAAATCGGCCGGCCGCGTTGCGCGAGCGATAGATAGGCGTCGGCCGAATCGGTATCGGCGTGCGTCTGTCGCACGTCGTTCACCACACCGATCACGACGTGTTCCTGGATTTCGCCCGGCCCGTCAGGGTGGATCGACAATCGCTGGCCGATCGCGGACGCAGCCGGCCAAAGCCGCCGCGCCAGCGATTCGCTGACGACAACAACCGGCTCGCCGCCGATCCGGTCGCGGGTGTCGAAATCGCGTCCGTCGAGAAGTGTCATGCCAAGCGTCCTGAAGTAGCCGGCACTCACGGCGAAGACCGACGCTGCACCGACCTGGCGCGGAGCGCTGCCGGTTTCGACCTGTCGTGGCCGCGAGCCTTGCAGCGGCCACCAGTCGCCCAGCGCAGCGCTGGTGTTGCCGGCCACGCCGTCGAGCCGCGCGAGCAACCGGTCGTAGTAGGCGGCGCGGTCGATCGGCGTTGGATACGACCGCTGTCGCAGGCTGAGACTCGCCGTGACCGCATCATCGGCGCTGACGCCGAAATCGACGCGCAGCATGCTGAAGGCGGTCTGCGCCATGAGCGCTGCGCCGGCCAGCAGCGTGAGCGAGGCGGCAATCTCGACACCGATCAGCGCCGCGCGCGTCCGGCCGGCGCCCGGCGCGTCGGTCGCCGCGCGCGAGAGCAGCGTCAAGGTCGATTGCAGGCTGCTGCGCTTCATCGCCACGAGCGGCGCCAGCGTCGCCAACGTCGTCGTTGCGACGCCGCAGACGATGGCGCCGGCCAGCACGGTCCCGTCCATCGCCAGCGCGTCGAGCCCGCCGGGGACGCGGCGCTCGAGAAAGCGTTCGAACGAAGGGCCTAGAAGCCGGAGTGCCGCGAACGTTGCGGCCAGTCCAAGGACGGTGGCCATCGCCCCAATCACCACGCCTTCGAGCGCGA
The DNA here is from genome assembly GCA_963841895.1 of uncultured Acidobacteriota bacterium. Taxonomy (GTDB): domain Bacteria; phylum Acidobacteriota; class Vicinamibacteria; order Vicinamibacterales; family UBA2999; genus JACCSI01. The sequence continues at coordinate 72,429 of CAWJEO010000013.1, forward strand.
GCAGGCGAGCCAGCCGGCCGTGCGTCGCGCCAAGCGCGAGGCGCACGGCGAGCTCTTTCTCGCGCTGCCGGCCGCGAATCAGCATGAGCACGGCGACGTTGGCGCCGGCGATCAACAGGATCAGGCCGGCGCTCACGGCGACCGCCCACAACATCGGTCGCACGGTTTCGGTGTACGCGTCCTGCTGCGACGTGAGGATGGCGTTGAAGTCGCTCGGCACCTGCGGGAGGCCCGTGCGGACCAGCGCGGAGATCCGTTGTGTCGCGAGCGCCGCCGGTATTCCAGGCCGCAGCCGTACGAGATACGGGTACGACTCGGCGCGCAGCGGCGCGATCACTTCGGTGTAGGCGTTGAAGTGCCAGAGATCCGCGGGCAGCACGCCAACGATCGTCAGCGCTTCCGGCTCGTCCGGCCGATCGCTGACGTACGCCTGCATCTGTTGCCCGAGCACGTTCGGATCGCCGTTGAATCGCGTCTGCCAGAGCCGATGGCTGATCAACGCCGCGGGCGACGTCCCGCGCTTGAAGTCGTCCGGCACGAGCAGCCGGCCGATGGCCGCGCGGAGGCCGAGCGCCTCGATGTAGCCGGGCGTCACCCAGGCGCCGGGGGTCGGCTCGGTGACGCCCTTGCCAAGCAGATAGAACACATCGAGGTCCCACGCGACCGGAAACTCGACGACATCATCGAGCGCCGACCAGTCGAGGGTCTGGAGACCGCGCGGCGGGTTCTGTCCTCGTGCCGCGTAGTCGACGCGGTAGAGGCGATCCGCTGCCGGATACGGAAGCCCGCGGATCACGTATGCGTTGACCACCGACAACACGGTGATGCACAGCGTGAGACCGACGGCAAGCGTCAGCACGGCCAGCGCCGTGAAGCCTGTCGCCTGCCGCAATGTGTTCAGCGTGTGTCGCAGGTCCTGCATCGTGACCCTCGGGCGCGTCGTGAATGTACGGGCGACTGGCTATCGAAGGTCGCGGGCAAGATTCTGCGCGAGGAGCGATCCTGCTTTGGCGGTCGCTTCGGCTCGGCGCCGGTGCTCGATCGACGTCGCGCCTTCCTTCATGAGCGACGCCGCAAACTCCATGTCCGGATTGCCGCGCTGCAAGGCGATCGCGCGGACGACCATCGCGTAACCGTCGCCGGACGGTTCGCTCCGCATGGTCCAGCGATCGGCGGCCGCGGGTGCGAGCATGTTGTAGCGATGCAGATGGGCGGCCTGCTTGTAGCTCTCGAGCAGGTAGCCGGCGTCGAAGAGCGCCAGCGGATCGGGCGCCGTTCCAGCCGATGCCGCGACCGCCCGGGCGAGGACGGCGGCGAGAAGCTCGTTCGCGATCCGCGGATCCTGTCCGGCATAAATCGTCGCGCGCCGGATGTTCTCCATCCGCGCGAGGATCGGCGCCTTCGGACTGAGCAGTTTGAGCACGTCGGCGGTGAGCCGCTGCACGTCGTAGCGGCGGTCCGGGGTGTTCCAGCCGGACCCGGTCCCCCACGGCAACACCGATTCAGTTCCGGTGGCGAAGGGGTGGCAAATCAACGGCGGGCCCGCTTCGCTCGTTCGCGGTAAGGCGAGAACGGCGAAAGCGACGAGCAGAGCAGCCATCAACGGTCGAGTCAGAGTCATGACGAACCTCCTTGCGTCTGTTCGCGACGCGGTCGAGCGTGTCTCTCGAAACAGACGTGCGATGGCCCCAGTTTGCGAGGCGTCGAGCGGCTCCAGGAAGTGACAGCCGGTGACTGTCACGGTGACAAGCAGGCCGCGCCTCGCTCGGGAAGGGTTATTGGCGGTTGCTGAATCGGGTGAGCACTGCACTCGCGACTTCGGACGCGATGCGCTTCTGCAATGCCGCAATCTGATCCGGGGCGCTGTCGGTACTCGCCCACCCACACCTTGCGGTCGAGCGAGGCGTCGACGATGCGCATGATGGCGTGGACGCCGCCCGCCTCGACCACGACGCTCCCTTCGACGACCAGGGCGGCATCGAGCGCCCGGGCAGCGTCGCGGATCGGCTGAGCTTCGCTGGCAAATCGCGCGGCGGTCGTGCGCGAGACGACCGACAACTCCGGCACGCGGGCGAGTTCCGCGGTGACGCCGTCGGTGATCCTCGCGGCGATCATCGCCACTTCCGATTCGGTCGAGAAGTGCGCCACCGGGAGCACGGCGATGCGGATCCCCGACGCCTTGGCCTCGGCACTGGACCGATCGGCCGTCAATTGCCAGCCCGCCAACGCGACGACCGCCACGAGTGCCGCCGCGGCGACCCAGACGACGGGGCGGCGATCCGGAGTGGGTGAAGCGACAAGCTCTGTAGCGCTCGCCGCCTCAGGCTCGACATCAACCGCGGCGACGGAGGGCACACCGGCCGCCGAAAACGTCGGGACATACGACCCGCGCGGAATCTCGATTCGCACCGGATCCGCCGCGCCAGGACCGCTGTAGTACTCGTCGAGCCGGGCGCGCAGACGCCGCGCTTCGACCCGCACGATGGTGTCAACGCGTGGATCGAACTGATCGCCGCGGCCGAAGAGCTCGACGCCGACGACATATTCCTTGAGCCGCTCGCCGCCGCCGGCGAGCGTCTGCTCGACGAGATAGCGGAGCAGGCTGCTGGCTCGGCCGCCGTTCGCAAACAGCGACGCGCTGAGCACCCGCTCGAGCGCGGCCCGAACCTCCGCTTCGGATGGCGTCACGTCCGCAGTCTACCGCTGCTTTGTTCCGAGATTTCGTGTCGAGGTTTCGAGGTTCCGGGGTTCCTGGGTTCCGAAGTGCTCCGGTTTCGGGGTTGCGGAGTTTCAGGTTCGCGAATCACCGCAGAACCCGGAACTTCGGAACTTCGGAACTTCGGAACCTTGGAAAGTCAAAGTTAGGGTGCTATTCTCCTGTTGTCTTTCAACAGAGGCATCCCGATGGCGACTCCCGACTCCGAAGTTCCGTACGGCACGCTCGATCTGATGGTGCTGAAGACGCTGGCCGCGATGGGACCGCTGCACGGTTTTGGCATTGCGCGGCGGATCGAACAGATCGCCGACGGCGCCTTTGCGCTCAACCAGGGAACGATCTATCCGGCCCTGCTCCGCCTCGAGCAAAAGGGATGGATCGACAGCGAATGGGGCACCAGCGAGAACAACCGTCGCGCCCGCTTCTATTCGATTACGCGGGCCGGCAAGAAACAGCTCGCCGCCGAAACCGAGAACTGGGCGCGCACCGTGGCGATGGTGAAGCGGATGCTGGAGGGCGAATCATGAGAGCGTGGCTCGCGCGCGTGGCCGGTCTTTTTCGCGGTCGCAGCCGGGACGCCGACCTGCAACAGGAGATCGAGACCCATCTCGCGCTGATGGCCGAGGATCTGCAGCGGCGCGGCCTCACGCGCGAGGAAGCGAGCGTCGAGGCGCGGCGCGCCTTCGGCGGGCTGCAGCGGACGCGCCTGGCCTATCGCGAACAGCTCGGCTTTCCCATCGTCGATGCGTTCGTGCAGGACCTGCGCTTCGCGGTCCGCATGTTGACGCGCGAGCGGGGCTTTGCGATCACGTCGATCCTCGTGCTCGGCGTCGGCCTCGGCGTCAACAACATGATGTTCACGCTGATCTACGGCATCACGATGCGCGGGCTGCCGATCCCCGAGCGCGATCGCGTGCTGTTCGTCTCGGCCGCCGACCAGCGGTTCCCGGATCGCCCGCTCACCTATCCCGAGTTCAGCGAACTGCGCGACCAGGCGCGTGGCTTCGAAGGCCTCGCCGCCTATTTGTCCATGCCGGTCGCGGTGAGCGACGACGGGCGGGCGGCCGATCGCTTCGACGGGACGTATCTCACGGCGAACGCGTTTTCGCTGGTACGAACCGCGCCGGTGCTCGGCCGTGCGTTCCAGCGATGCCGACGACAGGCCGGGTGCCGATCCGGTCGCGATTCTCGGCGCCAAGGCCTGGCGCTGCGCGCTACGCAAGTGACCCGTCCATTCTCGGCCGCACGATCCTCGTCGACGGCAGGCCGACCACGGTGATCGGCGTCATGCCGGATCCGTCGGGCTTTCCGACGACCGCCGAAGTCTGGCTCCCGCTCTCGCGGATGCCCGGGCTCGATCGCCAGGGCACGCAGGCTCGCCAGCTTCGCGTGTTTGGGCGCGTCGCGCCTGACGTCGCGGTGGCCGAGGCGCAGAGCGAGATCGAAACGCTGTTCGCGGCGATCGTCAGCCGCAATCCGTCTGACGACCGGCCCAACGCGCGCGTCGGACCGATCAACGAGCGCTTCTTCTTCTCGCCGATGCAACCCGGGTGGCTCGCGTTCAGCACCGCCGGAATCCTGATCGCGCTCGTGTGCTGCGCGAACGCGGCCAACCTGATGCTGGCGACGACGGGCCGCCGGACGTCGCGAGATTGCCGTGCGAACCTCGCTCGGCGCCAGCCGGAAGCGGATCATCGGGCAGGTGCTCGTCGAGAGCCTCGTCATCGCGAGTGCCGGCGGCGCAGTCGCGATGGCGGTCTCGATTGCCGGAGTGCGTCTCTTCAGCAGCGCGATCCCGGAAGGAGCCATGCCGTACTGGATGCACTACTCCGTCGATTCGCGCGTGCTCCTGGCACTCGTGGCGGTGTCGTTTCTCGCCGTGCTGATCGTCGGGCTCGTGCCGGCGGTTTACGCCTCGAAAACCGACCCGAACCGGGCGCTCAAGGACGGCGGCCGGACGGCCACGCACTCGAGCCGGCGCCTCGCCACCGTGTTTCTCGCCGCGGAGCTCGCCATCGCCATCGTCCTCGCGATGCAGTTCGCGATCAGCTGGCGTGGCGGAGTCATCCTGCCCTCCGACCCCGCGGTCGAAACGACCGCCGTGCTGACAGCGGCCGTCACGCTGCCCTCCGCGAAGTATGCAACCGCCGAACAGCGGTCCGCGTTCACTCAGCAATTGCTCGAGCGGCTGCCGACAGTCGGCGGCGTAACCGCGGCGTCTGCGGCCACGTCGGTACCGTACGGCGGCATCGTTCCGCAGCGACTCGACGTCGAGGGCGCAGGGCCAACCTCGCCCGAGCAGGCCGCCACGGTCTCGACCGTCGCGGTCGACACCGGTTACTTCGCGGTCTTTTCCCTGCCGCTGCGACTCGGCCGCGACTTCTCGGCCGACGATGGGCGGCCGGGCCGCGAATCGGCGATCGTCAACCAGCGGTTCGTCGACGTCCACCTCAAAGACCGCGATCCAATCGGCCTGCCGGGTTCGCCTGGCGCCGGCAACGGGCACGACCGCGGCGTCGCCCTGGCTCACGATCGTCGGCGTCGCAGAAGACATCCGGCAGCGGAATGCGGCCGCTGAACCCGTGGTCTACACGCCGCTTCGCGCCGCCACGCCGGCCACGCTGTCGATTCTTGTGCGCAGCACGCTGAATCCAGAAGACGCGACTCGCCTGCTTCGGCAGGAGGTGATGGCCATCGATCCCGCGCTGCCACTCTACCGGGTCGCGACGATGGCGCAGTCGATCGAGGACGCGCAGTGGAACGGCCGCGTCTCGCATCGGCTGATCACCGGACTGACGCTGATCGCCGTCCTCATTTCAATCGTCGGGCTTTACGCGGTGACGTCGCACTCGGTGAACCAGCGCACGCAGGAACTCGGCGTCCGTATGGCGCTGGGCGCTCGGGCCCGGAACGTGTGCGCGCTGATCTTGCGCCGCGCCGCTGTCCAGGTCGGCTTGGGTCTGGCGCTTGGCCTGGGCGGCTCAATCTTGTGGAGCAGCGCGTTCGCCACCGAACGCGTGGAGCTCCGACTGATTGAGTTCGATGCGTTCTTGTCGGTGTGCGTGTTGATGGTGATCGTGACGCTCGGCGCCTGCGCGGCGCCGCTGCGGCGCGCCACCAGCGTGAATCCGGTCACGGCGCTCCGCGATCAGTAGGCGGTTGAGCCGCCGTCAGCCGGCGACTCGAAGCCGCTCGACCAGCGCCGCGTATTCCGCTTCGGTGTCGACGTCGAGATACGCGCCCTCGTCCTCGATGGGGACGTTACGAAGGTCCGCCGCATGCGCATGAACCACGGGCTTGGCCCCGTGTTGCGGATCGGCGCGCAGCAGCTCGTCGAAGATCGCGCGGTCGAAGACGACCGGGTGCCCGTGTTCGTCACCTCGCGCCGGGCGCACGACGGGCGCGCGCGTCGCGCGCCACTCCCGCATGACCGCCATCACCGTCTCTGGTGAGACCAGCGGAATATCGACGAGCGACATGACGATGGCTTCGATTTCGGCATGCTCGCCGAGACGTGACGGCACCCGCAGCGCGGCATGCAGCGAGGACAGCTGTCCGCTGGCCCATTCCGGGTTGTGCACAAAGGTGACGCGGCGGTCGCGCGGCACCGTCGCGGCCCTCACCCGCTCGTCGTCAGCGCCGGTGACGATGAGCACGTCGGGAAGGCCGCTGGCGAGGAAGGTTCGGGCGAGACGTCCGGCGAAGGTGTCGGCCGGATCCGTCAGCGGAAGCGCGGCTTTCGGCCGGCCCATCCGTGACGAAGCACCGCCCGCAAGAATGACGCCACGGACCACGTCGCACATGTTCCCACACAGCCGTTCAACGGGTCGGTGAAAGGACGCTCTATGACACGTGAGTAAACGCGCGCCACACTACCGACGTATACTTGACTTCCCACCCAGCCGAGCCCTAGACTTGCGCGGTTTTTGGGGACTCCGCTTCCCACCGCCACCAAACGCCTGCAATTTGGCCTCATTACTGTTACCCCTGGTACCGTGGTGTGGCGGCTTTCCGGGACGGCTCCTGGAGGGTTCGGCGAATCGGAGGAGAGTATGGCGACGGGTACGATCGCACGCTTGCTGATCGACAAAGGCTTCGGGTTCATTCGCGATGAATCCGGCATCGAGCACTTCTTTCACCGCAGCGCGGTGCGGCACACGGTGTTCGAGCTGCTCCGCGAGGGGCAGCGTGTCGAGTTTACGACGGAGGAATCCGCCAAGGGACCGCGTGCCGGCGATGTTCGTTTGATTGAGAGCTGACAGGATTCACTGACCTTTCCCCTCCCGGCCCTGATGACGGAACTTTCGCCGCGCCACGCGGCGTTATGTCTGACCGGGCCGGGCTCGTTCTGCACCTTCCTTCCACATGCTGCGTTCCAGGCCCCTGACTCCGGCGGCGGGGCGCGCGCGCGTTCGCAACGCGATCGTCGTGTTCGCGCTGCTGGCCCTTGCCGCGTGGCGCGTCGCGACCCTCGGACACCTTCTCAACGAGGAAGATCCGCTCCAGAAAGCCGACGCCATTCTCGCGCTCGCCGGCACCCGGCTCGAGCGCGTCGCGGAGTGCGGCGATCTGTATCGCGAACAGTGGGCGCCGCGCATCGTCCTGTCGCGGTCGGAGCGTGACGGCGGCGAGATCGGTCTGACGCGGCGCGGCATCGACGTCGTCAGCGAGATCGATCTGCAGCGTGACACCCTCGTGAAGATGGGCGTGCCAGCGGAGGCGATCGAAGCGTTCGACGCCGAGCAGGCGGCGACCGCGACGGAGAGCGACGAACTGCATCGGCTGGCGACCGCGCGCGGCTGGCGGCGGATCATCGTCGTCACCTCGAAGCTGCACACCGCGCGCGCCGGGATGGCGATACGGCGGCGGTTCGATGGTGTGGACGTGCAGATCATCATGCGCGGCAGCCGCTACGACACGATGGATGTCGAGCGGTGGTGGACGCGGCGCGCCAGCCTCCGCTTCGTGCTGTTCGAGACGCAGAAGATGCTGGCGTATTGGATTGGACTGGCGGATTGAATCGCGGTGCAGCGGGGCGGAATGGCGGTCGGTCTCGCCTACGCGGTAGCCCGCTGGCCCTATATGATCTTCAATGGAAGCGAACGGGGCCCGGTGGCCCTCCCGGTCTTCAAAACCGGTCGCTGCCCCTCAGGGGGCAGGCTGGGTTCGACTCCCAGGCGCTTCCGCCAACAGCCTGAGCACCGCATTGGTATCACTGAGATCGACGAGCGCGGCATGTGCGCCGGCGGCGGTGAGCTCGCCGACGCTGTAGGGCCCGGTCGCCACCGCGAGCGAGCGCACGCCGGCCGCGCGCGCACACGCGATGTCCTCCGGCGTGTCGCCGATCACGATCGCGGCGGCACAGCTCGGCTCGGGGACCGCGCGCGTGCGGGCCCGTTCGAGCGCGAGGCACGCCAGCACCGAGCGATCTTTCGACTCCTCGCCGAAGACGCCCCACTCGAAGAACCTGTCGAGACCGTAGTGGCGCAGCTTCAACTGCGCCGCGCCCTCGTAGTTTCCGGTGAGCAGCGCAATGTGCCAGTGCCCTTCGCCGTGCAGCCGCGCGAGGAGCGCCTCGACGCCGGGCATCACGCCAGAGCGCCCCGTGCCGGGCCGACCGAGCTCCGTCGCGAGCGCCGGCAGGTAAGCGGTGCGAAAAGAATCGTGGTGTTCCGGCGAATCGTCGAGACCGGCGCGCTCGAGAGCGGATGACAGCAGATACGTATCGGTCTTGCCCGCCGGCTGGACGGTGTCGAACGCGCGGTCGATGCCGAACGCCTCGCGAAACGCGCTCGCCATCGCGCGGAGACCGGCGCCGCCCGAGAGCAGCAGCGTACCGTCGATGTCGAACAGCAATAAACTCACTCGATCTCCAAACTTGGCTCTTCAGATCACTCAGATCATCAGATCACCAGATCACCAGATCACCAGATCGTCAGATCGCTTTGGCTCAATCGAGTTGTTCGAAGTGGATGTCAACGGCGCGCGGACCATTGGTCGTCCAATCGGCGACAAAGCCGACGCGCTCATTGACCCAGATCTGATCGAGGTCCACGCCGCGGACGCCTTCCGCGACGAAGAACCATTCCATGCCGGCGTCGTCGTTCAGGAACCCGTAACCGTGTTCGGGAACGAGGCGCGCGATGTATCCGTAGCGAATGTGCGGCGGGGCTGTCGTCATGGCTTCAGGCTCGTCCGAAGAGCTTACGCCAGGTGCGCGTCGGCCGAAGCGCCCCGGTCGCGGCATCGAGCGTCAGCCGCTGGCCGCCCAGGGCGGCGGCGAACTCCTCGTCGGCGGTCAGCACAATCGCGCCGAGGCCGCGAGCGGCGGCCACCCGGCGGAGGTCCTCGGCAAACGCCTTCACCGCCGGCCGCGGCAGTGTCGCCGACGGATGCTCGGCGAGGAGCACGCGCGGTTCGAGGGCAAGGGCACGAGCAACGCGCACCCGCGCGACGACCTCGGGCCTGGCGCTGGCGATGGGCGTCGTCATCTCCGCGGCGCTGAGGCCGACCTCGGAGGCGAGCGCGATCACTCTGGGCCGCAGGTCGGCGGCCACCGGATCGATTTCGAGCGTGAATGGCAGTGCCAGGTTCTGCTCCACCGAAAACTGCGCGATCAGGACGGCGCGGTCGGTGATGATGCCGACGCCATCGAGCATCGCCAGCCAGGCCTCGCTGTCGGCCACGTCGCGGGTCGATTTGCCGAAGAGCTCGATGTCGCCGCTGTCGGGCAGCAGGGCGCCGGTGACGAGTCCCACGAAGAGCTCGGCGGCGGCCGCGTCGATGCCGCCGATCGATACGAGGTCGCCGGCCGCTACGCTGAGCGACTCGATCCGCAGCGGCCGCAGCGCCTGATAGTTCTTGACGACGCCGCGGAGGCTGACGAGTGGAGGAGCGGTCGCGCTCACGAGGGTCGTCGGCGCTCCGCGGCATCGCGGAGGCGCGCGAAATCGGCGGTGGGAAGCGTCACCCCGCCGAGCGGACGATCGCGGCCATCGTCGCCATGATAGTCCGAGCCGCCGGTGACGAGCAGGCGATGACGCGCCGCGAACACGGCGAGTTCCGCCCTGACCGCCGGCGGATGATCGGAGTGATAGACCTCGATGGCGTCGAGTCCGGCGTCGATCAGCGAGGCCAGGAGCGCAGGCTGCCGGGTCACGCCGGGGTGGGCCATCGACGCAAGCCCGCCGGCCACATGGATGGCGTCGATCACCTGACGCGGCGACTGGCCGCGGCGGGGGACAAACGCCGGCCGCCCGCTCGCCAGATAGCGATCGAACGCATCCTGAAACGATGCCGCATGCCCGGCGTCGACGAGCGCCCGGGCGATACTCGGCCGCCCGATCGATGTGCCCGGCCGGGCCGCCACCGAGTCCATGAGATCTTCGATGTCGATGCTCGCGCCGAGCGCGGTCAGGCGTTCGCCGATCTCGAAGACGCGCTCGACCCGGCTCGCCCGCTGCGCGCGAAGAAACTTCTCCAGCGCCACGCTTCGAATATCGAGAAAGTAGCCGAGGATGTGCACGTCACGGCCGTCGTGCACGGCGGTGATCTCGATGCCGTCGATGATCTCGACCGGGACCGTGGACAGTGACGCAGCGCGGCGCGCTTCCGCCAACCCGGCGACGGTGTCGTGGTCGGTCACGCTCATCACCGTGATGCCGGCCGCGACGACGCGCTCGACGAGGCCGGTCGGCGGCAGCCAGCCGTCAGAGGCGGTGGTGTGGAGGTGGAGATCGATCACGCAAGAAACATGTCACCGCGAGGCCGCAGGGCGTGAGCCTGCGGGCCGAGCCGCCTTTGCCTTCTTCTTTCCCTGCCGCCGCAGCAGCGCGCGGTACTCGCGGATCAGCATCTCGAGGTGATCGCGTTCTTCGTCGGCGAACTCGAGGAAAATCTGCTTGCCCTCGGAGTCCTCGAAGCGCTCGCCGTAGCGCTTGAAGAAGCGATGCGACCCGCGCTCGCAGCGAATCCCAATCTTGTAGGCCTCGCGATCGTTGATTCCGTCGCGCTGCAGTTCGTCGGCGCCCTTGGCGAACAGGCCGTTCGCCGCCCCCTTGAAGAAGAGGAACGTCGGCCGCGATTCGAGCTGCGGATCCTGCTCGAGCAGCTTCTGGTAGCGCTTCTCGAGCGTGCCCAGGTGGTGCTTCTCCTCGTCGGCCAGGCGCTGGAACACGTCGCGGCCGCGCCGATCCTTGGTGATGCGCGCGGCGCGGGCGTAGAACTCGAGGCCGCTGCGCTCGGTGGCGATCGCAATCCGCAGGGCGTCGCGCGCGAACAGCAGCTCGCTCGTCGTCCCTTCTTCGGCCGGTGGCCGCCCGGTCCGGCACGACTCGCACGTCCCGTAGATCTGCACCACACTCTGGCGCGCCGTGAAGCCGCGCGCCGCCGCCACCTCCTCGACCAGCGACTCGATGTCCGACGACAGGAATTCGTACGAGCGGTTGCAGGTCTTGCAGATCAGGTGATAGTGCCGGGGATGACGATACGAGTGCTCGTAGCGGAAGCGGCCTTCGCCGAAGTCCACCTTGCGCGCCACGCCGGCCTCGACCATCCATTGGAGCGTGCGGTAGACGGTGGCCCGGCTGATCCGGTGATCTTCACGCTTGATGAGATCGACCAGATCGTCGGCGCTCAGGTGTCCTTCCTGGCGGAGGAAGACGCCGACAATGAAATCTCGCTTGTTCGACCGCTTCGTACCAGCCGGACGGAGCCGATCGAGATCTGGTAGAGCTGTCGCCATGATGTGGTGACCTGCGTCCCGCAGGAAACTGACCGGTCACAGGCGCGTCGCGGGCGGAACGGCGGACGCCGCCCCGCGCCGCGATCGTGCGCGGGATCCGGGCGTGTTACACGTTGAACGACGACCCGCAGCCGCAGGTCGAGGTCGCGTTCGGATTCTTGATCGTGAATCCGCCGCCGGTGATGGTGTCGACGAAGTCCACCTCGGCGCCCTTCAGGTAGCTGAGGCTGACCGGATCGACGTAGAGCTTGATCCCGTTCGATTCGAACGTCTGATCGCCCACGCCGCCGTTCTCCTCGATCATCAAGCCGTACTGGAAGCCGGAACAGCCGCCGCCCTGCACGAACACGCGCAGGCCGCTCTCCGCCTTGCTCTCCTCGGCCAGCAGATCCTTGATCTTCGAGGCTGCGGCTTCGGTGACGTTGATGAGGGTCGGCACCATGGCCGGCACGGGAACTGAGAGATCGGTCTGAGTCTGAGTCTGCATCGTGATGTCCTGGCACCCCCCTGTATCGAACCGGGCGCCTCCGTTGAGTATACCGAACTGAAATCGGACTCTTGTGGTCCTATTTTAGCAAATTCCCCTAACTCCTTGCACCAGCAAGACTTTCCAGCTCGGCCCCGGATTGGGTCTCGATGTCCTTGTGGAGGCTGTTGCCGTGCGCGTCCATCGTCACGATCGCCGGGAAATCGCGGAGCTGGAGGTGCCACATCGCCTCCGGGGTGCCGAACTCCATCAATGAAACGCCTTCCACCCGTTCGATGCACCGCGCGTAGAACTGGGCCGCGCCGCCAATCGCGTTCAGATACACCGCGCCCGCATCCTTCAACGCCGCGAGGGTTTTGCCGCCCATGCCGCCCTTGCCGATGACCGCGCGCACGCCGTACTTGCGAATGATGTCGCCCTGATACGGTTCCTCGCGAATGCTGGTCGTCGGTCCGGCCGCGGTGACGCGCCAGCCATCGCCGTCCTTTGCCACGACCGGGCCGCAGTGATAGATCACGCCGCCGCGCAGATCGACTGGCGGCGCATGGCTCACGAGGTGATGATGCACCGCGTCGCGGCCGGTATAGGCGCGGCCGCTCACCATCACGACGTCGCCGACCTTGAGCGATCGAATCGTCGCCTCGTCGAGCGGCGTGGTCACCGCCACTTCACGGCCGGTGCGCGTGAAGCCGGCCTGATCCATCATCGGAATGGTCGCAATCGCGGGATCGCGGTACAGCCACTGCGTGATCGCGCCGCTCTGCGCGTCGAGCGTCACGCCGAGACGGCGAAACGCCCAGCAGTCGTACGCCACCGACACGAAGAAGCTCGCCGGCAGGCGGTTCAGCGCGCCGACCTTGCAGCCAATCAGCGACACCCGGCCGCCGAACCCCATCGCGCCGACGCCGAGCACGTTGACCGTCCGCATGATCTCGGCTTCGAGCTCCGCCAGCCGCGGATCGGGATTCAGATCGTCGATCGTCCGGAACAGCTGTTCCTTCGCGTGCACGTAACCCGAGGTGCGGTCGCCGCCGATGCAGACGCCGATCGCGCCGGGCGCGCAGCCCTTCCCTTGCGCCTGCCACACGGCGTGCAGGATGCACTTGCGCACACCCTCGAGTGTCCGATCGGCGCGGCCAAGATGCGGCAGCTCGGTCGGCACCGAATACTGCGCGTTCATGTTCTCGCAGCCGCCGCCCTTCAGAATCAGCTTGACCTCGATGTCGTCGCGCTCCCACTGCTCGAAGTGGACGATCGGCGTGCCCGGCCCGAGGTTGTTGCCGCTGTTGTCGCCGGTCAGCGAGTCAACGGAGTTCGGCCGCAGCTTCCCGCGCCTGGTCGCTTCGGCAACCGCGTTCTTGATCTGCTGCTTGATCCAGATCTGGTTCACGCCGACCGGGGTCTTGACCTCGAAGGTCGGCATGCCGGTGTCCTGACAGATCGCGCCTTCGCCCTCGGCCGCCTGATCGATGTTCTGGCCGATGATCGCGAGCGCCTGGGCGGCGCGGGTCCCTTCGGGCTCTTCGTTCATCGCGAGCCGCATCGCGGCCCGAACATCCGGTGGCAGGTCGGTCGAGGTCTTGATGATGAGTGAGACAACCGAGTCGAAAAACGCTGCCAGCATCAGACGGTCAGTGACCGCGAACCGCCAGGACGAGTCAGTCGTCCGAGGAGCGCCCGGGCCGCTCCCCGCACGGGTGATCGCGCTCGCTGGCCTAGCGCTTCTTCCTTTCTTGCTTTCTTCGCTTTCTTTGCCTTCTTAGCTTTCTTGGCCTTCTTGGCCTTCTTGGCCGCCGTGCTTGTTTCGGCCGTGCTCTTCGACCTCAGATCCTGTCGATGAGCGCGTTCGTAGGTTTGGATGTCCTTGAACTTTCCTGACTTCTCACGGACCGCGTACAGCTTCTTGCCAGCTGAACTGCGATGCGTCGTGCGTTTGGCCATGAGTTCGCCTCCTATTGCGGGCATCGGCCGCGACGGTTCGCCGACAGACTACACCAGCAGCATCGTGATCGATCACAATGCGGCAGCCGCCAACCCTGCCATCAGGGGGCACTTGGTGCTGCGACCATACGCATGTCCGGAGCGATCCTCAGGACGCCGTGCTCAGGCGGACGAAACAAAGGCCTCGAGGGAACCGTCTCACAGTGAATGCGGCACGCCATTCGACGCCTCGATCTCGACGCCTGCCTTCTCGCTGACCGCGGCCCTCACCCTCGCCGCCGCCATCGGCGCCAACGCCCTGATCTTCAGCGTCGTCAACGGCGTCCTGCTGAAGCCGCTGCCGCTGGCCGACCCCGAGCGCCTCGTTGGCGTGTGGCACGTCGCGCCGGGCATCGCGCCCGGTCCGATGAACCAGGCGCCCTCGACCTATTTCACGTATCGCGAGCACAGTGAAGTCTTCCAGGACATCGGCCTGTGGGACGACGTGTCGGTCACGATTACCGGTCGCGGCGAGCCCGAACAGATCGAGGCCTTGAACGTCACCGACGGCACGCTGCCGCTGATCGGCGTGCATCCTGCGCTCGGCCGCACCTTCACGAAGGAAGACGATGCGCCGGGCCCGGCGGACACGGCGATGATCAGCCACGCCTATTGGCTCCGCACCTTCAACGGCAGTCCGACGGCGATCGGTCAGCAGCTGATGGTCAACGGCCGTGCCCGCGAGATCATCGGCGTCCTGCCCGAGGGCTTCACGTTCCTCCGCTACAACCCGCAGGTCGTGCTGCCGTTCCGCTTCAACCGCGCGGAGATTTTTCTCGGTAATTTCAGCTACACGGGCATCGCGAGGCTGAAGCCTGGCGTCACGCTCGAGCGAGCCAACGCCGACGTGGCGCGGCTGATCCCGACGCTGCTCGATCGCTACCCGCTGCCGCCCGGGTTAAGCCGCGAGATGTTCACCGCGGTCAAGCTCGGTCCGCTCGTGCGTCCGCTCGAAGTGGACGTCGTCGGCGACATCGGCACGCGGCTGTGGGTGCTCTTCGGCACGGTCGGCATCGTCCTGCTGGTGGCATGCGCTAACGTCGCCAACCTGTTCCTGGTCCGAGCTGAAGGCCGGCAGCAGGAACTTGCCGTGCGCATGGCGCTCGGCGCCGGCACCAATCGCGTCGCGCGCGAGCTGCTGAGCGAATCCTTGCTGCTTGGCCTGGTCGGCGGCGCGTTCGGGCTCGGGCTGGCCTACGCCGGCATTCGCCTGCTCGTCTATCTGCAACCGGCGCAGTTGCCGAGGCTGTCGGAGATCACCCTCGATCCGCTGGTGATCGGCTACACGCTCGCCGTCTCGATCGTGGCCGGCCTGCTCTTCGGGATCATCCCGATTCTCAAGTACGCGCGACCGCAGCTCGCCAACGCGTTGAAGGAGAACGGCCGCGGGTCGAGCGATGGCCGCGAACGGCATCGGGCCCGAAACACACTCGTGGTCGCGCAAGTCGCGATGGCGGTGGTCCTGCTCGTCGCCTCGGGTCTGATGGTCCGCACGTTTCTCGCGATGCGCGAAGTCTCCCCTGGCTTCACCCGGCCGGAGGACGTGCTGACGCTCCGGCTGACGATTCCCCCGCCCGTCATCTCCGAGCCCGCGCAAGTCGTCCGCGCGCATCAGCAGATCGCGCGCGCCTTCGAGGCGATCGGCGGCGTCGAGTCGGTTGGCGTCTCCAACTCGGTGACGATGGACGGCGTGAGCAGCAACGACCCCATCTTCGTCGAGGACTTTCCCGCGCCGGAAGGGCAGATCCCACGACTTCGTCGCTACAAGTGGCTCGGCCCGAGCTATTTCGAAACGCTCGGCAACCCGGTGATCGCCGGGCGCGCGTTTACGTGGGCCGACATCGAGACCAAGGCGCTGGTCATCATGGTCAGCGAGAACTTCGCGCGCGAGTTCTGGGGCGAGCCGGCGAAGGCGCTGGGGCGGCGCATCCGCAACACGCCCAAGGATCCCTGGCGCGAGATCATCGGCGTCGCCGGCGCCGAGTACCAGGACGGCGTGACCCAGGCGGCCCCGACCATCATCTACTGGCCGATGCACATGGAGACGTTCTGGGGCCAGCCGGGTTTCGTGTCGCGCTCGCTGGTCTTCTCTCTGCGCACGTCGCGCCTCAGCGACCCGTCGTTCATGACCACCGTGCAGCAGGCGGTGTGGGCGGTGAATCCGAACCTCCCGCTCGCGCGGGTGCGGACGCTGCGCGAGATCTACGACGCGTCGATGGCGGAAACGTCGTTCACGCTCGTGATCCTCGGGATAGCCGCCAGCGTGACGTTGCTGTTGGGTCTCGTGGGAATTTACGGCGTGATCGCCTACGTGGTGGCGCAGCGGCGGCGCGAGGTCGGCATCCGCATGGCGCTCGGCGCCGCGGCCGGCGAGGTCCAGGGCCTGTTCGTCCGCCACGGCCTGGTGATCACCGCGATCGGTCTCGTGGTTGGCGTGGCCGCGGCGGCCGGCGTGACACGGCTCATCAGCACGTTGCTCTACAACGTGAGCCCGCTCGATCCGCTCACCTATGCCGGCAGCATCGTCGGGCTCGGCATCGTCGCGCTGCTCGCGACGTGGCTCCCCGCCCGTCAGGCCACGCGGGTGGATCCGGCGACTGCGCTTCGAGGGGAGTAGACGAGTCGGTCAGGTTCCGAGGTTCCGAGGTTCCGAAGTTCCGGCGTTCCGAGGCGAACTCAGGAGCCTCGGAACTCAGGAACCTCGGAACCTCAGACGCTGTTCGTGCCGCGCTAAGATCGGCAGAGGATGGGCTTCCGCACCGAGCGCGATCCGCTGGGCGATTTTCGGGTTCCCGCCGACGCCTACTACGGTGTGCAGACGGCGCGGGCGCAGGAGAACTTTCGCATCAGCGGGATGACCGCACCCGCGAGCCTCATTCGCGCGACGGTGCTCATCAAGCGCGCCGCGGCCGAGGCGAATCGGACGCTCGAACGGCTCGATCGACGTCGCGCCGACGCGATCATCGCCACGGCTGATGAAATCCTCGCCGGCAACCTCTTCGATCACTTCGTGGTCGACGTCTATCAGGCCGGCGCCGGCACGTCGCACAACATGAACACCAACGAGGTGATCGCGAATCGCGCGGCCGAGCGGCTCGGCGGCGCGCGCGGCGTCTACGACCGTCGTTCACCCGAACGATCACGTCAACATGGGACAGTCCACCAACGACGTGTTCCCGACGGCTACCCGGCTCGCCCTGGTGATGGAGCACGAGGGGTTCGCGGCGGCATGCCGGGCGCTCGCGCGCGCGTTCGACGCCAAAGCCGAGGCCTTTCGCGAGGTGCTCAAGGTCGGCCGCACGCACCTGCAGGACGCCGTGCCGATCACCTTGGGACAGGAGTTCGGCGGCTACGCGGCGTGTCTGCACGCCGCCGCGGAGGCGTCAACGACCGCGCGGACGGCGTTGTGCGAACTGAACCTGGGCGCGACGGCGGTGGGCACCGGCCTCAACGCCGGCGACGACTACACGAAGCTCGCGGTCGCGGCGCTGGCGCGGCTCACGTCGCTGCCGTTGACGCCGGCGCGAAATCGGTTTCGCGTGACGCAGAGCATGGGCGACGTCGTCACATACTCCGGCGCGCTGAGGCGGACGGCCGTCGAGCTCGGCAAGATTGCGAGCGACCTGCGGCTGCTGTCGATGGGCCCGCGTGCCGGCATCGGCGAGATCACGCTGCCGGCGGTGCAGCCGGGATCGTCGATCATGCCCGGCAAGGTGAATCCTTCCGTGCCCGAGATGGTCAACCAGGTGTGCTTCCAGGTCTACGGTTGCGACACGACGGTCACGGTCGCCGCCGATGCCGGGCAGCTCGAGCTCAACGTGATGATGCCGGTGATTGCCTGGAACGCGCTGCACGCGCAGCACATCCTGGCGCGCGCGATGGACACACTGCGTGAGCGGACCGTCGAAGGCATCGAGGCCGAGGCTGCTCGAGCCCGCGAGCTGCTCGATCGCAGTACCGCCGTCGCAACCGCGCTCAGTCCATATCTCGGCTACGGCCCCACCGCGGAGATCGCCAAAGCCTCGGTGGCCTCGGGGCGGCCAATCCGCGAGCTCGTCCTCGAGCGTGGATTGATGCCAGCCGGCGATCTCGATCGGATCCTGAGCGCCAAAGCGATGACCGAGCCCGGTATTGCCGGCGCCGATGTCGCCCCACGCACTGCCCACCGCCGCTCGCCGCGCAAGACCCCTGCGGCATCGCCGAGGCGACGAACTGCGGGACGCAAGCGAGGCCGGCGATGAAATCCACGGATTACACGGATTACCCGGAGTGGAAGCCGCTGGCCGCGATCATCGCGATCGTCGTGGCATCGACGCTGCTGGGGTCAGCGCAGAACGCCGAGACCAAGAAGCCGACGCACGGACGCTTGTTTCCGCCCGAAGATCTTGGGCTCCTCGATGCGCCGGATCGGGACATCTGGCAGCGGCCGGATCAGATCATGGACGCGCTTGCGATTGCCGAGGCCTCGGTCGTCGCCGACGTCGGCGCCGGCGGCGGCTGGTTTACCGTGCGCCTCGCGCGGCGCGTCGGCCCGAACGGCCTGGTGTATGCCGAGGATGTGCAGGCGGCGTCGCTGACGGCAATTTCGCGGCGCGTCGCCGCCGAGGGTCTGGCAAACGTCAAGACCGTGCTCGGCGAGGGGAGTAATCCTCGGCTGCCGGCCTCGACCTTCCATGCGGTGCTGATTGTCGATGCCTACAGCGAGTTCGAGGATCGGGTGACGCTGCTGAGAAACCTGGCGAAGTCGCTGCGCCGCGACGGCCGCATTGGCGTCGTCGATTTCAAGCTCGAAGGCGGAGGGCCGGGGCCGCCGACGGAGGAGCGTGTCAGCGCTGAGGCGGTGATTCGCGACGCCGCCAGCGCCGGACTCAGGCTGCTCCCGAACGAAACGTCCCTCGAGTATCAGTACTTCCTGATCTTCGGGCTTCAGAAGTAGGACGCGCTACCGTTCGCCGACCATCTTCCAGACGCCGGGCAGCACCAGGCTCGCGAACGCGACCTTCGCGAGGTCGGGCAGGACGAACGGATAGAGGCCGGTCGAGAGCGCTGTCTCCAGCCCCACCGGATCGGCCGCGCCCTGAACGAAGAAGGCCAGCCAGAGGACGCCGCCGGCAAACAGCGTGCACAGTCCGGCGAGCATCGCCACGACCGACGTCAGGTAGCGGCGATCGAAGCCGCGCTCGGCGAGCCAGCCGGTGACGAACGCCGCCACCGGATACGCGAGCAGGTAGCCGCCGGTAGGCCCGAGCAGTCGACCGAAACCTTGCGGGAGAATGGGCGAGGCGGCAAACACCGGCAGGCCGGCAATGCCCAGCAGCAGGTAGAGAATCTGACTGAGCGCGCCAAGGCGCGGGCCCAGAGCCGCTGCGCCGACCAGCACGATCATCGGCTGCAACGTCAGCGGCACCGGCGTGAACGGAATGTGCATACTGATCTGCGCCGCCGAGGCGGTCAGCGCAGTGAGGAACAGCACCGATCCGACGCGAACGCTGGTTCGTGCTGCAGAGGACGCGGCGCCAATGCTCATATGGTCGAGCAAGGTCGAGTCGTACGTGACGAACGGGGCGCGGGTGGGCATAGCCGCTGATTGTAAAACAAATGATACAAGCGCTGACAATCGCGGGCAGCGACTCCGGCGGCGGCGCCGGGATTCAAGCCGATCTGAAAACCTTCGCCGCGCACGGTGTGTACGGCACCTCAGCCATCACCGCACTGACCGCGCAGAACACCCTCGGCGTCGCCGGCGTGCACGTCGTCCCTGCTGAATTCGTCACGCTGCAAATCGAAACCGTCGTTTCCGACATCGGCTGCGACGCGGTCAAGACCGGCATGCTGGCCAACGCCGCCATCGTCGAGGCAGTAGCCGCAGCGGTCGAATCGCTCGATCTGCCCAACCTTGTCGTCGATCCCGTCATGGTCGCCAAGGGAGGGGATCGGCTGCTCGTCGAACGACGCCGTTCACGCCATGAGAACGACGCTTGTTCGCCTGGCCAGGGTGATCACGCCGAACATCCCCGAGGCTGAGGTGTTGGCGGACATGTCGATCAGCTCGATCGACGACATGCGCGAGGCCGGACGCCGGCTCCTGAAGCTCGGGCCGCAGGCGGTGATCGTGAAGGGCGGACATCTCGCGGGCGCGGACGCGACCGACCTCCTGGTCACGGCGACAGGTGAAGTGGTCATGCAGGCGGAGCGGCTGCACGTTCCGCATACGCACGGCACCGGCTGCACGTTTTCGGCGGCGCTGGCCGCCCGCCTCGCCCGTGGCGAGTCGCTCGAGGCCGCCGCTCGCGCCGCCAAGGATTACGTCACCCGTGCGATGCGCCACGGGCTGACGATCGGGGCCGGCCACCAGCCGTTGGGCCATTTCTGGCAAGGGATCGGCGGTCGCGAGTAGGCCCGGGCGCTGCACAGGCCGACTGACTACGATCAGGGAGTGTCATCGCCCACACGGATCACGACCGACGTGCTCGACCTCGCGGGGCTCGTGCGCGTGGTCGAAGGCGCGGGCTCCGGAGCTGTCGCGTCGTTTCTCGGGCTGGTCCGCGACCACAACCAGGGACGCCGCGTCACACACCTGATCTACGAGGCGTACGAGCCGCTGGCCGTTCGGGCCCTGGACCGGATCGTCGGCGAGATCACGTGAGCGATGGCCGGACGTGTCGCTGGCGATTCACCATCGCATTGGCCGACTCGACATCGGCGAAGCGAGCGTCGCCATCGCCGCCGCCTCGCCGCATCGTGCCGACGCCTTCGCCGCGTGCCGCTACGCCATCGAGCGCATCAAGCAGATCGTCCCGATCTGGAAGCACGAGTACTTCGACGGCGGCGACGTCTGGATCGAGGGGGCCACCGCCGATCCCGACGATGCGTCGGCGCGCGAGACGGCGATGAGGCTGGCATGCGCGTAACCATTCGCCTCTTCGCCCGGCTGCGCGAGCTCGCCGGCAGCGGCGAGTTCGTCCGCGAAGTCGCCCCGGGCGCCACGTTCGCCAGGTTTGGGAGAGCTTGACCGCCGAGCATCCGTCGATGGCGCCATACGCCGAGTCGATGTCATGCGCCGTCAACGCCGACTACGCGCGGATGACGACCACGGTGAACGACGGCGACGAAGTGGCGTTCCTGCCCCCGGTTTCTGGCGGATAGAGCCCTTTCTTTCTGAAAATTGAGATCTGCGTAATCCGCGCAATCTGCGGATGTAGTTGATCATCTGCGGATGAATCCGTGCCATCCGTAGATGAATCTGTGTAATCTGACTACATGTTCGAGAAGCTTGCCGCGCTCGAGTCGCGGTATCAGGACCTGATGGCGTCGCTCGGCACGTCAGCGGTGCAGAGCGATCCGGCCGAGTATCGCAAGCAGGCCAAGGCCCTGTCGGACATGCAGCCGCTCGTCGAGAAGTTCCGCGAGTACAAGGTGCTGGCCGAGGAGATCGCCCAGGCCGAGGAGCTGGCGCGCGGCACCGACGCGGACATGCGCGGCGCTCGCCGAAGAGGAGCTGCCCGGCCTCGAGCAGCGGCGTGAAACGCTGAGCGGCGAACTCAAGGTCTTGCTGCTGCCCAAGGATCCCAACGACGAAAAGAACGTCATCGTCGAAATCCGCGGCGGGACCGGCGGCGAGGAGGCCGCCTTGTTTGCCGGCGACCTGTATCGCATGTATTCGCGATTTGCCGAGCGTCAGGGCTGGAAGCTCGAGATCATGTCGCTCAGCGAGGCCGGCCAGGGCGGGATCAAGGAAGTCATCGTCAACATCGAGGGCAAGGGCGTTTACAGCAAGCTGAAATACGAGAGCGGCGTGCACCGTGTGCAGCGCGTGCCCGCGACCGAAGCCAGCGGCCGCATTCACACCTCGACGGCCACCGTGGCGGTCCTCCCTGAAGCCGACGAGATCGACATCGCCATCGACGCCAAGGATCTCCGCATCGACACGTTCTGCTCGAGCGGTCCGGGCGGCCAGAGCGTCAACACCACCTATTCGGCGGTGCGGGTGACGCACATCCCGACCGGCCTCGTCGTGTCGCAGCAGGACGAGAAATCGCAGATCAAGAACCGCGCGAAGGCGCTGAAGGTGCTGCGCTCCCGCCTCTACGAGATCGAGATGCGGAAGCAGCAGGACGCGATCGCGAAGGAGCGCCGCGGCCAGGTGGGCACCGGTGAACGGTCGGAGAAGATCCGCACCTACAACTTCCCGCAAAGCCGCATCACCGATCACCGCATCAACTTCACGACCCACCAGATTCACGGCGTCCTCGACGGCAATCTCGTCGAGCTGATCGACGAGCTGACGACGTTCTACACCGCCCAGGCACTGAAGGAAGCGACGGACGTCGGGCCGGAGCTGCCGCCGGACGCGCAGCCCTCCGCGCGCTGAGCGTGACCTATCACGACCTCGCGGTCGCGGCCCGGGCGACACTCGAACGCGCCGGCGTCGCCGCCGCCGAGGCCCGGCTCGACGCCGACCTGCTCGCACGGCACGCGCTGGGATGGGATCACGCGACCTGGCTCAGCGGACGTCACGACCGCGCGCCGTCTGACTTCGAGCCTGCCTACACCGCACTCATCGCGCGGCGTGCCGCTCGCGAACCGGTGGCCTATATCCGTGGGGTTCAGGAATTCTGGGGCCGCCAGTTCGTCGTCACACCCGCGGTGCTGATTCCGCGTCCCGAAACCGAGCTGCTGATCGAGGCTGCAGGCGAGTTCCTTGCCGATCACCCGCAAAGCATCGTCGCCGACATCGGCACCGGCAGCGGATGTGTCGCCATCACGCTGGCACTCGAACATCCGGCGGTCACCGTGTTCGCGACTGATATCTCCAGCGACGCACTGGCGGTGGCTCGACAGAACGCCGCTCGGCTGGGGGTGAGCGACCGCATCGAGTTCGTTCACGGCACGTATCTCGACGCCTTGCCGCGACCCCTCGACCTCGTCGTCAGCAATCCGCCGTACATTTCGCTCGAGGACCGCGCGACCCTTCCGCCTGAAGTGGTGGAGCACGAGCCCGGCGCTCGCGCTCTTCGGCGGCGACGACGGCTTGCGCGACGTGCGCGCGATCCTCAGCGCGGCCCGCCACGGCCTGTCCCCCAACGGCCTGGTCACGTGTGAGATCGGCATCGGCCAGGCCGAAGCGATCACGCAGGAAGTCGCCACGATCGACGGCCTCGACTTCGTCGAGATCCGCCCGACCTCCAGGGCATCCCGCGCGTCGTCGCTCGCCGACGAGCCGCGAACCGGAACCCGACCTCTGAACCTCAGGACCACCCCTGAAACCCAGAACCCTTGAACCCCTAACTCCGAAGGTCATACTCCCCGCATGGCGTGTCTCTTCTGCAAGATTGTCGCGGGTGAAATCCCCGCCAAGCGCGTCTACGAGGATGCGGAACTGATCGCCTTCGAGGACATCAACCCGCAGGCGCCGCTCCACTGCCTGGTGATCCCGCGGCGGCACATCGCGACGCTGAACGATCTGCAGGCGGGAGACGACGGGCTCGTCGGGTCGATGGCCCGGTGCGCGGCGCAGATCGCGAAGGACCGCGGCGTCGATCAGGGCGGCTACCGGACCGTGTTCAACTGCAACGGCGACGCGGGCCAGACGGTGTTTCACATCCACCTGCACGTGCTCGGCGGCCGACGCATTGGCGTGGCCGCCAGGATGAGTGCCGTCGTGAATCTGATCTGTGCGGGCGAGGCCTTTGACGATCTCATCTTCGTTGGCCTCGATCGCCTGCCCGCGCTCGGCGAAGAGATCAAAACCGACCGCTTCATGTCCACGATCGGTGGCGGCTCCGTGATTACCGCCGTCACAGCCGCGCGCCTCGGGATGAACACCACGCTCATCAGCGCTCTCAGCGACGCCGCCGTGGCTCGTCTGAAGAAGGAGCAGGTGCGGGTCACCAATCTGCGCAAGAAGGGCGAGCCGCATGCGACGACGGCCGCGCTCTCGACCGGCCGCGACCGCGCGTTCGTGACCTACAACGGCGTGAACACGAAGCTTGACGCGCGACTTGCGGTCATCGTTCCGCGATTGGCGGCGACGAAGCCGCGGCGATCGCACGTTCACGTGCACCTGTGCTTTTACCCGCACGACTGCAGTCAATGGACCCGCATCGTCCGACGGCTCCGCGAGCATGAGATCACGACCTCGTGGGACTTCGGGTGGAACGAACCGCTCACGAGCGATCGCGGCCTCACCGACCTCATCGATGCGCTCGATTTCGTCTTCGTCAACGAGCTCGAGGCCAGGCTCTACGCAGGAGCAGAGACGCTCGAAGCGTCGATTCCCCACTGGCGGCAGCGGAAGGCGATTGCGATCGTCAAGGTCGGCGCCGCCGGCGCCATCTGGCTTGCCCCCGACCGCGACATCCACGTCGAGGCGCCTCGCGTGCGAGCCGTCGACACCACGGGCGCCGGCGACGCGTTCAACGGCGGGTTCCTTGCGGGCTGGATGCGCGGCAAGGCGCCACGGCAGTGTCTCGCGCTCGGAAACAAGGCGGGCGCCAGATCAACTCGACAGGCGGGCGGCATTTGAAGATCGCGATCATCGGCGGCGCTGGCGTGCGCGTGCCCTTGCTCGTCGGCGGGCTGGCGCGCTCGGACTTACGCATCACCGACATCGCGTTGTTCGACACCGACGTCGAACGGCAGCGCGTCATTGCCGGCCTCGCCGCGCAGATGGCGCCGGACGTCCGCGTGACGGCAGACCGAGCGCCCGAGCCTGCGGTCGAGGGCGCCTCGTTCGTCGTCAGCAGCATTCGGGTCGGCGGCGCCGCGCAGCGGGCACGCGACGAAGCTGCCGTCATCGCCCTCGAGACCGTCGGACAGGAGACCATCGGCCCGGTTGGCTTCGCGATGGGCGTTCGCACCATTCCGGCGATGGTCGAGTACGGCCGTCTCGTTGCGCGGCTGGCGCCTCGGGCGTGGCTCATCAACTTCTCCAATCCCGTCAGCATCGTGACTCAAGCCGTGCACCAGGAGACCGACGCGCGGCTGATCGGCATCTGCGACACCCCGATGGAGATGTTCGAGGACGCCGCCCACGCGCTCGGCTTGCCGCCGGGCGCCTGTTCGTACGACTACTTCGGCCTCAATCATCTCGGCTGGCTTCGGGATGTCGTCTTCGAAGACGAAGGCCGGCTGCACGACATCTGGAACGACGAGGAGAAGCTGCTGTCGGCGTATCGCTCACCGCTCTTCGAGGCTGAGCGCCTGCAGGCACTGAAGCTCCTGCCGACCGAGTATCTCTACTACTACTACCGGCCCGAGGTCGCGCTCGCGCACATGAAGCGCTCGGGGTCGAGCCGCGGGCAGCACGTGGCCCGGCTGACCGAGGCACTGTTCGGCGACCTGCACCGTCTCTCGCCCGACGATCCGGCCGCCCTCGAACGCTACCAGCGCTATCTCGCCGAGCGCGATGGCAGCTACATGACGATCGAGACCGGCGACGCCACGCCGCGCGTCAAGCCCGACTGGGCAGAGCTCTCAGGCTACGACCGCATCGCGCTGATGACGATGCGCGCCATCGTGCACGATCAGGGAGCGATCATTCCGCTCGACGTCGCCAACGGCGGCACGCTTCCCTTCCTCGACGCCGACGACATCGTCGAAGTGCCGTGCCGCGTGGACAAGGACGGGCCTCGGCCCGAAGCAGTCGCGCCGATTCCGGAGGGACCGCGGGCGCTGATCGCGCAGGTGAAAGCCTACGAACGCGCCGCGGTGAACGCCGCGCTCACCGGCAATCGGACCGAGCTCGTCGCGGCACTCGCCCTGAATCCGCTCGTCCCCTCCCGCGAGAAAGCCGAACAACTGCTGGCGGTGCTGTTCTGATGTCGAGCCCTGCGAGCCCTCAGACGTCCGATTCCGTCCTCCGCCGCGGCATGGGCCTGCTGCAGGCGACAGCAACCAACGTCATCTCGATGGTGGGCGTCGGTCCGTTCCTCACCATTCCGTTCATGGTGGCGGCAATGGGCGGGCCGCACGTGATCTACGCGTGGATCGCCGGCCTCCTCCTCGCTCTGGCCGACGGACTTGTCTATGCGCAGCTCGGGGCGGCGCTCCCGGGCAGCGGCGGCGGCTACCTGTACTTGCGCGAAGCCTTCAAGCCGTTCGGCCTCGGCCCGTTGATGGCGTTCCTCTTCATCTTCCAGACCATCCTCATCGCTCCGCTCTCCGTTGCCGGCGGCGCGGTTGGCTTCGCCGACTACCTGCAGTTCGTCTGGGCGATGCCGCCGCTGACCCACCATCTCATTGCGGCAGCCGTCTGCGTCGTCTCCACGGCCCTGCTGTGGCGCAACATCGAGGACATCGGACGCCTCGCCGTCGTGATGCTCGGCGTCGTGCTCGTCACCGTTGGGTGGGTGATCGTCGCCGGGCTGTTCAGGTTCTCGCCGGCGCAGGCGTTCGACTTTCCGCCCGAGGCCTACCGCCTCGATTCGAACCTGTTGTTCGCCGTCGGCGCCGCATCCGTGCTGGCGATGTACAGCTACGGCGGCTACAACCAGGTCTGCAACATCGGCGACGAGATCAAGGATCCGAGGCGGACCATCCCGCGCTCGATCGTCCTCTCGACATTCCTGGTCGCGGCGCTCTACATGCTGATGACGATTGTGATCCTCGGCATGATCCCGTGGCAGGAGGTGCGGGACTCCCGCACCATCGCCTCGGTGTTCATCGAACGCACCTTCGCTGATCCGGCCAGCGGGCGGATCGCCGGCGTCGTGATGACGGGCCTGATTCTGTTCGTGGCCGCGGCCTCGCTCTATGCGACGATTCTCGGCTACTCGCGGATTCCTTACGCCGCTGCCCGCGACGGTGACTTCTTCAAAGTCTTCGCGCACGTCCACCCGGTCAAGCGCTTTCCGGACGTCTCGCTCATCACGATTGCGATCGTGTCGATCCCGTTTTGCTTCTTTACGCTTGGCCAGCTGGTGAGCTGGCTGATCCAGGTGCAGGTGCTGCTGCGTTTCATCTGGCAGTGCGCGGCGGTCGTCCTGCTCCGCCGCTACCGGCCCGACATCCCGCAGCCATTCACGATGTGGCTCTACCCGTGGCCTGCCGTGCTCTCCGGGGCCCTGTGGCTGTTCATCTTCTTCACCGGGCCGCGGGAAGGCATCGTCTTTTCGTTCGCGTTCCTGCTAGCGGGGTGTGGCGCCTACTGGTTGTTTGCCAAGCGCAAGTAGGTTGGCGGTAATCCGATACGCACCAGCGACGCCGTACGGCAGCTGGCGATGGAGTGCGTAGGCAAAATAGGTCCAGTTCCCTTTGCCAACCTTGGCGGTCAGCCAGCCGCCCTGCTGCGGCGCCTGGCCCCTGTCGAACGTCGAAATCATCGGCGTGTAGGCAGCGTCCCATTTCGTGAAGAACTTCGAGCCGCGCTGCTCGACCCAGCCGGCGAAATCGGCAGCGGTGATCTTGTTGGGCCAGTTGAAGGACTGATGCGTGGCCGCAAGGATCGTGACCGGTGAGTCCTCCTCCGACACTTCTTCCGCGTTGCGCGGCAGTTCGCCAGGAAACGGCGCAAACGTATTCGGGACCAGCTCCTGGGTGTTGTAGAGCACGATGACGTTGCCGCCCGCCTTCGCATACTCCAGCAGCCGCGAGTTGTAGGTCTTGAGATCGTCGCGCACGGCGTACGCTCGCGTGCCGGTCATGATGGCGTCGTACTGCGAGAGATCGGCCGTCGCCAGGTCGCGCTCGGCGAGCAGCGTCACCTGCGCACCAAGCTGCTGCAGACCCGCCGGCACCTGGTCGCCCACTCCCATCACGTAGCCGACTTTCAGTCCGGCGACGGTCGTGACCTCGACGCCGCGCACGGTCGCGCTGGCGTTCCGATAGAGGTAGCGCACCTCCAGATCGCGGTGGTCGATCACCTCGTAGCCGACGCGGTAGTCCGTCTTTCCGTCGTTGGCGACCGCATCGATCTGATAGGTCCTCGGGCCAATCGCTCCAGGTCGCACGGTAAATCGGTAGGCGGTGCGCTCGCCGGACCGCGCGAACGAGAACGGCTGCGACGCCGGCGTCGCCGACCAGCCGTCCGGAACTCTGAGCGTCACCTGACCTGAGGAGGGAGCCTCGGCGTTGTGCAGCAACGTCACTTCCAGATCGAGCAGCGACGCCGGCCTTGCTGGCCCCCTGCCCGATCGGCACGATCGCCGAGCCTGGTGTCACCGCCACGGCAATGCGCGGGACCGTTCTCAGCTCTCGCAGCACGTCGCCGTACGGCAGCTTCGCTTCGCGCCGCCTGACGGTTTCACGAATCTCAATCGGCACGCCGTCGATGACGTAACGCCCGATCGCCCGCAGCGGCGGCGTGGGCACCGGCTTGCCGAACTGTGACGGATCGCCGAGCGTGTAGCGGCTGTCCTGCAGTCCCTCGCGGCTGAAGTACGGCCGCGTACTGAGCGGCACCTCGTCGGCCAGAGCGATCGACATGCGCGCAGTCGCCTGCTGATGTCGCTCGAGCATCGGGCCGCCCGTCGCCGGTCCCGGCTGGATCTGCCAGCCGCGATCACCTTCGAGCCGGATGGCGGGGTCCGTGACGGTGATGCCGCCGCGGTTGGCCAGCCGCGCCCGCACCTCGAAGGTCTGTCCCGGCACCGGGGCCGCCATCAGTGCCGGCGGCGCGAACCCGGCGCCAGGGCCGGTCGGTTCGGGCAACCCGGCAGGCTGCGCGATGGCTGTGAGTTCGACGCCCATGGCCGAGTTGATCGCATCCTGGAACTGCCGCTCTTTGACCTCGAGGATGAAGCGCGCGTCCAGATCCTTCGTCCCGCTCATCGCCTCGCGCGTCAGTTTCAATCCCTGCACGAGCGCGGGCACCGTCGCCGACGGGTTGTTCATCGTGAACGCCGCGATCGCTTTCGCGACCGCGTCATCGATGGCCTTTCCCGATGGCCCGACAGTCGCCTCGATCGAGGTCGGGATCCCGTCGAACAGCGATTCCTCTTTCCGCCGTGGCGAGCCTTGTGGCCCATCGACGCGCGTGTAGTACCCGTAATTCGGCCCCGCCGTCGGCGTGAACCGGCCTGACGTCTGCGACCGCTGGAAACTCAGTCCGTAACGCGCGACGTTGTCGTACGAATCGCCCAGCCGCGGGCTGTACTCGCCGCTATCGATGCGAACCGTCCAGTCCTCGTTCTCACGAACGCCGCCGATGTACACCTTCTTCGGCTGCCAGGGCCGAAGCCCCTCGGCAATCTGTTCCGGGTAGCGCTTCGGGTCGCCGGCGGCGCGGAATCCTTCGACCGCCATCAACCCGGCGGTCTGGTGGTTGCCGTGCCCGTCCCGTTCGTTGCCCTGGAACCGCGACAGGATGATCGTCGGGCGGCTCATCCGGATCAGCCGGACCACGTCGCGCACGACCGTCTCGCGGCCCCATTTGTCGAGCGCTTCCTCGAGCCGCTTCGAGAAGCCGTAATCGACCACGGTCGTGAAGTACTGCTCGTCGACGCCGTAGTGCCGATCCGCGAGCAGCAGCTCCTCGGTCCGGATCAACCCGAGCGCGTCGAACAGCTGCGGCCCGATCGCGTTGTCGCCGGACTCGCCGCGGTTGAGCGTCAGCAGCGCCAGCCGCGCGCCATCACCACGGCTGAGTTTCGTCGAGCACCCCGCCATGCTCGTCGTCCGGATGCGCGGTGACGTGCATCACGCTCGCGGTCGTTCGGAGCTTCAGCAGCTTCTGCCACACCTCGGAGGCGCCGTCCTGCCGCGGAACGGACTGCGAGTGCAGCACGGTCCCGACGAGCGCGAGCGCCAAAGCACGAGGAACGAGGAACGAGGAACGACGCTTCATGAGTCGCCTAGAAATAGAACTTGACCGCCAGCTGGACTTCGCGCTGGTCGCCGATGCTGCTCGTGATCCGCCCGAAGGTGCCCAGGTTCGAGATATTCGCAGCCGGGAACCCGTAGTTCACCCAGTTGAACAGGTTGAACGTCTCGACGCGAATCTCGGCTCGCCGCGTGGAGCCCATGGGGATCGACCGGAAGACCGACAGGTTCATCGACTTCGATCCCGGCCCGCGGACGGTGTTATTCGCACAGGTCCCGTACGTCCGCACGGTTGTCGGCGCGAACGCGGCCGGATCCATCCATGAATCGAGCGTCTGGTTGAATCCGTCAGGAACCGCCTCTCCGAGACAGTTCGCCCGGGCGATGCGCCCCATTCCCGTGCCCGCTTGATCGGTCGTCGTGACCGTAAACGGGCGGCCGTCGCTCAGCGTCAGGATGCCGTTGATCGACCACCCGCTCGCAATGGCCCCGAGGGCCCCGGCTGGCTGGAAGGTGCGGCCCTCGCCGATTGGCAACTCGTAGATGAAGCTGGTCACCAGGCGATGCGGGATGTCGAAGGCGAGCCGCCCGTAGTCCTGGTCCATCGCATAGGCGGAGCCGGGGAAGTTGCCGATGGCACCGCCGCCCGCGCTCAGATGATCCAGGAAGTCGCCGAGCGCCTGGCTCCACGTATACGCGACGGTGTAAGCCAGGCCGCCGGTCATCCGCCGCTGCATGCGCAGCTGCAGCGCGTCGTAGTCGGCGCGGCCGTTGGTGACGATCTGCTCGAGAAATGCGTTGCCGTAGCCATACTGCGCGTACGGGAACGTGACGGTGTTGCCGGTGATGATGCCTTCGTTGAGGTTGCGCAGCCGGCGCCCGTTGCGCGTACGGTTGCCGACATACTCGACGGCCGCGACCATGCTGGCCGCGAACTGGAACTCGGGGCCGAAGCTGAACTGCTGCACCACCGGCGTGTCCTGGTTCGGATCCTGGATGCGCCACTGCACGATCGACGGATTGACGGTCTGTGGCGTCAGCGGCGTGAAGCCCTGGGCGAAGGTGAAGGCCGGCGCGTCGGCGGCCGAATTCGCACTGATCGACGCATCGACCAGTTGCGGCAGGTTCAGCCCGAGCTGGCTCTCGCTGCCGTAACGATCCGTCTGCTGGTAGAACACGCCCCAGCCGCCGCGCAGCACGATGGCTGGCGTCACGCTCCAGGTGACCCCGACGCGCGGTGCGAAGTCGTCGCGATCGGGATGAACCAGCGCGCGATCGAACACGCTGCCGTCCTTTGCGGTGAATACCTGGCCGGTCGCCGGATCGATGTTGGTCAGCAGGTTGTTGCGATCGAGCAGCGGCGTGAAGGCCTCGTAGCGGAGGCCGGCGCTGATCGTCACGTTGGGCCGCACGCGCCAGCTATCCTGCGCGTAGAACTGCCAGCCGTTCGCATACAGGTCTGGCTCGTGGAACAGCGTCAGCCGCTGCGCACTCGAGAGGCCGAGCAGGAAATCGCCGAGAGCCGAAGCCGGTGTAGCGAGCATCAAGGAAGCTGAGCTCGCCGTTGAGCGATCGCAGGTCGATGTAGTTCAGCGAGTCGCGCCGGTACTCGCCGCCGAACTTCAGCGAGTGGCTGCCCTTCTGCCAGGTCAGGTTGTTGGCCACCTGCAGCACCTGCGAGTCCTGGAACTGCGGGCGGAAGAACGGCCCGCCGAGCCGCGCGAAGCGGGCGATCGGCATGTGCGGGAGGCCGCCGTAGAACCGCGGATCTTTCGGCACGCCACGAATGCCGTACTGCGCGTTGGAGTCGATGCCAAACGACGGATGGATGACGTCCGATCGCACCTTGTTGTAGCCCACGCGGAGCTCGTTGAAGATGCTCGAGCCGACAACCTTCGACCAGCCGCCCACTGCGCTCTGGCCGCGGTTGAGAATGTCGCTCGCGAAGTCTCCCGAGGCGACCGGATCGTCGAGCAGCGGCGGCTCGACGCGACTGGTGTTCTGGAAGCTGTAGCGCACGAACAGATTGCTCTGGTCCGTCAACCGATGGTCGACGCGCGTGTCGAACTGATCGACGTCGTTGTTGAGAATCCCGTTCGAGATGAAGTTGTTGTTGAAGAAGCCGCTGCCGGGCACGTTCGGCATCGGGTAGAGGTTGATCAGCTGCGCCGCCACCGGGTCGAAGCACGAGCGGCTGATGATCTTGTTGACCGCGTCGACGCAGCCCGCCGGCACGAAGGCGTTGGTCGCCACCATGTTGCCGGTCAGCTCACTCAGGTCGCCGGCGCGCATCCGCGCCGTCGGCACCGTCGCCGTCTGCGACAGCGCCCGTTCGGTGCGCGACGACTGGTAATCGCCGAAGAAAAAGGTCTTACCGCGGACGATCGGTCCGCCGAACGTGCCGCCCGCGATCAGCTGGTTGAATGGCCCCTTCGGACGAGCGGCCCGGTTGTTGTCCCAGGTGTTGGCATTCAGCGATTCGTCGCGCAGGAACGCAAACAGCGATCCGCTGTAGCTGTTGGTGCCTTGCTTGATCGACGCATTGATCACCGCTCCAGCGGCCTTGCCGAACTCCGCCGAGTAGGTGCGGGTCTGGACCTTGAACTCCTGGAGCGCATCGACGGGCGGCGCCACCACTTGCGGGCTGCGCTCCTGAAGGTTCGTCGAGAACGAGTTGTTGTCGGCGCCATCGAGCGTGTAGTTGTTCCAGGTCGCGTAGTTGCCGTTGGCGTTGAAGAACGTATCCTCGCCGCGGCTGGTGATGCCGGCAGGCGCAGCGACGACGCCCGGCGTCAGGAACGCCAGCTCCGAGTAGCGCCGGCCCAGCAGCGGCAGGTCCTGCACCTGGCGCGCCTCGACGACATTGCCGAGGTCGGCCGACTGCGTCTGCAGCAGCTCCGAACGGCCGGTGACGACGACCTCTTCCGCCAACGCGCCGACATTCAGCTGCAGATCGACCTGCGCGCGCGTCTGCACGTTGACGCGCACGTCACGCTGCAGCGCGCGGCGGAACCCCTGCAGCTCGGCGGCAACGTCGTACGCGCCGACCCGCAGGCCGGGGAAGATGTACTCGCCCCGCTCGTTGGTGATCGACGTCGACACCAGGCCCGTGCCCTGTTGCGTCGCCGTGACGGTCACACCCGGCAGCACGCCGCCGGTGTCGTCACTGACGCGGCCGACGATGACGCCGGTATCGATCTGGGCGGACGCGGTCGCCCCCAGAAACAGGAAAGCGCAAGCGAACAAAGCAGAAAAAGCGCGGCATCGCAGCATGGTGGGCTCCCAGGGACGTGCGGCCTGACGGTTCCGGAAGTATATGCCCGCGCGGCCCTGCCGGCATGTGCCCTGCAACGCTTCAGAGGCTGGTCACTCGGCTGACCCCTCAGCGTCCTGCATGGCCAGCAGATATCGGCCCCGGCCCTCTTCGCGCAGCTCGAAATCCACGGCGCGGTAGCCGCGCGCAAAGTAGGTTTCGAAGATGTCCCGGGTGTGCATCCGCCACTCGAGGGCCAGGCCCGGCGCGTCTCGCTGGATCTCGGTGAAGCCCTGCGGAACCTCGACCCACATCCGGCGGGTGTCGATCGTGAGGTCGCTGGTCGCTGGCGCCCGCCAGGCCCCGGCGTCCTTCGTCTCGTTCACCATCGGCGCGTCGGCCGCTTCGGCCGCGCGGAGCGCCAGCGCGCCCGTCCGCGCAATGCGCCGCTCGACGTGCGGCGCCGTCAGCCGCCACTCGACGACGAAGCGATCGGTCGGCGTCCCGCGATGGAGCGTGCTCGTCGAGTCGCCGTAGAGATTGCGGACGTACTCGTCGCACACCACGCCGAGCCTGGCAAAGTTCAGATGGGCGTTCAGCGCCTGCAGCGGGTCGAACGTCCACTCCATCAGCGTGAAACCCGTGGCGATTGCCCGGTCGCGCTGCGCCAGCTTCAACGCCCGTCCAAGGCCGCTGCGCCGGTGCTCGTGCAACACGCCCATCATGTGCGACCACTGCGTGAGCTTGCCGTCCTTCATACCGACGATGGAGAAGGCGAAGCCGATCATGCGCTCCCGCTCATCGAAGGCGCCGATGAGGATGCCGCCGCGCTTGACCGTGATGATGAAGACCGGCACCGTCACGACGTCGGCCATGTCGGTGTAGCCCCAGATGGCCTGTTCGAGTTCGACCACCGCCCGGTAGTCGTCGAGTCCGTGGAGATCGCGAATCGAGAACATAGCTAGACGAGTGGCAAGAGATCGTGCAACGACGTGATGACGGTCACCCCGGCCGGCAGATTCTTCGGGATGTCGCCGGATCTGCGGAGCAGCAGCCCGCGCATGCCAAGCCCAACCGCGCCTTCGATGTCGGCCCGAAGACTGTCGCCAATCATCATCGCCTCGGCTGCCGGAACGCCCGCCT
Organism: uncultured Acidobacteriota bacterium; assembly: GCA_963841895.1. Lineage (GTDB taxonomy): Bacteria > Acidobacteriota > Vicinamibacteria > Vicinamibacterales > UBA2999 > JACCSI01. The sequence goes on from CAWJEO010000013.1 coordinate 106,510, forward strand.
GGTCGAGCGCTCGCTCGAAGATGCTCGGATGCGGTTTCATGAACCCGTGCTCGGCCGAGGACACGGCGGTCGTGATCAGCGTGTCCAATTTGAAGTGTGCCTTGAAGGTCTCGAGGCTGCGATGCGAGTTCGAGATGACGCCGAGCGTCAGGCCGCGCCCCACCAGCTCGTTCAGGACGGGCTCGACATCGTCATACATCTCGAAGTGATGATTCGTCGCCCACTGTTCGTAGACCCGCTCGGCAATACTGATGACGTTGGCGCCGCGGCCGCCCATGTGCTCGATGATTGACGCCGTGTAGTGCACGAACAACGACGCATCGTAGATGGGATCCTCGACCTCGTCCAGAATGAACGAGGCCGCGGCCACCGCCTGATCGAACTTGCCGGCGTCGACCTCGACGCCCTGCTCGGCGCAGAACCTCGCGTAGCCTTCGCCCTGAAACCTCGGTCCCGGATAAATCAGCGTGAAGTCGACGTCAAAGAAGACGGCGCGGGTGGACGGCCATCCCTCGCGGCCCCCGCTCATGCCGGCGAGTCGGCGCGCGCAAGCGCGGCGGTCGACAGCGCACCCGAAATGGTCAGGACCTCGGCCTGACCCGCGGCCGGTCCGTCCCACGGTCCCGCCACGACGACGGCCGCCCGTGACGGATCGAGCAGCCGGCGAGCCATCTGATTCGCGTCGTTCAGCGTCACCGCCTCGATGAGACCCGGCAGTTGTTCGTCGTGATCGACGCCCAGCCCGAACAGTTCCGAGTTGATCAGGAACCCGGCGATACCGGAATTGGTCTCGAGCTGCCGCGGAATCGACCCGATGAGGTACTGCTTCGATTCGCGGAGTTCTTTCGGCGTGAGACCTTCATCACGCACGAGCATCAGCTCACGATCGATCGAGGCGAGGGTCCGCTCGACGTTCGGACCGGCCACGCCGGCGCGGATCATCAGCGGGCCTTCGGCCAGGCTCGAGTCGAGGCTGCTCGAGACGTAATACGCCATGCCCTGTCGCTCACGGATACTGTCGCCGAGCCGGCCGCCCAGCGCGTACTGACCCAAGGCGTTATTCATCACCCATGCCGGGTAGTAGCCAGGGTCGGCGCGCCGGAGGCCGACGGTGGCGTACGCCACATCGGCCTGCGCTTTCGTCATCATCGGCACGACCGCGAGATCGCGCGTGGTCGGCAGGTCCACTCGCGGCGGCGCGGCCTCGGGTGACCGCGGCGCCGACCACGCGGCATACGCCTTCTCCGTGGCCCGCGTCACCGCCGCCGGTTCGACATCGCCAACGACGACGACCGTCGTGCCTTCGGGCGTGAACCAGGTCCGGTGGTACGAGATGACGTCCTCGCGCGTCAGGCGCGGGACGGTGCTTGTCGTCCCGCGGGCGCGACGGCCATACGGGTGCCCGCGATACAGCCGCCCCATCAGGACGTCAACGGCAACCGCCGCGGGATCGTCCTCGTCCTGCAGGATGGCCGTCAGCAGTTCGGCGCGACGCGTGTCGATCTGATCGGGATCGAAGCGCGGACGAAGCGCGACGTCGGCCATGAGCGCGAAGATCGCGTCGAAGTCTTCCGCGAGGCAGGTCGCGCTCACGATGGCCTGGTGGCGCCCGGCCATCACAGACAGTGACGCCCCGCGGCCGTCGAGCTCGTCGGCCATCGCCTCCGGAGACAACCGTGCAGTGCCGCGATCGAGGACGCGTGCGACCAGCGCGGCGGTGCCTTCTCGCCCCAGCGGGTCGTAGTAGGTGCCGGCGCGAACGCCAAGCAGCATCGTCACCGCGGGAGTCGTCCGGTTCTCCTTGGCCAGCAGGACGACCCCGTTGGGCAAGGTGTGTCGAAGTGGTTTGAGCGGCATCCTCAGCTCGCGTGAGACGCGTGGTTTCCGGATACCGCAACGAGCGGGCTCGAGGTCTCGGGTTCGAACCAGCCAATTGTGCGATTGTCGGGGCGGAGATAGCGGCGGGCCGCCGCATTCACCTGATCGAGCGTCACGGTGGCAAGTCGCGGAATCAGCTCCTGGTAGGCGCGCCACGAGCCAATGGTTTCGAAATAGCCGAGCTGATGCGCGATGTCCGTGACGCTGTCGCTGTCGTAGACGAACCGCGCCCGAAGCTGGGCACGGACCTTGGCAAGCTCCGCTTCGGCGATTCCCTCGCGCGCAACCCGATCGAGCTCGGCCAGGGCTGCGGATTCGACCGACAGCAGCGTCTGACCGTCGGCCACCGTGGCGTAGAGGTAGTAGAGAAACGGGTGCTCGCTCGGCAGCAGCGCGCCGCCGATGTTGGAGGCAAGGCCAGTATCGACGACCGACCGATAGAGCCGGGCGCTCCGCTGTGGGGTCGGCACTTTGTGGCCCGACCAGATGTTCAGACCAGACGCGCCGGTCAGCGCCGCATCCAGGAACAACAACGGAAAGAAGTCGGGGTCCGAGAACGCCGGCGCATGGAAGGCCGCGCGCCAGTAGGCGGTTGTCCCCTCCTTGCGGAAGTGCACGCGCCGCTCCGCCGGTTGCGCCGGTTCCGCCGGGAACTCGCGGCGAATGTCGTTGCCCGCGGGAATCGAGCCGAAGTGATGAACGACGCGCGTCAACGCCTCGTCAGCGTCGACGTCGCCGACAACGACCAGCGTGGCGTTGTTGGGAACGTAGAAACGGCGATAGTGCCCGTACAGGTCGTCGCGGGTCATCGTCTCGAGATCGCGCAGCCAGCCGATCGTCGGGTGCTTATAGGGATGCAGCCGGATGGCGGTGGCGGTCAGCTCGATGTCGAGCAGCTGTTCGGGGTCGTTTTCGCCCCCTTTCAGCTCGGAAATGATCACCGTGCGCTCGGATTCGCAGTCCTCGGGCTCGTAGAGCGACGCGCTCATCCGCTCGGCCTCGATGAACAGCATGCGGTCGAGCGCGTCCCGCGACGCGGTTTCCAGGTACGTTGTCTGGTCGATCCACGTGTAGCCGTTCCAGGTGCCGCCAAACTGCTCGATGATGCCCTTCACCTGGTCACGCGGGATGTTCCGCGTGCCCTTGAAGTTCATGTGCTCGACCCAGTGGGAGACGCCGGTCAGGCCGGGGCCTTCGTCCTTCGACCCGACACGGTACCAGCACCACACCGACGCCAGAGGGGCGGTGTGAACTTCCTGAATCAGGACCCGGAGGCCGTTGTCGAGGACGGTTTCAGCCACCACCGGCACGGCAAGCTCAAGGCGCGACACGGACATACGGCCATTATTACAATAGACAGACTGCCATGCCTGAGTGGAAGGACACGTGCAACCTGCCGCGGACCACGTTCTCGATGAAGGCCAACCTCCAGACGGCTGAGCCGGAAGCGATTGAACGCTGGAAACAGATGGATCTGTACGGCCAGCTCCGCAGGGCGCGGGCGGGAGCGCGGACCTTTCTGCTGCACGACGGACCGCCGTACGCCAACGGCGAAATCCACATGGGAACGGCCCTCAACAAGGTCCTCAAGGATCTTGTGGTGAAGTCGCGCAGCATGGCGGGGTTCGACGCGCCCTACGTCCCCGGCTGGGATTGCCACGGTCTGCCCATCGAACTCAAGGTGGATCGCCAGCTCGGCCCGAAGAAACGCGAGATGTCCGTCGCCGACTTCCGGCGCGAATGCCGCGCCTATGCAGCCAAATACGTCGACATCATGCGCGTGGACTTCAAGCGCCTCGGCGTATTCGGGCTCTGGGACAACCCCTACCTGACGATGGAACCGGGTTACCAGGCGGCGATCGTGCGGTCGCTTGGCAGCTTCGTCGAGCAGGGGATGGTCTACAAAGGCAAGAAACCGGTCCACTGGTGCATGCACTGCCGGACCGCGCTGGCCGAAGCCGAGGTGGAGTACGAGCCGCACACCTCGCCGTCGATCTACGTCGAGTTTCCACTGAAGGGTGAAAGCCGCGACGAGCTCGCCTCTCGTGTGCCCGAGCTGGCTGAGACGCTGAGGGCCGGACGGCCGGTCTCGGTACTGATCTGGACGACGACGCCCTGGACGATTCCGTCGAATCTGGCCGTGGCGTTCCATCCTGAGTACCGAGTACGGCGCGTATCCCGTCAGCGGCCCGGCGGCGCGACGGACACCGTCGTGATCGTCGCGAAGGATCTCGCGGCCGCCGTCGCGGAGAAAACCGGTCGTGTCTTCGGGCCGCCGCTGGTGGTCATGCCGGGACGCCTGCTCGAACGCCTGGTCTTCCAGCACCCGCTCTACGCGCGCGATTCGCTCGGGGTGGTGGGCGATTACGTGACCCTTGATGCGGGAACGGGCGTGGTCCACACCGCGCCGGGCCACGGCGCGGACGACTATCACACGGGCATCAAATACGGGCTCGAGATCTATGGTCCGCTCGATCCGGGCGGTCATTTCCTCGACACCGTCGAGATGTTCGCGGGGCTCCAGGTGCTCGAAGCCAACCCGAAGATCGAAGCCGCGCTGGCCGAGCGCGGCCGGCTGTGGCACCGCGAGGACTTCGATCACTCGTATCCGCACTGCTGGCGCTGCCACAATCCGGTGATCTTCCTGGCGACCTCGCAGTGGTTCATCGCGATGGAAACGAACGCCCTGCGCTCGCGGGCGCTCACCTCCATCGACGCGACCCGGTGGATCCCGTCGTGGGGCCGCGATCGGATCTACAACATGATTGCGAACCGCCCCGACTGGTGCATCTCGCGCCAGCGCACGTGGGGTGTGCCGATCCCGGCGGTCGATTGCAAGAGCTGCGGTCAGCCCATCCTGACCAAGGCGCTGACCGATCGCACCGCCGACGTGTTCGAGCAATACGGTGCCGACGCCTGGTACGAGCGGCCAATCGAAGAATTCCTGCCCGACGGCCTGACCTGTGAAGCCTGCGGCGGCAAGGAATTCGAGCGCGAGGCCAACATCCTCGACGTGTGGTTCGATTCCGGGTCGAGCCACGAGGCGGTGCTGCCCCGGTGGGGAGGGTTGCATTGGCCGGCCGACCTCTATCTCGAGGGATCGGATCAGCACCGCGGCTGGTTCCATAGCTCGCTGCTCGTCGGCATCGGCACGCGTGGACGGGCACCGTTCGATCAGGTGCTGACCCACGGCTTCGTCGTCGACGAACATGGGCGCAAGATGTCGAAGTCGCTCGGCAACACCATCCTGCCCCAGGAGATCATGAAGCAGAGCGGCGCCGACGTGCTGCGGCTGTTGGTGTCGATGGTGGACTACCGCGAGGATATCCGGCTCGGGAAAGAGATCCTGGCGCGGGTCGTCGAGGCCTACCGGAAGTTCCGCAACGTCATCCGCGTGCTGATGGCGAACCTGTACGATTTCGATCCCGTGACCGACGCGGTGCCGGCCTCGCGGATGGCCGAAATCGATCGGTGGGCCATGGCTCGCTACGCCGCGGTCGCGACGAAAATCGTCGACGCCTACTCCGACTACGACTATCCGACCGTGTATCAAACCGCGAACGCGTTCGTCACGGTGGACATGAGCGCGTTCTACGTGGACGTCACCAAGGACCGGATGTATACGCTTGGCGCCAACTCCGAGGCGCGTCGATCCGGCCAGACAGCGATGTTCCACATCGTGGACGGATTGTCGCGGCTGCTGGCGCCGATCCTCCCGTTCACGACGGACGAGGTCTGGCGGAGTCTGCCGGGACCGCGCGAAGCGTCGGTCCACCTCGCGCTCTTCCCGATGGAGCTCGAGGCGTGGACGGACGAGGGTCTGCTCGATCGGTGGGCACAGCTGAGCGCGGTGCGCGCTCCAGTCAATGTCGCCCTCGAAGAGAAACGGCAGCAGAAGGCGATCACCTCGTCGCTGTCGGCGAGGGTGAGCCTCGCGGCGGCCGGGCCGCTGGCCCAGCTGCTGAACGACTATCGCGACGAACTCCCGACGATCTTCGGCGTCTCGCACGTCGATCTCGACGTGCTGCCGACGGCGGACGGCGGCTCGCCGGACGGCGTCCAGGTGACGGTGGCGCGGGCCGACGGGGTCAAGTGCGAGCGCTGCTGGCGGTTCGTCGCGACGGTGAGCGACTCGGGTGCGTTCAAGGGATTGTGCGATCGCTGCATTGACGCACTCGACGAGCCGGGCGGCCGGTCGGCGGCGTGATCGCCTTAGTGCGCGGTCGCCGTCTCGAACTGCTGGTTGTCGTCGCCCTGGTCATCGCGGACCAGATCACGAAGGCGCTGGTCCGGCAATCGATCGCGCTCCACGAGAGCGTGTCGGTTATCCCGGATTACCTCGAACTGACCCGCGTGCACAACACCGGCGCGGCGTTCGGGATGTTCAACTCGATGGACTTCCCGGGCAAGACCATCGTGCTGACGCTGGTGGCGGCGATGGCACTCGGCGGGGTGGCCTGGTATGCGGCCTCGGTGCCGCCGAGCGATCGCCTCGCCCGTCTCGGCGTGGCGGCGATCCTTGGCGGCGCGATCGGCAACCTGATCGATCGCGCGACCGCCGGGTACGTGCTGGATTTCGTGGACGCGTCGTGGCGGGGCTGGCACTTCTGGGCTTTCAACGTGGCGGACGCCGCGATCTCGATTGGCGTCGTGCTGATGATTTTCGATTTACTGGGGCTAGGACGCCGTGCATCCAATCCTGCTTGAGCTTGGACCGATCACTATCTATTCGTACGGCGTGCTGCTCGCCGCCGCCTACCTGCATCGGCCTCTACATGGCGGCGCGACGGGCCCGAGCGGCCGGCCTCGACGCCAACAAGGTGCTCGATCTCGGCATCTGGGTGATCATCGCGGCGCTGATCGGCGCCAAGGCGCTGCTCTTCGTCGTCGAGTTCGAGCAGTTCACGAGCAGCTGGGACGAGTTCATGACCCTGCTGCGCTCGGGCGGCGTCTTCTACGGCGGCCTGATCGCCGCGGTGGTGGTCTGCATCTACCAGTTGCGGAAGCACAAGCTGCCGCTGTGGACGTCGGGCGACCTCTTCGCGCCCGGAATCGCGCTGGGCTACATGGTCGGCCGGCTCGGCTGCCTGATGGCGGGCTGCTGCTACGGCAAGCCGACCGACGTCGCCTGGGCGATCACCTTCACCGATCCGGCGGCAAACCTCAACGTCGGCACGCCGCTCAACGTGCCGCTCCATCCGACGCAGGTGTACGAATCAGCCGCCGGGCTGATCATCTTCGGCCTGCTGCTGCTCATCGAACGGCGCGGCCGCAGCTTCCCCGGCCGGACGTTCTGGCTGTTCGTGCTGCTCTATTCGATCTCGCGTTTCGTGATCGAGTTCTACCGCGGCGACGATCGCGGCATGGTCGCCGCGCTCTCGACCTCACAGCTGATTTCCATCGTGCTCGCGCCGCTCAGCCTCATCATGCTGTGGTACCTGAGCCGGCCGTCGCAGCCGCCGGCTGCCGAGACGCCTGCCAGGCCGAGAAAGCCGCGCTTCGCTTAAGAGCGGATTACGCAGAGAAGGAATATCCGCAGATTTCGCAGATCACGCAGATTTCATCAGATCACCAGATCACCAGATCACCAGATCACCAGATCACCAAGTGCCTTCTTTCCCGCAGCGGTTTGAGCTCGTCGTCGAAGCGGAGCACGACGGGCTGCGGCTCGATCGCGTGCTGGCGCACGAGATGCCCGGCTACTCGCGATCGCAGGTGCAGCGGCTGATCGACGACGGTCAAGTGTCGCTGCCGCGGGTCAAGACCGCGAAAGCAAACACCGCACTGCGCGAGGGCGACATCGTGACCGTCACGTTGCCGGAGCCGGTCGCGGCCACGCCGGCAGCGGAAGCTATTCCACTCGAGGTGCTGTACCAGGACGAGGACGTGGTCGTCGTCAACAAGCCGGCGGGGATGGTCGTGCATCCGGCGGCGGGCCACGACAGCGGCACGCTCGTCAATGCGCTGCTGCATCACATCACCGACCTGAGCGGCGTCGGCGGCGAGCGGCGGCCGGGCATCGTGCACCGCCTCGACAAGGGTACGTCGGGCGTGATGGTCGTCGCCAAGCACGATGCCGCGCACCAGGAGCTGGCGCGTCAGTTTCACGACCGCGAAGTCGAGAAGGAATACGTCGCGCTGGTGTGGGGGCTGGTCCAGCAGCGCAAGCGCATCGACATTCCGATCGGGCGCGACCCGGTGCATCGCGAGAAGATCTCGACGCGAGCGCGGCGGGCGCGATCGGCGGTGACGCGGGTCACCTGGGCGCAGCACGTGCCCGGACTCTCGTTGCTGCGCGTCGTCATTGCCACCGGCCGCACCCATCAGATCCGGGTTCACCTCAACGCGATCGGCCATCCGATCGTCGGCGACGCGCTATACGGCGGCGTCCACCGCCGGGTCCCGCACGAGCTGCGCGCCGTTCAACGCCTCGAGCGCCCGTTTCTCCACGCCGAGCGGTTGGCGTTCGCGCAGCCGCGGAGCGGCGAGCGGCTGACCTTCAGCGCGCCGCTGCCCCAGGATCTGCGGACCGTGCTCGAGGAGATCGAACCGGTCCTGCTCGCGAAGCTCGACGGCCGGGAGCCCGAGGATGACGAAACAGCACTCGACGACTGAGTCGCGGAAGACGATCTATCAAGGGCGGATCTTTGCGCTCGAAGTCGATCGGGTTCGACTGCCATCGGGTCACACCGTCGAGATGGAGATCGTGCGCCATCCGGGCTCGGTGGTGTTGCTGCCGATGCCGGCGCCCGATCAGGTGATCCTGATCCGGCAGTACCGCTATTCGATCGATCGATGGATCTGGGAGCTGCCGGCCGGCAGCCTCAAGCCGAATGAGGATCCGGATGCGGCTGCGGCTCGTGAATGTGAGGAAGAGATCGGCCGCGTCCCCGGCAAGGTCGAGCGGCTGCGCGGGTTCTTCCCGACGCCGGGCTTCTGCGACGAAGAGATGATCTTCTATCGCTGCAGCGAGCTGCGAGCGCCGGCGCCGGACTCGACGGTCACGAAAGACGAGGACGAAGATCTCGAGCCGCGCCTCTGCACCGTCGCAGAAGCGCGCGCGCTCGTGACTGCGGGCGACATCGTCGACCTCAAGACGGTGGTCGGATTGACGTTGATCTAGCGGGCGCCGCCAGCGGGCGCGCCGACGGACGCGGCTTCGACGAACGTCCCGTAATGAATGTCCACCGTGTCGTCGACGCGGTGGGCGTAGCCGCCCGCGAGCGTGACGACGGTCGCGATGCCCCGCGTCGCGCACTCGGCCAGCACCAGACGATCGCGCGCACGAAGGCCTGCCTTCGTCAGCGAGAGTCCGCCGAGCTGATCCTCGACGAACGGATCCGCACCGGCCAGATAACACACCAGGTCAGGCTGACTCTCGAAGACCCGAGGCAGGCTCGCGGCGAGGCGCTCGAGGTAGGCGTCGTCGCCCACGCCGTCGGGCAGCCCGACGTCGAACGAGCCACGCGGCTTGAACGCCGGATAGTTGTGCTGCTGGTGCATCGAGAACGTGAACACCCGCGGTTCGTGCTCGAAGATGAACGCCGTCCCGTTGCCGTGGTGGACGTCGAGATCGATCACGGCCGCGCGCGCGATCGATCCCGCGTCGAGCAGCAGGCGTAGCGCGACTGCCACGTCGTTGAACAGGCAGAAGCCCTCGCCGTGGTTCGCGAACGCGTGGTGGAAGCCGCCGCCGATGTGGAACACGGGCGAGGCGGGAGTGGCCATCCGGCTCGCGAGGATCGTCCCGCCCGTCATCAGCCGGAATCCCTCGACCACTTCCGGCGACCACGGCACTTCCAGCTGCGCGAGCTCGGCGATGTCGAAGTCACCGATGCGCAGCTTCTCGAGATACTCGGCCGTGTGAACCTGCCCGAGCTCGTCCCATGACGCCGGCTCGGGCGCGATGAACGACGCCTCCGGATGCCCGGCCCGGATCCGCTCAGCGATCTGCGGATACTTCGCGGTCGGAAAGACGTGCGAGCCGATGTCGACGTGATAGCGCGGCGAGTAGACGACGTTCATGTCACGCACCTGTGACACCGGTGCACCGCACCTGTCGCACCCCGTGCACCTGTCGCACCCCGTGCACCTGTGCACCTGTGCACCGCACCGCACCTCGTGCACCCGTCGCACCTAGCGCACCTGTCGCACCTGGTTCTCTACTGCATCGCCGGCTGCGATCGCTTCGCGGCCTTCTTTGGGTGCGCCCTTCCCGCGGGAAGCAGGGCCAGCAGCAGCACTTCGTCGATCGTGTTGACGAGGTGAATCGTCAGCCCTTTGCGGAGCTCCTCGTTCAGATCCTCGTTCACGTTCTTGGCGTTCTGCCGCGGCAGGATGACCTCTTTGATCCCGAGCCGCTTGGCGGCGAGCACCTTTTCCTTGATCCCGCCGACCGGCAGCACCTTACCGGAGAGCGTGATCTCGCCGGTCATCGCGACGTCGCCGCGTACCGGACGCCGGGCGAGGTTCGACACCAGCGACGTCACCATCGTCACGCCCGCCGACGGACCATCCTTGGGGATCGCGCCGGATGGCACGTGCACGTGGATCTCCGAGCTCTTGAAGAAGTCCGGATCGATCGCCCACTCGGTCGCGTGGGTGCGGACCCACGAGAGCGCGGCGCGGGCCGATTCCTTCATGACCTCGCCAAGCTGTCCGGTCAGCGTCAACGACCCGCTGCCGGCCATTCGCGACGCTTCGACCAGGAGCACTTCTCCGCCGACCGGCGTCCAGGCGAGGCCGATGGCGACGCCCGGATTCTTGGTGCGCTCCTCCATCTCCTCGTCCATGAAGCGCGGCGCGCCGAGCAGCGTCTGCACCAGGTCCGGCGTGACCCGCACCTTGCCGGTCTGTCCCTCGGCGCGGCGGCGAGCGATCTTCCGGCAGATGGCGCCAATCTCGCGCTCGAGATTGCGGACGCCGGCTTCGCGCGTGTAGCCGCGAATGATCGCGCGCAGCCCCGGATCGGGGAAGGTCACCGGCGTCTGCGTCAGGCCGTGGTTCTTGACCTGCCGCTCGACCAGGTGGTCGCGGGCAATCGCCAGCTTCTCTTCCTCGGTGTAGCCGGCGAGCTCCAGCACTTCCATGCGATCGCGCAGAGGCGGCGGCACCGGGTCGAGCACGTTGGCGGTCGTGATGAACAGGACCTCCGACAGGTCGAACGGCACATCGAGGTAGTGATCGCGGAACGTCGAGTTCTGTTCGGGATCGAGGACCTCGAGCAGCGCCGACGCCGGGTCGCCGCGGAAATCCGAACCCAGCTTGTCGATCTCATCGAGGATGAACAGCGGGTTCTTCGATTCCGCGCGCCGCAGCCCCTGGATGATCTGCCCGGGCAGCGCCCCGATGTAGGTCCGGCGGTGGCCGCGGATCTCGGCTTCGTCGCGCATGCCGCCCAGCGACACCCGAACGAACTTGCGGCCGAGCGATTGCGCGATCGAACGCGCCAGCGAGGTCTTGCCGACGCCCGGAGGCCCGACAAAGCAGAGGATCGGCCCCTTCATCTGCGGGTTCAGCTTGCGAACCGCGAGGTATTCGAGGATGCGATCCTTGGCCTTGTCGAGGCCCGAATGCTCCTTGTCGAGGACGTCGCGCGTCTTCGGCAGATCGATGACCTCGTCCGTCCGCTTCGCCCACGGCAGCGCGATGATCCAATCGAGATAGGTCCGCGACACCGTGTATTCGGCGGCCGCGGGTGGCATCTTCGAGAGCCGATCGAGCTCGCGGAGCGCCTCTTTCTTGACCGTGTCCGGCATGCCCGCGGCTTCGATCTTCGTGCGGAGCTCCTCGATCTCCTTGGTCTGATCGTCGCCCTCGCCGAGCTCGCGCTGAATCGCCTTGAGCTGCTCGCGCAGGAAGTAGTCGCGCTGGTTCTTGCCGACCTCCGACTGCACCTGCGACTGGATCTTCGAGCCGAGCTCGAGCACTTCGAGCTCCTTGATCAGGAGACGATTCAGCAGATCGAGGCGCTGGCGGACGTCGAGCGTCTCGAGCACTTCCTGCCGCGTCTCGGTCGAGATGGAACCCAGACTCGAGGCGATGAAGTCAGCAAGGCGGCCCGGTTCGCCAATGTTGGTGGCCAGCGTCTGCAGGTCGTCCGACATCAGCGGCGAGATCGAGACGATCTGCTGAAAGTTGGTCTTGATGTTCCGCTGGAGGGCGTCGATTTCGAGCCGGTCGCGATCCTCGAGGATCTCGACCGCTTCTTCGATCTTGGCGCGGAGATACGGCCGCACGTTCATGAGCTCGCCCAGCCGGATCCGCGCGAGTCCCTGGACGATGATCCGGAGGCTGCCGTCCGGCAGCTTGAACATCTTGTGAATGTGGCTCGCCGTCCCGACCGGATAGAGGTCGTCGCGCAGCGGCTCGTCTTCGCCAGCCTCGCGCTGCGTGAAGACCGCAATGAGGCTGCCGCTCGAAACGGCTTCGTCAATCAGCCGCACCGAGCTCTCGCGCGCCACCGCGAGAGGCATGAACGAATTGGGAAACAACACCGTGTCACGCAGCGGCAGCACCGGCAGCTCGGTCGGCAGCCGGAATGCCGGCGTGTCGGACGGCGTGCCCTCCTCGATCGCGAGTGTCGCCGTCTCCTCTTTCTTGTCCTGTTCGTTGCTCATCGAACCCCTCGACGCTGCCGGACCCGATCGTCCTTCAGCAGGCCGCGTGGATGGTCATGCGCGTATGCGCGCGCCCGCCCAACCCGATGGTCGGCGCTTCCCCGCAGGCCGTGCGTACTTTGCAGGAGACCCGGGAGTCTGGCAACTGATTAGTGGAACGTCGACGGTGCCCCGCGACGTGGGGCCGGAAGGAAGAGTCCGTGGACTCCGCCTTCCGGCGGAGCCCACGAAGGAAGGACGCCGGTGTTAACCCTGCAGGTCGTAGAAGAGGCTGGACGATCCGCGGCGCTGCGCCATCGAACGCTCGCGCTGAGCCGCGATTTCCCGCGCTTCTTCGCAGTCCTTGCAGCGCACCGCGAACGGCAGCGCCCGCAGGCGCGCCTCGCTGATTTCGTCGCCGCATTCGAAGCACAGCCCGTAACGGCCGTCTTCGAGCCGGGCCAGCGCTTCGTTGATCTTGTTGAGCGTCTCCGCCTTCATCTGGATGAGCGCCAACTCGATGTCTTCCTGGATGTCGACCTCGGAGGTCTCACCCTGATCCATGACGTCGTGCGGCTTCTCCGCGCCGTCCGCACGGACCCCGCGGATCTTGCCCTGGACCTCGGCCACGAGCTCGCGCTGACGCTCCTCGAGCATCTGCTTGAGTTCGTCGTACCGCGTGCCGCCGGGAACCGCAACCGTCACTGTGCTCGTCGTGCGCTTCGCTGCCTTCGCCATGATGCCAACCGCTCCTTCCCATGCCCCCGATCGTTCTGTCGAGGACCGCATGATTGCCCGCCTCTATGCAAAGACGGTGCCCATAAAACCGGGCTCCTCTAGGAACCCGAGAACAGAGATGATCCGACGCCCGCCAGACAGAGGAGCAAATAAAGTTTGGGGAAAACGGCCCCGCCAGCTCGACCGTTCGCTGACTGCCGCTACCTCGGTCTGACGCGGCTAACTTACTGAAAAGCCACGTCTTATCGAACCCACCCTCACCAAAACCCGCGTCGTCCGAACACCGTTCAATGCATTAGACGCCGGACGGCCAAATTGGGTTCTGGTTTACCCGCTGTCCCCTCGCGGGGACACGTTAGAACCGAAGGAGGGTAGCACAGCACGGCCCGGTTCGCAAACCTTGGACAGTGTGTGTCGAAAAGGACGCAGTCTGCGCGACGGCGGCGCGTCAGATCACCGAAACCCGGCGGGGCAGATCACGGAATGATGAGAGACGAGCGCGCGGCGGTAGCCGGCGGCCGTTCCTGCAGCACGCGGGCAACCAGCGTCAGGTAGTCGACAGGGCCGGCGCCAATCGCCGGCGGCTCGTGCTTCGCACCGCGCTCGATGCCGCGCAGCACTTCGGCAGCTTCGGTGTCGAAGCGCGTCCCGCCGCCGCGGCCGACCCGCGCCAGCAGCGCCTTCAACTCTCGACGCAGCGCCTCGCCCACCGGCGACGAGGCCTGGGGTTCGTACACCACCCCGCGACTGGCCGTCTCGAGCCCCGACGCGATCGCTCCGGCGGCGTCGGCGACGTCGGAATCGACGACCGGCGTGCCGGTCTCCGGCGTAAAGCGCGCGATGAACGTCTGGATCAGAAAGAACAGTTGCAACTGCGGTTCGGAAACCCGACCCAAGGCGCCCATCAACAGCGTCAGATCCTGTTCGGTCTGTCGCCGTACCGCGGCCGCCGGGTGTTTGTGCGCGCTTTCCAGGTAGATACAGGTGGGCGGACACTTGATTTCGGTGAGCCGCTTGGTGCCGCAGCACACCGGGCAGATGTCTTGTCCGATCGCCGGGCAGGCGCGTTTGGGCTTTCGTTGCCGACAAAGCGGACAGCTCACTGAGTCAGCTTACCCGAGGACGAGTGACAATCTGCGGCAGTCGCAGGTGACAGGACACCGCCGGACTGTGCACTCCCGTGAGCGATGAGGCGCGGAATGAGCCTTGCACAATCGAGGTCACCGGGATCACCAGGAGGTGCACACGTGGCTCCTGCATTGGTTGACGCGCGTTCCGCTGAAGCGTTTTTCCGCGACGAAGTGGAGGCGGCCTGCCGCCGGCGGGCGGTTCGACCGCAACCGCTCACCGAGTACCTACGTCGTTCGGTTGCTCTCGGAGTTCGCCCGCTCGGACAGTGCGACGGCGCAGGTCCTCGCGTCGAACGAGGCGCTCGGCGTCCTCTTGTTCCGCGCCCTCAACGGCGGCGGGAGCCGGCAGCGCGCCGAGTTGCAGCAGGTCGGCGACGTCTCGTTGTTCATCGCCGGTTTCTTTTCCGACAGCCTGCGCCGCAGCCTGGTCGATGTCGACTACTACATGTCGGTCGGCGGACAGGCGTATCGGTCGCTCGGCACCATCGATCACGCGCTCTCGCCGACCTTCTCGGAGCTGTCCGAGAACTTCGGGACCTTCGTCGACGTGCTCGCCGATGTCAGCGACCACACGACGCTGGCCGGCGCCCAGGATCTCTTGCGCGTCTACGAGCGGTGGGTCCGCACCGGCAGTAAACGCGACGGCCAGCGACTGGTCGAACGCGGGATCGTCCCGAGCGCCGTCCGAACCGTCCAGTAGACGTCCTGGACCGGGGGCTGTGGTAAGCTTGAGGTTTCCTTCAGGCACCAGAACCCCTTTCAGGATCAGACGTTATGGCAATGCGTTGCGATATTTGTGGCAAGGGCCCGGTGGTCGGCCGGCGCGTGTCTCACGCGCACAATGTGCGGCCGCGGCGCTTCGAGCCCAACCTCCAGACCGTGCGCGCGATGGTCAACGGCGGCGTGAAGCGCCTGCGCGTCTGCACCCGGTGCATCCGGTCGCAGAAGGTGGTCAAGGCCGCGTAGATGGCGGCCAGGGAGGCGATCACCTCGCCGACGGCACCGGCGGCGATCGGTCCGTATTCACCGGCCATCCGTGCCGGCAATCTCCTGTTCATCTCGGGACAGATCCCGCTGGATCCCGCCACCGGGCAGCTGGTGCGGGGTGACATCCGCGTCCAGACGACGCGGGTCATGGACAACCTCCGCGAACTGCTCGTGGCCGCCGGCGCCGACACGTCGCACGTCGTCCGCACGACGATTTTCCTGGCCGACTTGAGCGACTTCGCCGTCGTCAACGAGATCTACGCGACCTACTTCACGCCTCCCTATCCGGCCCGCGCGACCGTGCAGGTCGCCCGCTTGCCGCGCGACGTCCGCGTCGAGATCGACGCCATCGCGCACTTGTAGCGGTTCTCATCGCGTCGTCGCCGACCGCTCTACACCCAGCACGCCATCAACGCCTCGGATCGACTTGATCACCTTCTCGAGGTGCTTCAAGTCCTGGATTTCGACCGTCATGTCGATCCGGGCGTGGTGATCCGCGGTCCGCGTCGACGCTTCGAGCGTGATGATGTTGGTATTGATGTTCGCGATTCGCGAGCTGAGCTCGGCGATCATTCCTTTCCGATCCTCGACCTCCATCGTGAGCCGCACGGTGTAGGGCGCCACGTCGGTACCCTTGTCCCACTCGACGTCGATGCGCCGCTCGGGGTCGTACTGAAGGTTCAGCACGTTGGGGCAGCTCGCGGAGTGGACCGATACGCCCTTGCCGCGCGTGATGTAGCCGATGATCTTCTCGCCGCGAATCGGGTTGCAGCAACGGGCCCGGAACACCATCAGATCGTCGATCCCGCGCACGACGATGCGATCGGTCGTCGCTGAGCCGGGCTTCAGGACCCGCTTCATCGCGGACACGACCGGATGTTCCGGCGCCTTCTCCTTCAGCTCGCCCTGCGGCACGAGCTTGTCGAGGACCTGTCTCGGCGCGAGCTTGCCGTAGCCAATCTGGGCGAAGAGCTCGTCGTTCTGGAAACCCAGTTCGTTCGCGGCCTTCGTCAGCGTCTCGGTCTCGAGCAGCTTCACCAGGTTGCCGTCGTAGCGCCTGGCTTCCTTCTCCAGCAGCTTCCGTCCGAGGTCGACGGCACGTTCTTTCTCCTCGCCCTGAATCAGGTGCTTGATCTTGTTGCGCGCCCGCGACGTCGCCACGAAGTTGAGCCAGTCGCGGCTCGGCTTGTGGCTCGGGTTGGTGACGATCTCGATGATGTCGCCGTTCTTGAGTTTGGTGCGGAGCGGCACCATCCGTCCGTTGACGCGAGCGCCGACGCAGCGATGACCGACGTCGGTGTGAATGGCGTAGCCGAAGTCAACCGGCGTCGATCCGCGCGGCAGCACCTTCACCTGCCCGCGCGGCGTGAAGGTATAGACCTCCTCCGGATAGAGGTCGATCTTCAGATTGGTCAGGAACTCCTGCGGGTCGCGGACTTCCTGCTGCCACTCGAGCAGCTGCCGGAGCCACTGGAAATACTGCTCGTCCCGGCCGGCGCCGACGCGACCCTCTTTGTACTTCCAGTGCGCCGCGATTCCTTCTTCGGCGCGCTGATCCATGTCCGCCGTCCGGATCTGCACCTCGAATGGAAAGCCGTGCTCGCTGATCACCGAGGTGTGCAGCGACTGGTAGCCGTTCGGCCGGGCCATTCCGATGAAGTCCTTGATGCGGCCCGGCACCGGGTTCCACGTCTGATGGATGATGCCGAGCGCCGCGTAGCAGTCCTTCACGCTGCTCGTGACGATGCGGAGCGCGACGAAGTCGTAGACCTGCTCGAGCTCGATCTTCTGCCGTTTCAGCTTGAGCCAGATGCTGTACAGACGCTTGATTCGGCCGTCGACGCGAATCACCGGCACCTGCGCGTCGCTGAGCTTCGCGGTGATCTCGGTGGACAGCCGCTCGATGACGCCGGTGGTCGCCTGGCGCTTGGCCTCGACGCGCGCGCGAAGCGACTCGTAGGCCACCGGCTCGAGGTACTTGAAGGCGAGCTCCTCGAACTCGTTCTTGATCTTGGCCATGCCGAGGCGGTTGGCGATCGGCGCGTAGATGTCGAGCGTCTCCTGCGCTGTCCGGACGCGGCGGTCGTCCGACATGTACTGCAGCGTCCGCATGTTGTGGAGCCGATCGGCGAGCTTGACGAGGATGACGCGGATGTCGTCGACCATCGCCAGCAGCATCTTGCGGAAGTTCTCGACCTGCCGCTCCTCGCTCGACGAGAAGGGGATCGTGCTGATCTTCGTGACCCCTTCGACGATGTGGGCGACATCGTCTCCGAATGTCTCCGAAATCCGCTCGATGGTGGTCAGGGTGTCTTCGACGACGTCGTGGAGGAGCCCGGCGGAGACGCAGACGACATCGAGCTTCATGTCGGCGAGGATGTCCGCGACCTCGAGCGGGTGGACGAGGTAGGGCTCGCCCGAGTGGCGGACCTGTCCCTTGTGCTCGAGGGCCGAGAACACATAGGCCCGCCTGAGCAGTTCGAGATCGGCGTCCGGACTGTAGGCCCGGACCTTGTCGAGAAGGTCCTCGAAGCGAATCATGAAAACTGGTGTCTAACCTTATGGGCCGAAAAAGCGTGAGCCGCGGCGGGCGGGCACTGAGGCCGACTCTGATGCGATTTGCCTCTGAAAACCATCATAGGGGCGGGGTTGCGGGGGGTCAAGAAACGAGGCTATACTTCGGCCTCTTATGCGGGTCCAACGCGCCTGACGGTGCGTTGGCCGGGACGGTTCTGACGGGTTCCTAGCGAGGCTCCGCCTCTCCAGGGACAGTGTTGGCTTTGCCCCGCTCCCCCACCCAGCCGCGCGCACTACGCGCGGTCGGGGCCCGGGTGCGTCGGGGCGGTTCACCAACCGGCGGGCCTGCCTTCAAGCCAGTGAATCTCTGTGATCGTGAGGGGGAGACGATGAAGATCGGGTCTTCGGCAACCGGCTTGGCGCTTGTGCTGGGTCTGGTGGTTGCACTCGCCGGATGCGGGAAGTTGAACGAAGTTCGCGCCATGAAGGCCATCAAGGACGCGCACAAGCTCTATCAGGCCAACGACTGGCGCGCGGCGGCCGAGAAGTACGAGGAAGCCCTGCAGCTGAACCCGGAAGCGGGTGACATGTACTTCTATCTCGGGAACGCCTACGACAATCTGTATCGGCCGACCCGCAAGGGCGAGGCGAACAACGATGCGTTCCTCACGAAGGCGATCGAGAACTACAAGCTCGGGTCGCGAGCGGGCGGTCAGACGCCGGTCGTCAAGCAGCGGTCACTCCAGTATCTGGTCAATGCCTACGGCCCGGAGAAGCTGAACGATCCGACGTCGGCGGAGCCGGTCGTCAAGGCGATGATCAGCCTCGAGCCGAACGAGCCGACCAACTACTTCGTGCTGGCCGACATTTACGCTGACTCCGGCGAATACGAACTGGCCGAACAGACCTACCTGAAGGCGAAGGAAGTCCGGCCCAACGATCCGGCGGTGTATATGCAGCTGGCAGGCTTCTACAACGGCCAGGGCGACTTCGACAAGACGATCGCCGCGGTCACCGACCGGACCAAAGTCGAGCCGAACAACCCCGAGGCGTTCCAGACGCTCGCGACCTATTACTGGGACAAGGCGTACCGCGACTTCCGCCTGAACGAGAAGGAAAAGATGCAGTACGTGCTCGCCGGCCTGGAAGCGGTCGACAAGGCCATCCAGATCAAGAGCGACTACATGGAGGCGGTCGCCTACAAGAACCTGCTGCTCCGGCTCCAGGCCAACCTCTCGAAGGACCCGGCCGAGCAGCAGCGCCTGCTCCGCGAAGCCGACCAGCTCCGCGACAAGGCCGAAGCCCTCCGCAAGCAGAAGGCTGCCGGCACCCAGTAGTTTCCGTCATCGTGGCGATTCGTCAATCGCCCTAGAAAGCCCAGAAGAAGGCCGTTTCGCCGCGCGCGAAGCGGCCTTTTTTCGTTTACCAAACCGTAGTGCTCAGGTGGTATCTTCGGTGAGGCTTCCCTATATCTCTTCTCAGAGAATTCGCGACGGTAATGTGTGTTGTGTTGAAGGTCCGCGGAGGGCTGTATGACCGATAAGAATTCGAGGACGGCCGGCGCCGGTTGGAAGGCAATGCTGGCGATCGCTGCGTGCGCGCTTCTCGCGGCGAGCGGAAGGGCGGACGCACAGGGCGTCACCACCGGGCAGATTGCGGGCGTCGTGGTCGACCAGCAGCAGCAGCCGGTGGCAGGCGCCAGCGTCATCGCGATCCACGAGCCGTCTGGCACGAGCTACGAGGCCACGACCCGCGCGGATGGCCGCTTCTTCATCCCCAACATGCGGCTTGGCGGCCCCTATTCAGTCACGGTGGCGTATACCGGATCGGGCGGTGCGGCCTTCGAACCCACCACCGTTGCCGACGTCGTCGTGAACCTTGGCGTCGCCACCGACCTGCCCCTCACGGTTCGAGGGATTGCGGTGCAGGAGACCATCACCGTCACCGCCCAGTCCGACACGGTCTTCAGTTCGGCCCGCACGGGTGCCGCGACATCGGTGAGTCGTACGGAAATCGCGACGCTCCCGACGGTCTCCGGCCGCATCGGCGACCTCACCCGGTTGACGCCGCAGGCATCCGGACAGTCATTCGGCGGCCAGGACAACCGCCTGAACAACATCACCGTCGACGGTTCCTATTTCAACAACTCGTTCGGTCTGGCGGGCGCGCCTGGTGAGCGCACCGGCGTCGCGCCGATTTCGCTCGAAGCGATCGAGCAGATTCAGGTGAACGTCGCGCCGTTCGACGTGCGCCAGGGCAACTTCGTCGGCGCCGGCATCAATACCGTGACCCGCAGCGGCACCAACAAGCTGACCGGCTCGTTCTATCACCGGTTCCGCAACGAAGACTACGTCGGGACCGACGCTAAGGGGCTGACCTTCAACCCGGGCACGTTCAACTTCCGGAACACCGGCGGATGGGCGGGCGGGCCGATCCTGCGCAACAAGCTGTTTGCCTTCGGGACCTACGAGGACGAAGACGATACGCGGCCACTGACCAACTTCACCGCGAATACCGGGAGCTGAGGCCGTCGCGGGCAACAAGACCCGCGTCTTGGCGTCCGACCTGAACAGGCTCACCTCGTTGCTCGCGGGGGCGCCGTTCAATTATGAGACCGGCCCGTTCCAGGACTACGACGACTTGACGCCGGTCAAGCGCTTCCTCATTCGGAACGACTTCAACATCAACAACAGCAACAAGGTCAGCTTCCGCTACAACCACCTCAATTCGAGCACTGACGTCCCGATTTCCAGCTCGTCGTCGCTCGGCCTGGGCCGTGGAACGAACACCACGAACTATTTGAGCTACCAGAGCTCGAATTACGCGCTGCTCGAGAACATCCGGTCCGGCATCGGCGAGTGGAGCTCGATCATCGGCAACAGCATGTCGAACAACCTGATCATCGGCTACACGTATCAGGACGAAAGCCGCGGGCCAGATTTCGTTCTTCCCGCTCGTCGACATCCGCGAAGGCGGACAGCCGTACACGTCATTCGGCTCGGAGCCGTTCACCCCGAACAACGAGCTGCGCTACAAGACGTTCCAGCTGCAGGACAACTTCACGAAGTTCAGCAACAAGCATTCGTTGACCTTCGGCGCCAGCCTCGAGCGCTACCAGTCGGAGAACGTGTTCTTCCCAGGGTCGCAGAGCGTCTACGTCTACAACTCGCTGCAGGACTTCCTGACCGACGCCAGCGGATACGTCGCGAACCCGAGCCGGACGACTTCACCGGTGTCGCTGGCGCGATTCCAGGTTCGGTACATGAACATCCCCGGCGCCGAGAAGCCGATTCAGCCGCTCGAGGTGCTCTACGGCGGCGCCTACGCGCAGGATGAGTGGCGCCCCGCCAGCAACGTCACGGTCACCGCGGGCATTCGCATGGACATTCCGTTCTTCGAGGATACCGGGTTCGCGAATGCCGAGGCCGACGCGCGCACGTTCCGCGACGAAAACGGCCAGCCGGTTCAGTACGAGTCGGGAGAACTGCCAGACGCCAGCATCCTGTGGTCGCCGCGGGTCGGCATCAACTGGGACGTCAACGGCAACGCGCGCACGCAGGTGCGGGGCGGGACCGGCGTGTTCACCGGCCGTCCGGCCTACGTCTGGATCTCCAACCAGATCGGCAACACCGGCGTGTTGACCGGATTCGAAGAACTCAACAACACGACGGCGCGGCCGTTCAATCCCGATCCGAACCGCTACAAGCCGACAACGCCACCGACCGGCGCGCCTGCGGCTCACCTACGAGCTGGCGCTGACCAATCCGATTTCAGAGTTCCCGCAGATCTGGCGCTCGAACATCGCGGTCGATCACCGCCTGCCGGGCCGCTTCACGCTCACTGGCGAGTTCCTCTACAACAAGGACGTCAACGGCGTCTACTACATCAACGCCAACCTGCCGGCGGCGCAGACCGACGTTCGTCGGTCCGGACAGTCGGCCGCGATGGACGAACAATCGCCTCTACGCCAACATCCCGAACGCAGTGGTGCTGAAGAACCAGAGTGTCGGCCGCTCGTGGAACGCCGCGGTGACGCTGGCGCGTGTCCAGGCCGCCGGGCTGTCCTTCCGCAGCAGCTACAGCTATAACGTGTCCGAGAACACGGTCGACGCCGGCTCGATTGCCGCCGGGTCCTGGAACGGCAACCCCCACTCGGGCGATCCCAACAACCCCGGCCTTTCGTATTCAACGCCGTTCGGAGGGTCGCTGGGGCATCGCTTCTTTGCGCTGGTCTCCTATAACAAGGAGTTCTTCCGCTTCGGTGCCACCAGCGTTTCGCTCTTCTGGGAGTCGCGCAACAACGGCAACACCAGCTACATCTTCGCCAACGACATGAACGGAGACAGCGGTGCGCTCAACGACCTGATTTACATCCCGCGAGACACGTCGGAGATGAACTTCCGTCGTTCGCCGTCGGGACTCGCACGTTCACGCCCCGCCGAGCAGGCGGCGGCGTTCGAGGCGTACATCCAGCAGGATCGCTATCTGAGCGAGCATCGCGGCGAATACGCGAAGCGCGGCGCCGTGCTGCTGCCGATCGTGAATCGCGCCGACCTCAGCATCACGCAGGATCTGTTCGCGAATATCCGGCGGCCGGCGCAATGCGTTCCAGATCCGCGCCGACATCCAGAACTTCGGGAATCTGCTGAACAGCGACTGGGGCGTCGGTCAGCGCCTGATCCGCAACCAGATCCTCACCAACGGTGCCGCCGACGCGAACGGCCGGGCGACTTACCGGATGGTCGTGGTCAACAACGAGCTGCTGACCCGCTCGTTCGAAACCACGGCTTCGCAGAGCCGATGTCTTCAGCTTCATGATCAGCCTGCGCTACACGTTTAACTAGTGCAAGCCCGCCTTCGCGGCCGGAGGCCGCTGCGGCGCGGTCTCGCCATAGCTCGCTGGGATGTCCATGCGAGCGACGGCGGATAGGGCAAGTTAGAAAGGGCGGGCGATCAGTCGATCGCCCGCCCTTTGTGTTGTACGCCGATCGCCTACTTCACGAGCGACAGCAGGCCGGCCATCGCGCCGAGCTGCGTGATCCAGAAGACGAACGACCAGCGGATGATGTCGGCGCGCATCCCGGAGAGTTCCTTCGTGACTTCCACGCGAAGTGCCGACACTTCCTGCGTCAGCCGCTGTTCGAAACGGCTGCTCACCGACTCGAGCACGTCATCCCGCCATTCCCGCGCAACGACATGTACCATGTCCGTCAAAGCCTCGGTTCCCTGGTCTCCCAGCCGTTCGCGCAGGGCCGGGACGACCCGAAAGCGCTGCATCCTCTCCTCGTTTCCGACCTCCTGGACGACGACGATGCCATCGTCTGGCTCTCGATTTCAAGTCAAGGCGGCGCCGCGACGGCGGCCACGTCAGCGGCGGAGCAGGCCGGTGAGCTCTTTGACAAACTTCGCGGCCACGCGCGCAGTGAGGTCGCGCACGTCGAGCGTCGGGTTGTACTCGACGACGTCGGCGCCGACGACGGGCACGCGGATCGCGCTGAGGAGCTCGAGCACCTCGCGAACGGTGAGCCCGCCTGGCTCCGGGTGTGAGAGGCCGGGCGCGAGCGTCGGCTCGAGCACATCGAGATCGAGCGAGACATAGACCGGGCCGCGCAGGCGGCCGAGGAGCGGCAGCGCTTCGCGCCAGCGGTCGGCGCCGAGAATCTCCACGCCGAAACGGCTCGCCTGGGCTCGCTGATGCGCGTTGAGCGTGCGGATGCCCACCTGCATCAGCCGGCCGACGAGGTGCTCCTCCATCACCCGCGCAAAGGGGCTCGCATGCGTGAAGCGATCGTCGCCGAAGCTGTCGTAGAGGTCGGCGTGAGCGTCGATGTGGAGGACGGTGAGCGGTTCGGAGCGGCCGGCCGGTCGAGCATCGCCGGTCCCATCGCGACGCGCGTAAGCGCGCAGGATCGGATAGGTGATCGAGTGGTCGCCGCCGAGGACGAGCGGGCGGCGCGCCTGCGCGAGGATCTCACGCACGCGCTGTTCAATGGCGTCGCGGGCCGCCGCTGGATCGTCGCCAAGCTCGAGGTCGCCCGCGTCGTCGAGGACGCCATCAGCCGCGAGGTCGTCGCCGCGCTCGTTCCAGGCGTTGCTCGACGGCGACCACAGCGCCTGCCGGATCAATGGCGGTGCAGCAGCAGCGCCACGCTGAAAGCTCGACGATGCGTCCCACGGCACGCCGAGGAGTGTGACGGTGGTCATGGCGGGGAGATATTACAGTGCTGGTGGGAGGCCCGTGCGAGCGGAGGCGGCGTACAGAACAAGGGCCGCCAGATGGCGGCCCTTCTGAAAAACGCTGCGGTCGAGGCGGACGCTACTGAGTGCCTGGCGCGCGATTCGCGGTGGCGGCGCGGCGCATGCCCTCAGTGACGATGCCGACCTTCTCGACGCCGGCGCCCTTGGCCGCGTCGATGACTTCGATGATGTTGCCGTAGCGCAGGGTCGGCGCACCGGCAATGAACATCGTCTTGTCCTTGCGCTGTTCGAAGATCGTGCGGAGACGCTCTTCGAGCTCGGCGACGGTGACGTCCTGCTTGTTGATCGAGATCCGCTTGTCAGCCGAGTACTCGAGCACGATCTGCGAAACGTCGGGCTGCGGCTGATCCGGCGTCTTGGTCTCGGCCGGCAGGTTGACGTCGAGACCGCGCTGCGAGAGCGGCAGGGCGGCCATGAAGATGACGAGCAACACGAGCAGCACGTCGATCATCGGCGTGATGTTCATGTCGCCGTTGACTTCGAGCTTCTTCGCGGTAACGACCCTGTCCGCGCCGAGATGCTGGTGGGCGTGAGCCATTGCTAGTTCCCTCCCCCGCCCGAGCCGGCCGGACGAGCCCGTCGCTCGGTGATGAGGCCCATGTCCTCGATCCCCTCGGCGCGCAGTTCGTCCATGGCTTCCATTACCTTGCCGTAGGAAGCGTCTTCGTCCGCCTTGATGAGGACGATCTTCTCGGTCTTGGGCTCGAGAATCTCGGCGACGCGGCGCCGCAGCTCGGTATCCGGGATCGGCACGCCGTTGACGTCGTACTCGCCGCCAGCCGTGACCGCGACAACGGTCTGGTCCTGAGTCTCCGGCTTGTCGGCGCTATTCGCCGCGGTCGGCAGACGGACCGGCGCACCCTTCTGCAAGAGCGGCGCGACGATCATCATGATAATCAGCAGGACAAGCATGACGTCTACGAGGGGCGTCACGTTGATGTCCGACTTGATCCCACCTTTGGCGCCGCCGATATCCATTGACATGGCAATTGCTCCTTCGCTGACACCTGGTGATCTGGCGATCTCGTGATCTGGTGATCTGGCCTTTGGCCAGAGCACCCAGATCGCGAGGTCAACAGATCATCAGATCACCAGATTTCCTACGCGGTCTTCTTGATGAAGTAGTCGACCATCTCCGACGACGAGTTGTCCATCTCGACGTTGAAGTACTCGAGGCGGCCCGACAGGTAGTTGTAGAACCAGACCGCCGGAATCGCGACGAAGAGGCCGAGCGCGGTTTCGACGAGCGCTTCTGCAATACCGGCCGAGACGGCGCCGATACCGCCCGAGCCGGTGGCCGCGATACCAACGAACGCGTTGATAACGCCGACGACCGTGCCGAGCAGTCCGACGAACGGCGCGGTCGCGCCGATGGTCGCGAGACCCGAGACGCCCTTCTTCAGGTCGTTCGAGGTGAGCGCGGTGGCGCGCTGAATCGAGCGGCGAACCGTGTCGAGCAGGTCTTCACGCGACAGGTTGGAGCCGGTTTCCTGCTGGAACTGGTATTCCTGCAGCCCCGCGAGAACCACCTTGGCGAGGTGGCTGTAGCGGTATTCCTTCGAGGAGGAGAGCGCGATCGCTTCCTTCAGCCGGCCTTCCTTGAGGTGCTTGGCCACGAGCGGCGCATACATCTTCGACTGCTGCGTCGCCTGACGGAAGGTGTAGAAGCGCTCGATTGCCACGCCCACCGACCAGAACGACATGATGAACAGCACCGCGGCAATCGCCATTGCGGTGGGGCCCATCTGCTCGAACATCTCGACGAGGTCGAGGCCCGCACCTTCCTGCGCGAACGCCGGCGTGCTCACCAACAGCAGTGCGAGCCCCGTGAATGCGACGCGCCCGATCTGACCCAGCTTCCGACCTTCCATCACACCCTCCCGAAACGCGAGTTACCGCGTGAAAGTTGCCAAAACCGCGCGACCCGCGGGTCGCGAGGACCGCGTGCGACGCGCGCGGCCCTCTCTCTCCGTTCGAAAACTTGATTACTGCAGCGTGAACTGCACGGTCACGGTCATGATGACCGGGACCGGCACACCGTTGAGCAGCGTCGGCGTGAACTGCCACTGCTTCACCGCGTCGAGGGCCGCCGCATCGAGCAGCGGAATGGAACGCAGCACGCGGGCGTTCTGCACGCTGCCGTCGGCGCCGATGGTCGCCTCGATGATGACCACGCCCTGCACGCGCGCGGACTGCGCGATCGGTGGGTAGACCGGCTTGATGTCCTTCACCTTGGTCGGCGTCTTGATGTTGCCGCCGACGCGGACCGGCTGCGACGGTGGTGGCGGTGGAGGGGGCGGGGCTTCCGGAATGCCGCCGGTGATGCCGCCGACGACGCCGCCGGGGATTCCACCTTCGACACCGCCGACGTTACTCTCGAAGCCAGCCTCGATACCGGTCTCAGGCTTGATCTCCGACGGGGCCTCAATCGGTGCGGCCGTCGGGTTGACTTCGACCTCCGGCTTTGGCGCCGCCGAGGGTGGCGGCGGGGGGGGCGGGGGCGGGGGCGGGGGCGGCGGCGGGGCCGCCACGAACGCCATCATCGACGGCGGCGTCGGCAGCACGTCGGCCGCCATCAGCGGCACGATCACCAGCGCTCCGACAATCACCGCTTCGAGGAACATGGTCAGCGGCACGGTGTACCACGCCTTGCTGCCCATCTTGATTGAAGGATCGACGACATCGCCGAACATGTCGCGTGGCACGAAGAGTCCCTCCTGGCCTGCCTCAAGTGGCGGCGGAAGCCGCCGATTATAACGATCGGTAGAAAAGAGTTCAACGAACCGGCGCCCACCTGCTGCGCTGGACACCCGCCGAGCGGCTCTTCTGGACCGTCAGCCGGCAGTTCGTCCCACTTCGGGGACACCGGCCGATATCGAGCTTAGACACCGGATTCACGAAAGTGCTCCCAGCTTCAGCCGGCGATCGGTTCGCCTCGTTGGCGTGATTACAGCTGGGGTGCCACCGTCCATCGATCCGCGCCGGGGGTGGCAGCAAGAGGCGGCATTCTATCGACGCGGATCCCTCTCGTCAATGCAGGAAGCTGGTCGCTCGATGCTTTCTGCTTATGGTTACCACTTTTTACATCCAGCCGCCCGCCCGTCTCACCCCTCGATGCGCATCGCGTAGAAGGATCGCCACACGAACACCATGCTCACGACGAAGAACACCGCGGCGAGCGACTGGGTCAGGACCGAGCCATACTCGGCCAGGAGATACACGCCGAGCTCGACCGCCAGCAACCCGAACAGCGTCGTGAACTTGATCACCGGGTTCATCGCCACCGACGAGGTGTCCTTGAACGGATCGCCCACGGTGTCGCCGACCACCGACGCCGCGTGCAACTCGGTGCCCTTGGCCTTCAGTTCGGTCTCGACGATCTTCTTCGCGTTGTCCCACGCGCCGCCGGCGTTGGCCATGAAGATCGCCTGGAAGAGCCCGAACAGCGCAATGGAAATCAGGTAGCCGATGAAGAAGAACGGCTCGACGAACGCGAACGCCAGCGTCGAGAAGAACACCCCGAGGAAGATGTTGAACATCCCCTTCTGCGCGTAGAGCGTGCAAATCTCGACGACTTTCTTGCTGTCCTCGACCGACGCCTTGGTCGCGCCGTCGAGCTTGATGTTCGCCTTGATGAACTCCACCGCCCGGTAGGCGCCGGTGGTGACCGCCTGCATCGAGGCGCCGGTGAACCAGTAGATCACCGAACCGCCGGTGATGAGGCCGAGCAGGAAGGGCGGGTGCAGGATCGACAGCTTCGCAATCGCCGCCTGGTCCGCCAGCCCCTGAGTCAGGGCCATGATGATCGCGAAGATCATCGTCGTCGCACCGACGACGGCGGTGCCGATCAGCACGGGCTTCGCCGTCGCCTTGAAGGTGTTGCCGGCGCCGTCGTTCTCCTCGAGCAGTTCCTTGGCGACCACGAAGTTCACCGGGAAGCCGTACGACTTCTGGATCTCGTTCTCGATGCCCGGGATCTGTTCGATGAGCGAGAGCTCGTACACCGACTGCGCGTTGTCGGTCACCGGGCCATACGAGTCGACGGCGATGGTCACCGGACCCATGCCGAGGAACCCGAACGCGACGAGACCGAAGGCGAAGATCGCCGGCGCCACCATCAGCGGCGCGCCGTTGATCGTCGTCGCCGCGAGATCCAAGAACGCCACCTGGTAGGCGATGGCCATCAGGCCCATGATGGTCAGCCCCAGCCAGTAGGCGCTGAAGTTGCCGGCCACGAGGCCTGACAGGATGTTCAGCGAGGCGCCGCCCTCGCGCGACGAGGTCACCACTTCCTTGACGTGACCCGAGTGGGTGGAGGTGAACACCTTCACGAACTCGGGAATGATCGCGCCGGCGAGCGTGCCGCAGGTGATGACCGTCGACAGCTGCCACCACAGGTCGGTGTTGCCGCCGAGCGACGGAATCAGCAGGTACGACAGCCCGTAGGTGAGCACCACCGAAACGATCGAGGTGAGCCACACCAGCATCGTCAGCGGCGCTTCGAAGTCCATCTTCGCCAGGCCGGCGTACTTGCCCTTGGCGATTGCGTTGTTGACGAGATACGAACCGGCGGAGGCAAGGACCATCATGACCCGCATCATGAAGATCCAGACCAGCAGCTGCACCTGCACTTCGACGTTGGTGACCGCGAGCATGATGAACGAAATCAGCGCGACGCCGGTGACGCCGTAGGTCTCGAACCCGTCGGCCGTCGGGCCGACCGAATCGCCCGCGTTGTCGCCCGTGCAGTCCGCAATCACGCCCGGGTTGCGCGCGTCGTCTTCCTTGATCTTGAAGACGACCTTCATCAGGTCGGAGCCGATGTCGGCAATCTTGGTGAAGATGCCGCCGGCGATGCGGAGGGCCGCGGCGCCGAGCGACTCGCCAATCGCGAAGCCGAGGAAACAGACGCCCGCGTATTCGCCGGGGATGAAGAGCAGGATGGCGAGCATGAAGAGGAGCTCGACCGAGATGAGCATCATGCCGACGCTCATCCCCGCCTGCAGCGGAATGTCGCAGACCGGAAACGCCTTGCCCTGCAGGCTCGCGAATGCGGTGCGCGAATTCGCCAGCGTGTTGATGCGGATGCCGTACCACGCCACGCCGTAGCTGCCGCCAATGCCGATGAGGCTGAAGAGCAGCACGATGACGATGCGCGACGCTTCGAGCCCGATCAGCCAGAAGTAAGCGACCATCACGACGCCGATGAAGCCCTCGAGGATCAGCAGCAACTTGCCCTGCTGCACGAGATACGCCTTGCACGTCTCGTAGATCAGCTCCGAGATGTCGGCCATCGACTTGTGCACGGGCAGGTTCTTGACGTTGTTGTACGTCCACGCGCCAAAGAGCAGCCCGAGCACGCAGACGACCAGGCCCGACAACAGGATCTGGTGCCCGGTCATGCCGAGGAAGATCGCCCTGGTTATGAGATCGGGCAGGTGGATGTTGATCTCACCGCCCGGGCGATGTTCGGGGCGGCGCCTGGCGCGGGCGGCTGGGCAAGCGCCACCGGCGCGGCGGCGAGCCCGAAGCCCACCACCAGCAGGAGCGCCAGCATCAGAGGACCAATGCGTCGATTCAGCGTGCTCGTGTCAATGCTCGTCATCGATGTAGTCATAAGTGTCGAAAAGAAATGGATCAATTGGCACTCTGCTCACTGCGAAGCCGGTCTGGCAACGCCATGCCGCCGGTCAGAAAAATCCTGACGCCTTCCTCGACGGTCAGGTCCGGAAACACCGCCTGCTCGCGTGGAAACACGAAGACATCGCCCAGATAGAGGTGATTCGTCGGCACGTACACGGCGATCACCGCCTCCGCGCCCCGCCCCCGATCGAGCGTGAACTCCTTCGTCAGGAACCCGAGCAGCATCCCGCGCCGCGGATCCTCGACGATGACGACCTTCTTGAACCCGGCTTCGTTGTCGGGCGAGAACGCCGCGACCAGCTGCCGCACCGGGGCGTAGATCGTCTTGAACACCGGCACGTGCAGCAGGTAATACTCGGCCCGCTGCAACACCCGCTTTCCGAACACGTTGTTGGCGACCGCGCCGGCCAGCAGAATCATCGCCGCCGTGATCAGCACGCCCAGTCCGGGCACTGCTCGACCGAGAACCCGCACCGAGACGGGCTCGGTGACGCCGTCGACCACCTGGAAAATCCACACCAGCGCCGCGACGCTGATGATGAGCGGCACCGTGACGAAGAACCCGGTAATGAAACTCCGCCGGAGCCACGACATGGATTACCGCGTCACGAGCCAGATGACCGTGACCGCCGCCAATGCAAACCGGTAGTACACAAACACCGCCAGCGAATGATTGGCCAGATAACGGAGGAAGTACTTGATCGTCAGGTACCCCACCACCCCCGACACCACAAACCCGACCACGAACAACGTCACCGGTAACCCGGCGACGCCAATTTCCGCGACGTCCAGCGTCTCCTTCGCGGCCGCCGCCAGGACCGCCGGCAGGCTCAGGAGAAAGACGAAACGCGCCGCCGATTCGCGCCGCAGACCGGCCAGCATCGCGATCGTCAGCGTCGCCCCGGATCGAGAAATCCCCGGGATGAGCGCCATCGCCTGCGCGCAGCCAATCGCAAGCGCCAACCCGTAGCCGACGCTCGAGTCGTCCCGGCTCTTTGCCCCAAGCGCCTCGGCGGCGAGCAATCCCAGCGCCCCGATCGCCAGCGTCGTCGCGACCACTGCAGGCGACCGCAGGCTCTCGAGCTGATCGCCGAACGCCACCGCGACTGCCACGATCGGCACCGTGCCGACCACGATCAGCCGCACGAGCCGTTCGGCCTGGCCGCCGCCGCCGGTCACGGCCCCGGGCGTGGCCGCCAGCATCGCCGTCACATCGCGGCGGAAATAGACCGCAACCGCCAGCAGCGTCCCGACGTGGCACGCCACATCGAACGCCAGCCCGAACCGGCCGGCGTCCCACCCGAAGAACGCGCGCGCCAGAATCAGGTGACCCGAGCTCGAGACCGGCAGGAACTCAGTGAGCCCCTGGACGATGCCGAGGACGGCCGCTGCGAGAAGATCCACGTACCAGCTGAGAGACTACGACGCCTTGCGACCGCCGGTCGCCGGCTTGGTGGCCGCCGCCGATCGCGCCTTCGCCTGCTTGCCACTCAGGATGATCGCAATCGCCGCGGCGATGAACACCGTCGAGTAGGTGCCGCTGATGATGCCGACCAGCATCGTGAAGGCAAACCCCTCGAGCACTTCGCCGCCGAACAGGTAGAGCGACAGGACCGCGAGGAACGTCGTGCCGGCGGTGATAATCGTCCGGCTCAGCGTCTGATTCACGCTCAGGTTCACGACGTGCTCGAGCGGCTCGCGCCGCATGCCCCGCAGGTTCTCGCGCACACGATCGAAGATGACGATCGTGTCGTTCACCGAATAACCGGTGATCGTCAGGATCGCCGCGACGATGTTCAGCGACAGGTCGTAGTTGAAGAAGGTGAGGAACGCCAGCGTGACGAGGACGTCGTGGAACGTCGCGACGATCGCGCCGATCGCAAAGGCAAACCGGAACCGCAGGCCGATATAGATCGTGATGCCGACAATCGACGCCAGCGTCGCGTAGATGCCCCTCAGCTGGAGGTCGCGGCCGATGATCGGCCCGACCACGTCCTGCGAGATGATCTCGAAGGCGCCGATGTTGGCCGCCTTCAGGTTCGCCACCACCGCTTCGGCGCCCTGGCCGAGCGTGCCACCCGCTTCGGTACTGGCCTGCGGGAGCCGAATCAGCCATTCGTGATCGGAGGCGTCTCCATAGGGCTGGATGATCTTGTCGCCGGGGATCGCCTCGATCGCGCGTCGGACCGCGCCTTCGTCAACCGGCTGCGTAAAACGGACGACGATCAGCGTGCCGCCCGAAAAGTCGATGCCGAGCGGCAACCCTTTGGTCGCGAGCTGGAACACTCCGGCGAGGACCACCAGCAGCGAGAGCCCAATGGCGTGCCAACGCCACTTGATGAAGTTGATGTTGGGATTCTTGAGGAAGTCCATTTAACCCCTCAGCTCACTTTGGGTTGAGCATTCCATCAGGTCTAACGCCCTCACGCTGTGGCGGTTTTCATCGGATTGGCGAACTGATCGATTGACCATACAAGTGAATCGTGGGGTTAAATGCTCAGCTTCGCGGCTGTCTGGCGGCGCGAGAGCACCAGCTCGAAGAGCGCGCGCGACACGAAAACCGCCGTGAACACGTTCGAGAGCAGCCCAATCGTCAGCGTGGTGGCAAACCCGCGGATCGGCCCGGTTCCGAACTGGAAGAGAAACGCCGCGGCGATGAGCGACGCCACGTGGGTATCGAGAATGGTCAGGAAGACGCGGTCGAAGCCGGCCGCCACCGCCTGTTTGACCCCTTTGGCGGTCTGCAGCTCCTCCTTGATCCGTTCGAAGATGAGCACGTTCGAATCGACGCCCATACCGATCGTCAGGATGAAGCCGGCAATGCCGGGCAGGGTCATCGTCGCGCCGAGATACGCGATCAGGCCGAGCAGGACGATCAGGTTCACCGCGATCGACACGACGGCGTTCAGGCCTGACAGCTTGTAGTAAGCGACCATGAACAGCATCACGAAGAGGAGACCGCCGGTCGCCGCGGTGACGCCGGCGCGAATCGACTCCTGGCCGAGCGATGCGCCGACCGTCCGTTCTTCGAGCGGCGTCAGCGATGCCGGCAGCGCGCCCGACCGGAGCACCAGCGCGAGATCCGCGGCCTCCTGCTGGGTGAAGCTGCCCTGGATGATGCCTTCGTTGTCGATGCGGCTGTTGATGTTCGGCGCCGTGTTGATCCGGTTGTCGAGCACGATCGCCAGCTGCCGGTTGATGTTGGCGCCGGTGAACGCGCCGAACTTGGCGGCGCCTTCGTTGTTCAGCGAAAAGCTGACCGCCGGGCGGCTGTTCTCGTCGAGCGACGTCCGGGCATTGCGCAGGTCGCGGCCCGTCACCGCCGGTACGCGCCGCGTCACGTAGTACACCGTCGTCGGCCGCTCGCCCGCCACGACCGCGCTCGCGCCCGGGAGGATCTGCAGGTCGGGCGGCAGGTTGTTGGCGTAGGCCTGGCGGGCCTGCGCTTCATCCGAGAACGGGCCCTGCTCGACGAGCTTCAGCTCGAGCAGCGCCGTCTTGCCGATGATGTCCTTGGCCCGCGCGATGTCGGTCACACCCGGCAGCTGCACGAGGATCTGATCGTCGGCGCTGTGGCGGGCGATGACCGGCTCGACGACGCCGAGCTCGTTGACCCGGCGGTCGATGGTCTGGTGCGCCTGCGACACCGCTTCCTCGCGGAGCTGGTTGGCGATCAACGGCCGCATCGTGAAGCTGTAGGCGCCACTCCCGGCCGAGGCGCGGTTATAGGTCAGCTCGATGTCGGTGAGCAGCTGGCGAAACGCCGCGTCCTGATCGGCGGGCACGGCTTCGACGCGAAACTCCGTGGGCCCAACCGGCGTCACCGAGCCGGGGACGTTCGCGGTCTTCATCTGCTCGCGGAGCCGGTCGGTGGTGGTGTCGGTCTCGACCTTGAGCGCCTGCTCGGTCTCGACCCGCAGCACCAGCTGCACGCCACCCTTCAAGTCGAGTCCCAGGTGCAGCTTCCGATCGGGCGGATAGAACGCGAAGACGGAGAGCCCGACGACACCGAGGATGACCAATAACTTCCAGCGGAGGTTCTTCGCCATGATCAATTACGCGTTCGTCGAATCCACCACGGGCGCCTGCCCCTGATAGCCGACGATGGCGCTGCGCGCGACCTCGAGGCGGACGTTCTGCGCCACCTGGAGGTGCACCGACTGTTCGTTCACTTTCGTAATCGAGCCGTACAACCCGCCGGTCGTGACCACCCGGTCGCCAACCTTGAGCGCGCTGAGGAACTCCTGCACCTTTTTCTGCCGCTTTTTCATCGGCAGCATGATGACGAAGTAGAAGATTCCGAGCACCAGCGCAAACGGTATGAGCTGGATCAGCGGATTCACCTGGCCCGGCGCCGCTGACAAAGCCAGCACAAACCCGGGTTCGACCACTTCCCTCGACATCATGGAGTCAGCGTGCGGCGGGAAAAACTCCGACGGACGGACTGCCGGAATTTTTCGAACGTGCCAAACGCTATAGCGTCCCTAATCCCCCTCATGGTGTCAAGGTAAAAGTAGAGATTATGCAACGTGTTAAGGGTGCTTCCCAGGATCTCACCAGCGAGGAATAAATGGCGTAAATAGGCCCGCGAAAAGTGCCGGCAGGTGTAGCACGCGCACGCCGGATCGGCCGGTCCATCGTCTTCGGCAAAACGCGCGTTCTTGATGTTCAGCGGACCCTCGCTGGTCATCAGCTGGCCATTGCGCGCGTTGCGTGTCGGCATCACGCAATCGAACATGTCGACGCCACGCGCAACCGCCTCGACGAGATCGACGGGGGTGCCGACCCCCATCAGGTAGCGCGGCTTGTCGGCCGGCAGAAGCGGCGCCGTCACGTCGACCATGTTGTACATGTCGTCGGACGACTCGCCGACGCTCAAGCCGCCGATCGCATACCCCTCGAACCCGATCGCGATTGTCTGTTCGGCGCTCCACCCGCGGAGCGCGGCCGAGGTGCCGCCCTGGACGATCCCGAACTGTGCCTGTCCCGGGTTGGTGACAACAACGTTGTCAGGGTTGCGATCCTGGTAGCTGAGAAACCGCGCCCGGCAACGCGCTGCCCAGCGCGCGGTCAGGTCGACCGAGGCCCGCAGCACCTCGTCGCTTGCGGGAAGCGCGGGACACTCGTCGAGCACCATTGCGACGTCCGCGCCGAGCTGCATCTGGATATCGACGGCGCTTTCGGGTGTCAGGCGGCAGGCACTGCCATCAAGGTGGGATCGAAACGAGACCCCCTCTTCGTCGACACGCCGGCGCGAGGCCAGGCTGAAAACCTGATAGCCGCCGCTGTCGGTCAGCAGCGGCCGCGTCCAGCCCATGAAGCGGTGCAGCCCGCCGCGCCGTGCAATCAGGCTGTCGCCCGGCCGCAAGTGCAGGTGATACGTATTGCCGAGCACGATCGTGGCGCCAATGTCTTCCAGATCCCGCGGCGCCATCGCTTTCACGGTCCCCTGAGTCCCGACCGGCATGAAGACCGGCGTCTCGATCACGCCGTGCGGCGTGGTGAGGACACCCCGGCGCGCGCCGCCGTCGCGGTGGGTGATGTCGAAGGTCATGAAGAGGTCAGGCTCGGTGGTGGAGACAGTCGCTGGCGAACCGCGTGCGTGTCATTGGTTATTATCCCTATCGTGAAGAAGTTACGGGTCGGTGTCATCTACGGCGGGCGCTCCGGAGAACACGAAGTCTCCGTGGCCTCGGCCGCGTCGATCATCAAGCACCTGGATCGGTCGCGCTTCGAGCCGCTGCCGATCCGGATCGAGAAGGACGGCCGCTGGACCATTGCCGACAAGATTCCGACCGCGATCTCCGCGGCCGAAGTGATCGAGCATGCGCGCGCATCTGCCGCACGGCAGATCCGGCCAGGTCGCGAGACGGTGCTCCTCGCGCACCCCAGCGAAGACACGCTGATCACCTTCGAGCGCCGTCCGACGACGCGCGGCGAATCGGATGTGGAACACGCGGTGGTGACCGGGCTCGGCCTTGATGTCATCTTTCCGGTTCTGCATGGACCCGCACGGTGAGGATGGCACCGTCCAGGGACTGCTGGAACTCGCCAACATTCCGTACGTTGGCGCCGGTGTGATGGCGTCGGCGGTCGGCATGGACAAGAGCATGATGAAGCGCGTGTTCCAGGCGCACGGCCTTCCGGTCGCGCCATGGCACGGCTACACCCAGCGCGAATGGCAGCGCGATGCCGGCGCCGTCGAAGCCCGCGCCCTGTCGCTGGGGCTTCCGCTCTTCGTGAAACCGGCCAACCTCGGGTCGAGCGTGGGCATCTCGAAGGTGAAGACCGCCAATGCGCTTCGTGCGGCAATCGAGACGGCGTGCGAGTTCGATCGCAAGTTCGTCATCGAAGCCGGTGTACCGGAAGCGCGCGAGATCGAATGCGCGGTGCTCGGCAACGACGATCCGGAGGCCTCGGTCGCCGGCGAGATCATCCCGTCGCGCGAGTTCTACGACTACGAGGCCAAGTACCTGGACGCCGGGTCCGAAACGGTCATTCCCGCGGATCTCTCCGACGAGCTCCGCGGCGAAGTCCAGCGGCTCGCGATCGCCGCGTTCAAGGCGGTGGATGCCGCCGGCATGTCGCGCGTCGACTTCCTGCTGGCGCGCGCGACCGGCGAACTGTTCGTCAACGAGATCAACACCATCCCCGGCTTCACGACGATCAGCATGTTCGCCAAGTTGTGGGAGGCGAGCGGCGTGCCGTATGCCGCGCTCGTCGACAAGCTGATTCAACTCGCGCTCGAGCGTCACGCCGACAAGCAGCGGCTTCGTACGAGCGCCCTGTGACCCGCGCGGCCGCCAGCGCGGTCGCGGCACTGTTCGCGATCGCCACCGGTCCGCCGACCGCAGTACCGGTCCGCGGGCTCACCGCCGCCGCCGCGGTCGCCGCCGTCTACGACGCGGTCCTCGACGCCGACCTGGAGTCGCTCCCGGCACGTCTCGCGACCACCTGTGGCGCGGCGCCGCGCGAGGCCTGCCAGATGCTCGAGGCCCTCGGGCGATGGTGGGCGATCGCGCTCGAGCCCGAGAGCCGGATGCTCGACATGCGGTTCTCCCAGTCGGTCGACGCCGCGATTGCCGCGAGCGAAGCCTGGACCGCCCGCGAGCCTCAGCGCGCCGAGGCTGGTTCTATCAGGGCGCCGCCTACGGCGCGCGCGTGCAGTGGCGCGTCCTGCGCGACAGCGGCTCGCGCCGCCCGCGACGGTCAGCGGGTAAGGAGTCGCTCGAACGGCGCTCTCGCTGGATCCGCAGCTGCACGACGCGACTACGGCTCGGCCTCTACCGCTACTACGCCGACATCGCGCCGGCCGCCCTCCGGTTGCTGCGCTGGCTCTTGCTGCTGCCCGGCGGCAGCCGCGACGAGGCCTGCGGCAGATCGAGGAAGCGCGCGTGCGGGGGCAACTCGTGCGGGGCGAGGCCGACTATCAGCTGCACCTGATTTACCTCTGGTACGAGAAGCGCTCGCGCGATGCCCTCGCGTTGATCCGGGGGCTGCAGGCGCGATATCCGCACAATCCGCTCTTCTATCAAGTCGAAGCCGACATCCACGACGTCTACTTCCACGATCCCGTCGCCAGTCTCGCCTCATCGTCAGAGGCGTTGACGCGCGCGACTGAAGGGGCGGTGCGCGAGCCGGCAGTCACCGCGGTGCGGGCGCGCTTCAACATCGCCCTCCAGCTCGATCGCCTCGGCCGCCGGCGTGAATCGATCGAGGCCCTCGATCGCCTGATCGAGGAACGGCCCAGCCGCCCGTTCGGCATCACCGATCGCGCGAGACGCGAGCGCGCGCGTCTCACCTCGGTACTTGACACGCACGAGCGCGCGTCGTCGCCGCGCGCGTCGCGTCGATCACGTCATCGCGATCGCTCGATCGCGGCGCACTCTACAGCGCCGCGCGTGCAGAACCGACATCTTCTGACAACGAGCACGCGCTCGCAGTCGAACGTGGGTGAAAACACGGTGATGAGAGGTGCGATCGGGGCCGGAGTTGACGTCCGCGGTCGATTTGCGCTTACGACCGGACGATGATCAGCGGGTAGGTTTTGACAATCGGCGTCGGTTTGTGCTTGACATCACAATTTCTTCACCCATAATCTACATCTGGTATGAGGGTGGAAGGCTCAGACAACGGATTGTGAAGCGCTGAGACTCAGTTGCGTGTTCAGCGCCCGGCACTACCCGGAGTCGCCATCAGGCACGAGCGAGACCCCTTCAGGAGGAACAATGGCGAAGAAAGCAAAGAAGGCGGCCAAGAAGGCCAAGAAGGCAAAGAAGAAGTAAGTCAGGCCGCTCTGCAATGGGGCGGTCTCTCGCGAGCACTGCCCCACCTTTTCTTCGGCCCTGTTTGAACTGCCCGAGGGCGCGAACATCGCGCGCGAGACCACAACGCGCGCAGCAAGGCGAGAAGGAGCCGGCACGCGCGGGCTGAGTGCCAGGCGGCAGAAGCGTCGCGGTGGCGCGGCAGCACCTTCCGCATAACCCAACCTGAAGGGGGGGATTAGACCAATGGCGAAGAAAGCGAAGAAGGCGGCCAAGAAGGCCAAGAAGGCGAAGAAGCGGTAACTCGCTTCGCCAAGAGATCAAGGGGCGGCTTCACGGCCGCCCCTTTCGTTTTGTACCGGGTCAATGACTCGATCTACTGCCCGCCGATCCAGCTCACGCCGTCCCAGATCCGCACCGATCGAACCTGATCGCCCTGCGTCAGCTTGTCGGCGACCTCCATGCCCGACACGACGCGGCCGAACACCGTATAGCGGCCGTCGAGATGCGGCTGCGGCGACAGCGCGATGAAGAACTGGCTGCCGCCGGTGTCTTCCCAGTCGAGCGCCATGCCGACGGTCCCGCGCAAGTACGGCCGCTGATTGATCTCGTCGCGAATCGTGTAGCCGGGCCCGCCTTCGCCATCGCCGCGCGGATCGCCGTCCTGGACGACGAAGTTGGGGACGACGCGGTGCCACGGTGTCGCGCCGAGGAAGTTGCGCCGCGCGAGTGAAACGAAGTTGGTGACGGCCCGCGGTGCGTCGATTACCGCGAGCTCGATTTGAATCATGCCCTTCTCGGTGTCGATGTAGGCCATCGGCGAGACGGTCGGATTGATGAGCGGCGGCAGATCGTTCAGCTCGGCCAGCGCCGCCGCCGGCGCCGGCCGCATCTTCGTCAGGTCGGCATTGGCATCGAGCGTCCGGATGAGCGTCGCGGCCCGCACTCGAATCGCCCAGTCGCGATCGACGAGCGCGCGTTCGAGGAGTGGCCGGGCGCTGGCGCCGTCGGTCTGGACGAGTGCGGCAAGGATGGCCGCCCGCGCGACGTAGGTCGGGTCTTTTTCGGAGATGTCGTAGGCCGTGAGCAGCGCCGCCGACGCCTTCGGCGACTTCAGCCGCGCCAGTCCGTTCGCGGCAGCCTGCCGGACGACCGGATCCTCGGCGGTGAGCTTCTCGATGAGCACGCCTTCCGCGTTCGGGGCGCCGATCGCCACCAGCGCGTTGAGCACCGAGGGAATGACCCGCTGATCCGAATCCTGCAGCATCGCGGTCAAGCGCGGTCCCGCGCGTTCGCGGTCCAGATGGCCGAGGGCGCTGGCCAACGCTGCCCGCACATTCCACTGGGGATCGGCGTCGATGCCCGACAGCACGGTCAGAAAGGTGTCGCCGTCGGCGCGGGCCAGCGCTGTCAGCGCCGCCGACCGCATCGCCGGCCACTGCTCGGTGACGAGATCGATGAAGAGATCGATGGCGCCGGGGGCGCCGCAGCTGACCGAGCGCGGTGGCCGCCTCGAGCCGGAGGTTCGGCTCGGTCGTCCGCGACGCGAGGAGCTTCGCGAGGACCGGCGCGGCCGCCGCGGCATTGAGGTCGGCCAGCGATCGTGCCGCCTCGATGCGCACGACCGTCACGTCGCGCTCGTTACCGAGCACGGCGAGGAGCGGCGCGACGCCGCGCGCTTCCTTGACAGCGCCGAGGCCGCGCGCCGCAAACGCGCGGGTCATCGTCCCCTCGCCCCCGAGCAGGTTGAGCAGCACCGGCCCGGCTTGCGGGCTGCCAATTCGGCGGAACGCGTAGGCGATGGGCCACCATCGACTGACCGGCGCGCCGCTCCCGTCCAGCAGCGTGCTCGCGAGCGGCGCATACGCGCCCAGTCGCACGAGCGCATACATCCCCAGCCGCACTGCTTCGATGTTTGGCGCTTTCGGATGTTCGAGGTCGTCCGGCGCAATGCCCGACAGCGCGCCCGCGGCGATGAGCGGCGTCATCATCGCGGCGATGGCATCCGCCGCGGCCTTGTGGCCGATCAGCCCGAGCCCTTCGGCCGCGCGTCCCTGAACGAGCGGCTCCGGATCCTTCAGCGCCGCCATCAACGCGTCGGCGGCACTCGCTTGACCGAGCAGGCCGAGCGCAAACGCAGCCATCTGCCGCACCTCGGGATCCTGATCCCCGGCTAACACCTCGACGAGTGGCTGGACGCCGTCGGCCACGCGCGTCCGGCCCACGGCGAGCGCGGCGCGGCGGCGAATCCGGCCCTCGTCGTCTTTCAACAGGCTAATCAGGTCGGGCTGCGGCGGTGGTGGCGGCGGCAACGGCTTGGCGTCACGACTACGTCCCGTGGGCGGAACCGGAGGCGGCGCCGGCGCCGGCGGGGCCGGCAGTGCGAGGACGCGATCTTCCTCGAGCCGCAGGATCCACCCCATCTTCTGTTCGAAGGTGAGAATCGTGCGCTGCGGCGGCGCGGCAGCGGGCGGCGCCGACGCACACGCGGTGATCCACGCGAGGCCGAGGGTGACACAACCGAGGCGAAGAACGGGCTGTCGCATCATGCCGTGGTGATCATGCGGTAGTGAGCGATGTGGAATCGAGGCTGACCGCGCGGAGCGTCGCCCGCTCGATCCGCTCGGGCACGATCGTCACGCCGATGCCGGGCCCATCGGGAACCGCGATGGTCCCATCGGCGGCGACCTCGATCGCCGGCTCGATCAGGTCGGGCGCGTAGTAGCGCTTGCTCGCGGCAATGTCGCCCGGAAGCGAGAAGTTCGGCAGGCTCGCCAGGTGGATGTTGTGCGCCCGGCCGATCCCGGTTTCCAGCATGCCGCCGTGCCAGACGGGGATGCCATGTTCAGCGCACAGATCGTGGAGGCGAATCGACTCGCGGTGGCCGCCGACACGGCCCGGCTTGATGTTGATGATGCGGCACGCCCCGGCAGCAATGGCGTCGCGGGCGATGCGGACGGTGTGGATCGATTCGTCCAGGCAGATCGGCGTCTTCACCGCCTGCTGCAGCGCGACATGATCCATCACGTCGTCGTAATCGAGCGGCTGCTCGATCATGAGGAGCGAGAACTGATCGAGCTCGGAGAGATGGCGGGTGTCGGCCAGCGTATACGCGGCGTTCGCGTCGACCATCAACGGCACGTCGCCAAAGCGCTGACGGACGTACTCGGACGGCGCGCGAGATCCCAGCCGGGCTTGATCTTGATCTTGATCCGCTGGTAGCCGGCGGCCAACTCACGGTGAATCTTCTCGCCGAGTTGATCGAGGCTGTCCTGAATCCCGATCGAGACACCGGAGGCAATCCGCGGACGCGTGCCGCCGAGCACCGCGCTGAGCGGCTTGCCCTCGATGCGGGCGTAGAGATCCCAGGCCGCCATCTCGACCGCGGCCTTGGCCATGTTGTGACCACGAATCGGCGCGAGCACATCGAAGATTTCGCGGGGATGCTCGAAGCGACGGCCGATCACCCGCGGCGCGATGAACTCGGTGATGATGTGCCACGCGGTTTCCGTGGTCTCGCTGCTGTAGAAGGGGTTGGCCTCGGCGACGCCTTCGCCCCAGCCTTCCTGCCCTTCACCGGTGAGCCGGACGAGCAGGAAGGCGCGATCGTAGACGCGGCCGAAGCTCGTTTCGAAGAAGGCGACGAGAGGCAGGCGACAGAGTCGAAGATCGAGGCGGTCGATGCGCACGCGTGTTTTAGTGGAAAC
This sequence comes from uncultured Acidobacteriota bacterium, assembly GCA_963841895.1. GTDB lineage: Bacteria > Acidobacteriota > Vicinamibacteria > Vicinamibacterales > UBA2999 > JACCSI01. The sequence goes on from CAWJEO010000013.1 coordinate 148,230, forward strand.
CGTGTTCGATTCCGGTAGCGGCCGTTCCGTAGGAACGGCCGCGAAACCTCGGATGAGCGACGCTGCTCATATGCAACGTACCGTGGATACGCTCCGCGTAAGACCTTAGCACCGCTGCGGGTCCACCGTATATACTCCCGCCCGCGTGGCGTTCCGGTATCTCGCGATCGAGGGTCCGATAGGCGTCGGCAAGACGAAACTGGCCGAGCGTCTGGCGCGTCGGATCGACGGCACGACGGTCCTGGAAGAAAGCGACAATCCGTTTCTCGCCGATTTCTACCAGGAGCGGCCGGGCGCGGCGCTGCAGGCCCAGCTGTTCTACTTGCTCAGCCGCCATCGCCAGCTCACCGGCCTGCGCCAGGCGGATCTCTTCGCCCATGCGACGGTCTGCGACTACCTCTTCGACCGCGACAAGATCTTCGCGTTCCTCAATCTCGACGACAACGAGCTCTTCATCTACCAGCGCCTGTACGACCTGCTGGCGCGCGACATCCCGGCGCCCGATCTCGTGATCTACCTGCAGGCCCCGACCGACGTTCTGCTCCGGCGGCTGAAGGACAAGCCGACCGATCCGGAACGCCAGCTGCCCCAGCCCGACGCCGATTACGTGCGCGAGCTCAACGAGGCGTACCAGCACTTCTTCTTCCACTACTCCGCCACGCCGCTGCTCGTCGTCGAAACCTCCCAGTTCGAACCGGAGCACGACGACGACGCGCTCGACGACCTGGTGCGGCAGATCAACAGTTTGTCGAGGGGAACGCGCTATTACGTCCCGCGCACAGGACGGTGAGGGAGAGCGGACGAACGAAGAACTAAGCAACGAAGAACTAAGAACGGTACGACGGAACGTTGAACATGGGAACGCAGAACGGGACGTGGAACGTTGAACGGAGAACGCAGAACGGAACGAACGGTGAACGGAACAGACAGTGAACGGTAGAACCGTCGCCGTTCGTTCCGTTCCCCTGTTCTCGGTTCCCCGTTCCACGTTCCATTCTGCGTTCTCTGTTCTACGTTCCGTCGTTCCGTTCTTAGTTCTTCGTTCTTTGTTCTTACGTTCCGTAGCCCTTCCTACCACCATCTGTTAAGCTGCCCCAATGGCATGGTTCAAAAAGGCGCGCAAGCCGATCGCCGCGCCTGACAAAGCCAGCCGCGTCCCGGAGGGGCTCTGGGTCAAGTGTCCGGACTGTGACGCGATCATCTATCAGCGCGACCTCGTCAAGAGCCTCAACGTCTGCACGAAGTGCGGCCACCACTTCCGGCTCACCGCGCGCGAGCGGCTGCTGACGCTGTTCGACGGCGAGCACTGGGTCGAGCAGGACGCGACGCTGCGGTCGAACGATCCGCTCACCTTCACCGATACGAAGGCCTATCGCGATCGGCTCGAAGCCAGCAGCAAGGCCACCGGCATGCCCGATGCGGTGATCGTCGGCGTCGGCCGGATCGACGGCGTCGAGACCGTCGTCGCGGCGATGGAGTACGCCTTCATCGGCGGGAGCATGGGCGTCGTGATGGGCGAAAAAATCGTGCGCGGGATCGAGACCGCGCTGGCTCGACGCCTGCCCGTGATCATCGTCTCGTGCTCGGGCGGCGCGCGCATGATGGAAGGGGCGCTGTCGCTGATGCAGATGGCCAAGGTGTCGGCGGCGCTGGCCCGCCTCGATCGCGCCGGGTTGCCGTACCTCTCGGTCCTTACCGATCCGACGACCGGCGGCGTGACGGCGAGCTTCGCGATGCTGGGCGACCTCAACATTGCCGAGCCGAAGGCGCTCATCGGGTTTGCCGGCCCGCGCGTCATCGAACAGACGATCCGTCAGAAGCTTCCCGACGGCTTCCAGCGCAGCGAGTTCCTGGTCGAGCGCGGCATGCTCGATCTGATCGTCGATCGCCGCGAGCTGAAGCCGACCATCGCGCGCGTGCTGCGGTTCATGATGCCGCCCAATGCGCCTGCGTGAACGGCTCTTCGCGCTCGAGGCGTTCGGCATCAAGCTCGGGCTCGACAACATCCAGACGATTCTGACGGCGCTCGATCGGCCGGACCGGCGCTGGCCCGCCATTCATGTCGCAGGCACCAACGGCAAGGGGTCGGTCGCGGCGATGGTCGAGCGCGGCCTGCGCGCGAGCGGCTATCGCACCGGCCGCTACACGTCGCCGCACCTCGATCGCATCGAGGAACGCGTCGCCATCGACGGCGCGCCCGTCGATCCGGCGCGTCTTCGATCGCGCGACCGCCGACCTCTTCGACGGCGATCGATCGACTCACGGCGAGCGGCGCACTCGCCGCCACGCCCACCTTTTTCGAGGTCACGACCGCCATCGCGTTCGAGATCTTCGCGCGCGAGGACGTCACGGCGGCGGTCATCGAGGTCGGACTCGGCGGCCGCTTCGACGCGACCAACGTCATTACACCGGCGACGTCCGCCATCACGTCGATCGCGTTCGACCACGAGCGCCACCTCGGATTCACGCTCGCGGAAATCGCCTTCGAGAAGGCGGGCATCATCAAACCCGGCGTCCCGGTCGTCGTTGGCGACATGCCGGCCGCAGCCGCTGACGTCATCCGCCGCCGGGCCGAGGAAGTCGGCGCAGCGCACGTCGACGCCGGCCCATCGCTCGTCGAGCGTGCCGAGCTTCGCCGCGGCCGGGCAACCGTCTCGCTGGCCACGCCCTCTGGCCGTTACGCAACGTGCGGCTCGGGCTGAACGGTGCGCACCAGGTGTCGAATGCGGCGATCGCCGCGCGAACCCTGGAGACCTTCGCCGAGCGCGGTTATGCGGTCGCGCCGCGCGCGATCGTCACCGGGCTCGCGGACGTCGAGTGGCCGGCGCGTCTCGAGTGGCTGCGGACCGCCGGACGGTCGCTCCGTCCTCGTCGACGCGGCGCATAACCCTGCCGGTGCCGCGGCATTGGCCGACTACCTGAGAGCCGCCGACGTCGCGCCTCTCCCACTCGTCATCTCCGTAATGCAGGACAAAGCCGTGGGCGCCATCCTGTCCGAGCTCGTCCCGGCTGTTTCGGCCATCGTCGCAACCCAGGCCGAGTCGCCGCGGGCGATGCCGGCGGCGGATCTCGCGGCGCACATCGCGGCAACCTGGCCGTCGCTGCCCGTCGTCACGATCGCTGAACCGGACGCCGCGCTCGCGCGGGCGCTGGAGCGCGGCGGGCGCGCGGTGGTGGCCGGCTCGATCTTCCTGGCCGGGCCGCTGCGAGCGCGGCTGATCGCGAGCGGCGCGACGACTGTGGATGAGCCCGCATAGCCGCTCGTGGTTCCGAGCGGGCGGCTAACCTTGTGACCCTCTCACATCTCCGATATTCTTCGAGAGCCGCCTGCTCATCACCGTTTTGATGTCCACACTGTCCGCCCGTCTGCCGCTCGCCCTGCTCCTCGTTTGCGCGATCTCGGCGCCTGCGGCGGCTCAGCTCATCCCGGGCTGGGACACGAAGCAGTTCACCTTCGAGCAAATCGACGCGAACACGATCCGTCTGATGCGAGAAGTCGAGGTGAACGGTGAGGCGGGGGGACCCAACGCCGGACAACAGATCTTCGCCGACGAGCTGCTCTGGAACATGACGACCGGCGAGTTCACCGCGGTCGGCAACGTCACCATGGTGTCACCCACCGCGCGCCTGTCGGCGGAGAAGGTGGTTTTCAACACCAAGAGCGGGCTGGGCACGTTCTACGAGGCGGCCGGCCAGGCGTCCCTGGGCCAGCGCGGCGCGATCGACAAGAGCATGTTCGGGACGCTCGAGCCCGACATCATGTTCGCCGGCGAGACGATCGAGAAGATCGACGTCGACAAATACCGGATCAGTAACGGCTGGTTCACGACCTGCGTGCAGCCGACGCCGCGGTGGCAGATCATCACCGGAACCGCGACCGTCAACCTCGAGGACTACGCGATCCTTCGCAACGCGGTCATCCGCGTGAAGGACGTGCCGATCTTCTACCTGCCGGTGCTCTACTACCCGATTCAGAGCGACGATCGCGCCACCGGATTCCTGATGCCGACTTACGGCAGCTCGCTCTATCGCGGGCAGTCGCTCAGCAACGCGTTCTTCTGGGCGATGAACCGCAGCCAGGACCTGACGCTGTTCCACGACTGGTTCACCAAGACCGGGCAGGGCGTGGGCTCCGAGTATCGCTACGTCGTCGCGCCCGGATCGGAGGGGCTGTTCCGCAGCTACTGGCTGTGGCAGAAGGCCGCGGAGTTCGATCAGCCGGGCGGCGGCACGACGATCACGCCCGGAAGGCCGCAGCAATCAGATCAACGGCACGCTGTCACAGGTCCTGCCGGCCGGCCTGCGCGCTCGCGCGCGCATCGAGTACTTTTCCGACCTGCAGACGCAGGTGCTCTACAACACGAACATCTACGAGGCGTCGCAGCGGCAGCGGACCATCGACGGCAGCATCGCGGGTGCCTGGGGCAGCATCAATGCGACCACCACGTTCCAGCGCCGTGAGATCTTCCGGGACCTCGAGAGACTCCACGGTCACCGGCTACGCCCCGTCGCTGACGGCGAACCTGTCCAGCAAGCGGCTCGGCGCGCTGCCGTTCTACGTGTCGGTGGCGAGCGAAGCCAGCAACATCATCTACAAAGATCGGCGCGGCGAGCTCGAGAACGATCTCGGCCTCGGCCGCTTCGATGCGACGCCGACGTTTCGCGCTGCGCTGAGCAACTGGCCGTTCCTGAACGTCAACGGCTCGGTGGCCTATCGCTACACCTACTACAGCGAGAGCCTCAACCCGCTCGGCGTCCAGGTGCCGATTTCGGTGTCGCGCCGCTACTTCGATCTCCGCGCCGACCTCGTCGGGCCGGTCTTCAGCCGGGTGTTCACGCCGAACAACGCCTTTGCCGATCGGTTGAAGCACATCATCGAGCCCAATTTCAGCGTCCAGCGGATCACCGATTTCGACGTGCTCGATCAGGTCGCGAGCACGACCAGCGCCTACGACCGGATCATCCCGGCCTCCACGCGCATCAACTACGGCCTGACCAACCGGGTGCTGGTCCGCAAGGCGCCCAGCGATCCCAAGGCCTCGGCGCTGGCCAGCGCGCCGCGCGAGCTGCTCAGCGTCTCGCTCACGCAGAGCTACTACACCGATTCGCGCGCCAGCCTCTACGACAACAACTACCAGTCCACCAGCTACAACCCGAACGCCAGGGAGAGCAACTTCTCGCCGGTCGCCCTGACGGCGCGCACCGCGCCGACCGCGCTCACCAACGCGACGCTGCGGCTCGAGTTCGACCAGAGAGACTTCGCGCTGCGCGGCCTCAGCGCCAACGGCAGCAGCAACTATCGCGCGGTGCAGGTCACGGCCGGGTGGAGCCGCCGCAGCACGCCGACCTACACCGACAACGCCATCAACGCGGCGACGACGATCAGCCTGCTCGATGGGCGGACGGGCGGCAGCTACATCCTCAACTGGGACATCGCCCGCGCCTACATCATCCAGCAGCGCTGGACCGGGTTCTACAGCGCCCAGTGCTGCGGCATCGTCCTCGAGTACCAGGAATTCAACGTCCCGAGCTCGCTGCTGCTGGTGCAGACGCGATCGCCGGTTCAATCTCTCCTTCACGCTCGCGGGCGTCGGCTCGTTCTCGAACTTCTTCGGCGCTTTTGGCGGTCGCACCTACTGAAAGGTAAGATGAGCGACTCAGCATGAAGGGATTGATCCTCAGTGGGGGGAAGGGCACGCGCCTGCGCCCACTCACCTACACAAGCGCCAAGCAGCTGGTTCCCGTCGCCAACAAGCCGGTGCTGTTCTTCGGCATCGAGGCGCTGGTCGAAGCCGGCATCCGGGACATCGGCATCGTCGTCGGCGATACGCAGGCGGAGATTCGGGCCGCGGTCGGCGACGGATCGCGCTGGAACGCGACGATCAGCTACATCGAGCAGGACGCCCCGCGCGGCCTGGCGCACGCGGTCCTGATCAGCGAGGCGTTCCTCGGCCGCGAACCGTTCGTCATGTACCTCGGCGACAACCTGCTCAACAAAGGCATCGTGCCGTTCGTGGAGCAGTTCGTGCGCGAGCAGCCGGCGGCGCAGATCCTGCTGACGCCGGTGCCCGATCCCGAGATGTTCGGCGTCGCCGAGCTGAAGGACGGCAACGTCGTCCGCCTGGTCGAGAAGCCGAAGAACCCGGTGAGCAATCTCGCGCTGGTCGGCGTCTACATGTTCGGCCCCGAGATCTTCGACTCGGTCAAGCGGATCAAGCCCAGCTTCCGCAACGAGCTCGAGATCACCGACGCCATCCAGGATCTGATCGAGCGCGGGCTGACCGTCACGCCGCATCTGGTCGAAGGCTGGTGGAAGGACACCGGCAAGCTCGAAGACATGCTCGAGGCCAACCGCCTGATTCTCGAGACGCTCGATCGGCGCGTCGACGGCAAGGTGGACGAGGCGTCGCGCGTCGAGGGCAAGGTCGTCATCGAAGCGGGCGCGGTCATCGAGCAGTCGGTGATCCGCGGGCCGGCGATCATCGGCGCCAACGCCCGGATCATCCACTCCTACGTCGGCCCGTACACGGCGATCATGAAGGACGTCGAGATCCGCGACTCCGAGATCGAGCACAGCATCGTGCTCGAGGGATCACGGATTCACGACCTCGGCACGCGCGTCGCCGACAGCCTCATCGGCAAGAACGTCAAGATCAACCGGATGCCGATCAAGCCGTCGGCGTACCGCTTCATGCTGGGTGACAATTCCGAAGTCTGGGTCCGCTGGTAGAGGCCACCGATGACGACCCCGAGCCAGTACACCGCACCGGCCGCCAAGCATCCCCGCATCGACGGCGTCAAGGTGAAGCCGCTCAAGATGATTCCGGACGAGCGCGGCTGGCTGATGGAGATCCTGCGCGCCGACGAGAGCGACCTGTTCCAGCAAGTTCGGGCAGGTCTACGTCTCGGCCACCTATCCCGGCGTGGTCAAGGCCTGGCACTTCCACCGCGTGCAGGTGGACAACTTCGCCTGTCTCGCCGGCATGATCAAACTGGTGCTGATCGACACCCGCGACGGCTCGCCCACCAACGGCGCGGTCAACGAGTTCTTCATCGGCACCGAGCAGCGCCTGCTGGTGCAGATTCCCGCGCTCGTCTATCACGGCTGGAAGTGCATCAGCACCGAGATGTCGATGGTGCTCAACGTGCCGATCGGAGCCGTATCAGTACAGCGACCCCGACGAATACCGGCTCGCGCCGCATGGCACGCTGCCGTACGACTGGACACGACACGATGGTTGAAGTGCTCGTCACGGGCGGCGCCGGGTTCATCGGCAGCAACTTCGTCCGCCACGCCCTCACGACTCACCCCGACTGGCGCGTGACGACGCTCGACAAGCTGACGTACGCGGGACGGCGCGAGAACCTGCACGACGTCATGGACCATCCGCGGCACGCGTTCGTCCACGGCGACATCTGCGATGCGCCGCTGGCCGGACCGCTGGTCGAGCAGTCGAACATCGTCGTCCACTTCGCCGCCGAGACCCACGTCGACCGCTCGATCATGGCGGCCGGCGACTTCATCCGCACCGATGTCGAAGGCACGTTCGTCCTGCTCGAGGCGGCGCGGCAGGCGCCGGCGCTGCGGCGGTTCGTGCAGATCTCGACCGACGAGGTCTACGGGAGCGTGCCCGAAGGGGCGAGCACCGAACGCGACGAGCTGCGGCCACGCAACCCGTATTCGGCCAGCAAGGCCGGCGCCGATCGGCTCGCCTACAGCTACTTGGCGACCTATGACGTGCCGGTCATCGTGACGCGGGCGTCGAACAACTACGGGCCGTATCAGTTCCCCGAGAAAGTCCTGCCGCTCTTCGTCAGCAACCTCGTCGACGACATCCCGGTGCCGCTCTACGGCGATGGCGGCAACATCCGCGACTGGCTGCACGTCCTCGATCACTGCCGCGCGATCGATCATCTGATCGACGCCGCGACCAACGGCGAGGTCTATAACATCGGCGGCGGCAACGAAGTGCGGAACGTCGATCTCACGCATCGCGTGCTCGAACTGATGGGCAAGCCCACGTCGCTCATCAAGCCGGTGCCGGATCGACCGGGCCACGACCGCCGCTACGCCCTCGATACGACGAAGCTGCGATCGATGGGATGGGCGCCGCAAGTGACGTTCGAGGACGGCTTGCGTGAGACGGTCGCGTGGTACCGCGACAACGAATGGTGGTGGCGCCCGATCAAGGAGCGCGACGCCGCCTACAAGGCGTATTACGAGGCGCAGTACGGCAAACGCTGACGCCCTGGCTCCCGTGGCCTCCAGCGCGACGCGGCCCATTCTGGTCACCGGCGCCGCTGGATTCGTCGGCACCCACCTGCTCGAGCGGCTCGCGCGCGGATCGGCGCCGCTGGTCGGCTGGTTCCGGCCCGGGGCTGAGCCCGCGCACCCGCATCCGGCCGCGACGTGGGTGTCGGTCGAGATGCTCGATCGCGCGGCGGTCGAACGTCGCGCTCGCCGATCTCGACCCTTCGGCGGTCTATCACCTCGCCGGTGCGGCGCACGTCGGCCAGTCGTGGCAACACACCCGCGAGACCTACGAAGGGAACGTCCTCGCGACCCATCACCTCCTCGACGGCCTGCGCCGGCTCGATCTGCGGCCGCGAGTGCTCGATCGCCGGATCCGCGACGATCTACCGCCACCAGGATGGGCCGATCACCGACGAGTCGCCGATCGGTCCACAGAGCCCGTATGCGACGAGCAAGCTCGCACAGGAGATGCTGGGGCGACGCGCGTGGACGGACGCAGGCATTCCGACCGTCGTCGCGCGATCGTTCAATCACATCGGTCCGGGCCAGCACTGGTCGTTCGTCGCCTCGGGCGTGGCGCGGCAGATTGCGCTGATCGAAGCGGGACGGCAGGAGCCGCGGATCGACGTCGGCAACCTCGCGGCCAAGCGCGACCTGATGGATGTGCGCGACACCGTGCGCGCCTACGACGCCATGGTCGAACGCGGCACGCCGGGACAGACCTATAACGTCTGTTCGGGGCGCGCGATCGCCATCGGCGATCTGATCGACCGGCTCGTGTCGCGGTCGCGCGTCCCGGTCGCGCTCGATGCAGGATCCGGCGCTCTTCCGGCCGAGCGACGTGCCGCTGCTCGTCGGCGATCACGGCCGGCTGACGGCCGACACAGGATGGATGCCGGAGATCGCCATCGATCGGACGCTGACCGACATCCTCGAGTACTGGAGAGCGCAGGTGTCAGCAGACGCCGCAGTGATCGGCTACTCAGAAACCGGCCGGCAGCTGGTCCACGTCGCGATGGCGGCGTTCGCGCTGCTGCTGCGGGTGTTCACGTGGCCGCAGGCCGCGCTCCTCGCCTCGAGTGCGGTGATCTTCAATCTCTTCCTCCTCGCCCGGATCGCGCCGCGCATCATCAGGCCGGCAGAGTTTCGCAGCGCGCGGCCCGGCGTCCTGTTCTATCCGCTTTCGATCCTCGCGCTGGTCCTGCTGTTCCGGTCGCGGCTCGACATCGTTGCCGCCGCGTGGGGCGTCATGGCCTTTGGCGACGGATTCGCGACGCTCGTGGGCACACGCGTTGGCGGACGAACCCTGCCGTGGAACCGGCGGAAGACCTGGAGCGGGCTCGCCGCGTTCGTCGTCGCCGGCGGAACTGGTGCCGCCGCGCTCAGCGCCTGGGTCGCGCCGGCCGATCGCGCCGCCGCCGTCGCTGTCGTTCTTGATCTGGGCCTCGGCCGCCGCGGCCATCGTCGCCGGCCTCGTCGAGACGCTCCCCATCGGCCTCGACGACAACATCTCGGTCCCTGCCGCAGCGGCAGCGACTGTGTGGTTCTGCGGCCTCCTCGATTGGCCGGCGGGACTCGACAACCTCGCGGCGGATCTCGCGACGGGAATGCTCCTCAGCGTGCCGCTCGCGCTGCTGACGTTGAGGTCGAAGCGCGTCACCGCTGGCGGCGCGCTCACCGGACTGGTGTGTGCTGGTGTGATCTACGCCGGCGCCTACCTCGCCGGGCCTCGCTGTCCTGGCGGTCGCGCTCGGCTTGACGCTGGCCAGCTCGCGCGTCGGTTCGTCGCGCCTGCGCGACGCTCGCGGTGTCCGGCGAGATCCGCGCGACCGGGAACATCGTCGCGAACTGTCTCGTCGGGACGCTCGGCGCGCTGTGTGAACGGCTGTCCGACGAGTGGAGCGCGACGGCCACGGCCGTCTGGTTCGTGACCGGGATCGCGGCTGGCGCCAGCGACACGGTCGCGAGCGAGATCGGGAAAGCGCTGAGCAGCACGCCACGAACGTTTCCGACCTTCCGTCGAGCACCGCCCGGGACACCCGGCGCGGTCAGCCTGATCGGCACCGCGGCAGGAGCGGTGGCGGCCGCGCTCATCGCGCTTCCGGGCGCCGCGCTGTGGCTGATTCCGTGGAACGCGCTTCCGCTCATCGTCATCGCGTGTGCGATCGGCGCGTTCGCCGAAAGCGCGTTGTCCACCGCCTTCGAAGCCCGCGGCATCCTCGACAACAACGCGTTGAATTTCCTCAACACCGCGGTCGCCGCGACTGCTGCGCTGTTGCTGACTAACGCGTTCGCGTAGCATCGTCCCGACAGCGGAGACCCGGGCGAGTCTGCGAGCGGAGCAAGGTTAACCTGCCGCCTGAGACTGAGCTTGGCAGCGCTACTCCACCGATACGAACTCAACCCGTCCGTTCGGTGCAACGATGGCGCGGGTGTTGGCGTTGACATCGAGCCGGCCACCGAGCAGCGAATAGACGTACGCCGGATCGGTGCCCTCCGGAACCGGGAAGGTGGTGCGAATCTCCCGAACCGGATAGCCAGCGGCGACGATTGCGCGGGAGCCGCTCACCAGCGCACCGTAGATCGGCGTCCGCAGCGGCCGAGGTGTCGAGTCGAGTGTCGAGAGGTGACGGGTGGCCAACAGGGTCAGCAGGAAGAAGGCAATGCCCTGTCCCGCGTGCAACCCAACGGACGTGATCCAGCCGACGGCACACAAGGCCGCGGGGACCGAGAGTGCAAGGTACCAGTAGTTCTCGGCCAGCGATCCTTGCCACACCGCATACAGCGCCACCGCCGCGACAAGAGGACCAACGGCGATGGCTTTCACCAGCCCATCGCGCGAACGCCACAGCAGGATCGCGGCACCGACGACGATCATGGCCGCGACAAGTTCCTCCGGGATGCCCGGGTCCGTGTTCGCGTGAACCGCGCGCGCCAGGGCTCGGGCACTGTCTGCCGGACGCAGCATCCCGATCGGATCGCGGATCACGGCGCCAATGCTGTCGCCCATCGGCGTTGATGACGGCTCCTGACTGATCCTCGTCCGATGCAGCAGCCACGGGATCTGGAGGACCGCAATCACCAGCGCGACGACCGCCAGCCGCAGACTCAGGACGTCGAGCACGCGTTCTCGTTCGACGCGCGCGGCGAGACCGTATCCGATGACCGCCATCGCAATCGGCAACGCCGTCGTGTGGGCCTGCACCGCGAGCCATAGCACCGCGGTCACGACGCCGAGCGCAATCGGCGTCTCGACGCCGAACAGCAGCGCGAATGCGATGCCGGCTTTCGCCAGCGCGATCGCCACTGGTGGATTCCAGATCGTGCTGCTCACCGCGACGTCGGGCGCGGCCGTCGCGACCGTCAGGACGACGAGTGTGGCGACCCACGGCGAGATCCGGCGCGCGAGTGCGTGAAAGAGCACGACGTCAGCGCCGCTCTGCGACCACCGCGACGCCGACACCGCCCGCATGCGGGAGGAAGCTCACAACCGGGCCGATGGTCTGCGCGATGATCCAGAGCACCCAGTAATAGACGGGACCGGCGGTATTGCCGCCGGCGAGGCTCGGTGGTCCAACGAGCGGGAGGTCCTGAAAGCGCCGCAGCGCGATCTGCCAGTCGCGGATCTGGTCGGCGTAAATCCAGAAGGAGTCGGCCAGCCCAAGCGTCCGGTAAAACACCAGGTAGCCGAAGAGCACGCCCAGGCCGATGCCGTAACCGGCGCCCCAACGCTCCCGCGGCTGCTCCACGCCCGGGCATCATAACCGCTCGAGCTTGATCGTGGCGAACAAAGAGCGAATATGCTTGCGGTTGTTCCTGATTCAGGTTCCCCTGCTGTGACGCTTTTCGACCTGGGACCCCGGCTGCTGACCACGAGGGACGTCGCCAACGCCGTCAAGGCGGGCGGCGCCGACGCGCTCACGACCGCCGAACGGCGCGCGGACGAGGCCCGATATCAGGAGGTGCGCTGCCGCTCGGCGCTCAACGCGGTGAAGGGCATGCCCTTCAAGTGGACGCTGAACCCGTACCGCGGCTGCACCCACGCCTGCCAGTACTGTTTCGCCCGGCGCTACCAGTCGCAGCTCGAGCTCGGCGCCGGCGACGAGTTCTCGTCGATGATTTTCGTGAAGACGAACTTCGTCGAGGTCCTTCGCCGCGAGCTCGATCATCCGCGGTGGACCCGCGAGATGGCGGCGCTCGGCACCGCGACCGATCCGTATCAGCCCATTGAAGGTCACTACAAGCTGTCGCGCGGCACGCTCGAAGCGCTGGCCGCCGGCAGGACGCCGGTGGGACTCGTCACCAAGGGCCCGATGATCGTTCGCGACATCGACGTGTTGCAGTCGCTGTCACGCGCCGCCGGCGCCACCGTGTATCTCAGCGTGCCGACCACCGACGAGCACGCCTGGCAGACGCTCGAACCGGGGACCGCGCCGCCGCTGCAGCGGCTCCGCGCGGTCAAGGCGCTCGCCGCCGCCGGGATTGACGCCGGCGTGCTGATGGCGCCGCTGGTGCCCGGATTCTCGACCGCGCCGGCCAAGATCGAAGCGACCATCAAGGCCATTGCCGATCACGGCGCCCGCTTCGTCGGCGCCAACGTCCTCTTCCTCGACGGCGCGACCCGCGACTACTTCATGCGGTTTCTGGAGAAGGAGTTTCCGGCGATGGTCGATCAGTACGATCGCCTCTACGCGTCGAAGTACGTGCCGAAGGATTATTCGGAGCGGGTGAAGAGCACCGTCGGGATGATCAAGGCGCGGTACGGCTTGAGGAATCGCCCGCGGCCAGGCACGCAAGACAGCGACGTGCTGAAGGACACCGCGACGGCCGCCGATGAGAACCGCGCGCCAGAAGCCGTCCAACGCGGCTTCTGGGACACGAAGCCGGTCTGATTCACGGATCAGCACATCGCGACTTCGGCGTCGCACGTCTCGACCGTGACGGCGCCGTCGGTCACCGTCACGCGGAACGTGCTGCCGGTCGACCAGAGCTGGCTCAGCGGAATCTTCACGCAGTCGTCGATCACCCGCTTCAGGTAGCGCGCGCCGTAGGCGAGGCTGAACCCGTCGCGAACGATGACGTCGATGGCTTCGGGCGTGATCGCGAGCGACTTGCCCAGCCCGTTGGTTGTCGCGACCAGCCGGTCGAGCTGCATCGTCGCAATCGCCTGCACCTCGTGCTTCGCCAGCGGCGAGAACACGATCACGTCGTCCAGCCGGTTGCGGAACTCGGGTGACAGGCGCCGCTCGAGCTCGCGCATGACGTCGCTGCGGACGTCTTCCACCTTGGCTTCGGCCTGACGGAAGCCGAGCGGACTTTCGAGCTTACGGAAGTGCTCGGCGCCGAGATTCGACGTCATGATCACCACCGCGTCGCTCAAGTAGACCTTGCGGCCGCGGCCATCGGTGATCCAGCCCTCGTCAAAGGCCTGCAGGAACAGGTTCAGGAGCGACGGGCTTGCCTTTTCGATTTCGTCCAGCAGCACGACCGAGCACGGGTTGTCGCGCAGCTGATTGGTCAGGATGCCGCCGCGATCGGACCCGACGATGCCGCGCGGCGATCCAATCAGTTTGTCGACACCGGCTGTTCCTTCCTGGAATTCCGACATGTCGATGCGAATCAGCTTGCGCTCGTCACCGAAGAGGAACGCGGCAAGCGCCTTTGCCACCTCGGTCTTGCCGACGCCGGTCGGGCCGAGGAACAGCAGCACGCCATCGGGACGATCGAAGCCGTCCTTGAGCGGACCCTTGTTGAGCGCGAGCCGGCGCGCCAGCGCGCGAATCGCGGCGACGCTGGCCGACGACGCGTTCGCCGAGGCTCGATTCGAGCTGGCTCAATCGCTCGCCCACCTCGCGGAACACCATGTCGAGCGGGATGGCGGCGGCATCGGCCACGACCGCGGCGACGTCGTTCGCGGTGACCTCGGTCTTCCGCGCGAGCTCGGCGCGGACCGCCGCGGTGTCGAGCCAGCCGATCGCCTTGTCCGGCAGCCGCAGGTGGCGCTGATAGCGGCGCGACAACGTCAGCGCCATGTCGATCGCGTCGGCGCCGATCTTGACCGAATAGTTGTGCTCGAAGCGCGGCGTGAGCCGCTCGAGAATCGTGCGCGCTTCATCGAGCGTTGGCTCTGGCACCATCACGACGCGGAAGCGGCGGGCCAAGCGCCTCGTCTTCGGCGAGGTGCTGCTTGTACTCGCTCAGCGTCGTCGCGCCAATCAGGCGGACATCGCCGCGCGCCAGCACCGACTTGAACACGTTGGCCGCGTCCGACGGGGCGCCGAGCGCCGAGCCGGCACCAATCATGGTGTGGGCTTCGTCGATGAAGAGCAGGTAGTTCGGGCCGCTCGCGAACCTCGCGCAGCACGTTCTGAATCCGGTCCTCGAACATCCCGCGGAGCATCGTCCCGGCAACGAGCGCGTTCATCTGCAGGTTGAGGACCTGGCAGTCGCGCAGCTGCGGCGGGACCGTCTGCGGCTCGAGCTCGAGCCGGCGGGCCAGCGCCTCGGCCAACGCGGTCTTGCCAACGCCGGGCTCGCCGAGCAGCATGACGGAGTTCGCGCGCTCGCGGTGGCAGAGAATCTCGACGACCTGCTGGAGTTCCTTGTCGCGGCCGAACACCGGCGGCAGCCGATCCTGACGCGCCAGGAGGTTCAGGTTGACGGCGAATTGCTTGAGGAACGGCGGCAGCTCGTAGCGCTTGCGCAGCTTTTCGTCGCGGAGCTCGACGTCGCGGACGACGGTGGTCAGCCGTTCGATGACCGCGTCGGCGTCAGCACCGAAGCGGCGAAGAATCATGCACGGGCCCGAGTGCTGCTCCTGCAGGATGGCGCCGAACACGTCGTACGCCTCGGCCTGCTCGCGGCCGCCGGCGGTCGCCGCCTGGAGGGCGCGCCGCAGCAGCCCCTGCGTCAGCTCGGTCGCCTTCAGCGTCCGGGTCGACCCGGCCGGGACGGACGCCAGCGCCGAGGAGACTTCGGTGAGCACTTCGTCGGGGTTGAGCGACAGGTCGCGCATGATTCGCGCGTACAGCGCCCATTCGACCTGCGCGAACGAGATGAAGAGGTGTTCGCTGGTGAGCAAACCATGACCGCGGCGCCGCGCCTCGTCTTCCGCGCGGGAAACCACGCGCAGCGCGCCATCGGTCAGCTTCGAGAGGTCAAAGTCGAGTTCTTCCAACGCCGTCACTCCTGGGGCCGACGAGACACCACGCCGGGGGTCCTGTCGGACTCTGACCAGGACTGAGCAATTCCGGGGCCAGCCCTGCCATAAGGCTAGAAGCAGGAGATCCGGGCTAAACCAGCGGGATCGCGACGTGGCTGTTTGGCTTGGGCGACAGTCGGAAGTGACAATTCTTGCTCAGCCGTAGGCAGAGTCTCTTGAGCAGGAGCCGGCAATCAGCGGCCGTGCGGCCGATGAGCGCGGACGCCAGTTCGACATGCTCGTGCAGCGCGTGCGCGCCGTCGCCGACCGCGCCGAGCCCATCGAGTGTCGGAATCCCGAGCGCGGCGCAGAAGTTTCCATCAGACCCGCCGCCCGTCGTCCCTTCGTCGAGATCCTGCCCGAGTTCGCTGGCGACGCTCCGAGCGGTCTCGAAGAGGCGCACGACGGCTTCGCTTCGTTCGAGCGGCGGGCGGGAAAAGCCGCCGGTGACGGTGAGCGTGGCGCCGGGCAAGTGCGGCGTCAGCGATCGCACCAGCCGGTCGATGCGATCCGCATCGGCGAGGGACGGCGCCCGGACGTCAACGTGGGCGGTGGCGTGCGGCGCGACGACGTTGGCGCGAGTGCCACCGGCGATCACGCCGACGTTCAGCGACACGCCCGCCTCGAGATCCTGCAGCGTTTCGAGGAACAGGACCTGTCGGGCAAGCTCGCGGATCGCGCTCACGCCCTTGCCGGGGTCAACCCCGGCATGAGCGGGCACGCCGCTCACGACGATCTCGTAGTCGCCGCAGCCCTTGCGGCTCGTCTTCAGCGCGCCGCCCGGCAGCGCGGGTTCGAGGACCAGGACCGCGCGGCTGCGTCGCGCCTCGGTTTCGACGAGCGCTCGCGAGGTGGCGCTTCCCGTTTCCTCGTCGGTGGTCCAGAGCATCACGATCCGGCAGTCGTCCGGGGCGCGCGCTGCTGAAGCACCGCGTCGGTGGCCAGCATGCCCATGGCAATCCCCGCCTTCATGTCGAAGATCCCGGGCCCGTGCAGCCGTTCGCCGTCGCCGGTCAGCGGCATCCGCTCGAGCTGACCAACCGGCCAGACGGTGTCGAAGTGTCCCAGCAGGAGCAGCTGCCGCGAGCCGGTGCCGAACTCGGCGCGCAGGTGGTTGCCGGCAGTGGCCGCCATGACCCTGGTGACGCGGCCACCCAGCGCCATGAGCCGTGCGGCCAGCTCGTCGCCGCAGCGATCGACCGCTGCCTTGTCGTCGGTCGGCGATTCGAGACGGACCAGCGCCTCGATGGTCTCGATGAGCCAGCCCTCCCGCGTGCGGCAATACTCGAGAAGATGCTGCGCGTCGGTCATGGTGCGAGTTTTATAATCTGATTGATGGTTCGTGGACACGCGCAGGTGGTGTCGTCGTGGCGATGGCGATGGTCGTTGGCGGCGTGGTTTCGCTGGTCGCGCAGACGCCGAAGCCGTTTCCGTCGCCCGGTCGACCGCCCCCGGCGCCCGCGCCTGGCACCCCTGGTACGCCCGGGCGGCCGGCCGCGAGCGGGCCCGCCGAGGCGACGCCGACCGAGGCGACGCTCGGCGCGCCGATCTTCCCGAATGCGCAATTCATCACGTCGTACGACGCGGGCCGCGGCCAGCGGTTCTACCTGTATGGCGCCACCGCGGCGTTCCTCGACGTCGTGACGTTCTACCGGACCTCGCTGAAGCAGCGGGGCGACGTGCTCTTCGAGCAGCCGCCGACGCACCAGTTCGAAACCGGCCGCTTCCGCGACGAGACCATGGCGTTTCCGCCGAGCGTGACGATCAAGGACTACACGTTCGGTGGATCGTCGGGCTATCCGAATCCGAAAGCCGGCGCCCAGCCGCCGCGCTTCTCGACGGTGATCCAGATCGTCCCGGCGCCCGCCGGGACGCCGCCGGGAATCTAGCCATCTGGTGATCGTGTCGTGATGTGCGTCAGATCGCGACATCACATCGCCACGTCACCACATCTCTACATCGCCAGCATCGTCACAGATCTCGTGCGGGACGTAAATCTCGCCCTTCTGCTTGAACTCCGCGGACTTCTGCTCCATGCCCTCGAGCGCCAGCTGACGGACCTGCTGCGTCAGCTCCATGCTGCAGAACTTCGGGCCGCACATCGAGCAGAAGTGCGCGACCTTGGCGCCATCGGCCGGCAGCGTCTCGTCGTGGTAGGCGCGCGCCGTCACCGGATCCAGGGCGAGGTTGAACTGATCCTCCCAGCGGAACTCGAATCGCGCCTTTGACAGCGCATCGTCCCAGACGCGCGCCTGCGGGTGGCCTTTCGCGAGATCGGCGGCGTGAGCCGCAATCTTGTAGGCGATCACGCCGGCCTTCACATCGTCGCGGTTGGGCAGGCCGAGGTGTTCTTTCGGCGTGACGTAGCACAGCATGGCGGTGCCGTACCACCCGATCATCGCCGCGCCGATCGCCGAGGTGATGTGGTCGTAGCCCGGCGCGACGTCGGTCGTCAGCGGCCCGAGCGTGTAGAAGGGCGCCTCGGCGCACCATTCGAGCTGCTTCTCCATGTTCTCGCGGATGAGATGCATGGGGATGTGGCCCGGGCCTTCGTTCATCACCTGGACGTCGTGTTCCCAGGCGATGCTTGGTGAGCTCACCCTGCGTCTTCAGCTCGGCAAACTGCGCCTCGTCGTTGGCGTCGGCAATCGAGCCCGGCCGCAGGCCGTCGCCGAGCGAGAACGACACGTCGTAGCGGCGCATGATCTCGCACAGCTCGCGGAAGTTGGTGTAGAGAAAGTTCTCCTGGTGATGCGCGAGGCACCACTTGGCGAGGATCGATCCGCCGCGCGAGACGATGCCGGTGACGCGCCGCGCCGTCATCGGGATGTAGCGCAGCAGCACGCCGGCGTGGACGGTGAAGTAGTCGACGCCCTGCTCGCACTGCTCGATGATCGTGTCGCGATAGATCTCCCAGGTGAGCGCTTCGGGACGGCCGCCGACTTTCTCGAGCGCCTGGTAGATCGGCACCGTGCCGATCGGCACCGGCGAGTTACGAATGACCCACTCGCGGGTTTCGTGGATGTTCTTCCCCGTGGAGAGGTCCATCGCGGTGTCGGCGCCCCACAACGTCGCCCACCGGAGCTTCTCGACCTCCTCGTCGATCGACGAAGACACCGCCGAGTTGCCGATGTTGGCGTTGATCTTCACGAGGAAGTTGCGGCCGATGATCATCGGCTCGAGCTCCGGGTGATTCACGTTGGCGGGGATGATGGCGCGCCCGCGCGCCACCTCGTCGCGCACGAACGTCGCGGGCAGCCCTTCGCGGGTGGCGATGAACGCCATCTCTTCGGTGATCTCGCCGCGACGGGCGTAGTGGAGCTGGGTGACGCATTCCGACCCGCGCCGCGACGCGACCCACGGCTCGCGCAGCTTGGGCAAGCCGGCGCGGACGTCGTGGCCCTGCGGTCCGCTGGTGTCGTAGAGGCGAACGGCCGGTTCGCCGCCCGACAGGCTCACTTCACGCACCGGGACACGAATGGTTGACGTGCTCGACGTCCCGTTCGACGAACGGCACCTCGTCGTATACCTTGCGTGAGTTGGGAAACGCCGTGCCGTAATCGGCGCTGGCTGGCACGTGTGACGCGGGCTTCATGGCCGCACTCCCTCCGCCGGTCTTAACCGGATCAGGTTCCAAGGGTTCGGTCTCAATCCTGAGCGGGGGCCGCGCCGAGCCGCGCGCTCACTGTCGAAGGATGCCCCTGGCGGTTATCCGAGCACTATATCAGCCGGCGCAGGATCAGACATTTCAGATAGTAGGTTTCCGGCGCGCCGAGAAGGACCGGGTGGTCGCGACCCTGCATCCGCTTCTCGACCACCGTGACCGCCACGTGGCTGTCGACCGACGCCTCGTACACCGTCTGGGCAAACGTCGCCTCGTCGACGTTGTACGAACAGCTGCACGTGACAAGGTAGCCGCCGGGGTTGAGAAGGCGCAGCGCGCGCAGGTTGATGTCCTTGTAGCCGGCCAACGCTTTCGGAATCGACGCCTTGTTCTTCGCGAACGCCGGCGGGTCGAGCACGATGGTGTCGTAGCGCGCCCCCGCCTTCTCGAGGTCGCGAAGCTCGTCGAACACGTTGGCTTCGCGCGGCGTCACGTTCGACAGCCGGTTCCGTTTCGCGTTCTCGGCAACCCGGCCGACCGCGTCGGCGGAGATATCGACGGCCTCGACAGTGTCGCACGCCGGATGCCAGCCGCAGCGCAAACCCGCCGTCGTACGAGAAACAGTCCAGCAGCCGGCCGTGCGCGTAGCGGGCCGCCGCCTCGCGGTTCTCGCGCTGGTCGAGGAACAGCCCGGTCTTCTGGCCCAGCCGCGGGTCGACGTGGTACTCGATCGGCCCTTCGCGAACGACGATCCGTTCGGGCACCGACCCGTGCAGCACTTCGACGCGCTGCTCGAGTCCTTCGAGCAGTCGGACGCGCGGATCGTTTCTCGCCAGCACTCCCGTCGCCCCGGTCGCCTCGACGATCAGCGGAACGAGCTCGGGGAGCGCCCGATCCATCCCCTGCGACAGCGCCTGCACGACGATCACGTCGGCGTAGCGGTCGACGATGAGCGACGGGAGCAGATCGGCTTCGCCGTGCACGAGCCGAAACGCCGTGGCATCGATGGCCAGGCGCTGGCGATAGGCGATCGCGGCATCGATCCGCCGCTTCCAGAACGCCGCGTCGACCTCCTCGTCGTCGCGGGTGAGCATGCGCAGCGTGATCTGCGATTGATCGCTGAAAGCCGCGACCAAGGGACCGCTGCCGCGGCCCGAGCACCTCGACGACTTCGCCCGCCGCGGCCGATGCATCCGCAATGTCCGCACGATAGATCCAGGGATGGCCCTGGCGAATCCTGGCCTCGCCGCGCGGCGACACAATCACGGTGGGGATTACAAGTACGGTGCCTCGGTGCCAGGGTGCCTAGGGTGCCTGAGGGTGCCGGTGCGTCAGGGTGCTTGGGTGCGTCAGGGTGC
The DNA here is from genome assembly GCA_963841895.1 of uncultured Acidobacteriota bacterium. Classification (GTDB taxonomy): domain Bacteria; phylum Acidobacteriota; class Vicinamibacteria; order Vicinamibacterales; family UBA2999; genus JACCSI01. The sequence continues at coordinate 168,647 of CAWJEO010000013.1, forward strand.
CAGTCGGGTGCCGAGAGTGCTGCACGCGCCTCGGCACCCTACGCACCTTACAGCACCTTGCGCACCAGCACCTTAGGCACTTTGGCACCCGGCACCTTGGCACCGTCCGATGCAGTGTACAATCCGCCCGCCATGCACGTCGGTCTTGGCGCGGATCATGCGGGCTTCGAGTTGAAGGACGCGCTCAAGCGCGTGCTGGACGAGCTCGGCGTCAGCTACGACGACCTCGGCACGAGCTCGTCGGCGTCGGTCGACTATCCCGACTACGCGCAGGCGGTGGCCAGCGGCGTCGTCGAGGGCCGGTTCGATCGCGGCATCCTCGTCTGCGGCAGCGGCATCGGGATGTCGATTGCCGCGAACAAGGTCCACGGCATCAGGGCGGCGGTCGTCACCGAAGCCGAATCGGCCCGGCTGTCGCGCGCGCACAACGACGCCAACGTCATCGCGTTGGGCGCGCGCCTCACCTCAGAAGCCGACGCCGCCGAGATTGTCCGCACCTTCCTCGATACCGAGTTCATGGGCGGGCGCCACGCCGAGCGGCGTCGAAAAGATTCGCGGCCTCGGAGGGCGACTGCCGTCGGATCGCCGCGCGGTTATTGCGCGGACGACGGCGGGACCAGGCCGTTCATCCGCAGGTAGGTCACCAGATTGCCGTAGTGCTCCTGCAGGTGGCCCGTGTTCCCCATCAGCGCCGCGGCCCGCGCCGTCTTGCCGGTCCCGAACGGCGCGTTGATCGCTTCGCCGGCACGCTGGTCGGTGAGCGCCGTGTACGCGGCGTCGCAGTAGACGATGGAATCCTGCAAGGCCTTCGCGATGGCCGGCGCCGTCGTCGCGCTCTTCTCGAACTCGTCTTCGGTGTGCGGCGCCTTCTCGCCCTTGACCGCAGCGCAGAAGACGTAATTCGCGCCCGCGAGGTGGGCCAGAATCTGCCCGAAGGACCGGACCGAGGCCACCGGCTTGAAGCCGTACTTGTCAGCCGGCATCACCGCGGCGGACTTGCGGACGTTCTGCTTGACGCCGTTCCACTCGTCGCGAATCGCCTGGCTGATCGGATTGCCCGCGGCCGGCGCCTGTGCGTTCACGGCGGTCACGAGCGCGCGCCGCGACCAGGATCACAACTCAGATAGCGTTTCATACCGCAGATTCTATCCGTTGCGCTGCTCGTCCCCGATAGAATCTGCCAAATGCCGAGGCGCTTCCACGAGGTCAATCGCATCGAAGGATTCTCCGACGCCGTCTTCGGCTTCGCGCTGACGCTGCTCGTCGTCCAGCTCGAAGTGCCGCGAACATCGGAGGCGCTCGTCGAGCTCGTGCGGGGGTCGCTGCCGTTCGCGCGTGACGTTCGCGATGGTCTGCTACATCTGGTGGGAGCACAACCAGTTCTTCCGCCGCTACGGGTTGCAGGATGCCTGGACCGCGTTCCTCAACTCGATTCTGCTCTTCGTCGTCCTCTTCTACGTCTATCCACTGAAGTTTCTCGCCACCGTCCTCCTCAGCCCGCTCGTCGGCGGCGCCGGAATGCCGCGCGACTGGGACGCGCGGTTCGTGATGTTGACCTACAGCGTCGGGGTCACGCTGATCTTCGGCACGTTCGTTCTGCTCTACCAGCACGCATGGCGACGCCGCGCGTCGTTGGACTTGGATCCGGAGGATCTCGTCACGCTCCGCTTCAAGAAACGGGCTCACCTGATCAGCACCTGCCTCGGACTGACTTCGATTGCGCTCGCGGCCGTCGTCTCCGAACAGTGGCATGTGGATTCCCGGCGTGCTGTACGGACTGATGGGTCCGCTGCACGCCGTGAACGGCTGGCAGGCTGGGCGCGCGCAGGCAGACCTGGCCCGCGAGCGGGCGGCGGCCTCAGCCGAGTCCGCGAGTGCCTGACCGGGAGCGTCGTCTGGTACAATTCCTCCGCGTCGCGGCTCGGCCGCGTCCTACCATGACCTCATCGTTCCAGGCTCCGATGGTTCGTTCGCTTGCCGACCTCGATCCCGCGATCGCCGACGCCATCGCCAACGAAACCGAGCGGCAGTCGCACGGGCTCGAACTCATCGCGTCCGAGAACTTCGTCAGCGCCGCAGTGCTCGAAGCGGCCGGCTCGGTGCTGACCAACAAGTACGCCGAAGGGTATCCGGGCAAGCGGTACTACGGCGGCTGCGAGTTCGTCGACGTCGTCGAGTCGCTCGCCATCAGCCGGGCAAAGTCGCTCTTCGGCGCCGAGCACGCGAACGTGCAGCCGCATTCGGGCGCTCAGGCCAACATGAGCGTCTATCTGACGCTGCTCAAGCCGGGCGACACCGTCCTCGGCATGAACCTCGCGCACGGCGGCCACCTCACCCACGGCCATCCGCTCAACTTTTCTGGAAAGCTCTACACCATCGTTCCGTACGGCGTGCGCCAGGACGATGAGCGGATCGACTACGACGAACTCGAGCGCCTCGCCGACGCCCACAAGCCGAAGATGATCATGGTCGGCGCAAGCGCCTATTCGCGCGTGATCGACTTTGCGCGGATCGCCGCAGTTGCCCAGCGCATCGGCGCGCCGATGGTCGTGGACATGGCGCACATCGCCGGCCTGGTGGCTGGCGGCGTCCATCCGAGCCCGGTGCCGCACGCCGATTTCGTCACGACCACGACCCACAAGACACTTCGTGGCCCGCGCGCGGGGTTGGTCCTCTGCCGCGCCCGGTATGCGAAGGATTTGGACCGATCGGTCTTCCCGGGCGTCCAGGGCGGGCCGTTGATGCACATCATCGCGGCCAAGGCGGTCTGCTTCCTCGAGGCCGCGGACCCGTCGTTTGCGGCATATCAGCGACAAATCGTCGCCAACGCGCAACGGCTGGCGGCGAACCTCGCCAGTGCCGGTTTCCGCCTCGTCAGCGGCGGCACCGACAATCACCTGATGCTCGTCGACGTGTTCTCGAAAGGCGTGACCGGCAAGGTGGCCGAGGCCGCGCTCGACAAGGCCGGCATCACGGTGAACAAGAATGCGATCCCCTTCGATCAGAATCCTCCGATGGTGGCGAGCGGCATCAGAATCGGCACGCCGGCGGTGACGACGCGGGGCATGCGCGAAGCCGAAATGGACGTCATCGCCGACCTCATCGGCCGCGTCCTGCAGAGCCCGGCTGACGAACGCGCGCTGACGATGGTAAAAGCAGAAGTCGAAGAGTTGTGCCGCAAGTTCCCCCTGTATCCGGATCGGCGCGCCTGACCGCAGTCGACGACGCATTCGCGGACGACGGGCCTCTGGCCCGCGGAATCGATCAGTTCGAACCACGCGCCGGGCAGCGGCGCATGGCGCGACGAGGTCGCGGCCGTCCTCGCCGACGGCGGGGTGCTGCTCGCCGAAGCGGGAACGGGCACCGGCAAGACGCTCGCGTATCTCGTGCCCGCCATCCTCAGCGGCCATCGCGTTCTCGTCTCGACCGGGACGAAGAATCTTCAGGAGCAGATCTATTTCAAGGACCTGCCGGCGCTGGCCGAGACGCTGCCGGTGACGTTCAAGGCCGCCTACATGAAAGGGCGCGCCAACTACGTCTGCCTGCATCGCCTCGATCAGGCGCGCGCGAGCATGGCCGAGGGGCTGCTCGATTCGATTGCCGGGTGGGCCGCCGGGTCCGAGACCGGCGATCGGGCCGAGCTCGAGGATCTCCCCGACGACAGCGGGATCTGGCAGGAAATCGCGGCGACCGCGGAGACATGTCTCGGCAGCGAGTGTCCGCAGTATCAGCAGTGCTTCGTCACCCGCATGCGTCAGCGGGCGGCTGAAGCCGACGTCGTCATCGTCAATCACCATCTTCTGTGCGCGGATGCCGCCGTACGCGAGAGCTCGTACGGGGAGGTCATCCCCGAGTGCGCGAATCTCGTGCTGGACGAGGCCCATCAGCTCGAGGACGTGGCGACGCAGTACTTCGGGATCGCGGTCAGCAACTTCCGCATCGACGAGCTCGTGCGCGACGTCGAGCGCGCCCTCAGAGGCATCGTGCCCGATCCGGAGGGCGAGCTGCAGCGTGCCGCGTCGCGGGTCGCGGATCATGGCCGCGCCTTCTTCGGCAATCTCGCGATGGCGCGGCGGATGCGCGGGCGCTACGGCGAGGACCGGATGCGCGTCACCGCCGAGTGGTTTGGCGACATCATCGGCGACGGCCTGGGGCTGGCGACGGCACTCGACGGCCTCGAAGCGGTCATGGCCCTGGCCGCCGGCGGGTCGAAGACCGGGGAAGAAGCGAACGAGGACGCCATGAGCTTCGCCCGCCGCGCCGGCGAAGTTCGCGATCAGCTCAAGTTCCTGCTCGCCGCGGCGGATCCCACCTTTGTCTACTTTCTCGAGACGCGCGGCCGCGGCGTGTTCCTGCGCGCCGCGCCGATCGACGTCTCGGCGATCGTCCAGGCGCAGATCTTCGATCGCATGCGCGCGACCGTGCTGACCTCGGCCACACTTGCGATCAGCGGCTCCTTTCAATACGTGCGGCAGCGGCTCGGCATCGCCCACGCCGTGGAACTGCGGGTGCCGTCGGAGTTCGACTTCGGGACGCAAAGCCTGCTCTACCTGCCGCGGCGGATGCCGCCGCCAAAGGCGCCGGATTTCTCGGACGCGGTCGCCCGACAGGCAGAGGAGATTCTGCGCCGCACCGCCGGCCGGGCGTTCGTGCTGTTCACCAGCTACGCGATGATGCACGCCGTCCACGAAGTGCTGATGGGCCAGCTCCGCTATCCGATGTTGGTGCAGGGCACCGCGCCGCGCAGCACGTTGTTGAAGCAGTTCAGGACGACCCCTCATGCGGTTCTCCTGGCGACCTCATCGTTCTGGCAGGGGGTGGACGTGGTCGGCGATCAGCTGAGCTGTGTGATCATCGACAAGCTGCCGTTTGCCTCGCCGGGCGACCCGATTACCGCGGCGCGGATCGAAGCGGTGACCGCAAACGGGGGCGACGCGTTCAACGACTACCAGGTGCCGCTGGCGATTCTGAGCCTGCTGCAGGGGCTGGGTCGCCTGATTCGCCACCGGACGGATCGGGGCGTCCTCGCCGTCCTGGATCCCCGCCTCCGGACGATGGGCTATGGCCGCCGGTTCCTGGAATCGTTTCCGCCGGCGCCAGTGACCCACGACCTCGGGGCAATCGAGACGTTTTTTGGGAGGATGATGAAAAAAGTAGTCCCGAGTTCCTGGTTCCGCGTGCCGGGTGCGGTGCGGGGTGCTCGTGCTGGGTGCGATGCCTGGTGCGGTGCCTGGTGCGGTGCAGCGTCCTTGGTGCAGAGCGCCGTCGCGCAGGCGTACGGATCTGTAGTCCGGGGACCGTGGGCTGTAGACTGTGAACCGTGGGCTGTTGAGTGACGGCCGCTCGGGCGGCGACGAGGAGTTTCGATCATGTTGAGAAAGCTGCATGCCTCCGTTCTGGCCGTGGCGCTGGTCGCCGGGCTCGCGCCGGCGGCGTTTGCCCAGACCGGCATTTTGAAGGGCAAGGTCGTGGACGGCGAAGACAAGCCGATTCAGGGCGTGGCCGTCACCATCGAGTTCGCTGATGGGGTGACGCGCAAGTTCGAGGTCAAGACCGATCGGCGCGGCGATTTCATTCAGATCGGGCTGCAGCCCGGCAACTATCGGGTGACCGCGACCGCCGAGAAGATCGGGGCCCAGACCCAGCAGGCGCGGGTGCGCGTTGGCGCGACCTTCGAGGCCAACTTCAAGTTGGTGCCCGGCGCTGGCGGCGCCGATCCAGCCATGGCGGCCAAGGCCGCCGAGCTCAAGAAGCTGTTCGAAGAGGGCGTGGCCGCCAGCAAAGCGAGTAATCACGACCTGGCGATCGAGAAGTTCCAGGCGGCGGCGACGGCGATGCCGACCTGCTACGACTGCTACTACAACATCGGCTACGCCTACTCGCAGAAGAAGGACGAGAAGCAGGCCGAGGCGGCATGGATGAAGGCCGTCGAACTGAAGGCGGACTATGCCGAAGCGCTCAACGCGCTCGCGACGCTCTACAACAACCAGAAGCGCTTCGACGAAGCGGCGGCGATGGGCGCGAAGGCGGCCAGCGCTGGCGGCACCGGCGGCAGCGCCGACGCGGTCTACAACCAGGGCATCATCCTCTGGAATCAGGGCAAGATTCCCGAGGCCAAGGTGAAGTTCGAGGAAGCGCTCAAGGCGAACCCCAATCATCCCGAAGCGAACTTCCAGCTTGGGATGGCGCTGTTGAACGAAGGCAAGCTGCCGGAGGCCATTGCCGCGTTCGAGAAGTACCTCCAGCTCGCGCCGGACGGCCAGTTCGCCGCGCAGGCGAAGGGGATGCTGGCGCAGTTGAAGAAATAGGTACGTGCCAGACGGTGCCAGGGTGCCGGGTGCCAGGGTGCTTGAGTGCCAGGGTGCTCGAGCACCCTGGCAATGCACCCTGGCACATAAGCACCCTGGCACTCCTCGGCACCCTGGCACCTGGCACCCTACGCTCACTCTCAGTGCTGCTCGCCACCCGTCTCGCTTCAGTCCGCCAGCGCATCGCCGAAGCCGCCGCTCGCGCTGGACGAGACCGGCGGATGTCCGGCTGATCGCCGTTTCGAAGACGTTCCCGATTGAAGCCGTGCGCGAAGCCTACGACGCCGGGCAGCGCGACTTCGGCGAGAACCGCGTCCAGGAAGCGCTGCACAAGATTGCCAGCGCCGGCGACCTCGACGATCCGGTGGCATCTGATCGGCCACCTGCAGTCGAACAAGGCGCGAAAAGCCGCAGAGCATTGCGCCGCCGTGCACTCGGTCGACAGCGTCGATCTCCTCAAGCGTCTCGACGCCGCCGCGGCCGCCGCCAGATCGAACGATCGACGTCCTCGTCCAGGTCGATCTCGCCCTCGAAGCCACGAAATTTGGCGCGCCCGTCGACACCCTTCCCGCCATTCTCGCGGAGGCACAACACTGCACCGCCGCTCACGTGGTGGGCCTCATGCTTCTGCCTCCTTTTGCCGACAACCCGGAGGACGCTCGAGTTTGGTTCCGTCAGCTGCGCGACCACCGCGATCGGCTGCATCGACAGCGGGGTCCCGGCCTCCCATCTGCGGGAGCTCTCGATGGGCATGAGCCACGATTTCGAGGTGGCCATCGAGGAAGGCGCGACGATGATCCGGGTCGGGTCGGCAATTTTTGGAAACCGGTAGGACAGGAAAGTTACAAGTTACAAGTTACAAGTTCAAAGTTGGCGGTCCGACGGCGGCTCGATGCACCTGTGGCACTTCGGACGCGGCACAAAAGCACTCCGCACCAAACTTTGAACTTGTAACTTGACAACTTGGCAACTGACGGGGATTTCGACACATGAAGGTGACTCCTCTCGACTTGCGGCAGCAGCGGTTCCAGACCGTCATGCGCGGCTACGACCGCGGCGAAGTGAATGCGTTTCTCGCCGAGGCCGCTGACGACTACGAAAACGCCCTGCGCGAGAACGAACGGCTGCGCCAGGAATTGAGCAAGGCCGAAGCGGTGCTCGGCGAGCATCGCGGCCAGGAGAGCACGCTCCGCAACACGCTGCTGACGGCGCAGAGGCTGGCCGACGACATCAAGGAAACCGCACAGCAGGAAGCGTCCCGCATCGTGCGCGAGGCCGAGAGCCGCGCCGAAATGGTGCTGCAGAAGAGCCAGTCGCGCGTCGAAGAAGTGCAGCGCGAGATCGATGGCCTGCGCATGAAACGCCGCGAGGTCGAGACCAGCCTCGAAGGCATTATCGCCACACTCAACAACACGGTGGCGTTCGTCCGTGAACAGGATTCGCGGCACCGCGAGGAGAAGATTCTCCTCCACCGTCCGCGCGATCGCCGAACCGCCGGCGGATCCCGCCGCGACGGTACCGACGAACCGCCGCAGGCACATCGCCTCACAGGGGTGATTGCCGACGACGCCGACGGCGCGATCGTCGCGCTCGAAGATCATTCCGCGCGCCGGCCGCACGATGCTGGCCGGCGTTCGCGACAATGCGTTGCTCGTGCGGTTGGCCGCGGCCCCGGTTGAGGGCGCGGCCAACGCCGCCCTCCTCGCCTTCCTCTCCGATCAGCTCCAGATCCCCAAGGCCCGGCTCGACGATCGTCACCGGCGAGAAAAGCCGCTCAAAGCGTGTGAAAGTAAAGGGCATGTCTGCCGCGACGGTCGCGGCCCGGCTTGGGCTCGCGTGATGGACGCCGACCTGCTCGTTCACGATCTCGACAGCCTCTACACCTGCGCCGGATCCGCGCCGCGGCGAGGCGCGGCGCAGCGTGACGCGGGCCGTCGCGATCGCGCGTCGATCGCCGCGTTGAACGGCCGGATCGTCTGGGCCGGTCCGGCCGACCTCGCCGATCGCCACGTCCGCCTCGACTGACGCCGGAACTCACATCGACGGTCGCGGCGCGACGCTCGTCCCGGGATTCGTCGATCCCCACACCCATCTGATCTTCGCCGGCGATCGCCGAGACGAGCTGCAGCGCCGGCTCGCCGGTGCGACCTACGCCGAGATCGCCGCCGACGGCGGCGGCATCGTCAAGACGGTCGCCGCGACCCGCGCCGCCAGCGAAGACGAACTCGTCGCTGCTGCCGTGCCGCGCCTCGCCGCCATGCTCGCGTGCGGCACGACGACCGCGGAGATCAAGAGCGGCTACGGTCTGGACACAGCGAGCGAGTTGCGGATGCTTCGCGCGATCCGGCGATTGGCGTCGGAACAGCCGATCGAGCTGGCCGCGACGTTCATGGGCGCGCACGAGGTCCCAATCGAGCACCGTGGCAATCGCGAGGCGTTCGTGCGCGAGGTCATCGACGAGATGATCCCCGCCGTGGCAGCGGAAAACCTCGCCGAGTGGTGCGACGTGTTCTGCGAACAGGGCGTGTTCACGCCAGACGAGTCGCAGCGCATTCTCGAAGCCGGACGCCGGCACGGTCTCAAACCGCGCATCCACGCCGACGAACTCGCGTTGAGCGGCGGGTGCGGCGGTGGCGGCCCGGGTCGGAGCGCGATCGGCGGACCACCTGATCTTCGTCGACGCCGACTCGGCGCGCGGAATGGCCGCCAGCGGCGTCGTGGCGACGCTCCTTCCGGCCGCCGCGTTCTTCCTCAAGCTGGGCCGCTTTGCCCCGGCACGACTGCTGATCGACCACGACGTCGCGGTGGCGTTGGCAACGGATCTCAATCCTGGCGGCGGGTTCTCGCCGTCGATGCCGTTCGTGATGACGCTCGCCTGCTTCGGCATGGGCCTGACGCTCGAGGAATCGCTGGTCGGCGCGACGATCAACGCCGCGGCATCTCTCGACCGCGCCGATCGCGTCGGCAGCCTCGAGCCTGGCAAGCAGATGGACGCCGTGCTCGTCGATGGCACACTTGCCGATCTCGTCCGCGTCGGCGCGCCGGTCATCCGACAGGTGATCAAGCGCGGCGCCATCGTCGTCGGCATGCCTCGGGTAGAACGCGCTTGACCCTGTGGCCGCCGCGCGGCCAAAGTGATCGGCAAATGACGCGTTTCGCCGATCAGTCCGTCGCTCAGTTTCTCGATGCGCTCTCCGCGCCGAATCCAACACCGGGTGGCGGCACGGCCTCTGCCATCGCAGCGGCGATGGGCACGGCGTCTCCTGATGATGGTCGCCGGGCTGGCGCGAAGCCGCACCAATGCCGAGGCGGAGAAAGCCGCGCTCGCCGAGGCGGGGTCGTCGCTCGTCGGCGTTCGCGATCGGCTGACGCGGCTCGCCGATACCGACGCCGAGGCCTTCGATCAGGTCATGACGGCTTACCGGCTGCCCAAGGCGACCGACGAGGAGAAGGCGCTCCGCAAAACGGCGATTCAGGACGCGCTCCACGTCGCGAGCACGGCTCCTCTCGACGTCGTCCGCGCGACCCGCGAGGCGATTGCATTGGCCAGGCCGGTGGCCGCGAATGGCAACCGATCCGCGGTGAGCGACGTGCGCGTCGCGCTGGAGTTGCTCGAAGCCGCCGCCGCGGGCGCCGCAGCCAACGTCGAGATCAACATCATCTCGCTCGACGACGAGATCGTTCCGCCAGGCCGCGGCCGCCGAGATCGTCGAGCTGACGAACGCCATCACGGAAGACGCTGCGGCCGCACGCGCCATCGCTCGCGCCCTGAATGCGTTCTACTTCTTGTCGTCGGACAGCGGCTTGACCGGCTGGACCGTCATGGTGATGTCGTAGACCTGGTCGTGCACGTACACGCTGGGTACGAGGTTCAGTGCTTCGGCGTACGCAGCGAGACATAGGTCTCGGTCCCGCGGCGCTCCACGACAACGTCGATTTCCGACAGTTCGATGCCTTGATCGCCCGCGAGCTGGATGACCTTACGCCGGAGCATCGACGGCGTCTTCGACTCGCCAAAGCGCGCTTCCTGGTTGATCGAGTCTTCGAGCTGGTAGTTGCGCCAGGCCGAGTCGCCAATGCGGACGCAGGCATTCACGACGATGGCCGCGAAGATCAGGCCCAGGATGGTCTTCATGGATGTTGTCCGTTGCCATGAGAGCTTCAGAGGCTCGACGGACGCATTGTAACTTGACGGACAGCGACGACTACGATTGCCCGCAACTGCGGTTCCTGGAACGATACCTGGCAGCCTGTCAGTGGATCTGCTTGAGCAGGCGCTCCCAGCGCGTCCCGGTGAAGAGCGACGCGAAGGTCCTGAGGACCCCGGCGACGCCATCGGGCTGTTCGCCAGCGGGCTGATCGAACGACCAATAGATCGTGAGCGCGCGGCCCTTCACGTAGTGATCCGGCAGGAAGCCCCAGTAGCGGCTGTCCTGTGAGTTGTCGCGGTTGTCGCCCATCATGAAGTAGTGCTTGGCGGGCACCGTGACCGGACCGTAGCGCTCGCGCACGTCGAATCCGGCGGCCTCGTCGTCCTGTCCCTGCGGAAACAGGTAGTGCGCGTACGACTCGTCGATCTTCTGGCCGTTGATGAACAGCTGACGGCTTCGGAGCTCCACGGTTTCTCCGGGCAGGCCGATGACGCGCTTGATGAAGTCGCGCTCGGGCTCCTCGGGAAACTTGAAGACGACAACGTCGCCGCGACGAATCTGCCGCATCGGCAGCACGGCTCGCTCGAGATCCGTCGCCGCCGGCGCGAATACGAACTTGTTGACGAGGAGATGGTCGCCGACGAGCAGGTTCGGCTCCATCGAGCCGGTCGGGATCTTGAACGCCTGCACGACGAAGGTGCGGATGAAGAGCGCCAGGATCACGGCGACGACGATCGATTCGAAGTATTCGCGCGCCGTCGATTTCTGAAAGGTCGCCTCGGCCATTACGGCTCCCCCACTTTCAATACGGCCAGAAACGCCTCTTGCGGGATCTCGACCTGCCCGACGCGTTTCATCCGCTTCTTGCCTTCCTTCTGTTTCTCGAGCAGCTTGCGCTTGCGCGAGATGTCGCCGCCGTAACACTTCGCGAGCACGTTCTTGCGCAGCGCCTTGACGCTCTCGCGGGCGATGATCCGCGCGCCGATCGCGGCTTGAATCGCGACCTCGAACATCTGCCGCGGAATCAGTTCGCGCATCTTCTGAGGCAAGCGCGCGGCCGCGCTCGTACGCTCGATCCCGGTGCACGATGATCGACAGCGCGTCGACCGGCTCGGCGTTCACCATGATGTCCAGCTTGACGAGCGGCGACTCCCAGTAGCCGGTGACATGGTAGTCGAGCGACGCATAGCCGCGCGAAATCGTCTTGAGCCGATCGTAGAAGTCGAGCACGACTTCGTTGAAGGGCAGCTCGTAACTGATCAGCACGCGGTCGGAGGCCTTGTATTCGAGCGCCTTCTGCACGCCGCGCTTGTCCTGGCACAACTGGAGAATGCCGCCGACGAACTCCGACGGCGTGAGGATCATGGCCGTAATGACCGGCTCTTCGATCGCCGAAATACTCCCCGGCTCGGGCAACTTCGCCGGGCTGTCGATCTCGAGCACGGTCCCGTCGGTTTTCGTCACGCGGTACAACACGCCCGGCGCGGTGGTGACGAGGTCCATGTCGAACTCGCGCTCGAGCCGCTCCTGCACGATCTCCATGTGCAGCAGGCCGAGGAACCCGCAGCGGAAGCCGAAGCCGAGCGCGGCAGAGGTCTCGGGCTCGAAGAAGAACGCCGAGTCGTTCAGCCGCAGCTTCTCCAGCGCTTCGCGCAGCTCGGAGTAGCGATGCCCCTCGACCGGATACAGGCCGGCGAAGACCATCGGCTTGAGCGGTTTGAAGCCGGGATACGGCGCCGCCGTCGGCCGGATCGCATCGGTGACCGTGTCGCCAATCTGCGCGTCGCCAATGATCTTGATGCCGCAGGCGAGGAAGCCCACTTCGCCGGGGCCGAGCTCTGACACGAGGACCGGCTTGGGCGTGAAGACGCCAATCTCGTCGACCTCGAAGTCGCGGCCGGTCGCCATCATCCGGACCTTCATGCCCGGACGGACGACGCCATCGATGATCCGGATCACGACAACGACACCGCGATAGGCGTCGTACCAGGAATCGAAGATGAGCGCCTTCAGCGAGGCGTCGGCATCCCCTCGCGGCGGATGGAGCCTCGACACCACGGCTTCGAGGATCTCGTGAACGCCGCGGCCTTCCTTGGCACTGGCCAGAATCGCACCGGCCCCGTCCAGCCCGATGATCTCTTCGAGCTGTCGCCGCGCCTCTTCGGGCTGTGCGCTGGGTAGATCGATTTTGTTGATGACCGGAATGATCTCGAGATTGTGCTCGACGGCGAGATAGGCGTTGGCCAGCGTCTGCGCCTCCACGCCCTGGGAGGCGTCGACGAGGAGCAGCGCGCCTTCGCACGCCGCAAGCGACCGGGTGACTTCATAGCTGAAATCGACGTGGCCGGGCGTATCGATCAGGTTCAGGACATAGGTCTGTCCGTCGTCGGCCTTGTAGTTCAGCCGGACGGGATGGGCCTTGATGGTGATCCCTCGCTCGCGCTCGAGGTCCATGCTGTCGAGCACCTGGGCCGACATTTCTCGGAGCTCGAGCGCCCCCGTCGTCTCGAGAAAGCGATCGGCGAGCGTCGACTTGCCGTGGTCGATGTGCGCGATGATCGAAAAGTTACGGATATTGCGGAGGTCCATGAAGGGCTTTCCCATTATGCCTTCTCCACCGCTACGGTCCGGCTTTATCACCAGCGGGGTTCGCCCCAGCCCATCGAGTCTGTAGTGATGGCTCCGCCCCGCCGGTGGCAGTCTTGGTTTTGCCCGAATCCGGCGGGCGCGGCCGGGTCTGACGCCTCAGGGGAAACCAACGTAAAATGTCGCCCGCACGGCAACGGCGGCGCGGCCCGCCCATCAAGCAAAGAGGACTCTATGACCGTCAGTCGTTGGATCGTCGCCGGAGTGGCGGCCGCGATCGTCGCCTCAGCGACGAGCGTCTTCGCCCAGGCCCAGGTTCGTTACGTGCGCTACGAGGCCGGCGGCCGCGTCGCGTGGGGCATCCTCGAGAACGAGACCACCATTCGCGAGCTGCAGGGATCGGTGTTCGAAGGCGCCAAGCCGACGGGACGCACTGTGAAGCTCGCGGAGGTCAAGCTGCTCGCGCCTGCTGAACCGAAGAAAGTGATCGCCGCGGGCCTCAACTACAAGAGCCACATCGGCCAGGCGTCGCCGGCCAAGTACGTCGGGCTCTTCGCCAAGTTCCCGACCTCGCTGATCGGGCACGAGGGCGAAATCATCTATCCCTCTGACGCCACCAACGTCCACTACGAAGCCGAGATCTGCATCGTCATCGGCAAAAAGGCACAGAACATCACCGAAGCGCAGGTGAAGAGCCACATCTTCGGCGTGACGCCGTGCAACGACGTCAGCGAGCGGGCGTGGCAGAAGCAGGACCTGCAATGGTTCCGCGCCAAGGCCGCCGATACGTTCGGCCCGATGGGGCCGGCGCTCGTGACCAACGTGGACTACAACAACCTCAAGTTGATCGGCCGCCACAACGGCAAGGTCGTGCAGGAAACCACGGCAGACCTGCTGATCTTCTCGATCGACAACATCGTGAGCTACGTCAGCCGCTACATCACCCTCGAGCCAGGCGACGTGATCTTCACCGGTACGCCCGGGACGACGCAGGCGATGAAGCCGGGCGATACCTTCGAAGTGGAGATTCCAGGCGTCGGCACGCTGCGGAACAAAGTCGTTGCGTCAAAGGTGCCGGCGACGCAGCAGTGACCCCGAATGTGGCGATGTGACGATGTAATGATGTCGTCATGTAAGAAACGACATCGCCAGATCAACACATCGCGACATCGCCACATCGCCACATCTCAGGCGCCAGCCGGCGTCACCCGGCGTGCGTGACCGCGCGCTCGAGCAGATCGGCGTTGGCGTCGAGCGCCGCGATCACCGCATCCACGTCCGCCTCATTGTTGTAGGCGTGGAACGACACGCGGAGTCCGCTGCCGCGGCACGATGCGATGATGCCGCTGGCGGCCAGACGCTCGACCAGCGCCGGCGCATCCACGCTTTGCAGCACGACCAGCGGACCCCGCGGCTCCGGTGCGGCGGGGGTCCGGACCACGAAGCCCGCATCAAGAGCCGCGCGCCGGTAACGCTCGACGAGGCGGCTCACCTGCGCCTCCACCGCCGCATAGCCAATCCGGTCGAGCAGACTCAAGGCCCCCAGCACTGCGTAGGCGTTTGGCACCGGCGGCGTGCCGCTCTCGAACCGTCGCGCGACGTTCGGCCAGTCGAGCGCATCGATTCGAAAGGCGAAGGGATTCACGCGGCCAAACCAGCCGGTGATCGTCGGCTCGAAGCGGTCGATCAGCTCGCGCCGGACGTAGAGGAACCCGATGCCCGCCGGCGCCAGCATGTACTTCAGGCAGCCGGTCACCATGAAGTCGACGCCGAGCGCGTGCACGTCGATCGGTCCGGAACCGGTGCGCTGGTAGTCGTCCAGGAAGACGAGCGCGCCGCGGTCGTGACAGAGCTTTGTCAACGAAGCGATGTCCGTCTTGTGGCCGTTGCGAAAACAGACGTGCGTCGCCGGCACGATGAGCGTGCGCTCGTCGACCACCGCATCGTAGGCCGAGATCGGCAGCTCGTCGCCAGTCGCGCGTGCCCACTTGATGGTGGCGCCACGCCGTTGCTGCGCCAGCCAGCCCTGCGCCATCGTCGGGAACTCGAACTCGCCCATCACGACGGTGTCGCGCGGGCCGCTGAAATCGAGCGCGCTGGCAATCGACGTGATGCCGCCGGAGGCGCTGGGCATCACCGCGATCTCATCAGCCGAGGCGCCAATGGCGGCGGCGAACCGCGTGCGCAGCTCGTCCACTTGGCCGACCCAGTGCTCCCACGGCGAGCCGTACTCATGCCAACTCTCCAGCCACTCGCGGATGGATGCCTCGACGTCGGTGGACAGCGCGCCTTGTGAGCACGAGTTGACGTAGACGCGGCGGTTGAACACCGGGAAGCGCGCGCGGAACTGGTCGGGTGAAAGTCTGGACATGGCGTGCTGGAGCCTCTAGAGTGCAGCGCGTGAGCGACTTCTATCGCGTCAACGTGCGGGTGCATTGGGCCGATACCGACGCCGCGGGCATCGTCTGGTTCGGCAACTTCTTTCGCTTTTTCGAGGAAGCGGAGGACGAGCTGTTTCGCGCGCTCGGCCGGACGCGGCTCGAGCTGGTGCGCGACTTCGGCATCCTGATGCCGCGGCTGGAAGCGACATGCCGATTTCGCTCGCCGGCACGGGCCGAGGAAGTGCTCACCGTCGGCATCGGTGTACAGGAGTTCACCGAACGGCGTATTCGATATCTCTTCGAGGTTCGCGAGCGGGACATGGACCGCTTCGTCTGCGAAGGCAGCTACCGCGTGGCCTGCGTCAGCGCCGTGACCTTCAAACCGCAGGATTTCCCCCCGGGCATGCGGCTGCTGATGAAGCGGCTGCCCGAGATCATCGCCGAGCAGGAGAACCCCCGCCGCCGTCCGGTCCCTGGCTGGGTCTGACCGTCGCCCTCTCCCTGGCAGCACTGCTAATCGTCTGCGCACGTCGGCCCTCGTCAGGCAACGCCGCGCCGCCGCGCCCGGGCGTAGAACAGCGATATCACCGCGAGAAACGGCAGGAACGACGGCACGGTATACCGCAAGCCATCCACGAAAAACGTCGTGATCACAATGGCGCTGAGCATCACGATGCCGAACCCCGCCGCGGCCTTGTGGGCCGGCAGGCGAATCGGCAGGCGGGCGACCCGTTCGGGCCCGAGCGACGCCCGGAACCTGAGATAGGTCAGCAGGATCACGATCCAGATGAAGAGCATACCGGCGACTGCCGTGCCGAACAGGGCGAGGAAGGCCTGATTCGGCGAGAGCACGGCCAGCAGAATGGCGACGACCATGCCGCCGCTTGCGACGGCCACGGCGCGGAGCGGGACACCCGCGCTCGTCACCTGTGACACCCACGACGGCGCGTACCCTGAGCGAGACAGCGAGAACAGCATCCGCGTCGTCGAATACAGGTTCGAGTTCGCGCTCGACAAGGCGGCGCTGATGACAACGAGATTCATCACGCCTGCCGCGTAGGGAATGCCGACGAACGTGAAGGCCCGCACGAACGGGCTGCCTGCGATTCCGCCGCCGCCCTCGACGATCTGGTTCCAGGGCGTCATCATCAGCATCACCCCCATCGCCAGAAGGTAGAAGATGATCAGCCGGAGGACCATGGTGCGCATGGCCCGCGGGATCGACTGGGCCGGATTCTGCGCCTCGCCCGCGGTCACCGCAATCACTTCCACTCCCATGTAGCTGGTAATGACAAGGGTGAGCGCGAGCCACACGCCGGTCCACCCGTGTGGCACGAAGCCGCCGGGACCGTTGAAGAGGTTGTCGAACCCCACCGCAGGCGCAGGACCGAAGCCGATGACAATGCCGAGGCCGACGGCGATGAACGCGAGAATCGCCACGACTTTGATGAGTGCGAACCAGTACTCGAACTCGCCGAACCGGCGGACGTTCGACGTGTTGACCACGAGGAGCCCGACCGAGGCGAGCGTGGCCCAGACCCACTGCGGGATATCCGGATACCAGTAAGCGCAGTAGATCGCGACGGCGGTGACCTCCGCGCCGATCGCCAGGATCTGAATGAATCCATACGTCGCGCGAACGACGAAGCCGGCCCACGGCGAGAGGTAGAGCTCTGCGTAGACCCCGAACGAGCCGGCGAGCGGATGCACGACGGCCATTTCCGCGAGCGCGTAGCCCATCACCAAGGCAATCGTCGCGCCGATCAGATACGTGACGATGACGCCGGGACCGGCGAGGCCGATGGTGACGGTGCTGCCAAGGAAGAGGCCGACGCCGATGGCGCTGCCGATCGCAATCATCGTGAGCTGCCGTTCGGTCAGTCCACGTTGCAGCCCGTCCTCGGTGACGACGAGCGGAGCGCCGGTGTCAGCGGTCGTCATGCGGTGCGGCTCCCGGCGCGGCCATCATCCGGCGCGGCGCAACGGGGCCTGACGCTTGCGCGCCGCCGGCGGACGATCGCGGTCCGCCCGGGCGTGGAGCCCGTCGCGGAGGCGGCCGAGCAACTCGCTGAGCTGCATCAGCGCCGCGCGCGGCATGAACGAGAGGATCTCTTCGATGTCGGCGGCGTGTGCCGGCAGGACCTCGTCGGTGACACGCCGGCCCTTGTCGGTGAGCGCCACACAAATTACGCGGCGGTCCTTCGCGTCGGGCCGGCGCTCGACCAGTTTCTGCTGCTCCAGCCGATCGACGATGCCCGTCAGGTTGCCCGAGGTCACGAGCAAAAGCCGGCTCAACTCGACGAACGTGAACCCGCGGGCGTCCGAGCGCGCCAGCTCCGCCAGCACGTCGAACTGCGGCAACGTGAGGCTCCAGCGGCTGACGATTCTCTGACGCGCCTCGCGCATCAACAGGTTGTAACAGGTGGCGATCCGCAAATGGGTGCGAACCGATTCACGGGTTCGCCCCTGCACGGCCTTTCGTGGGTGCTGCGAAGCCTCTGCCATCAGTGCGGCATCCTTTCGTCGGCGGCCTTCGCCGTCATTGCGTCCGCGAGCCCGCGGCCGGCTGGAGATAGCGGGCAAACCAGTCGAGAATACGCCGGTTCACGTCGAGCGCGTCCACACGTGAATGCCGCGACAGGCTGTGATCGCCGTTCGCGTACGACACCAACTCGGCGGTCTTTCCGAGCTGCCTGAGCGCGTAAAACATCATCTCGCCTTCGCCGAAGAGAATGGTGAGGTCCTTCTCGCCGTGCAGGATGAGCACCGGCGTCGTGACCTTGTCGAGATGAAAGAACGCCGATTGCGACAGGTATCGCTCCGGGAACTCGAATGGGTTGCCACCCATTCGCGCCTGGCCCGTCTCGATGTTGCGCGAGTCGCGATCGCGGCCGCTGGCCCAGTTGCGGAACAGCTCGGGCGGCGTCGCGCCGGACACCGCCGCCGCGAAGATGCTGGTGCGGGTGATCAGGTTCGACGTCGCATACGCGCCGAAGCTGTGACCCCACAGCCCGAACTTGCCGTTCGTGAATCCCATCTGACGCACCGCATTGACCGCCGGCACGACGCATTTCTCGAAGGAGTCGGCGGTCTGGCCGACCTTGACCCTGACGTTCGGCATGAGCATCGCGTAGCCATGGCTGATGAACATCTGATCACGCGCATTGAACCGGTGAATGGCCGGCGTCATCTTTTCGTAGATCCAAGTGATGACCGGCACCTTGTCGTTCGGGCCGAGACCGGCCGGCTTGTACAGCAGCGCCCCGAGACGGTCGCCGTCGGCGTTGTCGAAGTGGAACAGCTCGGGCTTGCTGAACGAGAACCGCGACAGCTGCGGATTCAATGTCGTGATGCGCGTGCGCTGTTCGCCCGCACCGAGCAGCCAGAGATCGGTGGGACGCGTCGCGGCTTCGACCGACACGACGAGGCCATTGCCTACGGCCTGCAGCCGCGAAAACGACTCCTGTCCGCGTGCGATCGGCTCGAGCTTGTCGTCGGCGGCGGTGTAGCGGTAGATGGTCTCGTCGTAGCTCGCGTTGTTGACGGCGCGGAAGAACAGCGCCTTGCCGTCAGGGCTCCACACCGGATTCGCGACCTGATCGGTGAAACCCGTCGTCAGGTTTTTCGACGAACCGTCGGCTTGCACGAGATACAGGTCCATGAACGGCTGTGCGGTCGTGTACATGCCGGCCTTGACCGGTTCGAGCTCCGGATCCGTGACCGACGGATCGGCGATGAGCGTCGCGAACCGCGAGCGGTCGGGCGACCACACCGGCTCGCCGACCGACAGCGTCGAACGCCTCGAGCCAGGGCTTGGGCTCGCCGCCATCGACCGGCAGCAGCATCAGACGCCCACCCCTGACGACCGTGAGACGCTGGCCGTCGGCCGCCCAGGCAAACCGCCCCCGCTCAGTGAGCTTGCGCGCGGGTGTCGAGCGCGCCTGCGGCGGGCACGGCCAACACGAACGTGTCGTTCTGCTCCTTGCCGATGATGCCTAGCGTCTCCGGGCTCGGCGAAACATAGAGTATGTGACGCCCGGTCGGCGACAGCTGGAACGAGCGCAGGACGATCGGCGTCGGCGTCAGGGTCGCCGTGACGCCGCTCGTCACTTCGATCGCGACCAGCTTTGTCGTCGCGGTATTGGTGAAGAACTGGTCGCCCGGAATGCGCGCATCGGTGTTCTTGACCGATCGGACGCGGTAGGGCGCGACCGGCGCGTCGGGCAGCGCCGCCGCCACGAACAGCGTCTTGCCCGATGGATCCCACTGCGGCGCGAGCTCGATCCGCGCCATGAAGGGATCGCCCACCGGGGTCATCTGGTCGCGCTCCGGATCCCAGATCACGGCGCGACCGGTGCCTTTCTCTTCGCGGATGAACGCGAGCCGGCGGCCGTCGGGCGACCACACCGGAAAGGCACTGTGCACCGCGCCAGAGGTCAGGGCGCGCGGCGCGCCGATTGCGGCGCCGAGCGTCTGTACCGACACATAGCCGGTCGGCCGCCCTTCTTGCACGTTCCACTCGTCGTCCGGATCGGTGAGGACGTAGGCGATCCAGCGCCCGGTCGAGGAGATGGCCACCGGCTGCCCGCCGGCGAACGTCCGCATCGCGAGCATGTCCTCCACCGTGAACCGCGGCGGAGTCTGTCCGTCTGCGCGCGCTCCCAAGAGTGTCAGCAGCAGCGCGGCAGCCGAGAACGTGCGAATGCCCATGTGGCCTCCTTGTCGTCAGCCAGACCGTTCGACGCGGTGCGTCGGGTCGTCTATCGTGTGGCCGGGCGTCGATTCACCGGCAAATCCAGCTTGGATCGGTCGATGACCTGGCCGTTTTTGATCACGGTGTCGACGAGCTTGGCGTTGTTGATGTCTCGCGTCGGGTCGGCCTTGAGCAGCACCAGGTCGGCGAGTTTGCCGGCCTCGATCGTCCCCAGCGATTCCTGTCTGCCAAGGGCGCGCGCCGCATTGCGCGTGGCGATCACGATGACATCGGCAGGGCTGATGCCGGCGCCGGCGAGCAGTTCGAGCTCGCGGTGGAGCGCCGGGCCAGACGTCTGGTCGGTCCCCGCCGCGACGATGTCCTTGCCGGCCTCGTTGAGCCGCTTCATGTTGTCCTGCGCGACCGGGGTCATCACCTTCATCCACTGCGCCCAGCGGTTCTCCTTCTGCTTCGCCGACTCCTCGGTCTTGATCCGCTGCCGCTCGTCCGCCTCCATCGTCTCGGCATAGAGCAGTTGATCGACGAACTCCGGGTGCTCGGCGACACGGCTGTAATTCTCGCCGATGGTCAGCGTGGACACCGTCGGCACGCGCTTGACGCGCATCAAGTTCACGTACTCCTCGCTCATCGGCGCTTGGATCACGGGGTGGGCCATGGTGTCGGCGCCGGCATAGATCGCCTCGATGGAATTGTGCTCGTTGGACGTGTGGATGATGATGCGCACACCCTTGCTGTGGTAGTAGCGGATGATCTTCTCGAGCAGTTCCTCGGACAGCTGGTGATCTGCGGCCGCGTGCCCCAGCCGTGCTCGTCCTGGCCAATCTTCGCGAGATCGGGTTTGGTCTTGAGGTGCTCGTCCAGCAGCTTCCGGTCGCCGGGCCAGGCTTCGATGTTGAAGGGCCCGCCGTGGCCGTTGGGGCTGGCGACGGTGCCGCCGGTCGCGAAGATGCGCGGGCTCACGATCGCGCCCGACTGCTCCTTGCCCCTGAGCGCCATGATGAACTCGGCCGCGTTGCCGGCATCGAAGACGGTCGTCACGCCGTACAGGTAGCTGTGCAACGCCCGCACGCCGTCGGCCTCGCGGTCTGCCGCCGTCCGCGTGCTCCCGCCGCCCCGACCGCCGCGCAGGTGAATGTGCGCGTCGATGAGGCCCGGGATCAGGAACTTGCCGGTGCCGTCGATCACGGTTGCACCGGCGGGCGCGGTGACCGTCGTCCCGACGTCCCGGATCCGGCTGCCGTCAATCACCACGGTGACACCAGGCACCGGCGCGCGGCCGGTGCCGTCTATCAGCGTCACGCCGCGGATCGCGATCACGCCGCTCTGGGCACTCAGACCAGTCGTCGCTGCAGCGATGGCGAGGATCGACAGCGCTCCTACATCGGTTTCGTCATTACTGCTCTCCTGCCGGGAACCGCCGGCCGGCGCGCGGGACTGGCCGGCGCCCTGATGATCCCTCGCCCTAGAACCGGTAGCGGATGGAAAGCTGTCCTTCGATCGCGCCCTGGCGGTTGGTGACCTGCCCAAACGTCACGGGCGGATTGTTCACGTCGAGGCCGATGGTGTTGTTCACGCCGGTCACGCCCTTGGCATTCAGCGCGTTGAAGACCTCGCCGCGCAGCTCGATGCGGTTCGAACCGACCAGCGTGATCTGCTTCGACACGCTCAGGTCCAATCCGTCGGGTCGGATACCGGAACGAATTGCGGGTCAGCGCTGCCGGCCGGTCACCGAACGCTCCACCGGTCACCCCGTCCCCGTCGGCGTCGATGCCGACGAGGCCCGTGTACCGGAAGCCCGAACGGCTCGTGAGGATGCCGCCCACGTTGATCCCCACGGCGCCCGGACGTAGCCGCTGACCGTGAGGTTGTGTGGCGTGTCCTGCGCGCTCGGCCCCTGCTGGTAGCTGCGGTCGCCGTCGATGTCGGCCAGGCCAGGGACGAACGACTCGGTGAGACGGAAGTTGTCGGTGTCGCCGCGCGCCTTGCTGTAGGTGTAGTTCACGCGCACTTCATAGAGTGACGACGCGCGGCGCACGACGCCGAGCTTGAGCGCGCTGCAATCCGCGTCTCGCCGCCGTTGAACTGCAGGTGCAGATCGCGAAAGCCGGTGAACTCGATGTTATAGGGACCGCCGGTACGATTGGGCACGCCGTAGGGCCGTTGCAGATTCGCCGGCGCCACGGTCCGGGTCTGGCCCGGCCCTGAGTGGGAAGGAGACGGCGCCGCGTTGAGGTCGAGCGTGGACAATCAGGTCGTGGCTCGCGGACGTTCACGTAGTCGGCCGACATCGCCCAGTTCGGGCCCGAGCTCGCGCTGGAAGCCGATCGTCGAGTTGAAGAAATACGGTGCCGTGCGTGGCAGCGTGTCGCCGATGCTGAACGGAAAGTCGTCGCCCTCGTAGACCGGGGACCGTGACGGTGGCTCGCGGCACCGTGGCGGCTCCGGATGGAAACGCGGTCAGGCGATTGGGGAAGGTCGGGAACAGCGCATCACCCTGCCGCAGGTCGAGCGACGCCTGGCCGACCGGGCCGAAGTTCGACTCACGGTTGATCAAGCGAGGATTCGAGCGTGTCGTAGAAGATGCCGGTGTTGCCGCGAATCACGGTCTTGCCGGTGTTGCCAACGTTCCATGCGAAGCCGACGCGGGGCGCGATGTTGTTGAATTCGCCCTGGATGAGCGTGTCGACGTCCCAGCGCACGCCGAGATTCAAGGTGACGCCGCGCGCGATCTCCCAGTCGTCCTGGGCTAAGAGCGCACCCATCGTGTCGTTGAAGTTCAACCCCGAGGTGCCGAAGCTCTGCGTGGGGACCTGGAAGGGAGACGTCGCCGGGTTGGCGGGATTGAACGGCAACGGCGTGCCGGCGGCGAACGTAGAGGAACCGGCGAAGTTGTTGAAGAAGGTCACGAAGCGCCACGACTGGATGACGTCGCCGCCGAATTTCCACTGTGCGCGCCAGCGCGGATCGAGAAGTTGTTGACGAACTGCAGCCGCTTCTCAACGAGGTTCTGCGGCAGGGCCGTGGGCGGTCCGGTGTTGCCCACGCCGGCGCGGCTGACCGAGACCGGTACGCTCGAAAAGTCTGGCGTCCGCGACGCCACGCCGCTGTCCGCGGTCAGCGGCGAGTAGCTGTCGGTGGTGTTGTAGGTGGACCCCACCCGCGCCTCGTTCACCTTGTTCGACCCAAACAGCGACACGAGTGAGCTGACGACGGTGTCACTC
>CAWJEO010000014.1:0-367566 GCA_963841895.1 uncultured Acidobacteriota bacterium
CGCACCTGGGGCGACCGGCGACCAACGCCACGATATTGTTGGCGGCGTGCGCGCCCTGCTGCTTGGCTACCTGCGCGACGCCTGGCAACGGCGCGCCGGTCTGATGCGTGAAGTTCGCAAGATCGCCGGCAATGAAAACCTCGCGGTGGCCGGGGATCGAAGATCGGGTTCTACCTCCACCCGTCCCACACGATCGAGCGGCACCCCAAGAGACTTGCCGAGTCCCGAGGCGGCGACGCCCGCCGACCACAAGATCGTGTGCGCCGGAATGCGATCGTTGCCGACGTGAACCGCTTCGGCCTCCACCTCGGTAACGCGCGCGTTCTCCCAGACCTCGACGCCAAGTTTACGAAGCGCCCGCCGCGCCGAATCGCGCAGCGACTCCGGAAATGCCTGGAGGATGGACGGGCCCGCCTCGATCAGCACGATGCGCGCGGATTCGGGATCGATTCGATCGAACTCATGGCGCAGCGTGTGTCGGGCGATCTCCGCGAGCGCACCCGCAAGCTCGACGCCGGTGGGCCCGCCACCGATCAGGACGAACGTCAGCAGGTGCCGCCGCCTCGTCGCATCCTCCTCCTTCTCGGCTTCCTCGAACGCCAGCAGCATCCGCCGCCGCATCGCGAGGGCATCGTCAAGGGTCTTGAGTCCTTTTGCGTGGGCGGCCCAGTCGTCGCGGCCGAAGTAGAGTGGGTGGCGCCGGGCGCGAGGATCAGGTAGTCGTAGGCCAGCCGCTCGCCGTCGTCCATCACGATCGCTCGTCCGGCCGGGTCCACAGCGATGACATCAGCCATCAGCACGCGGACGTTGGCTTGACGGCGAAGAATCCACCGGATTGGCGACGCGATGTCGCCCGGCGACAATGCCGCCGCCGCGACCTGATACAGCAGCGGTTGGAAGACATGATGGTTCCGGCGATCGACGACGGTCACCGATACTGGCGCGTTGCGCAGGGCGCGCGCGGCATCCAGCCCGGCAAATCCTCCGCCGACAATCACGACGTGCGGGGTCACTTCGGCTCATAGCCATGATGAAATGATTACGCAGATAGGAATTGGATTACGCGGAAGGATTGTCGGCAGATGGGACGGATCATCCGCAGATTACGCGGATTACGCGGATTCTCTTAGGATCGTGATGATCAGGTTGCCGGTGATGAGCCGGCGGGCGTTCAGGACCGTGGGTGAGATGTCCTAAATCCGCGTAATCCGCGTAATCTGCGGATACTGTCTCTGCGTAATCTGATTCAATCGGTGTAATCCACATGCCGAAGCCAGCCGTCGCCCCGCCGGAATCCCACGTCGAAACCGCGTGTCCGCTCGACTGCCCGGACGCCTGCACGCTCAACGTGACGCTGCGCGGCGGCCGGATCACGAAGATCGACGGATCGCCGCGCAACGAGATCACGCGCGGCTACATCTGCGCCAAGGTCCGGAAGTTTCACCAGCGCGTCTACGGCGACGATCGCCTGCTTCGTCCGGCGACGCGCCGTGGCGGCAAGGGCACCGGCGCATTCCGGCCGTCGACGTGGGACGACGCGCTCGAGCTTGATCACCGTCGAAGATCGCAGGAGGTCGCGCGAGTCAGTTCGGCGCCGAAGCGATCCTGCCGCTGTGCTACGGCGGATCGAACGGCCTGCTGACGCAGGACTCGACCGACGCGATTCTGTTTCGCCGGCTCGGCGCCTCACGCCTGCTCCGCACGGTCTGTGCCGCGCCCACCGGGGCAGCCAACGCCGCGCTCTACGGCAAGATGGCGTCGACGAGCTATCAGGATTATCCGGAGGCGCGCCTGATCATCCTGTGGGGCGTCAATCCAGCCACCACCGGCATCCACATCATGCCGTTCCTGAAGGAGGCCCGCGACCGAGGCGCGCGCGTGGTCGCGATCGATCCGCGCGGGACAACGCTCGCACGTCAGGCGGATTTGTTTCTGCAGGTGAAACCCGGCACCGATCTCGTCGTCGCCCTCGCGCTGCACCGGTATCTCTTCGTCGAAGGCCATGCCGACGCCGCGTTTCTTGCCGAGCACACGACCGGCGCGGAGCGACTGCGCGAGAAAGCCGAGCCGTGGACGTTCGAGCGCGCCGCCGAAACCAGCGGCGTCAGCGTGCAGGCGCTGCAGACGCTTGCCGAGTGGTACGCGGCGAGCTCGCCCGCGGTGGTCAAGTGCGGCTGGGGCCTCGAGCGCAACCGCAATGGCGGGAGCGCGGCAACGGCGATCCTGGCGCTGCCGGCGGTGGCCGGCAAGTTCGGCGTCCGCGGCGGCGGCTATACGATGAGCAACTCGGCGTCATGGAATCTCGATCGCTCGTGGGTCCGCGATCCGGAACCGCCGACGCGCGCGATCAACATGAATCACCTCGGCCGGGTGCTGATGGGCGAACCATGACGGTCCGCCGATCAAGCTGCTGTTCGTCTACAACTGCAATCCCGCGGTGACGCTCCCGAACCAGCACGCGGTACTCGAAGGGCTCGCGCGCGAGGATCTGTTCACGGTGGTGTTCGATCAGGTGCTCACCGACACCGCGCTCTTCGCCGATGTGGTGTTGCCGGCGACGACGTTCCTCGAGCATTACGAGTTCGTGAAAGGTTATGGTCCGATCTCGCTCCAGCTCGCGCGGCCGGTCATCGAGCAGGTCGGCGACTCGAGGTCGAACCCGGAGGTATTTGCTGAACTCACCCGGCGCCTCGGACTCGAGCCAGCCTGGCGATCCCGAAGGCGAGCTCGACGCGATGTTGCAGATCCTCGACCGGCTCCCGGCCCCGCACGGCGACGAACTACGCGAACAGGGGACGGCAAACCCACCGTTCGAGGGCCGGCCGGTACAGTTCGTGGACGTCTTCCCGCGGACGTCCGATCGCAAGGTGCATCTGTTTCCGGAGGCGCTCGATCGCGAGGCACCGATGGGACTGTATGGATTTCAGCCGGACCCGGCGACCGACGACTACCCGCTCGCGCTCATCTCGCCGGCCAGCGACCGCACGATCAGCTCCACGCTCGGCGAGCTGCCGCGGCCGGACGTCAGGCTCGACATGAATCCGGACGACGCCGAATCGCGCGGCATCGAGGACGCCGATGACGTGCGGGTATTCAACGAGCTGGGAGAGGTGCGCGTGGCAGTGCACCTGACGCCGCTGGTGCGGCGCGGCACTGTGTCGCTACCCAAGGGGCTGTGGCGGCGCAACCTTACCAACGGCTACACGTCGAACGCACTCGTGCCCGACTCGCTGACCGATATCGGTGCCGGCGCGTGCTTCAACGATGCGCGCGTGCAGGTGAGTAAAACGAACGAAGGACAGAGAACACGCTGAGAGCGGCTGGCGACGCTCCCACGTTGGTGGTCTCCGCCCTTCGTTCGCGGCTCTTCTTCTTGGCGGCCGCTGGCCTACGCGGCGGGTTCGGTCGGGTCGATCGGCGTGGGAAGGTCCACCGGCGTCGACGACGCAACGGGGAGCTTGCCCCGGCCGCCGCGGCTGGCCATCCCGCCCTTGCGGCCCGCGTCGCGCGCCTCGTCAGACGACCATTCGTGAGCCGTCCCCTTCTGGTGCGCCGCACGACCACCCTTACTGGCGATCTCCCGCTGCTTTTCAGGAGACATGGATGCAAATCCTCGACGTTCCTTGCGCGTTTCGTTCACGGTGATGCTCCCTTCTGCATCCCTTCTTTGGCAAGGGCCGTGCCGCTGAGCCAACCGCCGAAAAATTCTCCTAACTTGTTGCAAATATTGCCCTTGAGGCCAACTGAGCAGATCTGCCACAACCCCGACGAGTGAAACGTTTCACTACAGTCGAGTTAGACGATGGTGTGGATCAATACGCCCGGTCGGCTGGTGACGATCGCCGCGGCCGGAAATAGTCGCACCCCAGACAATTGTGCACGTCGAAGGCAAGTCCCACGATCGGCAGCAGCATCGGGTGGGCGCAGTACAGAAGATGGCCGTCGACGATGGTGTGGAACCCGACGTCCGTCGGGATCTCTGTGGTCTTGCGCCCATACCAGCACAGACTGTGACGTTCTTCGGGGGAATCGGTCACGTGATGTTAGACGTGGGCAACGCGCCCGTTGTGCCTGCGCGTCACAGATAGCGCCATGAGCATGTGCGGCGGCCCCACCGGTATCAATCCCGAACCCGTCGGCAATACGTCCGGCCGCACCGTGAAGTGCGTGAAGTTTCAGAAGGAGCTTCCGGGTCTCGACTCACCGCCCTGGCCCGGCGCGATCGGGCAGCGGATCTACGAGAACGTGTCGGCCCAGGCATGGAAGCTCTGGGAGGAGCGTCAGAAGATGATCCTCAACGAATACCGCCTGATGCCCTGGCAGGCTGATGCCCAGGAGATCATCCTCAAGCACATGGAGGATTTCTTCTTCGGCGAGGGCGCGGCGCTGCCGCCCGGCTACGTTCCACAGCAGTCGAAGGGCTGATCGACGCGTCCGATCAGACGACCGGCAGCCGGCGGTCGATATCGAACGTCAGGCAGGCGTGCGCCTCGCGGAGCGCGCGCTCCACGCCCGCCGGCGTCGGCGCCTTGGCAAAGATGAACCCGAGGTAGCTCGATCCCTCCGGCAGCGGCACGAGCGGGTGGTCGGGCTTCGCCGTGATCCGCACCTCGATGACCGACTCGACGCTGCGGGCGGCGTCGACGCCGTGAACGCGGCGGAAGATCCCACCGTTGGGAATGGGGATCATCATGACGCCCGAGGCCTGGCGCTTCGCGCGGCCAGTCGGCAATGCTCTCGCCGAGGACGTGTCGCAACAACAGTTCTTCGAGGCCGGCGCGCTGACCGTCCGGGCCGTCGAACTGCAGCGCCTGGGCGCACAGCCCGCCGATGGGCCGGGCCGCGACTTCGAGCACGTAGACGCCACGGTCGTTGACGCGGCACTCCGCGTGCACCGGACCGTGGTGCAGCCCGAGCGCCTGGCGTCGCCTCCGCGACGCTTCGGCACAGCCGGTCCTGGACCGCCGGATCGGCGGTCGATGGCGTGACGTAAATCGTCTCTTCGAAGTACGGCCCTTCGAGCGGATCCGGCTTGTCGAAGATCGCCAGCGTGCGCAGCGCGCCGCGTTCGAGCACGCCTTCCAGCGCGAACTCACGGCCCTCGATGAACGACTCGACGATGATGTCCTCGGCCGCCGGGTCCTGCATCGCGCGAACGTCGTCTTCGTTGAGAAGGCGGCGGAGCCGCTCGAATGCCAGCACGAACCCGGCGGGATTGTCGGCGCGCATCACCCCGCGGCTGCCGGACAGCGCCGCCGGTTTCACGACCACGGGATACTCGAGCGTTGCCGCCATCGGCCGCGGGTCCAACGTGGCCGGGACCACCGTGAACCACGGCACCGGCATGCCGGCAGCCTTGAGGCATTCGCGGGTGAGCCGCTTGTCGCGCGCGGCGCTCGCGCCCTCAGGCGGGTGGCCGGGCAGATCCAGAAGGTGCGCCGCGTAGGCGGCAATCACCGTCGGCCGGTCGCCGACCGCGAGCACGCCCTCGAAGGGCGACGTCGCGGCCACGGCCACGATGTCGCGGACGGCGGATGCCTCCTGATGGAAACGAATCGGGATGGCCCCGTCCCACCACGGATCCTCGAGCTGATCGCAGCGATCGGTGGCGAACACCAGCTTCACGCCAAGCCGTTCGGCCGCTTCGCCGAACATCCGCGTCTGATACCCGGTCGTCGTTGCTAAAAAAAGGACTCGCCGCATCGGCCTTTCGCGCTACCCGTGCGCACGCACCGCCGCACCTCGCACCTGTGCACCCGTGCACACCGTCGCACCGCACCGCACCCGTGCACCTATCGCACCTGGCGCACCCATCGCACCTAGTCTTAGACCAGAGCCACCTGCTCTGCGTTGGGCTCCGCTCAACAGTACCAAGGTTCGTCGAGATACGGCACCGTCGCCCTGTTGATGGCGGCGGGCCGCGGCTGGGCGGCCAGGTGTCCGGGCGCGCCCGCGGCCGCGGCCAGCGCCCACACTCTCTCGAAGATCTCGGCGCGAGTCGCGGTGTGGCGCACACCGACCATGCCCATGATTGCGCGCTGCAGCGCGTCAACACGAGGATCGCGGTGCGGCCACGGATACGTCAGCGTCTTCGGATCGAATGGAGCCAGTCTGGGAGGCCAGGTCGTCGAGTTCGAGGAGGCGCGACCCCTCGGTCACAAGCAGGCGAAGCCCCCACTGGACGGGGGCCACGTGCTCCACCAGACCGAGCGACGCGACCGTCTCGAGCAGGTCCTGGTAGCCTTCGACCGTCGTCCACGGCGTGAAGGCCACGAACGTCGGGACCAGCGAGAGACCGGCGTCCCGGCAGAGATCGACCGAGGCGACAAAGTCGGCTCGCGTGTGCCCCTTCTCGAGCCGCTCCAGGATGCCGTCGTCCACGGCTTCGACCGCGCTCGTCACGAACAGGCAGCCGGTCCGCGCGAGCACCGGCAGCAGCTCGCGGTGCTTCAGGAGATGCTCGACCTTGATCGTCACGTCGTAGGTGAGCGCCGGATGCCGCTCGTGCAGCGCCTCGACGATCCGTCGCGCATGCGTGGGCCCGTTGAAGAAATCCGGATCGCTGAACGTGATGTGCTCGGCGCCGGCGCCGACCTGCTGATCGATGTCGGCCAGGACGACGGCCGCGGGCACGGCGCGAAACTGACCGTCGTAGACCGGCACGATGGGACAGTGCCGACACCGGTGCTTGCAGCCCCGGGTCGCGTCGGTCGCGCCGGCCACCCGGCGCGAACCGTCGGGCATCTGAAGCGTCGCATAACGAGCCAGCGGCGGTAGCGTCGATCGATCGGGCGCGACGAAGGCCAGGCGCGGCAGGGCGGCGATCGACGATCGGCGATCGGCTCGCGGTTCTGGCAGCGCGCGGCGACATCGACGAGGTCCTGTTCGGCCTCCGCTCCGAGCACGACCGACACGCCGTGGTCGCGCAGCAGCGACGCATTCAGTGGCGCGTAGAGGCCATAGGCGCAGAGTGTCGCCTCGGGGTTGAGCGCCCTGACGCGATCGAGGACGGGCACGGCCAGCCGCGTCGCCGTGTGCATCGGCAGATACACGGCGACGAGCGAGACGTCGCGGACGTGCGACTCGGTCAGCCGCTCGCGCGAGAGGTCACAGGTCAGCACCTGGTGGCCGGCGCGTCGGAGCCAGGCCGCGGGCGACGCCAGGCCGAACGGCTGGTGTCCGAGGTCGTAGGTGGAGAGGAGCAGGACGGCCACGTGAATCTATGTGGCTGCGGCGCTTTCTTACTTGGTCGGCGCGCTCCCCGTGATCGTGACCTTGACGTGCGCTGTTGGACCAGCAGCACTGGAAACCGCCGCCGCCCTCGCCGGAGCGATCGTTGACCTGGAGCCGCAGCATGTAGTCGCCGGGCTGCGAGAAGGTCGCGGTGGTCGTCACCTTCCCGTCCTTGTCGACACTCGGCCGTGCGGCGGCGAACGTGACATCGCCGACGCCGCGATACTTGCTCCAGAAGACGGTGATCGGCGGCTGCTTCAACTGGATCGGCGACAGATCGGGATCGTTGTCCTGCGTGTCGGTCACGATGGCGTTCAGGGTGACCGGCTGTCCGACGCTGCCTGAGAGCGTCGCGCCAATGCCGACGGGAGGCCCGGCGAACACCGGCCCCTTCGGATCGAACTGAATCTTGGGCGGCTCGTTGCCCTGCGCCAGCTCCTTGAACGGTTCGATCTGATAGCCCTTGATGACGCCGATCGGCAACGTGGTCGTCTGGCCGTTGGCGACGATGGTCCAGGTGAGGCGCTTGTCGCCAAAGTCCTTCGGCACTTTGATCGAGGTCACGCCCCACTGCCGGCGGGGCAGGAAGTGCGTGGGCTGGCCGTAGTCGGGCCCGCCCGGCTCGATGCGGTTGTTCGGTCCGACCGGAATGTCGAGCGTCTGTTTGAGGTTGCGGTTGAAGTAGCCGACGAGCAGCGTGTAGCTGCCGTCCTGGTTCTGAAACCAGCCTTCGAATGCCGCTGTCACGCTCTGACCAGCGTCGCGCGCGGGCTGGAGCGGCAGCTGCGCCGCCGCCAGCGAACCCGACAGGATCAGCGCCAGCCCGGTGACGGCAGAGCGCATCCGAAAACGCAGAGAACTCCCTCGACGCATCCCACACTCCCCAACGTTGGAAAATAAAGGCAGGCCCAGAAACACAAAAGGCGCCGCGCTTGCGCGCGGCGCCTGATCGTGCACAGCGACCGTTACTGCTGCTGTCGCGCCTCGGTGGTCGTCGAGGTCTTGGTCTTGCGTTTCTCGAGTTCGACCTTGAAGTCCTCGTCGTCCATGTAGGTGATGTTCACCCAGGCATGGGCCATTTCGTCAACGGTCCGGTCGCCCCAGCCCACCCACTGGTTCGGGTCGGGGTTGTCCTTGTTGGCGGCGGTGTTGTCGTGCCACGAGGTGATCCTGAGGATCGTGCCCTTCGGCAGCAGCGGCGCCGCGTCGTCGGCGTAGACGTAGTTGTTGTGCCAGTTGAAGTTGAAGTTGCTGACCATGCTCAGCATCTGGGTCTGGCCGTTCGGGAGGATGGCCTCCATCGACATCGCCTTGCCGCGCAGGTGCATGTGCGGCTGGAAGTTCTCGACGCGGCCGGCCTTGCGCATCACGTGATGGTTGGTGCCGACGTAGACCGAGTTCGGGGCGATATCCAGCGAGCGGTTGCCGCCGGTGATGCCGCTGAAGAGCGCGAGCGCCTGGCGATACTTCGGCTCCTGGCCTTTCGGGTAGAAGTAGATGCCGAGCTCGACGGAGTCGGTGATGTCCTCACCCGCGGCTGAATAGTGGATGTCGAAGACGATCTTCGATCCCGGCAGCATCAGCTTGCCCGAGTTGGGACGCATGATTTCGCCCTGCTTGCCGACGGCCCACTCCATGAAGAGGCCCGCGCCCGGATCGTCGCCCGGCGCCGGCCGCGGCTCGTCGCTGTTGGCTTCGGTCTGCTGAAGGCGGGCCAGCGCGTGGTGGGTGATCTTGCGGCCCTTCACCGTCGAGGGGCGGATTTCAATGGCGCGGACCCAGCGCGCTTCGGTCAGGCCGGTCGAGACGGCCGGCTTGAACCATGCGTCCTGCGCCATCGCCCGCTGCGTGTAGACCGGCGACTTGACGATCAGGTCCGGCGGGCCGCCGAACAGCGCGGCGAAGTTCCACACGTTGTCGTCGGCCCACTTCACCGGCGGCGGCATGTCCTTCGGGTCGCCCTTCGGTGCCCCGGCATCAACCCAGCGCACGATCGTGTCGATCTGAGCGTCGCTCAGCGAGCGATCGTTCTGGAAATGCTGAATGCCGATGTTCTTGTCGATGTGCCAGGGCGGCATCTGGCGCGCGGCGACCCGGTTCTTGATCGAGCGGGCCCAGGGCCGGCTCTCTTCATACGTCACGAGCGACATCGGGGCGATCGAGTCGGGCCGGTGGCACGCCTCACACTTCTCCTGAAAGATCGCCGCGACGTCCTTCGTGAACGTCGGGGCCGGGCTGGACGATTGGGCTTGTGCCAGCAACGGAAACGCCAAGATGGTGCCGGCGACCAGAACTCCCAACCGAATCGGGCCACGGACTTCAAGATGCGCCATCGCTCACTCCTTCGACGGAAGCGGTGTCAGCGTACGGGTAACACGCGGGACACTTTAGTTTACAGAATCGGTCAGAGTCCTGTCACCATTCAATTCTGCTTATCGGTTCATGCCGAAATCCTTCTGTAAGAGGCATTTAGAGACAATTCGCCTTGACCTCCGGGGGCCACAAGCGTAGCCTCGTCACGCTCATTCAACTCATCTCGTTTTCGGCTTGGTTCTACGGTTCAGCGACGTTCGGTCAGTGCCCGGCTGGCGGATTCCCACTGCCGCTGCCCGGTTGGGTGTCGTTGGTTTGTTTTCTGGAGGAGCCGAAATGCGTGCAGTTCGCTCAGCGGTGAGAGTCACCGCCTTCCTGGTCTTCGCCTTCCTGCCCGCAGCTGCCGACGCGCAAAGCGGCATCACCGGGGTTGTCAAAGACAGTTCCGGCGGCGTCCTCCCCGGGGTGAACGTCGAGGCCGCCAGCGATGCGCTGATTGAGAAGGTGAAGACGCGTCATCACCGACGGCATCGGGCGTGTTCCGCATCATCGATCTGCGGCCTGGCACGTATATCGTGACGTTCTCGCTGCCAGGCTTCCAGACCGTCCGCCGCGACGGCATCCAGCTGAGCGCGGAGTTCACCGCGACCGTGAACGCCGAGTCTCAAGGTCGGCGAGCTCAGCGAGGCGGTCACGGTCACCGGCGAAGCGCCACTCGTCGACTCGACGACCGCCGTGCACACCGCCGTCCTCGACCGCGAAGCCATCGACGTGCTGCCGAGCGGGCGCATGATCCAGTCGATCGGCCAGCTCGTGCCGGGCGTGAACCTCAACCTGCCCGACGTCGGCGGCGCCCGCGCCATGCAGCAGACCTACATGTCGACGCACGGGATGACCGCCGCCAACAACACGGTCATGGTCGACGGCATGACGATCAACGGGCTGCAGCTCGATGGCGCCGTGCAGGCCTACACCAACGAGGCGATGAGCCAGGAGATGAGCTATCAGACCTCGGGGATCAACGCCGAGACGTCCGCGGGCGGCGTGCGTCTCAACCTGATCCCGCGCGAGGGCGGCAACCGCTTCGCGGGCGACTTCCGCTACTCGATTCGGCCCGGGGAGCTGGCAGGGAGACAATCTGACCGAGCGCCATATCGACGCGGGGCTCCAGGCCGGCAACGCCATCGACCGCATCATCGACGCGACGTTCTCGCAGGGTGGCCCGATCAAGAAGGACAAGCTCTGGTTCTTTGCCACCGCTGCGGTACAACACGGTCAACACCTAGATCGCCAACACCTTCTTCGACGACGGCAGTCAGGGCATCGACGATCAGTTCATCAAGCAGGGGCTGGCGCGCCTGACCTGGCAGATGACGCGCGCGGAACAAACTGTCCGCGTATTTCGACGAGATCGACAAGTATCGCGGCCACGACATGCAGAGCAACGAGGATCCCGAGGAGGCCTCGCTGCAGTGGTTCTCGCCCGCGTATCACACCGCGCAGGTCAAATGGACGTCAACGGTCAGCAGCAAGCTGCTGCGTCGAAGCGGGATGGTCGAGCAACCTCGAGTACTACACGAACAGCTATCGGCCCGGTGTCGGCCAGCCACGATTCAGCCAGGCCTGGTACGCCAGCGCGTCGCAGGCTCGAGAATCTGCAGGGCGGCCGGCGAATGGCGGCCACGTCCGAAAACACGCAGAGCCCCGAGCGGCAGAACTTCCAGGCCTCGGCGTCGTACGTCACCGGATCCCACAACATCAAGTTCGGCTTCCAGTATCAATGTGGCGACTTCTGGCACAGCGTCGACGCCAACGCCGACCTCACGCAGCAGTATCGCAGTCCCATCGGCACACCGAGGTACTCCGTGCCGGATTCGGTCATCGTTCGCAACACGCCGCTCGTGTACGGCGAGCGGCTGAACCGCGATATCGGGATCTATGCCCAGGACTCGTGGCGATTCAAGCGCATGACCCTGAACGCCGGCATTCGCTGGGAGACGGTCAACGCCAAAGTCCACGCGAGTTCGTCTCCCGCCGGACGGTGGGCGCCAGCGCGCCAATTCGAGGAGATCGAGAACGTCCGGACTGGACCGACTGGGCGCCCCGGTTCGCGGCCGTGTACGACCTGTTCGGCAACGGCAAGACGGCGCTCGAAGTACTCGCTCAACCGCTACAACCAGTCGCGCACGACGGGCATTGCGGCCGACTACAACCCGCTGGCCTCGCTGACGTCGGCCTCGCTGCCATGGCGCGATCTGAACGGGGACGACATCGCGGAGGGGACGCGGACGTTCAACCCCGACGGCACGGTGACCAACTGCGTGTTCCTGACAGCCGGGCTGCGAAATCGACCTCGCGGGCCTCGCGCCGAATTTCGGCGCCGTCGCGCTCAACGAGTACGGCGCCTATCCGCGGACGTGGAATCTCGAGAGCGCCCTCGAGCTCCAGCACGAGATTCTGCCGCGCCTGTCGGGAACGGTCAGCTGGTTCCGTGGCAACTTCCACAACCTGACCACGACGATCAACCGCAGCTACACCCTCGCGGACTACACGCCGTACACGGTTTACAACCCCCAGTCGGGCGAGCCGATTCAGGTGTACGCGCGCACGCCTCGAGAGCACGGCCGACGCGCAATCTGGACACGTTCGACCCCGAGCGTGAACGGCAATACGAGTCGTTCAACTTCGAGTTCAACGCGCGGCCCGGCCGCGGCATCAACCTGTTTGGCGGGCTGGCGGTCGAGCGGCAGCTGGACGTCGCCTGCACGGCGCCGGACGACCCCAACACGCTCCGCTTCTGCGACGATTTCCAGAACGGCGTCCCGTACCGCAAGAGCTTCAAGCTCTCCGGCTCGCTGCCGCTGCCCTGGGACTTCACGCTGAGCGGCGTGTTCCAGAGCAACCACGGGACCGCCAGCAGCCGCACGCTGGTGGCCGACGCGTGGCAGCACGACCTATCCGGCCACTTGCCCGGCCCCGTGCCCCGCTGGCCAGGTCGATTCTGCCCGCGACCGTGTTCGGCCAGACCTCGCTGACGGTGAATCTCGTCGACGGCGACACGGTGTACACGGAGCGGATCAATCAGCTCGATCTGCGGGTGGCACGGAGGTTCCGCTTCGGGGGCTCAGCGTCACGCCGTCGCTCGAAATCTTCAACGTGAACAACACCGACGCCATCATCACCTACGCGTCGACCAACGCGCTCAACGCCGGATCGTCGTTCCTGCGCCCGAACAGCATCATGCAGGGTCGGATGATCGGGTTCAACGTTCAGACGCGCTGGTAGAGCGTTTCGAGTTTCGAGGTTTCGAGGTTCCGAGGTTTCGGGGTTCGAAGGTTCAAGGTTCGGCGGTTCGGAGGTTTCGAGGTTCGAAGCTCGAACCTCGAACCTCGGAACCTCGAAACCTCGGAACTGCGAACTGTAGAACTTCGAAACCCGAACTTCGAAACCCGGAACCTCGAAACGTCTTACTTCCGCGCCCGCTCCAGGTTCCGCCGGGCGTCGGCAAAATCCGGCCGCAGCCGAATCGCCTCCTCCCAGTGCGTGATCGCCTCGGGCAATCGTCCCTGCGAGGCGAGCGCGATTCCCAGGTTGTTGTGCGCCTCGGCGTAGTCTGGCTTCAGCCGGATGGCTTCGCGCAGCGCGGTCGAGCCGGCGTCGAACGCGCCGACTTCGACGAGCAGGCTGCCGTAGTCGTATCGGACGGCGGCGTCCGCCGGCGCGAGGACGATCGCGCGTTCGAAGTGCGGCAGCGGCCTCGCGCGCCTGCCCTCTCGACGCGAGCGCATTCGCCAGGTTGCGGTGCGCGATGAGCGAGCCGTCGTCGAGGGCGATGGCCTTGCGGAACGTCTCGATCGCGCGATCGTTCTGGCCGACGCCGCCAGCGCCTGACCGAGATTGTTCGTCGCTTCGACCAACTTCGGATTGCCGGCGAGCGCCGCCTCGAACTCCTTGACCGCGCCTGCCGCGTCGCCGCGCGCCATCAGCGCATTGCCCAGGTTGTAGTGGACGCTCGCGCCAGCACCGTTGCGCGCAAGCGCCTGGCCGAACGTGCGCACCGCTTCGTCGATCCGGCCCGCGGCACGCAGCGCCGTCCCGAGGTTGTTGAGCGCTGGTGCGTAGTCGGCATCGAACGCCAGAGCCCGCTGGTAGCGATCGATCGCCTCCTGCGGGCGGCCGTCCTCCTGGAACGCGGTGCCGAGGTTGTTCTCGGTGATGGCCTGCGGCGTGCCGGCCTCGACAGCGGCCAGTTGGAGTATCACCGCGAAGGCCGCCGCCGCGATCAACGCCAGCCGCAGGTCGCGGGCGATGCGCTCGACGACTGCATTGTAGAGCGCGATCGCACCCACCGCGCTGAACAGCAGCACGAACGGCATCAGCGGATGCCGGTAGCGCGCGACGACGAAGAACGCGACACGCTCGAGCGCGTAGCCAGCGGTCATCGCGTAGAGCAGCCAGAGCCGACGCCGGTCCGGCCAGAGCACGAACGCGCCGAGCACTCCAAGCGGCAGCGCCATGCCGGCGTGCCAGACGGGGCCGAGGAAGCGAATGCGGCCATGAATACTCAGCGTGACTCTCCTGGCTCTCGGTATCGATGATCTTCGGTCGCTGCTGACCAGCAGCCGCGCCTTGCGCGCAAGGAGACGCAGCCAGTCACCGGCTGCGCGGAAATGTAGTCGAGCGTCCGGCCGGTCCAATACGACGACACCTCGCTCGGCGTGAGCGCGCTGTCCGGTCGCTTGCTCGGCGAGCTGCTGTCGCATCGACGCGCTCGTATTCCGGCGATCCGCGCCCAGTCCGCAGCGACATGTAGCTGCCGTCCGCCGCCGGGTTGTTCCCGATGAAGAGGTTCGATCCGAACTGGCTGGTCGTCGAGATACAGGCCGCCGCCGACGAGGTTGTTCCGCACCACGACCGGTCCGAGCACGGCGATGAGGCCAAGCGCGGTGAGCCCGCGCCGCGGCAAGGCGATGGCGCTGCGGTTTTGCCGAGGCCGCGCGGCGTGTCGACCGATCCGAGACCGCCCAGGCGAGCACCAGCACGACGAGCACGAGCGCGTTCTCGCGGGTCAGGCTGAGCGCGCCGAGCGTCGACGCCGAGGCCTGCCCACCACACCGCGGCGGCGTCGCCGGAGCTGACGCGAGCGACGACGGCAAGCGCGGCGCAGACGAAGAACACGTCGAGCACCGACTTCTGAAGCAGGCCGTCGAAGAAGATCGCGGGCGGATAGAGCGCGAGCATCAGCCCGGCGACGAGCGCCCGCGGCAGGTGTCAGCCAGCGGCGTCCGGCGGCCGCAAGCGCGGCGCAGCCTGCCGCGCCGATCACCGCCTGGATGACGCGAACGAGGAGCAGGTCGCGCCCGAAGAGGCTGTAGAGCGCGCCGAGGAAATAGGGATACAGCGGCGCCTGATAGAAGACCTCGCGGCCCAGCCAGTCGCCCGCCGGCGATCTCCGCGGCCCAGCGATCGTAGCCGCGCGAGTCGCCCATCAGCATCGCGAAGAACAGCGTGCCCTGCATCTGCCAGACGTGAAGCAGCCGGACGGCGAGCGCCACCGCGAACACGCATCCACGGACCCGGAGCGAAGCGGACTGTCGCAGGGGCTGTCTCGACCGGGCGTCGGCGCGCGGGACCGTTTCCGT
Organism: uncultured Acidobacteriota bacterium; assembly: GCA_963841895.1. Taxonomy (GTDB): domain Bacteria; phylum Acidobacteriota; class Vicinamibacteria; order Vicinamibacterales; family UBA2999; genus JACCSI01. The sequence goes on from CAWJEO010000014.1 coordinate 15,189, forward strand.
GTCATGCCGTCGAGCAGCTTGTATACACTGACTTGCGTGAAGCAGGACTGCGTACCGTCTGTGATCGCGCGTTCATCGCGCGTCATCTCGTCGTAGCGGCCGCTGCGCAAGCGCAGACCCGCGTCGTCGGATCTCGACGGCCGGACCGTCGATCCGTTCCAGCCAGTTGCCGGGCGTCGCGCCACCGCGTTTGTCTTCACGACGACGGACTGTCCAATCGCCAATCGCTACGCGCCGGAGATTCGCCGCCTGTACCAGACCTACCGGAAACAGGGCATCAGTTCTGGCTGGTGTATGTCAATCCACGGGAGACCGCGGACACGGTCCGCCGGCACGCCGCGCAGTTCGAGCTGCCGCTCCCCGCGCTTCGCGACAACGCGCACGATCTCGTGCGTCAACTCGGCGTCACGGTGACGCCAGAAGTCGCGCTTGTCGACGGCAAGGGCCAGACCCTCTACCGCGGCCGCATCGACGACAGGCACGCCGAGCTTGGGCGTCGATCGTCCGTGCCACGCTTCGCGGACGCCTGGCACGACGCCGGAGCTGTCGCGGCGCCAACCCGCGCCGTCGGCTGCATCATTCCGACTTCAAGCCGGCCAAGGCCTACCCGTCGTTTCCAGACCTTGCTAGCTGGCAGCGTCTTTTGCGCGCTTCGCGCTGCGCTTGCGCCATCGACTCGCGACTTCACACGCGCGGCCGCATAGCAGTTCAATCACCTTCTCCCGCGACGTCGCGCCGATCGTGTTCGACACGTGCGCGTCGTGCCATCGCCCCGGTGGAGCGGCGCCGTTCAGCCTGCTGTCTACGACGACGTCCGGCAGCGCGCTCGCCAGATTGTCGCCGTCACCGAGCGCCGCTACATGCCGCCGTGGAAGGCCGACTCCGATCCCGCCGGCTTCGTCGGGCAGAAGCGGCTGAGCGACGACGAGCTCGCCGTCGCTGCGTCGATGGGTGGACGACGGTGTGCCGGAAGGCGATCGTGCGGAGCTGCCCTCACCGCCGCGATTCGCTGAGGGGTGGCAGCTCGGCACGCCCGATCTCGTCGTCACGTTGCCCGAGGCCTATGCTCTCGACGCCGGTCCGAGCGACGCGTTTCGCATCTTCGTCGTGCCGCTGCCCGATCAGCGGCACGAAGTACATCACCGGCCTCGAATTCCAGCCGGGCAATCCGCGCGTCGTCCATCACGCGAACATCCGGCTCGATCGCAACCGCTGGCTCGCGCGCGCTCGACGCCCGCGATCCGGCGCCGGGCTACGACGGGTTGATGGCGCGATCGGCGGTGTATCCCGAAGGACATTTCCTCGGCTGGACACCAGGGCAGACTGGCGCCGCTGGTCACGCCGGACATGGCGTGGCGGCTCGAGGCTGGGACTGACCTCGTCGTTCAGCTGCACATGCAGCCGAGCGGCGCGCCGCGAGCTGGTCCGGCCGCGCATCGGTCTGTTCTTCGGCGATCGCCCGCCGACGCGGACGCCGACGATCCTCCGTCTCGGATCGCAGGGGATCGAGATTCCAGCCGGAGCGGCCGCTACACGATCACCGACTCCTACGTGCTGCCCACCGACGTCGACGCTGCAGGCCGTGCAGCCGCACGCGCACTATCGACTCAAGTCAGCCATCGGGCACGGCGACGTTCCCTGACGGACGCGAGCGAACGCTCATTCGCATCGACGACTGGGACTTCCGGTGGCAGCACGTCTATCGCTACGAACAGCCGATTGCGCTGCCGAGGGGCACGCGGCTGTCGATGCGCTACACCTACGACAACTCGCGCCGAGAATCCGCGCAATCCACAGGTCCCCCCGAAGCCGCGTGCACTGGGGCCAGCGATCGTTCGACGAGATGGGCGATCTGTGGCTGCAGGTCGTCGCCGACCGCGATGCGCGATCGCGGTCCGCTCACCGAGGAGATCACCGCGAAGATGACCGCCGAAGACGTCATCGGCTACGAAACCATGCTGCGCGAGGACCCGTCGGACGCCGAACTGCACGACGATGTCGCGGTGCTGTACCTGGCGCTGGGCAAAGCCGGCGACGCGGTCACGCATTTCCGGGCGTCGGCAACGCTGAAGCCCGAGTCGGCCTCAGCCCACTTCAACCTGGCGACTGCGCTCTCTGTGGCTGGCCGGCTGGACGAGGCCGTGCAGAGTTATCGGCACGCGCTCGAGCGACGGCCCGACTATGCGGGCGCGCTCAACAACCTCGGGAGCGTGCTCTACGCGCAGGGCCGCGCCGACGAAGCGCTCGACCACTTCCGCAAGGCGGTCCACGCCGACGCCGGCAACGTGCAGGCGCATCGGAACGTCGCCTGGCATCTCGCGATCCGCGCGACCCTGACGCCCGACGAGCAGCGCGAAGCCGTGACGGCCGGCGAGCGCGCCGCGGCGCTCACCTCGCAGAACGACCCACAGGTCCTCGAGGCGCTCGGCGCCGCGTATGCCTCGGCCGGACGCTTCGATCGCGCCGTCGCCAACCGTGCAGCGCGCGCTGACGCTGACGCGCGACGCGGCACTCGTCGCGACGCTGCGGGCGCAGCTCGCGCTGTACCAGCAAAACCGGCCGTATCGTATGCCGTAAACGTTGCCCTGGGCTTATGAGTCACATGCCTGACCTGCCCCATCCGCCGTCGCTCGCGAGTGTTGCAGGCGAGCTTCGGCGCGACCGCGCCGTAGCCGCCTTCGGCGGCGTAGGCGACCTGCCGCCTGCCGCCCTGACCCGCCCCGGCATTGCGCCTCCGATCCATCGACGTCTTCCGTGGCCTCGCCATGGCGGCCATGGTCATCGTCAACAATCCGGGCGACTGGAACACCGTCTACGCGCCGCTCCTGCACGCCGAGTGGCATGGCTGGACGCCGACCGACCTCGTCTTCCCGTTCTTTCTGTTTGCGGTCGGGGTGGCGATCACGCTCTCGACGGCGACGGCCGGTCAGGTCGGCGGGATCGTTCGACGCGGCCTGATCATCTTCGGGCTCGGGCTCTTTCTCTCGGGCTTTCCCTTCTTTCCGGTCGCGACCTGGCGCATTCCTGGCGTGCTGCAGCGTATTGCGATCTGTTACGTCGTCGCGGCGCTGATCGCGCGGGCGATCGCCAGCCAGGCCGCGCCGCGCGTTGGCGATTCGCCAGATGACTGGCGTGGTCGCGGTGTTGCTGATTGGTTACAACGTGCTCCTGCAGGCGGTGCCGGTTCCCGGTGGTCAAGCTGGCGATCTCACGCCGGCCGGAAATCTCGGCGCGTGGCTCGATCGGACGCTGATGCGTGGACATCTCTGGCGTCCGGATTGGGATCCCGAAGGCCTCCTCAGCACGCTGCCGGCGATTGCGACGACGCTCATGGGCGTCATCGCGGGCTATGCCCGCAACCGCGTGTCGACCTCGACGTGGCGTCGTCGTCTGATTGGCGGTGGAGCCGCCTGCGTGGCACTCGGCCTCGTCTGGTCGCTGCAGTTCCCGATCAACAAGAGCCTGTGGACCAGTTCCTACGTGATGTTCACCGGCGGTCTCGCGGCGATCGTCCTTGCCGCGTGCTCGTGGTGGTCTGACGAACAGCCAGCCGGTTGGCGAGCGGCAACGAGCGAACCCTTCGTCGCGCTCGGTCGGAACGCGATTCTGCTCTTCGTCCTGTCGGGCCTCGTCGGGCGACTGATGGGCGTCGTGCTCGTGGACCACGCCGCGCGAGGTCAGCGTGAAGGCGTGGATCTACGCGACGGTGTTCACGCCGCTGGCGTCGCCGAAGAACGCGTCGCTACTGTTTGCCCTCACGAACCTCGCGGTTCTGTACGCGCTTCTTGCCACGCTGCACGCGCGGCGGTGGTACTGGAAAGTCTGCAGCGGTCGAAGGCCGGACCGATCGCCGTCGGCAGTTTGACACGCACTTATACATTATGTATAAGTGCGTGTGTGACTGCTGAGACGTATCGCACCGCACTCGACGCCGCGATCAAGGAATACGAGCGGCTCGGCGACGAGCGTCGCACCATCGATCGCCGGCTGTCCGAGCTGGCGCAAACCATCGGCAACCTGTCACGACTGCTCGGCCTGGTACCGACGGTCCCGCTCGGGCTGACCGACGCGTGCCGGCTGGTGCTGCGCGGCGGGTTGCCGATGACGCCCGTCGACGTTCGCGATCGACTGCTCGGGATCGGCATGGATCTCTCGGTGTACTCCAACGATCTGTCCGCCATTCACACGGTGCTGAAGCGCCTGAACGAGGCCGGCGAGATCCGGCTGATCCCGCGAGCGGCGGGCAAGAGCACGTACTTGTGGCAGACGCCGCCGACCGCGATCGCGATCAGCCCAGAGATTGCCGCGCACATCCGCGCGCACGGCATGTTCCACAACCGCAGCCAAGCCGAAACGCACGAGAGAAGAAATGACCGTCCTCGACGCCCAGCGACGCTTTTATGCGGAAGAGATTCAGGCGGTCGCGAACCTGACCGCGCCGGCCGTCATCGACGCGCTGGCCACCGTCCCGCGCGAGCGATTTCTCCCGCCGGACCATGGACGGTCCGCGGCGAGGCCGACGTGCAGGCACCGCCGCGGCAAACGCCCGACGCCGACCCGCGGCACGTCCATCACAACGTCGCCGTGGCCATCGACGCCTCGCGCATGCTCTTCAACGGCGCCCCGAGCGTCGTGGCGATGGCAATCGATGCGTTGCGCCCGAACGCCGGAGACCGCGTGCTGCACATCGGAGCGGGTCTCGGCTACTACACGGCGCTCCTCGCCCACTGTGTCGGCGCCGACCGGACGCGTCGTCGCCGTCGAAGTCGATCCTGGCCTCGCCGAACGTGCCCGGCAGAATCTGATCGATATGCCGTGGGTCGAGGTCCGCCACGGCGACGCGGCGAGCGCTTCGACGAGTCGTTCGACGTGATCCTCGTCAACGCCGGCGTGACGCATCCGCTGGCGTCGTGGCTCGACGCGCATGCATCCGGCGGGCCGCATGGTCGTTCCCATCACCGCCGCGTTCGGACCGGGGCCGATCGGCAAGGGTCCAATGATTCTGCTGTCGAAGCAGCGAGACGCCCGACGCGCTCGCCGCGAAGATCATCGGCTTTGTCGCGATCTACTCCGCGATCGGCGTGCGCGACGAGGCGACCAACAGACTCGTCGGCCAAGCGCTGTCACGAGGGCCGTTCGTGACACTCAAGTCTTTCAGGCGCGACACGCATGCTGCCGACGCGTCGTGCTGGCTGCACTCGCCGCACGGCTGCTTCTCGTTGACGCGATCAGGGAGTTCGTTTTGAATCACAGGGAGATCAGGGAGTTAGGGACGACCTCCCGTGACCCACTCTCCGCCTCCCCGACCGATTCATAGATCGTCGCGAAGGGCCATTAGCGGATCGACCATCGCGCCTCGGCGAGCCGGCAACACGCTCGCGATCACGACCGCCACGGCAAGCAGGAGCGGTCCCGCAAGCCACGCCCACCAGAACGATTGCGCGCCGCCGGGCGTCGCGGCAATCAGGCGCTCGGACACGATGAGCGACCCGGCAATGCCAGCGACACTTCCTGCCGCAACCAGGCGGCCGCCCTCGCCGAGGATGAGCACCAGCACGTCGAATCGCCGTGCCCCGAGCGCGACACGAATCGCCAGCTCCCGGCTACGCACGCCGCGTCGCCTCTGCGAGCGCACCGTAGAGGCCAATCACGCTGAGCAGGACGGCCGTCACGGCAAAAGCGCCAACAATCGCCGTGGCGATGCGCAGAGGCGCCAGCGCAGTCTCGCCGAGATACGTCTCCAGCGTCTTGACGGTGGGCGGAAGGCGGCCGCGGCCCTCGACCGCTTCCAAACGTTCGCGCAGCGCGGCGAGCATCGCGTCGTTGACGTCCGGCGCACCAAGGAACACGGTCATCTGCGGCACCCAGTCCTGCGCCATGGGAAGAAAGATGGCGGGCTCGATCCTGCGCTCGAACGCGCCAACAAGCGGCGTTCGGACCACTCCGATAATCTCGGTGCGCTGCCCTCAGCGTCGATGATGGCGCCACCGACGGCATTGCCGCCGAAGAACAGATCCGCCGCCTGTTCATTGAGAACTCCGACGCGGCATGCCGAGCGGCCGCTGGCAGGCGTCAGCTGGCCGGCGACAGCGTCGCACCCATGGCGTCGAAGTAGGCCTCCGACACGACACGTGTGTCGAGATCGATCGATTGGAGCGGCGTCGTGACTGCGGCGCGGAAACGCGCGCGTGGCGATGGCTGCGGGCTGCACCGCTTCGAGGGCCGGATAGAAGATCCGCGGCGGCACGTCTGGCGTGTCCACGGTCGCCGCTCTCGCCAACGACGCCGATGATTGTCACGAGCTGACCTGACGGATCCTCCACCGTTCGACCGACGGTATTCGCGTCGAACAGCACAGCCGCCGGCCTGTTCGTTGGCGACGGCAACGAGGCACCCGCGGTCCGCGAGACCGAACAGGCGTCCCTCGCGCGGCGGCAGGCTCAGTTGCGTCAGCACCTCGTTGGTCAGCACGGCCGCGTGGAGCGGCACGGTTCGCCACTCGAGGCCCGGCGGCTCAGCGCGGTACGACCGCCACGTCGGTCGCGTTCCAGGAAGCGTCGCGGTCCAGGCCAGGGCGTCGAGCTGCGGCCGCTCGCTCGTCGCCACGCGCTCGATCTCGGCGAAGTAGGCAAGCCCGACGTTCGGATGCGCGTTGACCGTCGCGAGCACCGCGTTGCCGAGGCCGTGCGCCACCGTGGTCTTTCGCGCCGACTTCAGCCGTTCGACGATGAGACCCGCCGAGATGACGAGCGCGCAGCAGCACCCCAACTGCGCGATCAGCAGCGCCTGGCGAACCCGCGCCATCCCTGGAGACCCGCCGGCACTTTCGCGGCGAAGCACCGCCGCTGGCGTCGCGTTCGCAATCGAAAGCGCAGGCGCAAGGCCGCACGCGACGGTCACGCTGGAGCAGGCAGCGACGATGAGTGCAATCTCCGCACTGGTCCGGAACGAACTGCAGCTGGGCTGCATCCTCGACGTAAAGAAGCGCCGGAATTACCGCGGTCATCCACGCGCCGACCAGGGTCCCAAGCGCCGCGCCCACGACGGCGATCGCGAGGCTCTCGACCAGCACGCGCCGCGCGAGCTGAGCGCGGCTGGCGCCGAGCGCCAAGCGCATCGACGTCTCGTGTGCGCGCGCCGCGGAGCGGCCAATCAGCAGCGACGCGACATTGCCGAGTGCGATCACCAGGACCAATCCCGCGGCGATGCCGAGCAGGCTATCGAGCCGCTGAACCGCATCGCGCTCATCGAACGGCAGCGGTTCAGCGATGCGTGCCGTGTCATCGTCGCCGACGGTCAGACCCTTGGCGAAACCATGGACGACCACGTTGCTGCCAATCCCCACCCCGATCGACAACAGGAGCGTCGCCAGGAGCGCCGGCGTCCGCACCAGACTCCTGATCGCGAGCCGAAGGTCATCCAGAAACGCCATCCTCGGTCAACGAGCTCTGCAAGCGGGAACGCCGTGTTTCGCAGCGTTGTTTCGAGGCGCGATGTGGAGCGCACGAGGCGGTGCTGTTCAGTTCCGTGTGTTGTGTTGTCCGAATGCGAACAGCTGTCCGCACGTCGCCGATTGACTACACTCGCGCCACCCCGACTCGTGGCGCTTGTGAGCACAGGGAGATCAGAGAGATCAGGGAGTCTATTGTTGAACGATCAAATCCGATCCGCCGATCTCCCTGAACTCCGTGCCGGAGATCCCGGAGGATCGCGATGCTCGACGATCTGCGATTTGCCCTGCGACAGTTCAAGGCCCACCCCGGCTTCGCGCTTGCGACCGTCGTCACGCTCGCCCTGGGCATTGGCGCAACCACTGCGGTCTTCACGCTCGCCGATCCCATGCTCTTTCGGCCCCTGCCGATTCCGGATGCGGACCGCGTCGTTCGCGTCCGGGCGTTCGGCGGCGGCGATTCGCGCGCCGCCGTGCGGGCCGCAACAGGGACGCCGTTCATGATCCGCCTCGCCGATTACGTGCGCGCTGAGCCCGCGCTGCGGTCGATGCGGGCGGCGACGTTCACGACGGAAGCGGTCGGTCGCGTCGGCGATCAGATCGCGCTCGGCTATGGCGTGAGCCCGCGGTTCTTCGAGGTGCTCGCGGTCCAGCCACATCTCGGCCGGTTGTTCGCCGCCGACGAATACCGCGGCCGCGAGGAGCCCGCTCAGGTCGCCGTCGTGACCCACGCGTTCTGGCAATCGGTGTTCGGCGGGCGGGCCGACATCATCGGCGAGATGCTGCGGCTCGAAGGGTCGCGACCGCGGTCGTTTCAGATTGTCGGTGTGTTGCCGCCGACGTTCTTCATGCCTGAGACGGTCAATCGGCAACCGGGCTTCCTGGTTCCGGTGCTCGCCGACGCGTCTCGCGCCTCGGATCCGCGGTTCCTCGCCGAAATGATCGGGCGTCTGGTGCCGGGCGCTTCGATCGAGGCCGCGACCGCGGAGATGCAGGGCATCGTCTCGGCCACCGAACGCGAGCTGCCGGCATTTCCTCAAGGCCGGGCGGTGACCGTGACGCCGCTCCGCGATGCCTTGTTTGGACCGGTGCGCACGCCGCTGCTGATGCTGCTCGGCGCAACCGGCTGCGTGCTGTTGCTCGCATGCGCGAATCTCGCCCACCTGTTCCTGTCGCGGCTGCACGCGCGGCGGCGTGAGTTGGGCGTCCGCCAGGCAATGGGTGCCGGCTGGGCGCGGCTGTGGCGCCAACTGATCGTGGAAGCGGGCTTGCTTGCCGTGGCCGGCGGCGCGGCCGCCATCGTCGTCGCCGGGTGGACCTTCGACGCCATCATGGCGCAGACGCCGGACTTCGTTCATGTCTACCGGCTGCTTCCTGCCGACCTCGATGCGCGCGTCATTGCCGCCGCCGTCCTGCTGGTCATCGGAGGCGCGGCCATCTTCAGCGTCGTCCCGGCACTCGTCGCTTCGCGCGCCGACCTTCGGGCCAGCCTCCAACCAACGACGACGGTGACCGAGCGCGCCGGACGCGCCGAGCAGTGGCTCGTGGGCGCGCAGGCCGCGCTTGCGGTCGCGCTGCTCGTGACAGGGACTCTGATCGTGCGGAGCTTCGTCGCGCTCGCCTATCAGCCGCTCGGCTGGCAGCCGTTCGGCGTCACGGAGATCGGGCTCGAGCTGCCGATGGATCTGGTGACCGGGCCTGGCCGCGAGCGGGGCATCGAGGCGCAGCGGGCGCTGTACGAAGCGCTCCGCCAGCGCTACTCGACCGGCGTGACGGTCGCTGCGGGCGTCCCCGCCTACACGCTGCCCGCGCGCGCCGATCGGCCCGACTCGACGGAGAAAGTCGGGCGGCTCGTCGCCTATCCCGTGGCGGGAACGTTCTTCGACGTCTTTGGCGTGAGGCTGGTGCGCGGGCGACTGTTCGACGATGGCGAGGCATTCGGCAACGCGCCGATCGCCGTCGTCGATGCGCGCGCGGCGGCAGCGTTGTGGCCCAACGACGACCCGCTCGGTCAGTCGGTTCGCGATTCCGACGGACGGTAAGGACCGTCGTCGGCCTGGTGACCAGCGTCCGCACGACCCTCCTCGATCGCGAGGCCGGAGCCGGGAGTGCGTTCATTCCGTTCGGACCGCGCACGACTCCGCATGGTGCCGTACCTGCGCACTGGCTCGCGACCGCTGAGTCAAGACGACATCCGAACCCTGGCCGCGCCGTTCCTTCCGAACGTAGGCGTGACGACGCGCGACTTCCGATTGTTCGAAACCACGCTCGGGCAACCGAGATTCCTCGCCACGCTGCTCAGCGCGTTGTCGCTCCTGACGATCATCCTGACCGCGGTCGGCGTCTTCGCGATCGTCAGCCACCAGGCGTCGCGGCGCACGCGAGAGGTCGGCATTCGCCTCGCCCTCGGCGCGAGTGCGGCCGGGATCGGTCGCCTCGTGTTGGGCGGTGCGCTCGGGCCGGCGGTGCTCGGGAGCGCGGCCGGGCTCGCGGCCGCGATGTGGTGGACGCCGACGCTGCAGGCGCTGCTCTTTCGGATCGGGCCGCGCGACACCGCAACGTTCGCTGCGGCAACCGGCTTCGTCCTCGTCCTCGTCGTCGCGGCGAGTCTTGCGCCAACCTTGCGAGCCACACGGGTCGATCCGGTGGCGACGTTGCGCGCCGAGTAGTGCGCGCCTATGACGAAGACCGTACACTGACCGGGAGGCGGCCCACGCGATGGCATTAGAGGAATACAAGAAGAAGCGCGACTTCACGAAGACACCCGAGCCGGCCGGCGACCCGGCGCGCGAAGGGAACGAAGAAGGCGAAGGACGGGCTGTTCTTCTGCGTCCAGAAGCATCTGGCCTCGCACCTCCACTACGACTTCCGGCTCGAATGGAACGGGGTGCTGTTGTCATGGGCCGTGCCGAAGGGTCCGTCGCTCAACCCGGCCGACAAGCGCCTCGCGATGCACGTCGAGGATCATCCGATCGAGTACGGCACCTTCGAAGGCGTCATTCCGGAAGGCTACGGCGCCGGCATCGTCATGCTGTGGGATCGCGGAACCTGGCATCCCGAAACCGACGACGTGGATGCGGCGCTGAGGAAGGGCGACCTGAAGTTTCAGCCTCGATGGCTTCAAGCTGAAGGGATCGTGGGTGCTCGTGAAGACCGGCGGCAGTTACGGTGCGAAATCAGGGCAGCCGGGGCGCAGCTGGCTGCTGATCAAGCACCGCGACGACTGGGCCGGGCCGATTGATATCACGACTTTCGCGCCGCACAGCGTGAAGACGCCGGACGCGGATCTCGCCGACATTCTCGCCGCCGACAATCCCGACGATCTGGCAGAGTCACGCGCCGGCCAAGGGCGGCGACACCGGCGCGCTCTTCCAGAAGATCATCGAGCAGGCGCTGGAGATCAAAGCAGCGAACGAGGGCGCGGCGCCGCCTGCAACGGAGCCCGCGCGTGCGAACGAAGGCTGCGAAGAAGACGGCCACAGGCACCGGCGGCGCGAAAAAGGCGACGCGACGCAAGTCGGCGTCGGCCGATAGCTGTCAGTCTCCGGCTATCAGTTATCAGCTATCAGCGAGCGCAGCGCTGAAAGTCGCAGCTGAGAGCCGCCGAAGCTGAAAGCTGCGCAAAGCTGACAGCCGACAGCGTTCTTACTTCCGATAATCCAGCGCTGGTTTCCGGTCCGCGAGCCGCGTCGAATACTTGAAGTCGGGCCCGCGCGCCTTGTCGAACTCGGCGCGCGCCTTCTGCACGTGCGCCGGATCGGTCAGCAGATCGATCGTCGTCAGCGCCATCGTCTTGGCGGCGACGATCATGCCCTTCGCGCCGATCGACATGCCGCCTGCCGCCACCGCCTGCCAGCTGTGCGCCGGCGTGCCGGGCACCCACGTGGCCGCGGTCATCTGCACGGTGGGCACGCGCCAGCTCACGTCGCCCATGTCGGTCGAGGCCGTGCCGACGCCGCCCTGCGGCTCCATGATCTGATTCGAGGTGTCGATCGGCGGCAGCGTCCCTTCGAGCGTCTTGCGGATGCGTCTCGGCAAACGCCCGCTCGTCCGGCGTGTACTCGAAGCCGCCCACCTCGCTGGAGACGCGCGTTCATCACCGACGCCAGGTAGCTGTTCGGCAGCACGTTCCAGACGGCGCCGGTCAGCTCCAGCTCCATCTTCGTGTCGGTGCCGAGCGCGGCGCCGCGGGCGGCATTGATGATGCGTTCCCAGATGCCGTCGAGCACGCGCATGTCGTTGTGCCGCGCGTAGTAATAGACCTCGGCGAAGTCCGGCACGACGTTCGGGGCGTTGCCGCCGTTGGTGATCACGTAGTGGATGCGCGCGTCCGACGGCACGTGCTCGCGCATCAGGTTGACCATCGCGTTCATCGCCTCGACGCCGTCGAGCGCCGAGCGGCCGCGGTGCGGCGCCGCCGACGCGTGCGCCGACACGCCGCGGAAGCGGAACTTGCCGGTGACGTTGGCGAGCGAGCTCGCCGCGCTGACCGCGTTGCGGTCGCCGGCGTGCCACGAGACCACCGCATCGACGTCGTCGAAGAGGCCGGCGCGGAGCATGTAGACCTTGCCGGCGCCGCCTTCTTCCGCGGGCGTGCCGAAGAACTTCAGGGTGCCGCCGCGCTTGTTGGCCGCCATCCACTCCTTGACGGCGATCGCCGCCGCGGTCGAGGCGGTGCCAAACAGATGGTGGCCGCAGCCATGACCCGGGCCGTTGTCGACGATCGGCTTGCGCTCCGGCGCGGCGGCCTGCGACAAGCCCGGGCAGCGCATCGAACTCGCCGACGATGCCGATCACCGGCTTGCCGCTGCCCCACGTCGCGACAAACGCCGTGGGGATTTCGGCGACGCCGGCGCTGACGTTGAAGCCGGCCGCCTTCAGCTGCTCCTGCAGCAGCGCGCTGCTCTGCGTCTCCTGGTAGCCCACCTCGGCGAACGACCAGATCTTCATCGCGACGTCGGCATACGTCTGACGCCTTCGCGTCGATCGACGCCAGCACGGTCTGGCATCGACCGCCTGCGCGCGCAGAACGCATGCGACGACTGTGGAGGGCAGAGCGCCGTGACGAGCAGCGACGCTCCGTCATGACGGGTCAGCTGGATCTGACACAGACTGTCGTAAGAATGGCCGAGTTTGGCCCAGCATTCACGCGCTCAGCACAGCAGACGCTGGCTGAACACCGACCAGACCGCATACGACAGCCGGCGGCGATCGTGACGCGCGATGTCCGTGCACCAGAACGCCGCCTTCGACGACGTCCGTGCCTTCCGGCATCTCGCCGCGCTTCGAGCGGGTGCTTGTGCTCGCGCTCGTACCTCGCGAGGATCTCGGCCGCGGCCGCGCGGTGTTGATGAGGACCACGTCGACGGGCCGGCCGATGGTGCGGCTCGACCCACGCGCGCGGCGTCGGCGGCCGTGAACTTCTGCATGCCGCGCCCTTCGGTCAGCAGGTTCGCCACGAGGATGATCGGGCCGTTCACCGACGCCAGCGACTCGCGCACGCCGTCGACGAGCAGCGTCGGCATCAGGCTCGTGAAGAAGCTCCCCGGGCCGATCGTGACGGCATCGAACTGGTGATCGCGTCGCGCACGACCGGCAGGATGTGCGCGTCCGGCTCGAGCCACAGATCGCGGACCTCGTGGCCGCGCGCGTGGCCGCGATCGACCTCGACCTCGCCGCAGTGGATCGTGCCGTCCGCATACTCGGCGCACAGCATCGCCTGCTCGACGCTGACGGGCCAGACATGGCCGTGGCAGCCGAGCAGCGTCCGCAGACCGCCGACCGCGGCGAGAAAATCGCCGGTGTACTGCTGCATCATCGAGAGCAGCAGGTTGCCGCCGGTGTGGCCGCCCAGCCGCGCGTGCTCGAGCGTCGGCAGCCGCGACAGCAGCACGCGCCGCGCCTCGCCTTCGTTGCGCGCGAGCGCGAGCGCACAGCGCAGGATGTCGCCGGGCGGCAGCACGCCGAGCTCGTCGCGCAGCTGGCCTGAGCTGCCGCCGCTGTCGAACATCGTGACGACGGCGTTCACCGAGAGCCAGGGATTGCGCTTGAGGCCGCCGAGCAGGCTGGGCAGGCCGGTGCCGCCGCCGAAGCACCCGACCCTGATTTCGCGAAGACGCATGTGGCGACTCACATTCTAAGGGCTGAGGTCGGGCACCCGACAGGGCTTCCGACCGGTCACCTAGAATGGATCATGACATCGGCTGCGTCCTCAGGCGCTCGTCGACGATCTCCGGCAGATCTTCGCCGATCGGCTCGACGCCATCGTCGCCTACGGCTGGCGACGGCAGGGGCCGCGGCCGATGCTCGCGCTCGTCCGCACGCTCGAGGCTCGACGATCTCAATGCCTGCGCCCGTCGGCTTGCGCGGCTGGCGCAAGGCGGGCGTGGCGACGCCGCTCATGCTGACACGACGTCGACTTCGCAACGCTCGCTCGATGCCTTCCCGATCGAGTACGGCGAGATCATCGCCAGCCACGACGTCATCGACGGCCGCGATCCGTTCGAGGGGCTGATCGATTCGGCCCGAGGATCTGCGGCGCGCGTGCGAGGTGCAGGTCAAGAGCCACCTCCTCCACGTGCGCGAGGACTACATCGAGGCCGCCGGCCGGCTGCCGGAGATCGAGGCGCTGGTCCGCGAGTCGGCGCCCGGCTTCGTCGCGCTGCTCCGCCATCTCGCCCGGCTGGAGCGGCGCCGCGCGGACACGCCCGTCCGCGGTCGGCGCACTTCGCGCACGAGCGCATCGGCCTCGATCGCCACGTCGTCGACGACCTGATCGCATTTGCCGAGCGGCGACGGTCTGACCGCCGTCGACGCCGTGCGGCTGTTCCCCGACTATCTGAAGAACATCGAACGGCTCGTCGGACGTTCGTCGACCGAGTGGCGGCCGCGTGACCGCGACCTTCGCGCGCTCGCGCGCTCGACTGCGCCGCTGCATGGCGGGCGCCCTGCGTGAGCCTGGTGTTCGCTCGCGCCGCGCGTCCGCACGCTTGCGCAGCAGACCCCGCCGGAGCTCACCGCGCCGGTCAACGACTTCGCCGGCGTCATCGACGCACAGGCAGAAGCCGCGCTCGACTCCCTCATCCGTAAGCTGCAGGAAGGCACCGGCGACGTCATGGTCGTCGCGACCGTCAAGACCTTCCAGCCAGAGCCGACCATCCAGAGCTACGCCGTGAAGATGTTCGAGAATCACGGCCGCGGCATCGGCGCAGAAGGGCAAGGACAACGGCCTGCTGTTGCTCCTGGCCGTTGACGACCGCGCGGTCCGCGCCGAGGTCGGCTACGACCTCGAAGGCATCGTCACCGACGGCTATGCCGGGCGAGGTCAGCCGCGAACGTCATGGTCCCGTACTTCCGGAAGGGCGACTACGGCGGCGGGCTCGCTGGCCGGCGCGCAGACGCTTTGCCGCGCGCATCGCCGAAGGGCGCGGGGTCACGCTCGAAGGGCTGCCGGTGCGCTCGCGCGGCCGGTCGGACGACGACGACGGCGGGATCCCGCTCGGACTCATCATTTTTCTCGTCTTCATTGGCATCAACGTCCTTCGCGGCGATCGCCGCGCGGTTGACCGGCGAGCGCGGACGCCGGCGCGGCGACGCTGGGGCAGCTGCGTCGGGCCCTTCGGCACTGGCTACGGCGGCGGCGGCTGGGCGCGGCGGCTTCGGGGGCGGCGGCGGCTTCGGCGGAGGGTTTGGCGGCTTCGGCGGCGGCCGCTCCGGCGGTGGCGGCGGCGGCGCCAGTTGGTGAAGCGGACTCGCAGCGGCAGCCTGAACCAGCAGAGCGGTCGACAGCCCGGCTGCGCGACGGAGCGAGAGATCGAATGAGCAAGCTGTCGCGCGTGGCGCTCTTGGCCGTGGTCGTCGTCGGGATGGCGGCCGCATCGTCCGGCTGCTCGTACAACCGCTTCGTCACGCAGGAAGAAGCGGTCAAGACGCAGTGGGCGCAGGTCGAGAACCAGCTGCAGCGCCGCAACGACCTGATCCCCAACCTGGTCGAGAGCACGAAGGGCTTCGCCCAGCAGGAGCGCGACGTGTTCAGGGCCATCGCCGATTCGCGCGCGCAAGCTGGCCGGCGCTCAGACGACCGAGCAGAAGATCCAGGCCGCCAACGAGCAGACGCTCGGCCCTCGCCCGCCTGCTGGTCGTGGTCGAGAACTACCCGCAGCTGCGGTCCAGCGAGACGTTCGCGCGGCTGATGGACGAGCTCGCCGGCACCGAGAACCGCATCGGCGTCGAGCGCATGCGCTACAACGAGCGCGTCCAGGAGTACAACACCGCGCGGCGGTCGTTCCCGGCCAACATCACGGCGGGCATCTTCGGGTTCAAGGAATATCCGCTCTTCCAGGCGCCTGAGTCGGCGAAAGTCGTCCCGAAGGTCGATTTCGCCCGGCCGCCGACCAACAGCAGCGGAAGCTAAACGCCGCCTGGCGGCCGCGCAGCTTCAGTCTCAGTTCCGCAGAGGGCCGTCGTTCCGGCAGCTGCCCTTTGAACTGGCAACTGAACTGTAACTGACGAGCTTTTCCAGCCTTCCAACCCCCGTGGCTCCTCAGCCATCCAATCAAGTGCCGGTGGAGGATGTCGCCCTTGCGGCTCAAGGGGATACGGGCGCTTTCGAGCGTGTCTACCAGGCCCATCTGGGTCGGGTGTACAACCTCGCCCGCCGGATGGCGGGTCCCGAATCCGCGGACGAGCTGACCCAGGACGTCTTCGTTCGCGCCTGGCAGAAGCTGGCAACGTTCCGCGGGGAGTCGTCGTTCGCCACCTGGCTGCACCGGCTGGCGGTGAACGTGATCATCGAGCGGTTCCGGACGCTGGGCACGGCGCGCGATCGGTTCCTGGCCGGACGGCGAGGACGGTGCTGGAGCGGCTGCCCGATCGCGCCGCCGCCGACGCGCTACGACACGCGGATGGATCTCGACGCGGCGATGAAGCGGCTGCCGCCGGGCGCCCGCACGGTGTTCGTGCTGCACGACATCGAGGGCTACCGGCACGAGGAGATCGGCCAGATGCTCGGCGTCTCGGTCGGCACGTCGAAGTCGCAGCTGCATCGGGCGCGGATGACGCTGCGGGCCACTTGAACGAGAAGCAGCAGGCGCACGAGACGGTTTGAGGACGCATGAGCACGCACTGGACTGAACGGCTTTCGGAATATCACGACGGCGAGCTGTCGCCCGCCGAGCAGCCGGCGTGCGAGGCGCATCTCGCCGCGTGCGCGGACTGCCGCGAGCGTCGCTCGCCGAAATCCGCGACGTCGTCGCGATGGCCGAAGTGACGGTGAACAGCTGCCAGCGACGAACCTGTGGCCGGGAATTCTGGCGAAGATCGATTCAGGCTCGGCTGAAGCCGAGCCGCCACAACCGGTTGTGGGGCCGGGCTTCAGCCCGGCCAAGACGACAGGTGACTTTCTCGCTGCCGCAGCTCGCGCTGGCGGCCACGCTGCTCATCGCGGTTTCGGCGGCGGTGGCGTACGTGGCGGCAGGACGCGCGGCCACGCTGCAGCCGGTCCCCGTCGTCTTCCGCGAAGCGCCGATCCAGGCGATGGCCGAGCCCGTGGGCGCGCCGTCGGCCGACGTGACGCCGGCGAATTTCGCCGACGCCGCGTTCGATCGCGCCGTCTCCGATCTGGAGCGGACGCTGGTCGAGCAGCGCGACGAGCTCGACCCGCGGACGATCGTCATCATCGAGCGCAATCTCGCGGTGATCGACGAAGCCATTCGCCAGGCACGGGCCGCGCTCGACGCCGACCCGGCCAACACGTTCTTGAATTCGCACCTGGCCGATGCCCGCCGGCGCAAGCTCGAGTTGCTGCGTCGCGCGACGTCGATCGCCGGGGATTGAGCTGAGAGCCAGGCCGGGCTCAAGCCCGGCCCGACACAACTATCGATGAGCGGTAGTGGGGCTCGGCTTTAGCCGAGCCTAGCGCCCATCCAAGGAGAGCTTCCGTGAAGAGAGTGTTCTGTTTGACCGTGGGGGTCACCCTCGCCCTGGCGGCCACGCCGGCGGCCGCGCAGGATCGCGCCGCCGACGCACAGGCGCAGCCGCCAATCCAGGCGCGGCCGGGCGGGCCCGAAAGTTCACCGCGCACCGATCAGACGATCGACGTGACGAAAGGGACGCGCCTCGTCCTCAGCAACAACGCCGGCGAGGTCGTCGTCCGGTCGTGGGATCGCGAGCAGGTGCGCGTCGTGGCGACGCACAGCGATCGCGAGCGCATCGACATGCAGACCGCGGACATGACGCTGCGGATTCGCGCGCGCGCCAGCCGCGGCCCCTCGAGCCTCGTCGACTATCAGGTCACCGTGCCGCGGTGGATGGCCGTCAACCTGTCGGGCACGTATCTCGAAGCGACCATCGAAGGCACGACCGCTGAAGTGAACGTCGAGACCGTGCACGGCAACGTGCGCGTCGTCGGCGGCTCCGGCGCCATCGTGGTCAAGTCGATCGAAGGGCTGATCACCGTCGACAAGGCCACCGGCAGGGTGCAGGCGACGACGGTCAACGAGGGGATTCGCCTCTCCAACGTCTCCGGCGACATGGCCGCCGAAACGACCAACGGCGACATCGTCATCGAGAACGCGCAGACCTCGAGCCTCGACGCCTCCACGGTCAACGGCGACGTCACGTTCAACGGGACGATGCGCGACTGGCGGCACGTATCGCCTGACGACGCACGGCGGCGACATCCGCGTCGGGCCTCGGCGGCGCGACCAACGCCACGGTGTTCGTGCGCACGTTCCAGGGCGACTTCAACGCCGACTTCCCCATTCAGTTGCCCGAGGGCCAGAGCGCCCGGTCCGGCAGCAAGCGCTTCAACTTCACGCTCGGCACCGGCAGCGCGCGGATCGAGCTGCAGTCGTTCAACGGCGACATCCTGGTCGCGCGCAAGACGATCCTGTCCTCCGAGGAAGCACGGCGAATCCGGCGCGGGCAGTCGGGTCCTCAGCCGCCGCAGCCTCCTCAAGCGCCGCAGCCAGCCCCGGCGCCGAAGCCGCCAAAGCCACCCAAGATGGACTGGCGTGGGCCACGATTCGCTTCGGCCGCAGTTCGAGTTCGACCACGACTTCAACTTCGACTTCGACGACTTGGAGTTCGATGTGCCCGAGATCGAATTCCCAGAGGTTGAGTTTCCGGAGATTGAGTTCCCCGAGGTCGAGTTCCCGGAGGTTCACTTCCCGCGCGCCGGCCAGCGGCACGGCGTGAAGCCGCTTCCGCCGCCGCCACCGCCGCCTGCGCCTGTGCCGCCCGTGGCGCCGAGAATTCCCCGCCCGTAGTGACCGTCGCGCGCTGAACGGGAGACGTCGTTACTCACGACGGCGCCTCCCGGTAAGATCGACGGCATGAGCATCGCGGAATCGCTGCTGCCGGAATTCGATCGCGAGATGGGGCTGACGCGCCGCGCTCCTCGAGCGCGTGCCCGACGGGCAGTTCGCCTGGAAACCTCACGAGAAGAGCATGACGCTCGGCCGGCTCGCCGAGCATCTGGCCGAGCTGCCGGGCTGGGCCAAGGTGTCGATCCTCGACGCCGGCATCGACATGTCGGTGTCGCGTCCGCCGGACTACGTTCCGCCAGCGACGCGCGCCGCCGTGCTCGCGATGTTCGACAAGAACGTGACCGAATCGAGGACGGCGCTGACCGGACGCACCGACGCCGAGCTGATGGCGCCGTGGACGTTGAAGGCGCAGGGCAAGGAAATCTTCACGATGCCGAAAGCGATCGTGCTGCGCGGCTTCGTGATGAATCACATCATCCACCACCGCGGCCAGATGACGGTGTACCTCCGGCTGCAGGACGTTCCGCTGCCGTCGATCTACGGGCCGTCGGCGGATGAACAGATGTGAGGTTTCGAAGTTCGAGGTTCCGAGGTTCCGGTTCCGAGGTTCTCGGTTACGGGTTACGCGGTTACACGGCTTGCGGGGCAGGTTTCGACGTCGTGGATCCAGGTTCTCGAACCCGAAACTTCGACCCCGAACCTCGCTAACTCAGCCCGCGAGTCGATCGAAACTGCACCGGTCACGTCATGACCACGGGCGTCGCGACGCCGTTGAGCAATGTAGGCTGGAACTGCCACTGCCGAACGGCATCGATCGCGGCCTCGTCGAGGGCCGGAATCGAGCGCAGGATGCGGGCCTGGCCGACGCGTCCATCGGCCTCGATGCGGACCTCGAGAATCACGACGCCCTGAATACCGGCGGCGCGCGCCTCGTTCGGATAGATCGGGCGAACGTCCGTGATCTTGGTCGGCGGCTTGACCTCTCGTCCGACGCGAATCGCCCCGACGGCAAGCGGCGAGGTTTCGGCCGCCGCCTCGGGCTGCTGGCCAGCGAAGTGGATCGTGACGTCGAAGGTCACGGGCCGCGGCGGCGCTTCGTAGCGCGACGCCTTGATCGCGTTCAACGCCGAGTCGGCAAAGGCCTCGAGCAACGGCTTGAGCTCGCTGCCGGTCACGACATTGCCCTGCCGATCCTTCATGCGCGCCGTCACGAACTGATCGAGCTTTTCCATCACGTCGTCGCCGCGCAGCGACGCGCTCACCGAGGTTGTCGCGAACTCGATGGCGGTGACTCGCGCTTCGGCAACCTCGCCGCGCTCGTCGACGGTCGCCCGCATCGTGATGCGCGCCGACATCAGGCGCGCCGCCGGATCGGATGGGTAAACGGGCTGCTCTTCATGAATGCGCCGCGGCGCGGGCTGATCGGGCGAGGCCAGCACCGCGGTCCGCTCGATCGGTCCCGGACCGGATGTCTGTTTCGGGCCAGAGCTGCGGGATCAGCGGAAACGCACTCACGGCATACCAGCCGCTGAGCGCGACGACGAACATCAGCAGGATGAGCGAACCGACGAGCCGTTGTGACGACATGGCTTCCTCCCGGCCAATCTGAACAATCCGTTGGAACAAGTGACGACGCCACCCGAATGCCGCGGCGCCGGCCAGCGGCTGACACATCGGCGAACGCGACGAGCGCGCGCAGGTACGATTGACGGCGGCCGGTCACCGCGATGCTGAGGCCGTCGACGACCTCCTCGCGCGACGCGCGAATCCGCGCGATCAGCCACCAAATCACCGGCTGGAACCACAGTCCGGCGCGGACCAGCTCCTCGCCGATGAGCCACAGCCAGTCGCGGCGGCGGACGTGCCACAGTTCATGCGCGGCGACCGCTTGCCGAATGTCGGCCGGCGCATCGCGCAGCCGCTCTGGCAGGAGGATGACCGGGCGCCTCACGCCGAACATGACCGGCTGAGACAACTGCGGGACATAGCGAATCTCAGCGCGCGCGCCGATGGCCCGCGCGATGTCGTCGAACAATGGATCGCTCGCCAGTTCGCCACGGCGCCGGAGCCGCTCGAGGCGCAGACAGCCAATCCCAATCCACAGGAGGCGCAGCACCACGCCCGCGATCAGCACTGGGCCGATCCAGTCCGTCCACGGTTGCGGCGTCGCGCCCACCGTCGTCGCCGCGACTGGCGCAAGGTCCAGGCTCGTCATCGGTGTCGTGCTCACGGGCGAAGGTGTTGACCGAACGAGCTGCGGCGTCTGCAGCCAGGGCAGCGCGAGACAGAGCGCCAGGAGCACCCGCCATGAGCCGTAACGGATGTGCGGCGTCTGGACCCGCAAGCGCGGTGAGGAGGGCGCCGCCCACGAGCGCAACCAGCGCGATCTGCGCGCTGTAGGCGACGAGATTCGCCAGCGTGATTGCCATCATTTGGCCTCGTCCTCCTCGAGCATCGCCTTGACGATCTGGCGCTGGCGCGCGGTCAGCTTGTTGTCCTTCGCCAGATGGACCAGCAGCGCGTCGGACGCGCCGTCGAAGACGCGGTCGACGAAATCGCGAAGCATCGCGCCAAGGACTTGATGGCGGGGCTTCGTCGGACGATAGACATGGGCGCGGTCGGCGACGGTCTTCTTGAGGTAGCCCTTCTCCTCGAGAATCCGCAACATCGTCATCACCGTGGTGTAGGCGATCTGCCTTCGGGTGAGGAGCGCTTCGTACACGTCGCGGACGGTGGCCGACTCGAGCCGCCAGACGACTTTCATGATGGCGAGCTCTTGCGGCGTGAGCGTCGGGTGCGGCTTGCGCATGTGTCTACTAACTATTTAGTACTAATGACTCGCTGTCAAGAGCGAACCGGCCGCCCCGACCTGACCCATCCGCCTCCGCTCGCTTGCCGGCCCCACCTGCCCCACCTGCCCTACCTGCCCTATACTCCCCCCATGGCCAAGCACGCTTCCGTCTCGCGTCGCGACTTCACCCGGCTGTTCGCGTTCGGCGGCTCGGCCGCGCTCTTCACGAGTCCGGCGTGGGCGCAGGAGCACGCGACGAGGCCCCTCACCTTGCCAGCGGGCGGGCCGAGCGCCGGCGAGGCCTATTGGCAGGCGGTCCGGGCACAGTTCGTGATGCCGCCGGACCTGGCGGTGATGAACGCTGCCAATCTCTGCCCGGCGTCGAGCCCGGTGCTCCAGTCGCTGACCCGCGAGACCGAGAGCGTCGATCGCAACCCGTCGCCGCAGAACCGGGCCCGGCTGTCGGGGGCAAAGGAGAACACCCGCAAGGCGCTGGCCGAGTTCCTCCGCGTGACGCCGGAAGAGATTGTCATCACCCGGAACACCAGCGAGTCGAACAACATCGTCTCGAACGGCCTCGAGCTCAAGGCCGGTGACGAGGTCGTCATCTTCGGCGACAACCACCCGAGCAACAACAACGCGTGGACCGAGAAAGCCAAGCGGTTCGGCTTCACGGTCGTGACCGTCGAGCAGCAGAATCCGCATCCTGGCCCCGACTACTACATCGAGGCCTTCACCAAAGCGCTGACCCCGCGGACCAAGGTGCTCGCGTTCACCCACTTCACCAACACGGTCGGCGACCTCTTCCCGGCGAAGGAGATCTGCGCCGTGGCGAAGGCGCGCGGCGTGGTGACGCTCGTCGATGGCGCGCAGTCGTTCGGACTGCTCGACGTCAACCTTCGCGACATCGATCCCGACTTCTATTCGGGCAGCGCGCACAAGTGGCCGTGCGGGGCGCGCGAATGCGGCGTCCTGTTCGTCAACGCCCGCGTCCACGATCGGATCTGGCCGACGTCGTACAGCGCCTATCCGGGAGCGGTCGGGATTTCGCGGAAGATGGAGCAGTTCGGGCAACGCGACGAAGCGACGATGATCGCGTTCGGCGAGGCGCTGGCGTTTCAGACCAAGGTGGGCCGGCCGGCCATCGAGCAGCGGTCGCGCGCGCTGACGCAGCAACTGCTGACCGGACTCCGCAAGCTCGAGGGGTTCACGGTCTTCACCTCGCCGGTGCCGGAACGCACCGTGTGCATGCGCGACGTTTGCGCCCGGCACGCTCGACACCCGCAAGCTCGTTGCCGCCCTGTACGAACGCGACAAGATCGCGATCACGACCGGCGGCGGCCAGGGGCGCAGCGGCCTCCGCGTCTCGCCGCACTTCTACAACACGCCGGAAGAAATCGATCGGCTGCTGGCAGCCCTCACCCGCTATCGGACGTCTGGCGTCTAGCGTCCCGACCGCAGGGCCAGGACACCAGGCCGGGACATTGATGCCGCCCGCGAGGCGGCCATCATTCACGCGCCTCACCTCGCGTTCGGTCGATCCCGTGATCTAGAGACTGCCGTTGAACGTCACGATAAAGGTGCTGCCGGGGCGCGTGACCGTGGTCGCCCCACCACTCAATGCGGCCTTGGGGGTCATGTCCTTGACGTGAACCGCCGGCTTTCGCGGTTTTGCCGGTCTCAACTGTTTCGTCGCCATGGCTCTGCTCCTCGCTGACTCTGCGGGCGTCGTTGCGGTCGTCATGATGTCGCTCGTCGTGGTGGCGGTTGTTCAGACGCCACGTCGTCACCAATTCCAAGAGCGATGCCAGCCGGCAGATCCGTCGCAAACCGTTGATATGTAAGGGGGAAACGTGGCGAGTGTGGAACCGGGGCTTCGTTTACGCGGAGCCAGCGGCCTCGAAATACCGCCGGTGGACTTGTTTTCAGCTATCGCTCGAACGAACGAAGAACTAAGAACGTCAGTTCCGTTCTTAGTTCTTCATTCTTCGTTCTTAGTTCTGCTGCTGCGGCTGCTGTGTCCCGGTCCGCACCGTCGGGTACTTGATGCCGAGCTGATCCAGGTAGGTCTTGAACTTCGTGGGATCGTAGTAGTACTTCCGCATCTGCTCGCGATACTTCGCGAGGATCTCGGTGTTCAGGTGCGTGGCCGGCGGCGTGTCCTTCTTGATGAAGGGGATGTACTTCACGTCCTTGGTCTGGACATTGGTGAAGTAGTCCCACGCCCCCTTCACGACCTCCGGCTTGGACAGGAGGTCGAGGATCGTCATCGCCTGCACCTTTGCCCCGGCGACGACGCCCTTGTGCGCGATCGGCGTGGCGCTGGCAATGGCGCTCGACCAGTTGTGACCGGGCAGCCCGGGAATGTTCGACGGGAAGCGCAGCGTCACCGTCGGCACGTTCCAAGAGACGTCGCCGATGTCGTCGGAGCCGCCGCCGGTGTTGTTCTCGGGGTTGACCGGCTGTCCGAGCTCGCCGAGCTTGACGGCCAGGCCCTCCTGCCGCGGGTTCCCGAGCTCCTTCTGCAGCGCCTTGGCCAGCGTCTGATCCTCTTCGCTCCAGGTCGGTAGGCCCACCGACTTGATGTTTTCGTACATCGTCTCCGCAATCACTTTGTTCATGTGCTGCGGGTAGGCGGTGCCGACGATGCGCGACGACCACTTCGTGTTCGTCATCAGCGCCGCGCCCTCTGCCATCTTGTCGCCGATCTCCCACAGCTCCTTGATGTGCGGCTGATCGATCTCGCGGAAGTAGAACCAGATGCTGGCATTGCGCGGGACCACGTTCGGCTGGTCGCCGCCGTTGGTGATGACCGAGTGCGACCGATGCGAGAGGCGCAGATGCTCGCGGCGATAGTTCCACCCGACATTCATCAGCTCGACCGCGTCGAGCGCCGAACGTCCACGCCACGGCGCGCCGGCACTGTGCGCCGTTTCACCCTCGAAGGTGTACTGCACCGAGACCAGCCCGGTGCCGCCGCCGGCGCCCCATGACACGCCGAGATTGTTGCCCACGTGCGTGAACAGCACGGCGTCGACGTCCTTGAACACGCCGTCGCGAACGTACCACGCCTTGGTGGCGACGAGCTCCTCGGCGACGCCGGGCCACAGCATGATCGTGCCCGGCAGCTTGTCGCGCTCCATGATCCTCTTCACCGCGACGGCGGCGAGGATGTTGAGGGGCATGCCGTTGTTGTGCCCTTCGCCATGCCCCGGCGCGCCCTCGACGATCGGGTCGTGATACGCGACGCCGGGCTTCTGCGAGGCCTGCGGGATACCGTCGATGTCCGACCCCAGCGCAATCACCGGCTTGCCCGATCCCCACGTCGCGACCCACGCGGTTGGAATCCCCGCAACCCCTCGCTGCACCTTGAACCCGAACTTCTCCAGCTGCCCGGTCAGGTAGCGAGAGGTTTCGACCTCCTGAAATCCCAGCTCACCGAAGCTGAACACGGAGTCGACCATCTCCTGCGCCAGCTTCGCCATCTCGTCAACGCCCTTGACGGCGTCGGCCTTCTGCGCCGCGAGCTTCGCATCGGGTTGCGCCCAGGCCGCCTCCACCGATACCAGCATCGTCAGCGCCGTCATCACGGCAATGCTCCGAACCATCAGTGCGTCCTCCCGAAGTGATAAATTGTAAGAGTTCGTCAACGGCGATTCGTCGTCTTTCTTTGTATCCGATTCCGCTGATGTTTGTGCCCAAGCCGTCCTGGGCCGGCGGCCACCGCATGACGTTGTACGCGTGGGCCCGTGCCCGGACGTTCCCCGAGCTCTCCGTCCCCGAAACCCGCTATTTCGACGTCGCGCCAGAGGCGCGGGTGCTCGCGCACTGTCACTGGCAGCCCGACCGGCGCGAGCACCTGACGATCGTGCTCCTGCACGGCCTCGAAGGCTCGAGCGACGCGCACTACATGCGCGGACTGGCCGACAAGGCCTGGCGCCGCGGCTGCAACGTCATCCGGCTCAACCAGCGCAATTGCGGCGGCACCGAACACCTGTCGCGCGGCCTTTATCACTCCGGGCTGACGGCCGACCCGCGCTTTGTCCTGCACGAGCTGCACGAACGCGACGGCCTGCCTGCTTTCGCCATGGTGGGCTACTCGCTCGGCGGCAACCTGACGTTGAAGCTCGCCGGCGAGCTTGGCGCCGACGGGTTTCCCGCGCTCAAGGCCGTGGCGGGGGTTTCGCCGGTGATCGAGCTCGAGGCGTGCATGCGCGCCATCGAGCGCCGGCAGAATCGCATCTACGAGTGGAACTTCTGCCGCAATCTCCAGGGACGCATGCGGCGAAAGGCCCGGACGCTCCCCGAGCTCTTCGACATCTCAGGGCTGTGGAAGGTCTGGTCGATCCGGCAGTTCGACGATCGCTACACCGCGCCGCACCATGGCTTCGACGGGGCCTCCGACTATTACCATCGCGCCAGCGCGATGCGGGTCATCGATCGCGTCGCTCGCCCCGCGCTCATCATCAGCGCTGCCGACGATCCGTTCGTGCCGTCTGAGATCTTCAGCGCGCCGGCAGTCGCCCAGAACCCGCACATCGTGACCAAGGTGACGTCGCACGGCGGACACTGCGGATTCGTCGCCGACGCAAACGGCTACGACGGTTACTGGGCGGAACACACCGCCATCGAGTTCCTGGTGAAACACGCCGCGCACATTTGATCAGCCGGGTTTACCCAATGAATCCACGGCCGGTCTAACCAGCCCCAAGGAAGACCGGCCGCTACAGGTACAGTTCAGCGGGCAGCCGGGCCCATTGCCTTGAGGAATTCATTCCAGGAGACGGGCTGGCCATGCACAGGTGCGATGGTCGCCACCTCCAGCTTCATCCGCTGCACCTGATTGAAGAAGCTGCGCATCGCTGGCGTCGGCGATGCGGGCGGCGGTTCGTGGGTGTCGAAGAGATCGGCCTGGAACGCGATGCGCTCCGCTGGCAGATAGGCCATCAGCATCCCGGCAACGTGCGCGAGCGGCTGCACGTAGTACACGCGCAGGATGCGGCTGTTGTCGGTGATGACGAAGTTCTCGTTGATCGCCTCGAAGTTGTAGCCCTCCGAGAGCTCGGTCGGCGGCCACATGGCCACGATGTCGGGGGCGACGGTCCGCGGACGGTAGTTCAGCACGTCGCGATTCAGGAACTCGATCGCTTTCCGGTGCGCCACGATGGTCGACCCGATGTGGAGATAAGTCCGCAGGCCGCCGATGTGATCGAAGTGCGGGTGCGAGCTGACCAGCCACCGAATCGGCTTGTTGGGCACGAGCTTGACGACTTCCTCGATGACCGCCAGGCTGCGGGCTTCATTCAACGGCGCCTCGAACACGGCGACGAAATCGCGGAACTCGATCAGGTAGCTGTTGTGGGTGGCGCCGCCGAGCCGGTAGACGCCGGCGGCCAGCTTGTCGAGCGGTCACGGCGGTCGGCCACGTCGCGCGCCGCACGTCGTCTGGCACCGGCACGGGATCGTCACAGACGTTGGGCTGCACCTTGGGGAATTTCCCCCCATAGGCGTTGTGGCCGGTGCTGGCATTGTCGAACTGCCAGTTGTCGTCCCACCCCTGATGCGAATGCCAGACGATCGGCCACTTGACGTTGCCAAACGTCATCTGCTCGGTCGATTCGTGCTCGATGTTGAAGTCACCCAACGCCGGCTCGCTGACCGTCGTCTTGATGCGCTGGATCTGATTCTGCGCGTTGATCGTCGCCTCGACGCGGTACTTCCCGAGCATGGTGATCGAGACCACGTGCATCTTCTCGGGCTTGACGACGTTGCCGTCGCGGCCCATTTCGATCTGTTCCCAGCGCCAGATCGCCTTGGGGTTGGCGCCTGGAAGACGGGCCGCCTTGAGAAAGCCCGGAGGGTTGAGCCAGAGATCCAGCTGATACCGCTCGGCGTCTTCAGTCGGCACCGCGACCGGCGGACCGTCGCCGTCGATGTGCCAGGCGTACGGGCCATTGACGATGTGCGTCTGGCGCGGGTGCTTCTGCAGCGGGGTGCCGCCGCGCCATCCCAGTCCGTACTTCCACGACGCGGGGGTCAATCCAGGCTTGCGATCGAAGGTCTCTTTACTGGTGCCCGTTTCCCAGTTGATGGTCCGCGTGTAGTTGGCCATCGCATCCGGGCGCGGCCAGTCGATGTTGACCGCGTACTCGGCGGTCTGGCCAACGGCGCCGTTGTAGCCGGCGCCGGAGAACGTGATGCAGCGCAGCCCGGCTTCGCCAATCTCACGCGACGCGGCGGCGAGAAGCGGCTGCGGATCGACGTAGCCTGGCGGGAACGACTGTGCACCAGGCTCGCCGCCAGCGATTGCCAACGCCGCGAAACACCGCCACAGCTTCTTCATAGGCACCTGTCGCGGCCGGCCTCTTGAGGGCCGGCCGGCTGCCTGATGCGTGCAGTTTTTCCAATAGCAACCGCCCGAAGTACGGTCCTTTGCCTTCGTCCTCGTGTTTGAAATACACGAAAACATCCTTGCACCGCGAGTGCCGAGATCCGCGACGGTGTCTGCCCAGCGCGCGATGTCGTCCTCGGTATAGCCCTCGTCGCGCAGTCTCAGGTAGGCGTAGTCGGCGGTCGACAGAATCGGGGTCGATCGTTTTTCGCTGTCGGCAATGCACAACGCCAGATTGCGATCGCGGAGCCGGGCGTAGACCTCTTCGTCGAGCCACGACTCATGACGAAACTCGAAGGCGCCGCAGACGCGCGGCGGCAGGTCGGCCAGAAACCCGTCGAGCGCGGCGAGGTCTTTCTTGAACGTCGGGGCGAGTTGGAAGAGCAGCGCCGCAAGCTTCGGCCCGAGCTCGGCCGCCGCCTCGCAGAACGCCGCCACAGGTTGCGCGACGTCACGAAGTTTGCGGTCGTGCGTGATGCGTCGGGGGGCCTTGAGCGTGAAGCGAAAGCCGTCGGGGACTTGCGCAGCCCAGCCGGCGACGAGCTTTGCCGTGGGCATGCGATAGAAGGTGTAGTTGATCTCGACCGTGGAGAAGCGTTCAGCGTAGAAGGGCAACATCTTCGCCGCCGGTAAATCTGACGGATAGAAGTTACCCTTCCATTCCGGATAGTTGTAGCCGGACGTCCCGACGTGGATCACGAAAGGCGCGTCAGTTGCAGTTTCCAGTGAACAGTTCAAAGCAGCCCTCAGTGCCAATTCCAGCAACCGGCCAGTTTGAATGGCACTGGGCACTGGAAACTGACGAGCCGAGTGTTACCAGCGCGGTTCGCGACGGCCGCCACCGCCGCCGTACCCACCTCGGCCGCCACCCCCGCCGCCGAAGTCGCCGCCCGACGGCTTCGGTCGCGCTTCGTTCACGACCAACGCCCGCCCATCCATCTGATACTGGTGGAACTCGCTGATGGCTTTCTGCGCATCGTCGTCCGACACCATCTCGACGAACGCAAAACCCCTCGCACGGCCAGTTGCCTGGTCGCGCATCACCCGAACGTTGTCGACTGCCCCAGCCCGACTGAAGAGCGACGTCAATTCTTCATCCGTGACTTTATACGGAAGGTTGCCCACGTACAATCTGCGGCCCATCGCTGCGCGACCCTTTTCGCGCGCTGGTCTCTGCCTTACGGAGCCACGACGGCGCGCGAGCGACGTGACACCGGGATTGCGCTCGCAACTGTCGGCCTTCGGGGACACATATGGGCACCGAAACGCGCTACAAGGCGGGCGTGTGACCCGGGAGTATATAGCAGAAATGTTGCCAAAACGGTCAGGACGGTCGAGGCGTCAATGGCCGAGCTGAGCTGCGTGCTACATTCGCCGTATGCTCGCGGGCCGACAGTTCAGCCGGCAGTCAGACTCGTCGTGGCGGCCCTTTGCACAGCTTTTTCCAGCTGCGCCGGCCAGGCGCCGCGCCAGTACGAATTGCGTGGCCAGATCCTCGCGCTTCGCCCGGAAGCCAACGAAGTCCTCATCAAGCACGGCGACATCCAGAACTTCATGCCGGGCATGACGATGCCGTTCAAGGTCCGGGACGCCAGGCTGCTCGACGGCAAAGCCGGCGGCGACCTCGTCACCGCGCAGTTGATGGTCGGTGAGAACGAGGCCTGGCTCTCGGCGATCGAGAAGACCGGCTCGGCGCCGCTCGAGACGGTCGCCACGATTCCCCCGGCGTCCTTCGTGACGCCGCTCGCACCCGGCGATCCCGCCCCCGACACCGAGCTCGCCAACCAGGACGGCAAGCCGGTCTCGCTCAAGGCGCTGAGGCCGCGGGCCGTCGCGATCACCTTTATCTATGTCCGCTGCCCGATGCCCGAGTTCTGCCCGCTGATGGATCGGCGCTTCGCCGACGTCCAGCGCCAGGTCGCGGCCGATGCGTCGCTCGGCGAGAGGGTCCACCTGCTGTCGGTCAGCTTCGATCCCGATCAGGACACGCCGGCCGCGCTGAAAGCGCACGCCGGCAAGCTCGTCGCCGACCCTGCGCGGTGGACGTTTGCGACGGCACCGCGCGAGACCATCGACCGCTTCGCGGCGGCGTTTGGGGTCAACGTCATCCGCGAGGCCGACCGTACCATCACCCACAACCTGCGCACGGCCGTCATCGGCCCGGACGGCAAGGTCGTCGCGATCTACAACGGCAGCGACTGGACCGCGGATCAGATGGTCGGCGACCTGAAGCGCGCGCTCCAGGCCTCATGATTCCGGCGCGCGAGGCCTTCACCCCGCGCGAGTGGGCCCTCATCCAGGCGCTCGACACGCCGCACAAGGTGCAGCGGTGGTTGAATGCGCTGCCCTACA
Organism: uncultured Acidobacteriota bacterium; assembly: GCA_963841895.1. Lineage (GTDB taxonomy): Bacteria > Acidobacteriota > Vicinamibacteria > Vicinamibacterales > UBA2999 > JACCSI01. Next base: position 45,440 of record CAWJEO010000014.1, read on the forward strand.
ACACCGAACGGACGCGCGAAACCCTCCGCGGATTCCGCGGCGTGATGCGCGCCGGCAAGGCGCATTGCCTCGAAGCGGCGCTGACGGCGGCGGTCATTCTCGAGCAGCACGGTTATCCGCCGCTCGTCATGAGCATCGAATCCAAGGACTGGCTCGATCACGTCGTCTTTCTCTTCAAGGAGAACGGGCGATGGGGATCGATCGCGCGGTCGCGCGATCCGGGCTTGCACGGCCGCAAGCCGCGGTTCATGTCGCCGCGGGCGGTCGCAATCAGTTACGTCGAAGGCTACGTGGACTATACCGGCCGGGTCCGCGGCTACGGTGTCGCCAACCTCGACGAGGCGCTGCCGGACTACGACTGGCGCTTCTCGCTGAAGAACGTGTGGAAGGTCGAGCGGCTGCTGATTGACTGGCCGCACCGCAAGATCAAGACGTCAAACGCCCGCTTCCACGCCCTGCACGCGCGATACGTCGCATACCGCGAGCGCCACGGCCGGAAGCCGTGGCGTTACTACACCGGCCGGGACAAATGGGCGCCGTTGCCTGCGGAGTTCCTCTAGGCTCGCTTCGCTCGCTAGCGGAAGGTGCCTACGGTGCCAGGGTGCCTACAGTGCCAGGGTGCTGGTGCGTAGTGCTAGCATGTGCCAAGGTCCACCGGTCGCCTATCAGGTCACCAGCAGCTCTAGGCACCGTAGGCATCCGTAGCCTGCTATTTGAGCTCCGCAAGAATCACTTCGATATTCGTCTTGAGCCGCGCCGCTTGCGGCGCCGCGTAGCCGGTGTACTTCGCCGGCATCGACCAGCCCGCGGCGATCTCGTCCGCTGACTTGCCCGCTTTCTTCCCGGCCTGCACGGCCGCGAGGAATTCGCGGTTGAACTCAGCGTACTCCGCGAGATCTTTCAGCGTCATCACCGTGCTGTGGCCGGTGATGATCGACTCGACGTTCTTGGCTGCGGCCGCCGCTTTCGCGAGGGTGTCGCCGATCGCGACGCCGCTGCCGCCGTTGTTGGCGTCGAGCAGCGGGAGATTCTTGCCGGAGAAAATGTCGCCCGCGTGCATCACGCGCAACGCCGGGAACACGACCCACGCATCGCCGTTGGTGTGGCCACGGCCGAAGTAGTGGAGATCGATCTGGTCCGCGCCGCTCCCGATCGTCATCCGATCGGTGAACGACCGCTTCGCCAGGCCCTTGCCCTTGCTCTCCTTGAACATGCCCAGGAACGTCTGCTGCTCCGCCGGGACGCCGGTCACGGCCTGCATCGCTTCCATGTTCGCCTTGGTGTTCTCGTGCACGACGATGTCGACGGTGGCCGGAAAATCAGGGTTGGTGCCGACGTGATCGAAATGCGTGTGGGTGTTGATGATGGTCGTGATCGGCTTCGGCGTCAGTTCCTTGATCTTGGCCAGCAAGGTCGGGCCCCAGCCCGGGATCTTGGTGTCCACGACCACCACTCCGGCCGATCCGACGAAGACGGCGGTATTGCCACCGCTGCCGGTGCCCCGCAGGACGAACAGGTTGTCCCGCAGTTTCTCGACTTCGAGCACACGGGCCGCGGGCTGCGGCGCCTGGGCGGCCACCATCGAGAGGGCGCCAACGACGACCAGACCAACGAGCACGACAACTCTTCGCACAGGGCAAGCTCCTTTCGAGGAAAAGGGATCAGGGATCGGGGATCGGGGATCAGGGCTGAGAACTCAGGAACTTAGGAACCTCGGAACTCAGGAACCACCACCGGCCCGCCCTCAATTCGTGACGCACGAAAGCCAGCTGCGCCGCGGCCAGCTCCACGCGCTGTGAGAATGGCAACCCGTTGTTGGTGGCGTGTCCCGCTTTCTCGTGGTACCGAAGAATCACCGGCCGCCCGGATGTGCTCGCGGCCTGCAGCGCGGCGGTGAACTTGCGCGCCGCCAGCGGCGGCACTCGCGTATCGAGATCGCCCGACCAGATCATGACCGCCGGATAGCGACTCGGACGGACGTTCTGGTACGGCGAGTACTTGCGGATTGCCGCAAACTGCTCGGGGACCGCCGCATCACCGTACTCGAGCAGCGCCGGCATGTTGTTGGCGCGCGTGTATTGATTGAAGCGGAGAATGTCGACGTCAGGGAACCCGCACAGCACCGCGCGATAGAGGTCGGGACGCTGCGTGAGGGCGGCGCCGACCAGCAGGCCGCCGTTGCTCGTCCCCATGATGGCCAGCGAATCAGGCTGCGTGACCCGCTGCCGGATCAGGGCTTCGGCAGCGGCGATGAAATCGTCGAAGACGTTCTGCTTGTTGGTGAGCATTCCGCCGCGATGCCACGCTTCCCCGTATTCGTTGCCGCCTCTCAGGACAGCCATCGCGTAGACGCCGCCGCTTTCCACCCAGGCGGCAGCCATCGCGCTGAAGCGCGGCTTTTGCGACGCGACAAAGCCGCCGTAGCCGAACAGCAGCGTCGGCTGACGCCCGTCGCGCGGCCGGTCCTTCCGCCCGAACACGTAAATCGGCACACGCGTGCCGTCTTTCGAGGTGCCGCCGATCCGCTCGACCGCATATCGACTCGCATCCCACGTCAGCCACGGCGCGTCCTGAAGGGTGCGGCTGCCGGTCGCGAGATCGACGCGGTAGGTCGTCTCTGGCGAGGTGAACGACTCGAGCGACAGGATCGCCGCCTGGTCGCCGTCGCCGCGGATTGACGCGGTCGTGAACTCCGGCACGTCGATCTCGCCCGTCAGGCTGCCGGTGCGATCGAAGGTGAGGATGACGTTGCGCGTGTCGCGAAGGTAAGTCCCGTAGATCCGATCGCCGATCACGGTGAAGTCTTCGAGGACGTCGGCGCGCTCCGCGAGGACCGTACGCCATCTCGTGCGATCCGTCGGCGCCGCGAGGTCAATCGCCACGACGCGCCCCATCGGCGCGTCGTGATTGGTCCGCATCCACACTTCGTTCTTCACGAACCGCGGATAGAAATGCGCCGGCACGTCAGTGACGACGGGCTGCGGGCGCCCGGCGCCGTCCTGGACGAAGACCTCGGATCGCGCCCAGCCGTGCTGCACCGTGAACAGGAACTGCTTCTGATCGTCGGTCGCGGCCATCGAGACAAACGCCGTCGGCGCGTAGCCGTCGCCGAAGATCACGTGGTCCTTCACCAGGGGCGCGCCCCAGTCGTGCGAGCGTACTCGCGCCCCGGTCTCCCGCGATCGCCGGACGTAATAGAAGCCTTTCCCGTCCACCCGAAGCGTCACGCTGTCGTAGAGCGCCGACGGGAACCGCTCCACATCCTTCATCGACTTCAGATCGCGGACGACGATCTCGCGTTCGTCCTGGCCGCCGTCGCGGATGCCGTAGATCAGGCGATCGCCCGGCGGCGTGACCGCGATGACGTCCAGGCTCGAGGTCAACCCCGGACTGAGCGGCCGCGGATCGATCACCAGTTGGTACCGGCCTTCCGGATCGATGCGCTCGCCGGGCGTTGCCGGAACGGGGCGCCGATAGATGGCGGCCTGCTCGTCGCCGCGCCGGCGGTGCGTGAAGTACTCGTAGCCGCCACCGCGGCGGCCCGGTCCGACGTCGGGACGATCCATCAGCCGTCGCAGCGTGGCCTCGAGCGCCGGCCGCTCCGGACTGCGGCTCAGCATCCGCTCGGCGTAGCCGTTCTGCGCCTCGATCCAGCGGCGCACGTCAGGCGACGACTGTTCCTCGAGCCAGCGATAGGGATCGACGAACGTCACGCCGTGAATCACGTCGGTCACCGGTCGGACGTCGGTCCGGGGCGGGGCGTCCGCGCGCGACAGAGTGAAACCGCGGCAAGCGGCGCCGCGAGGAGGGCGATCGCACGACGGCTCATGGCGTCTCCTCATTGACACGACGCTCGAGGTCGCGCTGCAGCCGGCGCATTCCGCGCAGCCATCGGTCGTAGTCGGAGGCCTTGCGGCGGACGTACTCCGCGACGTCGGGGTGCGGAAGGATCAGAAATCGTTCGTCGGCCAACCCGGCGATGACCGCGTCAGCAACCGCGTCGGTCGAGATGGCGCTGTCGCCGAGCAGTTCGCGGATGGCGCCAGGGGCAGCATCGAGCATCGGCGTGCGCACGCCTTGCGGGCACAGACACGACACCGTGATTCCGCGATCGCCGTAGGTGATCGCGAGCCATTCGGCCAGCGCGACCGCCGCGTGTTTGGTGACCGAATACGGCGCCGAGCCGACCTGCGTGAGCAGCCCGGCGGCTGACGCGGTCTGCAAGAGGTAGCCGCGGCCGTTGCGCGAGCATCGACGGCAGCACCGCCCGCGCGGCGTAGATGTGCGCCATCACGTTGACGTGCCAGATGCGTTGCCAGTCGGCATCGCTGGTGTCGAGGCTGCCGCTGCCGCCGCCGATGCCGGCGTTCGAACAGAACAGGTCGATGCGGCCGTACCGCTCGAGCGCGGACCGGACGACACCGACGACTTCGGCTTCGTCACCGACATCGGCGACCAGCCCAAGTCCGCCGACCGCCGCCGCGACCTCATGCGCGCGCGCGTCGCGATCGACCACGACGACGGCCCGCGCTCCTTCACGCGCGAACCGCTCCACCAGCGCCCGCCCGATCCCGCTCGCGCCGCCGGTGACGACGATGACGGCGTCATGGACGTTCATTCACGTCCGTTCCTCGTGCCGTGTTCACCGGACTCGCTACTCTGGTGCGCGTGCACCGCACCCGTGCACCCGTGCACCTGGCGCACTCCCGTGACCTAGTGCACCTGTGCCCCGCACCGCACCCAGTGCACCTGTCGCACCGGCGCACCCAGCGCACCTGTTACTTGATCGCGTCGTAGATCGACTCGACGTTCGCCAGCAGCCGCGCCTCCGCCGGCGCCGCGTAGCCTGTGTACCTGGCCGGAATCGCCCACGCCGCGACAATCTGACCGGGCGACTGCCCCGCCTTCTTGCCGCTCTGCACGAACGCCAGGAAGTCCTTGTTGAAGTCCGAATACTCCTTCAGATCCGCCATCGTCATCTGAACGCTGTGACCGGTGACGATCGTGTCGACGTTCTTCGACGCCGGCGTGCGCCTTGGCCAGCGTGTCGCCGATCTCGAGACCGGTGCCGCCGTTGTTGCCGTCGAGGAGCGGCAAGTTCTTGCCGGAGAAGATGTCGCCGGCGTGCATGATCCGCAGCGCCGGGAACACGACCCACGTGTCACCGTCGGTGTGACCGCGGCCGAAGTAATAGAGGTCGATCTGATCCGGGCCGCTCATCAGCGTGAGCTTGTCCTTGTAGGTGCGCTTCGGCAGCCCACGACCCTGGTTGTTGTCGAAGATGTTGCCGTTGGTGCCCTTCATCCGCTTCATGCTCGCCGCCGCGTTCTCGTGCGCGACAACGTCAACCGTCGTCGGGAACTCCACGTTCCCGCTCACGTGATCGCCGTGGGTATGGGTGTTGATGATCATCGTCACCGGCTTGTCGGTCAGCTCTTTGATCTTGTCGAGGATCGGCTGCCCCCATCCCGGGTTCTTCGTATCGACGACCACGACGCCCTTGCTGGCCACGAAGACCGCGGTGTTGCCGCCACCGCCAGCGCCGCGCAGGACGAAGAAGTTGTCTTTCAACTTCTCGACTTCGACGACCTTTGGCTTGTCCGCCTGCGCCGCCGGCTGCTGACCACCAGCGACGACCGCCGTCGCCAGACCCACAAACACCAACGCGCCCAATACTGTTGCTCGCTTCACGACGTGACTCCTCGCTGTTCAAAGTTCCGAAGTTCCGGGTTCCTATGTTCCTAAGTTCCTGACACCTGACCCCTGATCCCTCGATCCCTTCTTAGTTCAGAACCGCTTGATACACCAGATTCCGCGACAGGCCCTGAATCTCGCCGGTCGTGCGGCCGTTCCAATGCTGGATCATGCCGACGAACGTCACGTCCATCACCGGGTCGATCCAGAACCAGGTGCCGCCGATGCCGAACCAGTCGAACGATCCGTCCGAGACCGACTCGCCGGCGGCCGCGGCATCGATCACGACGCGCGGCCGAGGCCCCAGCCGGTGCCCGCCCGGACGGTCTTGAGCGCGTCGGCCTGGAGATGATTCGTGCGCAGCATCTGGACCGTGCGCGGCGAGAGGTACTGTTTGCCGCCGAACTCGCCGCCGTTGAGGAGCATCTGCGCGAACCGCAGATAGTCGTCCGGCGTCGAATAGAGTCCGCCGCCGCCGGACGGCCCGAGCGGAACCACCGTCGACTCGTCGGGATTGCCTCGGGCGGCGTCGACTTGCCGTCCGGCCCGTCGCGATGCAGGCGCGCGAGACGGCCGAGCTTCTCCTTCGGCACGTAGAACGCCGTGTCCTTCATGCCGAGCGGATCGAACAGGCGCGTCTTGAGGAAATCGGCGAACGGCTGGCCCGACATCTTCTCGACGAGGTAGCCCTGCACGTCGACGCCGATGCTGTACTACCAACGCGTGCCCGGCTGCGCCAGCAGCGGCGTCTTCGCCAGCTTGTCGATCATCGTCTGCAGCGGCGCGGCCGGGTTGAGCGTCTGCTTCCTTGATGATCTGCCGATCGACGGCATTGGCTGGATTGAGCACGTAGCCGAGGCCCGCCGAGTGCGTCAGCAGCTCGCGCATCGTCATGCTGCGGCGCGCGTCCTCGAGCTTCATCGTGCCGTCGGCGTTGTCGCCGGTGTGGACCTGCAGCTTGGCAAACTCCGGGATGTAGCGCGAGACGGGATCGTCGAGCCGCCACTTGCCTTCCTCGAACAGCATCATCATCGCGACGCCGGTGATCGGCTTGCTCATCGAGTAGATGCGGAAGATCGTGTCGCGCTGCAGCGGCTCCGGGGCGGCAGGTTCTTCGGCCGAAGGCGTTGGCGTTGACAATTTTGCCGTGCCGGGCGAGGAGCGACGTCACGCCCGCAACGCGCCCTTCGTCGACGAAGCGCTTCAGGCCGGCATCGAGACGGCGCAGCCGTTCGGTCGAGACGCCGACCGACTCGGGCGTGGCCTTCGCGAGATCGCGAGCCGAGTCCGCGGTCCGAACGGCCGCGCCCGACGCCCGCGTCGCGGCGGTCTGTCCGTGCGGAGCGGCAACGAGCGTGAGTGCGACGAGCAGCGGCAGACACAAACGAATCACCGGCGTCCTCCTGAAGGGTCGTGCAGGTTGACGGCCCGGATTATACGCGGCGTCAGTCGTTGGTGGCCTTCAGCGCCCGCTGCGCCTCGACCACCGCCGGCGATCCCGGCGCGGCGCCTGGCATCGCGGCGAGCTCCTGAAACCGTGTCCGCGCCATCGCGGTGTCGCCCGCGGCCTGCGCGGCCCGCGCCAGGCCGAGCAGCGAGGGCGTCCGTTTCGGCGTGCGCAGCAACGATTGCTGGAACGCCTGCACCGCCTCTTTCGCTCTGCCGGCTTCGAGCAGCATCTCGCCGTACAACTCGAAGGCGGGCTTGATCGGATCGGGCGGGCCGGACGGCGCGTTGAGCGTCCGGCTTCGACGTCGGCAGCTTCCGGGCGAGTTGCAGCGCTTCGTCCTTTTGCCCCTTCGCCCAACGAATGACGGCGCCGAGCTCTTTCTCGCGGATGACGTGCGGCTTGGCGGCGTACGACGTCGGACCCTCTGCGATTCGACCGGTCGCCGCTTTCAGTGCCGCCTCGGCCGCCTCGGCCGTCGCCAGGTCGCCCAGTTTTCGCGGCGCTGACGCCGACGATGTAGGCCCAGGTCGCGGAGCCGTCGTAGTCCGCCATGCCGCGGCATACCGGGCATGTTCGGCGTGGTCGCCGCCTGCCGCTGGCGCCGCCGGGGTCGCGAGCGAAAGCTTCTCCCACTGCGCGGTGTCGGAAATGTAGCCGCGCGCGCATGCCCAGGTAGCCGTCGCGCACGCCGCGGTTCTGCGGATTGCGATCCGCCGCCTGCTTCGCGAGTTCGATGTTCTTCTTCGCGTCGTCGAACTTGCCGAGCATGCGTTGGCGTAGGCGAGCCACGAGAGCGTGTGGAAGTCTTCGCGGCCTTCGGCGCAGCTTCATGCGCGTGTTGAGGTCGACGGCGGCCTTGTGCGACTGATGTTCGGACCGCTCGGCGTCCTGCCACATGCCGAGCTGAACGAAGATGTGCGACGGCATATGCGAGCGCATGCGCCGCCGACGGCGCAATCTTCGCGTAGGCTCGTGCCGCCGTCAGGCCGAGCGGCGCATGATCGGGATCATCGAAGGCGTGAATGACGAAGTGCGCCGCGCCAGGATGCTTCGGATTTTTCTGGAACACCGCTTGCGGCGATCGACGCGGCGAGCGCCTGGCGGCGGAATCCGGTGTCGCCGGGCCGTCACGCGTCCCGAGCAGCGACAGCGCATAGAACATCGCGATTTCGTGATCGTCAGGCCACTGCGCCGTACATCCGCGCCAGCGCGTCCGAGTACGCCTGGTCGCGCGCGAGCTTGTCGCCCGGCGGCGAAGTACAGACTGATGAGCGCCTCGAAGTAACGCCTTCTCCTTGGGCAGCTTCGCTTTGCTCGACTCGACCGGCGGGCGGTGGCGTCGAGCCGATCGAGCGCTTTCTTCGCCGCCTCGAGATCCTGCTGCGCCCACAGCGGATGGTTGTGGCTCATCGCCTCGCCCCAGTAGGCCATGGCAAACGGTGTTGTCGGCCTTCTGCGATTGCTGGAACGCTTCCGCGGCTTCGTCGAACTGGAAGTTGTGCAGCGCCTTGACGCCGATGAGAAACGCGTCTTGCGCCGCGCCGGTCGCGGAGGTCGGAAAGGTGATGGTGCCGAACTCCTGCGAAGCGCGGGAGTCGCTCAGGAATAGCGCGATGCACAAAGCCGCGAGTGCGGAGTGGCGGATCATGGTTGGAGCCCCCTGCGTGGCGTGTTCCGTCCCGCGAGCATACATCGCCCGACACTTCGGCTGGCGCGATCCCAGGCAGCTCAGCGATCGAGCGCCGTTTGCCAGTTGAGAACGACCGAGATGGGATCAGGGACAGCCGCCGCAACCGGGAGCAACACCAGGAACCGTTGACCGTCCGACATGACGTCCCAATTCGTCACGGTCAGCGGCAGCGCAAACAGTTGCCGTGGCAGTGCCGTTCGGACGACGTCGCCGTCAACGGACACGTCAGCGGCCATCATTGCTCCGTCCGGACTACGGTAGAAGAGCTCCTTGCCATCTCCTCTCCATCGCGGGCCGATGCCGCCGGCGTTCGACACCTGCCACTTGGCGCCGAGTGACGTCGTGCCGTCAGCCCGCACGAGAAACGGCCTGAGATAGACCTCTTGCTGACCGGATTCGTTCGACACGTAGGCGACGAAGCGTCCGTCAGGCGAGAACTTGCCGGATCCTTCATTGAAGGGCGTTTCGAGCAGCGTCACCTCCCCGCCGGTCGAATCGAGGCGAAGCGCCGCGATGTCCTGGCCGTTCTGGACGCTGCTGCGGACGAACAGCAGGAATCGTGCGTCGCGCGACCAGTCGGTCGGCGTCTCCGGAATCGGCGTGCGAAGCAGCGTCTTCTCCTCGGTCGCGCCGCTGGCGTCCTTCACGTACATGTCGCCGTTGCTGTCACGGTTCGAGCGAAATGCGATGCGTGCACCGTCCGGCGACCAGATGGGATTGGCATCCGGGGCCTGGTGAAACGTGAACCGCGTGAAGATGGCGCGAGAAAACTCGACCGACCACAAATCTGGTGCGGGTAGCGGCGCGATACCAAACATTGCGCGCGAGCCGTCCGGCGAAATCGCGAGCATCCCCGCTCCTGTGGCGTACGGACGGGCGTCACCAATCGTTCCGGTCGTCTGACCTTTCCGGTCTATCCATGTCAGCTGTTGGAGGTTGGTCGACGTGGCGGCGCCGCCGCGGTAGACGAGCAGGTCGGCACCTGCCGCTCCGAAATACGCAAACGACCCAACGCTGCCCACCCCCTCGGCAAGCCGCTGCGCCTCGCCCGACACCGTGAGGCGATCGAAATCAAACGGCTGGGCGACCAGCGTGGCATCTCGCATGTAGAGGAGGCGGCCGCCCGCGGGCGTCGCTCACCGCCGGCACGGGTCCGAGCGGCGCGTGAACGATGCGCGTACTCGACTGGTCAGCAGGCGGCACATCGATGGACCCGGCGTAGATCCCCTGCTGCGCCGCGTCGGCCGATTGCCGGACGTAGAGGAATCGTCGGCCATCGGGCAGGAACGTCGGAAACGAATGGAACCCGGATCGGGGATCGTAGGCGGTCACCGCAGCCGGGTCACCGCCGGCAGCGGAGACGCGCCAAATGGAGCCGGCGCCGCGCGTCCCATAGAGGATCGTGCCTTCCTGATTCCAGGTGCCGATGCCCACGAGGGCCGGCGATTGGCACACGGTCTGCGGCAGGCCGCCCGCCGGATCGATCTTCTTGAGCAGCCGCTCGTCGGCAAATGCGATCAGCCGGCTGTCCGGCGACCAGAACGGACTCCAGGCGCCCTCCGTTCCGGGTAGGACGCGGGCGTCGAGCGAATCGAGATCCCGTACCCAGAGACGCACGATGCCTTTGTTGTCTCGCGCAGTAAAAGCGAGACGCCGCCCGTTGGGCGCGACCGCTACGTAAATGTCGAACGTCTGGTCCGCCGGCGGCTGAAGCTGAAAGCGCGCCATCTCGCGCGGCAGCGCTGGCTCCGTGAAATGCACGAAGGCCAGAACGGCAGTCGTCAGCGCCAGCGCCGCAGCCGCGATCCACCCCATCCACCAACGCTGTCGGTGGACCACCGTTGCGGCCGGCGCAGTGTCGATCAGATCCCACGCATCGGCGATATCGTGCAGCCGCCTGCGGGGATCGCGCTCGAGGCATTTCTTCAGCAGCCGCTCGATCGACGCCGGCACGACGCTCCACTCGACCTCGGCCCTGAGCACCGAGGCGAGCGTGTCCGACACGTCATCTCCCTGGAACGCCCGACGGCCGCTCACCATTTCGTAGAGCACGCACCCGAACGCCCAGATATCGGCCCGCTTGTCGACGGGTTTACCCTTTGCCTGTTCGGGCGCCATGTAAGCGGCCGTGCCGAGGATCATCCCGTGCATGGTCATCGCCGGCGTCGTAATCGTGGGCGAGTTGAGCACCGCGTCGGCCTGCGAGCCGCTTCCGCCGGTCGAACCGGTGGACTCCAATGCCTTTGCGAGACCAAAGTCGAGCACCTTCACGGTGCCATCGTCGCGGACCTTGATGTTCGCGGGCTTGAGATCGCGGTGCACGATGCCCTGCTCGTGCGCGGCCGCGAGCGCATCGGCAATCTGGCGCGCGATCGCCAGCGCATCGTCCAGCGGAATCGGTCCGCGCTTGAGGCGCTTCGCAAGGTCCTCGCCCTCGACGAGCTCCATCACGAGCGCCCGCACTGGCACCCGAGTCCTCGACGCCGAGCAGCTGGGCGATGTGCGGATGGTTGAGCGCGGCAAGCGTCCGGGCCTCGCGGTCGAACCGCGCGAGGCGCTCGGCGTCGGCCACGAACTCCGCCGGCAGGATCTTCAGTGCGACGTCGCGCCCGAGCCGCATATCGCGCGCACGATAGACCTCGCCCATGCCGCCGGCTCCGAGCGAGCCGGTCACTTCGAACGGGCCGATGCGCGAACCTGGCGAAAGCGTCACGAGGGCTGGGCGGATTATGGCCGAGATAAGTGGGCCAGGAGAAGAATGTCGCGCCCATTGCAGCCGTCCGGCGCATGCGGGAGACTACGCGCATCATGGCGACCCGATCTCTCGCGCTGCTCGTCGTTCTGACTCTCGCCACCACCGTCTCCCCTGTCTCGACGCAGCAAGGCCCGCGGGGCGAGGGCGGGGAGCGGCGCGCGCCGGTGCTGAGGCCGGCGGTGATGGGCCCGACGGGCGGCGTCTCGACCGGGCATCCGCTGACGACCGCGGCCGCGTTCGAGATCCTCCTCAAGGGCGGCAACGCCTTCGACGCCGGGGTCACGTCGCTCATCGTCGGCGGCGTGCTCGAACAGGATCTCTATAGCCTCGGCGGCGAAGCGCTCGTCCTCGTCTATCCGAAGAAAGAGGGCAAGGTCACCTCGATCGTCGGCCAGGGCTGGGCGCCGAAGGCGGTTGACGTCGACTGGTATGTCTCGCGCAACAAGACGCTGGACGGCGCCGGGCTCGACCCGGCGGTCGTGCCCGGCGCGCTGCACGCCGCGCTGACCGTGCTCGAGAAGTGGGGGACGATGAGCTTCGCCGAGGTGTCGGCGCGCGCGATTCAATACGCCGAGCACGGCTTCCCGATTCGCCACAGCACGGCGCGCGGCGTCGAGCAGCAGCTCGACTTCTTCAAGGCGTGGCCCGACAACCAGAAGTACTGGCTGAAGCCGGACGGCACGACCTACAAGCCCGGCGAGACGATCAAGCTGCCGACGCTCGCGCGCACGCTGAAGCGCATGGTCGAAGCCGAACGCGGCGCTCGACGGCAAAGGACGGAACGCCGGGCATCGCCGCCGCCCGCGATCGCTTCTACAAGGGCGACGATCGCCAAGGAGATGGTGGCGTTCCTGCAGAAGCACGGCGCGCCATTCGATCTCAGCGACTTCGCCGACTACATCGCGCGGATCGAGGAGCCGGCGCAGACGACCTATCGCGGCTACACCGTCTACAAGCACTCGTTCACGAGCCAGGGACCGGTGCTGCTGCAGGCGCTGAACATCCTGGAGAATTTCGATCTCCGCGGCATGCGCCACGACAGCGCCGACTACATCCACACCGTCATCGAAGCGCTCAAGCTCGCCTACGCCGACCGCGACACCTATTACGCGGACACCGCGTTCGTCGCAGGTGCCCGGCGAGGGGCTGCTCTCGAAGGCGTACGCCAAGGAGCGCGCCGCGCTGATCGATCCGAAGACGGCGTCGAAGGCGTTCATCGCCGGCGATCCGCTCAAGTTCGATTCAAAGGTGAAGACGTGGCCGTTCTCCCGCTACAACATCCCCGACGGCACGCGGCTGCCGACCACCTCCGGCGTGCCTCGACCCGCTCGGGCAAGCGATTCCGCCGGCGTCGTCAAGGACACGACGCACATGGCGGTCATCGACAAGGACGGCAACATCTTCGACGTGACGCCGAGCGGCGGCTGGATTCCGGGCGCGGTGATCCTCGGCGACACCGGCATCGGCATGAGCGTTCGCGGCGAGCAGTTCTGGCTCGACAAGACGATGGCCAACCAGATCCGCCCGCGCGCCCGCCCACGCTATACGCTGACGCCGAGCATGGTCTTCAAAGGCGACACGCCGCTCATGGCGCTCGGCACGCCCGGCGGCGACAACCAGGATCAGACCATCATCCAGGCGTTCCTCAACATCGTCGAATTCTGGGACGACTGGTATCCCAACCTTCATTCGGCGCTCGAGTGGCCGCGCTTCCAGACGCTGCACTTCCACGGGTCGTTCTGGCCGCACTCGGCGGGCTTCAACAAACTGAATCTCGAGGCCGACATTCCCGATGCGGTGTTCAACGAGCTGAAGGCCCGCGGTCACGACGTCAGCCGGATCCGCTCGTATCGGAATGTCCGGCTGCGCGACGACGGTGATGATCGATCCGGCGACGCAGAACCGGTTCGCCGCCGGCGATCCGCGGCGCGACTGCTATGCGTTGGCGCACTGAGGCAGGGATCAGGGATCAGGGATCAGGGATCAGGGACGGTCGAGACGTTACGGCGAACTCAGGAACTTAGGAACTCAGGAACCTCGACGAGAGCGCAACCGCCAACTGCGCCCCGACGCGAGCATTATTCTTCAAGAGCGCGACGTTCGCGCGCACGCTGGCGCCGCCGGTGAGTGCGCGCATGCGGTCGAGGAGAAACGGCGTCACCTCGCGCCCGATGAGGCGCTGGCTGTTCGGCTTCGGCTAGCGCCGTCGTCAGCGACGCGCTCGTAGAGGTCGCGATCGAGCTCGTTCTCGGCTTCAATCGGGTTCGCGACGAGCACGCCGGACCCCCACCCCAATGCCCCGTGTGCCTCGATCGCCGCTGCGAGCTCGCCGATCGACTCACAGCGCGCGTCGACCCGCAAGCCGCTCGATCGCCGATAGAACGCCGGGAACTCGTCGGTCTGATAGCCGAGGATTGGCACGCCCAGCGTTTCGAGCATTTCGATTGTCCGCGGCAGGTCGAGAATCGCCTTGGCTCCGGCCGAGACGACGGCCACGGGCACGCGCGACAGCGTGAGCAGGTCGCTCGACACGTCGCCGGTTTCGGTCACACCACGATGCACGCCGCCGATCCCGCCGGTGACGAACACTCGAATCCCGTTGGCGTGCGCCGCAATCATCGTCGCCGCGACGGTTGTCGATCCGGCTCGTCGCGACGCCAGCACCGCGCCGAAGTTGCTGATGTTCGTCTTGACGACGTCAGGGGCCGTGGCCAACCGGTCGAGCTCGCTCTCGCCGAGCCCGACGATCACGGCGCCATCGAGAATGCCGATCGTCGCTGGGATGGCGCCGTGTTGACGCACTTCGGCTTCGAGCGCGCGCGCGACCTGCAGTCCCTCCGGGTACGGCAGCCCGTGCGTGACGACCGTCGTCTCCAGCGCGACGACCGGCCGGCCGGCGGCGAGCGCCTCGGCGACCTCAGGGCGGCAGATGTAGGGCGCGCTCACGACGGCGAGTCGAATCGGCCCGAGACGCGCAAACGCCGAGGCGACGGCCTCCACGTTCGCGCGGTCGAGCGGCTGATCCCAGCGGCCACCCTGCTTCACCGACGAACCGACGATGTAGCCAGCGGCGGCGGCAAACTGCGGGAGGTTGCGGGCCGTGAGCCCCGAGCCGACCAGCACCGGGACATGCACTTGTCGGGCGACGGCGTCAACCTCCTCCGGCGAGGCCGGCACACCCGTCGACGCGCCGGTGACGATGACGCCGTCCGCCTGGAAGAACGCGGCGGCCTCGGCCGTCTCGACAATCGACACGTCGGCGGTGATCGCGTGCGCGCTGTGCTTCTTCTTGATGTCGGCAAAGACGAGCACGCGATCCGCGCCGATCTGCCGGCGATAGCGCAGCAGATCGCCGGCACAGGACTGGATCACGCCCTCGTCGGCGACGTGCGCAAAGACGAAGCCCTCGACGCGGACGAAGTCAGCGCCGCTCGCATGGGCGACCGCGATCGCCTCGCGGTTGGCGCCGGCCAGGACCTGCACGCCAAGCGGCAGATCGACGTCACGCTTGATCGCGCAGGCAACCGCGGTCATCGCCGCGACGATCTCCGGACCGACGCCGCCGCGCAGATACGGCCGATCGTGCATGTTCTCGATCGCCAGGGCCGTGAACCCGCCGTCACGATAGACCGCCGCCTCGGTCACGGCCTGCTCGAGAATCTGATCGATCGAGCGGACCGCCGACGGCGTGCCCGGCAACGCGCCGACATGAATCACGCCGATCAGTGCCCGCGGCGAGCCAAGGCGCTTCTGAAACGTCGAGCGGGGCGTCAGAACAACCTCCTGTAGTCCTCATAGCAAACCGGGACGCCGACGACAAGGCTGCGGCGGCTGGCGATCGCCCGGCTCACGGCCTCGGCCAGCTCACCCGGATCCGCCGTGCGCAGCCCCTCGACGCCGCACGCCTCCGCGATGCGCACCGAATCGATCGGCCCGAAGTCCATGCGATACGGCGGCAGCTTGCGCCCCTCCTGTGCGAGTTTGATCAGCGAATAGCTGCCATCCTCGAGGACGATCGTGACAAAGGGCGCGCCGACCCGCTCGGCCGTTTCGAGCTCCTGCGCATTCATCGAGAAGCCTCCGTCGCCGACCGCAGCAATCACCGGCGCGTCGGGACGCGCCAGCTTCGCACCGATGGCCGCACTCAGGCCGTAGGCCATCGCCGACAGGCCGTTCGACATCCAGAAGGTCGACGGCTGACGGCTCGGCCAGAACTGCCCGAACAGATACTTGTGCGAGCCGACGTCGGTCGTGACAATCGTCTCGGGCGGCGCGACCGACGCCAGCGCGCGAATGATATCGCCGGGCCACATCGTGTCAGCGGCACCGGCGTCTCCGTGCAACAGATCGCGCCGCTTCTCCTGGAAGTCCGCGAACGGCGCATGCCCACGACGCCGGCGGCGGTGTCGCCGCGAGGGCCTCGAGCAGTGCGGCGTGGTTCACGAGGCTCGTGCCGGCCGGCACGACGCCGCACGACATTCGGCGATTCCAGCACCCACGTGATCGGCAGCTCGGCGTGCCAGGTCTTGTCGATCTCGACGGGATCCAATCCGAAGCCGATGCGCGCATCCGACGCCGCCAGCGCATCGCACATCAGCCCGTCCGCGGCCATGCCGCCGACGACGCCGACAAAGCGGTCGCTGGTCTCGTCAACGATGCCTTTGACCTTCGGGGTCACGGCAAACGGCAGATTCCAGGCGTCCAGCCAACGGCGAAGCGGCGCGGCGATCGCATCGTCAGCACCGAGACCGATCAGCACGAGGGGACGCGTCGCGGTCTTCAGCGTCATCGTCAGATCGCGGGCAACGGCGGCTGCGGTCGCGGGCTCCGATGGCGTGCGACGGGACGCGGCGCGACCGGCGCTCGGCCGCGCCGGCTTCAACGCCTCACGCGCCGACAATGGTGAGATACGACACTCCGAGCGGACGCTCCATCGCCGCCGCGATCGCGCGCGGGACGGCGTCATGGACGGTCTCCGTCGTGATCGCCGCAACGTACCTGGCCATCGGGCGATAGACGTCGTGGAGCGGGAGCAGCTGATGGGTGTGGCTCGCCGGGAACTCGGATCGGAATCTGCGCTGAGATCGCGACCAGCGGCTCCTGATCGAGATAGGCGTTGGCGATCGGCAGCATCAGATTTGCGGCGCCGGGCCCGAGCGTCGCGAGCACGACGCCGGGTTGCCGGCGGAGCTTGCCGTAGACCGCGGCCGCGATGCCGGCGTTCGCCTCGTGCCTCATCAGAACGAAATCCACGCCTGCCTGGCGCAGCTCGTCGATCAGCACCAGCACTTCACCGCCAGGGAGCCCGAAGACGCGCTCGATCCCTGCGTCGGCGATCAGTCGGGCCGTAGCGGCCGCCGTCGTCGTCATGCCGAATCCCCTCTCGCCCGCTGGCTTCCGGTCCTGCCCGCGGGCCGCGCGTCATAGTATGTCGGCACGCCGGACGTGGGGCGGCCATCCATCATGTCGAACGACCACGCTCGGCCGGTCCCGCCGCCCGTCTCGAGTGTCTTCACCCAGATCGGCCCCGGGTTGCTCGTGGCCGCTGCCGGGATTGGCGCCGGCGACATCGTGTCAGCGACGATGGCAGCAGCGAATCATGGCCTCGCGCTGTTGTGGGTCGTCGCGCTCGCGGCGTTTCTCAAAGGCGTGCTCAACGAGGGCATCGTGCGGTGGCAGCTCGGGACCAGGACCACCGCCATCGAGGGCTGGTGCCTGCACCTTCCGTCGTGGGTGCGGTGGTACTTCGCGTTGTATCTCGTGCTGTGGACCGTGTCGGTGAGCGCGGCGCTGACCAGCGCGTGCGGGCTCGGGCTCGCCACGATCACCGGCGGTCTCGTGCCGCGACCGTGGGGCGCCGTCGCCCACGGCCTGCTCGGCGGCACGCTCGTCGCAATCGGCGGCTTCGCGGGCTTCGAGCGGATTATGAAAGTGCTGATCGGCACGATGTTCTTTGCGATTCTCGCCTGTGCCGCGTTGACGTTGCCGGCGCCGGCGGATGCCGCACGCGGGTTGCTGGTCCCGGCGATCCCGGGCGGCGGGGTCACATCGTTTCTGTCAGTGCTCGGCGGCATTGGCGGCTCAATCGCGATGCTCGCCTACAACTACTGGTTGCGCGAAGAGCGGAAGGTCGGGCCCGAATGGCTCACGTTCGTCCGCGGCGATATCGTGGTGGCGTACGTGTTCACCGCGATCTTCGGCATGGCGATCATGATCGTGGCGACGCAGGCCTTCCATGTCCCGGGCATCGCCATCAGCAACGCGCAAGCGGTGACGCGCATGGCCGAGACGCTCGGCGCGACGATTGGGCCGGTGGGCTTCTACGCGTATGCCGTCGGATTCTGGGCCGCGGTCTTCGCCTCACTGCTGGGCGTCTGGCAGAGCCTGCCGTATCTCTTTGCGGATTACTACGGATTGCTGCGCGGTCTCCCGCATGACGTTCGCGCACGGCTGACCAGCGTGACGAGCCGTCCCTATCGGCTCGCGCTCCTGTTCATCACCCTCGTGCCGATTCCGTTCGCCTTCGTCGACCAGCCGCTGTTCATGATCCGCGCCTTCACGATCGTGGGCAGCCTGTTCATCCCGTTCCTCGCCGCGACGCTGCTCTATCTGAACAATGCCGTCCTTCCCGTGGAGAGCGGCGTGCCGCGCAACTCGTGGGCGACGAACCTGGTGCTCGTGCTGGCGATGCTGGTCTTTGCGGCCGTGGGCGCCTCAGAGGCGGGACTGCTGCGGTTCTCGTGACGCGTGCCAGCCCGGCGAGTTTTGGGGATAGGGGTGGGGGGCAAGGGTCAGGTCGTGAATCGTGAACGGAGGCCGGCGCTCCGTTCACGATTCACGACCTGACCCTTACCCCTCCCCCCTATCGCGGCAAGCCCAGCCGCTCGAGCGGGCGCGTCAGGCAGGTCGGACCGCCTCCGCCCTTGACGCTGATCTCCGACCCGTCGTAGGTCAGACCTCGGCGCCCGCCGCTTCGAGCCGCGCGCGGGTGACCGGGTTCCCTTCGAGCATCAGCGCACGGCGCGGAGCCGACCGCCAGGACGTTCGCGCCCATCGACTCGAACTCTTCGTCTGGCACTTCGACGAGCGCGATTCCCCGCTCGAGCAGCCAGCAGCGGAACGGCACCGGCATCAGCGGCGAATACACCACCGCCAGGTCGCGATCGATCGGGCTCAGGATCGACATCAGGTGAAAGACGTCGGACGGGCCGCGGTAGTGCGGCAGCGCCGACGACTTCGACGTGCACGTCGTCGCCCGAGCGCATCGCCGGAGCTGAGCGATCCCCGCGTCATTGGTTCGATAGCCACGGCCGACCGCGACCGTGCGCTCGTCGAACCAGACGACGATCGCCGCCTTCGAGCTGGCCGGGCGCTTCGATCGCGCCGAGCACCGGGACGCCCACGCGTCGAACGCCCGCTGCTGCGCCGCGGGCTCGGTCTGCCGCGAGCCGGCTTGCCCATCCGCGCCAGGACGACGCCGCGCGGCGTCACGATCGACGCGTCGCGCACGTAGATGGCGTCGAGGGTCACGTCGGGAGCGGCGGGACACTCGTCGATCCGCGCGCCCGCAGCGGCGAGCAGCGCCGCGAACGCGTCGTACTCGGTCGACGGCGCGCCCGCGATCGGGCGGCGCGGTGAAGTTCAGCGCGCTGCCACTCGCGTGCGATCCGTTCGTCGCTGCCGAACGCGGCGCGCGCGTGCAGGAGCGATCACGCGCGACAACGGGCCGTATTCGTTCGTGCAGGTCATTCGCCGCCTCGCGCGCCGCATCCAGACATAGACCGGCAGCCCGCCAAGCAGCAGCAGGAAGCCATAGAAGACGGTCTCCGCGCCGGCGCCGTAGATCGCGAACATCGCGTAGACGAATGCCAGCACGCTGACGACCGCCGCCGCTCCACCGGGCGCGGCTGCTGTGGCATCAGCCAGACCGCGAGCGCAGCAGAACACGTACGGCACCAGCGTGCTCAGCGTGCACAGCAGGATGATGAACGTGAAGAGCGCGACCAGGCCGCGCGAGTAGTTCATCGCCACCAGCACCGAGCGCCAGCACGCCGGCGATGATCATCCCGCGCGCCGGCGTGCCACGACGCGAGAGCTGGCGCGAAGACGCGCGGAAAGAGTCCGTCGGACGCCGCGGCCATCGGCAGTTGCCCGGCGATCAGGACCCACCCGTTGAGCGCGCCCGCACACGACACGGCCGCGCCAAGGGCGACGAGCTGCGCCGCACGCGTCGCCGATCAGCTGGCGCGCGCCGTCGGCAAACGGCGCCGTCGACGAGGCCAGCGCGTCAGGCGCGACGAGGCTCATGACGCCGATCGTCGAGACGATGTAGATGGCCGCGGTCAGCGTCGTGCCGACGATCGTCGCCAGCGGAATCGTCCGCGTCGGGATTGCGCACGCTCCCGGCCGGAATCGTCGCGCACTCGAGGCCGAGAAACGCCCATAGCGTCAGCGTGACGACCGTCACGATCTGCGCCGCCGCCGGGGTCTGGTCCGTCGGCGGCATGGCAAACGCGTCGGGCCGGAAGAAGAACACGCCGCCGATCGCCGACGACGACGAGCGGGATGCAGCTTGAGTGCGGTCGTCACGATCTGGACGCGTCCGGCGAGCCCGACGCCGGCGACGTTGATGCCGACGAAGATCCAGATGACGACGATCGCCAGCGCCGCCGCGGAACCCGGCGCGCGCACGATCCCGGGAATGAACGGATCGAGGTAGCCCACCAACGCCACCGCCAGCGCGCCCAGCGTGCCGACCGTCGACAGCCAGTAGCCCCACGCGACGAGGAAGCCGGCGAGATCGCCAAAGGCCGCGCGCGTGTAGGCGTACATCCCGCCGGTCGCCGGCAGTTGCCGCGCCAGCCGCGCGAACACGAGCGCCAGCATCACCGAGCCGCCGGCCGAGACACCAGCCAGCCCACCAGGCTCAGCCCTCGATAGGCCGCCAGCGACGCCGGCAGCAGAAACACGCCGGAGCCGATCATGTTGCCCATGACGATCGGCGACGGCGGCCCAGAAGCCGAGCACGCGAGGCGGTGGGGCGTTGGCGGGCTGGCGAACGCGACTCGTCCATAGTGCCGCGATTATATGGGCGCCAGGACCGGCCTGCCGCGGGCACGCCGCGGCTGAACCGGATCGCCTCATCTACAATCAGAGGGAGTGACGGACATAGCCACGTGCGACACATCGGCCGCTATCAGGTGACCAAGCTGCTCGGCCAGGGCGGCATGGGCGTCGTCTATGCCGCACACGACGATCGGCTCGATCGCCCGGTCGCCATCAAGGTCGATCCGCGCCGAAGCGCTCGCCGATCGAAGCGCGCGCGAGCGGTTTCGACGCGAGGCGCGTGCCGCCGCGCGCGTCAGCCATCCGCACATCTGTCCGCTGTACGAGTTCGACGAGGCCGACGGACAGCCCTTTCTCGTCATGGAGCTGCTCGACGGCGAACCGCTGTCGGCTCGGCTTGACGCGCGGGGCGATTCCGGCCGCCGAGGCGCTACCTCATGGCCGACGCGATGCTCGACGCGCTGGCGGCGCTCCATCGTCGCGGCGTCGTCCATCGCGATCTCAAGCCGGCCAACGTCTTCCTCACGCCGCACGGCGTCAAGCTGCTCGACTTCGGTCTGGCGCAGCCGCTCTCCGGCGACGAGCACACGCGCGAGCGGCTCACCGGGCCGGGCCTGATCGCCGGCACGCCGCAGTACATGGCGCCCGAGCAGCTGCTCGAAGGGCGGACCGACGAGCGCGCCGACGTGTTCGCGGCCGGCGGCCGTGATCTACGAGATGCTGGCCGGCCGGCCGGCGTTCTCCGGCGCCACGCTGGCGGCGATCATCGAGCTGTCGGCTACACGGAGCCGGCGCCGCTCGTCGAGCCGCCGGACGTGCGGCGTGTGCCGACGCCGTTCTGCGCGAGGCGCTGGCCAAGGACCCGGCCGCGCGGATCGCGCGGGCCGACGTGCTCGCCGCGCGCGCTGCGCGAGGCCCGGCGCAACGCCGTCGTCGCAGGCGGTTCCGATCCGCCGGGAGCGCGCAAGGTGCACGCGGTTCGTCGCGCTGCCGCTTCGCGTGCTGCGGCCGGATCCGGACACCGACTTCCTCGCGTTCAGCGTGCCCGACGCGGTGTCGATCGCGCTCGCCGGCGCTGGAGTCGGTCATCGTGCGCTCGGCGCAGCGCGGGCCGGCCGCCGTGAGCCGACGTCCGGGCGATCGGGCGCGATCTCGGCGTCGACGTGGTGCTGACCGGAACGATCCTGCGCGCCGGGCAGCATGTGCGCGTCAGCGCGCAGCTGGCCGATGCCGACGCCGGCACGCTGATCTGGTCGGACGTCGCGCAGGCGCCGATCGCCGATCTGTTTCAGCTGCAGGACACGCTGACCTCGCACATCGTGTCGTCGCTGTCGCTGCCGCTGAGCGCCGCCGATCGGCATTCGCTCGATCGGCAGGCGCCGGCCAACGCCGAGGCCTACGAGCTGTATC
Source organism: uncultured Acidobacteriota bacterium (assembly GCA_963841895.1). Lineage (GTDB taxonomy): Bacteria > Acidobacteriota > Vicinamibacteria > Vicinamibacterales > UBA2999 > JACCSI01. The sequence goes on from CAWJEO010000014.1 coordinate 67,505, forward strand.
TGCGCGGCAACGAGCTGCTGACCACGCCGACGCGGTGGAGCGAGGCGCGCGATCTGTACGAACGGGCGCTCGCGCGATCGATCCCAAGTACGCGCCGGCGTGGGCGCGCCTCGGTCGCACGCGGCGGCTGCTCGCCAAATGGGGCGGCCACGGCGGTGCCGGGCTTCTGCCGCAGGCCGAAGCGGCGTTCCGGCGCGCGCTCGAGCTCGATCCCGATCTGTCGATCGCGCACGATCTCGCCGCGTACGTCGACGCCGAGCTCGGCCGCGCGCCGGAAGCGATGGAGCGGCTGCTGCATCCGCGCCAGCCGGCGGCCGATCCGATCCGGGCCTGCTTGCCGGACTGGTCACGACGTGCCGGTATGCGGGCCTGCTCGACGCGTCGCGCGCGGCGCATCGCCGCGCCGTCGCGCATCGATCCGAAGCAGGTCACCAGCATCGCGCTGGACGCACTTCATGCATGGGCGAGTACGCGATGGCCATCGAGGCCGACAAGGGGACGCCGGCCTACTGCGCGCTGCTGTCGCGGCTGCTCATCGGCGAGCTCGATCCGGACGGCATGCGCCGCGGCGAGGAGCGAGACGCCGCATGCCGCGGCGACGGATGGCGATCGGGGCCTACCGTCTCGCGTTCGAAGGCAAGGTCGCGGAGACGCTGGCGCAGCTGGAGGCGTTGCGCGCCACGGGCTTCGACGATCCCGAAGGCTGGTATCTGTAGGCGTTCTGCCTGGCGCGACAGTCCGACGCCGGAGAGCGCGCTCGATGCTGCTGACGCGGGCAGTTGACGGCGGCTACGCGTGCCACGAGGCGCTGACGACGCGACCCGAGTGGCTGGCCTTCCGCGGCCGGCCGCGTTCGATGAGCTCGTCGATCGCACCGCGCTCATGATCGCGCGAGCCCGAGAACGCTTCGCCGCCCACGACGGCAGCAGCATCCTCGCGCCGATCGCCCCGCCCTCGTCGCGAGGCTGAACGCGCGTATCTGGTGATGCTGATGATCTGGCGATCTGGTGATCTGACCCGCTGATCCGATCGCTCAGTTCACGAGATCACCAGATCAGCAGATCAGCGATCTCTGCGATCAGTCGAGATCAAAGCCGCGCAGCGGCTTCGTGACCGGTTCCTTCTTCGCTTCTCGAAGCGCTTCCTCGAACCGCTTCGACAACGCGTCGCCGCGCGTCTTCTCGTCCTGGACCGACTGCTCGAAGAGCGCTTCGCGCCGCGCCGCCTGCTCGGCGAGGATGCGCTGCGCTTCGGACAGCTCCGGCCGATTCGGGTTGGGCGGCTCGCGATGCTCGATCACGCGGCCGAGGTTGGTGTCGACGACCAGTACCGCCTGACAGCACGGGCACGTCAGTTCGAGTTCGCTCTTCAACCGTGCCATAACGCGGATGGGTACACTGACTCCGGCAATGGCGCAGGGCGAGGAGTCACTCAAGCGGAAGCTGAGGGTCGTCACCTACAACATCCACCGCTGCCGCGGGCTCGACGGCCGGACGCGGCCCGAGCGCATCGCCGCCGTGCTGGCGTCGATCGACGCCGACATCATCGCGCTCCAGGAAGTCATCGGCGCCAGCCCGCTCAAGCCCGGACAAGCGGCCGAGATTGGCGCCGCGCTCGGCATGGGCTGGGTGATGGCGCCGACGCGGCATCTGCGCAACGCGCTCTTCGGCAACGTCGTCCTCAGCCACTTTCCGGTCAAGCACCATCAGCAGTACGACCTGAGCTGGAAGACCTGCGAGCCGCGCCTGGCGCAGCGCGTCGATCTGCACATCGGCGAGGAAGACGTCCTGCACTTCTACAACGTCCACCTCGGCACCGCGCTCCTCGAGCGGCGCGAGCAGGCGAAGCGGCTCGCCAGCATCGTGCACGACCGCCGCGTGGCCGGCCCGAAGATCGTGCTGGGCGACTTCAACGAGTGGGCGCGCGGGCTGGCCAGCGACGTCCTGGCCGAGAAGCTCCACAGCATCGATCTCACGCAAGCACCTCAGCCGCCGGCGCACCTACCCGGGTTCTTTCCGCTGGTCCACCTCGATCACATCTATTACGAGGGCGCCCGGGTCGAAGTCGACAGGGTCTGGCTGCCCAAGGACCGGCTCGCGCTGATGGCCTCGGATCACCTGCCGCTGGTTGCCGACCTCGCTCCGATTCGCGCCTGACCGAACCACGGCCGCCTCGCTTGACACGTAGATACCATAGTGATATCACTTCGGTATCATCAAGGAGGATGTCGTCCATGGTCCGCGAACGCGAATACAACGGCCTGCCCGGGCATTCCGATTCTGGTCGTCGCTGTTGTCGGTCGATCGCCGGGCTGATCTGGGCGCTGGCCATGACGATCCAGGGCCGGAACCCGGTCGCGCATCGTCGCTGCGTCACGGTCGCGCTCGCGTTCGTCGCCTTCCTGATGTTCGGGCTGTTCATGGTCAACCCGAATCAGGGCAAGGTGCTGCAGCTCTTCGGCGAGTATCGCGGGACGGCGAAGCTGCAGGGACTGCGCTGGGCGAATCCGCTCCTGATGAAGAAGCGCGTGTCGCTGCGCGTCCGCAACTTCGAGAGCTCGCGCCTCAAGGTCAACGACAACGAAGGCAACCCGATCGAGATCGCCGCGGTCGTCGTGTGGAAGGTCGTGGAAACCGCGGAGGCGATCTTCGAGGTGGACGACTACGAGAACTACGTGCACGTCCAGAGCGAATCAGCGCTGCGCAATCTGGCGACGAGCTATCCCTACGACGCGCACGACGAGCAGATGATCTCGCTGCGCGGCCACACGTCGGCGGTCGCCGATCATCTGCAAGCGCGAGATTCAGGAGCGGCTGGCGAAGGCCGGCGTGGAAGTCATCGAGGCGCGCATCAGCCACCTCGCCTACGCTCCGGAGATTGCCGCCGCGATGCTGCAGCGCCAGCAGGCCGGCGCGATCATCGCCGCCCGCCAGCGCATCGTCGAAGGCGCCGTGGGCATGGTCGAGATGGCGCTCGGCATGCTGTCGCAGAAGTCGATCGTCGAGCTCGACGAAGAGCGCAAGGCGTCGATGGTCAGCAACCTGCTCGTGGTGCTCTGCGGCGAGCGCGGCGCGCAGCCGATCATCAACACGGGCACGATTTATCAGTAGTGACAGGTATCCGAGTTCACGTTCAGCAGCGCGGTGACGCTCGCCGAAACTGTCGAACTGGAATCCTGTTGAATTCGATGACTCAGCGCAAGGCATTTCTCCTCCGCATCGACCCGAAGCTGCTCGAAGCGGTGCAGCGCTGGGCGGACGACGACCTGCGCAGCCTCAACGCGCAGATCGAATTCCTGCTGCGCCGCACGCTTCGGGAGGCGGGCCGGCTGAAGGAGCCTGGAGCGCCCAAGAAGCAGGAGTGACCGCGTCTCCGGCGCCCGTACGTGACGAAGGCCGGCGCTGAGCCGGCCTTCTGGTCTTGCTGATCCTGAGTTCCTGATCTAGCCTTCTTCTTCGAACTCGCCGTCGATCATCGGCCCGAGCCGCGTCGACGGACGAAGCGCTTCGCGGTAGTCGTAGAGCGGCAGATCGTGACGTGCAGCGGATTGATGCATCCGGGCGCGTGCTGTCGACGACGACGGTGACAGGGCTGCCGTGCGTGGTGCCCTCACGAAACGCGAGACGGCAACCGCAGGCGAGACGCGCGTGTTCGAAAGCCTTTCAGCATGGGCTGAAAGGATCATACTACAGCAGCGCCTTGATCTCCCTTTCGAAGACGGCCTTTGGCGCGATGCCCAGGTGCTTCTTGCAGACCTTGCCGTCGCGGCTGATGATGAACGACGCCGGGATGCCCCAGATCGGTCCATACGCGTCCTGCACATCTTCGCGCCCTTCGCCGAGCAGAATCGGATAGTTCATCTTGTACTCGGTCGGCGAACGCCTCGCGCCTTCGGCGCTTCGTCATCGACCGAGTAGCCGACGACGACGAGGTCGTTCTTGTACTTGCTCTGCAGTTCGACGAAGCCCGGAATCTCCGCCTTGCACGGACCGCACCACGTCGCCCAGAAATTGAGCAGGATGACCTTGCCCTTGTACGACGTCAGCGACACGTCCTTGCCGTCGAGATCCTTGATGGTGAAGTCGAGCTTCGCGGGCTTCGCGTTGGCCATGCACGCGCCGCTCGCTGTTCCTGCTCGCTCGTCGAGCACGCCGGCGCCGCGTCGGGCGCATGCGACGCGACCGGCGCCATCATCCCGACCGAGCCGGCTCGGCTTCGAGATCGTGCTGCCACACGAACGGCACGCTGATCGCGAGCAGCGCGATGAAGGTGGCGATCATGGCCGCCAGGCGCAGTTTCGTGCTTGGCTGGTCCATAGGGGTATTGTGCCTCATCCTCGTTCCCGTAGGGAGAGCTACGGCGGGGACGGCCGCGGTAGGTCGGTGTACAGGTCGTGAATCGTGAACGGCGGTCCGTCGCGATCACGACCTGACCATCACGGCGCCATCCGTACGCGTCGGCGCGCCGATGCCGTCGCCCGCTCGAAATAGGCGGCGATGCGTATCGAGCTCGGCAGCCGAGAACGCCGCGGGCGACGAGCGCATAGGCATTGCCGTCGGCGGACCAGATGCGCTCGACGTGACCGAGCACGCGCAGCTGCTCGGCGCGGACGCGCTTCGCCGGGCGTCACGTAGAGCGACATGTCGTGGCCGCCGCTGCGATACGCAGGTGCGCGTGATCGCCGAGCCAGAACGGGCAGCGCCGCGCGCCGACCAGCGTGAGATCCGATGTCGGCGCTGGAGTCGGGCACCGGCACCCTCCAGCCGTAGCGTTCGCGCGATACTCCTGCTGACATCGCCGCGGCGTCGGCGCCGTCGAGCGTGCCCAACGCGAGCACGAAACAGCGCACGTGATCGATCGCGAGCTGCGCCGCGAACAGGACGTCGAGCGCGGCGACACGAACTCGAGCGCGGTGACGAGCGCGACCAGGAGCACCGCCGCGGCGCCGAAGCGGTGAGGCGGCCGCCCCACCCGAGCGACGGTACCGGCGTCGGCGCGGAGGCGGCGCCGCGATGCGGGTCGCGCAGTCCGGGCGGCGCCGGCGTCCGGTCAGCTCGCGCCGCCCGCGCGCGCAGGACCGTTCGCAGCCGTCCGCTGCGCCTGCGACCGGCGCGCGCAGGCGTCGCACGATGGCGAGGTGGGCCTCGACCTGGGCGGCGGCGCTCGGCGAGCGCCTCGCCGTCCACGTACGGTGGCAGCAGCGACTCGATCTGGCGACACTCGGTCATTCGATGCGTCTCGGCGGGTCACCTGGCAGTTACGTCAGCTTGCGACGCTGTCCGATCATCTCGAACGCGCTGCACGCTCGTCGTCGGGTCCCTGCACGCAGCAGGTCGTGCAGCTGCCGTCGGCCTCGCGAAATGCGCGACATCACCGTGCCGATCGGAATCGCCAGGGCCTCGGCGATCTCCTGGTACGAGAGACTCTTCGACGTCGCGCAGCCAGACCGCGTCGCGGAACTCTTCGGGCAGCGCATCCAGCGCCGCCTGCAGTTCCGCGCCGAAGCTGGCCCGCAGCAGCAGGGCTTCCGGGCTCTGCGGGCTGACGCCGCTGTCCAGCGCGGCGCGCTCATCGGCGTCGCTCGACCGCGTCGGAGTCGAACTCCACCCGGGAGCGAGCCTGATCGCGGCGCCGGTTGCGCCAGGTGTTATGCAGGATCGTGAACAGCCAGGCCTTCAGGTTGGTCCCGGCGGCAAAGCGGTCGCGCGCCCGAAAGGCCTTCAAGTACGTGTCCTGCACCAGGTCCTGGGCCCGGTCGGCATCACGCGTAAGCCTCAGGGCGGTCCCATACAAACTGTCGAGCAGCGCCAGCGCCTCCGACGTGAACGCGTCGCGTTCGTGCTCCGAAGCGGGATCCGGGCGGCGTCGGCCAAAAAACATCGCGGTGCGGCGCCGTCCTTCTTCACAAACCCCGGCGGGCGCCAATATTCCAGGATCGGTTGCCGAGGTGCCAGGGCCGGTGGAGAGCTGAGGTCCGCCTGCCCGCCCCCGGCAGTCCGTCCTCGCCGTCCAGAGTATAGGACAAAGCGGGGTCTGAAATTTGCTGGCCGATGTCGGACAGGGCCCTCGACTACCCCGGCTTCGACCTGCACCTGCACCGCTGCATGGCCGAGACTGGGTCTCCGTGCGCCTGGTGGCGGCGGGGGCGTCAGCGCAGCGGTTCGCCGGCGACGTTGGTGCGGAGGGGTGCCGGACCCGAAGTAAGATGCCAGCCAGGCCCTCGACTGAGCTCAGGGCAAGGGGAGTAGGTCCATGAACAATTGCACGCCGGGCCGGTCGGTTCTGCCGCGGCCGCTGATCGTCCTCGTCGCGGCGCTCGCCGTGCTGGGCGGCGCGCGAGAGGCGACGGCGCAGACCGAGTTCGTGCCGTACTTCGGCAAGAACCAGATCCGCTACGACAACTTCAAGTGGCAGATCTACACGACCGACCACTTCGAGATCTACTACTACCCGGAGATCGAGCCGCACCTCGAGAAGATCGCCGGCTACGCCGAGAGCGCGTATCAGCACGTGAGCTCCGAGCTGAAACACGACCTCGCCTTCAAGGTTCCGCTGATCCTCTTCTCGACGAGCAGCGAGTTCTGGCAGCAGAACGTCATCCCGGGCGCGGCCCAGGAAGGCGTCGGCGCGTTCGCCGAGCCGAGCCGGTATCGCATCGTCATGCCGATGGACGAGCCGTCCGACCTGCTCTACCGGCTCACCGTCCACGAGCTCACCCACCAGTTCCAGTACGACATCATCCCGACCTCGCTGGTCCGCCAGAACATGCCGCTGTGGGTGTTCGAGGGCATGTCGGACTACATGACCGGCATCTGGCGCTCGATCGACCTGATGTACGTGCGCGACGCCGCAGTCGCCGACATCATCCCGAAGATGTCGGAGCTCCAGGGCTACGGCAGCTTCACCAACGCCCGCGTCGATCTACAACCTCGGGCACGCCGCCTTCGAGTTCATCGAAGCGCGCTGGGGCAAGGAGGGCGTCCGCCAGTTCGTGTTCTCGCTGCGCAAGAGCGTCATCGGCGGCGGCGACAACGCGTTCAAGGAAGCGTTCGACATGGACGCCGACGAATGGGATCAGCAGTTCGATCGCTACCTCAAGGAGCGCTTCAAGCCGTTCCGCGACAAGGAACGGCCGGCCGACTACGGCCGCGACCTCGCGCCGAACCCGGAGAAGACCCGCTACAGCAACGTGCTGTCGGTCGAGCCGTCGCCCTCGGGCGATCTGATCGCGGCGATGAGCGGCAACAGCCGCGACCGCGAGCTCGACATCGTCCTGCTCTCGGCCAAGGACGGCTAGGTCGTTCGCAACCTGACCAGCGGCTTCGATCAGAACCTCGGCTTCGAATCGATTCCGGTTCCCGGCATGCGCTGGTCAACCGTGCCGTGGATGTCGTGGTCGCCGCAGGGCGATCGGCTCGCCTACTTCGTCCGCACCGAAAAGGATCGCTCGCTCCTCCTCCAGAACGTCATCTCGCGCAAGGTCGAAGTGCGGATCCCGATGATCACGGTCGACTCGCCGGAGTCGCCGGACATCTCGCCTGACGGCAAGCTGGTGGCGTTCTCGGCCGCGCAGGGCATCATCAACGACATCTACACCGTCAATCTCGACACCAAGGAAATCGTCAACCTCACGAAGGACGAGTTCGCCGACTACGCGCCGACCTGGGCGCCGGACGGCAAGTCGATCGTCTATCTCAAGCGGGTGAGCGGCAACGAGAAGCTGTTCCGGCTCGATCTCGCGTCGGGCAAGTCGACGCAGCTCACCTTCGGCACGCACGACGAAGGCGGCGCGCAGTTCCTCGACGCCAACACGCTGGTCTTCACGTCGACGGCGACCGATCCGGCGAAGCCGATCGATCCCGACGTCGCGAAGAACGGCGCCATTCACAACGTCTGGACGCTCGACCTGCGGAACGGCGAGCTGCAGCAGTTCACCGACGCGCTCGCCGGCAACTTCAACCCGGTCGTCCTCCACGGCGGACGCGGCGACCGCCGCGGGTCGGCGTTCGTCACCTACTACAAGGGCGAGTACGGCCTGCACACGCTCGACAAGCAAGGAACCGGTCGCCAAGGCCGCCACCGCCGACTTCGGCGCGCCCGGGCCCGGTCATCGACTTCCAGGCGCCGATGACCCACACCGCTCGTCGCCGAGAACAAGAAGAAGAAGGGCAAGTTCGAGAAGATGTTCCTCGACGGCCGCCCGCCGGTGGCCCTCGGCGTGACGAGCGGCGGCGACTTCTTCGGCGGCACGCAGATCTCGTTCACCGACGTGCTCGGCGATCAGCAGTTCAACCTGTTCGCCGCGTCGGTCTCGCAGTACCGCACGATGTCGCTCAGCTATCTGAACCTCGAGCGGCGGCATGCAGTGGGCGCTGCAGGGCTACTCGCAGACGCAGTTCTTCTACGGCCAGCTCGAAGGCCTCTTCTACGACCCGGCGTTCAGCGGCCTGATCGATCGCGATCTCGCCGTGGCGACGCGCACGATGCCGCGGCGGCACGGCGTTCGCCATCTACCCGTTCAACCGCTACCGCCGCGTCGAGATGTACGGCGGCGTGGTCGACTATCGCGAGCAGTTCGACGACCCGGGCCTCGAGGCCTACTCGCAGCAGTATCAGCAGGAGAAGTTCGGGCAGGTGCTCTTCAACAACGGCACGATGGTGCCGCTCGGCGTCACGTTCATCCAGGAGACGACGGTCTTCCGCGAGTTCGGACCGCTCGCCGGCAGCACGATGCGCGTCAACTACGAGAACGCGCCGAAGATCGGCGGCACGCTCTCGCGCCAGACCATCGACGTCGACGCGCGCAAGTACTTCCGGCTCGGCGGCAGCGGCCTGTTCGCGGTGCGCGCGCGAAGGCTTCAAGAGCTGGGGCACCAACCCGGGCTTCCTCTACTTCGGCGGCAACTCGGAGATGCGCGGCTACGACTACCTGTCGTTCGTCGGACAGGACGCGTTCTACCTGAACGCCGAGCTCCGCTTCCCGCTCATCGACGCGATGGCGACGCCGATCGGCATTCTCGGCGGCATCCGCGGCACCTTGTTCGCCAACATCGGCGGCGCGCAACTTCGACGACGAGTCGTTCAAGGTCTGGACGAACAACACGACGGTCGAGACGCCGATCATCGGCTACCGTCAGGTAGGCCAGGAGCTCGTGCCGATCTACGGCGCCGCCGCGTGTCGATCGACGGCTTCCGGCTGCGTCGACGCCCGCGCCTCATACGGCGTCAGCCTCCAGACCTTCGCGCTCGGCTTCCCGGTCCACTTCGACTGGTCGTGGAAGACGCTCTTCAACAAGCGACTGGGAAGACGTCGTCTTCGCGCAGGCCGGCGGCAGCTCGGAGTTCCGCAAGGCGAAGTTCACGATGTGGATCGGCTACGACTTTTAGGCGCTCGACGCTTCGCTGACTCGCGCCTCACGAAGGGCACGAAGAAGAACGAAGACACGAAGAAGACGGATCAGGGATCAGCGACTCGAAAGGTCGCTGGTCTCTGATTCACGTACGGCGCTAATCGGCGGGTGACTCAGCACTCCAAGCGTGGCATGACTCTGCAACAGAAACCGCGCAGGTCGTGCTGCCGAACGACTCCAATCCGCTCGGCTACATCCTCGGCGGCACGGTGATGCACATGATCGACATCACCGGCGCGATCGCCTGCCATCGCCATACCAACGCGCTCGCGTTGACGGCTGGCGTCGACAGCCTCGAGTTCCTGCACCCGATCAAGGTCGGCGACATCATCATCCTGAAGTCGCGCGTGACCTGCACGTTCCAGACGTCGCTGGAAGTGGAAGTCGAAGTCTATTCAGAGGGATCGACGACGGGAGAGCGCCGGCTGACGAGTCACGCCTATCTGACTTCGTGTCGCTCGACGCAGCACGGCCAGCCGAAGCGGTCCCTCCGCTGGCGATCGGAGAGGACCGGAGGACGAAGAGCGATGCCGTGAGGCGCAAGCAGCGCCGGGCCGAGCGGCCTCGCCGCAAGACGCGCACGTAACCCGGCACCGCACGGGAACCTGGAACGTAGGAACCTGGAACGGCGCTAGTTCCCCGCCTTCACCATCCGCATCTCGCTGCGCTCGCAGATCCACCGACACGCGGTACGGGCTCAGGAACTTGTGTCCGACGATGCCGCCGACCTCGAAGCCGAGGAGCACGCTCGGCGCACGAAGGTTGAGCACGACAACCGAGAAGTTGTTGTAGGCGATGTCGTTGAACTTCAGGTTGATGCCCGGCAGCAGGAACGCCTCGCGATCCCAGCCCGACGTGCCGTAGACCTTCAGCGCAATCTTGCGCGTCGGCGTCGCATTGAGCGCCTGCGCGGTGGCCGTGCTGATCGAGATGACCTCGCCGCCGGTGTCGACGACGAAGTAGGCCGGGTGGTTGCCGTTGATGAGGCCGCGCACCATCGACAGGCGGTGATGCCGCATCGCCCAGGCGGAACTCGCTGCGTCTCTTCGGGCAGCGAGCTTGCCGATGGTGAGCTTGTTCGCGCGTAGTCGATGGTCATCGACAAGCCGAGCGCCATCGGCGAGAAGCTCTCGGTTTCCTTCTTCGGCAGGCCGCGCAGGGGCGGCGCCTTGATCAGCACCGGCACGTTGTCGAGCCTGAGCGTGCCGATCTCGAACGAGTCGAGCCGCCCGAGCTGCAGTCCGCGCAGGCCCACTTCGCCGACGCCGGCGCTGAGCGTGTAGGTGATCGGGCGAACGTTGGCGTTCGAGGCCGTCGAGCGCGAGATGGTCGTCTGCTCGGAGCCCGGTGTCGAGGACGAAGTCCTGCAGCCGGCCGCCGTTGACCTTGACCTGGACGATCACCTTGTCGTCCACGAGGCGGAAGTCCACGGTGTGCAGGCGCGTCGGCGCTCACGTCGTCGATGGAGATCGGCTCGCGCTCGCCGAACGACTTGCAGGAAGCGCACCTGCGACCGCGACCACGCCGCCTTGTCGCTGCGATCCTTGTTCGGCAGCAGGTTGATGTAGTTCGTGTAGGCCGCGGCCGCCTGTTCGTAGCGGTGCATGCCGCTCGTAGATCGAGCCGACGGTGTGATGCAGCTCGCCGTCGCGCGGCGAGAGCTTGAGCGCGGCCTGCGCTTCGTTCGAGCGCGTCGTCGAGCTTCGACTGCGAGGCGAGCGCCCGCGCCAGCCCGTGACGGGCGCGCGACGATTCCGGCGCGAGGGCCAGCGCGTCGCGCCAGCTGCCTTCGGCCTCGTCGAAGAGTCCGGCCGACCAGATGCGCGTCGGCGTAGGCCGACAGCGCCTCGGGGTTCCGCGGCGCCAGGTCTTCAGCGAAGCGGCTTCGCGCTGCGCTTCCTGGAACTGTCCGATCCGCAGGGCGGTGCGAACGAAGCCGATGCGCGCGCGCACGCGACATGCCGCTGTCGTTCGGCGTCGTCGCCTTGCGATAGGCCTCGAGCGCCTCGGCGTACCGCGTCTCGTCGAAGAGCAGTTCGGCGAGCTGGAGCTGCACTTGCGCGTCGTCGACGTCAGACGCCGCTCGTGGGGCTGCGAGCGCGGCAGCTGCGACGAAGAGCCGCCGCGGTGCACAGGCGCCGGAAGGTAAGCATAGGGACCTCTCTCTACCACCGAAGGCAGGGGCGCAGCCTGCCGGAGCAAGAAGGCAAATGTGCCGGCAGCCGCCCCGCAAGGTAGCTGCCGTGTCCCGGATTCTACCCCCACAGTTCACCCAGGTGGACGATCGATATGCTCGCGACCCCCGAGGACCCGGTGCAGAGAGCCGCGAGGTCGCTATTTCTGGAAGGCTTTGGAGTTGACCTCGATGAAGCTCTTCCACTTGTCCGGGACCTCGTCGAGGGCAAAAATCGCCTCGACCGGGCAGGCCGGCACGCAGGCGCCGCAGTCGATGCACTCGTCGGGGTGGATGTAGAGCTGTGTCGCCGAGGCGAAATCGGGCTCGTCCTTCCGCGGGTGAATGCAGTCCACCGGGCAGACATCCACACACCCGTGGTCCTTCGTGCCGATGCAGGGTTCGCAAATGATGTAGGCCATTAAAATCGCTCCAGAAAGCCCCGCGCGAGCCGGGCAAGAACACTGCCACTAGCGAAGCGGAGCCGACGGCTCTTATTCCGGACGGTTCCGCAGCTTCGCTAGTCAACTTGCGGTTTCCAGGGTCGCTGGCGGGACATGCCCCAGCCGGATCGAAATGCGGCGCGCCATGTCCCACGCGCCCTTTGTGGTGCTCCGTCACAATCGGGCCGATCGTCGGCGCCGTGGCCGAAGACGCCGACCCGCGCCACCTCGCGACCGGTGTAGTCGTGGACCGGCGCGCAGGTGCAGAACAGCCGCTGCATGGCGTCGGGCTCGACCGGCGGCGGCCCGAGCCGCACCATCGTCGCTTCCGCGTTCGCGACATGCTCGCGGGTGACCAGCCGCAGGCAGCTCAGTCGCCGCGTCGCCTGTCGCGGCGAGAAATACAGCGCGCAGTGTCCCGGCATGTCCTTGCCGTAGACCGTGTGCATCGCGACCTCGTCGGGGCCCGCGCTCCAGAGGTACGTCACCTCGCCCGCCGACAGGAATGGCGATGAACCCGCGATGCGGCGGTGCGCAGCACGTAACCGCGCATGACCGGATAGGCATGGAGGCGAACTTCCGACCGACCGAGCGAGCGGAAGCTCAGATCGAGCATCTTGAGCGTCAGCGCCGTAGCGCTGCGTCTCGTCGTCCTGACGGACGTAGCCGCGGCGCTTCAGCAGCGCCAGCAGCCGGTGCATGGTCGGCGGCGGCTGGCGCAGCGTTCGCGCGAGCTCCGACAACGCTCATCCCGCGCGGACTGCCGCTCAGGACCTCGCAGACCTCGAGCGCCTTGTCGACCGAGGTCATGGCTCGAGCTTCCGACGAGTCGGTTTGAGCATACTTTCGTTCCACAGATATGGAATATAGTTTCGAGATTCTGACTGTATCGACCGGTCGCCGGCCCTGTCAAGGCAACCAGCCGGGTTGACTCAGCTCGAGACGAACCGTAGGATCGGCGCTCACCCCCGTCGGTCGAACAACGCTCCGCTTTCGTAACGGACGATCGTGTCCCAGTCCCTGATAGGCCACACGCTAGGCCAATACAAAATCGTCGAGCAGGTTGGCGCTGGCGGCATGGGCGTCGTCTACAAGGCGCAGGACCTGCAGCTCGGACGCATGGTCGCGCTCAAGGTCCTGCCCGAAGGATCGGCGAGCGACGAGGAGGCGACCGAACGGTTCCGTGCGTGAGGCGCGTACCGCGTCGAGCCTGAATCACCCGAACATCTGCACGATCTACAGTTTCGACGAGCACGGCGGCCAGCTCTATCTCGCGATGGAGCTGCTCGACGGCGAGGCGCTCGAGGCCAAGCTGGTCGAGGGGCCGCTCGACCTCCGCACGCATCCTCGATTTCGCGAACGCAGATCGCCGACGGGCTCGACGCGGCGCATTCCGAAGGGGATCCTCCACCGCGACATCAAGCCGGCGAACATCTACATCACCAAGCGCGGCCAGGTGAAAGTCCTCGATTTCGGGCTGGCGAAGCTGTCGACGACGCCGAACGCAACCGCCGCCTGAGCCGAAGCTCGCAGCCGACCGAGCGCTTCTCGAGCATGGTCGGCACGACGGTCGGGACCGTGTCGTACATGTCGCCGGAGCAGGCGCGCGGCGAGGACGTCGATCCGCGCACCGATCTGTTCTCGTTCGGCGTGGTGCTCTACGAGATGGCGACCGGCCAGCAGAGTTTTTCCGGTCGCGACGACCGCCGTGGTCTTCGACGGCATCCTCAATCGCGACCCGGCGCCGCCGAGCACGATCAACGCGCAACATCCCGACCGAGCTCGATCACATCATCTCGAAGGCGCTCGAGAAGGATCGCACGCTGCGCTATCAGTCGGCGGCCGACATGCGCGCCGATCTCCAGCGGCTCAAGCGCGACTCCGGATCGCGGCGGATGCCGGCGGCGAGCGGGTCGTATGCGGCGGCGACCGCCAGCGGTTCGCAAGTACCGGTCGCGCAAACGGCCAGCGGGGTCATCCCACCAGCGCCGGCTGAGGCCTCGCAGGCATCAGCATCTGCCGTTGTCGCAGAACGGAAATCGATTTCGCCGATGCTCGTCGCCGGCGTTGTGATCCTGATCATCGGCGCGGCGGCGCTGATCGGCGTCACCCAATTCATGCCGCGGGGACGACGTCGCCTGCCGGCGGCGGTCGTGGCGGAGGTCCCGCCGTCTGCGGCGCCGCCGGTGCTCGACGCCACGGCCACCACCCCAGCTGCGGACGCAGCGCTCTCACCGGCGGCGGTGGCCTCCCCGGCCGCTGTGCCCCCGTCCGCGACACCGCCCGCGCCGCGTACCGATCCGGCAGCCGCCGCGAAGACGCCGCCTGCCGGACGACGGCAAAGCCAGCGACAACTGCAGCGGCGGCGACGCCGCCGCCAGTGGCCACGGTCGATCCCGCCGTGGCCGCGGAGGCAGAGCGCGCCGCCAAGGCCGCGGCCGCGGCCGCCGAGCGGCGTCGAGATCGCGCGCGCGAAGATGGCCAACAACCTGCTCGAGCCGGCGCTCGGCGACTTCCGGCAGATCATCGCCGAGTTCCCCGGATCGGCGGCCGCCGCCGAGGCCGCGTTCCTCATCGCCGAAGTCTTCGAGAAGCAGGGCCGCATGGACGATGCGATGGCCGCGCACATCGAGTTCGGCACCGCTATCCGTCGAACCAGCGGATGGCGGCCAGCCAGTTGCGGCTCGCCGAGCTGACGCAGCGCTCGAAGCGGCCGGATCGCGAGACCGCGACGCGGGACATCCTCGCCAACGTCATCCGCACGTATCCGCGGACGCCGCAGGCCTTCCAGGCGCTGCAGATGAAGATCCGCATCGACGGCGAGCGGCGGCAGCGCGAGCTCGATCCGGTGCTCAACATCCAGGTGCCGGCGGTCGTCCCGACCCTGCGCGAGCTCACCGAGCAGTTTCCGACCACGCCCGGCACGCAGGCGGCGTTCCTCCGCCTCGCCGAGGCCTATCAGGACCTGCGGCAGTACGAACGCGCGGCGCAGGCACTGTCGGCGCTGGCGACCAACTTCCCCACCAACGCCGGCGAAGCCTGGTTCCGCGCCGGCGAGATCTACGAGCGGCGGCTCAAAGATCCCGACCCGCGCCCGCGAGGCGTATGAAAAGGTGCCGTCCGGTTCACCCAGACACCGCGACGCACAACGGAAGCTCGGCAGACGCGATTGATCTGGCGATGTCGTGATCTGGCGATCTGATGATCTAAAGCCCTGATCCGATCTCCTGGCTCCTCAGATCACCAGATCACCACATCACCACATCGCAAGATTCTTATTTGCTTCTAATCTCGATCTTCCCTGTGACGACGTCGATCGAGATCACGGGTTCGCCCTTGCCGAGCGTCGCTTCGCTCCAGCGCGGGCCCCATGACTCCTTACGGTTCAGCGGAATATCCGAGGCGATCGTGCCGTTGAGCGCGAGCGCCAGGATGCGCGCGTCGGTCGGGCGCGCCGCGAGCGTCAAGAGCACATCGCCGTTGAACGCGCGCAAGCGCAGGAGCCCGCCGGCCGTCAGCCGCGTGCGATCGCCGTGACGTTGCCGATACCGGTCTCGAGGCGGACCGTCCCGCCGACATCGACCGCGTCGATCGGCCCTCGGCGGACGTCGGCCGTCACCGAACCATTCAACGCCTGACAGCGTCAGCTTCCCCTCGACGATCCGGATCGCGTTGAGGACGCGCAGCCTGCGGGACTCTCAGGGTGACGTCGGTGCGCAGGTTCGCGTCGGTGCCGCCCTCAGGCTGGACGCCTCGAATGCGAATCTGCTTCTCTTCCTCGACAATGTCGATCGGGATCCGCGCCAGCGCCTCGGCGGTCGGCGCCTGGCGCACGACCTCGATGACGGCATCGCTGCGATCGGAGCCTTCGATGCGGACGTGGCCGATCGTGATCTCGAGCACTGAGGACGCGGTCGGCGGGAAGCGGGACGGTACGCGACTGCGTGTCGGTCGCCGCGCGCTGCGGCGGCGCCAGTGCGAGCAACGCCAGCGCACCAAGCACGAGGTGGAGCAGCACGGTCAGGAAGTCCGAGCATATACTTTCTGGACACAGGCGTCATGGCTCGAGTCCTCGTGTCCGGTGTGATCCTCAACGCGGGATCGTCCCCGCGTTGCGGCGTCGTGCGCGCTGGCGCGGGCTGCTGCTGATACTGTCGCTCGTGGCCAGTCCGGCTCTCGCCGTCGCGCAGATGCCGACCGAGCCAGTCAGCCTGGGCGACGGCCGCGTCGTCCTTGGCGCGGACGTGACCGTCACCTTCGCCAGCGACGATCCCGGCTTCTTCAACTACACCGACTACGAATACAGCGCGCTGCGCAACTTCCGCGTCGGCCTCACTGCCGAGTTCCGCGCCAGCTGCGCGGCTGCAGTTCCTCGGCGAGCTGCGCATGGATCACGGCGATCGGCTGCAGCCGTTCGCGTTGTTTGCCCGGATCCGGCCGTGGCCGGCGCGCCGCTTCGACATCCAGGTCGGACGCATCCCGCCCACCTTCGGCGCCTTCGGCCGCAGCGCCTACGGGACGGCGAACATGCTGATCGGGACGCCGCTCGCGTATCAGTACCTCACCTCGCTCCGGCCTGACGCGCTGCCGGCGCACGACCGACGATCTCATCCGGATGCGCGGGCGCGGGTGGCTGGCGATCTACCCGATTGGCAATCAGACGCCAGGACCGCGGGTTGCCGTTCGTGAACAGCGTGCGCTGGGACACCGGCGTGCAGGTGCACGGCGTCAACGGCATGATCGAATGGACCGGCGCGGTCACGACCGGATCGCTGTCGAATCCGCGTGTCGGCGACGACAACGATGGCCGCCAGGTCGCCGGCCGGGTCGTGCTCCGGCCCGCGCCGGCAATTGCGCTGGGCGCGTCGGCGGCCCGCGGCGCGTATCTGAGCAAGAGTCTCGAATCGGCGCTCGGCGAAGGCCGCAGCGTCGAGGACGGCGTGCAGCAGGCCTTCGGCGTTGACGCGGAGTATGCCATCGGCCGCTTTCTCGCGCGCGGCGGAAGTGATCTGGTCGCGTGGACGCTGCCGGTCGGATTGACGCTCGGCCGAGAATGAACGGCTCGATGCGACGTCGGTGCTGGTCGAAGGCCGCTATCGCATCCTGCCCGGACTGCAGCTCGCGGCGCGCGTCGAGCGGCTGGGGTTCGCCGAGTTGCCGACGGCGGCTGGCCCGATGACATGGGATGCGCCGGTGCGCCGGCTCGAGATCGGCGATCGGCTACTCCATCATCCGCAACGTCACGCTCAAGGCGTCCTGGCAGCGCAACCTGCGCGACGGCGGCCGCGTGCGCCGAGACTCGCTGTGGGCGCGGCCAGGTCGTGTACTGGTTCTGAGTGTGCAGGCTGCTGGCTGCAGGGCCTGGCGCGGTATGGTCGCGGTCGCTCTGTTGACCGCGTCGACCACCGGGTCGGTCTGCGGCCGACGCTCGGCGCAGACGCTCGGCGCGATTCGCGGCCGTCTCGACATTCGCCGCATGGCCCGGCCGACCGAGCGGCGGCCTGAAGTGGCGGAGCCCGGCAGCGCCGGGTCGCGCGACTGCCACGACCTGCGCCGCGGCGTCGTCTATCTCGAGACCGCGCCGCGCGGCGCGTTCGAGGAGCGCGAAGCCGGGCGCGCCGTCATGGACCAGCGCAACGAGACGTTCGTGCCGCACGTCCTGGCGGTCACGGTCGGCACCGTCGTCGACTTCCCCAACAGCGACAAGACGTTTCACAACGTCTTCTCGCTCTCCAAGGCCGAAGCGCTTCGACCTCGGCCGCTACGCGGTCGGGCGGTCGAAGTCGGTGCGATTCGATCGGCCGGGCGTCGTGCGCGTGTTCTGCGACATCCACTCGCACATGAACGCGTTCATCCTGGTCTTCAGCCATCCGTTCTTCGACGTCACGGACCCGGACGGCCGCTTCCGTCTCGACAACGTTCCGCCCGGCACCTACACCGTCGTCGGCTGGTACGAGGGCGAGGCGCGCACGTCGCGGGCCGTGACCGTGCACGGCGGGCGGCGTCGTCGATCTCGAGCTCGTGGTTCCAGTAATGGCGATGCTGTCGTCGCTGACCAATCGGATCTTCCTCGCGAGCACGCTCCTGGCCACCGTGTCGATCGGCTTTGCGGTGTACTTCGTCAGCAGCCAGCTGCGCAGCGAGGCCGAGGCCGAACTGCAGCGCGACCTCCGCGAAGCGGTGACGCTGGTCGAACAGCAGCGGACGAGCCTGTTCGAGACCTTCACGCGAACCGCGCGCCTGATCGCCGACCTGCCCAAGTTCAAGGCCGCGGTCGAGACGCGCGACGCGCCGACGGTCGAGCCGATCGCGCGCGACTATCAGCAGCAGGCGGGGTCGGATCTGTTTCTGGTCACGGATCCCGACGGCCACGTGCTGGCCGCGCTCGGCGGCCTGCCGGTCGCGGTCAGCCGGGCTCTCGACGCGCCGGGCATCGCGCGGGCGCGCGGCGGCACGCCGGCGACGCGTTCTGGCCGCACCCGAACGGCGTGCTGCAGGTCGTCAGCGTGCCGGTGACGATCGGCCTCGAGCGGCCTGAACTGCTCGGCACGCTCACGATCGGCTACCTGCTCGACAACGACCGCGCCGCGTCGTTCAAGGCGCTGACCGGCGCCGACGTCGCGTTCGCCATCGACGGCCAGGTGCGCGCGTCGACGCTCGGCCCGGACGCGCACGCGCGGCTGGCCGGCGCTGCTCGGCTCCGAGCTGGTCCCGCGCACGATGATCGGCGGCAGCGAGTACGCCGCGCTCGTTCGCGCCCTGCACGCGCCGCACGACGAGGCCTCGACCGGCGCCGACCGTGCCGATCGCCATCGTCCTGCGATCGCGCACCGAGCGGATGCGCACGCTCTCGGCGATTCAGACCGGGCTCGGCCTGGTCGACGCTCGCGACGATCGCTGCTGGCCGCCGCCATCAGCTACGGCGTGGCGCGCACGGTGACGCGGCCGCTCGCGACGATCACCAATCACATGCGGGACATCGCCTCGACCGGCGACCTGACGCGCAAGCTGCGGCTGAGCGATTCCGTCGAGCTGGCACGACGAAGATACGCGGCTGCTCGCCACGACCTTCAACACGCTCACCGACTCGGTCGCGCGGTTCCAGCGCGAGGCCGCGCAGCGCGAGCGGCTGTCGTCGCTCGGCCGGATGTCGACGATCGTCGCGCACGAGATTCGCAATCCGCTGATGATCGTCAAGGGCGCGCTGCGGCAGCTCACGCGCGACGGCGCGACCGCCGACGACATCCGCGAAGCGGCGGCCGACATCGACGGCGAGACCGATCGCCTCAATCGCGTGGTCAACGAAGTGCTCGACTTCGCCCGGCCGATTCGCTTCGAGCGCTCGCCGACCGACATCAACGCGCTGTGCCGGGATGCGGTCAGCGCCGTCGCGGCGGCCGCCGGATCCGACCCGCCGGTCAGCGACCGAGCTCGACCCGACCGTCCCTCCGCTCGAAACCGACAGCGAGAAGCTGCGCACGGCGCTGGTCAACCTGCTCACCAACGCGCGCCAGGCGGTCGCTGGCGCGAACGTCTGCCGACGGCGCGGAACCGGACGCGCCGGTCACGCTTGACGACCGGCCGGCTGACCGATCGACCGGGTGGCGATCTCGATCCGCGATCGCGGCGTCGGCATCGGCGCCGACGATCTGCCGCGCATCTTCGATCCATACTTCACGACCCGGCGCGCCGGCACCGGCCTCGGCCTGCCGATCGCCAAGAACATCATCGATGCGCTCGGCGGCACTCTCACCGTCGCCAGCACGCCCAGGCGCCGGCACCCGGATCCGGATCGAGCTGGGCGACGCGCCGGCGGGACGAGCCTCATGACACCAGGCGGCAGCATTCTTCTCGCCGACGACGAAGAGAAGATTCTCAAGACGCTGAGCCGTGCCCTGCGCGAGGACGGGCACGAAGTCGTCACCACGCCGAGCGCGCTGCAGGCGCAGAAGCTGCTCGTCGATCGGTCCTTCGACCTGCTCGTCATCGATTACCTCATGCCCGAGCGCACCGGGCTCGAAGTGATCCGCGAGCTTGCCGCCACCACGCCGGAAGGCGAGCGGCCGGCGATCGTCATGATGACGGCGCACGGCACCGTCGAGAGCGCGGTCGAGGCGATGAAGCTCGGCGCCCGCGACTACCTGCAGAAGCCGTTCGAGGTCGAAGAGCTCCTGGTCACGGTACGGCGGCTGCTCGAAGAGCAGCGGACGCGAACCGGGCTTCGCTATCTGCTCAGCGAGCGCGACGCCGAGTTCAATCACTACGGCCTGGTCGGGCCGAAGCCGCGCGGTCATGGACGTGATCAAGCGCGCCGAGCTGGTCGCCGAGTCGCGCAGCACGGTCCTGGTGACCGGGCGAAACCGGCACGGGAAAGGAGCTCGTCGCGCGCGCGATTCACGCCCGCAGCGCGCAGCGCGACATGCCGCTCATCAAGGTGAACTGCGCGGCGATTCCGGAGACGCTGCTCGAGTCCGAGCTGTTCGGCCACGTGCGCGGCGCCTTCACCGGCGCGTCGTTCACCAAGAAGGGGCGCTTCGCGCTGGCCGACGGCGGGACGATCTTCCTCGACGAAATCGGCACCGTCAGCATCACCGTCCAGGCCAAGCTGCTGCGCGTCCTGCAGGATCGCGAGTTCGAGCCGCTCGGCGTCGGAGCGCACGCAGAAGGTGGACGTCCGCGTCATCGCCGCGACCAATCGCGATCTGCGGGCCGATGGTGAGCTGCGAGCAAGTTTCAGGAGGATCTCTACTACCGCCTCAACGTCATTCCGATCGCCATTCCCCCGCTTCGCGAGCGGCGCGAGGACATTCCGATGCTGGTCGAGCATTTCCTCCGCCGCTTCGCGCGCGACAGCGGCAAGCGAATCGACAGCGTCGAGCAAGGCGTGATGGAGGAGCTCTCCCGCTACGACTGGCCCGGCAACGTCCGCGAGCTCGAGAACACGATCGAGCGCGCCGTCGTCCTCGCCACCGATGCGCGCCTCACCCGCGAGACGGTCTGGCTGATGGGCGCGGTCTCGCCGCCGGTGTCGGGACTGCCGTCGCAGCGGCTGCACGCGAACCTCGAGTGGGCGGAGCGCGAGACGATTCGCCGCGCGCTCGAACAATCGGGCGGGGTCAAGAAGGACGCCGCCGAGTTGATGGGCATCAGTCAGCGTGCCCTGAGCCACTACCTGCAGAAGTACCGGATCGACAACTGACCATCTGCGAATGCATCGCGTGAATCGCGCCACGTGGTGGATACGACGCCGGCCTCAACGGCGTCGCCGCGACCATCGCGCCCGCGACTTACGGCTGCCGTAAACGATTACAGCAGCCGTAACCTCGAGTGGACAGCGTGCGGACGCACGATCGTGGTTTTCGCGGGGCATCCGCGTTTTCGCCTCGCGGCATCAGCCTTGCTCCATGAGCGGCAACGCCGAAGGTGTGTATGAAACGAAACGTGTGTGAAGCGGTAGCCGTGGTGGGGACGGCGCTCCTGCTGGGGAGCATCGTCGTGGCTGCCCGGCAGGACCCCGCCACGGCCTCCGCGCCTCGTGAGATCGAAGTGGTCGCCAAGCGGTTCGCGTTCGAGCCGGCGCGCATCGAGGTGACCGAAGGCGAACGGATTCGACTGCTCGTTCGCTCGGCTGATGGTGTGCACGGGTTCGAGATCAAGCGCCACAGAGTGAACAAGGTGATTCCGCGTGGCGCGAAACCGGTGGTGATTGACTTCGTTGCCGCCGCCCCGGGCAGCTACGAGATTCTCTGCTCCGAAGAATGCGGTGATGGCCACGAGACGATGAAAGGGACACTCGTCGTGCAGGCCAGGCCGAAAACGCCACAATGAGCGCCGACTGTCGTTGGTCGTCGCCCTTCTTCCTCTTCAGGACATGCGCCAATGAGACGTGCAGGTTATGGGTTCGCGGCAGTCATGATGCTGGTCATGACGCTTGGCTGCGATGAATCGCTCAGGGAGTTCGCTGGTCCTACCCCCGACCTCGAGCCGACGTTTTCCGCCATTCAACGCGACATCTTCAACGCTCCCGACTCGGCGGGCCGGCTGGCGTGCACGGGCTGTCACAATCCGACCGGCGCGCGCGTCAACGGCATGAACCTGACCGGCGCCACGGCGTACGCGACGACTCGTCAACGCCGCCAGCGTGGGCAAGCCGGGGGCTATCCGGGTGGTGCCGGGCGATCCCGACGCAAGCTATCTGGTGCAGAAGATCGAAGGCGCGCCGGGCATCGTCGGCGATGCGGATGCCGCTGACGCCGCCTTACCTGACGCCCGGACAGATCGCGGTGATTCGGCGCTGGATCGAGCTTGGCGCGGCCAATAATTGAAGTGCCTTTCAAAGGATTCGTTGTGACCTCGAGATCACCGCTGCTCGTTGCGCTTCTGCTCGCCGCCCTCGTTCTTCCCGGCATCCGCGCTCGCGCCAGACACCGGCCGGCGATCCGGCCGGCGCCGCCGCCGGCGGCCCAGCCCGAGGACGATCCGGATCGCGACATCAACTTCGCACAGCCCGACTTCACCCTGGCGGCGCTCCCGACGACGCTGCGCGTGCCGCCGCTACAAGAGCGCGTTTCGCGTGACGCACCGGTTCGGCCGCCCGCTCGGCTCCGGCGACTTCGGCGATCTTGCTCGAGGATCTGTTCGGCCTCGACTGCGGCGCCGTCATCGGCCTCGAGTACCGCTTCGGACTCTTCCGCGGCGCCCAGATCGGAATCCACCGCACATCGATCGACAAGACGATCCAGTTCTTCGGACAGTACAACGTCAAGCAGCAGCGCGACGGCTTCCCGATTCGGCGTGGCCGTGATGGGCAAGCATCGAAGGCACGAACAACTTCACGAGGACAGCTACTCGCCCGGGCATCGGCGTCGCTGCTGTCGCGCGAGATTGGCCAGCACGGCGGCGGTCTACATCGAGCCGTTCTGGGTCAACAACACGAACCCGCTGCCCGAGGAGCTCGTCGACGACAACGACACGGTCATCATCGGCGCTCGGCGCGCGCCTGCGGGTCCGGCCGACCGTGTACTGCGTCTTCGAAGCCGCGCCGCGGGTCGGCGGCTACGATCCCGGCGTCGACGCATGTCAGTTTCGGTATCGAGAAGCGCGCCGGCGGCCACCTGTTCCAGCTCAACTTCTCGAACGGCTTCGGCACGACGCTCGCCCAGATCGCGCGCGGCGGCTTCAACAACGACGACTGGTATCTCGGCTTCAACATCTCGAGGAAGTTTTTCTGATCACCACGAGGACCGGGCCGACGAGGCAGGGCGCGATTGGCAGTGGGGCTCCTGCTGCTGGCGGCGGCCGGCCGGCTGCAGCGGCGGCGTCGCCGACGTCGGCCACGCCGCCGGCGCCGACTCCGCCACCACGTCTCGCCCACGCCGCCCGCGGGCCCGGCGCCGCCCGGGCTGACGCGCGACGATCACGATTACCGCGAACAATACGTTCGTGCCGTCAGAAGTGACGATCGCGGTCGGCGGCCGGGTGACGTTCATCAACCAGAACAATCGCGCGCACGACATCACGTCGGATCCGCTGCACCTGCACACCGACTGTCCGCCGGTGATCGAGGTCGGCTTCATCCAGCCCGGTCAGACCAAGCAGACCGGGCGCGCTGACCGTCGCGCGCGACGTGCGGCTTTCACGATCACATGCAGGAAACACAATCCGGACCTGCACGGCCGCATCATCGTCCAGTGAAGGCGAGGCATCTCATGAAGGTTCGCTACGGCATTCTTCTTTCGCTCCTGCTGGCCGCGGCCTGCGGCGGGCAGCAACGACAGCAGCGGCGGCGGCACCCCGACGACGCCCCGACGCCGCCGACCACGCCGCCGGTCGCAGACGACGACGATCACCATCACGGCGGCGGGCATCAATCCGCAGCGCATCACCGTGTCGCCGGGCACGCGGGTCACCTTCGTCAACAACGACACTCGCACCCACGAGATGAACTCGGATCCGCATCCGACCCACGGCGACTGCCCGCCGATCGACGATGTCGGATTCCTCTCGCCGGGACAGTCGAAGCAGACCGGCAACCTCACGACCGCGCGGACGTGCGGCTTTCACGATCACAACCAGCCGGATACCGCGTCGCTGCGGGGACAGATCATCGTGCAGTAAGGCCGCGGCCGGTGCGGCCGTCGGGAGCGGCGCGGCAGGCTCCAGCGAGGCCGACTCAGTCCGCCGTAGCCTGGGCGGAGGCGGACGGCCAAGCGGCGCCCGGGCGATGAGCGCCGGCCTTCAGGCGCCGCGGAAGACGGGTTTCCGCTTCTCGAGATTGGCGGCGATGCCTTCGCGCGCGTCGTCGCTCTCGAACAGCCGCTGCTGCAGCTCGCGCTCGAGTGCCAGGCCTTCCGAAAAGCCCATTTCCAGTCCTGACTGCACGGCCCGCTTGATGTGGCCGACGGCCTTGCTGGCGCGGTGCGGCGGCGTGAACTGCGCGGCGTAGTCGAGCACGGCGTCGCGGAACGACTTGCCCCTTCAGCTCGTCCTCGCCCCACACGTGGGTCACCAGGCCGAGTCCCTTCGCGTCTTCGAAAGACAGCAGCGCGCCGAGCGTCATCAGCTCGATCGCCTTGGCCTTGCCGACGATCCGGGCCAGCCGCTGGGTGCCGCCGGTGCCGGGCAGCACGCCCAGAGCGACCTCGGGGAGGCCGATCTTGCCGCCGCCCTGTCGCGCGATCCGGAGATCCGCGGCCATCGCCACCTCGAGCCCGCCGCCGACGGTGTGCCCGTTGAGGGCCGGCGATCACGAGCTTCGGCGTCTGCTCGAGACGGTTCATCGTCTCGTTGGCGTGCAGGCAGAAGTAGTACTTGAACGACGGATCGGCGTCCTTGAGCATGCCGATGTTGGCGCCGGCGCAGAAGAACTTCTCGCCCGCTCCGGTGATGACGATGACGTGCACGGCTGCGTCCATCCGCGCCTCGAGCACGGCACGGTCGATCTCCTGCATCATCTCGTAGGAGTAGGTATTGGCCGGCGGATCGTTCAGCTCGATGAGGGCAATGCCGTTGCTGGCGGTGTAGGTGATGCGTGTAGGCATATCGCGATTCTTGGAGTGCGCGGATTCGTGATCTGCGAACGCGACGACGCGCATCGTGCACGTCACAACGAGCGGAACGCTCTGCGACGAATCGGCGCAATCCGAGATCTGCGTATCTGCGGTATCTCTGCGTACTCACGCGTCCGTCCGCACGTACTCGAAGTCGATCGGCAACCGATTGATCCCACGCGGCGGCGGCGCGATGTAGTTGGCGAACTGGCCCGGCTTGTAGACCGGGATCGACTGGATGCTGCGCAGGTAGTCCTTGTCCGCCGTCGTCGGCAGCCATTCGCTCTTCCGGCGCTCCCATTCGTCCGCGCTCATTGGCTGTCCCGCCGGATCGAAGTGGCGGCCGGCGAACACGCCGATCTGGCGATTGAACTTGCGCGACGGCAGGTAGATCCGATCGGTCATGCCGTTCGCTTCGAGCACGCGCTTGTTCCAGCGATCGACGCCGGCCTGGCAGTCGCCGACATACCAGTCGCGCAGCACCTCGTTGAGGGCGTTGCGCATCGGGATCTCCTGACGATCCGGCGCGCCCTGCTCGGTCATGAGGTCGAGCAGATACACGCTGTCCTCGAGCACGTGGTCGTCGTCGTACTTGTCTTCCTCGGCGCGGCCCTTGAGACCGTTGGAGAAGTAGTTGGCGGCGTTGCTCGACACTTCGCTGCCGTGCAGGTCGAGGCTCTGGCTGAACCAGAAGTTGACGAACTTCTGGATGAGCGGGATGTCGATACCGCCGACCTTGCGGACGTCCTCGGAGAAGCCGGCTTCCTTCATCAACTGGCAGGTGCGCTCGAGGATGCGGGCGATGCCGCTCTCGCCGACGAACATGTGGTGCGCCTCTTCGGTCAGCATGAAGCGGGTCGTCCGCGACAGCGGATCGAGCGAGCTCTCCGACAACGAGAGGAGCTGCGACTTGCCGTCGCGATCGGTGAACATCGTGAAGGCGAAGAAGTCGAGCCAGGTGTCGATCGGCTCGTTGAACGCCTCGAGCATGCGCGGCGAATCGGTGCCGCTGCGGCGCTCGAGCAGCGCCTCCGCTTCTTCGCGGCCATCACGCCCGAAGTACGAGTGCAGCAGGTAGACCATCGCCCAGAGGTGGCGGCCTTCCTCGACGTTGACCTGGAAGAGGTTGCGCAGGTCGTACAGGCTCGGGCAATGCGCGCCGAGCATGCGCTGCTGCTCGACGCTCGCGGGTTCGGTGTCGCCCTGGAGGACGATCAGCCGGCGAAGGGGATTGCGGAATTCGCCGGGCACTTCCTGCCACACCGGCTGGCCCTTGAAGTCGCCAAAGCCGATGCGTCGATCGGCGGTCGGCTCGGCCAGGAAAATGCCCCAGCGATAGTCGGGCAGCTTGACGTAGTCGAAGTGCGCCCAGCCCGCCGAATCGACGCTCACCGCCGTCCGCAGGTAAACCTGATGCTGATCCTGGAACCCCTGCGGTCCCATGTCGCGCCACCAGTCGAGATAGGCCGGCTGCCAGTGCTCGAGCGCGCGCAGAAGGCGCTTGTTCCCCGAGAGGCCGACGTTGTTGGGAATGCGTTCGTTGAGCTGCATGAGGCTGAATCCTTGTCAGTTACAAGTTGCAAGTTCACAAGTTCAAAGTTAGAGTTCGGCGGACAGCGTTCGACCGCTCCAACTTTGAACTTGGAACTTGGAACTTGTAACTGTCTAGGTTCTTTTCCAGTCGAACGTCGGCCTTCCCTCACGGCCGTAGACCGTGAGCGCGCCGCGCTCGCCGACGGCGTTGGGACGCTGGAAGATCCAGTTCTGCCACGCGGTGAGGCGGCCGAAGATCTTCGTCTCCATCGTCTCGGGGCCGGCGAAGCGGAGGTTGGCTTCCATTCCGGTCAACGCGTCGGGCGAGAATGCCGTGCGCTCTTCGATGGCGAGGCGGACTTCGTCCTCCCAGTCGATGTCGTCCGGCGCGAACGACACGAGGCCGGCGGCGAGCGCTTCCTCCGCGTCGAACGGCCCGTCGTGCGCGAGGACCTCGTCGACGTGACCTGGCTCTCCGAGGAAGCGCGTCTGCAGCCGGGTGAGGCCGGTGCTCATCGGGTACGACCCGCCGTTCATCACCGACAACTGGATCGTATTCGCTTCGTCCGGGTGCGCGAGCATGTACGAGCGATCCGCGGCGAGCGCGAGCTCGAACAGCGTCCCGGCGAAGGCGTTGCCGGGCTCGATCAGCGCGAAGAGGCTGCGGGCGGTGAGGTCGAGCCGCTTCAGCGTCCGCCGGATGTGGCCGATGATCTCGCGCACCAGCCAGTGATCGCGATGCGCGTCGAGCGTTCGATCGACATCGAGGACGGCCTGCGGATCGCCGGTTGCGCGCAGCAGAATCGTGCCGATCTCGGGCTCGTTCAGCCGCAACCGGAGGAGCGCATCGTCGAACTCGCGAAACGCCCGCAGGGCCCACGACTGATCGCCGGCCTGCTGGAACGCGTCCGGCGAGTCGGGCTGCGGACTGTCGGGGGCGCTGATCGTGAGCTCGCAGACCCGCTTCGCGCGATCGATCGAGCCGCGCACGTATCGATACTGAATGGTGTCGCCGTCAATGGCCGGATTGAGCGGTGCCAGCGAAATCCCGGGACCGGTTGCGGGCCGATCGGATTCGGCCGCCATCGCAGTGCGCGCGTTCGGTCACGGCGCTCCTGAAACTGACGGCTCGGCACGACTTTGTCGACAAGCCGCCATTCGACGGCTCGCTTGCCCCGCACGCCTTCAGTCAGCGTGCTGAACGCATCGGCGAGATCGCGGCGCACCTTGCGCTTGTCGACGACGCGCGTGAGACCGCCGGTTCCCGGCAGCACGCCGAGGAGCGGCGTTTCCGGCAGTGCCACCGAGGCATTGCCATCGTCCACCAGGTAGATCTCATCGCAGGCGAGCGCGAGCTCGTAGCCACCGCCGGCGCAGATGCCGTTGAGCGCGGCCAGGAACTTGACGCCGCTCGATCGGCTCATGTCTTCCATCCCGATCCGCGTCTCGTTGGTGAACTTGCAGAAGTTCACCTTGAAGCCGTGGCTGGACGAGCCGAGCATGAAGATGTTGGCGCCGGCGCAGAAGATGCGCGGCTTCAAGCTGGTGACGACGACGGCGTGGACCTCGGGATGCTCGAAGCGCAGCCGCTGCAGCGCGTCGGCAAGCTCGATGTCGACGCCGAGATCGTACGAGTTGAGCTTCAGCTTGTAGTCGGCGGGACGGAGGCCGGCATCCTCCTTGACGTCCATGGCCAGCGTCGCCACCGCGCCGTCCACCGAGAGTTTCCAGTGCTTGTAGCGATCCGGCGAGGTTTCGAAGGACAACGAGGGCGCGGGCGTCTGGAGAGTGTGCTCCACGCCGCGAGTCTACACCAGTTTAAACGAGCGTTCAAATCCGTGGTATAAACGCACGAGGTGGCAAAACCCGCAAACGGCGCCGATCGCCGCATCGAGATTCTCAAGAGCGCTGCCGCCGCGTTCCGCCGCCGCGGCTATCACGGCGCGAGCGTCGACGAGATCGCCTCGGCGCTCGAGATGACGAAGGGGAATCTCTATTACTACTTCGAGAACAAGGAAGAGATCCTCTACGCCTGCCACGATTACTCGCTCGACGTGCTGCTGGCGCTGATGGCGGAAGTGCAATCCGAACCCTCGACGCCGCCGGACGAGAAGCTGCGCAAGCTGATTCTTGCGTTCATCCACACGATGCTGGACGAACTGCAGGGCACCGCGCTGACGCTCGACCTGCAGGCGCTGTCGCCGGCGCTCCTCAAGCGGATCATCGCCAAGCGCGATCGCTTCGACCGCGGCCTGCGCGAGATCATCCAGCAGGGCATCGATCAACAGCTGTTCCGCGCCGGCGACCCCAAGATGATTGGCTTTGCGATGATGGGCGCGGTCAACTGGATCACGAAGTGGTTCGATCCCGCTGGACCGATGTCGTCAGAACAGATTGGCCAGCGGTTCGCCGATTACCTCGTCGGAGGACTGTTGAAGAGTTCTGCAGAACTAAGAACGAAGAACTAAGGTCTTAGTTCTTGTTCGTCGCGATCGTCACTCCGCCGTCTCCCCGGGTTTCAGCTCCAGCACCTGAATGCCACTACCGTCGAGCGCGGACTTCAGCGCCTCGGGGGTGCCCGTCAGCAGCGGGAACGTGCCCCAGTGCATCGGCACGACCTGCTTGACGCCGAGCCAGCGCGCGGCCATCGCCGCCGTGTCTGGGCCCATCGTGAAACGATCGCCGATCGGCAGGAACGCGATGTCGGGCTTGTAGATCTCGCCCAGCAGCTTCATGTCGCCGAAGAGCGACGTGTCGCCCGCGAAGTACAGCGTCTGGCCGTTCTCGAGGCGGACGATGAAGCCCGCCGGCTCGCCCAGATAGACGATGCCGTTGTCGTCGAAGCTGCTGCTGTGGCAGGCGTCGGTCATCGTGATGCGCAGCCCCTTGGCGTCGATCGTCCCGCCTTTGTTCATCGGCTCGACATGCTGCACGCCCTTGGTGCCGAGCCACGACGTCACTTCCCAGATGCCGACGACGGTGGCATTGGTGGCCTTGGCCATCGCCGCGGCGTCGGTGATGTGGTCGCTGTGACCGTGCGAGACGAGGATCAGATCGGCGCGCGTCGGTCGTTTCGCCTCGGGAAAACTCGGATTTCCCGTGTACCACGGATCGAACAGGATCACCTTCCCGCCGGGGGTCACGAGGAAAAGGAAGAGTGGCCGAGCCAGGTAATCGAGAGAGACATTGGGGCAGTATAGCGACGGCGGACGGAGGAATCTGGTGATCGTGGCTGAGTCTGGTGATCTGGTGATCTGGTGATCGAGTGACGTCGTTGCCGTTCGTCTTCGCGGTGCTGTCGCCTGCGCGGCGGTGCGGTACGCACGCGGCAAAGATGCGCGGAGCTGCTGGGCTTCGTCGTAAAGACGCAGCCGACTGCGGCGACTGTCACAGGCCGGCGCCGCGGATGTGCTCGAACCAGAAGACGGTCTCGTCTGCTTCCTCGTTGACCACGCCGATCTTGGCGAGCGAACTCTTCGAGTGAGCGGCCTCGCGCCGAGGCCCGATAGTTTGCCGCCGCCGCACTCGAAGATCGCTGTAGTTGATCGGCCGCCTTGCGCCGCCTGGTTTCCGCCGCAGGACACGCACAATCGGAAGGCCTCGCTCGCAAAGCGCGCGGTGCGCTGCTCCAATTCGGGTCGATTCACAACCGGCATGGAGTGCACGTCTCGGATCCAGCGCAAAACCATCCGAGTTTCGACCGGAGCCGCCGCCAGGTACGCAATTGTCACGACTTGTCGCCGCAACGCGGTCCGCAGTTTTTGCGGCCTAGAGGGGAACATCCCGGCGATCAGACTCGCGAGATCACCAGCATCGCCAGAACCAACATCACCACATCGCAACATCTCCACATCGCGACATCTCAGGGTAGACTGCAAAGAGAGTGATCGAATCGCCTTTGACGTTCGTGCGGCCCCGGGAGCCGAAGCCCGAGTGGCTGAAGGTCCGCGCGCCGGGATCCGAGAACTATCTCCGGCTCCGCGGCATCATGCGCGGGCTGAAGCTGAACACGGTCTGCGAGGACGCGCACTGCCCCAACATCGGCGAGTGCTGGCATCACGGGACCGCGACGTTCATGATCCTCGGCGACATCTGCACGCGCGCCTGCTCCTACTGCGCAGTCGCGCACGGACGGCCGACCGAGCTCGATCTCGACGAGCCGCGGCGCGTCGCCGAAGCGGTCAAGGCCATGGGCCTGAAGTACGCCGTCGTCACATCGGTCGATCGCGACGATCAGGCCGACGGCGGCGCCGGAATCTTCGCCCAGACGATTCACGAGATTCGCGCGGTCATGCCGGACACGCGCGTCGAGGTGCTGATCCCCGATTTCAAGGGCGAGGCCGGGCCGCTGCAGACGGTCCTCGACGCGCGGCCGGATGTGCTCAACCACAACACCGAGACGGTGCCGCGGCTGTATCGGATGGCGCGATCGGGCGGCAAGTACGCGCGGACGCTCGAACTGCTCGATCGGGCCAGGACCTACGCGCCGGCGATTCCGACCAAGACCGGCCTGATGGTCGGCCTCGGCGAGGAGCACGACGAGCTCGTGCAGGTGTTCCGCGATCTCCGCGGCGTTGGCGTCTCGATCCTGACCATCGGCCAGTACCTGCGCCCGTCGCCGGATCACGCGCCGATGACCCGCTATTACCACCCCGACGAGTTCGCGCGCGCTCAAGCGCGCGGCGATGGACCTGGGCTTCGTGCACGTCGAGGCCGGCCCGCTCGTCCGCAGCTCCTACCACGCGCACGAACAGGCTGACGCCTACGACCTCGCACACGGCCGGTGAGACGCGGTAGCGCCTCATCAGCCGCGGAGCGACCAATCGTCCTGGACACCCGTGACGACCACTCGTGAACTCGATGCCGTTGTGATCGGCGGCGGCCCGGCGGGCTCGACCGTCTCGACGCTCATGGCCCAGCATGGACTCAACGTCGCGCTGTTCGAGCGCGAGCGCTTTCCCCGCTTCCACATCGGCGAATCGCTGATCCCCGAAACCTACTGGGTGCTGAAGCGGCTCAACATGCTGGCCAAGATGCAGCAGAGCCACTTCATCAAGAAGTACAGCGTCCAGTTCGTCAACGCCGCCGGCAAGCTGTCGGCGCCGTTCTACTTCTGGGACAACAAGCCGCACGAATGCTCGCAGACCTGGCAGGTCGTCCGCAGCGAGTTCGACAAGATGATGCTCGACAACGCCCGCGAGCACGGTGTCGACGTGCACGAGGCGACGCGCGTCGTCGACGTGCTGTTCGACGGCGACCGCGCCGTCGGCGTCACCATCCAGAACGGCGACGGCCGCCGGGACATCCACGCCAAGGTCGTGGTCGACGCCAGCGGACAGAACGGCATCCTGCAGAACCGCTTCGACCTGCGGGTCTGGGACCCGATCCTCGACAAGAGCGCGGTGTGGACCTACTGGAAAGGCGCCTACCGCGACACCGGCAAGAACGAAGGCGCCACGATGGTGCTGCAGACGGCCGACAAGCACGGCTGGTTCTGGTACATCCCGCTGCACGACGACACCGTGAGCGTCGGCGTCGTGGCCCCGTCGAAGCAGCTGCTCAAGGGCCGCGGCACGCCCGAGCAGATCTACACCGAGGAAGTCGAGCAGTGCCCCGGCGTGCAGCAGCGCATCGGCGGCGCGACGCGCGTCACCGGCTACTTCGTCACCAAGGACTACTCGTACCGCGCGAAGCAGGCGGCCGGCGAGGGCTGGGTGCTGATCGGCGACGCCTATGCGTTTCTCGATCCGCTGTACTCCTCGGGCGTGCTGCTGGCGCTCCGGTCGGGAGAGATGGCCGCCGACGCGATCGCCGACGGCCTCGCCAAAGGCGACGTGTCGGCCGCCCAACTCGCGCGCTGGCGCCCGACCTTCGACGAGGGCGTCAACCGCATGCGGCGCCTGGTCTGCGAGTACTACGACGGCTTCAGCTTCGGCCAGTTCGTGCGCAACTATCCCGAGCTGCGCGGCACGGTCACCGACCTGCTGATCGGCGACCTGTTCACCGAACGCGTCGACAAGGTGTGGGGGCCGATGGAGTCGCTCTACCCGCACGGCAAGCTGCCGATCCCGGCATGGAACGATCCGCCGCGCACCGTGGACGCGACGCCGATCCGCGCGTCAACGAGCTGCGGCTGCCGGACGGCCCCAGGCCGTAGACCAGGCTGTGAGTACCGGGATTAGACGTTCGTGCTATCGACGGCGGATTCAGTATCGCGACACCGATGCGTCGGGCATCGCGCACTTCACCATCTTCTTCCTGCTGTGCCGAGGAAGCCGAGCACGCGATGTGGCGCGAGCACGGTCTGAGCGTCGAGCCGCGCGAGACCGACATCGGCTGGCCGCGGCGTGTCGGCGTCGTTCGAGTTCCTGCGCCCGCTCAGGTTCGAAGACGAAGTCGAGGTGCAGTTGCGCCTGATCGGGCGAACGTCCAAAACCCTGCCGCTATCAGGCCGTCATCGTCCACGACGGCAAAGTCGCGGCCGCAGGGACGATGACAACGATCTGCGTCGAGAAGCGTCCGGGCCGGCCGCTCCGCGCGATTGCCATCCCGGCAGAAATCGCCGGACCGCTTCACAGTCGTCGCGCCGATCGAGGTTCCCGGCCTCAGAGGGTCTCGATCCCCTGACCCCCGATCCCTGATCCCTGACCCCTACGTGTAACGCAGGTTCGTGTGCGCGGGGAGGAAGAAGCGCGGGAGCAGCGAGTCGACCCGCAGCAGGCCCTCGCGGCTGAGCGACACCAGCTCGCGCGTCGCGGTCAGCAGGCGCTCGGCGGTCAGGCTGTCGAGCGGCGCGCGGAAGCGATCGAGCACGTCGACGCCGTACTTCTGCTCGAAATACTGCGGCCGGATCGCCCCGAGCTTCAACTGCAGGACGAACTCGCGGATCAGCCGCTCCTCGCTGGTCGGCTTGAGTCCCCGCGCCAGCGGCAGCACGCCCCGTGAAATGCTCTCGAGGTAGGGCCCGAACTGATCGAGGTTCTGCATGTGCACGCCGCTCATATGGCCGAACGACGCGACGCCGAGGCCGACCATGTCGGCGCCCTGCCACAGCCGATCGCGATAGACGAACTTCGTGCTCGGGTTCTTGACGACAGCATACGCAGAGGCAACGGTGTAGCCGGCGCGCTCGAACGCCGCGAACGCCTCGTCGACCCAGCGGCGCTTGGTCGTCCAGTTCGCGACGTCGCCGCCCGAGACGGCTTCGCCCGATCGGAGCGACTTGCTGATCGTCGTGTTGAACGGCAGCTCCATCTGGTAGATGGTCACGCTGTCGGGCGCGAGCGCAATCGTCTTCTCGACGGCCATCCGCCAGTTGTCGTCGGTCTCGCCCAGCATGCCGGCGATCAGGTCGATGTTGATCTGCGGGAAATTCAGCGACTCGGCAAACGCGTAGGCGCGGCCGATTTCGGCCGAGCGATGGGCGCGGCCGTTGATCTCGAGAATGCGATCGTCGAAGTGCTCGACGCCAAGACTGAGGCGGGTGACGCCGATCTCACGGATCGCCGTCAGCTTCGCTTCGGTGAGCGTACCGGGCTCGCATTCGAACGTAATCTCCTCGGCATGCCGCCACGGGCTGACCGCATCCATGCGCGACACGAGGCTTTGCAGCTGCCGCGTCGAGAGAAACGATGGCGTGCCGCCGCCGAAGTAGACGAAGTTGAGCGGCCGCCCGGCAACGGCCCGCTGCTCGTTGTACAGCTCCCACTCGCGTGCGAGCGTGTCGAGATACCCCTGCACCTCGGCCGCGTTCTTGTCGGTATAGACGCGGAAATAACAGAAGTGACACCGCTTCCGGCAGAACGGAATGTGCAGGTACAGGCCGAGCGGCACATCGGTCGGCGGCGCCGCCAATGCCGGCCGGACGTCGCGGTCCACGGCTTCCTGCGTCCACGTCGAGAACGGCGGATAGTTGGCGATGAAGTAGCTGCCGACCTCGGTGCGATCGTCGGCGGCACGAACTGGCATGCGGTCTGGTCTCCGGCGCTCCGTGCTATCGCGCGTCGGTGCGCGTGGGGTCAGCGAGCAGCCGCTTGATCAGCGGCTCGAGCGCCTCTCTTGTCATCTTACCCGGGTTGTAGAGCCGCACGCGGCCGGCGCGATCGAGCAGGACGAGGGTCGGCGTCGTGCTCACGCCGTAGCGGACGTGATTGGCCTCGCTGATCGGGATCGGCTGGCCGGCGAACTCCGGATAGAACTTCTGCCGCACCTCGTCGATGTAGCGCAGCTCGACGTCGGGCGGCGCCTCTTTGCCGCCGGCGACGTAGCCGTAGCGCTGCGTCGGCGCAACGATGGCCAGACCGTCTTTCCCGTACTGCGCCGCGAGCGCGGCGAGGATCGGGCCCTGCTGTTTGCACTCGCCGCACCAGTGGGCCCAGAAGAACAGCACCACGACCTTGCCCTTGAAGCTGGTGAGCGGCGGCGGCGCGGCGCCGAGATACTCGCTCAGCTCGAGCGCCGGCGCGACCGTGCCTTCGAGGCTGAACAGATTCAGGTTCTTCTGAATGCGCGTCTCGACCGAGGCGCCCTTGAAGCGCGCGACTTCGCGCCGCAGAAACGCGACGGCCTCGGACCGTTCACCGCGCTCCACGCGCACGTGCGCCAGGACCTCGATCGCCGCGCCGATCGCAATCGGCAGCGGCGCGTTCGGATTGCGATCCATCGGCGCTTTGGCGACGAGCGGCGACGCTTCCTTGTAGGTGGCCTCCGCGTAACGCTCGGCCGCATCGAGTCGTTTCTCCGCCAGCGCGCCCCGGCCCAGCCACGATTGCGCGGCCAGGACCTGCGGTGTCGTGCCCTGCGCTTTCCGCGACTTGCAGCAATCAGCTGCTCGCCGCGAGCGAAGTCCTTGTCGGCAATGGCTTGACGGACCGACTTGACGAGGTCTGGCGGCGCCGCCGTCTGCGCCTGCGCGGCACCCGAACCGGCGAGAGCGGTGAACAGCAGGGCGACGAGCAGTCGGATCACGGTGTTTCTCCCTTGGAAGCTGCCGCCGTGCGTGGGCTCGGACGGCCGCAGGATCGCATAAGCCGGCAGGCCGACCGCGCTGAAGCGCGTCATCAGCGCGCGAGAGTCCGGCGCGTCCGGATCCTCGGCCTGGTATTTGACCTTCACGTACCCGTCGAGCGCCTTGATCACCGCCGGGTCCGCAAACGTCGTCGCGTCCATCGTCAAACAGTTCTTGCACCACGTGGCCCACATGTCGACGAGCACGGGCTTCTTGTCGCGGGCCGCGACCGCGAGGCCTTCGTCGAGCGACGCATACCAGCCGTCCTTCAGCTTCGCCTGGACACTGGCCTGCACCGCTGCGGGATCGACCCAGCGGTCCGCGAAGAGCGTGTAGCCGAGATAACCGTAATAGACCGCGACGCCGAGAATGACGACGCCGAACGCCTGCTTGACGCGGACCATCCACGCGCCCGGCTTGGGTAGCGCCGCCAGACCAGCACCAGCAAACGGCCACGGCAGTGCCATCCCCAAACCCAGACAGAACGGCAGCGCCAGCGCGAGCACGGTGCCACTCGAATACATGCTGCTTGCGAAGAGGACGACCTGGATGACGACCGGCGCCACGCACGCGCCGGCGAGCAGCGCCGCGATGCCGCCCATCATGAACGCGAGCGCGTAGCTGCCGCGGCTGGCGCCGCCGCCCTGGAAGCTGCTCGAGAACCGCGACAGGTCAATCTCGAAGATGTCGAACATCGCCAGCGCCAGCAGGACGAACACGACGGCGATCGCGACGTTGAACCACGGCGAGGCGTTCAGCGATCCGAACGTACCGGCCGTGAGCACCACGACGAGGCCGAGGACACCGTAGACGAGCGCCATCGCGGCGCCGTAGGTCGAACCGAGGAGGAAGCCGCGGCGGCGGGTGCCGGCGTTGGCGCCGGCGCCGATGATCGCCAGGTTGATCGGAATCATCGGCAGGACACACGGCGTCAGATTCAACGCGAGGCCGCCGAGCAGGACGATCAGGAGAATGGCCACCGGCCCTCTGCCGTCGAAGAGGCCTTTCGAGACGACGCCGGCTTCGGCGTCGCTGACGAACTGCAGGAAGTCGTCGCTCGGCAGGTAGCCGCCGGTGGTCGCCACGACGGCGAAATCGTCGAGGCGCTTGATGCCGCCGCCCGCGGTCGCCGGCGCCGTTGGACGCGCGACGGGAATCGGCGCGGCGGCTTCGACACGAGCAAAGGTCATTGGCTTGAAGACGTCGGCGTGCGCCGTCGTAATCGCGGTCGACGCCGGCGCGATCTGCACCGTGAACTCGAGCGTCCCCGTCGTCGGCGGATAACAGACCTTGTCGTCGCATGCCTGGTAGCGCAGGCGCGCGGGGATGACGACCGTGCCAGGCGCGACGGAGCTGGCGACGTCGAGCTCGGCACCAATCGCGAACTCGGAGCCGAAGACGTCCAGCGGCTCCGCGAGCCCTTCCTGCTTCAGCTCGCTCGCCGGTGGATACGCGAGGGCCCGCACGGTGATGCCGGCCGGCGGTTCAACCGTGAACACCGTCGGAATGAACGTCGGGTCGCGCGGCTTGTCCGACTGCACGTGCAGGCTGTTGTCGGGCAGCTTGGCCTGGAGGGCGACGCGAATCGTCGATCCAGGATGCGCCGCGCTGGCTTCGACGATCGGCGTCAAGGTCGCGCGCGGACGGCGGAGT
The DNA here is from genome assembly GCA_963841895.1 of uncultured Acidobacteriota bacterium. Classification (GTDB taxonomy): domain Bacteria; phylum Acidobacteriota; class Vicinamibacteria; order Vicinamibacterales; family UBA2999; genus JACCSI01. The sequence goes on from CAWJEO010000014.1 coordinate 104,773, forward strand.
TGCGCATTGCGCGGTGGCACGGCTAGGGCCAGCACGACCGCGACGGCGGCGACTGCGGTCCACACGAATGCCGCCGACCGGCGCCGGCAATCGGAACCACTGCTCATCGCTGGAATCCTGCTTGAACGCAATCGAGGTGAATGGTGATTGTCCACTGTACCTATTGGATGCTGGAACATGTCAACAGACGTAAACGGCCTGGGCGGGTGGGGCAGGTGGGGCGGGTGGGGCGGGTAGGGCAGGTCGCCTTCGACTGCGGCGGTGAGCTTCGTCGGTTTCAACAGATCGCGGTCTGCAGGACCGCCCGACCTGCCCGACCTGCCCTACCCTGCCCTACCTGCCACTTGCCATTGACTTACAAAATGTAAGATCGTTAAATACTCGATACAAATGACCATCCCGCGATTATCAGCGGCCGAGCGCCTCATTCTCGACCTCCTCGTCGAGCACGACGAGCTCTACGGCTTGCAGCTGGTCGAGCAGTCGGGCGGGCGACTGAAGCGGGGAACCGTCTACGTCACGCTCGGGCGAATGCTGGAAAAGGGCTACCTGGAGTCGCGCCAGGAGCCATTGCCGCCGGGCGCCATCGGACTCCCCCGCCGTCTCTACCGGCCCACCGGCCACGCGATGCGCGTGCTGGAGGCCTGGCGGCTCGCCGAGCGCGATGCTGGTCGGGCCGACTCCGCAGGAGGCGTGATGGTGGGAAGACACTGGCTTCGGTTCGCTCGGAACTGGCTCGACGAGTCGACGGTGGATTGCGTGATCGAGCCGATGGTTGCGGATTGGCAGCACGAGCTCCGGGCCGTGCCGGGATGGGCGTCGGTCACGGTGAGGCTCCGAGGTCATCTCGCTCTCGGACGAAGCCTGATGTCGTGTCTGGCTGCAGCAATCGCGACAACCGCTGCCGGACGGCGTCGCGGTGAAGTCCTGGCATCCTCGTCGAGGCCTTCGCGACGCTCGGGGTTCTACTCGTCGCGGTGATCACCGCCTACAGCTCGGACTCAGTGTCGCGCCCTCCGTTCGGCGTTGGCTTGCCTGGAAGCCTCACCCTGGCGCTGCCGCTCGTCGCCGTGCCGCTCCTCGTGATGATGACGCGGCGCTGGAACGTCACGCCACAGGTCGCACGGTGGCTGGCGGTGCGCACGGCGCTGCTGTTGACGCTCGCGATGGTTCCTCTCGCGGGCTGGATCGCGCCGCGGGCCCATCTTGGCTGGCGCGAGAGCGTCGTCGGCCACGAGCTCCCGCACAGCCTGCGGCAGATGACGCTGACCGAATTGTGGGCGGGAAGCTATGGCAGCTCGGCCGGCCAATTCGGCGGCACAAAGGCGCGAGGCCAACAGTCGGCTCTCGATGATCCTGATGCCCATCAGCCTGAGCGTCCTCGGCCTGGCGGCGGCGCTGCGCGCCGGCGTCACGCGAGCGCCACGATCGCACGCGCGATCGGCGGTGCGACGCTGTGGTGGATCACCAGCGCTGTTCCTTTGGTTCGGGTCGTTGCCGGCGACCGCTGCGCTGCTGCGCGCCACGGCCTTCGACACCTTTGCCTGGACTCCTCTTGCCCCTTGGGGACCGCATCGTGGCACTGCTGCTCATGAGCGTGACGATCTCTCGACTTCGCCCGGAGCACGAGCCGGTCCATGCGCGCTGAGCGGCTGCTCACCGTCGCGTCGTTCCTGTGCGGCAGCCACGCCACGACAGATGGTGTTCGAGCCGCTCGTGGCCGACTGGCAGCGCGAGTGGCGCGGCGCGCACGGGTTCCTCTCGTCGCTCCGAGTGATCGTGCGCGGCGCAGCGGCGTACGCGACCTCGCTGCTGGTCGCGATCGACACGCGCGAAGCCGTGCAGCGTCATGCGACGACGATTGGGTGGGTAGCGTTGCCGACGTTCACCGTGATGGGCGGCGGCATCTACGTGGTGCTCATCCTGCGGGCGTTCGTCAACCAATCGCCCGAGTCGAATTTCTCGCTCGGGGAGATCGTCCTCTGGAACATTCCGGCGCTCCTGAGCTTTGGCATCGTGTTCGCGCTTCTCCCTACGTGCCTCGCCCTGGCCTGGGACCGTGCTGGGACTCGCCGCCTGCTGGCCGCGGGCGTGCTGGCCATGTGGCCAGCGTCGCGATCGATGGATGGTTGGCGCCCTACGTCTCCGAGCAGCGGATGCGCCAGCGGTTCGGCGAGCGCGCCGTCGCCAACGGCCGGTTCGCAGGCATGACCGTCGCGACCACGTCCGGCGAACGATGCATCCGGATCCGCAGATCGCCGCAGACGCGCGGGCGATGCTGATCTCGCTGTCGATGAAGATGGTCTTGATGGCGGCGCTCGGGATCATCGGCGGCGTCGTGGGCCGGTCCCGATCCATCGCGCGCAAGCCGATCGGCGTCCGCACCATCGCCGGCTACTGGCTGTTCGGATGGGCGGCGACAAACGCGCTGCATTTCTTCGTGAATTACCTGGGCTACTACCTGGCGCTCCGCCCATACCGCGTCACGCTGTGGCTCCCGCAGCTGATGTTGCTGCTCGTCGGCGTGATCGGCTGGTACAGCTCCCCGCGACCCGCGGCAAGCCGAGACGCCGACGCGGACCCGCAGGAACGACTTGGCCGCGGACGTAGCCCGCGGCGACAGGACGGGAAGCCGACGCTACTTCCTCTTCGGCTTAAAGACGTGCGTCGCCTGTACCGAAGAACTGCTCCGCCGCCTCCATCACCGTTTCGGTGAGCGTCGGATGCGGGTGAATCGTCAGCTTCACGTCTGACGCCGTCGCGCCCATCTCGATCGCGAGCACACCTTCCGCAATCAACTCGCCCGCGCCGGAACCGACGATGCCGACGCCGAGCACGCGTTCGGTCTGCGGATCGATCAGCAGCTTGGTCATGCCGTCCACGCGATCGATCGCAATCGCGCGGCCTGACGCACCCCACGGGAAGCGCGCGACCTCGACCTTGCGGCCTTCCTTCTCGGCCTGCGTCTCGGTCAGCCCGGCCCACGCAATCTCGGGGTCGGTGAAGACAACGGCGGGAATCGCGAGCGGCTCGAAGACGGCCTTGTGGCCGGCGATCGCTTCGACCGCGACCCGCGCCTCGTGCGACGCCTTGTGCGCGAGCATCGGCTCGCCGGCGACGTCGCCGATCGCGAAGATCGTCGGCTCGTCGGTGCGGCGCTGATGATCGGTCTGGATGAAGCCGCGGTCGGTCACCTGGACCCTGCGTCTTGTCGAGCCCCGGGATGCGCGGATTCGGGCGGCGGCCAATCGAGACCAGCACGTAGTCGTAGGTGATCTCGGGCGGGACGCCGTCGCCCTCGAAGCGTCACGGTGACGCCGGACTTCGCCGCCTTCATCGACAGCACTTTGGTCGAGAGCATCACCTTCTCGAAGGTCTTCTCGACCCGCTGCGCGAGGTAGCGGACGAGATCGCGGTCGGCTCCAGGCAGGAGCCCGTCGGTCATTTCGACCACCGAGACCCTCGTGCCGAGCGCGGCATACACCGACCCGAGCTCGAGTCCGATGTAGCCGCCGCCAATCACCAGCAGGCTCTTCGGGATCTCCGGCAGATCGAGCGCGCCCGTCGAGTCGATGACGCGCGGGCTGTCGATCGCGAGCGCCGGAATCTTCGTCGGCTCGGAGCCGGTGGCGAGGATCATCGCGTCGACGTCGACGACCTGTTCGCCGCCCGCGGTGAGCGCCACCTTGAGCTGTGTCGGCGTGACGATCGACGCCATGCCCTGCAGGTAGTTCACCTTGCGCAGCTTGGCGACCTGCCCGGTGCCGCTCGTCAGCTTCTCGACGACCTTGTTCTTGTAGCCGCGGAGCCGGTCGACATCCACCTTCGGCGCGCCGAACTCGATGCCCCATTCGCCGGCATGTTTGGCTTCGTCCAGCACCTTGGCGACGTGGAGCAATGCCTTCGACGGGATGCAGCCGCGATAGAGACAGACGCCGCCGGGGTTCTTCTCGGGATCGATGAGGGTGACCTGCATCCCGAGGTCGGCGGCATAGAACGCCGCCGCATAGCCTCCGGGGCCGGCGCCGATGACTGCGATGCGTGTGGACATGGTGAACGGCTGCGGTCAGCTGTCGGCTCTCAGTCTGTCAGCGCCGAAAGCCGAGAGCCGATGGCCGTGGAGCCGTGGACTGCGTGCGCGGCGCTAGCCGCGCAGCATCACCGTAAACGGTTGTTCAATCGCGTCCACCACCCAGCGCAGGAACCGGATGGCGTCGGCGCCGTCGATCACGCGGTGGTCGTAGCTGAGCGACAGCGGCAGCATCTGGCGCGGCACGATCTGGCCGTCCTTGAACACCGCTTCGACCGATCCACGCGAGACGCCGAGGATCGCGACTTCGGGCCAGTTGACGATCGGCGTGAACGCGGTCCCGCCGATGCCGCCGAGGTTGGTGATCGACATCGATCCGCCGGACATCTCGTCGAGCGACAGCTTGCGCGCCTTGGCTTTGTCCGCCAGCTGCTGAATCTCGGCGGCGATCTGCAGGATGTTCTTCTGGTCGGCGTTGCGCACGACCGGGACGAGCAGCCCGTGCTCGGTGTCCACGGCAATGCCGACGTGGACGTATTTCTTGTAGATGATCGACTCGGTCGCGACGTCCACCGACGAGTTGAACTGCGGGAACTTCTTGAGTGCGGTCGCGACGAATCTTGGCGAGGACCGCGGTCACCGTCAGCTTGCCACCCGCCTTCTCGGCTTCGGTCGCGTACTTCGGGCGAATTTCCTCGAGCACCGTCATGTCGGCCTTGTCGAACTGCGTGACATGCGGAATCGACAGCCAGGCATTGGTCAGGTGCTCGGCGGTCTTGCGGCGGATGCCGCTCATCGCCTTGCGTTCGACCTCGCCCCACTTGCCGAAATCGGGCAGCGCGACGCCGCGCGGCCAGGGCCGGCGTCGGCGTCAACGCTCCGCCGCCGAGCCCGCTCAGAATGTTCTTCGCGAACGCCTTCACATCGTCTTCGGTAATGCGGCCGTTGGGACCGCTGCCGGTGACCTGGGCGATGTCGACGCCAATCTCGCGGGCGACGCGTCGCACCGACGGCGACGCCGGCGCGGCCGCGGTTGACGGCACCGGCGGCGCGGGCGCTGCTGACGGGCGCCGGCGTCTGGCGCTCGCGGATATCCACGACCGGCGCCCGCTTCCGCGCGCTGTCGTCTTTGGCCGCGGCGTCGGCGGCCGGGGCTTTGGTCTTCTCCGCCTCGTCTTGCTTGTCGGTTGGCGCGGACGCGCCCGCTTTCTCCGCCGCGGCGGAAGCTGGAGCGGCCGCCGGAGGCGGCGCCTCGGCCTGGGCGGGCGCGGCCTTCTCTGCTTCTTCGCCGCCGGCGCGCCGCCGTTGTCGACAACGAGCACGACCTGGCCGGTCTTGACCTTGTCGCCGGGCTTGACCTTGATCTCCTTGACCGTCCCGGCGACGCTCGACGGCACTTCGAGGGTCGCCTTGTCGGTTTCGAGCTCCAGCACCGGCTGGTCTAGCGCGATGGTGTCGCCCGGCTTCACGAGCACCTGCAGCACATCGCCGTGCGGCACGCCATCGCCGAGATTGGGAAGGATGAAATCTGCCACGTCGATCAGCTCTCAGCTGTCGGCTATCAGCTGTCGGATGGCTCACGGCTCACGGTCTACGGCTATCGGCCGGCTGAACGCGCCGATAGCTGAGAGCGTGAGAGCTGAGAGCTGACTCGGCCGTTCTACGAAACGGCCGGGTCCTTCTTCTCCGGATCGATGCCCGAGATCCTTGATCGCCTGCGCCACCACCTCGGGCTCGATCTGTTTTTCCTGCTGCAACGCATACAGCGTCGCCAGCGTGATGAAGCGGGCGTCGACCTCGAAGAAGTCGCGCAGCGCCGCCCGCGTCTCCGAGCGGCCGAAGCCGTCGGTGCCGAGCGACTGCAGCTTCTTCGGCAGCCAGCGATCGATCGAGTCGGGCATGTTCTTCAGGTAATCGCTCACCGCGACGAAGACGCCCTTGGCGTTGGCGGTCGCCTGCGTCACGTAGGGCACGCGCGGCTTGTGCGTCGGATGGAGACGATTCCAGCGCTCGCAGGCGTGACCGTCACGATAGAGATTGTTGTAGCTCGTGACGCTCCACACATCGGCGCCGACGTCGTACTTCTCCTCGAGAATCTTCTGCGCCTCGAGGGCCTGCACGAGAATCGTGCCGCTGCCGAACAGCTGCGCCCGCAGCTTCGCCTTCGGCTTGCTGGTCGGCCGGGCGACGTACATCCCCTTCAGGATGCCTTCGCGCGAGCCTTCCGGCATCGCCTGGTGCTCGTACTGCTCGTTCATCAGCGTCAGGTAGTAGAAGACGTTCTCCTGATCGCCGTACATCCGCTTGATGCCGTCCTCGATGATCGTCCCCAGCTCGTAGCGCGAACGCAGGATCGTACGAGAGGCAGTTCGGCACCGGCCCGGCAAGGACATGGCTCTGGCCGTCCTGGTGCTGCAGACCTTCGCCGTTGAGCGTCGTCCGACCGGCCGTGCCGCCGAGCACGAAGCCGCGCATCCGCATGTCCGATCCGGCCCAAATCAGGTCGCCGACCCGCTGGAACCCGAACATCGAATAGAAGATGAAGAACGGAATCGTGTTGATGCCGTGCGTCGCGTAGGCGGTACCGGCGGCGATGAACGATGACATCGATCCGGCTTCGTTGATGCCCTCTTCGAGAATCTGCCCGTCCTGCGCTTCCTTGTAGTAGAGCAGCGTGTCCATGTCGACCGGCTCGTACAGCTGTCCGCTGTGCGCGTAGATGCCGACCTGGCGGAAGAGCGCCTCCATGCCGAAGGTGCGCGCTTCGTCCGGCACGATCGGCACGACCAGCTTGCCGATCTCCTCGTGCCGCAGCAGCTTCGACAGCATGCGCACGAACACCATCGTGGTGCTCGCCTTGCGGCCGTCGGTGCCCTTCTGGAACTCGGCGAAGGCCTCGCTCAGATTCGGCCGGATCGGGAGCGCGCGCACCTGCCGCCTCGGCACCGGTCCGCCGAGCGCGGTGCGACGTTCCTGGATGTAGTTGCTTTCGACGCTGTCCTGAGGCGGGCGGTAGAACGGGGCTTTGGCGACTTCTTCGTCGGAGATCGGAATCCCGAAGCGGGTCCGGAAGGCTTTGACTTCGTCGTCATTCAGCTTTTTCTGCTGGTGGGTGACGTTCTTGCCTTCGCCCGATTCGCCGACGCCATAACCCTTGATCGTGCGGGCCAGAATGACGGTCGGCATCCCCTTGGTTTCGATCGCGGCTTTGTACGCGTTGTAGACCTTGTTGGGGTCGTGGCCGCCGAGCGTGAGCTTTTTCAGCTGCTCGTCGGACAGATGCTTGACCATCTCGAGCAGCCGCGGATCGGCGCCCCAGAAATGCTTGCGGACGTAGGCGCCCGATTCGACGGCGTACTTCTGGTATTCGCCGTCGACGATCTCGCCCATCCGGCGGACCAGCAGGCCTTCGGGATCCTTCTCGAGCAGGTCGTCCCACTCGGTGCCCCACAGCACCTTGATCACGTTCCAGCCGGCGCCGCGGAAGATCGCCTCGAGCTCCTGGATGATCTGGCCGTTGCCGCGGACCGGGCCGTCGAGCCGCTGCAGGTTGCAGTTGATCACGAAGATCAGGTTGTCGAGTCGTTCGCGCGACGCCAGGGTGATGGCGCCGAGCGCTTCGGGCTCGTCGGTCTCGCCGTCGCCGAGAAACGCCCAGACCTTCGCATCGGTCCTCGGCTTGAGGCCGCGATCTTCCAGGTACTGATTGAACCGCGCCTGGTAGATCGCCATGATCGGCCCGAGGCCCATCGACACCGTCGGGACTTCCCAGAAGTCGGGCATCAGCCACGGGTGCGGGTAGGACGACAGGCCGCCGCCCGGTTTCAATTCGCGGCGGAAGTTCTCGAGCTGCTCGGTCGAGAGCCGCCCTTCGAGGAAGGCGCGGGCGTAGATGCCCGGCGACGCGTGGCCCTGGAAATAGACCACGTCGCCTTCCGCGCCATTGTCGCGGCCGCGGAAGAAGTGGTTGAAGGCCACTTCGTAGAGCGTCGCCGACGAGGCGAACGTCGAGATGTGGCCGCCGATGCCGTCCTCGATCCGGTTGGCGCGGACGACCATGGCCATCGCGTTCCAGCGCACCAGGCTCTTGATGCGGCGCTCGATCTCGCGGCTGCCGGGATACGGCACTTCCTCGCTGGCGTGGATGGTGTTGATGTAGGGGGTGTTCGCGGTGAACGGCAGCTTGACGCCGTTCTTCTGGGCGTGCACACCGAGCTCACGAAGCAATCGTCCGACGCGTGCCGGGCCTCCGTGCTGGAGGACATAGTCGAGCGATTCGAGCCACTCGCGCGTTTCGAGGGCTTCGAGTTCGCCGGGCATCGGTTGGAGCAGCATTTCGCATGTGTCTGGACCTTTCGTTGCGTTGTGGGCAACCTTACTATTGTAGCGAAGAAAGACACGCCTGGGGCTAGTGCCGGGAGATGTCTACGAGGCGTAAAGTGCTGGTGCGTAAGGTGCTGGAGCCGCAGGCCGGTGCCTAGAGTGCCGCAGCCGATCGCTCGATCGGACTCTGCATGGCATCTCGATGACCAATAGACGGACGCGACTCGCAACCGCGCTGACCGCACGCCATCGTCTCCTGCGAGCGCTGCGCACGGCTGCGCCGCTACTGCGCCGAGGTGGCGCGCGAGAAGAAGGCCGCGCATCGCGACGGACGTCTACTGGGGCAAGCCGGTGCCGGGCTTCGGCGATCCGCGGGCCCGCATCCTGATTCTCGGTCTCGCCCCGGCCGCGCACGGCGCCAATCGCACCGGCCGTGTCTTCACCGGCGACGGCATCGGCGCATCGGGCGACTTCCTGATGAGCGCCCTCCATCGCGCCGGTTACGCAAACATCACGACGTCGCAACGAACCGACGATGGGTTGCGGCTGCGAGGACGTGTACATCGCCGCAGCCGTGCGCTGCGCTCCGCCGGCCAACAAGCCTCTGCCCGAAGAGATCGCGGCGTGCGCGGATCATCTCGCCGCCGAAGTGGCGGCGCTGCCCAGTTTCGGGTTGTCGTCGCGCTCGGAAAGATCGCGTGGGACGCCTGGCTCGCGCACCTCTCGCGACAGGGCCTCACCATCCGTCCGCGGCCCGCCTTCGCGCACGGCGCCGTATTCCGCGCCAGCGCCGGTGCTCGATCGAGCAACCGCCGCAGTGCGCAAGCGACGCACCCCTGGCACCCACGGCACCCTTGGTACCAGCACCCTAGTCACCGAAGGCACCCTGGCACCGTAGGCACCTTGATCGGCGCCTACCATCCGTCGCGGCAAAACACCAATACGGGCACCGTGACGGCGGCGATGTACGACGAGGTGTTCGAGCGGGTCAAAGCGCTCGCGTCGGAATCGTCGTGCCCGACGTAGCGCGGGCGCGACCCGCGAGCGGTGCGTCAGGGACGCTGGACCCGCAGGGCGTAACGCGCCACTTCGACCGGCGGCGTGCCGGGCGATGCGAGTGAAACCAGATAATCGTCGGGCGGGAGCACCGTCGAGGGAATCTCGATCGTCGCGAGCAATCCCGCCGCTCCGCGCGTCGCCGGTCCTTGCCAAGCGACGCGGCCTTCGACGGTGCGGATATCGGCGATCAATTCCTTCACGCCCGCGGCGTCGCCCTCGAGCTGAAGGAGCACTCGCGTCGCCGTCGCCGGAATCGTCGCGCTCATCTGTCCTGCGGCGCGGGTGACCACCGCAGGCAAGGTGATCGCGAAGAGCGACGTCGGCGCCGAGGGTGTCGGCGGAGGCGGCGCCGATGGGCCCGGCGGCGTCGGTTCGGGTGCTGACGGCGTTGCGGGTGGGTTGTCTCGGGGCGCTTCGGCGACCGTCGGAGCCGGGCGTTCTCCGCCGGCGCTCGTGCCGTCTGGCGACGCCGGCCGCGGCAGGAGCTGCATCAGCGACACCAGGCCCAGGATCAGCAGCGCGGCGACCGCGAGCCGAATGACCGGCTGACCCGGCCACCGGCCGGCCAGGACGCGAGCCGGCTGCCTCGGCGTCGTCTGAAGGCGGAGCGCCCTGGCTGCCGCGACTCTGGACCGATGAACCGGCGAGGCGAGATAACGCGCCTCGAACCGTGTCCGGTCGGCGTCGCCAAGACGGCCATCCAGGAACTCGTCGATCAGCTCGTGCTCGACCGCGGTGAGCTCAGCGAGCAACTCGGCGTCGGCAAGGTACTGCTCCTCGAGCGCCGCGGCCTCGGCCTCGGGCAGCGCCTGGAGCAGATACTGGCGATAACTCGCGCGTGGATCGGTCGTCATCGTCTGGCAATTCGCCGCGTCACGGGATAAGCGTCCACAGGTCCCCTCGGATCATAGTGAGCCGATGGCTGAATTTGTGTCGGGCTCCAGGACATCTCACGGCGACGGCTCGGTTTGCGCGCAGTGGTGAACGCACCGCTCGAGCCGGTCGCGGACGCGCTGGGCGCGGCTGCGAAGGGCATTGCCGGAGAGCTTCAGCTCACGAGCCAGCGCCGCCCGAGCCTCGATTTGCCCGTGCTGTTCGTGGGTGTAGTAGCGCAGGATCAGGTCGCGGCCATCGTCCGGCAACTCGGCCAGGCATTTTTCGAAGCAGTCGGCCAGCGGCAGTTCCTCCGCTGCCTCGGCGTGAACCGCCAGCTCGGTGACGACAGCTTCGTCCAGCGACGTCGTGCGCGCGGACGGCGCGCGTGACTGCTCGAGCCACACCAGCCGGGCGATGCCCAGCCCGTAACTGCGGACGTCGGCGATTGGTTCGTTGTCGGCGATGCGCCGCGCCAATCGATCGATCGCCTGATCCGCGCAGTCGTCGGGGAACGGGGCGCCGCGCCAGTCGAAAAAGCGGACGAGTGCCGTGCGCAGCGCCTCGTACTTCTCGCCGGCTCGATTCGGATCCGGATCCAATCGCGCGAGCAGGCCAGCCAGCGCTTCTCCGGTCAGCGCGTCGCGAGCCCCGTCACGCGCCATGGCGTCCCATTCTGCCGGCGCGGCCCTCACGCTCCGACGATCCAGCTCAGCTTGGCCGCGTCGAGATTGCCGCCGCTCATGACCGCCACGACCTGGCGATCCTTGAGCGAGTCCGCAACTTGAGCGCCGCGGCGAGCGACGCCGCGCCCGCGCCTTCGGCGAGATTGTGCGTGGCGCGCAAGGCGAGCCGCACGCCGTCGGCGAGCTCGTCTTCCGTGAGCGTCACGATGTCGTCGAGCTCACGCTGCAGGATGCCGAACGTGAAGTCGAAGGTCACCCGCGTGGCCATGCCTTCGGCAAACGTAGCGGCCGATTCGCCGACGACGCGCGTTCCGGTGCGGAACGACCGCGTGAATGCGTCGGCGTTGGCGGCCTGCAGGCCGATGACCGCGCCTTCGAGCCGAGCGCGGTGCGCACCAGACAATTGCCGCAGGCCCCGCTGCCGCCGCCGAGCGGCACGAGGATGACGTCGACGGCGGGCTCGGCCTCGAAGATCTCGAGCGCGTAGGTCGCGACGCCGGCGATGAGCAGCGGCTCGTTGGCCGAATGGACGTAGCGCGCGCCGGTCGACGGCCGCGCGCGCCTCGCAGCGCTCGCGCGCCTCGTCGAAATCGCGGCCGCCCTCGTCGAGCGTGCGCGCCCAGCGCGCGAATCGCCGCGTTCTTCTCGGGGTTGTTGCCGACCGGCACGAACACCGTGCACGCACGCCTCGCGCTGACAGGCGAGCGCAATCGACTGGCCGTGGTTGCCGGTGCTCGCCGTGACGACGCCGCGGGCGTGCTCGTCCGGCGAGAGCGACGCGGACAAGGTTCAGGCCGCCGCGCACCTTGAACGCGCTGGTCGGGTTGTGGTTCTCGTGCTTGACGAGAAGGTCGAGTCCGGTCTCAGCCGCGAGCAGCGCGTGGCGCGCAAGAGGCGTCGGACGAATCGTGTCGGCAATCCGCGCGCGGGCCGCATAGACATCCGACAACGAGGGAACGGTCATTGGCGGCACCATGCGTTTCGAGTGGCTACGGCGAGGTCGGGACGGTCCGAAATGACGCCGTCGACGCCCCACCCCAATAACCGGATGATATCCGACGGCTCGTCGACGACCCAGACGTCGACCCGCGCCTCGTCACGATGCGCCTGCGCGAGAAAAGCCGGCGAGATCACGCGCAGCCGGCCGGCGCGCTGCGGCACCTGAAACGCGACGTACGGGCGCCGCTGGGCAATCGGCCAGCGACACCATGAGCGATACAGCGTCCATCGCGCTTCCTCCTGCGACGCGCTGGTCGCGATCTCCGGCGCCTCCGCGCGCATGACGTCCAGCCCGGCCCGGTAAAATGACCCGACACAGACGCGGTCGACGACGCCGGCCTTGCGCATGACGGCGATCACCGCGCGCGCCAGCTCAGGAAGGCCTTGCTTCATCTCGATGATGATCCGTCCCGCGGGAACCGCCGCGAGCACCTCGCTCAGGCGCGGAACGCCGACGCCCTGTCCGCGGAAAGGAAACCTGCCGTCGGTTTCGAACCGGTAGCCGGCATCGACGCGCGCCAACTCGTCGGCGGTGCGAGCCGAAACCGGGCCGCTGGCGTCGGTGGTGCGGTCGAGAGTGGCGTCGTGAATGACGACGGGCACGCCGTCGCGCGACAGGTGCACGTCGCATTCGATGCCGTCGCTGCCCTCGGCCATCCCGCGAGCGAACGCCGCCAGTGTGTTTTCCGGCGCCAGCTTCGCGCCGCCGCGGTGCGCGAAGACCAGACGGTCACGTCGAGCGAACGGGTGACGGACAGGCACCGGACGTGATCATACGATTTGCACGGCGCGCCCAGAACGCTGCGGGTCCTCGCGACCTCAGCGGCGAAACACCGCGAACGACGGACGCCCGCTCGGCTCCGCAATCAGCGTTTCCAGCGTCAGTTCGCCGGCAGCCGCCAAGGATTCCGTCGTCGGGTCCCCGACTCGGGCGAGAATCGCGCTCTTCGGCGGGACCGCCGCCAGATCCAACGTCAGCGACTCGCCCTGGATCACGGTTCGTGATGCGAGGTCTTCGCGGCGATGCTTGATCAGGTAGAACTTCCAGAACTGCTCGGCCATGCCAACGTCGCGGTCGAGGCCAGAGAGATAGATGGCCGGAATGTTGTCACGACCGCTCCGTTCGATGACGTACTCCAGTGCTCCGCGCCTGTTCAACAGGACCGCCTCGCTCACCCGCGATCGGTAGTCCGTGAAATAGTCGTTCCAATACTGCTGAAACTGGACGAGGCCGGTGGCGAGTAAGACGACGACCGCCATGCGCCAGGCCGTGCGGTCTGACACGAGGGCGGCGATTCCCAAAGCGACACTGACGAGAATGACAAGCGGGGTCGTGGCGCTGATTTGTCCCTGAGTCAGTAGCGTCCACGCCGCATATCCGACGCCCACGGCCAGGCCGGCGGCGCTCGCGCTGAGGCAAAGAACTCGACGGAGCTCGAAGCGAGGTCCGGCCCATAGATGCACGACTCCGGACATGGCGAGCGGTACTCCGAACGGCAACACGCCGAGCGCCCGGCCAATACTGCCCGCCTCCCCGATCAGGACCGCTGCCAGCGGCGCGGTCAGAAAGCCCAGGACCAACACGACACTCTTCAACTCGGCGGTGCGAAACGCCTGCCATAGAGCGACCGCGACGAAGAAGCCAAGCGGCAGCAGAAAGACCCGGTGGTGCGGGTCGAAGAGATGAGTGGCGCCGTGAGATCGAGAAACAAGAACGACGGGTTGAAAAACCCCCAGTAGATAGTCGTTCGCGCGGCGATGCTCGAGTAACTGAGCAGTTCTCGCAGTCCCTGAAGCGGATTGAGGCGCGACGTGTCGTAGATGAGGTAATGCCCCACGGTATTGCTGAACGCGGGCTGGTGCAGGACCAGCCAAGGCACGAACAAGGGGAGCACGGGGAGAAGGAACCCGGCGAGCGCGATCCCGCCGGCGCGGACCGGCTTGTGGCGCAGCAAGAGAACCAGACCGGTCAGCATCAGATACATCGGCATCACCAGCACCGACCCGATGTAGCTGTAGAAGCCGACTCCGAGTGCCGCGGTGCTGGCGAAGAGCCATCGCGGATCATCCCGCTCGAGGTACGAGAACAAACAGAGGAGCCACGCCAGGATGAACGGCACCGGGTAGAGATACTCGTGAGCGACGCGGCTGTGAAGAAAGTGCGTCGGCGTGAGCGCGAGAAGGACAGCGGCAAGGATGGCAGCCGCCTCGCGTCTGAACAACACCCTGGCGAGGAAATACATCAGAACGACGTTCGCGGCGCCGGCGCACAGGCTCGGCAGCCTGATCGCGAACTCTGAAAGCGGCAACACCTGCAGAACGAGCGCGATGGAGTAGACGATGACGGGGTGGTACCAGGAGCCGTCGGTGATCTGAATGTAGAGGGGCCAGGGCCGCCCGACCAGGTCTTTTCCGGAGGTGGCGATGGACTGCGCCGTCAGCGCGATCGTGACCTCGTCCTCGGACAGCGACGGCGGCATCGTGCCGACCTGCGGTGCAGACAGACACAAGGCGCCAACCGCGAGGACGCACGCCGTCACGAACGGTCGCATAGCGGCACAATGATAGCGTCAGGCTACGTGCGCTCGTACCGACCATGGGATCCGAGTTGCGGTTGAGCCAGCGACGAACCGACAGACTGTTCCGCACATGAGGCGCGACTAAACCGACTGTTCACCCTACAGGAGCGGTCTGGGCGAGGTAGCGATGCGATACATGGCGAGTGCGATCAATCCGCTGACACACCGGCGAGCGAGCTCTTGAGGTGGCGACGCCTTTGAACGTGAAGCCGGAGCTGCATGGGTCTGTACGATCCGATACTCTGACCGCTTTGATGTCGGCCGCTAGCGCGATGCGGCGTTTCTCGTGATGGAACGACGACGGGGAGACATTGCGCAGCGATCACTCTCGCTGCGCTCGAGTAGTCCGATAGGGCCAGACCGTTAGGCAGGCCTGGTCATCGCGATCGCACAATGTGATGGTTACGCGTGACGGCCGCGTCAAGATTCTGGATTTCGGCTCAGGGCCTAAGCGGTTGGCACGGCGCTGCAGCTCACGACTCAAAGGCAATAAGGGCCGGCGTGGCCGCGACAGCAGCAAGCGTCAGCGGATCTGATGCGCTCACGCCAAAGACGAGCGTTTTCACCACCCGCCTTGCGCCACCAGGAGCGTCTTGGCGGTGCGCGCGTGCGTGCTGACCACGACGCGCGCCACATGCAGCAGCGACGTCAGGACGACGACGCCGAACACGACGTCGAACACCCAGCCCCCTGGCGTGTCGATCCATGCCGGACTGAACGCGATCGGCCCTGTATTCTCCCAAGGCACCCACCAGCCGAGACGCTGCGCGATGCCAGCGACCGGCACCAAGAGGAAGCTCACGCCGACCGCGAGCAAGGTGACCACCGTGACGAAATAGACGATGCCTAGCGGCAGCATCATCAAGAAGTAGATGATCGTCGTCCACGTTCGCACGTCCTTCAGCATCTCGAGGATTCGTGCGACGAGACCATCCGGCGCGCCAGGGTGCACCGGGCGGCGCGGCATGCGCTCGCCGCTCACGGCTTCAAGTAGACGGCCTTCACCCAAGGACATGACGCGTGTCATGCCGATGAACCCAAGGAACACCGGCAGTCCGATGATCAGAATGGCGAGACCGAGCGAGAGCGACAGACCCGTCACGGCGAAAGTGAAATAGACACAGCCGGTGACGAGGCTGAGGAACATGAAGAAAAGCGAGACGTACGCGCGCGGGTCTGAGTAGACGGAGAAGAATCGACTCAGCAGGTTTTGCGACCGAACCCTTGTGGAGACCGGCGGCTGGAGCGCCGCTCTGACTGTCGCTTCCGTGTCGCGATAGGCTGCTGCCACTTCGTCCGGCGCGCCGTACGTCCGCGCGACATGTTCCAGTAGTTCTGCCTGGGACTTACCCGGATTCGCTGCGGCTTCAGCGCGAAGATGTTCCTCCGCATCGTACAGCGCGTCCTGAATCAGCGCTGGGTCCGCGCCGGCAAGCGCAGCTCGCAACGCGTGAAGGTAGTCATCAATCGAACGCGGTGAGGACGGGTTCATACTGCGACTCCGCGAAGGAAGCGATCGACGAAGTCGCGCGTCTGACTCCAGATGCCGCTGCATTGGCGGAGTAGCGCGCGGCCTTCTTTCGTGATGCGGTAGTAGCGCCGTGGTGGTCCGGCGTCGGACGGCTCGATACGGCTGCGCAGAAACCCGTCCGCGCTGAGCGCGCGGAGCACCGGGTAAACCGTTCCTTCTTTGAACAAGGCTTCGCCTTCGTTCGCCCGTTGCAAGCGCTTGGCGATCTCGTAGCCGTACAGATCCTCAGCCGAGGCGTCGAGGACGGCGAGCAGGACTAATGACACCAGACCGGCGTTGAGTTCCTTCTGGAATTTCCGGGCGTGACGATCGTCCACACCTAGGGTGTCAACAGTAGTGGATCGTGACGATAGAGGGCACGCGAGTGCTCATCCGCGTGGCGCCGAAGATCCGCAGCGTAAGGATGCCGTAGTGTCGACCGAAGCCCGGCGCCTGATACGACCGTTAACCGCAGTCGTCTGTGCCGCGCCTGAAACGGACTCGTTAAACACCCGCGGCCTCCGGTGGGACGACGTAGGTCGTATTGACCTCGGCGTCACGTTGACGTTGGCTGGAGCGCACGATCCCAAGAGCCGCCTCAAGCTGCTGTGGCGATACCCGGCCATTGAACGACGCACCGTCGCGGAGCACGAAGCGCCGAGAGATCACCTGGCCGGTCACGACGGCATGCGCACGGACGTCGACCACTCCGGTCGCAATCAGTTTTCCCCGCGCACATCCACAGACGGTAATGTCGCGCGCGATGATTTGCCCGTTCACCGTGGCCCCGGGCGATATCACCACGGCCGCCCCTTCGCACGCGAGAGGACCATCGATCCGCCCTTCGACCTTCAGATCCTCCGACGTCCAAAGTTCTCCGGTAATGGATATCGATTTTGCCAGCGTGATCATCAGGGGATGATTGTCGCAGAGAGAGGTCCGCTTAAAACAGAGAGTACGGAGGCGGCTCGACCATAGGACATCCGGGTGCCTCGCGAGGACGCGCCGTGCCTGACGCACGCGCGGCACGACGGCGCCGATCCTTGAACGCCGTCGCCAACGGCGTCAAGAACCGAGTCGGTCTTCCCAGAGTGCAGCGCTCTCGCACCGCATTGAGCCGACTCGAAACGCCAGTCTCGATCCCGGCGACTGTCTAAGAACCTCTAATCAACCAGCTGCAAACAGCTTGTACAACCTGCGATCTCAGCGCATCGCTCCGCGCAGAAACCGCGCCACACCCTATCAACCACAACGAGCACAAACACAGGCGATAGAATAGCGGTATGTCAGCTGCTCCACGTCCTCAGACGCTGGGCGCCCTGAAGGCCGCGGCGTCGCGCGCTGCCTTCACCCGCCGCAGCGTGAAGGATGAAGTGCGCCAGAACCTGATCGCGAAGCTCCGTCGGGGCGAGACGCTGTTTCCCGGCATCATCGGCTACGACGACACCGTCGTCCCGCAGATCGTCAACGCCATCCTGTCGCGTCACAACTTCATTCTGCTCGGGCTGCGCGGCCAGGCGAAGACGCGCATCCTGCGCGCGCTGACGTCGCTGCTCGACGAGGCGATTCCGGTCGTGCCGGGCAGCGAGATCAACGACGACCCGCTGGCGCCGCTCTCGGCCTACGGGCGGCAGAAAGTGGCGGCCGACGGCGACGCGATGGCGATCGACTGGCTGCCGCGCGACGCGCGCTATGTCGAAAAGCTGGCGACGCCCGACGTCACGATCGCCGACATGATCGGCGACATCGATCCGATCAAGGCGGCGCACGGCGGGCTGCAGCTCGCGAGCGAGCTGGCCATGCACTTCGGCCTGCTGCCGCGCGCCAATCGCGGCCTGTTCGCCATCAACGAGCTGCCCGATCTCGCGGGCAAGATCCAGGTCGGCCTCTTCAACATCCTGCAGGAAGGCGACGTCCAGATCAAAGGCTTCCCGGTGCGTCTGCCGCTCGACGTGATGGTGCTCTTCACGGCCAATCCCGAGGACTACACCGCGCGCGGCAAGATCATCACGCCGCTCAAGGATCGCATCGGCGCCGAGATTCGCACCCATTACATGGGCAGCCGCGCAGCAGGCCATGGAGATCACCGCGCAGGAAGCGTGGGTCGACCCGCGAGCATCCCATCGAAGTGCCGGCGTTCGTCCGCGAAGTCGTCGAGGAGATCGCGTTCCAGGCCCGCAACGATCGCAAGATCGACAAGCGGTCGGGCGTCAGCCAGCGCATGCCGATCAGCGTGC
This sequence comes from uncultured Acidobacteriota bacterium, assembly GCA_963841895.1. Taxonomy (GTDB): domain Bacteria; phylum Acidobacteriota; class Vicinamibacteria; order Vicinamibacterales; family UBA2999; genus JACCSI01. The sequence goes on from CAWJEO010000014.1 coordinate 123,069, forward strand.
TCGAAAGCGTGGTCTCGAACGCCGAGCGGCGCGCGCTCGTCGCACGGCGAGTCGCCGGTGGCTGCCCGCGTGATCGACATCTACGCGGCCCTGCCGTCGATGACGGGCAAGTTCGAGCTCGAGTACGAGGGCGAGCTCAAGGGCGCGGAGTTCGTCGCCCGCGAGCTGGTGCGCGGCGCCGTCTCCACCGTCTTCGACGGCTACTTTCCCGACGCCGACGTCCGCTCGGTCGTCGAGTGGTTCGATCTCGGCGGGACGCTCAATCTCGGCGACAGCGTCGCGCGGCGACGACGTGGTCATCGCAGGCGCGCGCGCGTTCAGGGGCTCGTCGAGCTCGCCCGCGCGGCGGCATCGCCGCCGACGCGCCGACGCCGGTCGTCGCCAGCGCCATCGACTTCGTGCTCGAAGGGCTGTATTCGCAGAAGAAGATCGGCCGCACCGACGACCGCGGCTATCACGGCACCGAACCGGTCCGCCGCCGCGAGCCGGCCGCCGGCCGCACGCCGGTGCTGACGCCGGATGACGACGAAGAGGAGGCGCCGGGGCGGGGAAAGAAGAAGCGGTATTACAACTGAGGCGACCAGCAGATTCCGGTCCAGTTGCATCAAGGGATCTGCTGGAAGCGGCACTGAGGGCCTTATGGCTGGACTCGAGGCCGAGCAGCAATGCGCTACAAATACTCGAAATACGTTCCCTCGCTGCTCGACGAGCTCGACATGGACGAGCTGATGTCGAAGCTCTCCGACCTGCTGCTGTCGAGCGGGTTCGCCAATCCGTGGGGCGATCCGTCGGACAACGAGGACCGGACGATGCAGGCGCTGCACGACGCGATTCTCGAGGCGCTGTTCAGCGGCGGCGTGCTGCCGCCGGAGCTGCTCGAACGGCTGCTCGGCGATCCGGCGGACGCGCGATCAGGAGCAGGCGCGCCAACAGCTCGAGGAGCTGATCCAGCAGATCATCGACCGGATGAAGGAATCGGGCTACATCACCGCGTCGCCCGATCTCGAGCGCGAGCGGCAGCGGCGCGCCCAGGGCGGCGGCAGCGGCGACGCCAGCGAACGCGTGACCTTCGACGTGACCGACAAGGCGCTCGATTTTCTCGGCTACCGGGCGCTGCGCGATCTGCTCGGCTCGGTCGGCCACAGCAGCGCCGGCCGTCACGACACGCGCGACCTGTCGACCGGCATCGAGGCCAGCGGCGCGCCGAAGCGCTACGAGTTCGGCGACACGATGAATCTCGACGCCACTGCGACCATCCTCAACGCCGTGCGCCGCCACGCGAGGAGCCGGCGCGAGCGCGGCCGGGTCGCGGCATCGAGATCACCTACGAGGACCTGATGGTCGCGCAGGGCGAGTACCAGAGCTCGTGCGCCACGGTGCTGATGCTCGACTGCAGCCACAGCATGATCCTCTACGGCGAGGATCGCTTCACGCCGGCCAAGCGCGTCGCGATGGCGCTCTCGCACCTGATTCGGACGCAGTATCCCGGCGACACGCTGCACGCCGTCCTGTTCCACGATTCGGCCGAGGAGATTCCGCTGCGCGAGCTGGGCCGCGTCCGCGTCGGCCCCTACTACACCAACACCCGCGAGGGCCTGCGCCTGGCCCGCCGGATCCTCGAGAAGCAGCGCAAGGACATGCGGCAGATCGTGATGATCACCGACGGCAAGCCGTCGGCGCTGACGCAGCCCGACGGCCGGATCTACAAGAACGCCTTCGGCCTCGATCCGTTCGTCATCGCCGAAACGTTCGCCGAAGTGTCGGCCTGCGCCCGCGCCGGCATCATGATCAACACCTTCATGCTGGCCCGCGACTACGACCTCGTCGCGTTCGTCCGCCGCGTCGCCTCGATGTGCCGCGGCAAGGCCTACTTCACCACCCCGTACACCCTCGGCGAGTACGTGCTGATGGACTACATGGACAAGAAGACGAGGACGATCCACTGAGTGCATCTGGCGATCTGGTGATCTGCATTGATCTGGCGAGTCTGAAGATCGATTCATCAACGATTGCCAGATCGCAGATCACCGGATCGCCAGATCACTCGATCACTCAGATCACTAGATCACCAGATCGCCAGATCACCAGATCCCAGATGCTGCCCTCGCTCCTCCCCATCTTCCCGCTGCCCACCGTCGTCCTGTTTCCGAACGTCTTTCTGCCGCTGCACATCTTCGAGCCGCGCTATCGGCAGATGGTCGGCGACGCGCTCGGCGGCGATCGGATGATCGGCATGGTGCTGCTGCAGCCCGGCTACGAGGAACGCTACGAGGCGACGCCGCCGGTCTACGAAGTCGGCTGCGCCGGGCTGATGACCCACGCCGAGCGACTCCCCGACGGCCGCTACAACATCGTCCTGCGCGGGCTGGAGCGGTTTCGCATCGTCGGCGAGGAGAGCTCGACGACGAGCGTGCTGTACCGGCGGGCGTTGATCGCGCCGCTGCCGGAGAACGACGGCGACGTCGCCGGTCGTGCTGAAGACCGAGCGGCAGCGGCTCGAAGCGCTGCTCGCGCCGTTTTTCAGCGGCACGCTCGCCGAGCGCGGGCTGCCGCCGCTCGATGCCGGACGAGGACCTGATCAACGCGCTCGCGCAGTATCTGGAGCTCGAGCCGATCGAAAGCAGGCGCTGCTCGAGCGCGACGGCCCGCTGGCGCGCTGCCGATCGCTGGTCGAGCTGCTGGAGATGAAGGCGCTCGCGTCGAAGGGGCTTGGTAGCGACAGGCGGGTGCACTGAGGGAGGCAGGGATGCGGATCACGCGTCGGGAGTTTTACCGGGCTTGGCGCTTGCCGGGCTCGCACCGCTGGCGCTGGGCGGCTGGACCTCGCAGCCGAAGCTCTGGCCCACGGTCAGCAACGGGCGTCGCTTTCTTCAGGTACCGACGTCTTCACCGATTGGCCGCTCGCCGGCAACCAGCTCGCGGTGTTTCTCGAACCGCAGGGTCTCGACGTCGCGGCGATGGCGGCGATGACGCGCGAGACCAATTTCAGCGAGTGCACGTTCGTGTTTCCCGCCGAAGCCGCCGGCACGGATATCCGGCTCCGCATCTTCGGCCGTAACGGCGAGATGCCGTTCGCCGGGCATCCGGTCATCGGCTCGACGTTCGCGCTCGCTGACACCGGCATGATTGGCGCCGGCCGCCGGAAGTCGTCTTCGGGCTCGGCATCGGCCCAACCCCGGTCGAGCTCGAGTGGCAGGGCAACGCACTTGCCTTCGCCTGGATGACGCAGCAGCGGCCGACCTTCGGTCAGACGCTGGCGAACGCGCCGCGTTCGCGGCGGCGATCGGGCTCGAGCCGCGCGCAGCTGGTGCCGGAGCTGCCGATCCAGGAAGTGTCGTGCGGCTCGATGTTCCTGATGATCCCGCTGGCGACGCGCGCCGCCGTCGATCGAGTCGCGCCCGATGCGCCGCGCGCTCGAGGGCGTGTTCAAGGAAGCCGGGATGCAGCGGCGCGGGCTGTTCGTCTTCTCGGCCGAGGCCGGCGCCGACGGCGCCACGGTCTACAGCCGGATGATCGGCGGGACGTTCGAGGATCCGGCAACCGGCTCGGCGAGCGGGCCGCTCGGTTGGTATCTCGTGCGGCACGGCGTCGTGAAGACCGACCGACGCTCAGAAGATCGTGAGCGCGCAAGGCGTCAAGATGGGCCGCCCGAGCCGCGTGCACATCCGCATCGACGGGACCGCCGCCGAGATCACGCGCGTCCGCGTCGGCGGGTCGAGTGTGCTCGTCGGCGAGGGCCGGCTGCGGATCCTCGTAGGCCGCTCACTACGTTCGCCGGGCAAGGCGCGCCGCTTCGCGCGCGGAGAGGCCGCGCTCATGCTTCGTCGCGGGGAAATGGCTGTCTCGCTATAGCTCGCGGGTCGGAGCAGTAGCTGGATCGCTCGCGCTCGCCGGTAAAACATTTGTCATGTGTCTCGCGGCTTCTAAGAGACGCTAGATAGCGATGCTTCGGATCAAGGCCATAGAGATGGCGTCGCCGTATAAGAATTGCAGTTTTCTCAGAACTAAAGTCAATCTTGAGATAGAATGTATCGGCGCAGACCGCCTCGATGCGTGGAGTCACGTAGCCAGCTATGCGCAATGGACGCGTTCGGCGCAGAATCGAAGAATCTGATCCGCTAGCATGGTGTCGAGCGCAAGTTCCTCACGATAGTAAGAGAGGTCAGAAGCAGCGCGGCGCGGCGCAACTCGCGAGACGAGCTCGAACTTAGACTCGTGCGGCGGAGAGTTGCCAGCGTCAGACAGATGGACTGTCGACGAAGAGGTCATCGGCGGCGTTGCGACACGACGAGATTCTGATGCGGGAGTGGCATGGAAGTCTGCTGCACAAGAACCGCTGTTCCGGTTCCGAGCGGAGCGACGCCGATAAAGTGACGTCGGTGTCTGAAGGCGAGCGAAAGCGAGCCACCGATGTCACGAATGCGAATGAACTAGCAACGGCGAAGCGAAGCTGCAGCCTACCGCCGGCGAGCGAAGCGAGCGGCCACCAGGCGAGCGTAGCGAAGCCGCCAATCCCGAGAGAGTAGTAAAGAGCGAGAAGAGAGGAGAAGCGAAACCAGCCGTCCGCGGGGAGGCGCCGCGGCCTCAATGCGTCATCGAGTACAGGACGATGTTCATCCCGACCGCGTAGCCGTCCGGCGAGAAGCTGTAGAAATACTGCGGATCCTCGCCTTCTCGCTCCCACGCGTCGGAGATGTCGGTGTTGTGCGTCATCAGCACCATCAGGTTGCCGTGCTCGTCGCTGATGCCGCGGATCATCGGCACGGCGCTGTCGTCGCCGCGCTCGGAGGTGCCGCCGCCGCTCCGCCGCCAATGCGAGATCGACGGAATCTGCGGCAGCTTCGGGACCTGGAACATCGTGCGGAAGATCGGGGTGGTCGGGCGTGAATGTCGCGAATCGGGTAGGCGTCGGGCGGCAGCACGCGGCTGATCTGCTCTTCCCACTGCTGCCAGCGCCCACGAGCCCCACGAGTCGTCCACCCAGATGAAGCCGCCCTTGAGCAGGTAGTCGCGCACGCGCGTCGACTTCTCGTCGTTGAACGCGAGCGTGCCGACATCCTCCATGTGGATGTACGGGCAGTTGTAGAGCCAGTCGTCGGCGAGCGGGACGACGAGGTGATTGGGATCGCCGGTCCGCTGCTTGCTGACGCGCGCCTTGGTCAGCTCGGCAAAGCGGATCGAGAAGTTCACGTCGGCGTCGGGATAGTCGGTGCTCCAGCCCGAGCCGCTCGGCTCGCGCCGGACGCTCGTGAACATCCCGCGGCAGAAGCTGAAGCCGCCGTCGTAGCTGTCGGCCTTCGGCAAGCGCGGCGGCACGCGGTTGTAGCCGTAGCCGTAGCCGCGGAACCAAGGCTCCTGCGCCGCGGCCGTCGCGGCCAGGAGCAGGAGCAGCACGATGGGCGACGCAGGGTGCGGTCACGGCTGTGCTCAGTGGCGTCATCGCGTAGAGCGCGACGTTCAGGCCGACCGCATAGCCTTCGGGCGAGAAGCTCAGGAAGTACTGCGGGTTCTGGCCTTCGCGCTCCCACGAATCCGAGATGTCGGTGTTGTGCGTCATCAGCACCATGATGCGGCCGCGCGCGTCGCGTGATCGCCGCCATGTGCGGCGTCGCGCTGTACGTGCCCATCTCGGACGTCGTCGCCGCTCTCCGACCAGTACTGCCACGACGGCACCTGCGGGATCTTCGTCACCGTGAACATCGTCTTGAAGATGGGATGATCGATCGGGAGCTCGCGGATCGGATACTGCGTCGGCGGCAGCACCTTGCCGATCTCGCGCGGCAAAGTCGTCCCACGCCCACGGACCCCAGTAGTCGTCCACCCAGAGGAAGCCGCCCTTCAGCAGGTAGCTGCGCAGCGCCTCGGCTTCTTCGTCGTTGAAGCCGGCGCTGCCCGGGTCGGACATGATGATGAACGGACACTGATACAGCGCCTCGTCGGTGGGCCGGACGACGAAGTGATTCGGCTCGTCATCGCCGACCGGCTGACGCGGGTCTTGGTCAGCTCGGAGAGGCGGATCGAGAAATTGATCTCGGCGTCGGGATAGTCGGTGCCCCAGCCGAGACCGCGCTGGTGCGAGCGCACCTGGCGATACATCATCCGGCAGAACTGGAACGACGCCGTCGAAGTCGGACGCCTGGCGGAAGCGCGGCGGGATGCCGCCTTCGCCGCGGCCGTAGCCGCGACCCCAGCCGCGCTGCGCGAACGCGGTCGTCGCGGCCGAGCAGCACCGCGACGATCGCGCCTGGACGATCCACTTGCGCATCGCATCAGCAGGGTCCGGCTATTTCTCCTGCTGTTGCCCTTCGACAGCGAGCGGTAGTATTCCTCGACGAGCTTGCGGAACTCCTGCGGCACTTCGTCCGCGCCCGTGACCAGCGCGCGATCGGCGTCGTCGCCGACCTTGCGGCGCAGGCCGTATTCGAAGCGCTTCAGCCCTTCGGTGACGAGCGTCTGGAGCCGCAGCAGCTCGTCGGCGTCGCGATAGATGCGCCCGTCCTCGAGCTCGCGCAGCCGCCGCAGGATCTCGTCGAGCTCGCGCGGATCGATGTTCTGCTGGCGCAGCAGGTCGCGCAGCTCGCGGCCCTCGCCGGTCCAGCGGCGCGCTTCGTCACGGAACTGACGAATCTCGTCGGGACTGAACCAGTCGCCAGGCCGCCGGCTGCCCCACCCGCCCGGCCCATCGCGCCAGCCGCCGTCGGTGTCGCCGCCGCCGGGCTGCCCATCGGCCTGGCCGCGACCGTCGGCGCGATCGCCCTGACCGCCCTGGCCCTGCTGACCCTGCTGACCCCTGCCCCTGCTGGCCCTCTGGCCTCTGCCCTGCTGGCCCTCCTGGCCCTGCTGACCTTGCTGGCCCTGTTGGCCTTCCTGGCCTTGCTGCCCCTCGCTGCCCTGCTGGCCCGTTGCTGGCCCTGCTGGTCCCTGCTGACGGCCGTCGCGACCGGCGCGCGCGCTCGGCGCGCTCCTGCATCCGGCGGCCGAGCGACTCGACGCCGCGCGCCAGCTCGCGCGCGCGATCGACGCGCGTCGGCATTGCGATCGCGGCCGTTCGGGCCGAGCGCCGACGCGGCTTCATCGAGCTTGCGGCGCACGCCGTCGATGTTCGCTTCGAGCTGCTCTTCGAGCGTGCGCGCGAACTCCTGCAGCTCGGCTGCTGCGACGCCGAGCACCTGCCGCGAATAGTGCAGCTTCTCCTTGATCTTGTCGTCGCGGATCTGCCCGGCGGCTTCCTGCAGCTTGCGCGACGCCTCGCGCGACTCGCGCGCCATCTCGCGGCGCGGTGCGATCGAGCTGACTCTCGAGCGACGCGACCTCTGCTCGCAGCGCGTCCTTGCGCTGCCCGAGCTGCTGCGCCTGGGACGCGCGATCGCCGCCGGCGCCGGCAGGTTCTGCAGCTCGTTGGCGATGTCGCGCTGCTCGCGCTGGATCTGCTCGGCCTGGCGCTGCGCGTCCTTGATGTCGCGTTCGGCGCGCGCGCCTTGCGTGCCCTGCAGCTGTCGCTGCACGTCGCGCAGCCGTTCGGCCGCGGCCGCCGCCTGGCCCGCGGCGCCCGGATCGCCGTTGCGCGGCCGCGCGCTTCATCGCGTCGGCCGCCTGCTGCATCTGGCGGGCGGCCTGGCCGCGAGGTCGGGACGATTCTGCTCGCGCGACAGTCGTCTCGAGCTGGCGCGCCGCTTCCTCGGCCTGCTGCGCCAGCGCGCGCTGCAGATCGCTGCTGCGCGCGTTCGCCGACGCCTGGCCGCCGGCCAGCTGCCGCTGCCGCTGCAGCTCCTGCTCCTGCCGCCGCGCCAGCTCGCGCAGCTTCTCGGCCAGCTCGTCGATCTGCTGATCGGCGTTCTGCTGCATCGCCTGCTGGTTGGTCTCGTACTGGTTGGCCATCTTGTCCAGTTCGAGCTTGAACAAGTCGGCCAGATCCTCGGCAATCGAGCCGGCGCCGCCACCGCCGCCACCGCCGCCGGCGTTGCGGTTGGTCTGCACCTGCAGCTCGTATTCTTCTTCGGCCTGCTGCAGGAACTGGAGCGCCTTGTTCTCCGGCGGCAGCGCCGCTTCGGCCTTCTGCGCCTGCAGGTTGCCCTCGGCCGTCTTCATCTCGCGCCGCGGCCTGCGGCAGCAGCTCGGCGATCTTCTTGAAGGCCGGATCCGGCGTCACGAGCCGGCTGTTCATGCGCTCGACCAGGCCCTGCGACCTGCTCGCGCAGCCGGCTCTGCGACAGCGCGAGCACGACCAGCGCTTCCTTGGCCTTGTCGGCGCCCATCGTCCGGCGATCGCGCTGCACCTTGAAGGTGCCGGCGATGATCTGACGCTGCTGCTGCGACAGCGCGCCGACTTCGCCGCCGGCGCCGCCGCCGCCACCGCCACCGCCGCCCATCGAGGTCGCCGGCTTGAAGTCCTTGCCGAACGGCCGGATGCGCAGGAAGTAGATGTCGCTCGTCGCGTGCTTCGGGCCCGCCGGTCACGTCGTTGTCGGTCGCGCTGCGCGTAATACGACACGGCGTCGCCGGGCTGCACGCCAAGCTCCTCGAGATAGAACGTGTGGCCGGCCGTGACTTCGGGCGTCGGCTTGCTGCCGTTGAAGAGCCCGATCGTCTTCTCGGGCCCGCCGTTGATCGAGTACACGAGCTGCAGGTTCCTGACGGCGAAGTCGTCGTCGGCGCGCGCCTCGACGAAGAATTCCTGCACCGGCGTGGCATCGGTGTCGCGGCCCGGCTTCGACAGCGTGACCGACGGCGCCTGATCGGCCAGGATGTCGATCGTGTATTCGCGGCGACGCCTCGACCTTTTCGCCCGCGGGCCCATCGAGCTCGACGCGATACGAGCCGTTGGCCGAGGCGGTGAAGTTGCCGCGCGAGCGTGCCGTCGGCATTGGCGGTGAGCGGCGACGATCGTGCCGTCGTGCATGACGAGGCGCCCGCTCGACGCCGCCATCGTCGGCTGGATCTGCAGACGGACGTCGGTCCCCTTGCAGCGTGGCGACATCGCCGCCGTCTTCGACCGTCCGCGGCGCGAGCCCGGTGTAGGTCGGGAAGCGATACTCGAGATCGAGTTGCTTGACGTAGGGCAGCTCGACGACTTTCAGGTGTGAAGTTGCGCGAGCGGACGCCGGCCGCCTCGACGTAGTACTCGAGGCCTTCGGCGAGGTCGAACAGCATGCCGTCGTAGCGCGCCGTTCTCGGCGCGCACCATCGGCACGCGCTCGTAGGCCGCGTCGGGCGACTTGCGCATGAAGACGGTCGCGTCGCCCGCGTCGAAGCCGTGAAGCGTCGCGGAAATGGTCTGATCGGCGCCCTTCGGGCACCGTTGCGTTGCCGGGCGTCACGTCGATGCGATACGGCGCCGCCGCTTCGACATCGCGCGAGATCACGAGCAGCGCCGAGAGCGCATGACGCAGATAGGCCGGCCCGAGCGCGAAGATCGCGAGCGCGGCGATAGCGACGACCGCCGGCCGCCGTCGCCGTAGCGCCGGACCGGGACGCGTTCGATGCGCCGCCCCTCCTCGATCTGCTGTACGCGTTCGATCGGCGCGCTTCGATCAGCTGCGGGCGAGCGCCGGCGACATGTCCTGCGCCGCGCCCGTCACGCTCGGCTTCCATCGCCGTGATGATCGTCGCTTCGAGCGTCGGCTCGTGCTCCTCGAGATAGAGCGCCACCTGCTCGTCGCTGACCCGGCGCATCAGCGGCCGCACCAGGAACCAGCCGGCAAACGCCGCAGCGCCGCGACGAGCAGCGCGATGCGGAATCCAAGGATCGAGGCGGCGCTGAAGCGCAGCGCTTCGAGCGCGTAGGCCGACGCCATCAGCGCGAGCGCGGTCGCGGCGAGAAATCCGACAGCGCCGCGCAGCGCCAGCTTGAGGCGCCAGCGCTGACGCACCTGGCGGATGACGTCAAGGAGCGCCGCTCGGGGATCGCCGCCAGATCTCGTGCTGCAGCATCAGCTCACTCCTCGGACGCGCCTAGCCGCTGGCGCGCGACATGCGGTGCGCCAGCCATGATTCCCCTGTCAGAAGCAGGATACCCGCGAACAGCAGGTACCACCAGAGACGTTGCGACTGCTCCTGCGCCTCGTCCGGCAGCGCGGTCTGGCTGCCCGGGCGTCGGCGCCGGCGTGGGCCGCCGGTCACCGCCGCCACGATTTCCGCCGGATCCACGGCGCGTCCGGTCCGATTCCGCCAGCTCGACGTTGCTGGCCGCGACGGTGACGAGCGCCGCCTGCCGTCCCTGCTCGCGCATCTCGTAAAAGCCCTGCTCGCTCAACTCGAGCACGCGGCCCTGGTCCCCTTCGAGCGGGATGCGCGCGCCGGACGGGGCCAGCGCCACCCGGGCCTCGGACGGATCGCCCTCCTGCGACAGATCGATGACCTGGCCGACGGTGGCCCAGTTGGCGCGCTCGCGATAATCGGCGAGATGGCGGATCACTTGATGCACGAACGGCAGATAGACCGGCTTGAGCGGCAGGTCGTTCCAGAACAGGTCGAGCGTCGAGGTCCACAGCACCACGCGGCCGCGGCCGACCGTCTTCTCGATCACCGCCGGCGCGCCATCGTCGAAGCGGGCGAGGATCTGCGCGTCCTTGGCCGGCGTGACGCTGCGATAGCCGTAGAACCGCGCCGCCGAGAAGTCGCCGCTGCGCGGGCCGCGAAACGGCTCGAACACCGCGTGGCCGTATTCGAGCCCGCCGAGCGCGCCGGCGCCGCCGCGCGATGCGATCGACGGTGCCGGCCGCCGTCGCCGGCAGCAGCTCCGCGGCGCTCGACGGCCACGCGGCCTGCGGACCGTAGACGACGAAGCAGCCCGCCGCCGTTCTGCGACGAACCGCGTCAGGCGCGCTGCGAGCGCCTCGGTCGGGCTGGCGTCGTTGACGATCACGACGCGCGATCGTGGTGAGCACGTCGTCGCTGAGACTCGTCGACGCTGGTCGCGTGCGACTTCGAAGCGCGGGCGTGTCGCCGATCGACGAGCGCCCGCGCGAGATACAGCGCCGGCGTCGCGCGACCGCGGCTGCCGTTGATGACGTCACGGGAACCGGCCGCGGCGGCGAGAGGACGAAGTGGAACGCGTTGTCGCGGGCCAGCGCGTCGTCGCCGATCCGCACGACGCCGCGAGTGTTCGGCGCGCTCAGAGTCGACCGGCGGGAACGTCGTCGACGCCGAGCCGTTGGGCTGCACGCGTCACGCGCGCGGTCTCGGCGACATGTCCGTCGAGCTCGAGCGACACCGGGACGTCGGTGACCGCTTCGTCGCTGCGATTCATCACGCCGGCCGTGACCGTCACGCGGTCCTGGCCGGACGACTGGTCGCGCTGGACCGTGATCGGCGTCACCGCAAGGTTGCGGGCCGCGTCCGGCGGCACCGCCACCGGCGTCAGCATGGTCCCGGCGGGCAGACGCAGCCCATCGCCGGGTGACCAGCCGCTGCGCTGGAAGTCGCTGACGAGGACGACTTCGCGCCGCGGCAGGTTCGACGCCGCCAGCAGGCTGCCGGCGAGCTTCAGCGCCGGTCCGTAGCGCGTCGCCCCGGCCGACAGCGTCGCGGCGGTGATCTCGGACTGCAGGCGGCGCGCGATCGTTGGTCGGCTGCACCGCGATCTCCGGCGCCCGCCGAGAACAGCACCAGGGTCCCGCGATCGCCGTCGACCAGCCCGCCGGCGGCGTCGCGCGGCCGCGCGCTGCGCGCGGTCCCACTGATCGCCGTGGCCCATGCTGTACGAGCGGTCGAGCAGGATGACGACGTCGCGGGCGCCGCTGGCCGCGGCGACGAGCGTCTGGCTGCGCAGGAACGGGCGCGCGAACGCCGCGACGATCAGCGCGAGCGGCGGCCAGCCGCAGCGCAGCAGCGCCCAGTTGTGAATGCGGCGCCGGCGAATCGACGAGTACGGGAATCCGCCGCACGAACATCAGCGACGGAAACGCGCACGACGTTCTTCCGCTCGCGCTGGATCAGGTGGATCAGCACCGGCACGGCGAGCGCGGCCAGGCCGGCGAAGAAGAGCGGCGCGAGAAACGACATCAGCGGGTCCGGCTCAGTCGATCGCGGATCGACATGTAGTTGAAGAGCGCGTAGTCGAGCGGCACCGCGGTATTCAGCAGGTTGTAGTCCACGCGTTGCTCGTTGGCCTTGCTCGTGAGCGCCGCGATGTGCTCGCTGCACCATCGCGCGGTACTGCTCGCGCAGCGCGTCCGGAATCACCGGCAGCTGCTCGCCGCTCTCGAGATCCTCGAAGCTCGCCGCGTCATCGAACGTGAAGTCGATCTCGGCCGGGTCGAGCACGTGAAACAGCATGACGTCGTTGCCGCGGAAGCGGATGAGCCGACAGCGCGTCCATCACTTCCTGCGGCTCCTCATAGAGATCCGAGATGACGACGACGATGCCGCGGCGGCCGAAGTGCTCGGCCAGCTTGCGCAGCGGCGGACCCAGCCGGCCGGGGCGCTGTCGCCTTGGCGCGATCCAGCGTGTGCAGCACCACGTCGAGGTGCTTCGCCGACGGCGGCACGTGATCGACGACCTCTTCGTCGAAGGTGACCAGCCCGACGCGATCGCGCTGCTTGCTCACCAGATACGTGAGGCACGCCGCCAGCGTCTTGGCGTAATCGAGCTTCGCTGATGCGGGCGCCGAACGCCATCGACTTCGACACGTCGAGCAGCGACGCTGAAGTTCGCGTTCGAGTCGGCCTCGAACTCCTTGACGAAGTAGCGGTCGGTGCGCGCGAACACCTTCCAGTCGACGCGGCGGATGTCGTCGCCGGGCACGTAGCCGCGGTGCTCGGCGAAATCGACCGACGCGCCGAAGTACGGCGAACGGTGCATCCCGTTGATCACGCCGTCGACGACGTTGCGCGCGACGAGCTCGAGGTTGCCGATCCGCGCGAGGACCGCCGGATCGACGAACCGCGCGCCGGGGACGGAGCTTGCTGATTCCATACGGCGTCTGCTAATCCCTGATCGCTGGTCCCGGTACATGCCCGACCGCGGCACCGGCACCGCCTCGAGCAGCCGATCGATCAGCGTGTCGCTCGTCATGCCTTCGGATTGCGCGTGGAAGTTGGTCAGCATGCGGTGCCGGAGCACCGGATGCGCCAGCGCCCGGATGTCGTCGTAGGTGACGTGGTAGCGGCCGCTCGTGAGCGCGCGCGCCTTGCCGCCGAGCACCAGGTACTGCGCCGCGCGCACGCTGGCGCCGAACGCGATCCACTTCTTGATCGACTCGGGGCAGTTCGGCGACTTCGGCCGGCTCGCGCGGACCAGCGACAGCGCATAGCGCATGACCGGCTCGGCGACCGGGCACGCGCCGCACGAGGCGCTGGAACGCCACCAGGTCCGCGCCGCTCACCGGCCGCTCGAAGACCGGCTCCTGAATCGCGGTCGTCGTCCGCACGACGTTGTATTCCTCGTCCTCCGGCGGGTGCTCGATGACGATGTGGAACATGAAGCGATCGAGCTGCGCCTCGGGCAGCGGATACGTGCCCTCGAGCTCGATCGGGTTCTGCGTCGCGAAGACGTAGAACGGCTCTTCGAGCTGGTAGGTCCGGCCCTGGATCGTGACGCGGTGCTCCTGCATCGCCTCGAGCAGCGCCGACTGCGTCTTCGGCGGCGTGCGGTTGATCTCGTCGGCGAGCAGGATGTTGCAGAAGATCGGGCCCGGGCGCGAACACCATCTGGCGGCGGCCGGTCGTCGCATCCTCGTTGATGATGTCGGTGCCGGTGATGTCCGACGGCATCAGGTCGGGCGTGAACTGGATGCGGTTGAACTTGAGCTCGACGCACCTTGGCGAGCGTGTGGATCAGCAGCGTCTTGGCCAGGCCCGGGCACGCCGACGATCAGGCTGTTGCCGCCGACGAACAACGTCAGCAGCACCTGCCCGACGACGTCGTCCTGCCCGACGATGATCTTCTTCAGCTCGGAGACGATGCGCTTGCGCCCGTCGTTCATCTTGTCGGCCAGCGCGACATCATCCGACTGCAGCTCGACGACGGCGTCTTTCACGATTGACTCCACGCGCTCCCCCTCGAGAACGTTCCGATGTTTCTGACGTTCCTCGAAGTTCCGAAGTTCCGTGCTTCGTGCTTCGCTTCGTGCTCGTACTGCGCCTGCTTAGTGCGTCATTGCATACACGATGTAGTTGATCCCGTACTTATACGCGTCGTTCGAGAGATCGACCGGCATCGAAGCCGGTGTCCGAGAACTCCCACAACTCGCCGAGGTCGTGGTTGTAGTTCGCGACGAGCAACAGCCGTTTGCTCGGATCGTTGTCCTCAAAGACGCCGTGGAACGAGGCCGGGCCGTAGTAGCCCGCGCGTCTCGTCGACGTTGATGTCGAAGAACGAGTGAAAGATCGGGTGGCTGGAATCGAGCTGGACCAGCTGGCCGCCGGGAATCATGCGCTGCACCTGATCCGAGAAGTTGTACCAGTGCTGGCGCCGCGGAAGTCGTCGAAGATGATGAAGCCGCCCTTCTTGACGTACTGCTGCAGTCCCTGCGAGCTCCTCGTCGGTCATCAGCCAGAACCCGGGCTCCGACATGTAGGCGATGGGATACGTGAAGAGCTCGGGATCGTCCATCGTGAAGATGTTGCTCTCGTCGAGGTGCGGCCTGATGAGCGTGATCTCTTCGAGGATGCGCGTGAAGTTGCGCTCGGCGCGCGGATAGTCGTGCGCCCACGGCGGTTCGCCGCGGCCGAACGCCGCCCACGCCGACCGTGTGCCGCAGCCGGACGAACGCAAACCGGCCGTCGTACGGCACGCGTTCGCGTCGAGATCGACCGAGGCGCGTCGCGCCAGGCCCCGCGCCCGCGCCGGAAGCCGCTGCGCCATCGCGGCTGTCGCGCACACCATCAGCGCGACGACTGCCGATGAGCCCAGCTACGGCTTGCTGTCGCGAGATCCCACGTTCACGCGCTGGTCCACTCGAGGCCGCCGTCACGACCGCCGGCTCACGACAGGCCGACGGCGCGCCGATAGCCCCACTCCGCGCACATCAGGCCGACGAGCGCCATCAGCACGATGGGCAGATGCCAGAGATCGCGTTCTTCGACGGTGGTCACGCCGCGGCCGGTGTAGCGCAGATCTTCGGTCAGGCCCTGCACGCCGGCGGTGTCGTAGGACTTGCCGCCGGTCTCCTCGGCAATTCGGCGCAGCGTGGCCGCGTGCATCGTCGCATCGAAGTACTCGGAGTCGCCCGGCGCGGCGCGGACGTGGGCGACGTGGTCCCGAGCGGCTGGCCGGCGCGCGACGCTTCGATGCGCGCTTCGTACCGATCCTTCGCCCGCGGCCGGCACGTCGGCGACGTATTCACCGCTGCGCTCGCCGCTCCACTGCATCGGCACGTCCATGATGCTGCCGTCGGGCCGCGACACATGCGCGACCACCGTCGCGTCGTTCAGCTCGACGAAGCTCGAGTCGACGACATCGGCGCGCAGCTTGATCGCTTCGCCCGGCTCGACCCGATCGGTCAGGGCGTTGGGCTCGACGGCGTCGGGCACGCCGTCGACGAGCGACCGCATCAGCTGCCGCCAGAAGTATTCGTGCGTCAGATCGTCGACGGCAATCGACGCGTGCATCTGCCAGAGCCACGTGTCCTGCAGCGTCAGCGCGAAGGCCTTGCCGCGGCCGAACCGCTGATACGCGAGCACCGGCCGCTCACGCCGCGTTTCGTCGGTGCCGTTGAGGAGCACGGTCGCGCCCGGCTTGATCGCCTCGGCGCGATTGAGCGTGGTGACCTTTGGTTCGAGCGTCGCGAGGAAGTCCCACTTCTCCGCCGACTTCGCTTCGGTGGCGTCGATCTGGGTCACGCCGTGTCCGGATGCCGGCGCGGGTCGGCTTGACCGTCAGCCGCGCGAGCTGCGGGTCGCGCGCGTTGGGATCGAGCACGAGCGGCAGCGCCTCGGCCACCGCGGTGCCGGCATAGCCACCTTCCGAGAACGACCGCGCCACCGCCAAACATCAGCAGGCCGCCGCCCCTGCCGATCGACGAACTCGGCGATCATCTTCAGCTGATCGCCGGTGAACGCGCCCGCCTCGATGCTGCCGAGAATCAGCGCCGCGATACGAGAACAGCTCCTCGCGCGTCTTCGGGAAGCCGGCGACGAGCTCTTCGGAATTGTCGACGCCCAGCCGGATGAACTTGTTGTCGGCCGTGCGCTGCAGCACGACCAGCAGCAGATTCGGGTCGTCCTGCACGGCGCGGCGGATGAAGCCGACTTCGTAGCGCGGCTCACCCTCGAAATACAGAATCTTCTCGCGCCGATCGCGGACGTCGATCATCGCCTCGCGAACGTTGTTCGCGGTGACGAGCTCGCCGTCCTGCGGCGCGACCTTGAAACGGAAGACACGCGGCCCGGGATCGGACACGCTGAACCGCACGCGCGCGGTCGCCGCCGAGCCGTCGTCCGGCAGCTTGACCTGCTGGCTGCCGACGATCCGGCCTTCGTCCTCGACGTCGAGCGACACCGTCTATCCGGCGAATAGCCGGTCTGGCTGATGATCACGTCGATCATCAACGTCGTGCCCTTCAGCGCGATCCGCGGCGTGTTGACGCGGCCGATCTGGATGTCGCGCGACAGCGTCTCCTGTCCGACGCCGACCGTGAACACCGGCACGCCCTGCGACTTGAGCGCGAGCAGCGACTCGCCCGAGCGCGCCTTCGGCGGTATCCGCGCCGTCGGTGACCACGACCAGGCCGGCCAGCGGCAGCCCGGCCAGTTCCTGACGCGCGCCGTCGAGGGCGACGCCAAGCCGTGTCTGCGCGCCGGTGAACGTCAGCTCGTCTTCGGCATCCGACGCGCGAGGCGGCGGTCGAGAAGCGGAACGTCCGCACCATGAACTTGTCGGAGAGCGCCTTGAGCACGCCGCGATCGGGCGCGCCGAACTCCTGGCGCACGAACGAGGCGCGCGGCGTTCTGCTGGTGATCGGGAATCTGCATGCTGCGCGAGTCGTCGAGCAGCACGCCGAGAAAATTCTGCTGCGGGACCGCCGCCTTGACGACGAGCACCGGCCGGAAGAGGCAGACGGCGATGCAGCGCGACCAGCGCGGCGCGCAGGCCGATCAGGACGAGCCGGTCGCGCGTGCGCAGCTTGGCCGCCATCCGGTACGTCGCAGCGGCGAACAGGCACGCCGCCAACCGCCGCGCGCGACCGCGACATACGAGCCATACCATGCCGCAAACCGGAGCTCGCCCTGCGAGAAGACGACCGGCCGGTAGGCGAAAAAGAATTGGAAGAGACTGTCGAACACCCGTGTACCTGGCCCGCACCGCGCGGGCAGCGCCTTGGCCGGATTCTACTCGACTGAGACGTTCAGCGCGGAGAGAAGGCCTGCGGACAGCGATCGCTGGGCTGGCGGGGCATCTGGCCGGTGCCCAGCTCATCCCACCATAAGCCGGCTGCGTCGTCTCGCCTCGCATCAGAGTGCGACGTTGGCCAGCCGCGCCGCCAGCACTCGCGCGATGCGCTCGCCGTGGAACCGGCCGTTTTCGATGAAAACCGTCCCCGTCTTTTTCCCGGCCAGCTGCCCGCCGGCGATGAACAGGTTCGGCACGTTGGTCTCGAACGTCTTCGGATCGTAGGTGGGAACCAGCGTCTCGGGATTCACCGTCGACCCCGGCGCGGCGGAGAAACTCCGGGTCGGCGCGATACCCCGTCAGCAGCAGCACCGCGTCGGCCGGGATCGCCGAGGGGCCGGTGCCGTCGGTCTCGACCGCCACTTCGGTCGGGCCGGATCTCGGTGATGTGCGTGTTGAACCGCGCCGCGACGGCGCCGTCGCGGATGCGATTCTCGATGTCGGGCTTGACCCAGTACTTCACCGAGTCGCCGAGCGCCGCGTCCGCGGTGCACCAGCGTCACGTGCGCGCCGTTGCGATACAGCTCGAGCGCCGCCTCGCACGCCGAGTTCTTGCCGCCGACAATCACCACGCGCTGCCGGTAATACGGATGCGGCTCGTCGAAGTAGTGGCGGACGTGCGGCAGATCCTCGCCCGGCACGTTGAGCAGGTTGGGCCGGTCGTAGTAGCCCATCGCCAGCACGACGACGCGCGCCTTGCGCACCCGCCGCACGCCGAGATGCGACCGCGTGTCCAGCAGGAAGATCTCTTCGCCGGCTTCGTCGTCCCGCTCGATGGCCAGCACCTCCTCGCGCAGCGAGACCTGGAGGTCGAAGGCGTCGGTGATCTTGCGGTAGTACAGCAGCGCCTCGAGCCGGGTCGGCTTGTCGTACGGCGTGGTCAGCGGCATCCCGCCGATCTCCATCAGCTCCGGCGTGGTGAAGAACACCATGTTCACCGGAAACCGGCGGATCGACTCGACCAGCGTGCCCTTTTCGAGGACGAGATAGTCCAGTCCCAGCTGCTTCAGGGCGATGGCCGTCGCCAGCCCCGACGGGCCCGCGCCGACGACGATCACGTCACGAACGGACATGGCTGATTCATACTGGCCGTGCTCGCTTCCGCCTTGCACGGCTTCGGCGATCAGCAGCTCGCGCGGGCGAGGCAGCGTGCGCGGCCTGGAGCGTAAGATACGCACCATGTCCTTACGCTTGCGCACGTGCCGAGACCATCCCGGCGAGCGTAGCGAGCCTGCGCGACTTGTCCGCCGTAGCCTTGGCGACGGCGGAGCGGCGCGCGTCGCTGTTCGTGCTGCTGGCGAGCTCGGCGCTTCTTGGTCAGACGCCGACTCCGCCCCTCCAGACGCAGCAGCCCGTCTTTCGCACCGGCATCGAGATCCTGACCGTCGACGCGACCGTCGTCGACCGCGAGGGCCGCCAGATCACCGATCTCAAGGCCACCGAGTTCCAGGTGGAAGTCGACGGCGATCCGCGGCCGGTCGTCTCGGCCGAATACGTCAAGCTGGTCGACGACACGCCGATCCCGATCGGCGCGCGCAAGCCGGAGCCGCCGAAGCCCAATCCCGAGGACGCGTTCTATTCGACCAACGCGCGCATCGCTGATCGCCGGGCGGTCCATCATCCTGCTCGTCGACCAGGGCAACATCCGCGTCGGCCAGGGCCGGCAGATGATGCGGAGCGCCGTGAAGTTCGTCGACGGGCTCTCGCCCGCCGATCGCGTCGCGATGGTCGCGATTCCGCAAGGCGCGCTCGTCGACTTCACGACCAACCACGAGCGAGTGCGCGAAGCGCTGCTGGCGACGGTCGGCCTCGCCTCGCCGTTCAAGGGCCGCTACCACATCAGCCTCAGCGAGGCGATCGCGACGGTCGAGCACAGCGACGCGACGCTGCGCAAGCAGCTGTTCCTGCGCGAATGCGGCGGCGCGCTGATGTCGGCGCGTCGACGTCGCGCGCTGCGAGATCGAGGTCGAGCAGGAAGCCAGCGAGATCGTCAACCACCAGCGGCATCCAGACGCAGGCGTCGCTGCGCGGCATGCGCGAGGTGCTGAAGAGCCTGGCCGACCTCGAGGGGCCGAAGTCGGTGATCCTGATCTCCGAAGGCCTCGTGCTCGAGGGGCTGAGCAGCGACGTCGACGACATCGCCGCGATCGCCGCCGACGTGCGCGCCAGCCTCGACGTGATGCTGCTCGACGTGCCCGCGGTGGACGTCACCGAGAGCCAGCGTCCGACCACGCCGCGCGAGGATCGCGATCGGCAGGTCGAAGGGCTCGAGTCGCTCGCCGGCCTGTCGCGCGGGGCGCTGCATCGCGTCATCGTCACCGGCGACAACGCCTTCCAGCGGGTCATGCGATCGATCGCCGGACACTACCTGATCGGCGTCGAGGCGCGGCCGCGCGATCGCGACGGCAGGCGCCATCGCATCTCGGTCAAGTCGCTGCGCCGCGGCGTCACGCTCTATTCGCGGCGCGGCTTCCTCGCACCGACCGTCGCCGGCGGCCACCTCGCCGCCGATGCCGTCGACCGCGCGCTGCGCGCGCCGCTCACGCTCAACGACATCCCGATGCGGATTGCGACGTGGACCTACAAGGAGCCGGGCGGCTCGCCGCGTCCGGCTGCTGATCACGGCCGAAGTCGAGCGCGGCGAGGATCAGAGCGCTCGACTACACCGCCGGCCTCATCGTCGTCGATCGCAACAACAAGGCGGTGGCCAGCAACGTCGAGAAGCGGACGCTGGCGAAGAGTGCCATCGACCCGGCGCGCGCCGTGTTCGCTGGCAGCGTGATGATCGAGCCCGGGACCTATCTCCTCCGCATGGCGTTTGCCGACAGCGAAGGCCGCATCGGATCGATCGAGCGCAAGGTCGATGCGTGGCAGATGAACGCGACCGGGGTGAGCGTCGGCGATCTGCTGGTCGCGCAGGCGCCGAGCGACAACGTCGAGCGCCGATCCAGCCGTCGATCGAGCCGCAGGTCGGCAACGGCCGGCTCGCCGCGGTGATGGAGATCTATGCGCCGAACATGCAGTCGATCGCAGGGGCTGCAGGCGCACGCTCGAAGTCGTGCCGAGCGAGAACGCGCGGCCGCTGACCTCGACGCCGATGCAGATCGCCGCCGGGCAAGTCGCCGGAGGTCGGCGTGCTCATGAGCACGCTCAACACGACGGCGCTGCCGCCGGGCCGCTATTTCGCCAGGGCGACGGTCACGCAGGGCGGCAAGCCGCAGGGCCACATCATCCGGCCGTTCCGAGTGCGTGCCGCCGCGACGCGGCGGCGCCGACGCACGATGAGGCGCCGTCGGCGCTGCCGGCCGAGCTGCTCGGGTCGATGCTGTCGACGCTGCCTGGCGTCGATCGCAAGGAACTGCTCGAGCCAGCGGTGCTCAATGCCGTGCTCGGCGCGGCTGAGAAGGCGCGGCCTGCGGCGAAGGCCGCGCTCGCGTCGGCACGCGGCGGCAAGCTCGGGCCGGCGGCGCTCGACGCGCTCGCGGCCGGCGATCAGGTCGGTCGCGGCGTTCCTGCGCGGCGTCGATCTCTTCGCGCAGGGGCAGAACGATCGCGCGATGCAGCAGCTGCAGATCGCGATGCAGGGCGCGCCCAAGTTCGCGCCGGCGCGGCTGTATCTCGGCGCCGCGCTCGCGCAGAGCAATCGACACCGTGAAGCCGCGAGCCTGCTGCAGAGCGTGCACGCCGGACGTCGCGGGCCCGGCGCCGGTCGCACGCATGGCCGGCCTGAGCTGGCTGCGCGCCGGCGACGCGTCAGCTGGCCATCGCGGCGCTCGAGAAGACCCGCCGGCGGCCGGAGATCCGGCGACGACGCGCACGCTGGCGCTCGCGTACGTCGTCGGCCAATCGTCCGGCCGACGCGATGCCGCTCCTGGCGAAGTATCTGGAGACGAATCCCGAGCGATCAGGAAGCGCTGCTCGCCGGCGATCTATGCGAGCTACGCGACGCACGCGCCGACGCCGCAGCGCGGCCACGCTCGCTGCCGACCGCACGCGGGCGCAGGCGTGGGCGAAGACCTACGCGGCCAGAAGGGCGACGCATCAGGCGCTCGTCGACGCCTGGATGAACGTACCTGCAAGGTGCCAAATGAACCGCACGCGTCCTCTCGCATCCGGCGACCAGCCGCACTTGTCCTGCGTCTTCGCTGCATCGCCCTGGCAGCTCGCCGCGGCGCGCAAGAGCGGCGGCTCATCACCGAGTCCGACTTGCTGAAGTTCACTGGATCGCCGATCCGCAGATCTCGCCCGACGGCGCCGCGTCGCCTTCGTGCGGGTCACGGTCAACGAGCAGAAGGACGACTACGAAACGAGCCTGTGGCTGGTGCCGGCGAACGGCGGCGAGCCAGCCGCGCGCCCTCACCTCCGGCACGCGCGACTACGAGCCCGCGCTGGTCGCCGGACGGCACGCGGCTCGTCTTTGTGCGCTCGGTCGAGCGCGACGGCCGGCCGCAGCCGGCCGCAGATCTTCCTGCTGTCGCTCGACGGCGGCGAGGCGCGGGCCATCACCGATCTGGCGCGCGGAGCGGGCTGCGCCGGTCGTGGTCGCCCGACGGCAAGCGCATCGCGTTCGCCAGCACGACGCGCCGCGACGATACGGCGCCGGCGGCGACGACGACGGCGACGCCGCCGAAGAAATCTGACGTCCGCGTGATCACGTCGGCCGATCTATCGCAGCAACGGCGGCGGCTGGAACGATCCCGAACGGCCGTCGCATCTGTGGGCCATCGACGTGCCGGCCGGGTCGGAGATGGCCGAAGCCGCTGCAGCTGACCGATGGGCACCTTCTCCGAAGGCGGCCATGTCTGGTCGACCGACGGCTCGCGCCTCTTCTTCGTCTCGACTCGCGTCGAGGAACCCTACTACCAGCGCGCAGGACGCCGATCTGTTCGCCGTGCCGGCCGCCGGCGGCGACGATCGCGAAGGTCGCCAGCATCGACGGCAGCATCGGCAACCTCGAGCGTGTCGCCCGACGGCCGCGCGATCGCGTTCATCGGCACGCTCTCGGGCACGCCGGAGCGGTCGTACAGCCAGTCCGATCTCTTCGTCGCGGATCTCCGGCCGGGCTGAAGCCCGGCCCGCACCGGCGCTGGCGCGCCGAGGAATCTCACCGCGGACTACGACTTCGACATCGGCGGCGGCATCGGCGGCGATCAGGCGGCGCCGCGCGGCGGCGGATCGCGCAGTCCCGATCTGGGCCAGCGACGGCCGATCGATCGTCGTCGTGGCCGGCGAGCAGGGCGACGCCAATCTGATGCGCGTGGAGGCCGCCGGCGGCAAGCCGGCGCCGGTGCTCGAAGGGCACGCACGCCGTGCAGTCGTTCACGACGGCCAGCGACGGCGCAGACGCTGCCGTGGCGCTCGTGTCGACGCAGACCAACATCGGCGACCTGTTCGTCGTCGATGCCAGGGCCGCAGCTCGGCCCAGCAACCGAGCACGGCAGATCACGCAGCGATCAACGACGACGCTCTTCAAGCAGCTGCGTCTGAGCGAGCCCGAAGAAGTGTGGTGGACCAGCTTCGACGGCAAGCGGATCCAGGGCTGGCTGCTGCATCCGCCCGACTTCGACAAGTCGAAGAAGTACCCGTTCATCCTCGAGATTCACGGCGGGCCGCACTCGGCCTACGGCAACACCTTCACGCACGAGTTCCACTGGATGGCGGCCAAGGGCTACGTCGTGCTCTTCCCGAATCCGCGCGGCAGCAGCAACTACGGCCAGGACTTCGGCAACGTCATCCAGTACCGCTATCCCGGCGACGACTACAAGGACCTGATGGCGGGCGTCGACATGGTGGTGAAGCGCGGCTACATCGACGAGAAGCGCCTCGGCGTCACCGGCGGGAGCGGCGGCGGACTGCTGACCAACTGGACGATCACGCAGACGACGCGCTTCGCGGCGGCGGTGTCGCAGCGCTCGATCGCCGACTGGTCGGGCTTCTGGTACACCGCCGACTTCACGCTCTTCACGCCGACGTGGTTCCGCAAGGCGCCATGGGAGGATCCGGCGGACTTCGCCGCGCGCTCGCCGATCACGCACGTCGCGAAGGTCAAGACGCCGCTGATGCTGGTCGACGGCGACGACGATCTGCGGACGCCGCCGTCGGATGGCGGCGAAATGATGTTCCGGGCGTTGAAATACCTGAAGGTGCCGACCGTGATGGTCCGCTTCCCCGGCGAGACGCACGAGCTGTCGCGCTCGGGCAAGCCGCGTCACCGCATCGAACGGCTGCAGCACATCGTCGGCTGGTTCGACAAATGGCTGATGGGGAACCAGAAGCTGTACGAGACGACGACTGCTCACCGAGCAGTAAGAGCTGGCCACGAAGACACGAAAGTCCACGAAGAAGAAATCCAAAAATCCTTCGTGCTCTTCGTGCCTTCGTGGCTGGTTCTTTGACAGCTACTTTCCGGCGAACTTCTTCGCTTCCGCGATCTCCGGCCGCTCGGTATCGGCTTCCTTCGACAACTCGATCAGCTGCCTGTAGTACGTCGTCGCCTTGGCCTTGTCGCCGGCGAGCTGCGCCGCGCGCGCGCCGCCGTAGATGCCGCGGAAACGGTTCGGCTCCTTCTTCATCGTCGATTCGAAGGCGACGAGCGCTTCCTTCGGCTTGTTGGCCTCGAGCAGCATGAAGCCGTAGAGCTCGCGCGCAGGAGCGATCGGACCTGGTGAGATCGCCGACTTCTCAGTCGCGTCTTCGGCGTCTGCGGCCGCGCTCATCGCCGCCAGCCCCTCGTCTTTCTTGCCCTCCGCAAACGCGACCCACGCGAGCGCGATGCGCCGCTGAATGTCGACCATCTCGGTCCAGTAGGCGTCCTGCATCGACTTCAGCTTGTCGCGGAGGTCCGCAAGCTTCTGGATGTCTGGGGTCGCGGCCGCCGGATTGCCGCTCCGGGCTGCGCCGACCGCGCGCGCGAAGTGCGGGATCGCTTCGGTGAACGGCGTGTTGGCGGGACGAGGCGTGAGCTGCGGCGGCTTCGGCCCAGGCGCCGCGCTCGAGCGCGTAGCGCGCCGGAATCGCGGCGATGGCATAGGCGCCTGCGCCAGCCGCGCCGGCCGCCATGCCTTCCGCGCCGCCGACGATGGCCAGCGCGTGATCGAGAACGGCCTTGGCCGCCTTGTCCTGCGCCGAGCTGCAGATACGCATAGGCCTGGTAGTCGAGCGCGTGCAGCTCCTCGCCGGCGCCCTTGTCTTTGCGCGCCGCCTCGGCCGACTCTCGATTGGTCTCGATCGATTCCTTCCACGAGCCGACGCGCGTGAAAGTGTGCGACGGCATGTGGAGCGCATGCGGCACGGCCGGCGCGAGCGACGCGTAGCGGCGAGCAGCGACCAGCGCCCGCTCGGCGAGCGCCGGCGTGTCGTAGGCGTGGATGATGTAGTGCGCGAGGCCGGGATGCTCGGGCATCTTCTTGAACAGCGGCTCGAGAATCCCGGCCGCCTGCAGCTGCTTGGCGTAGGTCTTGTCGGTCGGCGGCGCCGTCTGGTTGATCGCCAGCGCGTAGAACATCTTGGCCTCGTCGTCGTTCGGATTGTCCTGGACGACCTTGGCCATGCCGGCCTCGTAGGCGGCAATGCGCGCGCCATGGGTGGCCGGCGTCGGTATCGGTCGTCAGCGACGCGACCGCGTCGATGAAGCCGCGCTCGCGCGGCGTCGGCGAGCCGGTGGTCTTGGCCTTCTCGATCGACATGCCGCGTCAGCTCGACCATCTTCTGACGTTCTTGATGCCGCCAAAGGGGTTGCCCCAGCTGCTGAGCGCGATGCCCCAGTAGGCCATCGCGCAGTTTGCGTCGCGCTTCAGGATGCCGTCGAACATCGCGATCGCTTGCGGGAACCAGAACGAGTGCAGGAGCGCGACGCCCTTGTTGAAGTCGGCGCGCACCTCAGGAGCGCAGGAGGTGCTCGAACTTGACGTGGCGGGCGCCAATGTCATCGGGCGGGGTGCCGCCGTGCGTTCGTGCTGCGCCAACGCGGCCGCGTCGGCAGCAGCCCCGTACAGATGCAGGTCAGGGTCAGAGCACAAGGCGCTTCATAGTCGTGTCTCCTTGAATGGGCGGGTGGGGCAGGTCGGGCAGGCGGCTTCGCCTCACCGACCGTGCCCAGTCTACCCGTTTACCTGCCCTACCAGCCTTACCAGCCCTACCTGCCTACTTCGCCAAACGTCAGCCGATCGACGCCGACCCGGCCGTTACTGATCACGAGCAGCGGATCCTGCAGCGTACTGATCTGATCAATCGGATTCCGCTCGACGACCACGACATCCGCCTCGAACCCGGCGCGACTCGCCCAATCTGCTGCTCGCGCATCAGCATCTGCGCGTTGACGATCGTCGCGGCCTGCAGCGCCGCCAGCGGCGGCAGGCCGGCATCGACCAGGTTCGCGATCTCGATCGAGAGCCGGGCCACGCTCGACGGGCCGTAGCCGGTGTCCGATCCAGCGACGATGCGCACGCCCATCTTGTGGGCCCGCGCGATCGTGTCCTTGAGCCGCGGCAGCATGTGCTGGCCGCGCAGCTGCAGGTCGCGATTGTCGTAGTCACCACCTGGCGCCGCGACGTCCTTCATCGCCTCCATCGTCGGATCGAAGAACGTGCCTTGCTTGGCCATCAGCTGCAGCGCCTCGTCGGTCAGATAGGTGCCGTGCTCGATGCTGCGGACGCCAGCCTTGACCGCGGCCAGCGCGCCCTCGGCGCCGTGCGCGTGCGCCATGCACCGGCACCTTGCGCGTCGCGGCTTCGGCGACGATCGCGCGCAGCTCCTCTTCGGTGTAGACCTGCTTGCGCGGATCGGTGTCGGGCGTGCCGGCGCGTTCGGTCGCCAGCACCTTGATCCAGTCCACGTCGCGCGAGAGGTTGGCCTGCACCACGCGTCTTCATCGCGTCGATCGTCACGACGCCGCCGCGCATCAGCGGCGCGAGCGACGGATGATCGAAGTACGCCTCTTCGGCGATCGTCGGGCGCACGTGATAGCCCGCGGCGAACATGTCAGGACCGACCACCGCGCCCTGCTTGACCAGCTCACGCATCCCGACGTCGACATAGCTCGACACGCCCGCGCTGCGCACCGTGGTGACGCCGCTCTCGAGCGCCGTCCGCAAGCGACGCGAAGGTTCGCAGATGTGCACGTGCGCGTCGATGAGGCCGGGCACCACGTAGCGGCCGCGAACATCGAGCGTCCGCACGCCGGCGGTGCGGCGCTGGCGCCGATCGATTCGATCCGGCCGCCGCGCAGGACGACTGACGACGTCGCGCTGAACGGTGCCGTTCGATGTTGTCCACGACATTCGCGTTGATGAGCGCCACGGCTCCGGCGCATCGGGGTGGGCTGGGCCGGGACGCCGTGGCTGGACACCACGCGACCAGCGTCAGGAGGTGCGGATCGGAAGCCGCATCAATGTCTCTGGAGACGACATCTTCGGTGCCGCACCGGGCGCGGCGCAATGGCGACAATTTTTGTCGGATATGCCCGTTGACCCGAGCCTTCTGCCCGCTCACCGGACCGCCCGGCCCACTCCCCGAAAGTGGGCAGGGACGCGCAAAAACCCTCCTAAAATTCGACAAAACCGTCCGGACCGACTCCCGCGTCGTGCGGTGGCTGGACGGCCCGTTGGCAGCGCTTGGACGACCAGTTGGCACCGAGAGGAGACATCGATGCACGCGCCGATGAAGTACGTGGAAAAGGGGCTCGCTGTCGCCGCCAATGGCGCCTGGCAGGTCTTTTCGCGCGTGAACACGATCAACCCGAACCCGTCGTTCACGCCGAACTGGTCCGACAAGCCGCTGCTGAAGTCGTATCAGAAGACGAAGCCGCCGCTTGGCTGGCCGCGCGAAACCGATTCGCTCTGCCCGAACTGTGTGCGGGAGGCGCGGGCAGGCGATCCTCGACGGCACGCAGTCCGCTCGAGACGCTGCTCAACGAGAAGGTCGGCGAGATCAAGGCCACCATCATCGGAGAAGGACGGCAAGATCGTGATGGTCAAGGACTGCCCGGTCCACGGCCATTTCGAAGACACGATGGCGATCGACCCGGCGTTCTTCAAGCACCTCGAGGAGTCGTTCCCGGGCCGCGACATCCGCGCCCACAACGACGAGAAGCTGCACAACCACGGCAGCAGCACGATCAAGCACGGCCGCGGCTCGGTGCTGACGGTCGATCTGACCAACCGCTGCAACATGATGTGCGACCCGTGCTTCATGGACGCCAACCAGGTCGGGCTTCGTCCACGAGCTCACGTGGGAAGACATCAAGACGGTGCTCGACAACGCGATCACCATCAAGCCGCGCCGGCAGATGTCGGTGCAGTTCTCGGGCGGCGAACCGACGCTGTCGCCCTATTTCCTCGACGCCGTCCGCTACGCCCGCAAGGTCGGCTACAACTCGGTGCAGGCCGCGACCAACGGCATCGAGTTCGCCAAGAGCGTCGACTTCGCGAAGGCGGCGGCGGAGGCCGGCTTGCGCTATGCCTACCTGCAGTTCGACGGCATCGGCAATGCCGCCAACTCGCACCGCCGCGTCGGCAACCTCTTCGACGTCAAGCTGCGCGCGATCGAGAACCTGCATGCCGCCGGCGTCGACATCGTTCCGGTCATCACGATCGTCAACGGCGTCAACAACGAGCAGGTCGGACGGGTCATCGAGTTCGCGCTCGACAACCCCAAGAAGATCAACTTCCTGTCGTTCCAGCCGGTCTCGTTCACCGGCCGCGACGAAGAAGTCACGCCCGAGCGCCGGGCGGCGCAGCGCTACACGCTGTCGCACCTCGCCCACGACGTGAAGAACCAGACCGGCCTCGGCGAGCCGATCCGCGACTGGTTCCCGATCTCGTTCATGGGCACGTTCACCGACTGGGCCGACACCGTCAAGGGACCGGACCAGCAGTGGGGCAACGTCACCTGCGGGTGCCATCCCAACTGCGGCATCGGCATGGGCGTGATGATCGACAAGGAAACGAAGGAAGCCGTGCCGGTGACCGCGTTCCTCAACGCCGGCCAGCTCGCGAAGGACATCGCGCAAGGTGAACGATGCGGCCCGCGGCCGCAGGTCTGTCGATCGCCGGCATGGCCCTGGCGGTGATGCGCAACTACGATCCGTTCAACGCGCCGACCCACTTCCGCCTCGTCGATCTGCTGAAGAAGTTCGACAAGACCTTCGGAGCGTCGAAGAAGGCGCAGACCGGCGGCTACGGCAAGGTCGAGGGCGACCGCACGAAAGCCGGACATCGACAAGCGCCGCGCCGATCGCTGGAACTTCCTGTTCATCGCCGGGATGTGGTTCCAGGACCTGTTCAACTACGACTTCCGCCGCACCGAGATGTGCATCATCCCGTATGCCACGCAGCAGGGCGAAATCTCCTTCTGCGCCTACAACACGGGCATCGGCTGGCGGAACATCATCGAGAAGATGCACATGACGGCCACCCTCACCAAGTGGTACCAGGAGCACGGCCGTCATGAGATCTTCGCCGGCAACAAGGCCGTGCCGCTCAGCTCGACCGAGCACTCGCTGAAGCTCAATGCCGAAGCGGTGGCGGCCGGCGCGCAGACCGATCTCGACAAGCTGGGCATCGCCAAGAACGCGCGCGAAGAGCAGATCAAGGCGCGCAAGGAGGCGAACATGACGCCGGAAGAAAAGCGTCACCACGCCGAGATGGAAAAGCTGTATCGCCAGCACGTGCTGAAGGAAGAGCAGGCGCCGGTGATCCAGATTCAGGGTCTCGGCGGTCCGAAGAAGAAGGCGCAGGAAGAGCCGGTCGTGCTGCACAAGCCGGTCGTCTAAGGTTCCTGGGTTCCTGGGTTCCTGGTTCTAGGTGCCTCAGTTCAAGGGCGGCTCGAAAGAGCCGCCCTTTTTCTTTCCGCTGATAGAATCCGCGCCGTGATCGCTGCGGATACACCTTCGGCCCGCGTCCGGTCGCTCTATGAGACGACGCTCAAGCGCCGGATGACGGTGCTCGAAGCGAGCCGGCAACACGTCCGCTGGCTGTTCGTACAGGTCGGGTTCTTCCTGATCGTGCCGGTCGTGGTGCTGATCTTGCGGGAGTTCGACCTGATCCCCCCGGGTTATCTTCCCCCGCGCTCGCAGAGGCGCGTCTGGAGCGTCCCGTTCGTCGCGCTGCTCGCGGTCTGTGGCCTCGGCGTCTTCTGGCGCGGAAGCATCCTGGTGCCGGAATTCCGCGGCTACCGCAAGCGCTTCAAGACCGAGATCATGGGCGAGTTCTTCCGCGCGATCGTGCCCATGGTCAACTACACGTTCACCGAGGGGATCGACCAATCGCTGGTCGACAAGTCGGAGATCTTCAGGCGCTGCGAGAAGTTCATGCCCCGCGACCGTCTGCGCGGCCGCCTCGATGGCCTGGAGTTCGAGGCGGGCGAGGCCCAGTCCACTTACACCCGGCGCAACCAGCGAAAGCGGTCTGAAACGATCGAGATCTTCGAAGGCCTGTTCATGCGGATCGAGCTCGACCGGGAGCTCGCCGGCCGCACGTT
This sequence comes from uncultured Acidobacteriota bacterium, assembly GCA_963841895.1. Lineage (GTDB taxonomy): Bacteria > Acidobacteriota > Vicinamibacteria > Vicinamibacterales > UBA2999 > JACCSI01. The sequence continues at coordinate 152,878 of CAWJEO010000014.1, forward strand.
CGTCGATCCCGAGTCCGCCAAGGACACGCAACTCGGGGAACGAGAGGGACTCGAACGGGTCGAGGTGCCACACGACGGCTTTGCCAAGACCGTCCTCGTCTGGAGCACCGATCCGGCAGAAGCGCGATCGCTCCTGACGCCGACGCTGGTCGACCAACTCGCCACCTTCAAGAAGCGCACCGGCCACCTGGTCTTCCTCAGCTTCATGCGCAACCGCGCCAACATCGCCATTCACACCGGCAAGAGCATCTTCGAGCCGGACATCGCGACCACGACGACGCGTGAAGAGTTCGAGGAGATGGCCGAGCATTTCACGTTCATCGAGATGCTCGTACGCGAGCTGCGCATGAGCGGCCGCTTTCGCGTCTCGTCGTTCGCGACAGACTCTGGCGAGAACGGATGAGCAGTCGGGCGGCAGAGGTCAGCGCACTCTACGAGTCCGCGCTGAAGCCGCGCCTCGCCAGCCTCGAGGCAGGCCGTCGCGAGCTGAAGCACTACATCGTCAAGTCGGTGGTCCTCGTCGGGGTCCCCTTCCTGCTGTTCTTCTTCGCCTCGAGCGTCGTGCCGGCCGGTCTCGGCATGGTGGCCGACATCGTCTCGTTTGCGCTGATCTTCGTGGCGATCGTGGTCGCCGGCGTCCGCTATCTCGTGCCCGGCTACACCGCGTTCATGAACTACAAGGCACGATACAAGCGCGAGGTCGTCTCGGAGATCTTCAAGGTTGTCGTTCCGACGGCGAGCTACGAGCCGTTTCAAGGCATCGCGGAGACCGTGTTCGACGAGCCCGGTATCTTCAAGACGCTCGGCGGGTTTTCGAGCGACGATCGGGTCCGCGGTCGCATCGGCGACACGCCGTTCGAGGCGGCGGAAGTCCGGCGCGCCTACACGACCAGCTCGACCAACCGGACTGCGTCGAGCAGGAGTTCGACCACCCACGTCGTCTTCCACGGATTGTTCTTTCATCTCGACTTCAACCGGACGCTGCGGGGCACCACGATCGTCGAGCCCAGAGCGGCGGGATACGCGCAGCCCGGCGAGCGTGGCGGACTGCAGGAACTGTCGATCGAGAACGACGCGTTTACGGATGAATTCAAGGTGTATTCGACCGACGAGGCCGAGACACGGGCGCTGCTTACCGCGGCGATGATCGAACAACTGCTGGCGGTGACGCGACACGCCGGGCGTCCGGTCTTTCTCGGGTTCAAGAACAGCCGCGCCTACATCGGCATCCACTACAACCGCGCGCTCTTCGAGCCCAGCATCGCGAGCACGACATCACTCGAAGCCGTACAGGAAGTCGCCGACCACTTCGCGCTCGCCGCAACCATCGTCAACGAGCTGGACCTGAACACGCGGGACTTCAAAGGCTTCGACGACTCGCTCCTGCGCCAGCCGAATGCTCCGCCTGACCCGCTGAAGGAGAAGCTGACGACAGGAACGCTCGAGGCGAGCGACGTCTGGCGCCTCGCCTCGGATGCGGTCGGGATCGACGAGGGTGAAGCGGCGGCGGCGCGGCCGCCGGATTCGACGATTGACGTCACGCACGCCTTCGATGGCACGCGGATCAATTACGGCTTTTCGTTCGGGTTCCTTTTCTCGTTCGCGGTTTCGATCGCCGCGCTGATCGTCAGCGTGTCGGCCGCCCGCGCGGTTGCCCGCGACAACGGAATCTCGCAGCTCGAGCCGCTCGTGCGACAACTACCGCCGATTCCTCGCGTCGACGAACTCGTTGCGCCGTACGCCATGGTCTGGCTCCCGGCTTCGCTGATTGTCGGCGCGTTGTTCGCGCTGTACTGGGTGTTCCGTGTCCGCCGCGTGGTCATCGAACGCGAGGCGATTCTGATCTGGAGAGGACTTCGCCCCATCCCTCGCCGCTACCGGCGTCCGCCATACGGCCGCGTGGTCCGAATCGACAAAGCGGTCTACGTCGGAAAAGTCGGTGGACTGAGCCCGATCAATCCCTCGGCTTCACCGATGCTGCCGTCCGAAGACGAGGCCAAGTGGATCGCCGCCGAGATGCGACGCGGCCTGCAGCAGACGCTGCGCTGACGATCGGCCCTTCCGCGCGGTCATCGCGCAACGCCTTCGGCCGCTAGGCACGGCACCTCCACTTGCGGCGACAATCGGCGCATGCAGGTGCTGACAGGAATCCGGGTGGTGACCATGGCGCTGAACGCCCCCGGGCCGGTCGCGGCGTCACATCTTCGCGACGCAGGCGCGCACGTCACGAAAGTCGAGCCGCCGGGCGGCGATCCGCTCGCCGCCGTCAGTCCGGGTTGGTACGGCGAGCTTCATTCCGGCGTGACGGTGGAACGCCTCGATCTGAAAGCGACGGCCGGCGCAGCAAGGATGCGGACGCTCATCGCCGGGGCCGATCTTTTCCTGTCCAGTCAGCGGCCCAGTGCACTCCAGCGACTTGCGCTCGATCCCGCCTCGCTCGCCGCCGACGGCGCGACCCATCGGGTCCGCACGCTCAATATCGTCGGCGAGATCGCCCGTCCCGAGATCGCCGGGCATGACTTGACGTATCTCGCCCAGGCCGGGCTGCTCGGTCATGAAATGCCACGGGCGCTCGTTGCCGACATCCTGGGCGCCGAACGGGCGTTCGCGACCGCACTGCAACTCTTGCGCGAGCCCCCGGGGACGACCGCGCTCGTCGGCTTGTTCGACAGTCTTGCGCCGTTGACAGCGGCGCTGCGCCATGGCGTCACCGGTCCGCGCGCGCTGCTCGGCGGGGGGTTGCCTGCGTACGGCATCTACGACGCGAAGGAGGGGCGGGTCGCGATTGCTGCGCTCGAGCCGCACTTCCAGGAGCGCTTGTATCGCCTCCTGGCGCTGCCCTCTGGCAGCGACTTGACGGCGATGATGGGCAGCCGTGCCGCACACGAGTGGCAGGAGTGGGGCTTGGCTCACGACGTCCCGATCTGCGCGTGCCGCGACTGACAACTCCCTCCGAGCAAGCCGCCGTCACCCGACGCGGAACGTTGCACGCTGGGGGGTAGAATGGCTGTTGGATATGATATCGTATAATCATGCCAAAGCGGGCCGTCTCCTTGACGCTGGAGGAATCCAACCTCCTGTGGCTGCGAGGAATCACGAATCGATCGGGTGGGCGCAGCCTGAGCGAAACCGTTGACCAGCTGGTGACAGCGGCGCGGACGCAGGGGATACAGGTCGCCATCACGTCGGTCGTTGGGACGATCGACCTGCCGGAGGACGACCCGCAGCTCGAGGGCGCTCGATCGTACGTCCGGGATCTCGTGTCGCAGTCGCTTGGCCGGCCCTTCCTCGTCCGCGAGCGAAAGCCGACCTTCTCGCCAAAGCGGTCGCGCCGTGGCTGAAGCGACCGCTGCCGTCACCGACACGCATGCGCTGATGTTCTACGCGGCCGGAAGCAAGGCCTTGGGCTCGAAAGCTGCCAAGGTGTTTTCGGCTGCGGAGGCGCAGCAGCGCGATCGTGTATGTGCCGGCGGCGGTCATCTGGGAAGTGATGCTGATCGCCCGGGCCGGGCGCATCAACCTGCGGCGCTCGGCCCGCGCGTTCTTTGCCGATCTATTCAGCAATCCGGCGTTTCAGCCGCACGACCGTGACGCGCCGAGCAGATCTACGCGGCCGACGAGATGCGGTTCAATCGCGATCCATTTGACGCGCTGATCGTCGCCGCCGCGCAGGACCTCGACGCGCCGCTCTTGACCCGCGACGCCGACATTCGCGCCTCTGGCGTCGTTCGTGTGATCTGGTAAACGGCCTGAACGTCTAGCGCACAGTCAGCGCCACGAGCTCCGCGTTCTCGCCCTGCCCCGTCGCGATGACGACGAACTGGCGACCGTCGGCGCCGCCGGTACGATAGGTCATCGGCGTCGCGGTGGTCCGCTGCGGCAGCGGCAGTCGCAACAGCGTGTCGCCGGTCATCGCATCGACGGCGTTGAGCGCGACGTCGCCGCCGCCGACGAAGACGAGACCGCCGGCAGTCACGATCGCGCCCGGCGCGCCGCTCGCGCCCAGCCTCGCCGGCAACGGCACATTCTTCAGCGCCGGGTGATCGCGCAGCGACGGGTTGTCGCCCAGCGTGACCCGCCAGGCGATCTCGCCGCGATTGAGATCGATCGCGGTCAGATGGCCGTACGGCGGCTTCAGCAGCGGCAGCCCGTCGCATGAATCGTCGCGGGCGGCCGCGATTGATCAGAATCGGCGTCCACTTCGTCGGCCCGCGGGTTGGCCGGCCGATGCGATCGGGCTCGGCGAGCCGCAGGATCGCCGGCGTGTTCGACGAGGTCTTCACGTAGAGCATGCCGGTCTGCGGATCGAACGCGCCACCGCCCCAGTTCGCGCCGCCGATCACGCCGGGCCGCATGATCGTGCCCTGGATCGACGGCGGCGTGTAGAGCGGGCCGAGTCGGTACTTCGCCAGCTCTGTGCGCGCCGCGTCGCGCAGCGCCGGCGTCAGGTCGAACGCGTCCTCCAGGCTCACGCCCTGCTCGCTGAACGCCGGCGGCCGGGTCGGAAACGGCTGCGTCTTCCACGCCTGCTCGCCGGCGACGTCGCTCGGCCGGACCGGCGCGCTCCTCGATCGGCCACACCGGATCGCCCGTGACGCGATCGAAGACGAAGGCAAAGCCCTGCTTGGTCAGCTGCACGACCGCGTCGATCGATCGGCCGTTGACGTGAATCGTCGTCAGCATCGGCGCCGCTGGCAGGTCGTAGTCCCACAAGCCCGTGATGAACGATCTGGTAATGCCACTTGCGCTGTCCGGTCGCGGCATCGAGACAGACGATGGACTCGGCGAAGAGGTTCGCGCCCGGCCGCCGCACGCCGTAGTAGTCGTTGCTCGGCGTGCTGACCGGCAGGTAGACGAGCCCGCGCGTCGTCGTCCAGCGACATCGGCGCCCACACGTTGGTGTGGCCGGTGAACTGCCACGATTCCTTCGCCCCACGTCTCGTTGCCGAACTCGCCCGGCCGCGGAATCGGACGAAACGTCCAGACCAGCTTCCCGGTGCGCGCATCGAACGCCCGCACGTCGCCCGGCGGATCGTTGCGGTAGGTCAGGCGATCGCCGACGCCGTTGCCGAGGATGACCAGATTGCGGAAACACGACCGGCGGCGACGTGTTCGTGTAGTGCCGCGGATTCACCTTCCACGACAGCCCTGTCGACAGATCGACGATGCCGTCGCGCGCCGAACGTCATGCACCGGCGCGCCGGTCCTGGCGTCGAGGCAGATCAGGCGATAGCGGCTGTTCAGGAAGATGCGAAGCTGGCCGCTCTCGTCGCGCCACGCCGCGACGCCGCGATGGACGAAGCCCGTGCCGTTGGGCGGCTGTCCGTCCTTGAACGGCTCGGGATCGTAGCGCCACAGCTCGCGTCCGGTGCGCGCATCGAGCGCGACGACGCGATTGTACGGCGTGCTGACATACAGCACGTCGTCGATCATCAGCGGCGTGTTCTGGAACGTCCCCGGCTGCGTCCCGAATTCCGGGCAGCGCTCGCTCGGCGGGCTTCCAGGTCCACGCGACCTGCAGGCTGGCGACGTTGCCGCGATGGATGTCGGTCAGCGGTGAATAGCGCGTGGCGCCGGCGTCGCCGCCGTATACCGGCCACTCCTGACGGCGGTCGCTGCGCATGTCCATGGAACACCGCGACCGCGACCGTCGCAGCGACCGCAATCAACATCCGAGACATGCGGCGGAGGGTATCACGCGAGCGGAAGGCGTCTCACCGGTGAAGCACGAACTCGGTCGCAACCCGGCCGCCCTGGCGGAACACCTCGCGATCCGCCGGGCTGTAGATCCGCACCTGGCGCTCGACGTCGAACCGCGGCGGCCAGTCGAGATCGCCCACGGTCGAGCGGCCGGCAAATCGCTCGCGGAAGAGCGGCTCTTCCCATTGCTCGATGACGAGAAACGGCTCGAACCCGCGTCCCTGCAGCCACCGAATCACAGCGTCGAGCGAGCCGGGCTCAATCGAATCCCACAACACGGCCTCGCGGCCGGCGTGATACCGGACCGTGCCGCTCTCCCACACCGACACCAGACCGCATTGCGCCGGCAGCCGATCGCGGACGACGTCGACCTGCCGTTCGGAAGCGGCGCTCGAGCCGTTGCAGATCGAACGCCTGGCGTTCGCCGGCAATCCGCAGTTGCAAGAGGCTCAGCACGATCGCCACAACGATCGCAACCGCCGAGCCCAGCCACAGATGCCTCGGCCGAATCAACTCGGTCATCCACGCAATGGACGCCGTCGCGAGCACCGTCATCGGCACAGAGCCGGCAGGAGAAAGCGCAGGTACCACCACTCGGGAAACGGGCGATAGAGCAGATACACGCTCGCGATCGCCGCACTCACCAGCACGCCGAGCCAGATGAGGGCCCGTGCGCGCGCGGGCGCGACAACGAGCGCCACCAGGCCGAGGAGCGGAAAGCCCAATTGCGTTTCGCGAATCGCCGTTCCGTAGCTGACGCAGGTTCGTCGGGACGTTGCCAAGCGCGAACAGGTCGGCCACCTGGCCGTAACCGGACTGAAGCGGGTGCCCGTAGAGGACCGCATTCAGCAACGAGCACGCAGCAGCACGAATGGCGCCGAGGCAATGAGCGAACGCCAGCGCGGTCCTGCGCGAGCATTCCGCTCCAGCCGTGGCTGCCTAACTGGTGATGACTGCGAGCCAGACCGCGACGACGATCGCCGAAGGCGCAAGATTCGGACGGACGAGCACGGCCAGCCCGGTCAGCCAGCCCGAGGCACCAGGCGCGCGTCGGCTCCGGCAACGACGCCGCCGCGAGCACCGCCATCCACAGCGCCGCAACGAGCACGTCGTTCATCGGCTGCACGACTTGAAACAGCAGCACGGGGATTGTCGCGCGACGACCGCGGCGGCACGCCCGGCCGGCAATTGGCCCGGCGAGCTGGCGCCCCACGACGAACGTCCACCAGATGAGGAGCGCGCCGGCAAGCGGCGTCACGACGAAGATGCCGTCAGGCCCGCCCAGCCATCGAAACGGCGCCAGCACGAGCGCGAATCCCGGCGCGCAAATCGGCGACGCCGCGCCGGCTTGGTCTGGCGACGGGATGAATCCCGCGGGAGCCAGCGTTCGAGCCGCGTCCGGCCATGGCGCGGCCGTCGCGAGTCGACGATTTCGGTTGCCAGTCGCCGCTGGCAAAGGCGTCGGCCATCAAGCGCGTAGCACGACGAATCCGATCCGCCGACCGCCCACGTTCCCTTGACGACGCCGACGAGGGCGACGGCGATCGCCACGACCAATGCCGCCGCGGCGGGAACTCGATCGCGCGTCATGCCCAACGCCGCGCCGCGTTCCGCCATCAGCGCCAGCGCTGCTTGAAGAGGACGGAGATCGCCTGGAAGCCGTCGCGCCAGCCGATCTTCTTGCCCTGGGCGCGGCTGCGCGGCTCGAAATGAACCGGGCAGCTCGACGATCGTGTGGCCGGCGCGCAGCAGCTTGGCGGTGATCTCCGGCTCGATGTCGAAACGGTTCGCCTCGAGATCGAGCCCGCGGGCGATCTCGGTGCGCATCACCTTGTAGCACGTCTCCATGTCGGTGAGCTTCGACCCGTAGAGGACGTTGGTAGCCCGGTCAGGAACCGGTTGGCGGCGATGGTCAGCCCCGGCGCGCCCGCCCAGCCGCGCAGAAAGCGCGACCCGTACACGACCTTGGTCTGTCCGCCGAGGATGGGCACGAGCAGCTCGCCGATCTGCGCGGGATCGAGCTCGAGGTCGGCATCCTGAATCGCGACGATCGTGCCGCGCGCCTGCTCGAAGCCGGTGCGGATCGCGCGCCCTTTGCCGCCGTTGGCCGCGGCGTGGACGATGCGAAGCGAGTCGTGCGCCGGCAGCGCGTCGAGCACTCCGCGCGTCCCGTCGGTCGAGCCGTCATTGACGACCAGGATCTCGCGCGGGATCGGCAGGCTCGATGCTCAGCAGCCGCTCGATGACGGCGCGAACGGTGGCTTCTTCGTTGAAGACGGGGACGACGATCGAAACCTGTTCGCTCACGAAGGCGTCACCGTCAGGAACGGCGGCCGCAACTCATCCGACTTCGACCGGGCTCGGCACCGGCTTCTCGATGCGCCGCACCGGAACCCCGACGTAGATCGCGCCGGCGTCGAGCTTGGTGTTCTTCGGCACGACGCTCAGCGCGCCAATCTGGCAACGCTCGCCCGCTTCGACGCCAATGGCCACCATGCTGCCCAGACCAACTGTCACGCCTTTGCCGAGGCGCACGTAGCCGGTCTTGACGACGCCGCCCTCGACGGTGTGCCCGGACAGATGAACGCTCTCGCCGATCACGACGCCGTCGCCGAACTCGAGCATGTTGTGATCGGAGATCGACAGGCTGTTGATGTACACGCCGCTCCCGATGCGGGCGCCATTCAACTTCATGTACCAGGTCCACAGCGGCGAGCTCCGGAAGAACGTGCCGACCAGGACGCGCACGACGTGCGTCGAGATCATATAGCGCGACCAGTTGAGCAGCCCCCACTCGAGATCGGCCAGCCGCCACGCGCCGCCGGGACTCGTCCGCCATCCAAACAGTCGCGTCGATCCCGCGGACAGCAGGATCAGCGTCGTCGCAAACACCAGATAGGCCGGCACGAGCGAGACCGCGAGGATGAGCGGCCGGACCAGCGGCCACGGCGGCGTCGCCCAGGAGAGCGCCCACGTCCAGAAGAGGAACGCGGGCAGTCCGGACAAGCCGAACACCAGGCATTCGACGGTGAAGATCGGACGCACCGTCCACGTGACGCGCGCCGTGCGACCGATCGAGGATTGCGCCATCACGGGTGCCGTTGGTTAACGGCCCGGCGCCGCGGCGTGGTCCGCCTCATGTCGAATCACGGCCGATAGCATAACGCGGCAGCGGCAGCATCAAGCCATAACCGATCCCGAAGTGCCGCGGACCGCTGGCTCGCCGCTTGCGGCGACGCCATCGTGGATTGCCTACTTACGCTTGCGCGGCGCCGGACCGGGCCGGTACTCGATCATCACATTGCTGATGGTCGCGATCGGCCGGCCGGGCGAGGTGAAGTTGTCGTCGCCATCGGGCCGTTTGACCTTCAGGCTCTCGCCGAGAATGCTGACCTGATCGACGACGTCCTCGGGTAGCTCCATCGTGATCATCTCGGTGCCGGACGGCGCCACCGCCTTGACGCCGCCCGGCCCCGCGCCGCCCTCGATCCGATCGAAGAGATCGCGCGCGGTGCGGAACTCGCGACTGGATGATGGCGCGATCGACCAGCGTGTTGTCGAGCGTGAGGACGCCGATCGTCGCGGTGTACTGCCGAAACGCCGTCTTCGCCTTGATCAAGCTCCTCCGAATAGGTGTGCCGGTTGTGCAGCTCGAACGACAGCCGCACGGGGCCGCGATGGGCGGGATCGTCACGAGAATGCCGCCCTTCGGGTCGCGCCCGGTGAGGACGTCGCAGAACGCGCGCCGCGTCTTGACGCCGATGCCGAGCTCGGACGGGCACTGCAGCTGAGCTTGAATGCGCGTGAGCGCTGCGGCGGGCGGGCGCTTTGCGCGCGGCGCGGCGACTTCTTCGCGGGGGTCCGAGTCGTGCATTGCGCCGACAGCATACCGAGCGCGGCTGTAACGAGGACACCGGTCAACAGATCAGCCGACGCGATCATGCGGCGAGTATAGCAACCGAGCCGAGCCGCACAAATCGCGCGGGCCCGGTATCCAGCCTGTATACAATCGGTATCCCATGAAACGGGCAGCTCATCCACGCGCCACGGATGTGTCGCCAGTCGCGCGCGCGTATGAGGAGACACGCGCGCGGATTCTCGACGGCCGCTATCGACCGGGAGCTCCGCTGTCGGAGCTGATGCTGGCTCGCGCATTCGGCATGAGTCGAACGCCGGTGCGCGAGATGCTCACTCGACTGCATCAGGACGGATGGGTCGAGCGAGTCCCGTCGCGCGGCTACTTCGTCGCCCGCGTGACGCTGCGAGCGATTCAGGATTCGTTCGAAGTCCGTCGGCTGCTCGAAGGAGCGACCGCCGCGGCAGCGGCGACTCACGCCACGCCCGAGGAGGTCGCGCATCTCCGCCGGCTCACGCGAGCGCGAAACCGGAGCGATGCCGGCAACCCTGACTGACTCGGCCAGCGCCAACCGCGCCTTTCATCAGGCGGTGGCCGCGGCGTCGCACAACCAGCTGGCCGCCGAGCTCATCGCGCATTGCATGGCGACCATGGACCGCGTGCTCGCGCTCGGGGTCAACGCCCTGCCGCTCCAGCGCGGCACCAACGCCGAGCACCGCGCCATCGTCCGAAGCCATTGCCCGGCGCGATGCCGCCGCGGCGCCGGCTGGCGATGGAGGACCATCTCGATCGCTGCGCGCAGCTGCTGCGCGACGCGTTGTTCCGGGGAGCGGTTGACGAGATCAGCGCATAACCGTTCATTTGCACGTCGTCTTTAACAGGCTTACAGGAGGCAGTATGAAGTGTATTGTCCGAGTCACGAGCACGCATTGCAATTCTCCTAGCCATTGCGTCCCCCACATCGGCCCAGGTCCAGACCGGCAGCATCCTCGTCCGCGTGGCCGACGAGCAGGGCGCAGCCGTGCCCGGTGTCACCATCACGATTGACGAGCTCGGCACTGGTTTCCGGCACCACGACCGGCGTCAGCGACACCGGCGGCGTGTATCGGTTCCCGTCGCTCCCACCCGGAACCTACAACGTCAAGGTCGACCTTCAGGGATTCCAGACCGTCGTCCGTGAGAACGTCGACGGTCATCGTCGGCCAGACCGTGCCCATCGATCTGACGATGCGGGTGGCGACGCTCGCCGAAACGGTGACCGTGACCGGCACGTCGCCGGTGGTCGACACCACGAGCGCCAACGTCGCCGTCAACCTGAGCGAACAGCTGCTGCAGGGCACGCCGGGCGGGCGCGACATCTGGGCCCTGGTCGAATACAAGGTGCCGAGCCTGCTCATCACGCGCCCTGACGTCGGCGGCACATCGGGCGGTCTGCAGGGCACCTACAACGCGCGCGGCACGACCAGCGCGCAGAACTCGCAGTATCTGAACGGCATCAACGTCGGCGACCCCGCCGCGATTGGCGCGGCAGGCTTCTACTACGACTTCGACGCGTTCGAGGACATCCAGGTCTCGACCGGCGCGCACGACATCACGGTGCCGACGAGCGGCGTGTTCCTCAACATGGTGACCAAGAGCGGCGTCGGACGTGTGGCACGGCCGCGGCACGTTCGCGTGGCTGGGCGACGCGACGCAGACGCAGAACATCGACGCCGACCTGCGGCGCTTCGGGTTCCGCCCGGAGACCAACTCCGTCGACTTCGTGTCCGACATCAACGTCAGCGGCGGCGGTCCGCTCATCGAACGCAAGCTGCGGATGTTCGCGTCGTTCCGCGACTGGCGCGTGCACGTCAATGTCCCCGCCGCGTTCTCGGCTCTTGTCCTGGACAAGACCGACATCACGTCCGGCCTGCTGAATTTGAACTACCAGATCAACGACAAGAACCGGCTGACCGGCTTCTACTCGCGCCGGTACTACAAGAAGCCGAACCGCTTCCTCGGCTCGCCGACGACGAACTTCGAGCAGGCATCGACCAGCAACGAAGACGACGTGTTCGACGTCTACCAGGCGTTGTGGAACTCGGTGCTCAGCTCGACCCTCTTCCTCGATGCGCGCCTGGGCCTGAACAAGATCTTCTTCCCGACGTATCTGAACGGCAACGACCAGACGCTCCTCGACAACGCCACCGGTATCCGCACGCGCAACTACATCTCCGGCACGGAGCGGTGGCGCGATCGCTTGCAGGCCAACGCGACCGCGCAGTACTACGTCGATCAGGCCCTCGGCGGCCGGCACGAGTTCAAGTTCGGGTTCGACCACGCGCACTCGCCGGTCGAGAACCGCGTCGTGCGTTTCGACGACGTCGAAGTGCAGTACAGCAGCGCGACCGGGCTCTCGCAGAACGTCATCCTGTTCGGCACGCCGTTCTTCTCAAAGACGGCGGTCGACGTCACCGCGCTGTATGCGCAGGACAGCTACTCGATCAAGAACCTGACGGTGACCGGCGGCGTGCGCTGGGAGCGTCTCGAAGGCTACTTGCCCGAGCAGAGTAGCCCGGCGAGCCGGTTCTTCCCGGACCTCCAGCGGTCGTTCCCCGAGCAGCGCGACCTCATCAACTGGAAGACGATCGGCCCGCGCGTCAGCGCCGCCTACGACCTGCTGGGCAACGGGCGAACTGCATTGAAGGGTGCCGTTGGTCGGTACTACTACGTGATCGCGTCGGGCGGCGGTCAGCTCGATACCGCCAACCCGAACGGCAACTATCAGGAGCAGTACACCTGGAACGACATCAGCGGCGATCGGCGCTTCCAGCCCGGAGAGCAGGTGGGCACGCCGACGATCACGCGCGTCGACACGTCGACGGTCTCCTTCGATCCGGACTACGCCCGTCCGTACACCGACGAATACACCGCCGGCATGGATCACGAGCTGCTGCCGGCGCTCCGCCTGAGCGCGGTCTTCACCTATCGCCGCGAGAAGAACATCCAGGCGTCGTCCAATCCCGCGAACCCGTACGACAGCTTCCTGACGACGCGTGCCGACACCGGGCGTGACGGTGTGGCCGGCACGTCGGACGATGCGACCTTCCAGTTCTACGACCGCAAGGTCGGCGGCGTGAACCGGACGTTCTTCACGAACGATCGCAACGCGCTCCAGACCTACAAGGGGATCGAGATCACGGCCACCAAGCGCATGTCGAACCGCTGGCAGATGCTCGCCGGCTACACGTTCTCGCAGGCGCGCATCACCGGGGTCAGCGTCAACACGAACCCGAACAACCTGCTCAACGTCGAGGGCGTCCTGGCCGGCCAGAATCTCGGCGGGTTCATCAACGGCCAGCTCGGCGACCGGCCGCACCAGTTCAAGCTGACGGGGACCTACATGACCCCGTGGTACGACATCGGCGTCGCCGCCAACGTGAACGCCCAGAGCGGCATCGCGGTCACGCGGCAGGTCAACGTGACGCAGACGACGGCCGGCAACTCGACGGTGAACGTCGAGGCGCTCGGCTCCGAACGGCTCGATCCGCGGACCGTCATGGATCTCCGCCTGTTCAAACAGTTCAATTTCGGCGGCCAGCGCAGCCTCGAAGCGTCGGTCGACTTCAACAACCTGTTCAACGTGAACACGTCGTGGGACGTGCGCACCTTGAGCGGCACCATCAACCTGCGGCAGGACGGCAGTCCGACCGGCGCGATCAACACCGTGCCCCAGTTCCTGTCGCCGGCGTCGGTCTACGGTCCGCGGAACATCCGCTTCAACGTCGCGTTCAGGTTCTGACGCAGACGTCCACGGTTTACGGTCTACGGTTTACCGTCGAGCTGTGGACCGTGGACTGTAGACCGCAGCGGATGATAAGGACGCGCGCAGAAGCGCACGTCCTTATTCATCCAGGCACGTGGCCCCGGCTGGGGTCTGGGCGGTGATCGCCAGACCCACGTCGGGGCTTCGGTGTTTGAGGAGCTCGAGGAATTCCATCCGCGTCCGTGCCTGATCGCGAAACGCGCCGAGCATGGCTGAGGTGATCGTGTAGGAGTTCTGCTTCTCGACGCCGCGCATCGCCATGCAGAGGTGGGTGCCTTCACACACCACCGCGACGCCGAGCGGATTCACTTTCTCGCGGATGGTTTCGGCGACCTGATTCGTCAGCCGCTCCTGCAGCTGCAGCCGGCGCGCGAAGATATCGACGAGTCGAGGGATCTTGCTGAGCCCGAGCACTCGGCCGTTCGGAATGTAGGCGACGTGGCACTTGCCGAAGAACGGCAACAGGTGATGCTCGCAGAGACTGTAGAAGTCGATGTCTCTGACGATCACCATCTCGCTATAATCGACGCTGAATAGTGCGCCGTTGAGCACTTCATCGATGTCGGCGTCGTACCCGCTCGTCAGAAATTTCAGCGCCGTTTCCACTCGCCTGGGTGTCCGCGCCAGACCTTCGCGGGCGGGATCCTCGCCCAGCTCGATCAGCAGGCGCGTGATCAGATCCTGCATCCGGCCATTGTATATCGCAGCATTTCTGCTGGTCGCGGCTCGGCGCCGTGGCCCAAGACGACCCTGACGCGCTTTACCGCGATCGCGAAGCGCTGGCCAGCGCCAAGGCCGCGGCGGCCATCTGGGCCAAGCGCCTCACGCGCCAATCCGAAGGACTTCGAGTCGGCGTGGAAGCTCGCGCGCGCGCAGTACTGGCTGGGCACCAACGGCCTGCCCGAAGCCGAGCGCAAGGCGGCGCTCGAGGCCGGCATCGCCGCCGGCCGAACGGCGGTCGCGATCGACGGCAACAAGCCGGACGGGCACTTCTGGATCGCCGCCAACATGGGCGCGCTCGCCGAGTCGTACGGCCTGCGCCAGGGCATCCGCTATCGCGGCCCGATTCGCGACCGAACTCGAGACGGTGCTGAAGCTCGATCCGGCCTTTCTCGACGGCTCCGCCGATCGCGCGCTCGGCCGCTGGTACTACAAGGTGCCGGGCCTCTTCGGCGGCGACGACCGGAAATCGGAGCAACACCTGCGCAAGGCGCTCACCTACAACCCGCAGAGCGTCATCACGCGTCTCTTCCTTGCCGAGACGCTGATCGAGCTGGATCGGGAGACCGAGGCGCGCAAGGAACTCGAAGCCGCGCTCGCTGCGCCCGGCGATCCGCAGTGGGCGCCGGAGGATCGGCGGTTCAAGCAGCAGGCGAAGGCGCTGCTGGCGAGACTGCGCTAGCAGACGGCCGAGCCGACACTGCGAAGGCCGGTCCGGACTACCAATGCGCCGTGCCCTGCGTCACTACGCCTTCGGCGTAGTCGTAGAAACCCCGGCCGCTCTTCTTGCCCAGATGACCGGCCAGCACCATGCGCTTCAAGCAGCGGCGGCGGCGCGAACCGCGTCTCGCGGAATTCTTCGAACAGGATGTTGGCGATGAAGTACGTGGTGTCGAGGCCAACGAAGTCGAGCAGCTGGAACGGCCCCATCGGATAGCCGCACCCGAGCTTCATGCCCTTGTCGATGTCCTCGGCGGTGCCGAGTCCCTCTTCGAGACAGCGGATCGCGTCGAGCAGATACGGCACCAGCAGACGGTTGACGATGAAGCCGCCCTTGTCGGGCGCGGTGATCGGCTCCTTGCCCACCGCCTGCGCGAACGCGAAGAGCGCCTCGTACGTCTCCTGGCTCGTCGTCAGCGCGCGGATCACTTCAACCAGCTTCATCAGCGGCACCGGGATTGAAGAAGTGCAGCCCGCCGACCTTGTCCGGCCGCTTCGTCGCCGCCGCCAGCTCGGTGATGCACAGCGACGAGGTGTTCGACGCAATCAGGCAGTGCGGTCCGACGTGGGCCTCGACCTGCGCGTAGGCCTGTTTCTTGACCTCGACGTTCTCGACAATCGCTTCGACGACGAGATCGCAATCCTTCAGATCCGCGTACGACGTCGTGCCCGGTGAGATGGGCGAGCGTTGTTTCGCGGGCCTCCGCGGTCACCTTGCCGCTTGGTCACGCCGTCGCTCAGGAACTTGTCGATGCGCCCGAGCCCTTTCTGGAGCACGCCGTCGTTCACCTCGAGCACCACGGTCTTGATGCCGGCCGCCGCCGAAATCTGCGCGATCCCGGCTCCCATCAACCCACACCCGAGCACGCCTACCGTCTTGATCGCCATGTCACCTCACCTACAAAGATTCGACGATGGCGGCGATGCCCTGACCGCCGCCGATGCACGCCGTCGCCAGCCCGTACCTCTTGCCGCGACGTTTCAGCTCCTGCGTCACCGTCAGGAGCAGGCGCGTGCCGCTCATGCCCAGCGGATGGCCGAGCGCAATCGCGCCGCCGTTGACGTTGACCTTGTCGCGATCGAGCCCGAGCTCCTTCTCGACCGCGAGGTACTGACCGGCGAACGCTTCGTTGACCTCGACGAGATCGAGATCGGCCAGCGACAGTCCCGCGCTTCTCGAGCGCTTTGCGCGTGGCCGGCGCCGGGCCCATCCCCATGATCGACGGGATCGACGCCGACCGCGGCCCACGCGCGCAGCCGCGCCACCGGCTTCAGCCCCTTCTCCTTCACCGCCCGTTCCGACGCCAGGATCAGCGCGGCGCCGCCGTCGACGATGCCGCTGGCGTTGCCCGCGGTGACGGTGCCGTCCTTCGAGAAGGCGGCCGGCAGCTTCGCCAGACCCTCGATGCGTCGTGTCCGGCCGCATGTGGTCGTCCTTGTCGACGACGGTGACGCCCTTGCGCGTCTTGATCTCGACCGGAACGACTTCGTCCGCGAAGCGGCCTTCGTTCCACGCCTGCGGCCGCGAGCTGCTGGCTGCGCAGCGCGAACGCGTCCTGCTCGTCGCGCGAGATCCCGTACTTGCCGGCGCACTTCTCGGCCGTCTGCGCCATGAACAGCCCGCAGTACGGATCGAGCAGCGCTTCGTAGAGGTAGTCTTCGAGCTTGCCCTGGCCGAGGCGCAAGCCCGACCGCAGCCCGCGCATCACGTGCGGCGCCTGGCTCATGCTCTCGATGCCGCCGGTCAGCACCATCTCGGCCTCGTCGAGCTGAATCAGCTGCGCGCCGCTGACGGCCGCCTGGATGCCGGAGCCGCACAGCCGGTTGACGGTGAGCGCCGGGACCTCGATCGGCACGCCGGCCTTGAGCGCGACGTGACGCGCGCCGTAGATGGCGTCGCTGCTGGTCTGCAGGACGTTGCCGACGACGGCGTGATCGATCCATTCGGGCTTGACGCCGGTCTTCGCGAACGCCCCCTGGGCCGCAATCGCGCCCGAGTTCGAGCGCCGACACGTCCTTCGAGCGCCCCGACGTACTCGGTCATCGGCGTCCGCGCGCCCGCCGACGATGAAAACGTCCTTTGCCATGTCGATCCTGGCCGCCTCCGTCGGCGCTCGCTCTCCAGCTTATCGGCTGTCGGCTGTTCAGCCCATTGCCGCCGATCCAGTCGCCCGACTTCTCGCGTTCCCAACGTCCCGCCGATATCGGCGGTGGTCTGGCCTGCGTGCACGGCCGCTTCGACCGGCCGCTCGATCGCGCGGCGCTTCGTCGTCGCCGGCCGAGCGTCTCGAGCATCAGCGCCGCCGACAGAATCGCGCCCATCGGGTTGGCCACGTTCTTCCCCGCCAGCGGCGGCGCGGAACCGTGCACCGGCTCGAACAGCGACGTGCGGCCGGGATGGATGTTGCCGGACGCGGCCATGCCGAGCCCGCCCTGCAGCGCGCCGCCGATGTCGGTGACGATGTCGCCGAACAGGTTGTTGGTGACGATCACCTGGAACTGGCCGGGATCCTTGACGAGAAACATCGCCAGCGCATCGATGTACATGTGCGTCGCGTCGATCGCCGGATACTCGGCCGCGACCTGCTTGAAGACGCGCTGCCACAGCGCGTGTCCCTGCTGCATGGCGTTGCTCTTGTCGGCCATGCAGACTTTCGTCAGGCCCTGCGCCTTCGCGAACTCGAACGCGTGACGAACGATCCGATTCACGCCCTTGAACGTGTTGATCTCTTCCTGAATCGCCACTTCGTCGTCGGTGCCCGCCTTGAAGCGGCCGCCGACGCCGACGTACACCCCCTCGGTGTTCTCGCGAAACACGACGAAGTTGATGTCGTTGCGCGTGCGGTCCTTCAGCGGCGACAGCCGATCGTCGAGAAGGCGGACCGGACGGTAGTTGACGTAGAGGTCGAGCTCGAAGCGCGTGCCGAGCAGAATGTCGCGCGCATGGCGATTGTCGGGCACGCGCGGGATCGCCGAGCGCGCCGACGAAGATGGCGTCGAAGTCGTCGCGCAGCATCCGGTAGCCGTCGGCTGGCAGCGTCTCGCCGGTGGCGAGAAAGTGATCCGCGCTCCACGGCAAGCGACACGAGGTCGAGCGCCCGGCCGGAGCTCGCCGCGACGGCGTTCAACACCTTGACGGCCTCGGCGGTCACGTCTTTGCCGATGCCGTCGCCAGGGATGACTGCAATGCGCATGCAGTGACAGTTCAAGTTTCCAGTTGCCAGTTGAACTCGCGGTTGCAACGAAGGATTGGCAACTCGACTGACGTCGCTTTGAACTTGTAACTGGTAACTTGTAACTGACAGTCTTCAGAAGCGCTCTCAATCGCCAACGCCATCCCCATCCCGCCACTCACACAGAGCGTCGCGAGACCGGCGGAGACGCCGCGCCGCTCCATCTCGTAGAGGAGCGTGACGACCATCCGGGCGCCGGTGGCAGCCGATCGGGATGGCCAAGCGCGATCGCGCCGCCGTTGACGTTGAGCTTCTCGCGCGGGATGTCGACGTCCTTGAGGACCGCGAGGACCTGCGCCGCAAAGGCTTCGTTGAGCTCGACGAGATCGAAGCACGACATGTCGAGGCCGGAGCGCTCGTAGAGTTTCTTCAGCGCCGGCACCGGACCGATGCCCATGAGGCGCGGATCGACACCGGCGCTGGCCCACCCGGTGATCCGCGCGAGCGCAGTGAGGCCGCGGTCCGCGGCCCATCTGATCCGAGGCCAGGACGAGCGCGGCCCCGCCGTCGGTAATGCCGGACGACGTTCCGGCGGTGATGATGCCCGGTTGTCCTTCGACGTTGGGAAACACCAGCGGCAGCTTTGCCAGCGCGTCGAGCGTCGTCCCATGCCGCGGATGTTCGTCGCTATCGAACACGCGTGACTGTGCCTTTGTCCGTCGACGCGTGATCGGCGCGATCTCGCGAGCGAAATAGCCGGCCTTCTGCGCGGCCTCGGCTTTCTGCTGACTCTCGAGCGCAAATTGATCCGACGCCTCGCGCGTGATGCCGTACTGCCGCGCGAGCATCTCCGCCGTCTCGCCCATGATGAGGTTCGACAGCGGATCGTGAAAGCCGTCGCGGTACATCGCGTCGACCAGCGGGAAGTTACCCATGCGATGGCCCCAGCGCGCATCGGCGCTGTCGATGAGATACGGCATGCGGCTCATCGACTCGATGCCGCCGGCGACCACGCAGTCGGATTCGCCGAGCAGAATGCTTTGCGCCGCCGCCGCGATCGCCTGCAGGCTCGACGCGCAGGCCTTGTTGATCGTCTGCGCGGGCGACGCGACGGGAATGCCGGCGCGGTGCGCCGACCTGCCGCGCCGGATTCGGGCCCGAACCGGCCTGGCGGCCGTGGCCGATGATGACTTCGTCGATCTCGTCCGACCGGGACATCCGCGCGCTCGATCGCCGCGCGCGCCGCCACCGCGCCGAGCTCGGCGGGATGGAGATCCTTGAGCGAGCCGCCGTAGCGGCCGATGGGCGTCCGCGCGGCGCCAAGGATGACGACCTCGCGAGCGCCATAACCGGACCATCATATCAAACGATCGTTCAAATCAGCTGAGAGCCGTCCCCACGCGGCGACTCATGAGCGGCGCTAATTGTTCATCACCCATTCATGAATGCCGACGAGGCGGCTCGTCCCTGTAGTGAAGCCCTGATCCGGATTTCGGTCACGAACCGTGTCGAATGTCGTGTCGAACGTTTTCACTCGAGCTGGGCGATCTCATCCGTTGAGTAGTCACGCGTTGCTGGTTTCAGTCAGTGCACTGCCCTCATTCATCCCATCACATGATCCGAATTGTTGAAGGGCATGAACGTTTTCAGAATCACATGCTGCAACTCGTCCCGGTTTTTCCGTGTAACTCGTTCGGATCAACAACGTCACACGGTGTTAACGCAGTGGCACGGACTTTCCTTAAGAGGAGTTCCGTTTGGCTTTGTTTCATCACCACCTCAAGGAGAAAGAACGAGCATGCGCAATCGCATGAGCGCCATCATCATCGTGGCTCTACTGGTTCTGACGGGTGTGGCCTCCGCGCAGGAGACCACGGGCACCCTGACGGGCCGGTTCGTGGACACGCAGGGCCTGGCGGTTCCGGGCGCGACCGTCACGGTTACCGGACCTCAAGGCGCGAAGCCCTTCGTCAGCGACGCCGAGGGACGATTCTCGGCACCGTTCCTCACGCCGGGCACAGTACGACGTGCGCGCGGAACTGCAGGGCTTCAAGGCCGTGGACGTCAAGGCCGTCGCCGGTCAGCCTCGGACAGACCACCGAGATCTCACTGAAGATGGAAGTGGGCGGTCTCACGGAGACCGTCAGGTCGGCGAGCAGCGCGGCCGTCGTCGACACGGGTTCGACAACCACGGGCGCGGTTCTCTCGAGCGAGATGTTCGAGAAGATTCCCGTCGGCCGCCGCATGACCGACACGTTATATCTCGCGCCAGGCGTCAGCGGGACGCCGACCGGTCGCGCCAACCCGTCGATGTCGGGCTCTTCGGGCCTCGACAACCTGTACGTCGTCGACGGCGTCAACGTCACCAACACCGGCTACGGCGCGGTCGGCTCGTACTCGATCATCTTCGGCTCGCTCGGCACCGCGACCCCGTTCGACTTCGTCAAGGAAGTCCAGGTCAAGACCGGCGGCTACGAAGCCGAGTTCGGCCAGTCGATGGGCGGCGTCGTCAACGTCGTGACCAAGAGCGGCACCAACGCGCTCCGCGGATCGGTCTTCGGCTATTCGCGTCCGAGCCAGATCGAGGGCGGCTACAAGACGGTCCAGACCGTGAACGGCACCGTCAACACGGTCGGCCAGCAGGAATCGGACCTCGGCATCGAAGCCGGCGGCCGCATCGTCCGCGATCGCCTGTTCTTCTTCGGCGCGCTCAACCCGTCGTGGCAGAACGCGCACGTTCATCGCGCCTGACGACATCGAGAACTTCCCGCTGCGAGAGCTCGGCGAGGTCGATCGCGAGCGGCGCACGCTGTCGTACTCGGCCAAGGCGACCTACCAGCCGGCCAACGCGCATCGCCTCGACATGTCGTTCTTCGGCGATCCGTCGAAGGGCGAGCTCGGGCCGCAGCGAACCTCCTCGCTGACGGTGCAGGACACCTCGTCGTTCAGCGAACTGGATTTCGGCGGCCACAACCAGACGGTCCGTTACGACGGCGTCGTCGGGACGAAGATGCTCGTCGAAGCGTCGTTTGCTCGCGCCTACAACAAGATCTCTGAACTGCCGTCGGTCGATACGTGGCGAGTGACCGATCAGACCGGTCCAGTGCCAAACGATCACGGGCGGCATCGGCGGCTACGAGGCCGGCAACATCAGCGAGAACTTCCAGTACGCCGCGAAGGCGACGTGGCTCGACCGGCGACCACTCAATCAAGGCGGGGGTCATCTACGAAGACGTCGACTACTCGCAGGTGAATCAGAACACCGGCCCGACCTTCACGCGCTCCGGATGGTCGCCAGACCGCGACCGGTGCGCGGATCACGATCGTCCCCGACATGAACTTCGGCCGGATCTTCCGCGTGACACGCGCCAACTTCAACGCCGAGCGCCTGACGACGCAGCAGTACTACAGCTTCTTCGTGCAGGATCAGTGGAAGGCCGGGGATCGCCTGACGATCAACGCCGGCGTGCGCTACGAAGATCAGGCGCTGGTCGGGACGATCGCTCAGCTGACGACACTCGACGGTCAAACGCTCGACGAGTTCCACCTGAAGAACAACTGGGCGCCACGGCTCGGCGTCGTCTACGACGTCTTGGGCGGCGGCCGGTCGCGGCTGTATGCCAACTGGGGGCGTTTCTTCGCCCGCATCCCGAACGACCTCGCGGCGCGCGCGCTCTCGGCTGACGAGGGCTTCACGCGCGGTGACTACTTCGACGCCAACCTGACGCAGCCTATCCCGAACGGCGTGGTCACGCAGGCGCCGGCCGGCAGTCGCAGGTCACACGCACTATCAGATCGCCGGCGCAGGCTCGGATCTCATCGACCCCGAGACCAAACTCTCCTACAAGGACGAGTTCGTCGCCGGCTACGAGTGGGAGGCGCTGCCGAACACGACGGTCGGCATCCGTTACATCAATCGCCGGATCGGCCGCGTGCTCGAAGACATCTCACCGTATTCCGCGGTGGCCGCGGAGTTCGGGGTCGAGGAAGCCGAGTCGGTCGACTACATCCTGACCAACCCCAGCACGACTACCGCCGCCACCCAGGTTCCGGGACTCCAGCCGGTGTCATTCGAGGATCCGACCCACAGCTACAACGCTTGGAGCTGACGATGGACCGCCGGTTCACGAACAACTGGCTGCTGCTGGCGTCGTACCGCTTTTCGCGGCTGCGCGGAACCTATGAAGGTTTCTTCCGTGAGGACAACGGCCAGTCGGACCCGGGATCACGTCGCTCTACGACTTCCCGACCAACGACCCCAACTTCACGCAATCCAGCCTTCGGCTACCGCGGCGACATCCGCTATCTCGGCGAGCTCGGTTCGGGCCCGCTGCCGCTGGATCGCCCGCATCAGTTCAAGGTCTCGGGCAACTACAGCTTCACCAACGGCCTGGGCATCGGTGTCGGGCTCAACCTGAGCTCCGGCAAGCCGCTCACCGCACTTGCCTCATTGCCGATTTACGACAATGACAGCGAGATCCCCGAGACCCCGCGCGGCGGCGGCTTCGAAACCGTCGACGGCTTCAAGAAGCGGACGCCGATGGAGGCGCAGGTCGATCTCCAGGCCTCCTACGCCATGAACCTGGGCGGCAACCGTCGGCTGACGCTGCTGGCTGACGCCTTCAACCTGTTCAACATCCGCCGTGCGCTCGACTACAACGCGGCCACGGAGATCTCCTTCGACGTGCCCAACCCGGACTTCGGCACGGTGACCTCGCAGAACATCGCGGGCCAGATGTACCAGAACCCGTTTGCGCTGCGCTTGGGTGCCCGCTTCGGCTGGTAATTCACGTTCTTGTTCGGTGTAGGATTGGGCCGGCCTTCGGGCCGGCCCTTTTCTTTTTCGCGTGAACACGCGATTGCAAGACGACATCAAGGCGATGGAGTGAGAGACGCATGAAGGCGACAGCCGCCCTGGTGATTCTCCTGTCGTGTGCGCCGGTTGCGACGGCGCAAGTCATGCCCAGCGAGGCCAATCGGCGCGCCGCCATCGAGCGCTTCTGGAGCGGCCAGGAACTCCTGCAGGCCGAGCGATGGGAACGCGCCGCGATAGAGTTCCGCGCCGCCATCAGCGCTGAATCCACTGCTGACCGACGCGCACTACGGCCTCGGCGAAGCGCAGATGGGCCTTCGCCGCTACACCAGCGCCGCGTTGGCATTTCAGGCATGCCTCGAGGCCGCCCGGCGCGTGCACACGTTGCGCGAGAAAGCCCGGGTGGAGACCGACCGCCAGATCTGGGAGGAAGTCGACCAGATCCGCGACACGATTCGCCGGCGCCGCGACTCCGGACCTGCGCTCGCGTCAACTGGATCAGCACGTGTCGACGCTGCTCCGGAACCGTTCGAGCCTGGGTCTGCCGTATCGAACCGCCTGCCCCGGTCCTGCTCGCCCTTGGCAGCGCGCATTTCCGGAACGGCGACCGCGTCCGCGCCGAGTATTACTGGCGCGAGGCCACGCGCGTCGACGACGAGCTGGGCGAGGCGTGGAACAACCTGGCGGCGATGTATGCCGCGACGACCCGTCGGTTGGAGGCCGAAGACGCCGTCGCTCGTGCCGAGCGCGCGGGTTACCGGGTCAATCCCCGCTTGAAGGAAGAGATCGCTGCGCTGGGACAGCAGTAGGGCTCGCCGGTAGGACGGGTGCGGCGAGTCCTGATAAGGTGATCGAATGTCCGTCGCCTCCGCTCCCGCATCGCTCCTGACGAAACTCGGCCTGAAGGCCGTCAACCTCGGCGCCTGCGTCGGACCCGAGGGCTGGCTCGCCCACGCCGCGGCGGAAACGTCGACGTCGTACAACCCGACCACCGGCGAGCCGTTGGCCACCGTCCAGCTCGCGAGCGTCGATACCTACGACGTCGTCGCTGGCGCCGCCCACGAGTCGTTCCGCACCTGGCGCGAGACACCAGCGCCGCGCCGCGGCGAGCTGGTGCGCGACCTCGGGCAAGCGCTCCGCGACATGAAGGAGCCACTCGGCGATCTCGTGTCGCTGGAGATGGGCAAGATCCGCGCGGAGGGGCACGGCGAAGTCCAGGAGATGATCGACATCTGCGACTTCGCGACCGGCTTGTCGCGGCAGCTCTACGGCCTGACCATCGCGTCGGAACGTCCCGGCCACCGCATGATGGAACAGTGGCACCCGCTCGGTGCGATCGGCGTGATCACCGCATTCAACTTTCCGGTCGCCGTCTGGTCGTGGAACGCGGCGATCGCCGCGGTCTGCGGCGATACCGTCGTCTGGAAGCCGGCGGAGCCGACGCCGCTCTGCGCGATCGCGGTTCAGCACATTGCCAATCGCGTCATGGCGGATCACGGCGTGAGCGGCGTCTTCACGCTCGCCGCCGGACACGGCCGCAGCGTCGGCGAAGCGATGCTCAACGATCGCCGGCTGCCGCTCGTCTCGTTCACCGGTTCGACTGCGGTTGGCCGCCGCGTCGCGGAGGTGGTCGCCGGCCGCTTCGGCCGCTCGATCCTCGAGCTTGGGGGCAACAACGCCATCCTGGTGGCCGAAGACGCGAATCTCGAACTCGCCGTGCGCGCGATTCTCTTTGGCGCCGTGGGAACCGCCGGGCAGCGCTGCACATCGACGCGGCGCATCATCGCCCACCGCGCGGTGATGCCCGCCCTGACCGAGCGGTTGCTGAGGGCTTACGCGCAGGTGCGCATCGGCGATCCGCTGAAGCCTGAAACGCTCATGGGCCCACTCATCACGCCTGACGCCGTCGCCGCGATGGAGGGCGCGGTTGCACAAGCGGTCGCCGACGGCGGCGAGGTGCTTCACGGCGGGCGGCGACGCCCGGAGCTCGGCCCGCAGTTCGTCGAGCCCGCAATCATCCGCATGCCGCGGCAGTCGTCCATCGTCGAGCACGAAACGTTTGCGCCGATTCTCTACCTGCTCGAATATGACCGTTTCGAGGAAGCGGTCGCCCTCCACAACGCCGTCCCGCAGGGACTGTCGAGCGCGGTCTTCACCGAAAGCGTGCGGATGGCCGAGGAGTTCGTCTCGGCACGCGGATCCGATTGCGGCATCGCCAACGTCAACATCGGCACGTCGGGCGCGGAGATCGGCGGCGCGTTCGGCGGCGAGAAGGAAACAGGTGGGGGCCGCGAGTCGGGCTCGGACGCCTGGAAGGCCTACATGCGGCGTCAGACCAATACCGTGAACTGGTCGACGTCGCTCCCGCTCGCGCAAGGCATCACGTTCGGCGACTGACGCGCGGGAAAGAGGTACGGGGCCGACCCCTTTTTCCAACTTGGAGCAGTCACGGCGCGGCGTCAGCGGTGGTCCGCACCGCGTGCGCAAAATGTCCAGGGCGAGCGCACTCTGCAACCGGCCGTAGCCCCGATCCGCCAATTTGTGACACCACCCGCTGGCCGGGCTGGCAAACACTGCCGATTTTACGCATGATTTCGCATCGCCACCTGAACCAAGGGCTGGCCCGCTTCTTGAATTAAGCCAGGCGAGGCCGATATGATGCCCACCGTTCTAGCCCGTGACGACAGCCGCCAGTTGGCCCTTTTCGTAGGGGCCGACAGTGATGCCCTTTCGGTCGTCGAGCCGATTCTCGACGGCAAGGCGTATGACATCGAGTTCGTCGATCACGACGACGAGCCGTACGGCACCATCACCGCGCTGAGGCCCGACCTCGTCGTGGTGACGCTGCGTCTCGACGATCCAAGCGGCTTCCAGTTGTTGACGATGCTGCGGCTGGATCCGGAGACGGCGGACATTCCCGTGCTGTCCTACGTGAGAGACGACGAAGTCGCGGCGCTGGGCCCGGCAACCGTAGAGATGAATCCGAGCCAGCTGCCGTCGATGGTGTCGACGCGCGCGCAGCGGCACTGAGACCCGCACCGCGCAGCCGCGAGATTTCGCTACCTGCTTCCCTGCTGCGCCTTCAGATCCTCGATGAATCGCGCGATCGCCGCCGTCACTTCCGCCGACGGTGCGATGAACTCGATCCCAGACTGATAGAAGACGGCTTCCTGGACGACGTCCGTGATCCGTGAATGGACGACGCGGCCCTTCACGACCACAGTTGGCTCGCCCGCCAGCTCGTTCAGCAGCAGACGGAAATCGTGGAGCGACTCGACCTGGAAAGCGAACCGGGTCTCTACGAGCATGCCGCCGAGACTCAGCTGACGGATCTCAGTCGCCTGGATGACCAGGACCTCTCCGTGGAGGGCGCCCAGCAGGTCAACGCGTTCCGAGGTCCGGCGTTCGGCTCCTGACAAAGGGATCCGTCTCAGGAACTCTTCACGTTGAGGTGTTCGAGGTAGTCGCCGGACGCGATGCGCTGGGCGCGTCCCAGCGGCGCGTTGTAGAAGTAGGCCCAGGCCGAGGTGGTGCGTCCATCGTCGAGAGCGACGTCGGTCATGACCCTGGTATAGAGACTGCGTTCGGGCTCATTCGCGCGATACCCTTCGATCTCATCCAACGCCGTCAGCACCGCCGCGGGATCGTGCATCTCGTAGAGCTCGCCCCACACGACGCCACCGTCGGACGACGGCACCGCGGCCGGATAGATCCCGAGGTCGTACAGCGCGGCGCTGATCGAGCCCCTCCCGGTAAACGCCATCTTCGTATCGACGCGCTGCCGCCCCGGCCGGTTGAACGGCGTCATCAAAGTGCCGTAGAAGAAAACGTGCTCCGACACGGGTAGACCTGTCGCCGAGCAGTGTATACGGTCCGTCCTGCTTCGCCAAGGCGGGTACGCAACAAGGGCCCACCGACTGTCGTCGCGTGGGCCCTCGGTCGAACCGTGATGCCGGCGGCCGTTACTGCGAGCGCGCCGTGCTGCTTGGCCATCGCCTCGAGTGCGTCGAGCAGCTCCGAGGGGAGCGAGAACGAGAGCGCGATGTTCTTGCCGTCGCCCGAGAGCTGGAGCGAGTCGACAACGGTCTTGAGCTCGGGGCGCGTGTTCGACTGCATGCGCGCCAGCGCCAGGAAGCCGTTCAGCATGTCGCGGAGGTTCTGGGCGGATTCTTCGTCCTTGGCTTCGGCCTTGAAGATGCCTTCGAGCCCGCCATTGACGTGGCCGGCAGCCGAGAACCATTGAATGGCGGGAACTTGTGCCTGGATTGCGGAGGGAAGCTGGCCGGTGGTGGCGAGCGCATCGAAG
This sequence comes from uncultured Acidobacteriota bacterium, assembly GCA_963841895.1. GTDB lineage: Bacteria > Acidobacteriota > Vicinamibacteria > Vicinamibacterales > UBA2999 > JACCSI01. Next base: position 179,971 of record CAWJEO010000014.1, read on the forward strand.
CGGCCCACCGCCCACACATTGTTGCCCTCGAGCTCGTTGACCTGGCGCATCAGCTCGGTGTTCGAGACGATGTTGTTGCCGGTGCCGGCGTCGATGGCGCGCTTGACGGCTTCGTAGTTGCCGATCGCGACGAGGTCCACGTCGATGAAGCCGAGGGCCATGTTGGATTCGCCGCCCTCCTGGCGTGTGGGTCACGAGGCGCTTGCCCTGGTAATCCTCGACCTTGCCGCCGTGCTCGACGGCGAGGGCCTCGAGCCGGGGCTGCTCGAACCGGCCGCGGGCCAGAATCAGCATGCCTTTGGACCCGCCCTCGACCCCGTCAGCGCCAGGAATCATGGCGGCGACGATGGTCTGAATGTCCTGCTCGATGTTGACGCCGGTCTTCTGCTGGAACTCGTCGCGCTCCGTGGTATCAGGCTCGAGCTTCCGGAAACGTTCGCGGAAGTTCGACGTCATCAACTCGTGAACGTTGGCGTAGGCGACGACCGCCGCATTGGCCGGGACATACTGGAGCTCGTCTGGACCGGCCGCCCTGGAGAAGGCTACCGGCAAACCGCCGATGTACGACGCCACGAGCCCGGTGGTCAATCCGATGGCCAGAATTGCGCCGGCGCTGAGCACGAAGTACCGCGTCCGATTCGACATCGATCCCTTCCCCCTGCTTGATTATACGGATCGGCCTAAGCCCGTGGTTCCCAACAAGTTGCAGCTGAGCTGGGACGGATGGCACCCAGCCGGCGTCATTGCTCGAGGATGTATTCCTTCCGCTCGACTGTTTTGGCTGCAAGATATAGAAAAACAACGACATAGGCCGACAGCCAGAAAAGCGCGACGGAGACCGGTGGGCTCTCGCGGAAGACCCCCTGGAGCAGGCTGACGACCCCTTCGGACGGCATCGCATGAGGCACCAGAGCCTGCACGTAGTAGGCCAGGGTGAACCGCTTCATGTACCCCGGCAGGGCCATGGCCGTCTGTTCCCAGCCGCCGATGAAGACCAGGCCCATGACGAGGGGCCGCTTGAAGAAGGCTCCGACAAAGGCGAAAAGCGCGCCGTAGACCGCGAGGCCGAGGGCCAGCAGACCGAGGTCGGTCAGGAGCTGGCCAAAGGTCCCGGCGATCTCGTTGAAGCGGATCAGCAGGAAGTAGACGAGCATCACCGACGGCAGGACCACCAGGCAAGTACATGCCAGATAGGCCAGGTACTTGCCGACCAGGACGGCGCCACGCGGCACCGGCCGGGTAAAAAGATACGTCAGGGTCTTGTCCTCGACCTCGTCGGCCATCAACGCGGTGCCGTAGAAGACGCCGAGAATCGGGATGCTGAAGCGAAGGTAGAGCATCCAGACCATCACCCCGAAGATGCCCATCCCGCCGACCCGCTGGCCGTTGACGCGCAGCGCCGGCATCCCGAGCATCTCGAGGATCCGGACGACCAGCGCGAGGATCACCGGCCCGCAGACGACGAGGACCATGAAGATGGTCCGGCGGGACCACAGCATCTCGCCGAGCGAGAGTTCGAAGACGCGGCGCGAGGCCACCCAGAAGGACAGACGATCGCTCACTGCTTCACCAGGTAACGGAAGACGGCCTGCAGGTTGTCGTCCGGCGACGTGACTTCATCGATGCTGCCGGCCTCGCCGGAAGCGGCGAGGGCCGTGAGTCGCGCGTAAAACGCATCCGGCCGCTCGGTTTCCACGATCACCGCGCCCGGTTCGAATCGCAGGCTCATCACGTCGTCTTCTGCGAGGAAGCGGCGCGCCAGAGCCCGCGGGTCGGCGGCCCGAATGTAGACCGTGTGCGGATGCGTGTCGATCAGATCGCGGATTGCGTGGACATTGCCTTCGGCGAGAATCCGGCCGTTGTTGATCAGCAGGATGTTCGACGTCATCGACTCGATCTCGTGGAGGATGTGGCTCGAGACGATGATGTGCTTGCCGGCGCGCGCCCATTCCTTGATGAAGCGGATGGTCTTGCGCCGCATCAGCGGATCCATGCCGGTCAGCGGCTCGTCCAGGATCAGCAGTTCCGGATCGTGGACCAGCGCCTGCGCCAGCTTGACGCGCTGCCGCATCCCCTTGCTGTAGGCGCCGATTTTCTTGCCAGCGGCGTCGATCAGGTCAACCTGGGCGAGCGCGGCCTTGGCCGCGGTGTCGGCATCCTTCGCGCCGAGGCCGTTGAGGCGGACGAGCGCGGTCACCCACTCGAGCCCGGTCATGCGGTCGTAGAACGCGTCCTGCTCCGGACAGAACCCGATGCGGCGGTAGATCGCCGGGTTGCCCCACATCGGCTCGCCGAAGACCGTGATCGTGCCCTTGCTCGGCTTCAGCTGCCCGGTCATCAACTTCATGAACGTGGACTTGCCGGCCCCGTTCGGCCCGAGCAGACCGGTGATCCCCCCGGGGATGGCGGCAGTCACGTCGTTCAGACCGCTGACCTGCCCGTACCATTTCGAGAGTTGCGTCGCCTGCACGATGGCGCGGTCGGTCGCGGCAACCGGCGTCGATTCGCTCGAGGCGGCAAAGCGATCCGCGCCGGCGCCGACCGCGGCGTTGCCGTTCACGACGGCGTCGCTGGTCACTGCACCACCTCGATTCCGCGGACTTTCCGTTCGAGGATCCAGAGCGATCCGCCGACCAGCACCATCAGCGTCAGCACCGTGGCAAATCCCGGCACAGCGAAGGGCGGGTCGAGGCGGAAGATGATGTTGCCGATCTGCTCGAGCGTTTCGGTCGGCGAGATCCAGGCAAACGAGCTCTGCCCGGTGATTCCACGGAGCGCGTTGAACAGGGCGCTGGTGAAGAAGATCAAGCCCGCGTACATCACGCCGACGAATCGGGCGCTCTTCGAGAGCGACGACAGCGCCAGCATCGTCGTCGAGGCGACCAGCACCTGCAGCAGCGAGAACAAGGTGATCGCCGGCAGCAGGAAAATATTCTCCCGAACGAACGTGAAGCTGCCCGCAAACATGATCTGGATCAGCAAGAGCATGATCGCCGGCAGCCAGGTGACCGCGATCAGGAACAGGAAGAGGATGGCCAGCTTGCCGGCCACATACTCGGCTCGCGTCAGCGGCTTGGAGAGGTACACCTGCAGCGCGTTGGCGCGCCGGTCGTTGGCGATCAGCCCGGCGCCGACATAGATCGTGACGAAGAAGACGAAGACGCCCTGCTGCCCGAGGAACTCGCGGAAGGTCTCCGCTTTGGGAGCAAGGAAGGACGCCTGCGAGAAGTTCGCCGCGATGTAGACCTGGACGGCGCGAACGACGAACGGCGACCAGGCCATCAGCATCAGGCCGAGGAACGCCCGCTTGGAGAGGACCGTACGGATCCCGGCGCGCGTGATGACCTGCCAGGAGCGGCCGACCTCGGCGCGCGAGCCGATGTACCGGCGATAGCCCTGATCATGAATCGGCATCGGCTACGCCTCTCCCACCGCGCGCGCGAACACGTCTTCGAGGGTCGGGACGCTCGGCCGCAGATGCCGCAGCTGCACCCCTTGCTGCGTCGCCAGCCGGAAGAGAATGCGGGCGCCCTCTTCGGTCGAGCCCGGCACGAACACGCGCATGACGTCCTCGTCCGTGTCGTGGCATTCGTAGCCCTGGCCCCGCAGCATCTCGATGAACGCCCGACTGTCGCCTTTGATGCGAACCTCGAACACGCGACCGGCCGGACCCTTGAGCGCGTCGATCGAGCCGGCCGCGGCGACGGTGCCCTTGTCGATGACGACAACGCGGTCGCAGGTGTATTCGACGTCGGGGAGGAGGTGCGATGACAGGATCAGGTTGACCCCTTTGTTGTGGGCCAGGTCGCGGATCAGCTCGAGCATCTCGTCGCGGCCCTTGGGATCCATGCCGTTGGTCGGCTCGTCGAGAAACAGCAAATCGGGATCGTGCACCAGCGCCTGAGCCAGTTTGATGCGCTGCTTCATGCCCGTGGAATAGGTCTCGACGTTGCGATAGCGGGCTTCCCCCAGGCCGACGTAATACAGCACCTCGTGAGCGCGCTGCATCGAGTCGGCGGGCGGCAGCCCGGACAGCTGCGCGCAATAGGCGACAAACGACACCGCATTCATCCCGGGAATGTGCGCGTCGCTCTCCGGCATGTAGCCGATGCGGGCGCGAATCTCGAGCGGCGACGTCGCCACGTTCATGCCCAGGACGGTCATCTGCCCCTGGTCGGGCTTCACGAACCCCAGGAGCGTCTTGATCAGCGTGCTCTTGCCAGCGCCGTTGGGCCCGAGCAGGCCGACCGCTCCCTGGTGGAACTCGGCGGACACGTCCTTCAGCGCCCAGTTCTTGCCGTAGCGAACGCTGACGCGGTCGCACTTGACGATGGGGGCTGTCGAGGAAGGCTCTGGAGAGCCGCCAAACTCGCTGGAAGACGGGGCAAGCGTCCCGCCGATCGGCTCCGGCATGCTCTGAAGTATACGGAAAGCGGCGCTGGCGCGTTCGCTTCCGGATGCCTACAACGTCCCTCGCAGCCCGAGCGCGTCGGCCTGCTCCCGCAGCGACGCGATGACGTTGGTAATGTGCTGGTCGAGCGGCAGCCCCATCTCCTCGGCGCCGGCCTTCAGATGCTCGCGCGGCACCGCACGGGCGAACGCCTTGTCCTTCATCCGCTTGATGACCGACGCCGCCTCGAGGTCGAGCACGCTCTTGCTCGGCCTGACCAGCGAGGCCGCGGTCACGAAGCCGGCCATCTCGTCGCAGGCAAACAACGTCTTCTCCAGCCGCGATTCGCGCGTGACCCCGGTGATCTCGGCCGCATGCGACAGAATCGCTCGCGTCACCCACTCGGGATAGCCGAGGCTGGTGAGATTGTCGCAGCCCTTCACCGGGTGGTCGCCTAGCGTCGGATAGCGCTCGTAGTCGTAGTCGTGGAGCAGCGCGACGACTCCCCATTCCTCTTCGTTCTCACCGAAGCTGCGGGCGTAGCCGCGCACCGCCGCTTCGACGGCGAGCGCATGCTTCAGCAGGCTGTCGCCTTTCGTCCATTCGGTCAGGAGCGCCCAGGCGGCGTCGCGGGTCACGGTCATCGAGCAAAGTTACAAGTTACAAGTTCAAGTTCAAAGTTCAAAGTTGAAAGTTCGAGTCAATCGCGCGCCAACGCGGCGGCACGCTCGAGGCCGTGGCGCAGGACCCGCAACGCATGCTCGTTCACGCCGTACGCCTCGGCTTCGTCGCCGCTTACCCACGCCACCGCCTCCGCATCGTCGCCCGCGCGCAAGTCGCCGCCATTCACCGTGCAGAGGAAGTCGATGATGACGAAGTGATAGCGCACGCGGTCGTCGTGATGGTGAATCCGATCGAAGACCTCGATCATCTCGCCGACGGCGACGTCGAGGCCGGTCTCTTCGCGCATCTCACGCCGGGTGGCGTCGACCAGCGACTCGCCGAGCTCGACCCGGCCGCCAGGCAGCGACCACTCGCCTTTTCGCGGCTCGTGCGCACGCTTGACGATCAATGCCTTGCCGTCCGTGGACGATGACGGCGCCGACGCCAACGACGGGATGACCGGGAAACTCCACTCAGACGCCCATCACCTTGACCACGACGCGCTTCTTCCGCTGCCCGTCGAACTCGGCGTAGAACACCTGCTCCCACGGCCCGAGATCGAGCTTGCCGTTGGTGATCGGCAGGATCACCTGATGCCCCATCAGCGTGCGTTTCAGGTGCGCGTCGGCGTTGTCTTCGCCGGTCTGATGGTGGCGGTAGTCGAGGCCCGAAGGCGCAAGCTTTTCGAGCCAGACCTGAAAGTCGTGGATCAGCCCGTTCTCCCAGTCGTTCACGTAGACAGCGGCGGTGATGTGCATCGCCGACACCAGCACCATCCCTTCCTTGACGCCGCTTCTCGTCACGATCGCTGACACCTCGTCGGTGATCCTCACGAACTCCTGCCGTGCCGGCGTATTGAACCAGAGATATTCGGTCAGTGTTTTCATCATCGGTGATCGCCTACAGCGGCAGCGACGCCTGGGCGTTGAGGTCGGGCGAGGCAAGCGCGCCGGCCGCGAGCTTCCGCATCCCCGCAGCGGCAATCATCGCCGCGTTGTCGGTCGAGAGGTGCGGGCTCGGGAAGAACACCGGTATCTCGGCCCGGCGCCCGCGGTCGTGCGCGGCGGCCCGAAGCCGCGAGTTCGCCGAAACGCCGCCGGCAATGCCCACCGACAACGCGTTGTGCCACTTCGCTGCGGCAAACGTGCGTTCGACGAGCGTGTCGACGACGGTGGCCTGAAAGCTTGCCGCGAGGTCGGCGATCTCGGACGGCGGCAAGGCGGTCGCGCCGAGCGCAGCCTGCCGCTGCCGGACGTGACGCAGCACCGCGGTTTTCAGACCGCTGAAACTGAAGTCGAACCGGTACTCGCGGGTCGGCGCATTTCGATCGGGATGCGTCAGCCGGGTCGACGGCAGCGCAATCGCATCCGGATCGGCGTCGGCCGCGAGTCGATCGATGACGGGCCCGCCCGGATACCCCAGGCCGAGCAGCTTCGCGACTTTGTCGTACGCTTCGCCCGCAGCATCGTCTCGCGTCCGACCGATCGACCGGTAGACGCCGGGCTCGGGAACGAGATAGAGGCTCGTGTGACCACCGGAGACGACGAGCACGATCGGCCGGCGTCGGCAGCTCGCCGTGCTCGAGCCAGAGCGATTCGATGTGACCGGCGAGATGATTGACGCCGACGAGCGGCTTGCCGGCCGCCCACGCCGCCGTCTTCGCGAACGAGACACCGACGAGCAGCGATCCGACCAGGCCGGGGCCCTGCGTGACGGCGACCGCATCCACCGACGGCCACGACGCGCCGGCTTCGCCAAGCGCGCGCTCGACCACGCCGCAGATGTCCCTGACGTGCTGTCTCGAGGCAATCTCAGGGACGACGCCGCCCCACTCGCGATGGATCTCGACCTGAGAGGCAACCACGCTGGACCGCGTGCGCCACGGCAGCTGGAATCCATCCGCTGCCTCGACGATGGCGGCGGCGGTTTCGTCGCACGACGTCTCGATGCCGAGGACGATCACGGCGAGGCGCCTCGCGCCGTCACGCCGAGCCAGTCGCGGCGGCGCCCTCGACGACCGCTCCGTCGGCCAGCGTCTTGACAAACGGCGCGTGGAACACGCCGCGATCGGTCACGATGGCCGTGATGTAGCGATGCGGGGTGACGTCGAACGCCGGGTTGCGGACGCTCGCCCCGAGCGGCGCCAGCTGGTTCGACCCGACGTGCGTCACCTCTTTCGCGTTGCGTTCTTCGATCGGGATCAGCGTTCCGTCGGCGGTCGCGAGATCGACGGTCGACCACGGCGCGGCGACATAGAACGGGATGCCGTGCTCCTTCGCGAGCACCGCGACGGTATACGTGCCGATCTTGTTCGCGGTATCGCCGTTGGCGGCGATGCGGTCGGCGCCGACGACCACGAGATCGATTTGCTCGTCGCGCATCATCGCGCCGGCCATGCTGTCGGTGATGATGGTCGTGTCGATGCCGTCACGCACCAGCTCCCAGGCCGTGAGGCGCGAGCCCTGCAGGAACGGGCGGGTCTCGTCGGCGAGCACACGGACGCGCTTCCCGGCTTCGATCGCGCCACGAATCACGCCGAGGGCAGTGCCGTAGCCGGCCGTCGCGAGCGCGCCGGCGTTGCAGTGCGTCAGAATGCGCGCCTCGGAGGGCACCAGCGCCGCCCCGTGGGCCCCGATCGCCCGGCAGCTCGCGAGGTCTTCGTCATGGATCGCGACCGCTTCGCGGCGCAGCCGGCTCTTCAACTGATCGACGGATTCGCCGGCCAGGGCGCCCTCCGAAAAGCAGTGCTTCATGCGGTCGATGGCCCAGAACAAATTGACCGCGGTTGGTCGGGTGGCGGCCATGAGGTCGCAGGTCTTCTGAAACTCGACGGCAAACTGCTTGGTGCCGGTGGCCTTGCTGCGCTCCATCCCGAGCGCGATCCCCATCCCCGCGGCCACGCCGATCGCGGGCGCGCCGCGAATCACCATCGTCTTGATGGCCTTGGCGACTTCGGTCGCCGACTTGCAATGCACGTAGACCTCGGTGCCCGGCAACTTGCGCTGGTCCACCATCACGATCACGTCGTCTTTCCACTCGATTGTCGGAAGCATTAGGGGATAATTGTACCGGACCCAGCAGCGGATTCCTCGTTCCGGGTTCCTCAGTTCCTGGTGCGGTCCGTTCGTGCTTCGTGCGGTGCGGCGTGTGGCACGTGCGAGTGCTGCACCTTCGCGCGCGAGCGGCTTGTCCGCCGTAGCCGTGCGACGGCGGAAGCGGGAGCGGGCTAACGTGAGCAGCCGCTTGTCGAACGGGTGCGGCAGGAGCTCGCTCAGCTGATGCCGGCCGGTCGTGTCGCGCAGGTTGGCCAGCGTGACTTCGATGTCGCCGGCGAACTCCCAGAGAATCTGGCGGCACGCGCCGCACGGTGGCGTCGGCGACTCGGTGTCGGCCACGACCGCGACCCGGCGAAAGGCGCGATGGCCCTCGGAGAGCGCCTTGAACATCGCGACCCGCTCGGCGCACACCGTCAGCCCGTAGGTGGCGTTCTCCACGTTGCAGCCGCTGACGATCGCGCCGTCGGCGGTTTCGAGGGCGGCGCCGACGCGGAAGCCGGAGAAGTCGGCAACCGCGTTTTCGCGGGCGCGGCGCGCCGCCTCGACGAGCGGATCAGAGCCGGCCAATGATGCCCTCGACGAGCGCGATGAACTCGGCGCGGACCCGGGCCGTCGTCGCCATCACCTCGTCGTGATGCAGCGGATCGGGCAGGACGCCAGCGGCCATGTTGCTGATGCACGAGATGCCGAGGACCTCGAGGCCCATGTGACGAGCGACGATCGCCTCGGGCACCGTGGACATCCCGACCGCGTCGGCGCCGAGCGTGCGGAACGCGCGAATCTCGGCCGGCGTCTCGTAGCTTGGACCGTGAACGGCGATGTAGATGCCGTGCTCGATCGGCTGCGCCATCTCTCGCGCCACCGTGTCGGCAATGCCACGCAGCCGCTTCGAATAGATCTCGGTCATGTCCGGGAACCGGAGGCCGAAACGATCGTCGTTCGGGCCGACGAGCGGATTGGTCCCCAGGAAGTTGATGTGATCGTCGATCACCATCAGCGCGCCCTGGGTGAAGTTGGTGTTGATGCCGCCGGCGGCATTGGTGATGAGCAGCGTCCTGATCCCGAGCCGGGCGAGCACGCGGACCGGGAACGTCACCGTCCGCATGCCGTGGCCCTCGTAGAAGTGGGCACGACCCGACAAGCGCGATGACGCGGTGGCCGTGAACGACCCCGCCGACCAGGCGGCCGGCATGGCCGATCACGCCGGAGGCCGGCCAGTGTGGAATGTCGCGGTACTCGAAGCCGAACGACTCGGGCATCTGATCGGCAAACGCTCCAAGGCCGGAACCCAGAATCAGCCCGACGTCGGCGCCGCCGAAGCCGCGGCCGCGGAGGAACTCGGCGGCCTCCACGACCTGATCGAAGTAGTCACGGTCCCGACACGTGTCCACAGATGAATCGTCCGCATAGTGGCATCTCAGGACGTTCGGCTTCGAGCTCTCGGCTGCTCGGCGATCGGTCGGCTGTCACGGCCAGGTACAGCAGCAGCGCCGCGATGCAGGCCGACACGAAGTTGGCGAGCGTCCCGGCCACCATCGCCCGGATGCCCAGGCGCGCGAGATCGTGACGCCGCGCCGGCACCAGCGCACCGATGCCGCCGATCTGGATGCCGATTGACGAGAAGTTGGCAAAGCCGCACAGCGCGAACGTCGCAATCGTAAAGGACCGCGGGTCCAGCGTGTCCTTGATCGTGCCGAGCTCTGCAAACGCGATGAACTCGTTCAGCACCATGCGGGTACCGAGCAGGTTGCCGATCGTGCCCGCGTCGCGCCACGGCACGCCGAGCGACCAGGCCACCGGCGCGAAGACCCAGCCGAAAATCTGCTGCATGCTCAGGCCGACCATGCCGAGGACCGCGTTGGTCAGCGCAATCAGCGCCATGAAGGAAATCAGCATGGCGCCGACGTTGAGCGCCAGCTGCAGGCCCTCGCCAGTGCCACGCCCGGCCGCGTCGATGACGTTCACGTCGGTCTTCTCGATGTCCAGCTTGACCGTGCCGAGGGTTTCCGGCACCGCGGTTTCGGGCACGAACATCTTGGCCAGCATCAAGGTGCCAGGCGCCGTCATGATCACCGAGGTCAACAGGTGCCTCGGCTCGATCCCGAAGGCAATGTACGCCGCCATGATTCCGCCCGAAATGTGCGCCATGCCGGCAGTCATGACCGTCATCAGCTCCGATTCGGTCATCCGCGGCAGGTAGGGCCGGATGGTCAACGGCGCCTCGGTCTGCCCCATGAAGATACTGGCGGCGACGTTGAGCGATTCGGCGCCGCTCGCGCCCATCACCCGGTTCATGACCACGGCGAAGCCGCGAACGACGAACTGCATGACGCCGAAGTAATAGAGAATCGCGAACAGCGCGGCGATGAAAATGATGGTCGGCAGGATCTGGAAGGCAAAGACCACGCCGTATTGCTCCCCGCTCGGGCCGAGGACGCGGGTCATGATGTCGCTCCACACCGCCCGATTGCCGAGCGGTCCGAACACGAGCGACGATCCGGCAGCCGAGTACTCCAGGAGCTGGCGGATCCGATCGCCGAGGAACTGGAATGCGGTCTGGCCAACCCCGGTCTTGAGGACGATCACCGCGAAAAGGAGCTGCAGACCGAAGCCCCAGGCGACGGTTCGGAGATTGATCGCCCGACGGTTGGTCGACCAGGCGACGGCGATCGAGGCGATCAGTACGAGGCCGATGAGCGGCTGAAGTCGTTCCACGCGGGTCCTCCACGCACGCCCCGGGGGGCAGTCGTTGCGGCTCGGGCCGTCGTCGCGGCCGAGCAGTCCGTCTTACGTCACGTGATCGAGGACGAGCGGCCGCACCGCCGGCGCCGTCGGCTCGATGACGAGCGCCGACGCCACGAGCTGAACGGCGTCTTCCAGGCGGCGATCGTCGTTGTAGTACAGGTCGAGCACCGACTCTCCTTCCGTCACCGCGTCGCCCGGCTTCTTGCGAATCAGGATCCCGGCGCCCAGGTCGATCTGATCCGTCACCTTCTCGCGGCCCGCCCCGAGCAGCATCGACGCCCGACCGACGGCCTCGGCTTCGAGCGCCGCGACAAACCCGGATCGCGGCGCCGCAATCGGGCGGATCTTTGCGGCACGCGGCAACCGGGACGCATCGTCGACGATCGCCGCGTCTCCTCCCTGTCGCGCGATCATGGCCGAGAATTTGGCGAGCGCCGCACCAGAGGTCATGGCCTCCCGCACGCGCTGCTCGGCCTCCTCATCGCTCCCGGCCTGCTCACCCAGCCGGACCATCCTCGAGGCCAGCCGTACCACCAGGCTCTCGAGATCGCTCGGGCCGCGTCCTTGCAGGACCTCGATGCACTCGACGATCTCCAGCGCATTTCCCACCGCGCGGCCGAGCGGCACATTCATGTCGGTGATGAAGGCCTCGGTCCTGACGCCGTTCGCGGTCCCGATGGCGACGAGGGAGCGCGCCAGCGCCCGCGCGTCGTCGACGGTCTTCATGAAGGCGCCGCTGCCGCACTTCACGTCGAGGACCAGCGCGTTGCTGCCCTCGGCAATCTTCTTGCTCATCACCGAGGCCGAGATCAGCGGGATGCTCTCGATCGTCGCGGTGACGTCGCGCAGCCCGTAAAGCGTCTTGTCCGCGGGCGCGATGTCCCGGGTCTGGCTGATCAGGCAGCAGCCGACGTCTTTGAGGATGGCAAGGAATTCGTCGGACGTCAGCGAGATGCGAAAGCCCGGGATGGCTTCGAGCTTGTCGAGCGTGCCGCCGGTATGTCCGAGGCCGCGACCCGACATCTTGGCGACGACGATGCCGCACGCGGCGACCACCGGCGCAAGCACAATCGAGATCTTGTCCCCGACTCCGCCAGTGCTGTGCTTGCCAACCTTGATGCCGGGGAGCGACGAGAGGTCGACGCGCCGGCCCGAGCGGACCATCGCGTCGGTCAGCCAGGCCGTCTCCTCGGCGGTCATGCCACGGAGAACGATCGCCATGAGCAGCGCCGAGACCTGGTAATCGGCCCAGGAGCCGTCGCCGACACCCGCGATGAAGGCGTCGATCGCCTCGCGCGAGAGCGCTTCCCCGTCGCGCTTTGCCCGGATGATGTCAACGGCTCGGATCAAGAGAATTGGCTCTGATCGCTCCGTGGAAACCGGTCGCTTCGCCTGGTGCGCGCGCGAGTCCCGGTGCGAAGCGAGGCAGTATATCGTATGCGTGAATGTCGTTGACGGCTGGCCAGGGGTCGCTCTCGCCCGACGAGATGATGCGACTGACCGACTTCGCGCGCGGCTGCAAGGCCGCCGCCCGCGTCGTCGCGCTCTATCCCGCGACCCACCCGGCCATTCAGGCGTCGCTCAATCGCGTCGTCGACGGCGCGAAGCGGCTGCGCGGCGACGGCGAAGTCACGCTGACCGTCCTGCCGGACGAACTCGTGCTCGACGGGCGCACGGCCGCCAAGCCCGACGCCGCGCTCGGCGAACTGTCGGCGCTGCTCCACACCCACCTGATTGGCGAGATGCGGATATTCGGCGATCTGAGCCCGGCCGAGTGGCACACGTTTCTCGGCCTCGTCGCGAAGCCGGCCGAGGACATCCGCGAACAGGGTGGCATCGCGCGGGCCTGGATGGCCGCCGGCGGCGGCGCGATCGAGCTCCGGCAGATCGACTACGCCGAGGTCCTCCGCGAGCGCAGCAGCGGTCTCGACAGCGACTGGGACCGGATCATCAATCACTACCTCGAAGGCGAGCTGTCGGACCTGGACGACGAGTCGATGCAGGCGCTGCTCGAGATCGCCGAGGATCCAGGCCGCTTCAAGGAGTTCACCGAAAAGCTCGTCACTCAAGCCGCCGAAGGCGGCCGCCGCAGCAAGAAGGGCGTCGTCCTTCGCGTCCTTCAGGCGCTGGCCGACTTCGTCGCGCGGGCCTATCCGGAGCAACTGAATCGGATTCTGAATCAGATCACGACTGCCCTCCCGCGGCTGACGCCGGATCTCGTGGTCACGCTCCTGACCGTCGGCGTCACCGAAGAAGAGGGGGCGCCGCACGAAGGGATCGATCTGCCGGGCGAGATTCGCTCGCGGCTCAGCGATCAGGTCGTCGCCGAATTCATTGCGCAATCGGTGTCGCGCGACAAGGGCGCCACGGCGCGCCTCGCCCAGGCGTTCCAGACCCTCGTCCCGGATCAGGAAAAGCGCGAAGGGCTCCTCGGCCTCGCCGAGCAGGAGGCGCGCAACCTGCCCGTGGGCCGGCAGGCCGACTTTCCCGATCTGTGGAAAAGCGCCGCGGCACTCCTCACCAGCTACGACGACGCCGATTTCGTGTCCGACGAGTACGGTCGCGAGCTCGCGACCGCGCGGAGCCACGCGATCGAAGTCGAGCGCGTCAGCGATGACCCACCCGAGAGGATCGGCGGGTGGCTGGCAACGGTCAGCGAGCAGGAAGTGCGGCGTCTCGATCAGCAGGTGCTGCTCGATCTGCTGGCCATCGAGACCAGGCCCGAGGCGTGGGCCCGCGTCCTCGATTCGGCGCTCAACGCGATCGAGCACCTGGTGCTGAGCGGCAACGTGTCGCTGTCACAGCCGCTGCTCGACGCCATTCTCGGCGCCTCACAGAATGGCGGTCCGTTTGCGGCGAGCGCCCGGGCCGGCCTCGATCGGCTGCGCAGCGGCCCGCTGATGAAGCACGTCGTCATGTTCATCCGCCGCGCCCACGAGGGTGAGCTCGAACACATCTCGGGATTCTGCCGGGCGCTCGGCCCAACCGTGATCGGTCCGCTCGTCGAGGCGCTCGCCAGCGAGCAAGGGCCCGCAGTGAAGCGTCTGCGCGACGTGCTGTTCAGTTTCGGCGCGGCGGGCCGCCGCTACGCCGACGAACTGAAGAACTCCGCGAATCCCGCCGTGCGCCGCACCGCGGTCGAACTGCTGCGCGCGTTCGGGGGCGCCGAAGCGCTGCCCGATCTGAAGGCGCTGCTGTCCGATGCCGAGCCGGCGATCCAGCGCGATGCCCTCCGCGCGATCATGCAGATCGGCACCGACGAGTCGTATGCCGCGCTCGGAGACGCGCTCAAGAGCAGCAACCCGCAGACGCGCGATGCCATTCTGCAAGTCATCATGGCGACGCGCGACGAGCGCGCCGCTCCCCTGTTCGTCCACATCCTGACCCACACCGATCACCGCGGGGCGCTCGAGGCCGTCCATCTCTCGGCGATCGAAGCCCTCGGGCGAGTCGGCGGCGACGACGACTCGGTCGCCGCCCTCAAGAAGATCCTGGAGCGCGGCGAGTGGTGGGCGCCCATGCGGACCGCGAGGCTCCGCACCGCCGCGGCGATGGCGCTTCGCGCCTGCGGCTCGGCCGCCGCACAGAAGGCGCTCGAAGAGGCCGCGGCCGAGGGGTCACGAGGAACGCGACGCGCCGCCAGAGCGGCCCTGAGCTCGCCGGCGACGCGCGGGCAGTCCGGAAGGAGCAGCTGATGGAAGCCGGTCGCATGCGCATTGCTGAAGACGCCGTCCGGCGTCTGGCCGCGGCGGTGCGGGGCGCCCAGCTCTATGCCCCGGGCCACCCGCTCGTCCGCCGCGGACTCGAGGCGCTGTCGGAAGCGGTCGTGCAGCTGCTGGCCGATCAACCGTCGGTCGCGCTCGGCTTCATCGATCAGGAAATCGTCGTCGGCGACACGCCGTTGCCGCGAGCCGCCGAGAACTACGGCGAGCTGCTCCGCCGCCTCCAGGCGGTCGGAGTCGAGCGCATCGCCTTCGAGCGCGGGGTGACGCCGGATGAATTGAACACGCTCGTTGCCACGCTCGCCCATCCGGAGTTGAAGCCGGGCACGACATCAGTCGGGATCCTGCCGTCCGATCCCGGATCGACCCTGCAGTCGCTGCCGCACATTCGCATCGGACGAATCAGCCTCGACGAACGGGTCGATACCTCGGCGGCCGACGTCGCCACCATTCGGCGCCTCTACTCGGACGCGGTGTCCATCGCAACCTCGTTGTGGGACATGGCGCAGAAGGAGGGACAGCCCGACCCCGATGGCGCCCGCGAGCTCGTCGACGATCTCGCGCAGGCGGTCGCGCAGAATCGGACGGCACTCGTTGCCCTGACGGCGCTGAAGAACTACGACAACTACACCTTCACCCACATGGTGAACGTGTCGATCCTGACGATGGCCCAGGCCCGGGCGCTGAGCGTCGACGGGGCGCAGCTGCGCGACCTGGGGCTCGCGGCGCTGATGCACGACATCGGCAAGGTGCGCACTCCGATCGAGATTCTGCACAAGCCGGACAAGCTCACCGACGAGGAATTCGCGGTCATGCGGCTGCACGTCGTCGACGGCGCCGAGATTCTCCGCCGCACTCCCGACATGCCGCCGCTGGCGACGGTCGTGGCCTTCGAGCATCACCTGCGCCTCGACGGTGCCGGCTATCCGGTCGGGATCAAGCGCAATACGCTCAATCTGGCGACGATGCTGTGCAGCATCGCTGACGTGTACGACGCGATGCGCTCGCAGCGGATCTACCAGGAGGCGTTCCCGACGGATCGCATCCTGACGGTGCTGAAGCGCAACGACGGCATGCAGTTCGATCAGCATCTCGTGCGCCGCTTCTCGCAGCTGATGGGCATCTATCCGCCGGGAAACCTGGTCCGGCTGAACACCGGCGAGATTGCGGTGGTCCTGCGCATCTACGCGCCGGACCCGTATCGTCCGAAGGTCCGCGTCATTCTCGCGGCCAACGGCGAGAAGCTCGCGCGGCCGCGCGACGTCAATCTCTGGGAAACGCCCGATGACGGGCGCGACCACGGAGCGATCATGACCCCGCTCGATCCGGCGACAGTCGGGATTGACCCGCTCACATATCTCTAGGAGTCGCGACCGGCCGCGCGACGAAACTTGACTCGAATACACTGAGCTCGCCCTTCGCGACTCTAGCCGCGCCCCGGGCGGCCGTCATAGGCTGAGGCGCACGGTTCCGGGCTCCGGTGTTCAACGCGAACGGAGAGGTTGATGAGACGTGGGATAGTGGTCACTCTGGCCGCCCTGACGATGATTGGCGGCTGCACGGAAACGCCGCCGCCGGCGGCCGCACCGCCGGCTGCCGTGGCGGCCCCTGCGCCTTCTGCCCAGGCCGCCTCGCCGCAGACACCTTCTCGGCATGGACGCCCAGAGCCAGCGCGCTGTCCGCGACGCCCTGCTGCAGCAATTGACGCCGGTCACGCTCAGCAATTGCGAGTTCACTCGAGTCGGCAGCAAGAATGACGGCGGCTACGTCATGTGCGGCAACCTCATGCGTCAGGGGAAGGGTGCCTACTCCTATGGAATTGGCGGCCACGACGACTGGGGCTGCAGCGTCTCCAGGACATTGAGGGTCCCGACGCACCAGTACGATTGCTTCGAGCCTCCCAAGCTCAACTGTCCCGGAGGGGGGTTTGTGCCGCACGACGAGTGCGTGGGGACGAAAGCCGAAACCGTCGACAACCGCGTCTTCGATACGATCGCGAGCCAGATCACCCGCAACGGCGACGCCGGGAAGCAGCTGATCGTGAAGATCGATGTCGAAGGGGCGGAGTGGCGGGCGCTCCTCGAAACCCCGGACGAGGTGCTCGAGCGCTTCGATCAGCTGGCGATGGAACTGCACGGCACCAGCGAGCCGCATTTCATCGACGTCATCCAGAAACTGAAACGCACGTTTCATCTTGTGCACATCCACTTCAACAATTGGGCGTGCACGCCGAATTTCCCGCCGTTTCCGGCGGGCGCGTTCGAAGTCCTGTTCGTCAACAAGCGGCTCGGGACGATTGGTCCGCCGCCGGCGGGTCAACCGCCGGCGCGTGCCTTCGACGCGCCCGACAACCCGGCCGGGCCCGACTGCCAGCTTCCACCAACACCGCAATGAAGAAAGTCGTGCGTAGACTGCTCGTCGTCGCTCTAGCGGCGGGCGTTGCCGCCTGTCAGTCGCGGCCGCCAGTCGAACCGGCGACGCTGATCGTTCACAACGCCGTTGTGTACACGGTCAATACCGCACAGCCGACAGCCGAGGCGGTGGCCGTACGTGGCGATCGGCTTGTCCTGGTTGGCACGAACCAGGCCGCGCTGGAATTGCGCGGGCCTTCAACCCGCATCATCGACGCCCAGGGCGCCGCCGTCGTCCCAGGCTTGCAGGATTCGCACGGCCATTTCACGGGACTTGGCGCCAGCTTGCAGGTGTTGCGCCTGCGCGGCACGACCAGCTTCGATCAGATCGTCGAGATGGTCAGGCAGCGGGCGGCCACCGCACGCTCCGGAGAATGGATCCAGGGCCGGAGCTGGGATCAGAACGACTGGCCGGTGAAGGACTGGCCGACCCACGACAAGCTGACCGCGGCGGCGCCGAACAATCCTGTCTATCTCACCCGCGTCGATGGCCACGCGGCCATGGTGAACAAGGCTGCGCTCGACGCCGCGGGCATCACCGCAGAGACGCCCGATCCGGCTGGCGGGCGACTGATCCGGACGACGAGCGGCGACCCGACCGGCGTGCTGATCGACAGCGCCCAGACGCTGGTGGCCAACAAGATTCCGCCCGTCTCGCCACAACAACTCGAAGAACAGATTCTGCTGGCCGACGGCGAGGCCCGTTCGCTTGGCCTGACCGCCGTCCACGATGCCGGGACCGACCCGGCGACGGTCGCGGCGTATCGGCGGCTGATCGACGCCGGTCGGCTGAAAACGCGGCTCTATGTGATGCTCCGCGGACCACTCTCGATGCTCGAGCCCGAATTCAAGAAGGGCCCGATCATCAACTACGCGAACCACCATCTGTCGGTCCGGGCGATCAAGATCGGCGCTGACGGCGCGCTCGGCTCGCGCGGCGCGGCCCTGCTCGAACCGTACGGCGACGAGCCGTCCACCAGCGGCTTCTTCACCACGACGCCCGACGACATTTACGCGCAGACGCTGGCGGCAACGCGGGCCGGCTTCCAGACGTGCATTCACGCCATCGGCGATCGCGCCAACCGCGTCACGCTCGATGTGTTCGAGCGGGTTCAGCGCGAAGTGCCCGGCGCTCGCGATCTGCGGATGCGGATCGAGCACGCGCAGATTCTCGACGCGACCGACATTCCCCGCTTCGCCCGGCTCAACGTCATCGCGTCGATGCAGACCACCCACGCGACCTCAGACATGCCGTGGGTGCCGGCGCGGATCGGCGGCGAACGGACCCAGGAAGGCGCCTACGTGTGGCAACGGCTGATGCGCACCGGCGTCGTCATCGCCAACGGCTCGGATTTCCCGGTCGAGGAGCCGAATCCGATGCTCGGCTTCTACGCCGGCATCACCCGACAGGCGCCGAGCGGCGAACCCGCCGGCGGCTGGCTGCCCGACGAACGCCTCTCGCGTGAGGAGACGCTCAAGTCGTTCACCTGGAACGCGGCGTACGCGGCGCACGCCGAGAAGGATCTCGGGTCGCTCGAAGTCGGTAAGCTCGCCGATCTCGTGATCCTCGACAGAAACGTGATGACCGTCGAGCCCAAGGCGATCCTGTCGACGCGGGTGCTGTTCACGATCACCGGAGGCGAAGTCGTTTATGAGAAGCCGTAGGCGGTTCGCGCTGGCGGCGCTGGCACTCGCAGTCATTTCCGGTCCCGTCCGGCCGGCGGCGCAGCGTCCTCCCGACGGACCGACGCTGCTGGTCATCATCGTGATCGACCAGATGCGGTTCGACTATCTCGATCGCTACGCGAGGTACTGGCAGCACGGGCTGAAGCGGCTGCGCGACGAGGGCGCGATCTTCGAGCGCGGCTTCTACCCTTACTTGAACACGGTCACGTGCGCCGGGCACGCGACGATCGGCACCGGCGCGTTTCCCTCGACCCACGGCATCATCATGAACGAGTGGTGGCAGCGGGCGCAGGGCCGCCGGATGGCGTGCACCGATGATCCGGCGATTGTCAGTCTGTCGTACGGCGGTACGGCGGATCGCGTCGGTCACAGCGCTCACCGGCTGAAGATCCCGACGCTGGCGGATCGACTGCGAACCTCGTCGCCACAGTCGCGCGTCGTGGCGTTGTCGATGAAGCCGCGAAGCACCGTGATGCTCGCCGGACATGGCGGGACCGCGGTGACCTGGTTCGGCGATACCAACACCTGGGCCACATCCTCGGCCTTCGCGCCGGCGCTGCTGCCCGACGTCTCGGCATATGTCAGCAGTCATCCCGTCGATCGCGATCGCGAGACCGTCTGGACGCGGGTTCGCGATGCCGCGAACTACGAAGGCGACGACCGGAGCCCCTACGAACGGCCGCGTCCCGCGTGGTCGTCCGAGTTCCCGCATCCGCTCGCGGGCGCAGCCAGGGTCGCCGCCAGTCGAGTTTTACAACTTGTGGGAGCGCAGTCCCTACTCGGATACGTACCTGGGAGCGATGGCGGCGGCGCAGGTGAAGACCTTCCAGCTCGGTCAGCGCGGCGTCGTCGATTTTCTTGGCGTGAGCTTTTCGGGACTCGATTACGTCGGGCACGATTTCGGGCCCGACAGCCACGAAGTGCAGGACGAACTGATTCGTCTGGATCGGACGCTCGGGCAGTTGTTCGCGGACCTCGACGCCGCGGTGGGCCGCAATCGATACGTCGTCGGCTTGTCCGCCGATCACGGCGTCGCGCGGATTCCCGAGGCGCAGAAGGCGTCAGGCGTCGACGCCGGCCGCGTCGTGAATGCGCAGGTGCGCAAGGTCGCGGAGGCCGCGATGTTGGCGGCGCACGGGCAAGGGTCGTACGTCGCGCTCGCGGAGTATACGAATCTGTACCTCACGGATTCGGCACGGCAGCGGGCCGAGGCCGATCCAGCGTTTCTCAAGCCCTTGATAGACGCGGTCGCCGCGGTGCCCGGGGTACAGCACGTGTTCCCGGCGCGTGGTCTCGAGACCAAACGGGCGAGCGCCAATCCGGTCGAGCGGGCGGCAGCCCTCAGCTATTACCCCGGCGAGAGCGGCGACGTGGTGATCGTCCTCAAGCCCAATTGGATAGGAACCGATACATCGACCACGACCCACGGGTCGCTGAATCCGTACCGACCAGCACGTGCCGGTCGTGTTTCTCGGGGCGCCGTTCAAGCCCGGTCGCTATTCGGCTGCCGCGTCGCCCGCCGACATCGCGCCGACGCTGGCGTCGCTGATCAAGCTGCCGATGCCCGGGATCGACGGAAAAGCGCTGACAGACGCCATAAAACGCTAAACAGCCCTTCGCACGCACCCATCGCACTCGTCGCACCCGTGCACCCGTCGCACCCGTGCACTGCACCTGGCACCGGTCGCACCTGACGCATCCGCCACGCTCGCGCAGCGATTCATGGCGGCTGCGGCGAGACCTCGCCGAAGCGGCCATCGGCCGCGAAGGCGGGCCCGGCGCACCTGTTTCGTCGGTTACCATGTATTTGCCTCGCCCTGTGAAGACCCACGAGTCAGGATCGTCATGAACGTTCGTATAGCGCCCACCTTTGTCGGTCTCGGACTGGCGCTGGCCGCAGGAATTGCGCTGTTCGGCACGGCGGCCGAAACGCAGGAGGATCCGCTGCGGTGGCCGGGCCCGGGCGCTCGTCGCCGAACGCGGGCTCGCGGGCATCGATCGTGGGCTCCGCGATCTCGATGCGCCGAACGAGCCGAGGGGCAGGCAGGGCCGGGCCGGTGGCACAGCGTGCCGATGGCGTCGCCCGGCAGGCCTTCGTTCGCGGTTCGGTCATCGTCAAATTCCGGACCGACACGTCGCAGGACGCGGCCTTCTCGACGCTCCGCGAGGTGGGCGCCGCGACGATAGAGCGGCCGTCGTACGCCGACTTCGACATCGTGACGATTCCCGCCGACGCGGATCCGGAAGCCGTGGCCGCCGACCTTCGCGCCCACGTCGGACGTCGAGTACGCGCAGCCGCGGTACGTGAACTATCCGATGTTGCGGCCGAACGACACGTTCTACGACCGGCAGTGGAACTTCCCGGCGATTGACATGGAACGCGCCTGGGACATCCAGCCGCAGGCCGGCAGCGAGATCATCGTCGCGGTGCTGGATAGCGGCGTCGCGTTCCGTTCGTTGACCATCCGCTACAACTCGCGCTTTCCGTTCCGTATCGAGCCGGGCGGACCGCTGTATCCGGCGCTGGGTATCGTCGACGTCCCCTTTGCGACGGGCCCCGAACTCGGCGACGCGAAGTTCGTTTCACCGCGCGACTTCATCTGGGACGATGAGCTGCCGGTCGACCTCGATGGGCACGGCACCCACGTCAGCGGCACCCTCGGACAGCTGACCAACAACGGCGTCGGCGTCGCCGGCATGGCATACAACGTCCGAATCATGCCGGTCAAAGTGATCTCCGACGTCTGGGATGACATTTTCGACAGTCCGAATATCGGCACCGACGACGTCGTGGCGCGAGGGATCCGTTACGCGGCCGACAACGGCGCCAGGGTGATCAACATGAGCATCGGCCGCACCGGCGGCGGCCCGGCGACGGTTATCGAGGAGGCCATCCGCTACGCGGTCTCGCGCGGGGTCTTTGTGGCCGTCGCTGGAGGAAACGAAGCTGACGAGGGCAATCCGCCGAGTCGCCCGGCGCAGCCGGCGCCAGGCATCAATGGGATGGTCGCTGTTGCAGCGGTCGGGCGGTCACTGGAACGGGCGTTCTACTCGACGACCAATGCGTATATAGAGATGGCGGCACCGGGAGGCGATCAACGTCGAGATGGAACGATCGGCGGGATTCTCCAGCAGACCATCGATCAGCAACAACTACACACGTATCTCCTTGGGCCGCAGCGCTTCATTCCGCCGCGGGCTGACCTCTTCACCTATAACTTCTTCCAGGGCACGTCCATGGCCACGCCGCACGTCGCGGCGTTCGCGGCAATGCTGATGCAGCAGGGCATCACGAGCCCGGCGGCCGTCGAAGCGGCGATGAAGCGGTTCGCCCGCGATCTCGGACGGCCCGGTGTGGACACGGAATACGGCTCCGGTCTGATCCAGCCGCGCGAAACGCTCCGCGGCCTCGGCCTCGCTCGGTGACACGCTCGCTCACGACCCCGCCCCAACAACCAGAACACCACTCGCGTGGCCGGTTTCCGCACCGGCCGCGCCCGCGGACCAATTGATGATGCACACGATCAAGGCGACGCTGCTGGCCCTGCTGCTCTCGTTCGTCTTTGCCTCGCCCGCACTGGCGCAGCGCATCGCACTGCGCGGCACGCTCACGTACGGCTCGCTCACCTTCACCGCGGACGACACGTTCGAGTCGGCTCTGGGCGACGCGTCGGCGCCGATCTTCACGGCCGGCGGGCAGGTGCTCTTCCCCAACGGGGTGTTCGTCGAGGTCACCACCGGCAAGCTCGAAGAGGACGGGGAGCGGGTCATCGTCAACAGCGGCGGGCAGCTCGTGAACACCGGGCAGCCGCTGATCGTCAACCTGCGCCCCATTGAGGTCACCGGCGGCTGGCGCTATTCGGGCTGGTGGTACGTCGCGCCGTACGTCGGCGCCGGCTATACCGCGTACCGCTTTCAGGAGCTCTCCGAATTCGCCGGGCCCGGCGAGAACATCGACGAGCGCTTCAACGGCTTTCACATCATGGGCGGGGTCGAGTTCATGGCCCGCCGCTGGCTGGCGCTCGGCGGCGAGGTCGCGTGGACGTCGGTGCCCGATGCGATCGGCGAGCGGGGACGATCGGCATTCTTCAACGAGTCCAACCTCGGCGGGACGACCCTGCGGGTGAAGCTGACGCTTGGCCAGTGATACGGCCTTTACGCGCCGCGTTCTCGCGGTGGTTCGCCGGATCCCGGTCGGCCGCGTGACGACTTACGGGACGGTGGCGAAACTGGCGGGCAAGCCGCGCGCCGCCCGTGCCGTGGGCAACATCATGGCCGAGGCCCGCCAGCCCGGCCTGCCCTACCACCGGGTGATCGCTGCCAACGGACTCCTGGGCGGCTACGGCGGCCAGATCGGGCTGAAACGTGCGCTTCTCGCCGCTGAAGGGCTGACGGTCAGCCGCACGCGGGTGCGCGAGTTTTCCAAGGTCAGTTGGCCCGACCCACCTTCGTCCCGGCGACGTGGGGGCTCGTCCTAGAAAAGACCCATCCAAACGCCAGGCTCGAGCGTCCAAAGCACGAACTTACCCCGACAACCCGCCGTATCGCTAAGGCATAGATACGGCGGCAGATGTCGGATAGCCGGAGCCTATCAACCCCTTCACAGATGTCCCCGTCTAAGACGACAGGAGACGTGAGAAACGCCGACCTGGAACTGGCCGGCAGGATCCGGTCCGGCGACGGGACGGCCTTCGAGACGTTGTACCAGCAGCACGCGCCACGCCTCTACAATCTGGCGTATCGCATGGCGGGGACGGCGACCGATGCCGACGACCTGCTGCAGGACATCTTCCTGCTGGCCTACCGGAAGGTGGGGAGCTTCCGGGGCGAATCGTCGCTCGGGACGTGGCTCTACCGGCTGGCGATGAATCATTGCCTCGACGTGCTGCGCAGCCGCCAGGCACGGCAGGGGCAGCAGACCGACTCGCTCGACGAAGAGGGCGCGGCGCCACCAGCGGCGGCGCCGGTCGTCGGCGCGGTGAGCCGGATCGATCTCGAGCGGGCCATCAGCCAGCTCCCGCGGGCATGCCGGGCGGCATTCCTGCTGCACGACGTCGAAGGGTTTGGCCATCAGGAGGTCGGCACGATCCTGGGCATTTCGGAGGGGACGTCGAAGTCGCAGGTGCACAAGGCGCGTTTGCGCATTCGCGCGTATCTGACCCAGCCGAGATCCGTCAGTGTCTGACCGAAATTTTATCGGATGTCGGATCGTAGGCCATTGCGGTCGTTCCGTAGGAACGACCGAGAAACCTGGAATGAGCGTCGATATCGTGACCAACGATTCGGTTCATACGCTCCATAAGATATGAGTTGCGCCGACTACAACGAATCGATCGCTGATTTCGTCGACGGCTCGCTCGATCCCGCGCGGCAGCGGGCACTCGAGCGGCACGTCGAGGGCTGCGCCGCCTGTCGCGCCCTGGTCGCGGATCTCAAGAGCATTCAGGCCGCCGCCTTCACGCTCGATCGCGTGGAACTGCCCGGCCATTTGTGGGCGGCCGTACAGTTGCGCGTCGCCGAAGACGCGCGGTCGCAGCGTGGCCGGTTGCTGGCGTGGCCACGGACACGCGCGGCGATTGGGGCACTGGGCCGCCGCCGCCGCGCTCGTGCTTGCGACCGGGCTTGGGGTTACACGGTGATGCGGCCGGCCGACCCGCACAGCGGCGAGCAGACCGAAGCCAGCGCTCCCGACACTGGCGATGTCGTCGCCACGGTGCAGGCCGAGCTGCAGGCGGCCGAAGCGCACTACGACAAGGCCATCCAGGGCCTCGAGCAGATCGCGAGGAGCGAAAGCGGCGCGCTCGATCCGCAAGTCGCCGCCGTGCTGCAGAAGAACCTGCAGGTGATCGACGTCGCGATCGGCGAGAGCCGCGCCGCGCTGCAGCAGCAGCCGGCGAGCGTCGACGCCCAGGACAGCCTCTTCGACGCGATGCGATCGAAGGTGGCGCTGCTCCAGCAGACCGTCGAGCTCATCAACGAAATGCGCAAGGGCAATCAGGCCGAAGCGGGACGCCTCATTCAAGGGGCTGAATCAGTAGTCATGATCCGATATCGCACCTTCACGATTGCCGGCCTGGCGCTGGCCCTCGCCGGCAGTCCCGTCGCGGCAGCGGTCACGCGCGCGGCGAGCCCCGAAGAACATCCGCGCAGCCCGTGGCTGGAGCGCTACCAGGAATCGCGGCAGGGACCGGAACAGACCGAGCAGTTCAGCGGCACCTACAAGGTCGGCGCCGACGGCGCCCTCGACCTGTCGCAGATTGCCGGAGACGTCCGCATCACGACCGGGCGCAACAACGAGATTCGGATCGAAGCGATCAAGCGGGTACGACACCGCAATACCGACGAGGCCAAGCGGCTGCTCTCGCAGCTGCGGATCGAGGTGACCCAGGTCGGCAATCGCGTCGAGGTCCGCACCTTCTATCCGCGCACCAGCAGCCGCGGCCTCTCCGCCGAAGTCGACTACGCCATCGTCGTTCCCCTCTCGGCGGCGGTCACGGTCAAGACGATCTCCGGCGATCTGGCGGTCACCGGGGTGCGCGGCGAGGTTCGCGCTGAGAGCACCAGCGGCAACGTCGACGTCGTGGGCACGCCCAACCTGGTGGTCGCGAAGACGATCTCCGGCGACGTGCGGGCCAGGGACATCAGCGCGTCGACGCTGACGCTCGGCACGGTCAGCGGCAGCGTGATCGCCAGCGCCCTGAAGGTGCGGGCGCTCGACTGCGGCAGCATCAGCGGCAACGTGCAGCTGACCAACCTCCAGGTCGAGCGGCTGACCGCCAAGACCGTCAACGGCGACATCGACTACGACGGCAATCTCGCCCGCGGCGGCCGCTACGAGTTCAACGCCCACTCGGGCAACGTCCGCTTGATCCTCGCCGCCGTGAGCGGCTTCGAGCTGGACGCGAGCACGTTCAGCGGCAGCATCCGATCGGACTACCCGGTCACGCTGCGCTCGGCCCCCGACGACCCGCGCGGCCGCCGCGGCATGAGCAACCGCGCGATCCGCGGCACGTTCGGCGACTCCAGCGCCATCCTCTCGATCCGCAGCTTCTCGGGAACCGTCGTTATTACGAAGAAGTGAAGCGGACGAAGCGAAGCGAGGCCGGTCGAGCTAGTAGCACTACCACGCCTGCCCGTCCGGCGCAGCCTCCACCGGGCTATAATCAGCCGGTGATCATCTTTCGCAGGAGGACTCGGATGAAGCACACGTGGCTCGTCGGAATCCTGGCGGGCGTTCTGCTCGCTGGAAGCGCTGTCGGAGCGCAACCCAAGCCGGCGGCGGTGCCGAGCGCAGAAACGGTGCTTGGAACAGTCACCATCCCCCGCAGCGTGACGGCGGACGGCAAGCCGCTCGCGCGCGGGCAGTACACCGTCCGGCTCACGGCGCAGTCGGCCCAGCCGACCGTCGCCGGCCAGCTGCCCGACTTGAACCGCTGGGTGGAATTCGTCCAGGGCGGCCAAGTGAAGGGACGCGAGGTCGTCAGCATCGTGCCGGCCGACGAAGTGAAGCAGACCCAGCAGGGGCCGGACCTCGATGCCGGCAGTGCGCCGCGCTCGAGCATCAGGGTGCAGGCGCTCAAGGGCGGCGATTACATGCGCGTCTGGATCGCCCGTCAGGGAATCCAGTATCTGATCCACTTGCCTGTCGCCGCCGCATAGCAGCGCTGGCAGGCTGTCGGCCTACGGTCGACAGTGCTCACAGTCCAGGAGCGTGAAAGCTGTCTACCGAGACGTTGAAAGCCTGCGATCTCAGCCCCCGATCGACATCAGATCGAACTGCTCGTGGTGGAGGTGGACGTCAGGCTTGACGATGACGTCCTTGCCGAGCATGTGCTTCAGGTCCTTCAGCACGTTCCGCTCCTCTTCCTTGAGCGCCCGCGCGATGTCCGGATTGACCCGGAGCAGCACTCCCGGGCCATCCATGTCGGAGCCAACCTTCTTCACTTCAGCCAGAATCTCGTAACAGATCGTCGAGCTGGACTTGATCGTGCCCGCTCCCGAGCAGTACGGGCAGGGCTCGGTCAGCACCCGCTCGAGGCTCTGTTTGACCCGCTTGCGGGTCACGATCACGAGGCCAAAGTCAGACACCTGGAGCGGCTTCGAGGGGGAGCGGTCCTTCCGCAGCTCCTGCTCCACCGCCTGGAAGACCTTCTGACGGTTCTTCTTTTCCTCCATGTCGATGAAGTCGAGCACGATGATGCCGCCCAGATCGCGCAGGCGGATCTGCCGGACGATCTCCTTCACCGCTTCGAGGTTGGTCTTGAGGATCGTGTCCTCGAGCCGGCCCGGCGGTTTTCTTGCCGACGTAGCGGCCGGTATTGACGTCGATGGCGACCAGCGCCTCGGTCTGGTTGATGACGATCGACCCGCCCGACTTGAGCCACACCTTGCTGCGCAGCGCCTTGTCGAGCTCGGCCTGGACCCCGTACTCCTCGAAGATCGGATAGTCCTTGTCGTGCAGCTTCACCCGGCTCGACAGCGTCGGCATGATTCGGTCGATGAACTCGACAACGCGCTGGTGTTCCTGCGGATGATCGATGCGAATCGCGGTGTAGTCGTCGGTCAGGAGATCCCGGAGCAGCTTGGCGACGAGACTCGGCTCGCGGTAGACGGCGGCCGGGGCGCGGTGGCTCTCCATCTTCTGCCGCATGTCGACCCAGATCCGGTAGAAGTACTGAAGGTCGGCGAGGATGTCGTCCTTCGAGCGTTCTTCCGCTGCGGTGCGGATGATCACGCCGCCGCTGAAGTCGTGCTGCTCGCGGAACTCGCGGACGATGCCGCGGAGCCGCGCCCGCTCCTCGCGGCTGGCAATCTTGCGCGAGACGCCGATGTGATCGACGGTCGGCATGAACACGAGGAAGCGTCCTGGGAGCGTCACGTGTGAGGTGAGCCTGGCGCCTTTCGTGCCGAGCGGCTCCTTGGCCACCTGCACCAGGATCTCCTGCCCCTCGCGCAGCAGATCTTCGATCCGGGCCTCCTGCGATCGATCGCGCGCGTCGCGCTCGGGGCGGCCCGGCCCGCGGCCACCATCCGGCCGCGCTGCCGCCTCGCGCCCGCCCGATTGCTTGCTCGGCCCGGGCCGCGCCTCGTTGGCGACGGCACGGTCGTTCGGTTTACCGCGCTGATCCGGCTTGCCGTTGCCGCGGCCGCCGCCCCGCTTGTTTCCGCCGCTGTCGTCGTCTTCGTCATCGTCGTCGAAGAGATCGGCGGGGCTGATGACGTCGGAGACGTAGAGGAAGCCGTCGCGCTCGAGGCCGATGTCGACGAACGCCGACTGCATGCCCGGCAGCACCTTCGACACCCGGCCCTTGTAGACATTGCCGACCACGCCGCGGTTTCGTTCACGCTCGACGAATATCTCGGCGACCAGATCGTCCTCGAGGATCGCCACGCGGGTCTCGTGGCCATTCGAGGCGATGATCATTTCTTTGTTCATATGGGTTAGTGGGTAGGGCGGGTGGGGCTGGTCGGGCGGGTGAGGCAGGTAAAGAGAGCGGTGCAGGTGTGGCCGTTTTGTACGGTCGGCCTTACCTGCCCTACTCGCCTGACCTGCCCAACCTGCCTAGTTCGTAAACCGCCTCATTCTCACGTTGAGGATGAGCCCGAACGCCGCCAGCGTCGCGATCAGGGATGACCCGCCATAGCTCATGAGCGGCAACGTCAGTCCCTTGACCGGCGCCAGTCCCGCCGACATGGTGATGTTGTAGATGACCTGGAACGTGAATGTTGCGAGCACGCCCAGAACCAGATACGCGCCGAGCCGGTCTTTGGCCAGTTTGGCCGTCTCGAGCGCCCTCATAATCACGAAGAGATACAGTCCCAGCACGACAATGACGCCCGCGAACCCCTGCTCTTCGGCCAGCACCGAGAAGATGAAGTCGTTGTGCGCCACGGGCAGGAAGCGCAGCTGACCCTGCGTCCCCTGCCGGAAACCCTTGCCCCACACGCCGCCCGATCCGACCGTGATGCGCGCCTGGATCTGCTGATAGCCAGCTCCGCGCGGATCCTGCTCGGGATCGAGAAACGTTTCGATTCGCTCCTTCTGGTAATCCTTCAACGCGAACTGCCACGCGACCGGCGCGGCCAACGCGCCGACGAGCGCGAGCCCGCCGAGATACTTGAGCGGCAGTCCTGCCGCAAACGTGGCGACGAGGAGAATGGGCAGCAGCGTCACCGCGGTGCCCAAATCAGGTTGACGCACGATCAGGATCAGCGGCACCGCGGTGAGCACCACCGCGGTGAACAACTCGTTGTTGCCAAGGGTCGGCCGCCGGCTCTCGCCGAGCAGCTTGGCCAGCACCAGCGCCAGCGTCGCCTTGGCGAACTCGGACGGCTGCAGGTTGAAAAAGCCGAGATCGAGCCAGCGCTGCGCCCCCATCTGTTTCGACCCGAAGAGCGTGACCGCGACGAGCGCGGCGATCAGTGCGAGATAGAAGAGGTGTGACTTGTCGGCGAGCGATCGATAGTCGATGGTCATCGCCGCGATCATCGCGATGACGCCGAGGCCGAGCGCGTAGAGTTGCGTCCAGTAGATCCGGCTCGTGCCGCCGCCAGGCGGCGTCGTCGTGCTGTAGATCATGAACAGCCCGATGGCGCAGAGCGCGCCGATCGCGACGATCAGCAGCCAGTCGATGTGAAAGTACAGGCGACGTTCAAGCATGTCAGCGAACGGTCAGTTCCCAGTTCCGTGGATGCGGCCGGCGCCGCCGCCGGCGCCGGCAACCGCATTCGCGGGACGCGCCGGAGTGACGGGAGGTGCAGGCGGCGTGGGCGGCTTCAGCGTCGGCAACGGCCGCCCTTCCTTCTCTGCGTAATACGTTTCGATCACGTACTTGGCGATCGGCGCGGCGAGATAGCCGTGTTCGTTGTGCTCGGCGAAAATCACGCCGGCGAGTTCCGGGTTGTCGCGCGGGACCATGAAGACGAACCAGCCATGGTCGCGCAGATCCTTGTCGGTGCCTCGCGCGCGCTCTCGGCCCTGAAGCGAGATCACCTGCGCCGTGCCGGTCTTGCCTGATACGTCGCGGCCTTCGATGCGTGCGCGACCGGCCGTGCCGGCACCGTTCACCGCGAGCCATAACCCGTCGTGAATCGCCTGGACCGTTCCGGGCTTCAGCGGCACCTGCGGGAACGAGTTGTGCGGTGCAGGCACCTCCTGCCAGCCAGAACCTTCATCGACCGCTTTCACGAGTCTCGGCACGTGGTGCTTGCCGCCATTCGCCAGCGTCGACATCATGACCGCTAACCCCATCGGCGTCACCGCGTTCTGTCCCTGACCGATGGCCACCGAAATGGTCTCGCCCGGATACCACCGCTCACCAGTGCGCTGCTTCTTCCACTCGCTCGACGGCACGAGGCTGTCCTGCTCGTTCGGCAGATCGATGCCGCTCTTGCCGTGCAGTCCGAGGTTGACGGCCCACTTGTGGATCTTGTCGACACCCAACATGTTGCCGAGCGTGTAGAAGTACACGTTGCACGACTTCTCGATCGCGTGCCGCATGTCGACGCTGCCGTGCCCACCCTTCAGGTGGCATTGGAACCAGCGGCCGTAGAAATTCGCGCCGCCGGGGCAGAACACGCGATGATCGGGCGTGACCAATCCTTCTTCGAGCGCGGCCGTCGCGACGACCAGCTTGAACGTCGATCCGGGCGAGTAGCGGCCCTGGATCGCGCGATTCTGCAGCGGACGCAGCTTGTCGGTGATCAGCGCGCGGTAGGCGGCGCGATCGATGCGCGAGGCGAACGCATTCGGGTCGAACGCTGGCAGGCTGACGAGCGTGAGCACGTCGCCGCTGCGCGGATCGAGAACGATCGCCGAGCCCCAGTACCCGAGGGTCCTGAAGCCTTCTTCCGCAGCCTTCTGCATCGAGACATTGAGCGTCAGCTGCACACGGCGGCCTTCGACCGGCCGGATCTCGTCGATCTCGCGGATCTCGCGGCCGACGCTGTTGACCACCACGCGCCGCGCGCCGTCCGTACCCATGAGGAGCTGGTTGTAGTTCTTCTCGACGCCGGTCTGCCCGACGATCGTGCCCAGCGACAAGCCCTCTTCGGTGATCTGGCCCTCGCCAGCTTCGCCGACGTATCCGATCAGGTGCGCGGCGAGCGCGTCGGCTGGGTACTTCCGCGTGGGCACCTCCTGCGCGACCACGTCTGGCAGCTCGAGCTGACGCGCCGCCACCGCGGCGCGCTGGTCCATGCTGGCATCGGCAATGACGACGACGGGACGATACGTCGGCTCGTGCCGATGACGCGCGAGCGTGTCGCGAATCTCATCGGCCGGCACGTCGGTCACGCGCGCAAGGATCTCGATCGTCCGCTCGAGGTCCTTGCTGTGCTCGCGGAGGATCGAGATGTTGAAGGCGCTGCGGTTCTCGACCAGGACACGGCCGTGGCGATCCAGGATGACGCCGCGCGGCGCGCGCAGCGGCAGGGTCCGCTGGTGGTTGTTCTCGGCCATCTCCTTGAACCGGGGGTGCTGCGCGATCTGGAAGAACCAGAACCCCCCGGCAAGCAGTACGAAGGCCGCAAGCACCACCCCCTGGATGGCACCGATGCGACCGACGAGGCGGCGTTTGTCTTCGGCTATTGCCATTCAGCTATCGGCTTTCAGTATCGGCTTTCAGCGCGTTCAGCTTTCCGAGATCGGAATCGGCACGGCCGTCGCTGCCGAAAGCAGAGAGCCGATAGCCGAAAGCGTTTCTTATCATTAGTTTACGTCAATGCCTGCCAATCCGGCGGGCGCGCCGGCGCTCCCGGAACCCGGGTAAGACCTCGACCATTTGCGCGCCGACGACCCCGAGGAACCCGTTGCCGATCGCCTGGCTCAGCACCGCGGCATACGGCGCGTCGTACTGGCGCAAGCCGAGTAGCGCATAGAGCCCCATGAAAATCGTCGCGTGCAGTGCCGTCGCCATCACGAAGACCAGGAACCGCGAGAACGGCGCCGTCACGATGAACTGACTACCCAGTACGCCGGCCGCAAATCCAACTACGGTCTTCGCGAGGCCGCCGACACCGACGATCCCGCTCGACAGGGCGTCCTGAATCAGCCCCGCTGCCATGCCGAGCAGGAGACCGCGAACGGGCCCCGACACGAGCGCCACGTAGACGACCACGATCAAGACAAGATCGAGGGCCGCCGTCCCTCTGATCACGAGGCTCGCCAGCGTCGTCTGGAGCGCCAGGGCGGCGGCGACCGCGGCCAGCGCGGCGGCGGCGGCCTTCACTCGCGCGCGCCCTCGGGAGGCGGCCCGGTCGGGGCGACGTCCGCCGCCTTGGCTGGCGCCGGCGTCACCACCACGAGCACCTCCTCGAGCCGTGAGAACTCGACGGACGGCCGGATCGTGATCTCGTGATACGTCCCCATTCCGCGATCCACGGTCTCGACCGTCCCAATGACAAAACCTTTCGGATAGATGCGATCGATCCCCGACGTGACGATCAGATCGCCCTGCTTGACGTCCGCAGTCCCAGGCACGTAGTCCATGCGCAGCGTGTCGCCCTGCCCGACGACGATCCCCTGTGACCGGGTCCGTTCGATCAGAGCGCCAGCCGCGGCGTTCCGATCGATGAGCATCTGCACCTTGGCGGCCCGTGGGCTCGACAGCACCACCCGTCCCACCACGCCAGCCGGCGAAATGACTGCCATGTCCGCCTGCACGCCGTCAGACGACCCCTTATCGATCGTCATGTCACGGAACTCAGGGTCGGCGCCGGCCGCGATGATCTCCGCGGCGACGGTTTCGAGTCCCGATCGTTGTCGAAGTTCGAGCAGCTGTCGGAACCCGTCGGTCCGTTTGGCCTGGGCCCGTTCTTCCTGTAATTGCACTTGCAGCGACTGCATTTCGCGCTTGAGCTCGGCGTTCTGCGCCTGCACGTCGCGGAGCGCGACGTATCCGGTCCACAGCCCGCGGACGCTGTTGAAGCCGGCCATGGTGTAGCGCTGGACTTCGGAGAACACGCCAAACGTGGCAACCTGAATGAAGGGAATCCCCGCCGTCGTGTTGACCTGCGCGGAAATAAGGATGAGGTTGAGGACGACAGCGCCCATGAAGACCAGCACCGGACGTTTGGTTAGCTCGACTGTGGCCATCAGAGAGCCTGGCCGGCTGAAGCCCGGCCCCACGACCGTGCAGCGGTGTGGGGCGCGGCTTCAGCCGCGCCAACGGTCAATCAATCGCGATTTTCCGGAGCAAATCGAAATCCGACAGCATCTTGCCCGCGCCCAGGACGACCGACGACAGGGGGTCTTCGGCCATCGTGACCGGGAGCCCGGTCTCTTCGCGCAACCGCTTGTCGAGATTGCGCAGGAGCGAGCCGCCGCCGGTGAGGACAATGCCTCGATCCACGATATCGGCCGATAGCTCCGGCGGCGTACGCTCCAGGGCGACCCGAACCGCATCGACGATGACGTTGACCGTCTCGGCCAGCGCTTCGCGGATTTCTTCGTCGGTGATGGTGATCGTCTTGGGCACCCCCTCGATGAGGTGGCGGCCCTTGATCTCCATGGTCATCCGCTCCTCGAGCGGGTAGGCAGACCCCAATTCCATCTTGATCTGCTCCGCCGTGCGCTCGCCGATCAGGAGGTTGTAGGTCTTCTTGATGTACTGGATGGTCGCCTCGTCCATCTCGTTGCCAGCGACCCGGACCGCCTTGCTGTAGACGATGCCGGCGAGCGAGATGACGGCGATGTCGGTGGTCCCGCCGCCGATGTCGACGACCATGCTGCCGGCCGGCTCGGTGATCGGGAGCCCGGCGCCGATGGCGGCGGCCATGGCCTCTTCGACCAGGTGCACTTCGCTGGCCTTGGCCCGGTAGGCGCTGTCCTTGACGGCGCGCTTTTCGACCTGCGTGATCTCGGAGGGGACGCCGATGATGATGCGCGGCCGGACCCAGACGTTGCCGTTGTGTGCCTTCTTGATGAAGTAGGTCAGCATCTTCTCGGTGACATCGAAGTCAGCGATGACGCCGTCCTTCATCGGCTTGATGGCGACGATGTTGCCCGGGGTTCGGCCGAGCATTTCCTTGGCCTCTTTCCCCACGGCTTCGACGCGGCCGTTGACCTTGTTCACCGCCACGATGGACGGCTCATTGACGACGATGCCGCGCGCCTTGGCATAGACGCAGGTATTCGCCGTCCCGAGGTCGATGGCGAGGTCCGTCGAAAGAAACGACAGCAACGAACCGAGTCCCAAGTGCTCTCCTCCGCGGCGTCACTCGCCGCGCGCAACGTAGACGCCGTTCTTGCCGCTTTCCTTCACGCGATACATCGCGGCGTCGGCGGCGTGAACGAGCTCTTCGACCGACGCTGCGACGTCAGGCAGCGTGGCGACTCCGATCGAGACCGTGAGGTGAATCGCCAGTCCCAATCCTTCCAGAAATCGATGCGCGGCGATACGCTCGCGGACGCGTTCGCCGACGGCCTCGGCGCCTTCCGCACCCGTATCGGGCAACACCAGCGCGAATTCGTCGCCGCCAAACCTGGCGATGACGTCCGTCTCACGGGCGGATCGGCGAATCACTTCCGCCGCCTCGACCAACCCGCGGCTTCCCGCGAGATGGCCGTGATTGTCGTTCACGTTCTTGAACCCGTCGAGGTCCACGAACAGCAGCGACAACGGCCGGCCGCTCCGTGACGCCCGCTTCGTTTCGCGTCGCAGCACCTGGTTGAGGTACCGCGAGTTGTAGAGCTGGGTCAGGTCGTCCGTGACCGATAGCGCTTCCGCCCGCCGGAGGCGAAGCGCGTTGTCCAACGCCACCGTCGGCCCTTCGAAGGCCGACGCCAACAGCCCGGTCACCCGTTCGCCGAGCGTCGGGACGGTTTTCGATCGCTGGCGATCCACGACGACCAGGACCGCCACGTTTCGCGAGCGCGCCCGCAACGGCAGAGCCAGCGTCGCCCCACACGGTCCGCTCACTCGCGGATCGGCTTTCAGATCCGCGGTCGCGAATTCGCGGCCATTGCCAAGCACCCAGCGCGCCGCCGCCATCGCCGCCGCCGGCAGCTTGCCCGTCATGCCGCGGCCGGCAATCGGCACCACTTCCCCCTCGTGATCGGCCGCGATCACCATCACATGCGCGACCTTGAACCACGCGATCGCCTGCGTCGCCAGGAGCTCGCCGATCCGCTCCGGGTCGAGGGTCGCGTGGGCGGCCCGCATCAGCGACAAGTGCGTGTCAGGTTTCCCGAGACGACTCTCTAAGGCGCGCTTGCTCGAGCGGAGGCGGGTCGCGAGGTCGGGGCGGACACCCGGCGAGGGTGACATCGGGTCATACGACTTCCAGCCGGTGCCAGACCGCCCGATCCCGAGGTCCGAACCGCCGTAAGTCCTTCTATGGCTGTGAAATATATCACACGGACACGCAGAACTGCCGCTCCTTGCAAGCGTCGGCCCGCGCATTTTTTCTCTTTCGTGCGCGACCCGCCGCCGCCCCTCCGGTTGAGCCACCCCGTGTTACGATCATCGTTTCCACTAGGAACCAACGCTATGACGATGCTCGACCGGATGCGGCGCCACCGTGGCTGGCTCAAATGGAGCCTGGCGCTCGTCGTCCTGACTTTCGTGGTCTTCTTCATCCCCAACTTCACGAGTACCGGCGCGGCGCCGAGTGATGTCCTGGCGGAAGTTGAAGGTACCGAGATCACGGTTCGCGAGTTTCAACGCCGCTACAGCGCCCAGCTCCAGGCCTATCGCAATGCCTATGGCTCGCAGTTGAGCGAACAGCTCCTGCGGCAGCTGGGCATCGAGCAGCAGATCATGCAGCAGCTCGTTGACGAGCAGGCCATGGTCGCCGAAGCGCGCCGTCAGGGCATGACCGTCGGCGACGAAGAGATTCGCGCGCGAATCCTCGCCATCCCCGCTTTCCAGGAGAACGGTCGTTTCATCGGCGAAACCCGCTACCGGCAGATGCTGCAGTTCAACAATCCGCCGATGACACCGCAGGAGTTCGAAGACAACCTGCGCAAGGCGCTGCTCGTCGAGAAACTGCGCGTGGCCGTCACCGGCTGGATGACCGTGACCGACGCCGAAGTGGCCGACGAATTCCGCCGTAAGAACGAGAAGGTGAAGCTCGAGGTCGTGCCGCTGACCCCCGACGCGTTCAAGAGCCAGGTCACGCTCACTGACACCGACGTCGCCGGCTACTTCGACAAGCGCAAGGACTCGTACCAAATCAGCGAGAAGCGCAAGATTCGCTACGCGCTCGTGGACGTCGAGCAGGTCCGCCAGACGGTGAAGGTGCCGGAGGCCGACATCGAAGCGTTCTACAAGCAGAACATCGCGCAGTACTCGACGCCGGAGCAGATTCGGGCGAACCACATCCTCCTCAAGACCGAGGGCAAGGACGAAGCGGCCGTCAAGACGCAGGCCGACGCGCTCGCCAAGCGCGCGAAGTCGGGCGACGACTTCGCCGCGCTCGCCAAGGAGTTCTCCGAGGACGAGTCCAACAACGCCCGCGGCGGCGATCTCGACTACTTCGGACGCGGCACGATGGTCAGCGAGTTCGAAGACGTCGCCTTCAAGATGAAGGCCGGCGACGTCAGCGATCCGGTGAAAACGTCGTTCGGCTTCCACATCATCAAGCTCGCCGATCATCGTCCGGCGACGACGCGGCCGCTGACCGAGCTGAGGACCGAGATCGAAGAGCAGCTGAAGTGGCAGAAGGCGCAGGCCGACGCCGAGCAGATCGCCAAGGGCCTCGAGGCGCAGCTCAAGACGACGGCGGATCTCGATCGCATCGCGAAGGAGCGCGGCTACCACGTGCAGGACACCGGCCTCTTCCTTCGCGACGAGCCGATCGATGGCCTGGGCCCGTCGCCGGAAGTGTCGGCGCAGGCGTTCTCGCTCGCCGACAACACCGCCAGCCCGGCGCTTCGAGTGTCACGCGGCTGGGTTTTCGTGACGGTGACCGGGAAGCAGGCTCCGTATGTGCCCGCGCTCGCCGAAGTGCAAGACAAGGTCCGCGACGACCTGGCGCGCGAACGCGCCGCCGAGATCGCGAAGACCAAGGCCGCCGAGATCGCGGCGACGCTGAAGGCCGCGCCCGACTTTGCCGGCGCGGCGAAGAAGGCCGGGCTCGAGGTGAAGACGACCGACCTGATCGCGCGCGGCGCGGCACTCCCCGACATCGGGATCAGCCCCGACATCGACAAGGTCGCGTTCACACTGCCCCAGGGCGGCGTCAGCGATGCGATCCCGACGCCGCAAGGCACCGCGATTGTCCGCGTCGTCGAAAAGGAAGCGGTCACCGACGCGCAGATCGCGGCCGGCGTCGATCAGACGCGCGCCGAACTGGTGAACCAGCGGCGCGATCGGCTCTTCAGCGGCTACATGGTGAAGGCGAAGGAAAAGCTGAAGATCCAGATCAATCAGGACACGCTGTCGCGCGCGCTCACGCCGGCAGGCGCCCCCATTCCCGCAACGCGCTGAGCGGAGTCCAGTTTGAACAGTGCGAAACTGGCAACTCGGAAACTGAACTTGGAATTTAACCTGTACAGCGCAGAAACACATACGGCATGTGCGCCAGGATTTCGCCTGATCGGAACAGGCGCGAGGGCGCGAGCATGGCCGACAGGATCTTCCGGTCGCGCGGGCCGAGCAGCGTGAGAATCGACTCGGCGGTCGAACGCTGCGCCGCCGGTTGATCGAACTGATCGCTCAGGACCTCGTAGAAGCTGCGCCGCGGCGGGTAGACCTCCAGCATCACTTCCTGTTCGGCCGGGATACGCGCCCGCTGCTTGGCGATGCCGATCGCCGCCTGGAGGCCACCGAGTTCGTCCACGAGCCCCACCTGACGGGCTTGCTGACCGGTCCACACCCGGCCCTGCCCAATCTGATCGATTTTCTCCGGCGACGTCTGCCGCGCTTCCGCGGCCTTTTCCACGAACTGGTCGTAAAACGCCTGCATCGACTCGAGGACCTTGGTCCGCTCTTGCGGCGTGAACTTGCGGTCCGGTGAATAGATTTCCGCGTGCCGGCCTTCACTTGTGGCCTCGATGTTCGCGCCGGCCTTCTCGAGCGATCCGCCGGTGACGAACTTGCCGGTATAGATCCCGATCGAGCCGGTGAGCGTTCCGGGCTGCGCCACCAGCACGTCGCCGGCCATGGCCACGTAATACCCGCCGGACGCTGCCAGGTCCGACATCGAGACGACGATCGGGCGCTTCCGCGCGTCGTTCTTGGTGATCATCAGCTCGCGCCAGATCACGTCGGAGGCCGTGGACGCCCCGCCGGGGCTGTCAATGCGGACGACGATCGCTTTTACCGACGAATCGGCGCGGATCTCGCGGATGTGCTCGACGATCGAATCCGAGCCGACGACCGGGCCGTTGACCGGGTCGTAGCCGCTCCGTCCCAGCGTGATCGCGCCGACAACGTTCAGGAGCGCGATCTTGTTGGGCCGCGCGACCCCCAGCGACTCCCACGTCACGTCGGCGTAGTCGTCGCTCTCGATCAGCTGGAGGCGGCCAGGACCGCCGACGTCGTTGACCAGATCGTCGAGTTGATCCTCGTACGCGAGATCGTCCACGAGGCCGTGGCGCAACGCGTCCTCCGGCAGGAGCGGTCCATCGTCGATGGCGACCCGAACCTCGGCTTCCGTCTTGCGGCGTCCGTCGGCCACGGTCCGCACGAGCTGCTCGAACTGATCGTGATTGAGCGAAACCGACATCTCCTTGTGCGCGGGGGTGAAGGTCTTCTCCGTGAAGATGTTGATGGCCGTCTTGTAGTCGCCGATGTGCAGCAGGTCGGGGAAGGCGCCGACCCAATCGAGCGTGCCGCGCAGGAACACTTCGTAGGTCGCGACCCCGGTGACGTCGAGCGTCGCGGTCGGCAGCAAGTAGATCTTGTCGGCCGCGGTGGCGAGGAAGTATTCGCGATCGCCCCCGTATTCGAGGAACGCGTAGACGGGTTTGCCCGACGACTTGAAGTCGACGACCGCCTCACGCAGTTCCTGCACCTTGCCCCAGAACGGCGAGGTCAACGCCCGCGGCGCGAGCAGCAACGCGCTGACACGCGAGTCGACCTTCGCCTTGCGCAGCGCATCGACATAAGCGCGGACCGTCCGCGCGTCGTCGCTGCCGACGAACTGCAGGACCTCGCTGGGGGCGACGTCGTACAGCTCGCCGCCCGGCCGGAGCACAAGCGTCGAGCGCGCCGCGACGCGCGGGCCCGGCGAGACGAGGACGTATAGGAGAGCCAGGCCGACTACGGAGACCATGACGGCAAGGCCGAGCAGGAAAATGACGAGGCCAACGCCACGCTTCATGGTTCTGATTATCCTAGGGATCAGGGATCAGGGATACTGATCCCGACCCCAGTCCCTGCCATGCAACACGTCGACGTCTAC
Organism: uncultured Acidobacteriota bacterium; assembly: GCA_963841895.1. GTDB lineage: Bacteria > Acidobacteriota > Vicinamibacteria > Vicinamibacterales > UBA2999 > JACCSI01. The sequence continues at coordinate 218,993 of CAWJEO010000014.1, forward strand.
AGATCGCTCGCGGATGGCGCCTATCAAGGCGCGCCCGGCGCCTACAGCGAGGAGGCAGCTCAGCTCTTGCTGGGTGCCGAGGCGCGGCTCATGCCCTGCGCCACGCTCGAACAAGCCTTCGACGCCATTACCGACGGCCGCGTCACCCACGCGGTGGTCCCGGTCGAGAATGCCGTCTCGGGCACGGTGCCGCAGGTCTACGAGCTGCTCCTAGCCAACGACATCGTCGTCGCCGGCGAGACGTCGATCAACATCGATCACGTCCTGGTCGCGCCGCACGGCACCTCACGCGCCACGGTGACTCGGGTCATGTCGCATCCGCTGGCGCTGGCGCAGTGCGCCGACTTCTTCCGTGCCAATCGCGGAATCGAGGCGGTGTCGGTGTTCGACACGGCCGGCGCGGTGCGGATGGCGGTCGAAGCCAACGACGGCCGAACCGCAGCGATTGCCTCGCGCCGCGCGGCCGCCCTCTACGACGCCGCGATCATCGCCGAGCACATTCAGGACCGGCGCGACAACTGGACCCGCTTCCTGCTGCTCTCGAGCCCGGCGTACACCACGCCGATCGCCGACCCTCAGAAGGCGCTCGTCGCCTTTGGCCTGAAACACGAGCCCGGCGCCCTGGTTCATGCGCTCCAGCCCATTGCCAAATCTGGCTTGAGTATTACGAAAATCGAGGGTCGGCCGGCCGACCACGCCTTCGAGTATCACTTTGTGGTGGAAATGGTCGGCGCGGAGGGCGGTCCGATTCCTGCAGTCGCCTTCCAGGAGCTCAAAGCGGCGACGACGTGGCTCAAGGTTCTTGGCGCGTTTCGCTTATGAGCCCACAAGAATTTCGAATTTGCATTCGCGCCCGAGTCACAGGTAAAACATCAGCCATGCTCTCGTCGAGCATCGTCCGCGTCGTCATCATCGTTACCGTCGTTCGGGGCATTCCCGAACGCGACGGATGATGGCTTGCGCAAAGACGAACCCCTCCAAAGCCATCATCCCGCCGGGTGATGGCTTTTTTGTTTTGTGTGACCGATACGTAGTGCGGCAATAGGAAATCCTGGAGCTCGTAATGCAACTGACTGGTGCGCAAATCTTATGGGAGTGTCTGGTCCGCGAGGGCGTGACCGACGTGTTCGGCTACCCGGGCGGCGCGATTCTGCCGGCGTACGACGCGATGCTCGGTTACCCGATTCGGCACGTGCTGGTGCGCCACGAGCAGGGCGCCACCCACATGGCCGATGGCTACGCGCGGGCGACAGGACAAGTCGGCGTCGCCATCGCCACGTCCGGGCCGGGAGCGACCAACATGGTCACCGGCATCGCGACCGCGATGCTCGACTCGTCGCCCATCGTCTGCATCACGGGCCAGGTCGGCAGCAAGCTGATTGGCTCTGATGCGTTCCAGGAAACCGACATCACCGGCGTGACGCTGCCGATCACCAAGCATAACTACCTGGTGCGGCGCGCCGCGGACGTGGCGCCGGCGGTGCGCGAGGCGTTTGCGCTGGCGCGGGCCGGACGTCCGGGGCCGGTCCTGATCGACATCACGAAGGACGCACAGCAGACGCGCGCTGAGTTCGACTGGGACGGGGCGGCGCCGTCGCGTCCGGTCACGCGGCGCTCGCCCGCACTCAACGAGCAGGCGCTGAGCGCCGCCGCCTCGCTCATCAATGACGCGACCCGCCCCGTTCTCCTCGTGGGACGCGGCGTCACGCTGTCTGGCTGCGAGCAAGCGCTTCTCGATTTTGCACGCCACGCTGACATTCCGGTGGCGATGACGCTGCTTGGCATCGGCAGCTTCCCCGCCTCCGACCCGCTCAACCTCGGGATGATGGGGATGCACGGCGAGGCCTGGGTCAATGCCGCCATCCAGGACGCGGATCTGCTCGTCGCGTGCGGCATGCGATTCGACGATCGCGTCACCGGCAACCTGAAGACCTACGCCACCGGCGCTCGCAAGATTCACCTCGACATCGATGCCGCCGAAATTGGCAAGAACGTCGCGGTCGATGTCGGCATCGTCGCGGACCTCGCGACCGCGCTCGACGCGATCGCCCAGCGCGTCCGGCGCGGCGACCGCAGCGCCTGGCGGCAGCACATCGGCGTCCTGAAAGGCGACGCCGCCGTCCGCGACATCCAGAACCTGCCCGACGACGGTCATCTCTACGCCGCCCACGTCATGCACGATCTGTGGCGCGCGACCGAGGGCAATGCTGTCGTCGTCACCGACGTCGGCCAGCACCAGATGTGGGAAGCGCAGTACTACCACCACGAACGGCCGCGATCGCTCATCACCTCGGGCGGGCTGGGGACGATGGGCTTCGCGCTGCCGGCGGCGATCGGCGCGCGGATCGCCAGACCCGAGGCCGAGGTGTGGTGCGTCGTCGGCGACGGCGGCTTCCAGATGACGCTGTGCGAGCTGGCGACGATTTCTCAGGAGCGCCTGAAGATCAACATCGCGCTCGTCAACAACGGCTTTCTCGGAATGGTGCGGCAGTGGCAGGAATTCTTCTACGACCGCCGCTACGCGGCGACGCCGCTGCACAACCCCGACTTCGTCCGCCTCGCCGAGGCTTACGGCCTCCGCGCGATGTCGGTGACGACGCGCCCCGACGTGATTCCAGCGATCGCGGCGGCCCGCGCTGACGACCGCGCGGTGCTCATCGACTTCCGCGTCGAGCAGGAAGACTCGGTGTACCCCATGGTCCCGGCCGGCGCCGATCTGCACGCGATGATCCGGCGCCCTTCGCGCAATCGCAGAAACAGGCGCGGATGGGTAGGCCGCCCGGCAGCTGGTCCACGGCCGACAGTCGACGGTCGACGGAACCGACCTGTGCACCGTTAGCCGATGAACCGCCGATAAACCGTGGGCCGTGGACTGTAGACCGTAGACCTCGAGTACCAGAGAACAGGAAGAGACATGCTGACCACCTTCGCCGTGTATGTCGACGACGCCCCTGGCGTCCTCAACCGCGTGTCGTCGCTCTTCCGGCGGCGCGCGTTCAACATCTCTTCGCTCACTGTCGGGCACACCGACCGGGAGGGCGAATCGCGAATGACGGTTGTCGTCGACACCGACACGCCGCCCGAGCGCATCGAGGCCAATCTCTACAAGCTGATCGACGTGCGGCGCGTCGAAGTGCTGCCGACGCGGCTGTCGGTCTCGCGTGATCTCGCGATGGTCAAAGTGGCGACGTCGCCGGCGACTCGCAGCGAGATCATGCAGCTCGTCAACGTCTTCCGCGCGCGGGTCGTGGACGTCGCGCCGGACTCGCTCATCGTCGAAATCACCGGCAGCGAGGACAAGGTCGACAGCCTCGTGGACGTGCTTCGTCCCTTCGGCATTCTCGAAATGGCCAGGACCGGGCGGGTGGCAATGGCGCGCGGCGCCGCGACCGACCAGGCCGCCGACGAATCGCGACGAGGGCGCGACGACCTCTCGGATGACGACCCCAACGGGCAGGAACAAGTTTCGTACTCGGTGTAGAGCGCGAGTGAAATCAGACGCGGTCCCGGAACCAGCTGCGGCCCGCCAGGAGCAACGGATGGCTACTCTCTATTACGACAGTTCGGCGAACCTCGACCTCATCCGGCAACGCAAAGTCGCCGTCATCGGCTACGGATCACAAGGCCACGCGCACGCGCTGAACCTGCGCGACAGCGGCGTGGAGGTGACCGTCGGCCTGCCCGCCAGCAGCCAGTCGCGGCCGCGCGCCCTCGCCGAGGGCCTGCGGGTGACCGAGGTCGCCGACGCTGCGGCATGGGCCGACGTGATCATGCTGCTGACGCCGGATACGACGCAGCCCGCGATCTATCGCGACGCCCTTGCCCCCGCGCTCGCGCCTGGCAAGGTCCTGCTCTTCGCGCACGGCTTCAACATCCGCTTCGGGACGATCGTGCCGCCGCCGAACGTGGACGTGGCGATGATCGCCCCCAAGTCGCCCGGGCATCGGGTGCGCGAGCTCTTTGTCGAGGGAGCGGGCACACCGGGGCTCCTCGCGGTGCATCAGGACGCCAGCGGAGGCGCCCGCGAGCTGGCCCTGTCGTACGCGGCGGCCATCGGCTGCACCAGGGCCGGCGTCCTGGAAACGACGTTTGCGGAAGAAACCGAGACCGACCTGTTCGGCGAGCAGACCGTGCTCTGCGGCGGGGTCAGCGCGCTGGTCAAAGCGGGCTTCGAGACGCTCGTCGAGGCCGGCTACCAACCCGAGGTTGCGTACTTCGAGTGTCTCCACGAGCTCAAGCTGATCGTCGATCTGATGTACCGCGGCGGCCTGAACTACATGCGCTACTCGGTCAGCGACACCGCCGAGCATGGCGACTACACGGGCGGGCCGCGCATCATCACCGACGAGACGCGGCAGGCCATGCGGCAGATCCTCACTGAAATCCAGGACGGCACCTACGCCAAGGCCTGGATCGGCGAGAACGCCCGCGGACGGACGACGTTCAACGCGACGCGGGAGCGTGAACAGCACCAGCAGCTCGAAGAGGTGGGCGCCAGGCTGCGGGAGATGATGCCGTTCCTGAAGCCCGTGCGCATCGCCGAACCCGTCGGACGCTGACCTGACGGCGGTAGGATCGGCTGATGCCGATCCTCCGCCGCCAGCCGTCGCCCGCGCTGTTGTTGCTCGCGCTCACGATCAGCGGGCCGCAGCTCTCATCGACCTTCACGTACGCCGCGAGCCGGCAGTCCCAGGCCACCAGCGAGGATGAACGTGCGCCCGAGCGGTTCGACGTCCGGCTCGAGACCTCCAAAGGGACCGTCACGATCGACGTGCATCGCGACTGGGCGCCCCGCGGCGTCGATCGCTTCTACACGTTGATACGGCGTGGCTATTACGACAACTCGCGGCTGTTCCGGGTCGTCGCTGGGCGCTGGGCACAGTTCGGGGTTGCCGGCGATCCGGCCGTGTCGAAGCTGTGGCGCGAGCGGACATTTCCCGACGACCCGCCGACGCAATCGAACGTGAAGGGCACTGTGGCCTTCGCGTTCGCCGTGCCCAACGGCCGCACCACGCAAGTGTTCATCAACCTGCGCGACAACAGCGAGACGCTCGACAAGGAGCCGTTTGCCGTCTTCGGCCGGGTGTCGCAGGGGATGAATGTCGTGGATGCCTTCAACAGCGAGTACGGCGAAACGTCCGGCGGCGGCATTCGCGCCGGCAAGCAGGCGCCGCTCTTCGAGGCCGGCAATGCGTATCTGGATCGGTCGTTTCCCCGGCTCGATCGCATCATCAGGGCAAGCGTCAGAACTCCCTAGCAGTCGGCTTTCGGCTATCAGCTATCAGGAACCAGCATGTTTTCGCTCGAGTTGAAGGATTTCGAAGCGGCGCGCGAGCGGATCGCCCCGCACATCGTACGGACTCCGCTCCTCACGTCGCGGCAACTCAGCGAGCGCACCAGCTACGACGTTCGTCTGAAGGCCGAGCTCTTCCAGCGCGTCGGCTCCTACAAGATCCGCGGACCGCTCAACAAGTTCGCCCTGATGCCGGACGAGCAGAAGCGGCGCGGCGTCGTCTGCTCGTCGGCCGGCAACCACGCCCAAGGCGTTGCCCTGGCGGCACGGATCCACGGGATCCGGGCCGTCGTGTGCATGGCCGCCAATGCCACCCCATCAAAGGTCGCGGCCACGCGCGGTTACGGCGCCGAAGTCGTCCTCCACGGCTCGATCTGGGACGAGGCCAACGAAAAGGCCAAAGAACTGGTTCGCAACGAAGGACTCACCTACGTGCATCCGTTCGACGATGAGCAGTTGATTGCGGGACAGGGCACGCTGGGCCTCGAGGTCGTGCAGGACTGGTCGGCGGTCGACGCCATCGTCGTGCCCATCGGCGGTGGTGGGCTGATTTCCGGCGTCGCAATGGCAGCCAAGAGTTTCAATCCGGCGATTCGCGTCATCGGCGTGGAGTCGAGCGACGGCCCGGCGATGCAGCGCAGCCTCCAGGCCGGGACGCTCGAGACCATCGAGTGCAACACGATCATCGATGGCCTACGCGTCCGACGGGTCGGCGAACTGAACTTCTCGGTCGTGCAGCGATACGTCGACGAGATCGTCACGCTGCCCGACCGCGACATCTTCGACGCGGTGATCTGGGTGATGGAACGCTGCAAGCTCGTCGTCGAAGGCGCCGCCGCTGCGCCAGTGGCGGCGCTCCTGCATGGCCTGGTCAAGATGCCGCCTGGTTCACGTGTTGCCGCGGTGCTTTCTGGCGGCAACCTGAACCTCGATCAGCTGCGTGGCTTGAAATGGAATTAAAGGGATCGCCGCTTTGAACAGATCGCCAGGCCCGGCTAAAGCCGGGCCCCACAACATTATTGGTGCCGACCCGTGTTGTGGGGCCAGGCTTTAGCCTGGCCTTGTGAAGGCGCCGCTATTTCTTCCCGAAGGATTGCTGCTAAAACCCGATCTGCAATCCCAGTCGCAGGCTGCGCGGCAATGCGGGATGGCGGTGGACATCCGCGACGCCGGCAGCCGGCTCGCCAGGAAGCCGCGAGGTGTAGAAGTACTCGATATCGCTGACCTTCTGGTCGAAGAGGTTGAAAGCGTCGAGCACCAGCCGTGTGCGCGGGTTGATCGCCAGCCCGATCTGGCCGTTCACGATCGTCGTGCCGCGCGAGCGAACGTCGCCGTCCTCGGTGAGGGCACGAGGTCCGAAGTGGCGCAGCCTCAGGCTGCCGCCGACGCGGCCGCGCTCGTGAACGGTCAGGCCGGCTGCGATCACGCGCGCCAGCGCGCCAGGGATGTGCCGCCCGGCCGGATCGACATCGGTGAATCGCGCGCGTGACCAGGCGACGTCTGCGTCGAGCGACAACCAGGGGCGCACCGCGAACAACGTCGATAGTTCCAGTCCTTCTCGTCGGCTTGGACGGCCGGCTTCGGTCGTGCCGGCATCGCCGACGAACACGAGCTCCGAATCGAGGTTGAGCGTCCAGCCGACCGCGGTGACCTGGAGCCCACGGATCGGCAGCGATCGGAATCCGAGCTCCGCACCGCGCGCTCGCGTCAGCGGCTGAACGCGATCTGCCGGCTCGCCCGAGACGGGATCGACGGTCAGCGTCACGCCGCGCGCATCGTTCGAATGAAAGCCCGTTCCGGCGCTCAGATACACCTCGCTCCGCCGCCAGGGGCCGAGCACGACGCTCAGTTTGGGACTGACGAGTCCAGCCGCCCGCGATCCGCTGTTGGCCGGATGGCCAGCGGTGACGTCGAACCAGAATCGATCGGCACGCGCGCCAAGGCTACTGCGGAACCACGGCGTCCACTGCACGTCGTGCTGCGCAAACGCAGCGGCCGACGACTCATCGACGCGATCGCTTCGAATGGTGGCGAGTCGTTCGCGAGCGCGCGTCGTGATACAGACCAACTTCGCCGATCGCATCCCGTCGCAGCTCGAGACCGGCGACGAACTCGGCGGGCCGGCCGGCGACGGTCACGAGCTGACGATGGCTGAACCGTCCGCCGCCGATCCATCGGCGATCGGCCTGTTCGAATTGATCGCCATTGACCGGATCCGTCAACGTGTAGGTGAAATTCGAGAACAGGTTCAGGCCGTATCGGAGGGCATAGGCATTGACCCGCGTCACGCGGCGGCCGCTGCTCTCTGCCAGTCCACCGAGAGGCTCGACCGGTGCGTCTTGCCGCCGGTGCTCGGATCGACCGCGCCAAACCGCGGGAGACTGCCGCTCTCGACGGCGCGCATGGGCACCTGATCGGTGCCGTTCCATTCGCCGCGGTAGGCCATGCCGGTCACCGCGAACCCATTCTGCAGATCGCCGCGACTGAACCTGATCACCGCGTTGGTCTTGCCGTAGTCGTCGGGGTGCACCCACGGTCCGTCGTTGTGGACGTTTTCGATCGCCACGAGCAGTTCGCCACCGGCGATTCGCGGCGAGGCGCCGGCAAGGGCGCGCCGCCAGCCTCCGCCGCCGATACTCAGGCGCGCGAAAGGACGCTCGACGCGATTGACATAGCTCACGTGAGAGCTGCCTGCCGTCGAGAAATCGCCCTGCTCGGCGGAATAGAGCCCCTTTCGAAACTGCACCGTGCCGACCAGTTCGGGGATCAGAAAGTTGACGTCGGAGTACCCCTGCCCATGCGCGTGGGTCCGCAGGTTGACCGGCACACCCGCAACCGTCGTCGCGAAGTCGGTTCCGTGATCGAGGTTGAAGCCGCGCAGGTGGTACTGATTCGCCTTCCCCTCGCCGCTGTGCTGGCTGATGACCACACCCGGAATGGCTTCGAGAATCTCACCGGTACGCAGCACGGGCCGCAACTCGAGCTGGCGATTGGTGATGAGACCTTCGCTCGCCGTCGCGGCAATGCCGAGCAGTCCATCGGCGGCGGCATCGAGCTCCGCCAGATTTCTGAAGCTGCGCCGCCCCGTCACGGTGACGTCCGCGGTGAGGACGAGCGCGAGCGTCGTATCGAGGGATCGCACGTCGCGTGCGGCCAGCGACGCTGGTGGATAACGTCGCGTCGCGAAGTTCACGAGCGCGATCTCCACCGCGTAGATGCCGGGCGCAAGTTGGGTCCGATGCGTGCCCGCGGCATCTGTTGTTGCGGTCGCGACCACCTGCGCGGTGGCATCGCGAATCGTAACGATCGCGCCCGGGAGGACCAGGCCGCTCATGTCGCGCACGACGCCAGCGATCGTGCCAAATTCGGATGCTGGCGCCGACGCTTCAGAACCTTGGAGCGCCGGCACCGACACGAGCAGCAGCACCGACGCGAGCACCAGAGCACGGCGCATCAGCGTTCCGCCTGACCGTCGGCCAGGCTCGCCGCCGCTCGCATCTCTGCCAGCAATGCGCGCGCGCGATCCGAGGCCAGCAGATCGAGCTGAACATCGGGCGCAGACAGCCGGGCGATGAGCGCGCGGGCCGCCGGCAGATCGCCGCTGGCCTGCTTGATGGCCGCGGCGTGATAGAGGAGCCGCGGATCGCGAGTACCCGTTCGGGTTGCGCCGTCCGCGGCAGTCGACGCTTCGTTCAAGCGACCCGCCTGAAAGTACGACCACGCCAAAGCGTCCATCGTGTGAATGTCGTGCCGTTGCCCGGCCGCTTGTTCGGCAAGGGCAACGGCCTCGGGAATCTTGCGACCGCGCTCGGCGAGAAATCTCGCCAGCGCCTGCGGCTGCGGCTCTTCGGATGCCCATCCGTCGCGCTCGAGCCGTTCAGCCTCGACATAATGGCGCTCCGCGGCGGCGGCCTGTCCCAGCCGAGCATGCAAATCGCCCAGCATCGCGGCGGTTTCCGGCGTCGGCGTGCGGCCATGGAGCTGCTGATACACGCCCAGCGCACCAGGATAATCACCTTCGGCGATCTTCACGCGCGCCAGCCCGGTCATTGCGTACGGGTGATGGGCAAACGTGAACGCCGCTCGCTCGAACTCGCGCTTCGCATCGCCGACGCGTCCACGTTGAAGCAACAGGTGGCCGAGCTGCGCATAGTGCCAGGCCTGGCCTTCAGCGTCGTGAGCGCTCGTGCCATCGGCGGCCATCCGCATGCTTTTGAGCGCCCCATCGAGATCGCCGCGAAGTTCGAGCGCATAGGCGACGCGCGCGTAGGCGGATGGACCAGGACGCCGCTGCCCCATCCGATCGAACGCCGCAAAGGCGTGGTCGTAGTCGCCGAGCTCGAGCGAGGCGTCGCCGATGACTCCGTCATTGAACGCATCGCGCGGGTCCATCGCACGCGCCCGTTCAGCCTCGCGTCGGGCATCGATGAAACGATGCTGCGACAGCAGCACCGGACCCAGGATGCGCTGGGCTTCGTAGTGATCGGGCGATGCGGCAAGGAACGTCCGCACGCGCTGTTCTGCCCGCGACGACCGCCGTGGCGTCGCTGTTGACGCGCTGGAGACGAATCAACGCCTGCGCGAGTCGCACGACCGCGTCGCCGTCGGCGGGATTGTCCGCCAACCGCTGCTCCATGCGATCCACGGTCGCCTGCAACTCGTCTCGGGTGGTGAGGTCGATCGGCGACACCGCCGGACGGAGCGGCTGCGGCAGCGGCCGCGCATCGCGCCAGGTGGCCACAGCGACCATCACCATCGTGACGGCCACAGCGGAGGGAATGAGAAGACGTCGGAACATATCAGCGCCTCACAGAGGAACTAGGAACCTGGCCTGGACTCGAGCTTCCTGATTCCGGTCTTCTGCAACGGTTACCGGTTCCCCGGATGTGGGATACCGAGATACGGGAACTGCGACAGATACGGCACATCGTTCCGACTAATGCCGTCGCCAAGCCGGTTATTGGGCTGCCGGTTGAACGCCGGCGTCAGCGGCGTCGCGCCCGCGGCGGCCTGCAGCACGATGTCGAACACGTCGTCACCAACCCGGCGGCCGTTCGGGAATCCGGCCGTGTCGCCGGCGAGCACACCCATCGGATCGGGATTGGCTGACGGCGGGATCGCGACGTTGAGACGCAACATCTCCGATGGCCGCACGTTCGGCGGCTGGTTGAGTCCGGGAATGCCGGTCAGGAAGATGCTGACGAGATCGTTGCGCGGAGCGGGCGGCGAGTCCACGTTGAAGATCGCCTTGAGGAGCTTCGGCACCTCCGGATCGGTCACGCGATCGAGCGCAACGGCATCGCCCGTCGGCTCGAGGCCGTTGAACGCGTCCTTGCGCGCGAGATCGATCACCGCCTCGTTGACGAGCGGATTGCCGAGCCGCGAGACCTGTACCAGCGGCCCGGTATGCGCCTGGGCGCCGGCCGTCAGCGTGCGCGTCGCAAAGCGGCTCGCCGTCGACCACACGCCGATCACGGCGTTTGGATCGGTCGGGCTCGTCGGCGCGGTGCGATTGCGGGTCAGCGCGCTGATGGGCATCTGGATCGCCAGCGTGCTGACGTTGAAGCCCGCGGTGCTGTCCTCGGATTGACCCGCGCCAATGCCGAGCAGATCGAACACGGCGAGATCGACGTAGAAGCCTTCGTCGCGCGGCCCGGCGAACGCGCGAATCCCGCCAGGGAGTTGCTGGATCGCGCCGCCGATGCTGGCGTAGTTGGGCGTCGAGCGTGAGCCGATGTTCGGCATCGCGGCGGGCAGGCGGCCCGTCAGCTCGGTCACAGTGACCGGTGCGGCGCGGACCATCGATCCGGACCAGCCGGTAGAACTGGCGAACGTTGAGATCGGGATCGTCGATCGACGTGACGACGCCCGTGTTGTAGAGGAACGTTCCCGGATTGCGCACCTCGGTCGTGAACCGCCACTGGAAGGTGATGTCCTCCACGGCGTCGGCGTTGTTGTCGACGTGGATCTCGTAAATCACGTTGGGATCGAAGCCGTAGAAGTTCGGACCGCCGTCCGGCTTCTGAAGCGGCACGAAGTTGGCGATCAACGTGACCTTATCGGGCTCGTCCGCGTTGCGCCAGGCATACACGTCGGTGTTGTCCGCCATCGGATCCTGCGCGATAAGCGGTGCCTCGCGGTGGCTCGAGGCCTGGCCGGGCAGCAGCGCCCAGGCCACGACGAAAATCGCCACGAGCGCGGCGATCTCGCCGCGACTTGCGGGATTGTTCGTCGAGAAGTTGATTCGTCGCATGCGTCCTCCTCTGAACCGGCTGGGGCGGGTTGCCGAAGCACGGGTCGTGGAGTGAGACGCGACCGCCGGCGGCAGGATGCTCCACCGCGACAGGTCTCTGGCTTCCCTGCCAAGTGCTTCGCGTCGCTGCAGTTACCGGCCTGACTTCCCTGGAATAACCGGCTGCGGGTCGGGTGTTGAAGGAAGGGTGAACGTCATCCGGTTCGGGGTCTTCGAAGCGCATCTGTCATCGGGCGAGCTCTTCAAGAGCGGAAAGCGGGTGCGCCTGCAGCAGCAGCCATTCGATGTCCTGCGCACGCTGATCACGCGGCCAGGGGAAGTCGTCACGCGCGACGACTTGCGCAAGGCGCTGTGGCCGGACGATGTGACGGTGGATTTCGATCAGAGCCTCAACAAGAGCGTCACCAAGCTTCGCGATGCGCTGGGCGACCTGGCGGCCAGCCCGCGCTTCATCGAAACACTACCCAAGCGCGGCTATCGCTTCATCGCCGACGTTCATTCCGCGGAGCCCGCTGATCCAACGGTCGCGGCCGAGCCCGAGCAACGGCCGGTGAACCATCGGCTCAGGTGGATTCCCGGCGGGGTGTGGCTCTCGGCGGCAGCAGCAGCCGCAATGGTCGTGACGATTGCGGCGTTGGCCATCACTGCCACGCGCAATTCGGCGAAACCGCTCGAGGCGGGTGCCGAGAAGTCCCGCGGCGTGGAGAGCGCCGCGACACACACGCCGATCTTCGCCGCTCGCGACGCCTACGATCTCGGTCGAGCGGCCCTGACGCGCCGGTCCGAGGAAAGCCTGAAGCTGAGTCTCCAGCACTTTACGCGGGCGGTTGCGTTGAGTCCGCGCTTCGCCGCCGCACATGTCGGACTGGCCGAAAGCTGGGCGCTCCTGGCCAGCTATGGCGCGACCGATCCACGCGAGGCCATGCCGCGTGCGCGCGACGCGGCAAATCGCGCGCTGCTTCTCGACCCCAACCTCGCCCGCGCCCATGCCTCGCTCGGGCGAACCGCGATGACCTTCGACTGGGATTGGCGCACCGCCGGTTGGCATTTCACACGCGCGATCGCCCTCGAGCCCGGCGACGCGACGACCCATCAATGGTACGCCTACTACTTCAGCGCGACCGGTCGCCATCAGGATGCGATCGACGAGGCTCGCCGAGCGATCGTGGCCGAGCCGCTCTCGCTCTCGGCGAATACCGCGCTCGGCTACGTCCTGTACCTGGCGCGGCGCTACGACGAGGCGGCCACGCAGCTCACGCGCACGCTCACAATCGATCCCGACTTCGCGCAGGCTCGCCGCGATCTCGCCCTCGTGCACCTTCAGCACGGACGCGGCTCGGCAGCGATCGCCGAGCTGCGGCGCGTCGCCACGCTCAACGAGGGTTCGACCGCGGCCCAGGCCGAGCTCGCCTACGGCTACGCGGTCACTGGCGACCACACGGCGGCCCGACGGCTGCTCGCCCATCTCGAACGCGAACGGGCGACGCGATACGTTCCGCCCGACGGGCTGGCGATGGTGCATGGCGCGCTTGGCGACGTCGATGAAGCCGTCGGCTGGCTGCAACGGGCCTTGACCATGCGGGTCGCCACGCTCGCGCACCTCGGCGTCGAACCGGTGTGGGACGAGCTCCGCCGCGACGCCCGGGTGGAGGAGATGGTGCGAACGGTCGGCGCGATGCCGGTCGAGTGAGTCGCCCGGCTGCCGCGCGGCGGCGATAGTCGAGCCTCGGATCCGCGGCCGGCTCTATGGTATGTTGGTACCAACATACCAATGTCACAACAATCAGACGACACGCTCATCGTCGAGCGGGTGCAGACCGGAGTCCGGCTCGAGAAGCGGCTGCTCAAGGTCCTGAAGGCGCTCGCCGACTATCACGACATCTCGCTGGGGGATCTCCTCGAAGGCATCGTGCTGCATGCGTTCGAAGGGAAGGCCCCGTTCGAAAAGGCGTCGCAGCAGCGCATCGCCGAGCTCAAGAAGGTCTTTGGTCTCACGCTCGACGCCCGGCATGCGCACCGGCTGAAAGAGCGCCCAGGGAAGCGAGCATGAACGCCACGGCGACGATCAGCGATCGCGACCTCGTGTCTCGGTTCCTCGACACGACCTGCCGACCGAGTCGTTCCGGCACGTCGATCACGTCCGGATGGCCTGGCTGTTCGTCATGCGGGACGGGATGCCGGCGGCGCTCGAGACGTTTCCCGCGGCGCTCCGACGGTTTGCCGACGCCAAGGGCGCGAGCACGCTCTACCACGCGACCGTGACCTGGGCGTATCTGCTGTTGATCCACGAGCGTCAGGCGCGAACCGCTGCCGCCGACTGGCCGGCTTTCGCGGCGACGACACCCCGACCTGCTGTCGTGGAAGCCGTCGGTGCTCGACCGCTTCTACACCGCCGAGACGCTCTGGTCCGACGAGGCGCGGCGGACGTTCCTCCTGCCCGATCGCCTCATCCGAACGGATTGAAGCGGGGGATCGTCCGTCCGTCGGTATCGGTAAAACCGTAGTGAGCGGCGAGATCGGCGACGAACTGGATCTTGCCGGTGCGTGCGACCGCTCGTGGATCGGCAGCCAGAGCGGCGACGGCGCGGCCGATGTATTCGGTCGACTCGCTGTGCTCGAAGCCGAACTGCTTCTTCAGCTCTCGGTCGTCATCGCGGCCAGCACGCGCTCGGTCCGCATGAACCCCGGCATCAGGGTGACCACCGCGATCTTGTGCTTCTTCGTTTCGTGCGCCATGCCCGCCATCAGCAGGTTGATGCACTGATGCGCGAGCTGCCAGACGCAGCTGTCCGCCGGCCATCGGGTCGCCGGCAGGCTGACCCGGCGGCGGCTCGACGTAGTTGTCGGTGACCCCGACGATCAGCCCCCGCTTCCGTGGCGTCATCAGCCGCAGCGCGTGCACGCTCATCAGGAAGTACACGTACGGCCCCGCGTGCATCATGCGGTGCCACGCGGCGGTCGGCTGGGTCCAGAACGGCGCACCCCACGCCGCCATCATCTCGTCGATCGAACGCACGCCGTCGGCAGCGCCCCACACGGCGTTCGCGAGCACGTCGAGCTGCGACTGCTCGGCAGCAAACCGCGTGAACCACTCCTCGACTCGCGCCGCGTCGGTGCAATCGAGCGCGACCGGGATGCCGCGTCCGCCGCGCCGGCTCACTTCGTCGGCCGTCTCGTCGATCGTGCCAGGCGCGCCGTCGGATGGCTTCGCGCCATTGACCGTGGTGCGGCCAAGGGCGTACACGGTTGCCCCGGCCTCGCCGAGCGCAAGCGCGATGCCCTTTCCGGCGCCACGGCTCGCTCCGGCGACGATGGCCACTTGTCCCTTCAACGGTTGCTTCGCGCTCATGCGCCCTCCTTGATGACTGGTGCTCGAATCGTTCGACAGGTCGCTCGCGCCAATCGTCCATCGCGCGCGACGTGCGCAGGGGGCCCGGGCTCTCGCCGTAGGTGCGCGCCATGTAGGCGCCGAAGTCCGGCGTCGATCCGTCGACGTCGCGGACGCCGTACGCGCTCGCCAGCGACCACGATCCGTACAAGCCGCCCGACCATCGAGCCGAGTCGGGATCTGCGGCGACCGCGGCGATCGCGCGACCGAGATAGAACGGCGTCTCCGATTCGAGAAATGCCGGATCCGTGGTCCCCGCCTCGCGCCACGTGCGCTCGGTGACTCCGAATCGATCGAGTGACGCTTCGCTTCGCAAGTAGCCGGGCGACACGCCGATTACCGTGATGCCGTCAGGCGCGAGCTCTTCGGCAGCGGCGTAGGCGAGCCGCGCCCGCAGCACCGCGGCCAGATCGAAGAAGAAGCTCGTGCGGTAGACGAGTGACGGACCATCGCCGACTTCGACGACGAGCCGCGGGAACCCGACCGCCCGTCGGAGCCCGCCGCATCAGCGGCACGAGCGCCTGCAGGGTGATCACGTGCGGCCACAGCGTGCGCTCGATCGTCTGCCGGCCATCGGCCGTGGGAATCGACCAGAACGGCGTGCCGAACGGCACCGGCTGGTCGTCGCCCCAGAAGTCGAGCACGAGAATATCGACGCGGCCGTGGACGCGATCGAGCTGCGGCGACGAGATCCGCAACCTGAGACGCATCGCCGTGATCCACGCGTACTGCATGGCCAACACCGCCATGCTCGCGCACCATCGCGGCCGTCTGCTCGATCGTTTCGGGCCGACCCGCGTAGGCGCCGCCCGCCGGTGGATGGCCGGCGACACTTCGTCCGGTGCAATACACCGTCGCGCCAGCCTCGCCCAGCATGCAGGCAATGCCTCGCCCCGCGCCACGCGTGGCGCCCGCGACAACGGCGATGCGATCGATCAGCGGCTTCATACGTCCTCCTGCCCCACCTGCCCCATCCGCCTCCGCTCGCTCCAACGACTGGCGAGCTACGGCGCGACCGCGCCGAAGCGGCCTGCGGCCGCAAAGGCGGGCGCTCCTGCCCCACTTGCCCGCACCTGCCCGATACTAAACGCCCATGCAGTTATCAACCGGCATTCTAAACTTGCGTTTAGAAATGTCAAGTGTCTGCCCATGAGCCCGCGGCCGCGCAAGGCGTCCGACGACGAGATCTTCATGGCGACGACGACGGTGATGTCGCGGCTGGGACCGCGCGAGGTCACGCTCGCCGAGATCGCCGCGGAGGCGGGACTGACCGCCAGCGCCCTCGTGCAGCGCTTCGGATCGAAGCGGGCGCTGCTCCTGGCGCTGTCCGAACGCTTCGCGAACGGCGACCGGCGATCTGTTCGCCGGTTTGCGCGCCGCGGACCCGTCGCCGCTGGCCGCGCTGCATGCCTACGGCCGCTGCATGGCCCACATGGGCGAGTCGGCCGACGTCCTCGCGCACCATCTGTCGTGGCTCCAGCAGGACCTCACCGATCCCGATTTTCGCCGCTTCCTGCTGATTCACGCCCGCGCCAGCCGGCGCGAGCTGCAGCGGCTCGTCGAAGAGGCTGTCGCCGCCGGCGAGCTTGTCGCGACGACTCGGCCGGCCGACCTCGCGCGCGCCATCGAAGTCACGGTTGGCGGGTCGTTGATGTCGTGGGCGGTGCACCAGGAAGGCACCGCCACCGCCTGGATCACGCACGACATGGACGCGCTCTTGCGGCCGCTCCAGACAACGCGACGCCGCCCCGCCGCGCGACGCCGGAAATGAGCGTCGCGTCAACGGATCGCCTCGGCCCACGGCTCAGCACCGCGGAGTGGCTCGCCGCGTGTGTCGTGGGGTGGCTGGCACTGGCGGTGCTGTTGTCGTACGGCGTTCGATCTGGTCCGAATCGGGCTCGCGCCGGCCGCGACCGTCGCCGGCGCGACCATGGGCGCCATCGCGCTGGCGATCCTCATGTGGCCGCGCACGCCAGTTTCGCCCGGGCGACGTGGCGCTCTTCGTTGCCACGGTGACGCAGCGTCGTGGCCGCGCTGCTCTGGGCCACGTGGCCGGCGCTGCTGCCGCCCGGCAGCGGCCCCGACCTCACGCACCATCTGCTGCTCATCGACTATCTGCAGCGGCATGGCACGCTCGTCCACGATCCCGCCGCCGGCGCGTTCCTCGGCGAGATGGCGGATTACACGCCGGGCCTGCATATCCTCGCCGTCATCGCGGGATGGCTCTGGCGAACCGACGCCTTCCAGACGCTCTACCCGGTCGTCGCGTTCACCGTCGCACTCAAGCTGGGACTCTTCGCGCTCATCGTCTGCCGCGTGCTCGACGACGACCGCGTGCGTGTTCCCGCCGCGGTGCTGGCGTGTGCTGTGCGTCATTCACACGGCCAGCTATAGTGCCGGATCGTTTCTGCAGGATTCGTTTCTCGCGCAGGTCGTCTCCGAGCTCTTTGCCGTGTTTGCGTGGTGGGCGCTGCTCTGGTGGGACCAGGCGCCGGCGCGTGCGCCGCTCGCGCTGTTCGCGCTGGGCGCGTGCGCGGTCTTTCTCACGTGGCCGGTATGGCTCGGGCCTCTCCTCTTGTTGTTTGTCGCCGTCACTCGCCCTGCGGTCCGAGCTCCATCGCGCCGAGCAGTTCCGATCGCTGCTGCTCGGAGCCCTTCCCGTCGCCGTTGTGGCGATCGTCCACGCGGCCGGTCGAACGAGCTGGGTGTCTATTCTGGGAACGAGCGGCGCGGTGACGCAGCCGTCGCCCGCGGTGCTCGGCGTCTGGCTGCCGCTCCTGGCCGCAGCGGGCCTCGTGTGCGCCGCCATGGAACGGCGCTCGCGGGTCGTGGTCGCACTCCTCGTTGCGCTGGCCGTACAGGCGGTCGCGCTCTGGATCATCGCCACGGCGCGCGGTGCCGGCCACGCCGTACATGGCGATCAAGATGATCTACCTCGCCATCTACCCCGCTATCGCCGCCGCCGTTGCTGGCGATCGCCTGGCTCGCGTCCGCAATCGAAGGCCGCCTGCGAGGCGCTCGCTGGCGACGGACGCTTGCCACCGTCGGAGCGTGGCTCCTGGTGATCGCCGTCGCGTCGACGGTGACGCGCCGCGAACGCTGGACACGGCTGACCCCAGTCGTCTCGCACGACTCTTCGCCGCGGGGCAATGGGCGCGGGCGCACGTGCCGCCCGACTGCGTGGATTATCTCGTCGGCAACGAGCACACCGCCTACTGGCTGCACCTGGCGGTGCTCGGCAACGCTCGGGCGTCGGCGCGCACCGGAGACGACAGCACGTTTGCGACGCAGGCCTCGTTCGCCAGATGGCTCGTCCCTGGCACGCCGCGCTACGCCATCGCGAACCTCGCCGTCCTGCCGGCCGAAATTCGTGAGTCGGTGGACGTGCTGACGCAGACGGGTCAGGCCGTCGTGATCGGCCGACGCGGTGACGGTACGAGTGTCCGCCGAGCGATCGGCCGCGGTAGCGCGAACCGGTTACTCGCGCGTGAAGGCGTAGCGGCTGCGAGCCTTGGCGGCGTGCGCTTCGGCGACGGTCAGGAACGCCGCGGCGGCGTGCGACAGCGATCCGCCCCTGCGATAGATCAGCCGCACCGGCCGCTCGAACGCCAGCTCCGGGACGCGGACCCGGACCAGCTCGCCGCGCGCGAGCTCGCCCTCGACCGCGATCGCCGGCAGCAGCGCGACGCCGTGACCGGCCGCGACGAACTTCTTGATCGCGTCGATGGTCGGCATCTCGACCGGCATCTGCAGCGTGACGCGGCGCTTGCGGAACGTCTCGACGACCTTCGCGCGATACGGCGACGACACATGATGCGCGACGAAGGGCTCGTCGCCCAGATCCTTGATGCTCACCTCGCCGCGCTTGCGCGAAGCGATGGTCGGCGGCACGACGAACGCGAGCTGGTCGCGATACACGACGACCGATTGCAGATCGGCGTCGAGCGGCTGATAGGTCACGACGCCGAGATCGGCGCCGTAGTCGCGCACGTCGGTCGGAATCCGGCTGGCGAGTGCCTCGCCGCACCGACAGCCGCACCGCCGGATGGAGCCGCCGATACTCGTGCAGCAGCGGCAGCAGGTACAGGCAGGTCAGCTCGTTGGTCGCGATGACCAGCTGGCCGCTCCGCAGGTGCCGCACATCGTCGAGCGCCGCCAGCGCCTGGTCCTTGAAGTTCATCAGCCGTTCGGCGTGCTCGAGCAGCACCTGGCCGGCGTCGGTCAGCACGCCGCGGCGGCTGGAGCGGTCGAACAGCGGCTGGCCGATCTCGTCCTCGAGCCGGCGGATGATCTGGCTGACGGCCGGCTGGGTCCGGTACAAGCGCCTTGGCGGCCTTCGAAAAGCTCCCCTCCCGGACGATGGTGACAAACGCTTCGAGCTGAAACAGGTCCATAAGGCGTCGTGTACTATAAACTATCGTGATTCGCCCAGAACAATTATCAATTTGATTTATAGCCTCTGGCGGCCCGACACTGGGCCTCATGAGCAGATCCCCTCCGGGTTCGTGTGTTCGACACGTCGCTGCGCGACGGCGAACAGGCGCCCGGCTTCAGCATGACGGCCAGCGAAAAGCTGCGGCTGGCGCGGCAGCTCGATCGGCTCGGGCGTGGACATCATCGAGGCCGGATTCCCGATTGCCTCGGACGGCGATTTCGCGGCGGTCCGCGCGATAGCGGCTGAGGTTCGGCGGCCCGATCATCGCCGGCCTGGCGCGCGCGCGTGACGCGCCGACGTCGAGCGCGCGGCGGCCGCGGTCGAGCGCGGCCGCGCGGCCCCGCATCCACGTGTTTCTCGCGACCTCCGACCTGCACCTCCGCGACAAGCTGCGCATCGATCGCGCGCGCTGCCTCGAGCAGGCGGCCGAAGCCGTCGCGCTGGCGCGGCAGTATGTCGACGACGTGGAGTTCTCGGCCGAGGATGCGACGCGGAGCGATCTGGCGTTTCTGTGCGACGTCGCCGACGCCGTGGTCTGCGCCGGGCGCGACGACGGTGAACCTGCCCGACACGGTCGGCTACGCGCTGCCCGACGGACATCACGCGCATGTTCACGACCGTCGGCGAGCGCGATCGGCACGACGTCGTCCTGTCGGCGCACTGCCACGACGACCTCGGCATGGCGGTCGGCGAACTCGATGGCCGCCGTGCAGGCGGGCGCGCGCCAGGTCGAGTGCACGATCAACGGCATCGGCGAGCGTGCCGGCAACGCGTCGCTCGAAGAGATCGTGATGGCGCTGCACGTGCGGCGCGATCGGCTGCCGTATCGACACCAACATCCGCACCGCCGAACTCTGCGCCACGAGCCGCATGCTGAGCGAAATCGTCGGCGTGCCGGTGCCGCCCAACAAGGCCATCGTCGGCGCCAACGCCTTCGCGCACGAGGCCGGCATCCATCAGGACGGCGTGCTGAAGAACCCGCTGACCTACGAGATCCTGCGGCCCGAAGTCGGTGGGCGCGCCCGGCACGCGGCTCGTGCTCGGCAAACATTCGGGAACGCGCGGCGTCGATGCGCGCTGCCGCGCGCTCGGCTTCCGCCTCCGGCCCGATGCGCTGGCCCGCGTCTACGCGCGGCTGGTCGCGACCGCCGATACCGTCAAGACCATCGAGGACGTCCACATCGTCGAAGCGGTGGCCGCCGATGAGCCGCGTCCGCCAGGAGCTCAGACCGTGCGTCTGACGATCGCGGTGCTGCCGGGCGACGGCATCGGTCCCGAAGTCACGGCGCAGGCCGTCGCGCGTCCTCGACTCGTTGCCGACGCGTTCGGGCACGAGTTCGACTGCCAGGAATACCCGATTGGCGGCGCGGCGCTCGACCAGCACGGCACGCCGCTGCCCGACGGACGCTGCGACGCCTGCCTCGACAGCGACGCGGTGCTGCTCGGCGCGGTCGGCGATCCGGCGTTCGATCGACTGCCGCCCGACGAGCGTCCGGAAGTCGGCATTGCTGCAGCTGCGCACCGCGCTCGGCGGCTTCGCCAACCTGCGGCCGGCGCGCACCGATCCGGCGCTGATCGACGCGACGCCGTATCGCGCCGAGAGCGTCGCGCGGCGCGGACGTGCTTGATCGTCCGCGAGCTGCTCGGCGGCCTGTACTTCGGCCAGCCGCGCGGATGGAGCGCAGACGAAGCGTTCAACACGATGCGCTACACGCGCGACGAGATCGTCCGCGTCGCCCGCGTCGCGTTCGAGCAGGCGCGGCAGCGCCGCCGCTTCGTCACGTCGGTCGACAAGGCCAACGTGCTCGAAACGTCGCAGCTCTGGCGCCAGACGGTCGACCGAAGTCGCGACGCGACTACCCGGACGTGCGGCTCGAGCACATGTACGTCGACGCGTGCGCGATGCGTCTCGCCATCGAACCGCGCCACTTCGACGTCTGCTGACCGAGAACCTGTTCGGCGACATGCTCAGCGACCAGGCGGCGGCGCTGGCCGGCTCGATCGGCATGCTGCCGTCGGCGATCGATCGGCGGCCGCGTCGATCTCTACGAGCCGGTCCATGGCTCGGCGCCCGACATCGCCGGGACGAACCGCGCCAATCCCGTTCGGCGCCATTGCCTCGGTGGCGATGCTGCTGCGCCACACGCGCGCAGCTCCCGCGCGAGGCCGACCTGGTCGAGACCGCGATTCGCGGCGTGCTCGACATGGGCCTGCGCCCGGCCGATCTCGCGCCGGCGGGCGCGCCGCGACCACGACCGAGATCGGCGACGCGGTCGTGAGCAGCGCTCGGCGAACTGATCGATCATCAGCACGCCTACCATGCCGTCTGAACCCGCCGCTGTCGCCGACATCGGCGCGCGTCCGATGTCCCGCGCCAGCGGACCGCGGACGCTGCTCGATCGCCTGTGGGACGCTCATGTCGTCCGCGAGCTCGACGATGGACGCTCGCTGCTCTACATCGATCTGCATCTCGTCCACGAAGTGACGTCGCCGCAGGCGTTCGCGGCCTGCGCGCGGCGGGCCGCCGGGTGCGGCGGCCCGATCGGACGTTCGCCACCGTCGATCACAACGTGCCGACCACGGCGCGGCATCTGCCCATCGTCGATCACTCGCGCGGGCACAGCTCGACGCGCTGCGCCAGCAACTGCGCGACATACGGCATCCCGCTCTACGATCTCGACTCCGGCGATCAGGGCATCGTCCACGTCATCGGTCCCGAGCTGGGCCTGACGCAGCCGGGCATGACCATCGTCTGCGGTGACAGCCACACCACGACGCACGGCGCGTTCGGCGCGCTGGCGTTCGGCATCGGCACCACCGAAGTCGAGCAGGTGCTGGCGACGCAGTGCCTCGTGCGGCAGAAGCCGAAGGCGATGCGCGTCGTGCTCGACGGCAGCCTCGCCCCGGCGTCAGCGCCAAGGACGCGGCGCTTGCAGTGGTGGGCGAGCTTGGCATGGCGGGCGGCACCGGCCACGTCATCGAGTTTGGCGGCACGCTCGTCGGCCGCGCTGTCGATGGATCAGCGGATGACGCTGTGCAACATGAGCATCGAGGCCGGGGCGACCGCGCGCATCGTGCCGCCCGACGACGTCACGTTCAGCTACGTCGCGGGCCGTCGCTTCGCGCCGCCGGACGTCGCCTGGCCCGCAGCCGTGTCGCGTTGGCGCCAGTTGGCGAGCGATCCCGGCGCGACATTCGATCGCGTGGTGCGAATCGACGTCGCCGCGCTCGCTCCGCTCGTGACGTGGGGCACGCGGCCGGACATGGTGGTGCCAATCACCGGCGCCGTTCCGGACCCGGACGTCGAGCCGCGACGACCGCGAGCGCGACGCGATGATGCGGGCGCTCGAATACATGGCGCTCGCGCCGGGCACGCCGATGACCGACGTCGCGATCGATCGCGTCTTCATCGGCTCGTGCACCAACGCCCGCCTCGAGGATCTGCGGGCGGCGGCCGCGTCGCGCGCGGCCATCACGTCAGCCCTCAGCGTTCACGCGATGGTCGTGCCCGGCTCGGAGCGGGTCAAGCTCGCCGCCGAGCGCGAAGGACTCGATCGCATCTTCCGCGAGGCCGGGTTCGAATGGCGCGAGCCGGGCTGCTCGATGTGTCTCGGCATGAACCCCGACATCCTGCAAGCCGGGCGAGCGCTCGGCGTCGACGAGCAACCGGAACTTCGAAGGGCGCCAGGGCCGTGGTGGACGCACGCACCTGGTCAGCCCGGCGATGGCTGCCGCGGCGGCGGTCACCGGCCACTTCGCCGACGTGCGCGCCTGGAACTACCGCTGATGCAGGCCTTCACCATCCACGCGGCACCGTCGCCCCGCTCTTGCGCCGCGACGTGGACACCGATCAGATCATTCCGAAGCAGTTCCTGAAGAGCATCGAGCGAACGGGCTTCGGCCGGTATCTGTTCAACGACTGGCGACTTGACGACCAGGACGGACGCCGGCCCGAGTTCGTGCTGAACGACCCGCGGTACGCCGGCGCGTCGATTCTGCTGGCCGGGGAGAACTTTGGCTGCGGGTCGTCACGCGAACACGCCGCCTGGGCGCTCGCGGATTACGGCTTTCGCGCGGTCATCGCGTCGTCGTTCGCGGACATTTTCCGCGGCAACGCCGTCACCAACGGGTTGCTCCCGGTCGTGCTGCCCGAAGCCGCGATCGCCGCGCTGGCCGCGCGCGTCACGGACGATCCCGGCTACCAGCTGACCATCGACCTCGAACGCCGGCGGGTGCACGATGCTCACGGGCTTGACGAACCCTTCGACGATCGACGACGCCGCGCGCCACCGCTTGTTGCACGGCCTCGACGACATCGGCCTGATCCTGCAGTACGAGGCGGATATCACGCGCTACGAAGCGGACGCTGTAGCCCGCGACGTCAGCGCCCATCAGGTCGAACGTCTGCAGGCACCGCGCGCGGGATCTGTACCGAACGTCAGTCCTCGCGCAGCGCGGCGAGCGGATCGAGTCCGGCCGCACGGCGGGCCGGCATGACGCAGGCCGCAAGGGCGACGCCGGTCAGGATCGCAAAGACGGCGAAGTAGGTCACCGGATCGAACGGCTGGACGCCAATCAGCAGTCCCTGCAGCGCCATCCCGACACCGAAGGCGAGCGCGAATCCAGCGACCGCGCCCGCACCGACCAGTCGCGCCCCGCTCGAGGCCACGAGCCTGAAGACGCTGGCGCGCGATGCGCCGACCGCCATCCGGATGCCGATCTCGCGGCGGCGCTGCCCCACCAGATACGACAGCACGCCGTAGGAGCCGACGGCGGCCAGCAGCAGCGCGAGCGCGCCAAACACGACGAGGAGGTTGGCGGCGAGACGCTGCGTGAACGTCGCCGCGCTGGTGTGGTCGGCGAGCAGGCTGACGGCGTAGAACGGCACATTCGGATCGATCTCGCGGACGAGCCGCGGGAGATCGCCAGCCAGGACGTGTCGGGTCACCCGCCGTCCGCGCGTGCAGGACCATGCCGGGCTGGTATGACTGCTGGACCGGCAGGAAGACGAATGGCTGCGGCAGTTCGGTCATGCTTCGCTGCTTCATGTCGCGCGCGACGCCGACGATCGTGATCCACTGATCGTCACGCTCCGGCCTCGTGCGCGAGAACGCGAATCGCCCACCGACGGCGTTGCCGCCCGGGAAATACTGGCGCGCCATCGTCTCGCTGATCACCGCCACTCGAGGCTGGCCGACCACGATCGTCATCCGACAGATCGCGCCCGGCAACCAGCGGCACCCGCATCGTGCGGAAGTAGTCGGGCCCGACGTTGTTGATGGCGACATTCAGCGACTGGTTGTCGGGCGGCTGATAGCCGTCGATGGTGACATTCGACGAGCTGCCGCCGCCAAATCCAAGCGGAATCCGCCGCGCCAGCGACACCGACTCGACGCCTGGCACCGCGCGCACGCGCTCGAGGACCCGCGCGTAGAACGCGCGGCCCGCCTCGGGCGTATAGCTCGCGGCGAAGAGATCGATCCAGCCAAGGACGACACCGTCAGCCGAGAACCCTGGCGTGGTTTGCCGGGCGATCCACAGGCTTCTGACACACAAGCCGGCACCGACCAGTAACGAGATCGACAACGCCACTTGCGCGGCGACGAGACCGCGGCGCAGCCGGTTGCGGCCAAACGTGCGGCCCGAACCGCCGCCGTCGCGCAGGCTCTTGACGAGCGACGCCGTCGTCGCTTGAAACGCCGGCACGACCGCAAACAAGAGCACGGTTGCGAGCGTGCTCAGGGCCGTGAACGCGACGACGCGGGTGTCGACGGTCACCGCGAGGTGAATCGGCAGCTCGGACGGGGGAGCGAAGAACATCAGCATGCCGCGGGTCCAGCGGAGCGCCACCAGCGCCCCGGCCGCGCCGACAAGGGCGAGCAGCGAGCCCTCGACGAGCAACTGCTGTATGAGCCGGCCGCGACCGGCGCCGATCGACAACCGGATGGCCATCTCCCGCTGGCGCGCTGCCGCCCGCGCGAGAAGCAGCCCGGCAAGGTTCGCGCAGGCGATCAGCAGCACGATCACCGCAACCGCCATCAGGATGAGCAGCACCGGGCGCAGCACGCTGACGCCGCCGCTCGGCGATTCGGAGAGCGGAAACACCGTCGCATCCTGGCCATCGGCGCCTTGATACCGTTCGCCGAGCTGCTTGACGATGGTCGAGACCTCGGTTCGCGCCTGCGCGAGCGTCGCGCCCGGCGCGAGCCTCGCCAGCAGGCTCATCCAGCGGCTGCCGCGGAGCTTCGAGGCGATCGCCGCCGGGCATGACCGTCGGCTGCAGCCCCATGGGTATCCAGAGATCGAAGCGCAATCCCGACTCGCCGCCCTGGAACCCTGGCGGCGCAACCCCGACGATCGTCATCGGCTGGCTGTTGATCGCGACCCGCCGGCCCAGCACGGCGTCGGACGCGGCGAACCGCGACACCCAGTAGTGATAGCTGAGGACCATCACCGGCTCGGCGCCGCGATCGTCATCCGAGGGCTGCAGCATCCGCCCGCGGAAGGCGCGAACGCCGAGCACGTCGAAGAAGTTGCCGGTCACGAGCTCGCCCCACGCCCGTTCCGCTTCGCGATCGATCACGATGCCGACAGGCAGATCGTCGCGGCCCGCAACGCCGTCGAGCGTCCGCGCCTGGTCGCGGATATCTCTGTAGTCGGGAAACGAGAAGCTCGTCAGCGGCGCGCCGCGAAAAATCAGCGTCGGCTGGACCAGCCCTTCGGGCTGCGAGGCTCCCGGCAGCGGGTTCAACAGGACCGCGTTGACCCAGCTGAAGATGGTGGCGTTGGCACCGATCCCGACCGCCAGCATCAGCACCGCAATCGCGGTGAACGCCGGCTGCTTCCGCAGCATCCGAACGGCGAGCCGGACATCCTGAACGAGCGTGACCATCAGCGGATCTCCTGAAACGCGCCGTGAGATCACCGGGCGCGTGGTCGGCTTGAGATCGAAAAAGGCGCGCACGACTTGACGGCGGTACCACCGCCGGGCCGATCGAAGGTCGGTCGTCTCGCATCGGATCAGAAACAGTTCGTGCAGATCGCCCGAGAGTTCTTCGCGGATGCGCGCCGGGGCCAGGAATTCGAGGACATGGCGGGCGACGAAGGGCGGACGCGGCAGCGCGCGCGCGCGGCTCATGTCGGCTCCCCGAGCAGATCGTCGATCCCATCGGTCATCCGCTTGAGGGCGCGGATCGACGACTGCAGCGTGCGCAACCCGAAAGGCTGGACGACGTAATGGCGCTTGCGCTTCCCCCGCGTTGCGGCGTCGGCTCGCCCAGCCGCGATCGGACGAAGCCCTTCTCTTCGAGCCGATCGAGCGTCGTGTGGACGGCGCTGATCGACACCGGCCGTCCGGTCTGCTGCTCGATCTCGATCGAGACGGTGGCGCCATACGCGTCGGCGCCGAGGCGCACGAGGGCGAGGAGAACGAGCTGCTCGAATTCACCAAGCACCGGCGTGCGCGGCATGGCGAATAATATCTACATTGTGTATATAAGTGTCAAGCGAGTTCACGGAGCCGCGTGCCTCGTCCGGTGCGCCGTGCCCGTTCGTGCGGTTGCGGTGCGCCCTTGCGACGGCAATTAGCGGCTGACGCTGCGAATCAGCGTCAGGAGCAGATCGACCGCCACGGTGTTGTGCCCGCCGAGCGGAATGATGATGTCCGCATACCGCTTGCTCGGCTCGACGAACTCGAGGTGCATCGGCTTGACCGTCGTCTGGTACTGATCGATCACCGATTCCATCGTCCGGCCGCGTTCCGCGACGTCGCGCTTCAGGCGTCGGATGAACCGCGTGTCGGCGTCGGTGTCGACGAAGACCTTGATGTCCATCAGCGCGCGCAGCCCCTGATCGACGAAGACGAGAATGCCTTCGACGATGATGACCCGGCGTGGCGTGACCGTCTCCGTGCTCGCGAGCCTGGCATGACGCGAGAAATCGTACGACGGCACATCCACCGCCTGACCGGACCGCAGATCGTGGAGATGCCGGACCATGAGATCGGTCTCGAGCGCATCCGGATGGTCGTAGTTGAGCGCCGCGCGCTCTTCGAGCCGGAGATCGTTCCGATCGCGGTAGTACCGATCGTGATCGAGGACGGTGACGTGCTCGGTCCCCTGGCTCTCGACGATGCGGCGGACGACGGTGGTCTTGCCGGAACCGGAACCCCCGGCCACACCAATCACGATCGGAGTCATCGACACAGCTTAGTGCGACTCCAGCGGGTCGTGACGTGGCCGCGTACAGCTGAGATGCTCGGCGCGAAGCCCGCGGTACAGAACAATGGCCCGTAACCATTGACTTACGGGCCATCGTCTGTTCCTTCGAACGTCGAAGAGTCGGACTACTTCGCGGCGAAGCAGTAGAACAGGCCGGCGCCGCCGGTGCCGACGAGGTTGGCCTGGCTGCAGCCCTTCGAGGCGTGCGCGTTGTTCCAGGACGTCGGGTTGGCGCCGCCACCCTGGCGATCGTGGTGACCGACCTGCGCGCTGCCGGTGTCGTTGCTCGTCCAGTTGTTGCAGGTGTGATCGGCGCCGTCAGTAAACGCCGTGCCATCGAGCTGCGAGCCGGTCAGGATGTCGTGCGTGTTCGGCGTGTCGCCACGACCGTTCACGACGGCGCCCTTCTCGGTGAGCTGGGTGTCCTTGGTCAGCTTGTTCTCGCCGTGCAGTTCGGCGACGTTCTGCGCGATGATCACGCCCTTGGCGTTGGCCCACGGGCCGGCACCGATCCGGTCCTTGGCGTTGACGGGCTTGCCGTTCTCCGTACCGCTCAGATAGGCGCGCCACGTCCGGCTGCCCGCGCCAACCGCTGACGCCAGCTTCTGGCAGTGCGCATCCGCTCCCGAGAGCCCGCCGAGATTCGCGCCGTTGCCGCTCCCCACGCTCGTGATGAAAAACCCAAGCGGCGGCGTTTGCTGTGCGTTGAGCGCGACGCCCTGCAGCGTCAGCGCGAGGACCATTCCCCCAAGACACACGATTCGCATCAAACACTCTCCTGTGGGCCCGATTCTACTGGGTCAGCCGGCCGGCGCAAGCTCGGCCACACCCGCCGTAGAATGCGCGGATGGACGTCCTGATCGTACCGGCCATCCTCGCCGTGATCGCACTGGCGCTCGATCGCGAAATCCGTCCTCGTCGTGCCGAAGGGGATGAACTTCGTCTTGGGAAAGCTGGGGCGAGCCGAGCGCACGCTCGGGCCCGGGCTCCACATCGTCGTCCCGTTCATCAACTCGGTGATGGCCAGGCTGCCGGCCGGCGAGCAGGAGCTCGACGTGCCAGCGGCGGCCGGCCAGTTGCATGACGGGACGGGTGCGTCGGTCCGCGGCACCGTCCGCTACCGGATGGCCGATGCGGCGAAGGCGATGAACGACGTCGCCGACTATCGCAAGGCCGTGGCGCAGCTGGCCAGCACCCATTGGCTACGCGTGCTGGAGCACGCCGACCTGGCCGGGGCTCGCGACGCGCTCCCATCAGCGATCCCTCACATGCAGACCGCGGCGAGGAATTGGGGCATCGAGATCGTCGGCGCTACTCCCCTCCTCGATTTCTCATCGGACGCGGTTGCGGCCTTACGAGCAGAGGCGCTGCAGAGACGCCATGAGCGCGTACGAGAATGGCTCAGCGAACGCGGCGAGTCGCCCGGCCCCGACGGCGTGCCGACGGCGGCGCAAGATGCCGCATACGAAGCCTGGGCAACCGCACCGGCGGACCTGAGTGAAGACACGCCGGCAGACGTGGGGACGGGACCATCACCTCCGGCTCCCGGTCTGTCGGGCTTGAGCGTCGCCGTCGCGCGCGTGGCGCTGGCGCCGGGCGGAACCGGGACCGTCGAGATCGATGGACGGCAGCGGGTGGCGCGAAACGGCTCGTCGGGCGTGATTCAAGCGGGCTTTCGTTGCGTCGTCGAGCGCGAAGACGGCGAGACGTTGATCGTGCGGCCGCTCTAGCGATCCTCGCCGCTCAAGCGTCCGGTATTCGTCGGGCGGTCGGCGCGAAACCGCCCGGCACTGGATTCGGCGTGGCGGGTTACGTATAATCAGAAGTTCCTGTGGGCGCTCACCCTTCTTCAGTGCGGAAGTGGCGGAATTGGCAGACGCGCAAGCCTCAGGAGCTTGTGCCCGCAAGGGCGTGAAGGTTCGAGTCCTTTCTTCCGCACCAGTTCAATCTAGGCCCGTCAGTCGGGCTCTTTCAACAATTTTCACCGCCTCTTCGCTCTCACTCGACTCGCCCTTTACTCGGTCGCCAATGTGCGACACGTGTGCGAACGAGGCGCCGCTCGCGCGTCGGCAACGTGCGCAAACTCGCAGGAATCAATCATGGCAGCAAACACTGACGGCACCATCAAGAAGCTCACCGACAAGGGATTCGGGTTCATCGCGGCCGCAGACGGCACCGAGTACTTCTTCCACCAGTCGGCCATCCAAGGCGCGCGGTACGATGAACTCCGCGAAGGTCAGCGGGTGACGTTCTCCGTCGGGCAGGGCCCAAAGGGGCCGCGAGCCGAGAACGTACGACTGGCGTAAGTCAAAAGGCAGAGGCTAACGGTGGCCGCAGCGTGACTTCGAACGAAAGTGCCACCGTTGGTACACCGTCCCGTGCCCGCTAGGGCGTGGCGGTTCGAGTCCTCAGGCGCTCGACCGTCGCTTCTCTAGGTCTTCGGGCACGAGTCCTTTCTTCCGCACCAGCCGCGAGGGTCATCTTCGACTTCCCATAGAATCACCTCGTGCTGCCATCGGCGCAGTCACGAGGAGCGTACGGCATGGACGGCTTCCTTCAAGATCTCCGCTTCGCCGCCCGCGCCCTGCACCGGAGCCCGCTCTTCACGCTCAGCACCATCGCGACCTTAGGCCTGGGACTCGGCATCCTCACCGGCTTCTTCGCCATCGTCGAGGCCGTGCTGCTCACCCCGATTCCAATTCACGGCGACACCGTCGTCCGAATCTGGAAGCTCGATCCGCAGCGCAGCGTCGCCCGCTTTCCACTCTCATATCCTGAGCTGAGGCTCTGGCGCGAGCGCGCGAGCAGCTTTCAGTCGCTCGCGGCGATCGGGTATGCCGATGCGGCGACAGCGGCGGTACTGATTGACGACGAGACCATCGCGACTGCCATCGCGCCAGTCTCCGCAGATTTCTTCGATGTCGCTTTCGGTGGCGAGCCACTGCTCGGTCGGTGGTTCTCGCCGTCAGATGAAGGCAATGCCACCGAAGTCGCTACCGTCGTCAGCGAGCGTTTCTGGCGGCGAGTCAGCGACGGCGATCCGGCTTTCATCGGACGCCGCCTTCGATCGCCCGGCGGCGGACGCCTGTACATCGTCGTTGGCGTTGCGCCGGCACGGCTCGATTACCCGACCGACACCGACTTGTGGGTGCCGATCGACGGGTATTACACGGCCGACACCGGTGCCCTCGCTCTCGACATTCGGAGCCGCCGATTCAACAACTTTCACTTCCTCGGTCGGCTGCGGCCTGGCGTCACGGTCGAACGGGCGCGGGCCGAGCTCGACATCGTGAGCCGCGGCGTCGTCGCGCAGTTTCCGGACGACTATCGCGAGGCGCCAATCGTCGTCGAGCCACTGCTCGGCGCCACCCTCGGCACGCTGGGACCGCTGACGTGGTTCCTGTTCGGTGGCGCGGCCCTGGTGTTCCTCGCCGCCGGCGGAAATGTCGCGGCGCTGCTGGCCATGCGCGCCTCGAGCCGGGCGCGCGAGATGGCGCTGCGCATCGCGCTCGGAGCCGGCCGGTCGCGCCTCGCCCGATCGACGCTGGTCGAATCGGCGCTTCTTGGAATTGGCGGCGCAGCGCTCGGCTTCGTCATCGGACACCTCTGCGTGACCCTGGCCAGGCTCGTCGCTGCCCCCGAGATCCCGCGCCTCGAGAGGGCGTCGATCGACGCGAGCGTGATGACGTTCGGAATCGTGGCGACACTGGCCTGGGTGGTGTCGCTTGGCACGGCACCGGTCTGGCGATGGAGGCAGTTGCGCGCCGCGACGTTGACCCATCACCTTGCGATCAGATCGACGCGGTCCACGCCCCTGCTGCGGATCATGATCGTGGCGCAGGT
The DNA here is from genome assembly GCA_963841895.1 of uncultured Acidobacteriota bacterium. Classification (GTDB taxonomy): domain Bacteria; phylum Acidobacteriota; class Vicinamibacteria; order Vicinamibacterales; family UBA2999; genus JACCSI01. The sequence continues at coordinate 250,424 of CAWJEO010000014.1, forward strand.
GACGGCGGCGGTCGTGATTGCGACGGCGGCAGGGCTGCTGATTCGATCGCTCGCTCACCTGAACGCTGTCGATCGCGGCTTCGACGTTCGCAATCTTGCGGTCGTCGAGCTTCTCCTTCCGGACGTGCTCTACCCGTCGGCGACCAACACGAGAAGCCTTCTTTTCACGGCTCCTCGCGAAGCTCGCCGTCCTGCCGGGCGTGGTCAACGCGACGACGGTACACCTGGGCCCTGGCACGGGTCAGGCGGGGCTGAGCGCCAGAATGCTGTTCGAAGGGCAGGCACCGGCCGACGGCCGCAACAACCCCTACGGGACCTGGGAGCCCGTGACGCCGTCGTACTTCGACACGCTGCGCATCCCGCTCGTTCACGGACGCCTCTTCACCGACGCTGACGATCCCAAAACGGCGCCGGTCGCGATTGTGAGCGAGTCGGTCGCGGCACGATACTGGCCCGGACAGCCTGCGCTCGGCAAACGGCTCCAGTTCACGCCGCAATCACCGTGGGCGACGGTCGTCGGCGTCGTCGCGGACACTCGCTATCGCGAGCTGACTCGCAACTGGCTGACGGTTTACTTTCCCGCGCGTCAGTTTTTCTTCTTCCAGCCAGGCGCGATTGCCGTGCGCAGTCGCGCCGACGCGGACGCCGTGGTCGCGGCGGTTCGAGAAACGATTCGACGCGAGGAACCTACCGCGACCATCCATTCGGTGAAGACGATGGAAGCAATGGTGAACCGCGAAATTGCGCGGCCCCAGACCGCGGTCGCCGTCGCTCTCGTCTTCGCACTCATCGCGATTGCCGTCGCCGCCGTCGGCGTCTATGCGGTGTTTGCGTACGACATCGCGCACCGTGCCCGTGAGCTCGCCGTGCGCGCGGCCGTCGGTGCCACGCCGAGCCAGATTCTCGGCGGCGTTCTGAAGCAGGCGCTTCTGATCGGGGCAGCAGGCGCGGTGATCGGGCTCGGCGTGTCGTCACTGGCGACCCGCGCGCTGCAGGCCACCCTCTTCGAGGTCACGCCCCTCGACGTCACCACGTTCGGCATCGCGGGCGCCGGACTGCTGGCGATCGTCGTGCTGGCGTCCGTCATCCCTGCGCGCCGCGCCGCGCGCGTCGAGCCCACCCTCCTGCTTGGCTCGGAATAGTCACTCAGTCCCATCTCGCGCTTTCTGCGGCGCGCGACTTGCAACGACCTCGACAGGGCTGCATCCGGCGATCCGATGGGGCTCGTATGAATAGCGATCCGTCTTGCGACCCGGAATTTCAGCTCGACTTCCAGAGCGGGGCCTATCGTCAGGACTTACTCGGCCACGGCAGCGTCAGGGTCAACCTCGTGGTGCCAACAGGTCTGCCCGTGCCGCTGTCCGGGCTCCATCGACATCAGCTGCTCGATCTACCGACGTGTCCGAGAGATCGGCGCGACGACGATCCAGCCAGCGATGAACCTGGCCCGCCGCATCGGCAAACGCATCGCGGCCGCGTCCGGTGATCTCACGCTGTTGTGCGCCGACGATCAGCTTCAGCACGAGCACGTCGACGCCAGCCCGCGGCGGCGAGACAATCTCCACTCGCACCTGCGCATCCTCGAGACGACGCGCGAGCGGCACCCCGCGTTCGTCGAGTGCCCGCACGAGCTCTTGTCGGGCCACCCCCTGCCGAGGGTTCGTGGCCGATGCCACGACGAACACGCGAGTGGAGGGCGCCGCCATCAACGTGCGCAGGCTGACCGCGGCTACAACCAGTAGCGCGGTGATCAACCAGGCTCGCGTTCGCGAGCGGGCCAGCCATCGATGTGCGTTCTTCATCGCCTCGTCCTTCCGCGCGTCCCCGACCAGTCAATTCTAAATGACCCGACTGGACGATCGTCGCGGCGGCGGGCGAAGGCCCTCAACTTCCAGTGACGGACGCCACCGGACTCACTCTGCGACGGGAACCGTCGTCGCCGGCGTCCACGACGGCGGGTCGCTCGCCGGGAACGACTGATCGATCTCATCATCGATCCGCGGTTCGGCGCGAGACGGCAGCCGGCGCCGCACTGCCTCGATGCCGCCGCCGCGGGATGGTGCGGTGAGAAGGCCGGCAACGGCGCCCGCGGCCGCTCCAACCAGCAGCCCGGTCATGAATGTCGTGGAATCGAAACGACTCATCGCGAATCCCTTTCCCGCCGCGACCGCGCCGCGTTCGCACACGACGCCGGCGCCTCGAGCGTAGTGCGTTACCAGCGTGGTGAGTGAACCTCGATTTCGTTGTCGACGGCTACGACGCCGGCGACGTTGCGGACCAGCTCGCCCACGCGCTCCCTCTCGAGCGGCGTCCAGACCTCGCCCGTCAACTGCACGACACCATCGACCACCCGCACGCGGATGTCGCGCTCGCGGAGGAAGGTGTCGAGCTCGAGACGGTCGACGAGACGCGATTCGAGATTGGTATCGAGCGCGTGCACGACGCTGTCGTCAGCGACAACCAACCGTTGGGCTGGTTGCAGCTCGGCTCGTTCCACCGGACGCGACGTGCATCCGATCGCGGAGAAGGCCGACCCAATAAAGGCGGCGACCGCCCATCTGGTAACGCGCGTCAGCATGACTGGTCCTTCAAGCAGTGGCCTTTTACGCAAGTACGAGGCCAGGCTGATCAGCAGACGTTTTCCGACGAACACGCGTCAAAAAGCACAGGCCGTCGAGAGCCGCGTCGCATTTGCCGACACACCTTGGGTAGCGGAAGGGCCTGAAGGCGCGGTCGGTAGGGCCTGAAGGCGCGGTACGGCTCTTGCGATGAGGCAGGCGTGGGGAACGCCGATGACTTTGGTCTGTAGAACCCAGAACACCGTCGCGATCACGCTGATCGCCATAGCCGGGCTGGCCGCCAGTTTCGACGCGCGCGCCGCGGGGCGCGACGGCGAATACGCGGCGTTCTTACAACGGGTGGTCGCCGAGACGACGAAGTCTGGGTTCACGGTGCGTTCGACGCGCGAGTTGCGCGCGGGAACGACGAGCGGCAAGCATGAGGGCTGGATGGCGGTCGATACCGTTCAGGGTTCCGCAGGAGAATTCACGTGGACGGTCCTGACGGAGGGCGGTTCGGAGCGCACACGCAACAAGGTGTTTCGCGAATTGCTGCAGGCCGAAGCGCAGGCCTGGCGAGACGGATCGAAAGACGCGGCCGCGCTGACGCCTGCGAATTATGAGTTCGTGCCGCTGCCCACGTCGGCAGACGCACCGGTGCGCATTCAGCTCAAGCCACGCCGCGAAGATACGCGACTCGTCGATGGCACCCTCACGGTCAGCGAAGACGGCCGCCCGATCAACTCGAGGGCCGCCTCGCGAAGTCGCCATCGTTCTGGGTACGTAACGTGACGATCGTCAAACACTTTGCTCAGATTGGCGACATCGCATTGCCGACGTCGATCGAGTCGGTGGCCGACGTGCGGCTCGTCGGACAAGCGACGTTCTCGATGCGCTACGACTACCGCGAACTGAATGGCCGCAACGTGTCGCACGTGGGCGCCACTGCGGCAACGCCATCACGCGCCGCGTTCGCCTTGGCCTCGTTGCGCCCTCGCTCCAATTAGCAGAACGGCGTCATCCACTCTTCTGGATTGCAGAGCTGTAAGCGGAGCTCGTCCATGAGGTGCGCGCCGGATCTTCGCCCTCCGAACACTTTTGAAATGTTGCGGGGAATCTCAGTGTTTGAAGCGATCGGCGAAGCAACCTCGGCAATCGCTTACACAGTTGGCAGTAGCTGCGTTCTCATGCCAAGGCACCGAATTAGCACATTTGCACGGCTGAATGCGGTCCGGACCTTGCAACCACATGCGGTGGGAGCACGACCGATATGACAACGATCTCCATCAGACTGTCCGAACAGGACTCGTTAACCAGCGGCGCGTCGGCCTCAGTCAAGGCCGCGTGGACACGCATGGCGCGGGTCCTGCTGAACACGTGGTGCGTGATCAACGGTGGCCACTACAAGGTGCTGCACACGGCACCAGACCGCATGGCGCTGCGCTGCGTGGCGTGCGGTCACACGTCACCTGGCTGGGAAGTCGGGTCGCCGCGTCTTGCGCGCTCGATGCCTGCCGGTGCGGAACGGCTGCGCGCCCGTCGCGTCACCGCAGCCTAGCCGATCGCGTTCGCGATCGTGACGGCGTCTGGCGGCGTCGTCACGGAATCGCTCGATAGCGGCGGAGGATCTCGGCGACCTTGTCGACGGGGATCGCCTCCGCCGTTCCCATCCGGCTGGTGATCGTTGTCGCTTTGAGCAGCGAGTTGTAGACCGCTTCTTCGGTCGCCTCGAGGGCGGCCTGGAAGAGTGGTGACACGCTGTCTCCCGCGAGCAGTGTGCGCGCGACCGGCGCCGCTTGACTCGGACGCGCGCGCAGATCGGCCGCCGTCGAAAACGCGATCGCGAAATCGCCGCTGCCGTGGCTGTACGACGATCCCGTCCGCGCCAGCCCGAACACGGCGCGACCGGCGAGACGCTTCAAGTCGCGCGCATCGATCGGCGCATCGGTCGCGACCACGATCATGCACGACCCGTCGCCGGCGCCGTCGGCTCCCGGATTCGATCGCGGCGGCGCAAACGCATATCGCCCCAACTCCTTCCCGACCGGGGCGCCATTCATCGTCAACACGCCGCCGTAGTTGCTCTGCACGAGCACGCCGATGGTATAGCCGCCAAAGCGCGGCTCGAGGCGGCGTGACGACGTCCCGATTCCGCCCTTCCACCCGAACGCGCGCGTGCCCGTGCCGGCGCCGACACTGCCCTCGTCGACAGCGCCGTCCTTCGCCGCGGCGATTGCCGCAGCCACGTGGTCGGGCCGTACGTGCAGCCCTCGAATGTCGTTGAGGCCGCCGTCGTTGGTCTCGCCGACGAGCGCATTCACGGATCGCACGTCGGCGTTGCCGTTCTGCTGCAGCGTCCACTGCACCAGCCCTTCGACGGCGGCGCCTACGCTGAGCGTGTTGGTCAGGGCGATCGGCGTTTCAATCGTGCCGAGCTCCTCGACCTGCGTCGAGCCCGCCAGTTTGCCGAAGGCGTTGCCAACGAACACCGCGCCGGGGACCTTCTCTTGAAACAGATTGCCGGTGTGCGGGATGACGACGGTGACACCCGTCCGAATGGCGTCACCGTTGACGAGCGTGAGATGACCGACACGGACACCAGCGACATCGGTGATCGCGTTTGCGGGCCCCGGCGTGAACACACCCGGCGCGAGCCCGAGATCGCGCGCGCGCGGACGGGCCGGTTGCGCGGAAAGTGCGGCGACACAAACGACGGCGAAGAGCGCCAGGCCGAGCGAGTGCGACATGGTGAGCATGATACGATCGGCCCTCCGCATGCGTCAGATTCCGCTCTCCGCTATTCAAGATGCGGCGACGTCCGTCTATCAGGCCGCGATCCGCACGCCGCTGGTGCGGCTCGAATTCCCGCGCGCCGCGGGCGATGACTCCGGCCCCGAGATTTACCTCAAGCTCGAAGCGTTGCAGCCGATCGGATCGTTCAAGATTCGCGGCGCGATGAATGCGGTCAGGGCGCTGTCGCCCGAGGCACTCGCGGCCGGTGTCTGGACGGTGAGCGCCGGCAACGCCGCGCAAGGCGTGGCGCTCGCGGCGCGGCACGTCGGCACCGCGTGTTCGGTAATGGTGATGGACACCGCCCCGCAGACCAAGCTGCGATCGATCGAACGTCTCGGCGCCCGCGTCGTCTCGGCCAACTACGACGAATGCTGGCGAACGGTGGAACAACATCGCTCCGATCGGATGCAGGGACACTTCGTGCATCCGTTCGACGACGATCGCTTCATTGCCGGGAACGGAACCGCCGGTCTCGAGATCCTCGAGGATTTGCCCGACGTCGACGCGATCGTCGCGCCGCTCGGCGGCGGTGGTTTGCTGGCCGGCATCGGCGCGGCGGTGCGCGCGCTGAAGCCCGGCGTCAAGGTGTACGCCGCGGAACCCGAGACGGCAGCGCCGCTGTCGGCGTCGCTGGCCCGCGGCGAAGCCAGCTATTTCGACCAGTGGACGGCGTCGTTCGTCGACGGCGCCGGCGGCCGCTCGGTGCTGCCGACGATGTGGCCGCTCTTGAAGACGCTCGTGCACGACTCGATCGTCGTGACGCTCGACGAAGTGCGCCAGGCCATGCGGCACACCGCCGAGCGCGTGCACGTCATTGCCGAAGGCGCCGCCGCGTGTGCGGTGGCGGCTGCGTTGAGTGGCCGCGCCGGCCGCGGCAAGGTGGTCGCCGTCGTCTCTGGCGGCAACATCGATCTGGCGCGATTTGCATCGCTCGTTGACGCGTGCCCCTCACGCTGAGACGGTTGGCTCGCTGATTCTCGGTTCTCTCATCCTGGTTCGATCGACATGGAACGTTTCGCGTTCGCAGCTCCTCTCCCGGGTCGGATCCATCGCCTTCCGGAACTCGCGCTCGACGTCTGGTGGAGCTGGATCCCCATCGCCCGTCAGGTTTTCCGCCGCCTCGACTACCCGTTGTGGCGCGCCTCGTCGCACAACCCCGTCCGGATGCTGCTTTCGATCGACGCGGCGCGGATCCAGGAGGCCGCGACGGATCCGGAGTTCCTCGCCCTCTACGACGAAGCGCTGTTGCCGCCTCGACGAAGCGCGCGCCGCCAAGGGCACCTGGTGGGCCGGCAACGGCCCGGCGCTCAACGGCAAGGTCATCGCCTACTTTTCAGCAGAGTTTGCGCTGCACCAGTCGCTGCCGATCTATGCCGGCGGGCTCGGCGTGCTCGCCGGCGATCACTGCAAGGAAGCGAGCGACCTCGGCGTGCCGCTGGTCGGCGTCGGATTCATGTACCCGCAGGGCTACTTCCATCAGCGGATCTCGAACGAAGGCTGGCAGGTCGAACGCTACGAACGGCTGAACTGGACCGATGCGCCAATCGAAACCGCGATCACGCGTGAAGGCAAGCCGGCGCTGACCGCGGTCCCGTTTGCCGATCGGACCGTCCTCGCCGCGGTGTGGCGGGTCCGGGCCGGCCGGGTCCGGCTGTACCTGCTCGACACCGATCTCGAAGAGAACGCGCCGTGGGATCGCGAGCTCTCGGCCCGGCTGTACGGCGGCGACCGCGAGACGCGGATTCAGCAGGAGATCATCCTGGGCATCGGCGGCGTGCGCGTCCTGCGCAGTCTCGGCATCGAGCCGGCGGTGTGGCATCTCAACGAAGGTCACGCCGCGTTTGTCGCGCTCCAGCGCATCCGCGATCTGGTCGAGCACGGCGCGTCGTTCGACAGCGCGCTCGACGAAGTGCGCCGCAGCACCGTCTTCACGACCCATACGCCGGTGCCGGCCGGGCACGATGCGTTCCCCTTCCACCAGGTCGAAAAGCACCTGGCTGGCTGCTGGGGCGAAATCGGCCAGTACCGCCAGCGGTTCCTCGCGCTTGGCGAGTACGACAACGGCAGCGGTTCCCTCTTCAACATGACGGCGCTCGCCATGCGCACCGCGGCCAACATCAATGGTGTCAGCGCGCTCCACGGCGAGGTGACGCGGGCGATGTGGCAGCCGATCTGGCCGGACCTGCCCCCCGACAAGGTTCCGGTGAAATCGATCACCAACGGCGTCCACGTCCCGACGTGGATCGCGACGCCGATCCTCGATCTCTTCGATCGGCATCTCGGCCGCGACTGGCTCGACCGTCACGACGATCCGGGGTTCTGGGATCGCCTGAGCGACATCCCCGACGCCGACATCTGGGCGGCGCGCCGTACCCTGCGCGAGGAGCTGTTCGAGTTCATCCGCGAGCGCCTGCGCCAGCGGTGGGCGGTCGAGCGGGTCAGTCCGGTGCGGCTGGCCACTGGCGGCACGCTGCTCGATCCCAACGCGCTGACCATCGGCTTCGCGCGGCGCTTCACCGCCTACAAGCGGCCGGACCTCATCTTCCACGACCCGGAGCGGCTGGCAAAGATCCTGACCGCCGACAACCGGCCGGTGCAGATCGTGTTCGCGGGCAAGGCCCATCCAGCTGACGAGCCGGCGAAACATCACCTGCAGCAGGTGTTCCGCCGGGCCCTCGATCCGATGTACGGGGGACGCGTCGCCTTCATCGACGATTACGACCTGCACGTCGCGCACTGCCTGGTCGGCGGCTGCGACGTGTGGCTGAACAACCCGCGCAAGCCGCTCGAAGCGAGCGGCACGAGCGGCATGAAGGCCTCGCTCAACGGCGTGCCGCACCTGAGCGTCGGCGACGGCTGGTGGGCCGAAGGCTTCAACGGCGAGAACGGCTGGCTGATCGAGAGCCAGACCAACCCCGACGATCACGCCGCCACCGACGCGGCCGACGCGGCGTCGCTCTATCAGATCCTGGAACAGCAGGTCGTGCCGGCGTTCTACGACCGCAACGCCGACAATGTGCCGCACCGCTGGGTCCAGGTGGTGCGCGAAGCGATGCGGTCGAACCTGCCGCGGTTCTCGGCGCGTCGGATGTTGAAGCAGTACATCAAGGAGCAGTACACGCCGGCCGCCCAGTCGTCGCTCGCGGCAAAATAGCGGAACCTCCGTCCACTCGTTCCTGGTTCCTCGTTCCTGGTCCAGTCCGTCGTGCCGCGTCCTTCGTGCGGTGCACGGTGCACTCCGCACCTTTGGTACCACGCACCCTCGGCACCCCAGGCACCTTGGCACTCTGGCACCCTGCAAGAGTCTCCGTCCTACCTTGTCCGGGGTGTCGAGATTGGTGTGGTAGTAGCGATCGGTGAAGTGCCAGTTGAGCAGCGCGGCAATGCCCGCGCGCGTGAACACGGTGTGATCGCTGCCGCCTTCATAGGGGTTGGTCCGCACGACCCAGCCAGTCTCCCGGGCGCGGCGCAGCGCGACCGCAAGGTGCAGATCGTTGAGCAGATGACCACGCACGTGCGCGCGGTCGACTCGGCCGGCGCCCCACTCCGAATGCGGATCTGACGGTCGCGGCCAGAGCGCCGATGGGTCGGGCGACTTCTCGATCAGGAAGGTGCCGCCGGTCTTGCTCGGGTCCTCTCCGGTCATGTCGAGCGACATCATCGCGACCACCTGCTTCGCGCGCGCCTCGTCGTCTTTCAGCCAGTGTTCGCTGCCGCGAATCTCGTCGAGCCACAGGAAGGTGAGCGTCCGCCGCGGTGGTGGAATCAGCCGCGCGTGGATCGCGCGGCGAATGGCGATCGCGGTGGCGAGGAGCGTGCCAGCGCCGCTCGCATTGTCGTTGGCGCCCGGCTCCTGAACGTGGGGACGCGCACGACCGCTCGTCCTGCGCAGCTCCGGGATCTCGGCGACAGCGTCCGCTCGGGCCGCGGTGAAACGTCGTCGCAATCTCGACGTGGACGCGGGCCGGCCGCGGCAAGCGCTGCGCGCCTGAGCGCGCTCGCTTCGTCCTGAGTCCGGACGCGCCGTGCCGCGCGTAGCGGGAGGGTGCCCCCTGCAGAACGTCGGGCGTCGGCTCGGGCTGTGTGTACGGGCGAGGTCGGCCACACCATGCCAGCAGCGACGCCCTGCGAACCACGCGCACCGCAACCCGCTGAGCGCCAGCATCGCCGGGCACGACGGCACCTTTGGCATCCTTGCCGGTCCAAGTCGCCACCGTCTTTGCGCCAACGCGATTGGCACTGATGCTGTCGCGCGCCTCGCGTAGAACCGACGTTGCTGTCACCAGTGCGACGCGATCACTGTGCGATACGACTGCCCAGTCGTCGGGCTCGGCGGCGTGCCCCGCCGAAGCCGGCTCGATCCGCTGACACGCCGCGCCGATCGCCCGCATGCGTCGATCACATTCATCGCGACCTTGGGATCGACGTGGGCGCGGACGGCGCGGTAGATCGTTTCGCACGCGTCGGGAGCACCGCGTCGAGTGGAGGCAGGTGCAGACGCGGCGACTGCGCGGTCGCCGTCACCCCGACCATCACAGCGATCGCCAGCGCTCGTCGCATGACGCCCATGCGACGCCTTGGTCAGCGATCGGCTTTCGGCTCTCGGCGCGAGGCACGAGGCACACGCCGAACACGGAACCGCACGCCGGACAAGGCACACCGGACCGCACGCGGAAACGAGGAACGAGGAACACAGCACGGGGCGAGCGCGTCGCGCCCCGGTGCTTCGTGCCCGGCGCGTCCCGAGTAGTACAATTCCCCCCATGTCACGAAAGTCGATTGACAAGAAGCCCGGCTGCGCCCTGTGCGGCGCCAAGGAGGTTACCGAGCCCCGGGGCGAAGAACGGTACTGCCGAGACTGCTGGGACAAGAAGATCGCGGTCGAAGAGATCGTCGCGCGCGAGTTCGCGCTGAAGCGGTACATCCGCGCGCACAGCGCCGAGAAGTACCTGATCTATCACTCGACGCAAAAGCGTCCGTGCGGCCAGCTGATCGTGGTCGACGACGGCTTCGACCTGTTCCTGTCGATGGTCCTCTATCCGAACTTCACGTGGGATGATCCCGCCTACCACCTCGAAGGCGATCCCGAAGGGCGCACCTTCGCGGAGCTGCTCGTCGACGTGGTGGCCACGGAAGTCATCGAGCCCTGGGGTGGCGGCAAGTGGCACCTCGAAGTCTTCCGCTCGGTCACCGCCGAAGCCGAGGATTGGAACGGCGAGATGTGAGACGGTCGGCTGTTGCTATAATTCCGCCCGCACAAACGGACGGGAATCCGAGCGGATGGATGCTCAACATGAATCAATTGAGGGGTTAACTATGACGCGCCTGGGTTGGTTGGTCGGAGTGGTGGCGCTTGGATTGGGATTGTCGGCTGGACCGGTGACGGGTCAGGAGGCGCGCAAGCTGGTCGCCCCGGTGCGTGGCGAGGCGCCGGTGGAGATCACCGCGCCGAACACGCGCGGGGTCGGCACCGACATCGTCACGACGATTCGCGTCAAGAACGTGTCGTCGGGTCCCATTGCCGGCCTCAAGATCGAAGAGAACTGGTACAAGGGTAACGATCCGGTCGGTGGCGACACCTATCGACATCCGCGGCCGCTGCCGGTCAACGAAGTGATCGAGATTTCGTTAAAGACGCCGCGGGCGCTCATCATCGGCGCGCGCAACCAGTACCAGTTCTCGCACGCCAACGGCACGATCAAGGCGACGACCGTCAAGACGCTCGATCTGCCGAAGCCCGTCAAGTAAGACCTGGCTCCACAAAGACGCTGGGGTCAGCTCTCTGGGACCGCAGCGTCTTTGTCGGTTCGTCCGCGGTCGCTACTCCCCCGCCAGCTTTCCCGCCAGATCGCCGACCACCGGCACCCGCCACGTCTCGCCCTTGAAGGTGCGGAACATCAGCAGGAGCCAGATCACGACGGCCACGATCCACACGGCCGAGACCAGGAATCGCGCCGCCTGAAACGCCGCGGTCGAGACGACGAGCATCCCGACGCTCAGGACGGACAGCAGCCCGATCACGATCGACAACCCGCCGAAAAGGATGATGGACTGCGCGGCGTGGAACCGCACCCCGCGGTGCTGCTGCTCGATGATCAGGAACACCAGGCCCGACAGCCACCACGCCGTGTAACTGAGCACCGCGGCGAGCCGCGGCTCGACGCCCGTGCTCGTGGCTCCAGTCAGCGGCGCGGCGTGCGACTGCGGCGCGTCGGCCACTACTGGCTGACTTTCTCGAAGCGAACCTGGCCGGCATGACGCGGGACCGTCGCGAGAAATGACGGCGCGGTCATCACCTGCGCCGCCATCTGTCCGGGCGCCGGGGCGATCTCACTCCAGCGCACCACGAGGACGTTGTTCTCGAGGGTCGCGCCGGTGATCTGCGCGGCGTAGCCGCCCGACGGCCGGCTGCCGAGGAACACGCCGACGACCATCGACTTCGCGAAGTCCACGCTCGGCGCGGCGCGGCCCGGCGCGTGTCGTCGCCACAACGCGTCCCATTCCGCCGACGGTCCGCGCCACCACCTGCTCGGCGCGATCGATGCCGCTCATGGAGTCGCTGTTGAGGGGGACGAAGGAAACAGGTGCGGCGGGGTGCGACTGGGTGCGACTGGGTGCACTGGGTGCAGGTGCGACAGGTGCGCCAGGTGCGCAGGTGCGACAGGTGCGGTGCGGTCACCGGGTGTGCAGGTGCGCTGCGGTCGCAGGTGCAGTGCGGTCGCCGGTGCGCGGTCGCCGGGTGCGGCCGTCGGCGGCCGTGCGCCGGGCGCTGAGACGACGTTGACGATCGTTTCGCGTGCGGTCGTCGGCCGGTCGCCGGTTTGCGATTGGGCTTCGACCCGCAGCACGTAGAGGCCGGGGGCGATGTCGCGCAGCGGGATGCGGGCCGCGAATCCGTAGCCGCCGCTGTTGCCGCCGAGCTCGCTGCTGTCGCGCTGCTCGCGCGACTGGAAGACCGTCTGCCCGCCTTCCGCCTTCATCGTCAGGCCAATCTCGACCTTGTGCGTCGGGGTCGCGACCGCCTCGTAGATCTCGGTGAAGATCGCGAGCTCGTCGGCCTGGCCGAAGTCGCGATAGGTCGTCAGCGGACCCGGAAGGATCTTCGCCAGCGGGTCCTTCGGCCGCGCCGTTGGCGCCACGCCGCTCGCGGCCGACGTCAGCGCAATGCTGCTCATCGACAGCGTTTCCTTCGAGAAGTCCGGAATCTCGAGATCGACCAGCACCGAGCCGGCACGGCGCGTGTTGGCCTCGCGCGCCGCGATGCGGAACTGATAGCGCCCCGGCGGCACATCGAGCGACGAGATGATGCGGAAGCCGGCCGATCGCAGACGCGGCACCGTGTCCGGCTTCAGCGTGAGGTTGAGCGGTGTTGCGATCGCCCGGAAACAGCTTCCCCTTCGCGTCGGACGCGACGATCGCGATCTCGAGATCGTTGTGGAAGAGGCCGTCCTTCTCGTTCAGCGGCAGGTCGCGGCCGCCCACGAGCGTGGAGATCACGACCGAGCCCTTGCGGTCCGGTCCCTTGAACACGCTCGCGGTCGCGGCGAGCGGCAGCCCGCCGACGGGAATCGGGCTGGTCATCGCGTCGCGGAGCTCCGTAGACGCGTCGTTCGGTCCGGCTTGCTTGGGCTCCGTCGCCCGACCGCGCGGCGCCACGTAACCGCGACGCGCCCGAATCGTCAGGCCGGGCCGGTTGACCCGAACCTCGATCTTGCGGAAGCGACCATCGCGCCGATCGTTGGCCGGGTAGTAGCCGAGCACGTAGTACGAGCTGTTTTCGTCCACGACCCGCCTGAACGCGCCGTCGATGTCGTTGTTGTTGACGGTGGCAAACCCGCCGGTTTCGTCCGAGAGGACTCGCAGCGCGTCCTGCCCGAGCCGCGTTTCGTTGTTGCAGCGCGCTCGAATCGAGGCCGAGCGTCGTGTCTTCGGGAAACGACTGAATCTCGATGCCGTCGTCGAGGCCGGCGCCCAGCCCGCGGACGTCGATGCCGTAGATCGAGACGTTGGCGCGCGTCGCCGCCGCGATCGCATCGCGGCTGGCGTCCATGACCGTGGTCGCGTCGCGGTTGTTGAAGACGTCGTTGATGTCGTAATCGATGCCTTCGCTGAAATACACCAGCGCCTTGCGGCGGCCGCGCACGCCGGCGAGCAGATCGGCAAACCCCTTCAGCGAGTCCAGGGTGTTGCGCGCGTTGTTGCCGCGCTCGGCCGCGTCGGGATCGTTGATGCGCTCGTTGGCGTCGCGGATGCCGCGCGTCCGCGACTCTTCCTCGATCCGCTGGAGAATCGCCGACCGCAGCTTGCGCCCCATGAACTTGTCGACCGCATTGACGAGCAGCCGCGGGTTGCTGGTGAACTCCTGCGCGCCGTCGGTGCGGCCGCTGGTGTGGACGATGGCGGCGACGTCGTTGGCCCCGAGATAGCGCTGGATGAATTGCTTGGCCGCCGCCTTCACGCGCGCCGATCGCAATGGCGCCGTGTGCATGTCGTCGAGGACGATCAGGTAGACGCGGCCGTTGAAGCCCGAGGCGTTGGTCTGGACGTCCGGCTCGATCGGCTGGTTCGCAAAGAGCGGCCGCACCGCGCGCTCGACCGGCAGGTTCACCAGCGAGAACACCGTGATCTGTTGCGGCTTGCCGTCCTCGAGCACCTGGAAATCGCCTTGCGCGAGCGTCGAGACGAATGTGCCCTGCGCATCGACGACGCGCGCATCCACTTCGACGTAGTTGATCTCGGCGCGGAAGGTGACACCCGGCTGTCCGGTGGGATCGGCCGGTTGCGGCGGCGCGCCGGTGCCCTGTTCGGCACTGGGCGCCACGGCCGCCAGCAGGGTCAGCAGCGCGAGTCCAAAGATGTTGTGCTTCATAGGGTTACAGTCGTCCAGACAGGCTGTCTCAGATTATAGGACGGCTCGGTCGAGGCGGTGGTTTCGCTGCCGGTCTCCCCGGCAGCGATCGAGCGGGCGACGCGGCGCCACCTTTTGCGAATCCTTAACATTGCCGAAAAACTTGGCGCCCACCTCGAGCGTCGAAGAAACAAAGGGGCCTCGTTATACTGAGTCGTATGACGATCGACGTGCGTGCCGTGCAGGCCGCACTCCGCGAACAAGGACTCGATGGTTGGCTGTGGTACAACTTCCAGGGTGCCAACCCCATTGCGCAGCGGCTGGCCGGGCTCGGCAAGGGCGGACCCATCGCCTCGCGCCGCTGGTTCTACATGATTCCGGCGACTGGAGAGCCGCGCGCATTGGTCCATGCCATCGAACGGCACAATCTGGATGGCTTGCCAGGGACGAAAACCCCGTACGCCGGGCGCGCTTCAGCTCGAAACCGGGCTGAAGACGCTCCTGGACGGGACACGCCGGGTGGCGATGGAATACTCACCGCTCGGGGCGATTCCGTACGTGTCGCGCGTCGACGCGGGTACGGTCGAGCTCGTGCGGTCCCAAGGGGTCGAGGTCGTCTCGTCGGGCGACCTGGTCCAGCAGTTCGAGGCCCATTGGAACGCCGACGCCATCGCCTCGCACAAGGCGGCGGCCGAACGGCTGTATCGCGTCAAGGACCGGGCATTCGAGGCTGCGGCGCGCGCGCGTGCGCGACGGCGTCGCCACGACCGAGTTCGATTTGCAGCAAATGATGTGGCAGTGGTTCACCGAGGAAGGGCTGATCAGCGACTCGGCGCCGAACGTCTCGGCCCAGGAAAATGCCGGAAACCCGCACTACCTGCCCACCGCCGAGCACCATCGGCCCATCGGCCGGAACGAGCTCCTGCTGCTGGATCTCTGGGGCAAGCTGCCGGATCCAGGCGCGGTCTTTGCTGACATCACCTGGGTGGGGTTTACCGGCGCGACCGTGCCAGACGAGATGGCCAAGGCCTTTGCGGCGGTCCGCGACGCGCGCGACGCGGCGGTGCGCACCGTCGAGGATGCGGTGCAGGCCGGTCGCGAGGTTCGTGGCTACGAGCTGGACCGGGCCGCCCGCGCGGTGATCGAAGCCGCCGGGTACGGCCGATACATCATTCATCGCACCGGCCACAGCCTGGGCGAAACCGTGCACGGCAACGGCGCCCATCTGGACGACTACGAAACCCACGACGAACGGCGGCTGCTGCCGGGGACTGGGTTTACGATTGAGCCAGGCGTTTATTTCGAGCACTTTGGCGTGCGGACGGAAATCAACGTGGTCTGGGGCGCTTCCGGACCCGAGGTCACCGGCCCACGGCAGCAGGCAATCGTCGCGTTGAATTGAGTGGGGGCTCCGGGGCACGAACCCGGAGCGGAGGACGTCAATGTCTAGTCGCAAAACGACGGTGTTCTACGGACTGTTGATCGGCGTGGCCTCGCTGGCGGTCGGCATGGTGATCGCCTCGCGCCTCGATCTGTCGCCGCCTTCGATGGCGCAGTCGGCGACGGTGGCCGTGCCGCCCACAAACAGCGCGCCGCTGGCGGGCGCCGTGGACGCCGGCACCTTCCGCAATATCGCGAAGACCGTGAGCCCGTCGGTCGTCAACATCCGCACCGAATCGCGGCAGCGGCCGCAGGAGCTCACCGAGTTCTTCGGCGGCGGTGGCGACGACCTGCTCGAGCGCTTCTTCGGCGGGCAGCAGCCGCGCGGCCAGCAGGGCCGGCCCCGCGAGCAGATCGCCGTCGCCGCCGGCACCGGCTTCATCATCAGCAAGGATGGCTACATCCTCACCAACAACCACGTGGTCGAGGGCGCGACGAAGATCGAGGTCAGCCTCTACAACGAAGACGACGTCAGCTATCAGGCCCGGGTGATCGGCCGCGATCCGCTGACCGACAGCGCGCTGATCGAATTGACCGAGAAGCCGTCGAACCCGCTCGCCGAGGTCAAGTTCGGCGACTCGGCGCAGATGGCGCCGGGCGACTGGGTCATGGCGATCGGCAACCCCTTCGGTCTCGGCGCACACCGTCAGCGTCGGCGTCGTGAGCGCGGCCCGTCCCGGCGGCCTGCCGGTCGCCGACGGCCGCTTCGCCGACGTGATTCAGACCGACGCTGCGATCAATCCCGGCAACTCGGGCGGACCGCTGCTCAACGTGCGCGGCGAAGTGATCGGCATCAACACCGCGATCTATTCCGACTCGCGCTCGCAGGGCAACATGGGCATCGGCTTCGCGATTCCGATCAACGTGGTCCGCGATCTGCTGCCGCAGCTGCGGAACGGCCGCATCACCCGCGGCGTCATCGGCGTGCAGGTGCAGGACGTGCCGCTCAACGCGCTGGCCGAGTTCGGGTTGAAGGAGCGCCGTGGCGCGTTGGTCAGCCAGGTCACGAGCGGCGGGCCCGCGGCGAAGTCGGGGATGGAGCCCGGCGACATCATCATCGAGTTCAACGGAAAGCCGGTGCCGCGCCGCGATCAGCTGGTGGCGATGGTCGTCTCGACCAAGCCGGGCACGACCGTGCCGGTCAAGGTGCTGCGCGACAAGCAGGAAAAGTCGCTCAGCATCACGGTTGACGAGCTCAATCTCGAGGGCGAGGCCACCCGCACCGCACGCCGCGGCGACGATCCGGACAGCCCGGAAGTCGAGCAGATCGACGGTTTCGGCCTCGAGCTTCGCGAGCTGACGTCGGACATGGCGCGCCGGCTGCGGCTGCCGTCGGGGACCGAGGGCGTCCTCGTGTCGGACATCGAACCCGGGAGCCCCGCGCAGCGCGCCGGCATCAGCCGCAACGACGTGATCCTGCAGCTCAACCGGCGGCCGGTGTCGTCGCACCAGGAAGCCAGCCGCGTCCTGAATGCCGTCCCGAGCGGTGGCACCGCCCTCGTGCTGGTGCTCACCAGCGGGCAGCAGCGCTTTGTGACGATCCGGAAGGACTAGCAGAGGAACTCAGGGGTCAGGAATCAGGCGCGTCAGGAATCGGCACCAGGTCTCCTGATTGCCTGGCTCCCTGACCCCTGCTACGTATCTCCGCCCCCATGCCGCTCGAACGGGAGATCAAACTACGGTTCGAGAGTCCCGAGGAAGCGCGCGCCCGAGTCCTCGCCCCTGGCGTCGGCGCCACCATGCTGCGGGGACGCCGCCTCCAGGAAGACTGCCTCCTCGATACCCGGGACGATCAACTCTTCCATCGCCGCTGCGTCCTGCGGGTTCGCAGCGAAGGCGGCAAGAGCCTGCTCACCTTCAAAGGGCCGGTCCAGCCCGGTGACATGAAAGTCCGCGAGGAGCACGAGACGGTGGTCGCCGATGGCGACGCGCTCCTGGCGATCCTGGGCGAGCTCGGACTGCACGGCTGGTTCCGTTACGAGAAGTATCGCGAAGAGTTTGCCGCCGAGGACGTCGTGATCGCGATCGACGAGACCCCGGTCGGCACGTTCGTCGAGATCGAGGGCGGCGAAGACCACATTCATCGCACCGCAGCGGCGTTGGGCAAGGGGCCGGCCGACTACATCACCGATTCCTATCGGACGCTGTTCATGGCCTACTGCCGT
The DNA here is from genome assembly GCA_963841895.1 of uncultured Acidobacteriota bacterium. GTDB lineage: Bacteria > Acidobacteriota > Vicinamibacteria > Vicinamibacterales > UBA2999 > JACCSI01. The sequence continues at coordinate 268,228 of CAWJEO010000014.1, forward strand.
GAGCACGGTGGCTCCGCAACCGACATGCTCTTCGAGCTGATTGGGGCCGACGCCGAAGCTGGGACGCCCGTCGACGAATGACCGATCTCTCGACGTGGCCGGCGCTGGTCCTGACCGCCGGCCTCGCGACGCGTCTCCGTCCGCTCTCCAACATCCGCGCGAAAGCTGCGCTTCCAGTTGCCGGCACCCCACTCGTCGTCCGGATCCTCAAATGGCTGCGCGCGGCTGGCGTCAGGCGGGTAGTGCTCAACCTGCACCATCGCGCCGAAACGGTCACCGCTGCGGTCGGCGATGGCTCGCGCTGGGACCTCGAGGTGCGTTACTCGTGGGAGCGCGAGGTGCTGGGGTCGGCCGGCGGCCCCCGTCGCGCCCTGCCGCTCCTCGACGCCGAACGGTTCCTGATCGTCAACGGCGACACCTTGACCAACTGCGATCTCGCGGGCCTGGCGGGCCGCCACCTCGCCGCGCGCTCGTTGGTGACGATGGCCGTCGTGCCCGGCGACATCGCGCGATACGGCGGCGCCATCGTCGATGCGAACGGCTACATCACGGGCTTCGCCCGTGCGACGCGCACGGCCGCCGCACGGGTGCACCTGCCGCACCCGCGCACCGCACCTGCACGCACCTGCACGCACCTGTGCATGACGTTTTCCACTTCATCGGCGCCCAGGCCGTCGAGTCGCGCGCCTTTCACGACCTGCGAGACGACGAGCCGTCTGAAATCGTGCGGACGCTGTATCCGCGGCTGATCGCTGAGTCCCCCGGCGCGGTGGCGGCGTTTCAGAGCGACGCCGAATTCCTCGACGTCGGGACGCCGCGCGACTACCTCGAGACCGCCGCGCTCATCGCGCGCCGCGAAAGCCGCGCGCTCGACTGCGGCCGGCGCGTCGCCATTGCGACCGACGCGTCAGTCACCGACAGCATCATCTGGGACCGCGTCACGATCGGCCGCGGCGCGCGCCTCCGGCGCTGCATCGTCGCCGACGACGTGTCGGTCGCCGACGGCATGACTCTCGAGGACAAGGTCCTCGTGAACGAGGCCGAGGGCGTGCAGATCTCGCCGCTCTGAGCTGAACCGTACGACGTGCCACTGCCGGTCCCCGCGGTGGCGCGCACGCTCCAGTAGAATGCTCGCGTGGCGGACTCGAGCGACGCACGGATCCAGCAATATCTCGACGAGCAGCAGCTGGCATCGCGCGTGTCGAAGGTGTTGTCACTGACCGGCGATGCGTCGGACCGCCGCTACTACCGCGTCCTGATGACCGGCACCCCGGCGACGATCGTGCTCGCCTTGCACGCCGGATCGATCGAGTTCGCCACCATGCCTTTCGTGGCCGTCGCGCGACTGATGACCGCGGTTCCGCTGCCGGTCCCGACCATCCTGCATCACTCCGACGCACTCGGCATCATCGGCCAGCAGGATCTGGGCGACGTGACGCTGCAGGCGCATCTGGGCGCGGCGTCTCCGGATGAGCACGCCGCGCTCTATCGCGAAGCCGTGTCGTTCATCGCCCGCCTCCAGCAACGCGGCGCCGAGCTCGCATCGGACGAGTACCCGCCGTACCGGATCGCGTTCGACACCGACAAGCTCGCCTGGGAGATGGAGTTCTTCTTCAAGTACTTCGTCAAGGCCTACCGGGGCGCGGCGCCCGACGTGGCTGTCCAGCGCGCGCTCTCGGAGGAATGGTCGACGATGATTCAGGAGCTGGCGGCCGAGCCGCGCGTGCTCTGCCATCGCGATTATCACAGCCGCAACTTGATGCTGCACGACGGCTCGCTCTTCATCATCGATTTCCAGGATGCGCGGATGGGCCCTGACACCTACGACCTGGTGTCGCTGCTCCGCGACTCGTACGTCGACCTCACGTCGCAGCAGGTCGACGAGCTGATCGCGTACTTCCTGGCCGTACGCGGCGGCCCGGGCGGGGTGACCCAGGATCAGGCGGCTGAGTACCGCGCCCGCTTCGACGTCATGGCGTTACAGCGCAACCTGAAGGCGCTTGGCACGTTCGGCTACCAGACCGTGACGCGAGGCAATTCGGTGTACATCCAGTACATGCCGCGTACGCTCGCCTACGTGCGCGCCAACCTGGTAAAGAACGGCCGCTTCGGCCGGCTTCACGAGCTGCTGGCCGGCTTCATCCCCGAGCTCCGGTGAAGTCCTGCTGCTAAGATCCTCGGGTGGGCACCATGCGCTACGGCGTCTCGACGCACCTGTTTCATGACCTGCGCCTCGACCGCGAACACCTGGTCGAGATCGCGGCCCATGGATTCGATTGCATCGAGCTCTTCGCGACGCGCACCCACTTCGACTATCACGACGCGGCGGCCGTGCAGGCCCTGGCCGAGTGGCTGGACGATACGCGCTTGACGCTCAACTCGGTGCACGCCCCGATTTGCGCGAGCCTGATCGGTGGCACGTGGGGCGAGACCTATTCGACCGCAATCGCCGACGACCCGCGACGCCGCAAAGCGCTCAGCGAAGCTGAGGCGGCGCTGGCGATCGCGCAGATCGTGCCCTACCGTCACCTGGTCATCCACCTCGGGGTTCCCGAGTCGCTGAAGCCAGCGGCGTCAGACAACAGCCGCGACGCCGCGCGACGCAGTGTCGAAGAGCTCCACACGATCGCCGACAAGTCTGGCGTCCAGCTGGCGCTCGAGGTGATCCCCAACGCGCTGTCCAACCCGGACGCGCTGGTGGCGCTGATCGAGGACGACCTCGACGGCGCCAACGTCGGCATCTGCATGGACGTCGGCCACGCCCACATCATGGGAGACTTCGCCGACGCAATCGAAGCGTGTTCGGGCCATCTGATCACGACCCACTTGCACGACAACAACGGCAAGTCCGACGACCACCTCGCGCCCGGCGACGGCAGTATCGACTGGCCGCTGGCGCTGATGGCGCTGCAGAAGATTGGCTACGACGGCACGTGGCTGTTCGAGGTGGCCAACACCTCGACGCCCTCGCGCGGTGCTCGCGAAGACCGAAAAAGCGCGCCACCGTTTCGACGAGCTCCTCGATATCAGTTTCGAGACGTAGTCACCCAGGCACCTTACGCATATGCCCGCAACCATCGAAAGCATCGGCCAGCACGTCGGCGAAACCGTCACGATCAAGGGCTGGCTTCACAACCGCCGGTCGAGCGGCAAGATTCATTTCCTCGTCGTCCGCGATGGCACCGGCTTCCTCCAGGTCGTGATGGGCAAGAACGACGTGCCGCCGGAGGTCTTCGCGGCCGCCGATCATCTCTCGCAGGAGAGTGCGGTGATCGTCACCGGCGTCGTGCGTGAGGACAAGCGCGCGAAGGGTGGATTCGAGCTCACCGCCACTGGGCTCGAGGTCGTCGCGCAGGCGCACGACTATCCGATCACGCCAAAGGAGCACGGCGTCGACTACCTGCTCGATCGCCGGCACCTGTGGATCCGCGCGGAGCGGCAGACGGCGATTCTCCGGATCCGGCACGAAGTCATCGACGCGGTGCGCGACTTCTTCAACGGCCGCGGCTTCATCCTCGCCGACACGCCGATCTTCACGCCAGCCGCGTGCGAAGGGACAACGACGCTCTTTCCGGTTCAGTATTTCGAGGACGAAACGGCGTTCCTCACGCAGAGCGGACAGCTCTACAACGAGGCAAACGCGATGGCGCTGGGCAAGGTCTACTGCTTTGGACCGACGTTCCGCGCCGAGAAGAGCAAGACCCGCCGCCACCTCACGGAGTTCTGGATGGTCGAGCCCGAGATGGCCTACGCCGATCTCAACGACGTCATCGAGCTCGCCGAGGGTCTGATCACAGCCGTCGTCGCGCGCGTGCTGGATCGGCGGCAGGCCGAGCTGAAAGTGCTGGAGCGCGACACCTCGAAGCTCGAAGCCGTCAAAGCCCCGTTTCCGCGGCTGCACTACGACGAGGCCGCGAAGATCCTGCACGACAAGGGCGTGCCGTTCCAGGTAGGCGGCGATCTGGGCGGCACCGACGAGACCGTCCTGTCGGAGCAGTTCGATCGTCCGGTGTGCGTCACGCACTACCCCGCCGCGATCAAGGCGTTCTACATGAAGCCGGATCCGGCGCAGCCGGACCGCGCCCTCTGTGTCGACGTCCTCGCGCCCGAAGGCTACGGCGAGATCATCGGCGGCGGGCAGCGCCTCGACGACTACGACCTGCTGGTCGAGCGCATCAAGGAACACAACCTGCCGACGGAAGCGTTCGAGTGGTATCTCGATTTGCGGCGGTTCGGCTCGGTGCCGCACGGCGGCTTCGGCATGGGCATCGAGCGCTGCGTCACCTGGATCTGCGGCCTGGAACACCTCCGCGAATCGATTCCTTACCCACGGATGCTTTACCGGCTGTACCCGTAGCCGGCTCGCCCCGCGGCCGCTTGCGGCCCTCGGCTGTCAGCTCTCAGGGCGATCAGCTCCGGAACCGGGAGCGCTGAAGGCTGAAAGCCGACGGCCGAGAGCCTGCCAGCCGCTGTCGACCGCAGCGGCTGTAGAATGAGAGTTTGGCGTCGGCGCCAAACGACCCACCATGAAGATCGGCTTTGTCTCGCTCGGCTGCCCCAAGAACCTCGTCGACTCGGAGGTAATGCTCGGCCTGGCCGAGCAAGCCGGCCACGAAATCACCTCGCAGGCCGAGGGCGCCGATGTGCTCGTGGTCAACACCTGCGCGTTCATCGACCGGGCCAAGCAGGAGTCGATCGACACCATCCTCGAGATGGCCGAGCTGAAGAAGCAGGCCGCGGGACGCCGCCTCGTCGTGACCGGCTGTCTCGCCGAGCGTTACCGCGACGAACTGATGCGGGAGATCCCCGAGATTGACGCGGTCCTCGGCACAGGTGAGGTGCCGCGCATTCTGGAAGTCCTTGGCGGCGCCGCTGACACCGCGACGATGCGCGCGCAGCCGCTGACGTTCTACACCCGCGATCCGCACGCCACGGCAGCGGTCGCGGACACTCCGGTCTTCGGGGTCGACCTGCCAGCGTATCTCTACGACGCCGACACCCCACGACGCCTGGCGACGCCTGGGCACTACGCCTACCTCAAGATCGCCGAAGGCTGCGACTACAAGTGCGCGTTCTGCATCATCCCGAAGATGCGCGGCCACTACCGGAGCCGGTCGATCGAATCGATCGTGCGCGAAGCGGAGCGGCTCGCGGCCCAGGGTGTCAAGGAACTGCTGCTGATCTCGCAGGACACGACCTTCTACGGCATCGATCGACAGGAACGCGGCGCGTTGCCGCGCCTGCTGCGCGCGCTGAACGCCGTCCCCGGCCTCGAATGGATTCGGCTGCTCTATCTCTACCCGACGACCATCTCCGACGACGTGATCGACGCGATCGCTGAGTGCGAGAAGGTCTGCAACTACATCGACCTGCCGCTCCAACACGGCTCTGATGCGGTGCTGAAACGCATGAAACGGCCGGGCACGCGCGCGAGCTACGAAAAGCTGCTGGCGCGGATTCGCTCCCGCATTCCCAACGTCTCGCTCCGTACCACGTTCATCGTCGGGTTCCCCGGGGAAACCGACCAGGACTTCCAAGAGCTCGTCGGCTTCGTCGAGACGCGTCGGCTTCGATCACGTTGGCGTCTTCACCTACTCGCACGAAGAAGGAACGACCGCCTTTGCGTTGACCGACGACGTGCCGCCCGCGACCAAGCGACGCCGCCAGTCGCGCCTGATGGCGCGGCAGAAGCAGATCGTCGCTAAGCGACAGCAGGCCCGGGTCGGCGAGCGCCTGCGGCTCCTCGTCGACGGTGCGGCGCCGGACCACGATCTGGTCGTGCGCGGCCGGCTGGCGAGCCAGGCCCCCGACATCGACCCACAGGTCTACCTGACCGACTGCGACCCGGCCACGCTTCGCGCCGGCGACTTTGTCGATGTCGAGATCGTCGGGGCGCACGGCTACGACCTCGTCGCCAGGCCCCTGTAGCCGGCTCGCGTCGTCCGCTCGGGACGGCCCTGAGCCGCCTTGCCCGCCGTGCAGCGGCGGCCAGGTAGCACCCGGCAACGGGCGCGGGCCACGTGCTACACTACAGAGTCCGGTCGAAGTCTGGGAGACCAGAGTGGGCCCATTGCCCACTTTTTGTGTTTTAAGGGGGGCTTTCCGCCGTCGCGGCGGCAGGCCGCCGAAGCAGGTGGCGGAGGCTCGTTGATCCCGCTCGAGCGCATTCGCGAGATCGCCGGCCGGGTCGCCGGTGCATACGGGTTACTGATCGACGAAGTGGCGATTCGTCGCGAGGGCCGACAGCAGGTGCTTCGCGTCGTTCTGGACCGTCCGGGGTCGGGAGCGACGCCGGACGACAGCGTCAGCATCACGGACTGCGAGCGGGTCAGTCACGAACTGGGCACGATTCTCGACGTCGAGGATCTCCTGCCCGACAGTTACACGTTGGAGGTTTCGTCGCCCGGGCTCGATCGGCCGCTTCGCGGGGCCGGCGACTATGTGCGGTTCGCCGGGCGGCTCGCGAAGATCGTCACGCGTGAGCCCGTCGAGCGGCAAACGGCGTTTGCCGGCCGCCTGCGCGGCCTGGATGGCGACGACGTGCTGTTCGAACGCGAGGGCGGACGCCTGGTGCGTCTGCCGCTCAGCCTGATCAGCCGCGCGCGGTTAGATGTGGAGTTCTGAAAGACATGACGAGCACCAACCCACTGCAGCAGACGATCGAAGCGCTCGCCAAGGAGAAGGGCATCGAGCCTGATGTCGTGATCCAGGCGATGGAAGAAGCCGTGCTCATGGCGTCGCGGAAGTACTACAAGAGCACCGAGGATCTGCGGGCCAAGTTCAACCCGGAAAATGGCCAGATCGAGCTCTTCGCCGTCAAGACGATCGTCGACGAGGTCGCCAACCCCGCCACCGAGATTTCCCTGGCCGAGGCCAAGGACATGTACGGCGAGGCCGCCGAAGTCGAAGTCGGCTACCAGATCGAGTTCCCAAAGCGTACCGACGTGCTCGGCCGGATCGCCGCGCAGACCGCCAAGCAGGTGATCTTCCAGAAGGTCCGCGAAGCCGAGCGCGAGATCATCTACTCGGAATACAACCAGCGGGTCGGCGAAGTGATGAACGGGCTGGTCAAACGCTTCGAGCAGGGCGACATCATCGTCGAGGTCGGCCGGGTCGAGGCCATCCTGCCGCGCAAGGAGCAGTCGCGCGCCGAAAGCTACACCCAGGGCGACCGGCTGCGCGCCGTCATCAAGGCGGTCGGCAAGAGCGCCAAGGGCCCGCAGATCGTCCTGTCGCGGACCGACCCGGCGCTGCTGATCAAGCTGTTCGAGCAGGAAGTGCCGGAGATCTACGACGGCACCGTCCTCATTCGCGGCGCCGTGCGGGAAGCCGGCGATCGGGCGAAGGTGGCGGTCTACTCGCGCGAGCGCGACGTCGATCCGGTCGGCGCGTGTGTCGGGATGAAGGGCACGCGCGTCCAGGCGATCATCCGCGAGCTGCGCGGCGAGAAAATCGACATCGTCGAATGGTCGGACGATCCGGTCGCGTTCGTCACCAATGCGCTCTCGCCTGCGAAGGTGCAGCGGGTGACGATCGTCAACGACCAGGACAAAGTGATGGAGGTCGTGGTCGAGGACAAACAGTTGTCGCTCGCCATTGGTAAGAAGGGACAGAACGTGCGGCTGGCCGCGAAGCTGACCGGCTGGCGGATCGATATCAAGAGCGAGGAAGAGAAGCGGAAGGAAGTCGAGGCGCAGTTGGGCGCGCTCGAGGTCTCGACGTCCGAGGATGTCGAGGCGCCGGCCGAGGAGGCAGCGAGCATCGCAGATACGGCCGCCGACACCGTCGAAACGACGGACACGGTTGTCGATCCGCCTGCGGGCGAGGCCTCGACGCCGAGTGAAGAAGAAGAGTCCAGGTAAGGGGCAGGGCGCGGTTCCTGCCGAAGGGAAGGCACGTTGGCCACAGTCCGGATTTACAAAGTCGCTGAACTGCTGAACACCACCAGTCAGGAAGTGCTGCAGCTGCTCAAGCAGATCCACGGCATTGAGCTGAAGAGCGCCTCCAGCACGCTGGAAGAAATCGTGGCACGACAGTTCGTCGAGCGGCTCGCCCGGCAACGCGGGATCGAACTGCCCAAGGGCGACATCTTTTCGGAATCGGCAGGACGGACGGCGAAGAAGCCGGGCGCACCGGTCAAGAAGGGCGCAGCACCCGCGCCGCCGGCCAAGCCCGCGGCGCCTGCCCTGCCGCCGCCGCGCCTGATCAAGACCGTACGGCCGCCAGTCGCGCCGACGTCGCCCGAGCTGCCGACCGAGTTCGCCGAGGCCGAGCCCGTCGCCGCACCCGATCCCGTCGTCGAGGCGCCGGCGCCGGTCGCGGTCGAGACCCCGCCGCCGATGGCTGCTCCCGCCGTCGGGCCGCCGGTGGAACACGCCGCCGAACCCGAAGCGCCCGTGGCCGCAGCCCCGTCACCAGTCGAAGAGGCCGTGGAACCACCGGCCGCACCGGCGCCGGCGGTTGAGGCCCCGGCAGCGTCAACAGAAGCGCCGCCGATGGCGGCGAAATCTGCCCCGGCTGCACCCCGCTTCGTGCCGCCGAGCATTCGGCTCCGCGTCGAGGAGCCGGGCAAGGCACCGCCCAGCGCGCCGCCGCTCCAGCCGCGCCGCGCCGTCGTGCCGCAGCCTCCGCGGGTGGTTCCGCCGGCCCCGCGGCCGGCCGCGCCGCCAGCAGGCCAGCGTCCGGGCGGGCCGGGAAGCCCGCGTCCCTCGTATCCCGCGTCCGCGCGACCGTCAGCCGGGACGACGCCCGCGATGATGGGTGGGCCGCGTCCGCTGCCGGCGCAGCCGGTTCGACCCGCAGGCGGACTGCCGCCACGGCCAGGCGGGTTGCCGCAGCGCCCGGGTGGTCAGACGCAATATCACCGTCCAGGCCAGCGACCAGCCGCACGTTCCTCGCATCGCCGCGAAGCGCCGTCGCGACCAGCCGCACAAGCGCCGGTCGAGCTGCCGCCGGTCTCGCGCACCATCACGCTCGCCGAAGGAATGACGGTCAAGGATCTCGCCGACAAGCTCGACGTGCGGGTCAAGGACGTCCTCAAGTCGCTGCTCGATCGCCGCTTGATGATGACCATCAACTCGACCATCGACATCGACACAGCGCGCGAAGTCTCGAGGCAGTTCGGCGCCGACGTTCAGACCCGCAGCTTCGAAGAGGAGTTGATCGAGGTCGAGTCCGAAGCGATCGACACGAAGGACCTCGTCGCCCGCGCCCCGGTGGTCACGGTGATGGGTCACGTCGACCACGGCAAGACCACCCTGCTCGACTCGATTCGGACCACGCGCGTGGCCGAGCGCGAGGCGGGCGGGATCACGCAGCACATCGGCGCGTATCTCGTCCAGGTCGGCGAGCGCAGCGACAAGCACATCGTCTTCCTCGATACGCCCGGTCACGAAGCGTTCACCCTGATGCGGGCCCGCGGGTCGCGCGTCACCGACGTCGTCGTCCTGGTCGTGGCCGCCGACGACGGCGTGATGCCGCAGACGCGCGAGGCGATCGATCATGCGCGCGCGGCGAACGTGCCGCTGATTGTCGCGGTCAACAAGATCGACAAGCCGGGGGCGAATCCCGAGACGGTGAAGCGGCAGCTCGCCGACCAGAATCTCGTGCCCGAAGAGTGGGGCGGCTCGACGGTGTTCGTCGAGGTCTCGGCAAAGAAGAAGCAGGGCCTCGATCTGCTGCTCGAGATGATCCTGCTCGTCACCGACATTGCCGAGCACAAGGCGAATCCCAAGCGCGCCGCGCTCGGTACCGTGCTCGAGACCAAGCTCGATCGCGGCCGCGGGCCGGTTGCGACGGTCCTGGTCCAGGACGGCTCGCTGCGGATCGGCGACAACATCATCGCCGGACCGGTGGTCGGGCGCGTTCGCGCGCTGATTGACGACCGCGGGCGGCAGCTCAAGGTGGCCGGCCCCTCGACCCCGGTCGAGGTTCTCGGGCTCGAGACCCTGCCCTCGCCTGGCGATTCGTTCCAGGCCGTGTCCGATCCGGCGAAGGCCCGGCAGATTGCCACCTTCCGCCAGTCGCAGGCCAAGGAACGCGCGCTCGGCGCCAAGGGCGGCCGCCTGACCCTCGAGTCGCTGCAGGCCGAACTGGCCAAAGGCGACGTCAAGGAGCTGCCGATCATCATCAAGGCCGACGTGCAGGGCTCGGCCGAAGTGCTGGCGTCGACGCTCGGCAAGCTGGCCGACGACAAGACGAAGATCAAGATCATCCACTCCGCCGTCGGGGCCATCAACGAGTCGGACGTGCTGCTGGCCGCGGCCTCGAACGCGATCATCATCGGCTTCAACGTGCGTCCCGATCGCAACGCCGCCGATGTCGCCGATCGCGAGAAGGTCGACATCCGTCACCACTCGGTCATCTACAACGTGACCGACGAAATCAAGAAGGCCATGGCCGGCCTCCTCGATCCGACGTTCAAGGAACAGCGTCTGGGCAGCGCCTCGGTCCGCGAGACGTTCAAGGTGCCGAAGATCGGCACCATCGCAGGCTGCCTGGTGCAGGACGGCCGCATCACGCGCAGCGGCGATGCGCAGGCCCGGCTGCTCCGCGACAACGTCGTCGTCTGGGAAGGCAAGCTCGCGTCGCTGCGGCGCTTCAAAGACGACGTTTCCGAGGTCAAGGCCGGGTTCGAGTGCGGCATCGGCCTGAACAACTTCAACGACGTGAAGGTCGGCGACGTGATCGAGGTCTTCACGATGGAACGGGTCGCGGCGGCGGTCTAAGCGCGGTTCGGAACCGGAACCTCGCGTGCCACTTACTCACCGCATCGAACGCATCGCTGAACAGATCCGCGAAGAGGTCAGCCAGATCCTCTCGACCGAAGTGGCCGACCCTGGCATCGGGCTGGTGACGGTCACGCGGGTCAAGGTCACGCCGGATCTCTCGCTCGCCCGCATCTACTGGACGACGATGGGCGACACGGCGCAGCAGAAGCAGACGGCGAAAGCGCTGTCCCGCGCCGCGTCGTACGTCCGGCGTCTGCTGAGCTCGCGGATGACACTCCGCCGCTCTCCGGAAGTCCAGTTCATCTTCGACCAATCGGTGGCGGCGCAGGACCGGGTCGAGCAGATCCTCCGCGAGATTCACGAAGAGGAAGCCGCGCGCCAGGCCGAGGTCCAGCCGGATCCCGCCGCGGCGGACGACGAGAAGCCGCAGAGTGACTGATCTCGATCGCATCGTCCACGCGGTCCGGACCGGGCAACGATTCGTCCTGTCGTCGCATCAGCGGCCCGATGGCGACGCGATCGGGTCGGCGGTCGGAATGGCGCTCGCCCTCCGCGCCTTTGGCAAGGACGCCGAGGTCGTCATGGACGCAGTGCCGCCGCCCTTCCTCCAGCCGTTTCCGGCAGTAAGCGGAATTCGCGTCGCACGTGAGATCGGCGAGCGCTACGACGCCGCGCTGATCATGGAGTGCAGCTCGCTCGACCGCACCGGCGTCGCCGGTCTCGATCGATCGCCGGTGATCAACATCGATCACCACCCGGGCAACACGCTCTACGGCGGCCTGAACTGGATCGACGAGTCTGCGGCGGCGTGCAGCGAGCTCGTGTTCACGCTGATCGAGGCGCTGGGCGCGCCGCTCACCGCCGACGTCGCGACGCACATCTACCTGGCCCTGCTCACCGATACAGGATCGTTTCGGTTTTCGCACATCACTCCGCGCAGCTTCGAGATCGCGCGGCGCTGCGTCGAGGCCGGCGCCGATCCGCGCTGGATCGCGCGCACGCACTACGACAGCAGCACGCTCGGACGAGTCCGCATCTTCGGCGCAGTGCTCAACGGCATGCAGCTCGATGCGTCCGGACGGGTCGCACTCCTGTCGATCACGCAGGCGGAGGCGGCCGCGGCCGGCGGCACCTACGATGACACCGACGGCCTCATCAATTTTCCGCTCAGCGTGAAGGACATCGAGGCCGTTGCGTTCTTCAAGGAAGTCGGCACCGACGACTGGCGGATCAGCATGCGATCGAAAGGGGCCGTCGATGTCGGCGCGATCGCGCGCAGCTACGGCGGCGGTGGCCACACCAACGCCGCCGGCTGTGCGGCCCGCGGCGATCTCGCGACGCTCGCGGCCACCTTCCTCAGTTTGGTAACGACCGCCGTTGACACAGCCACAGAGACACAGAGTCACAGAGGGAAGAACCCGTCATCTGGTGATCTGAAGATCTCATGATCTGGTGATCTAAAGAAGTTGCTACAGACATCACTTGGGCAGTGTCGAGCCGTCGGAGCGAAGCCAGATCGCGAGATCACCAGATCAACAGATCTCCAGATTCGGGTGTGTCTCTGTGGCTGATTCAGTTCACGGCGCACTCGTCGTTCACAAGCCGGTCGGACCGTCCTCGCACGATATCGTCGTCTGTGCGCGCCGGGCGCTGGGCATCAGCCGGATCGGCCACACCGGTACCCTCGATCCGCAAGCGTCGGGCGTGCTGCCGCTGGTCGTCGGCCAGGCCACGCGTCTCGCGCAGTACCTGACCGGATCTGACAAGGAGTATCTGGCGACGATCAGGTTTGGCGTGTCGACCGACACCTACGACGCGGCGGGGCGGGTGATCAGCGAACGAGGCGGCGCGCCGTCGGCCGAGGAGCTCGAAGCCGCACTCAGCCGGTTTCGCGGGACGTTCGATCAGTCGCCGCCGGCGTACTCCGCGAAGATGGTCGATGGCGAGCGGTCGTATGCGCGCGCGCGCGCTGGGCAAGCGGTGGCGCCGCCGCCCGCCACGGTGACTGCTCATGACCTGTCGGTCATCGATTTCGACGGGGGGCGCGCGCGGATTCGGATTCACTGCTCGGCCGGCTTCTACGTCCGCTCGCTGGCGCACGACGTCGGCGAGGCGGTCGGCACCGGCGCCGTGCTCGAGGCACTGGTCCGCACCCGGGCGGCGGGTTTCGATACCCAGGCGGCGTTACCGTTCGAGCAGTTGATGACGCTGCCGCGCGACGATGTCCGGGCGACAGTGCGGCCGATGGAAACGCTCCTGACCGACCTGCCAGCGGCGACGCTCACGCCCGACGGGGTCGAATGGGCCCGGAACGGGCGCGAGCTGCCGCCCCGCATCCTGTCGGGCCCGGCACCAGGCCGTGGGCCGCTCGTCCGCCTGCTCGGGCCTGACGGGCAGTTCGTCGGGCTGGCCGCGCCGTCCACGACGCCGGGCCTTTTGCGCCCCACGGTGATTTTCAGTTACAATTGACGATTCCGAGCGTCCCGAAAGGGCGAGACATACGGCGGTCTGGACCAAGCGAACCTCTGAACTTGGCCTCTGGACCGTTCGTGGAGGCAGAACGTGGCACTGACGAAAGACAAGAAAGAAACACTGATCGGGAGCTACCGGACTCACGACAAGGACACCGGCTCCCCCGAAGTTCAGGTGGCCATCCTCAGCGAGCGTATCAGCTACCTCACTGAACACTTCAAGACCCACGCGAAGGATCACCACTCGCGCCGCGGCCTTCTCAAGCTCGTCGGACAGCGCCGGCGTCTGCTCGATTACCTCAAGAGCAAGGACACCGAACGCTACGCGGAGCTCATCAAGCGGCTCGGAATCCGAAAGTAACAGAACCACCAGTTGTCAGTTCCCAGTTGCCAGTTCAAAGGTGTCGAGGCGGCGCGAGCACTTCGACCTTTGAACTGGAAACTGGCCACTGGCAACTGACAAGAGACACACCTACCGCACGCCGGGGAACGTGACCCCATCGAGGCTCGCTATGCACAAACGTGAGATACAGATCGGCCAGCGCACGCTGTCCATTGAGACCGGAAAGCTGGCCAAGCAGGCCGACGGCTCCGTCGTCGTTCGCCAGGGCGACACGATGGTCCTCGTCACCGCCTGCCACGCCGGCAGCCCTCGGGAGGGCATCGACTTCCTGCCGCTGACCGTCGACTATCGGGAATACGCCTACGCCTCGGGACGCATTCCCGGCGGCTTCTTCAAGCGCGAAGGCAAGGCGACCGAGAAGGAAGTCCTGACGAGCCGCTGCATCGACCGGCCGATCCGCCCGCTCTTCCCTTCCGGCTGGCACTACGAAACGCAAATCATCGCCTTTGTCGTCTCGGCCGACACCGAGAACGATGGCGACGTGCTGGCGATCACCGGCGCCTCCGCGGCCTTGGCGCTTTCGGAGATGCCGCTCGAGAAAACGATCGCGGGCGTCCGCGTCGGCCTCATCGACGGCGAGTACATCATCAACCCGACGTATCCGCAGCGTAAGCAGAGCCGGCTCGACCTGGTCGTCGCCGGTAGCCGCGACGGCATCGTCATGGTCGAAGCCGGCGCGAAGGAAGTCACCGAAGACGAAGCGCTGAAGGGCCTCGAAGCCGGCCACGCCGCCATCAAGACCATCTGTGATGAGATCGACGCCCTTGCCAAAGAGGCCGGACGGACGAAACTGACCGTGCCCGATGCGGCCGGCGACGCCGCCTTCCAGAGCCTGATCGAAGAACGCGCCCTGACGCCGCTGGCCGACGCCATGCGGATCAAGGACAAGCTCGAGAACTACGGCAAAGTCGACGAAGTCCTGAAGACGCTGATCGAGTCGCTCGGCGAGGAATACGCGGAGCGCAAGGGCGAGGCGAAAGGCATCTTCAAGGGCCTGCAGGAGAAGATTCTGCGCGACGAGGTGCTCGAGCGCAGCATCCGCCTCGACGGCCGCAAGTTCGACGAGATCCGGCCGATCTGGATCGAGTCGAGCATCCTGCCGCGCGTGCACGGCTCGGTCGTCTTCACCCGCGGCGAGACGCAGGCGCTCGTCACCGCGACCCTGGGCACCGCCGACGACCAGCAGAAGATCGAAATGGTCGACGGCGAGATGTGGAAGCGTTTCATGCTCCACTACAACTTCCCGCCGTTCTCGGTGGGCGAAGTGCAGTTCATGCGCGGACCGGGGCGCCGTGAGATCGGCCATGGCGCGCTGGCCGAGCGCGCGCTGGCCTCCATCGTCCCCGAGGAAGCGGCGTTCCCGTACACGATTCGCATCGTGTCCGACATCCTGGAATCGAACGGCAGCTCGTCGATGGCCTCGGTCTGCGGCGGCTGTCTGGCCATGATGGACGCGGGCGTCCCGGTCAAGGCGCCGGTGGCCGGCGTGGCGATGGGGCTGATCGTCGACGAGAAGACCGGCAAGTTCGCGGTCCTCACCGACATTGCCGGCGCCGAAGATCACTACGGCGACATGGACTTCAAGGTCGCCGGCACGGCCGAAGGCATCACCGCGCTGCAGATGGACATCAAGGTCACCGGCGTCTCGGCGGAGATCATGCGCGCGGCGCTGACCCAGGCCCGGACCGGACGGCTGTTCATCCTCGACAAGATGCGCGACGCGCTGCCCTCGTCACGCAGCAATATCTCGACCTACGCCCCGCGGATCGTCTCGATCAAGATCCCGGTCGACAAGATCCGCGACGTCATCGGGCCCGGCGGCAAGATGATCCGCAGCATCATCGAGAAGACGGGCGTCAAGATCGACGTCGAAGACGACGGCCGCGTCAACGTGGCGTCGGCGGACGAAGCGGCGGCGGCCAAGGCGCTCGGCATGATTCAGGAGCTGACCGCAACCCCCGAGTTGAACAAGACGTATCTCGGGAAGGTTCAGCGGATCACCGACTTCGGCGCGTTCGTCGAGATCATGCAAGGCACCGACGGCCTGCTCCACGTCTCGGAAATCGCCAACTACCGCGTCAAGGACGTCCGCGACGAGCTGAAGGAAGGCCAGCAGGTGCTGGTCAAGGTCATCAGCATCGACCCGACCGGCAAGATTCGCCTGTCGCGCAAGGCTCTGCTCACCCCTGAGGAAGGCCTGGCGCCGCCGCCGAGCGAAGGTGGTGAGGAAGCCGGGGCTGCGGCCGCGGCCCGCGCGAAGGCGGACACCGCGACGACCGTCCGCGCGGCGGCCGGGATCGTGGCGGCCGCGACCGTGGACCGCGCGGTCCGCGTCGCGAATAGCACGACGATGAGACGACGCCTGATTCTGAGCGTCGGATTGCTCGCCCTCGCCGGCGCGGCAGTTGTGGCTCAGGATCAGGCGCCGAATCGCCGCGACTTCACCCTCATCGCGCGCGATCATCAGTTCACGCCCAACCGCATCGAGGTCACGAAGGACGACCTGGTCCGCATCACGCTGACCAGCGAAGGCCGCCCCTACTCCTTCGCCATCGACGCCTACCACATCCTCAAACGCGTCGGCGCCGGCAAGACCATCGTCTTCGACTTCCGCGCCGATCAGGCGGGCGCGTTCGCCTTCTACTGCAACCTGACCAGCGACCCCGGGTGCCGGGAGATGAGGGGCACACTGGTGGTGGCGCCTAAATAAGAGCGCGGTCAGTTTCCAGTTGTCAGTTACCAGTTCAAAAGGGCCCTCAGCGTTGCGCTTCGCAAAAGGCTCTTTGAACTGGAAACTGCCAACTGGAAACTGACAGGTCTTCATTTTCTGGGAAATTGGTCCGGGTTGTCCGTAAACAACCCGTCCACGCCGTAGGTGTAGAGAAACTGCTCCATCTCGGCGCGTACGTTGGGATGGCGGCCGGAGTTGCTGGAGCGGAAGGTGTACGGGATCACCGTCATGCCTTCGGCGTGCGCCCATTTCACGAGATCCGGCGTCGCTTCGACGATTCCCTTGGCCGGCCCCAGGCCCTGCACGAAGGGCTTCCATTCCTTCACTTTCGCGGCTGACGTCCAGGCTTTACCGTCGTTCAGGAGCAGCACGACCGGCACGCCGATCTTCATCGCCGCCAGTGTCTTCGCGCTGGCCTCGCTGAAGGTTTGCAGAATGATTGGCGTCTTCGCGTCGGCGCTGCTTCCGCGCAGCCCGTGCTTGTCGAGCGCGGTGGCCACCAGTTGTTCGAAGCGGACGTCCCGGCCGCGGTAGACCTCGGGAGTCTTCAGCTCGGGAAACATCCCCGCCTTGCCCTTCACGAGGGCCACGGCTTCGTCGAAGGTCGGAATCCGTTCGTTCTTGAACTTCGGATCGAACCACGACCCGGCATCCAGCTGCTTGATCTCGTCGAGCGTGAAGTCGTTCGCGAGCCACGACGTCGCGGTCTTGCCCTCCCACGTCACGGTCGTCGCCCGCCCGGGAAACAGCTGCTCCACGTTGGTCGTCCGCTCGAGCGTCGGGTCGTGCAGGCAGATGAGCACGCCGTCCTTGGTCACCGCAAGGTCCTGCTCCACGTAGTCGGCGCCCTGCTCCAGCGCGAGCTTGTAGGACGCCAGCGTGTGTTCCGGCGCATACGCCGACGCGCCGCGGTGCGCAACGTTGAGCTTTTTCGCCTGCGCGCCAGGGGTGGCGGCGGTCACGGCAAACATCAGCATGGCCAGCAATCCCAGGACGATTCTCATGATCCAAGCCTCTCGCAAATCGATGACGTTCAGGCAACGTCGGGGTGCCCGTCAGGCGTCGTCCCCTCCGCGCGCCAGGCCCGGGCGGCATCGACGCGCTCGCGGATTGGCGGATGCGAGTAGAAGAACCACCGGACCATGGCTGAGGGAAACTCTTCGGCAAGATTCTGCTGCGCGAGCCGCTTCATCGCCGAGATGAACGCTTCCGAGTGGCCCGTGATCTCCAGCGCGTAGCGATCGGCACGACGCTCGTGCGCACGCGACAACGCATTGGTCAGCGGCAGCCACGCGGTGGAACACACGCCGGCGACGAGCAGAAGCAGGGGGAGACCCGCCGGATCGTCGATGCCGCCGAGCCGCAGGCGCACCGCCCACGCGTCGAGCGCCAGATGGGCGGCGAAGAACGCCGCCCCGATCATCGCCGCCTGAAGCGCCATTCCGCGCCACAGATCGTGGTGCACGTGGTGTGACAGCTCATGCGCCAGCACCACCTCGATCTCGTCGTCCGAGTAACTGGCAAGCAGCGTATCCGACAGCAGGATCCGCCGGGTCCGCCCCATTCCGGTCAGCGCCGCGTTGGCCTTGCGAGTGTGCGCGCTCAGTACCCATTCGTTGATGCCGACGACCCGCGTCCGCGCCCGATCGGCCAGCGTCAACAACCGCGAGACGAGCGCCGGTCGATCGAGCGGCTTGAACGAATAGAACAGCGGCAGCAGGAGCACCGGTGCGAGGTGCACGAGCCCGACCAGCGCCGTGACGGCGGCGATCGCCGACAGCGCCCACCACCAGGTCGGCGCCGATCGCATCGCCCAGTAGACGAGCGAGGCCGCGATGATGGCGAACGCGCCGCCGAGCGCCGCGCCCTTGGCGTGGTCGGCCCACCACTGCCCGAGCCGTTGGGTCGAAAGTCCGTACCGATGCTCGAGCGCGATAGCCCTGATAGAACGCAAACGGCAACTCGATGAGTTGCAGGAGAAGGAAGAGCGCGAGGGCGGTGCCGAGAACGGTGCCTGGCTCTTCCCATCCGTTGCCGATGATGGCACCGACGATGGAACCGACTTCGCGGAGGCGGAGATGCGCGCCGGTTGCGAGAAGACCGATCAGGAGGGCCCCGCCGGCGACCGTGCCGAGCACGTCAGAACGCCGGCGTAGCCGGTGATAGCGGGAGGCCTTGTCCTCGTTCACCGGCGCCTATTGTAGGGTGGCGGCCGCGGTTACGAGCGACTCGTTCGCGGAAACCTGCGCAAGCGACGCGTCGGCGCCGCGCGCGATCAGGTCGTCGAAACCGTTTTGCCGAGGCGAAGTCCGCCGTTCACTGTCTCGAGAGTGATCTTGGCGCCGCCGCCGTTCAGCGTGCCCTCGAGGCGACGCCGCGATTGCTCGCCGATGGTCTCCACCGCGAGATCGTTGACCGCAATGCCGCCGTTCACGCATCGCCCGGTGATGTCGGCCTTGCTGTCGGGCGGCAGGCTCAGCTCGATGCCGCCGTTCACCGCCTCGATCTGGAAAACGCCGGATGAAATGGCGGTGGCGAGCTCGATCACCACGCCGCCGTTGGTGACTGCGGCATCGAGCCCGGTGGGCTGGAGCGCCGAGCCAGTGATGCCGCCATTGGTCGTGCGGGCACGAATTTCGCCCTGCAGGCGATCGAGCTTGACGCCGCCGTTGACCGTCCGCAAGTCGACGGCCATGCCGCGCGGCACCTTGACGGTCCACTTGACCTGGTGTTCCCCACCGCTGCTGAAACGGGGCACCCTGACCTCGACCCGGACCCGGCCCTCTCCGACCTCTTCCCGCATCTCAATCTTGCCGAGCATCTCCCGGGCGGCGTCGTCGCTGCCAGCCTTGGCGCTCCGCTCGGCCTTCACCTCGACGGCGGCGCCGTCGGTTGCCTCGGCCGAAATCTGGCCGTTGATGTTGATCAGCTCGAACCTCCCGCCGGCGGCGACGGTGTAGGTTCGCGACCATTCGTCCTGGGCTTTGCCCGCGAAGTCAAAGTTGAGGCCGCCGTGACCGTCGACGGCGATGTCGCAGCCGCTGACGCCGACCGCGACGAACATGAGCGCGCTGACCTGAACCAGCCGACGAAATCTCGAGTACATGCGGGCCCCCATCTTTGAACTATACGGGCGTGGTAGGGGCAGGGGTTCCCTCTGCGCTGGGCGGGTATCGGGCAGGTAGCGGCGGGTCAAGGCACCTGCCCGACTTGCCCCTGCTAGTTCAGCTGCAGCGAAATCAGCTTCGAGACGCCGGGCTCCTCCATGGTGACGCCATAGAGCCGATTGGCGATCTCCATGGTCTTCCGGTTGTGGGTGATGATGATGAACTGGGTCCGGTCGAGCATCGATCGCAGCATCTCGACGAACCGGCCGATGTTGGCGTCGTCGAGCGGCGCATCGATCTCGTCCAGCAGGCAGAACGGGCTCGGTTTGTAGCGGAAGATCGCGAACATCAGGGCGATCGCGGTCAAGGCCTTCTCGCCGCCGGACAGGAGCATCACGCTCTGCAGGCGCTTGCCGGGGGGCGAGGCCACGATGTCGATCCCGCTCTCGAGCGGGTCGCTGTCGTCCAGCAAGGTCAGGCCGGCGCGGCCGCCCCCGAACAACGTCGCGAACGTGATCTGGAAGTTCGTGTTGATGGCGGCAAACGCTTCACGGAACCGCGCGTGGGTCGTCTCGTCGATGCGCCTGATGGCCTCGTTGGTCTGCGCGATCGAGTCGACCAAATCCTTCCGCTGCGTCGTCAGGAACGTATGCCTGGTCTCGAGCTCGGAGAACTGCTCGATCGCCATCATGTTGACGGGGCCCAGCTTGTCGATCTTGCCGCGCAGCTCGGCAATCGCCTCTTCGGCGGTCATGCGGGCCGCGGGTCCGGCGGCGCCGATGGCAGTTTCGCTTGAGGCGTCGGCATCGGCGACATCGCCCGCGGCGCCTGCTTCGTCCTCGTCGCCCTCGTCCGGATCCGCCGCTTCGGCGGCACGAATCGCGGCCACGTCGGGTTCGATCTGGCCGGCGGCTTCCATCTCCTCGACGTCGGCGCGGACGACATCGAGCGGCTGATTGACCGCATCGAGGCACTGCTGCGCGAGATGCGTGAGATCCGCTTCCGCGGTGGCGCGCGTGACGTCGAGCTCCGCCGCCAGCGCCCGGACAACGTCGAGCGCGCGGCGTGCGTCGCGGATCACCTCTTCCTGCCGCTCGGAATCGGTCTTGAGCGACATCGCGTTCTCGTCGGCCTTGACGAGATCGTTGCGGAGTCCCTCGAGCGCGACGACGTCGCTGTCCATCAAACGCTGGCCTTCGGCCGCGGCCGCCAGCAGCCGCTCGCGTTGATCGCGCATCAAGGTGAAGTCGGCGGCGCAGGTTTCGAGACGCCGCTCCAGATCGCGCGCCCCGTCTTCCATGCGGCGAACGTCGGCGGCCACGCGCGGCGAAGCGCTCGACGAGGCCGGCGTGGGCGGCTTTGGCCTCGGCAGCGACCTGCGCCAGCGATTCCGCGCGTTCGCGAGCCGCGCCGAGCGTCCGCTGCGCATCACTCAAGACGGCTTCCGCTTCGCGGCGCTGATCGGCGAGACGGGCGATCGATTCGCGGGCCTCGCTCTGCCGGGCATCGAGAGCCGCAAGCTCTTCGCGGACCCGCGCGGTTTCGGTCGCGACGAGCTCGCTGCGTTGCCGCACGCGCGTCTCGTCGTCGGCGGCGCGATGCAGTTGCGCCTCCACGCGAGACGATCGACTTTTCCTGCCGATGCAGCTCCGACGACAGCGCGGCGACCGCCGCGGTCGCCATCGCAATCGTCTGCTCGAATTGCCCGGTCTCGGCCGCAAGCCGCTCGAGCGCCTCACGGGCCTCGCTCACGCGCTCGCGAAGCTCCTTGATCTCGCGCTTGGTCGCGAGAATGCCACGGGCTTCGACCTTGGCGCCGCCGACCACGACGTGATCGCCACGGAGAACATCGCCGTCGAGCGTGGCCACCGGGTACGGCACGCGGGCGGCGAGCATCGCCGCGGCATCGAACGTCGTGACGATCGCCGCCTCGCCAATCGCGGCGCGAATCGCCGGCTCGAACTCGCTGTTCACGCGCACGATGGACGACAGCGCCACCGCTCCGTCCGGCAGCGGCACGAGGCTCCGGACCTCGGCCATCGCCACATCGGCACCGAGGCCGCCTTCTCCGCCCTCCGCCGCCACGCCGGGCTCGACCACGACAAAACCGCAGCGTCCGGCGTCTTCCTGGCGAACCAGCGACAGGCCGGCGGCCGCGTGCTCGTGCCGGCGCACGATGACGTGCTGCAGCAGGTCGCCCAGACAGGCCTCGACCGCCCGCTCATATTGCGGCGGGACATCGAGGACGTCCGCAAGCGCGCCCATCTGCCCGACCCGGCCATTGGCCTGAACCAGGACCATGCGCGCCGCGTCGCTGAAACCGGCGCGATGCGCGTCGAGCTCTTCGAGCGATCGCAGGCGGGCGGCGATCGACGCCAGCTCGTGTTCGCGCGAGCGCACTTCGCGTGCCCGCCATTCGTGCTCGATCCGTGCGCTCGCCAGCTCGGACTCGCGGGCCGCGCGGGCGATGCGCGTGGCATCGAGCGCTTCGTGGGCGAGGGCCAGGGCATCGGTCGCACCCGCACGCGCCGTGGCGGCACGCTCGTGTTCGGTCCGAAGGTCCGACGTCTCGGCTTCGAGACGGCCGTGCGCCTCGGCGGCGCGCTCACGCTGGGCGATCGCCGCATCGAGCGCGGCGGTCAGCGCGGTGAGCGTGTTGACCACGGCATAGACTTCCGCGCGCGCGGTCTCAACCGTGGCCTCGGCGCCTTCGATCGCCTGCTGGGCTCGGGCGTATTCCGCTGCCGCCTCGGCCGCATTCCCCGACGACGTGTCGCGCGCCTGTTCTGCGTCGATTGCCGCCGCCCGGCGCGCCTCGAGCGCCAGTCGCTCCGGCTCGCGCGCGCTCGGTCAGCGTCGCTTGCTCGATCGCGAGCTCGGCGCCGCGCGCCTGCAGCATCTCGGCCTGCTGGGTGTCGAGCGCGATCTGCTGCTGGCGGCGATTGATCTCGAGCTCGCGGCCGTGCGCGGCCTCTCGCACGCTGGTGGCAGCCGCCTCCGCGGTCGCCAGCTCGATACGCAGGCGACCGAGGTCGTTCTCGACTTCGGCGAGGCGGGCGGCCGCGGCCACTTCCTGCTCACGCGTGCTGGCGAGCCGCGCCCGTGCCGACTCGATGACTTCGCCGAGCACGCGATAGCGGCGTGCGAACAGGACGCGCTCCCAGCGGCGCATCTCGTCGCGCAGCCGCGCATAACGCCGCGCCTTGGCCGCCTGACGCTTGAGCGAGCCGCGCTGCTTCTCGACCTCGAAGACGATGTCGTCGATCCGGGTGAGGTTCTGCTGTGCGGCCTCGAGCTTGAGCTCGGCGGCGCGCCGGCGGGACTTGTACTTGGTGATGCCCGCCGCCTCTTCGATCAGCTGGCGGCGATCGGTGGGGCGGGACGACAGAATCAGGCCGATCTTGCCCTGCTCGATGATCGCGTAGGCCTTCGCACCCAGGCCTGTATCCATCAGCAGCTCGTGGATATCGCGGAGCCGGCAAATCTGACCGTCGATCAGGTATTCGCTCTCGCCCGATCGATAGAGCCGGCGCGTCGACTTCAACTTCGCGAACGGCCTGGAGGAAGTCGTCGACCTCGTCGACGTGCCCATGTCCATTCCCATGGCCGTTGCCGTTGGTGTGTTCGTGGTGGCCGTTCCCGTTGGCGCCACTGTCACGAGCCGGCGCGGCGCCAGCCAGTTCCGGCGGCAGTGCCGGCACCGGTCGGCCGACCCGTGCGGCAACATCGACGGCGCGAGGGCGACGCCACTGAATCGGAGCCGAACCTCCGCGGAGCCGGTCGGCTTTCGAGCGTCGGAGCCGCTGAAGATGATGTCTTCCATCTTCTCGCCGCGCAGGCTCTTCGCGCTTTGTTCGCCCATGACCCAGGTCAAGGCATCGGCCACGTTGCTCTTGCCGCAGCCATTCGGGCCGACGATCGCGGTCACGCCACGATCGAACGACAGCTCCGCATGGTCGGAGAAGGACTTGAAGCCAGTGATATCGAGACGTTCGAGACGCATGTCGGCGGGTTGGAACGAGGGCGGGCTTGACGCCCGCCGTCGGCTACAAAATCGGCGCTCAGTCTAGCAAGCCCAGCAGGTTGTAGCAAGGAAGATCGCGGGACACAATATTTTGGGGTGGGCCCCAAAAGCCCGACCGTAGCGCCAGGCCCGGGGCGTCCGTCGCGAACGCCCGGCGGTTACTAGCTCGCGCGTTACTGACCGACTTTCGTCGTCTTGTTCTTCGCGAGCTCGGCCAGCTTTTCCGCCTCGGGGAAGAGCGAAAGTGCGTACTGCGCCTGCGGGTCGTCGGCCATCAGCCGCTGCCGCGCGACGGCAACCGTGAAGAGGGCCACGTCGATGTCGTAGCGAATCATCGCCCGGATGAACGCCTTGTCTTTGGCGAATGCCGCCTCGTCGATCGGCACCTTGCGCGAAGCGATGAACTGCTTGAAGTCGTCGATCATCGCGTCGTCCACGGTGAAGCCCTTGCGAACGACTCTGCGGTTCTTGCCTTGTGCTCCGGCCCGAGTATCGCCATCAGCGGTGAACTGCTCGGCATAGATTCGCGAACAGTTGCCGCGTGAAGAGCATCCGGCCGAATGTCGTCGGGTTGAATCCTTCTGACGGACCATCGAAGCGACGATCGGGTTCGATCCCGCCACCGCTGTAAACCTTGCGGCCGCCCGCGGTGTACTTCAGCTGCTCGGGCGAATGGGTCGCGCTCAGCCTGATCCTTGAGCGTGTAGGTCGAGGTACTCGTCGAACGATCCATCCCATGGGCGCTGAATCAGCCGGCCGCTCGGCGTGAAGTAGCGCGCGGTCGTCAACGCCAGCCCGGCGCCCTGGCTCACGCGGTAGACCGACTGCACCAGCGCCTTCCCGAACGTGGTTTCGCCAACGACGAGGGCGCGGTCGTAGTCCTGCAGCGCGCCCGAGACGATTTCCGAGGCGCTCGCGCTGGTCCGGTTGACCAGCACGATCATCGGCCCGGCCAGGAACTTGCCGTTCTCGGTCGCGCGATACTCCTGATCGGAGTTCGGCACACGGCCATCGGTGTAGACGATCATCGACCCGCGCGGCACGAACAGGTTGACCATCTTGATCGCCTGATCGAGCTGGCCGCCGGGGTTGCTCCGCAGATCGAGCACGGTGCGCTTCATGCCCTGCTTCTGCATGTCGACGAGGGCGTCGGTCAGTTCCTGCTCTGTGTGCTCGGCGAAGTCGTCAATCCGCACGTAGCCGGTCTGCGAGTCGATCATGAAGTGCGCGGTCACGGCGGGGATCGTGATCTCGTCGCGCATGACTTCCATCGGAATCAGGTCGTCGATGCCCTTCCGGCGAATGCCGATCGAGACGAAGGTCCCCTTGGGCCCCTTCAGGCGGCGAACGGCTTGATCGCTCGTCCACCCCTTCGCGTCGTCCGACTCGATGCGGGCAATGACGTCGCCGCGGCGGATGCCCTTGCCATACGCGGGCGAGCCCTCGAACACGCGAACGACACTGATGTCGCCGTCGAGGGCCACGATGGTGAGGCCGAGCCCGTAGTAGCGGCCCTCCTGCCGTTCCCGCATCTGAGCGTAGGTGCGGGGATCCATGAAGCTCGAATGCGGGTCGAGCGTCTGGAGCATGCCGTTGATCGCGCCGTAGACGAGGCGATCGGCCTCGACGGTGTCGGCGTAATTGGCCTGGATCGCGCTCAGCGCCGCGGTGAAGGTCTTGTAGTGATCCGGCAGCCGGTCTTCCGTCGCCAGTGCGCTACGTCCGAAGACACCGCCGGCCAGCGCCGACAGAAGGATGGCGAGAGCCGCCGCCGTCAGAGACCTATAGCTGCGCATGATATTGATGCTAACAGAATAAAACCTGTTGCCGCAATGGTTTCCGGTGATTTCGCAGGGCCGGACGCCTTGACCGCCGCCGGAACCGGTTTCATACTTCGCTAGTTAGACGGGACGGCCGCGAACGTGGCTTGGAGAGGCCGTTTTTCAAGGGAGTACACGCCATGTTTGGTTCTATCGGCATGCCTGAGCTGATCATCATCCTGGTGATCGCGCTCATCATTTTCGGGCCCCGCAAGTTGCCCGAGCTCGGGAAGTCACTCGGCCGCAGCATCAACGAGTTCAAGCGGGCCTCGGCCGACCTTCAGAACACCCTCGAGCAGGAGATCAAGCTCGAGGAGCAGAAGGAGCAGAAGCCCAAGGACGGGGATCAGTCGCGCTTCAGCCCGCCGGCTGATCACTTCTCCGGCCCCGGGTCGGTCGACGGCGCGGTGGCCCGCGACGCGCGCCAGTAGAGGGGCATCGACGGCCGATGTCTCTCGTCCCGTTTCCCGGCGCGACCGCTCCACAATCCGAACAGGATGAGGCGGTAGGGCCGTACGCCGCCAACAGTCCTGCGCCGGTCACGACCTCATCGCCGTTTGCCGGCGAACCGGACGATGAGGAACCGCCCGAAGGGCGGATGACGTTCCTGGAGCACCTCGACGAACTGCGGCGGCGCATCACGCACGCCGTGGTCGCGCTGCTGCTCGGATTCCTGGTGGCGTTCGCCTTCATCAACCAGACCACGGCCTTCGTCTATGCCCGTCTGACGGCGGAGATTCCGGGTGGCAACTTCATTTACACCGATCCCGGCGAGGCGTTCTTCATCTGGATCAAGATCGCCGCGATTTCCGGGCTGCTGGTTTCGTCGCCGTACGTGATGTGGCAGGTGTGGCTGTTCATCGCACCCGGCCTCTACGCCAACGAGAAGAAGTTCGCCTTTCCGTTCGTTTTCTTCGCATCGGCGCTGTTCATCGGCGGCGCCGCGTTCTCGCACTACGTCCTGTTTCCCTTCGCGTGGAAGTTCTTCGCCAGCTTCTCCAACGACTTCGTCGTCTTCACGCCGCGCATCGAGCCGGTGTTCGCGCTCTACGTCAAGCTGCTGCTCGCGATGGGGCTGATCTTCCAGCTCCCGATGCTGATGTTCGTGCTCGCGCGGTTCGGCCTCGTCACCGCTCGCTTCCTCACCAAGAACTTCAAGTACGCCGTGCTGGTCACGTTCATCATCTCGGCGATCGTGACGCCTGACGGCAGCATGGTGCCGCAGGTCATCATGGCGGGCTCGATGATCGCGCTCTACATCCTGAGCATCGGCGTGGTGTGGCTGTTCGGCAAAAAACGCGTGTCGGACGACGACGCCAGCTGAGCTGGAGACGCACGAATTCGCGCGAATTTGCGTGAAGTTTGCTACGGCTTAGTTTGACTTGCGGCGGTAGCGGTCCTACCATAACAGGCGTGAGATTAGTCCGTCCTTTATTTTGTGGAGGTTGGCTCCTTATGAAACCCCTCTGCCAGCTGGCCACGGGCTTGGCGCTCTGCGTCGTGTTCGCGTCCCCAGCCTGGGCACAGTCGCAAGCCAGTACGCAATCGTCGTCCGACTCGGCGACCCGGCCGGCAACGACGACTGTGTTCGGGGACACTGGCCTGTGGTTCGTGCCGACCGGTGAGGTTCTGCCCAAAGGCCGCTGGTCAGCCAGCGCTTATCGCGTCAACTGGGATCGCAAGGAAGCCTTCACGGATATCTCGGATCTCCGTGGGACTTTTGCATTCGGTGCCACTGATCGACTGGAAATCTTCGCGAACCTCGATGCGCAGCGCCGCATCGATGCCGATCGCCGTCCGGTTCGCGCCGGCGGCACGCCGATGGACGATCCTCGGGTGTTCCAGACGTGGGGGACCGGCTTCGGCGACATTCGCCTCGGCGCCAAGTTCAACATCATGGCCCCCTACCGGCAACAGCCGGCAGCGTTGGCCCTTCGCGCGCAGATCAAGCTGCCAACCGCCAGCGAGGACGAGGGCCTCGGCACCGGCAAGACCGACTTCATGGTCGACGGCATCTTCAGCGGCGAGGCAGGTGGTGCGGTCGAGCTGTCCGGTTACGCCGGCTTCATGGTTCGCGGCGATGCCGACGAATACGAGCTGAGCAACGGGCTCCGCTGGGGTGTCGGCGCTGGGTTCCCGAGCCGCGCTAAGTTCCGTATCACCACCGAGGTCGTCGGTGAGAAGTACTTCGACGAACTGGTTGCCGTCACCCCGGCTGGCGCCAACGGCGCCCCGTCGACCTGGCCGGTCGAATCGCCGGTCGACTTCGTCATCGGCTTCACCTATCAGGCGAGCAACGGGTTCTTCATCGGGTGGGGCGCGTCATTCGGGCTCAACACGGCCAACCGCAGCGACGTGGCCGGTGCAAGCTTCACCACCGAGAAGAAGTTCGACCGGTGGGGCAACCAGGTCCGCATCGGCTGGCACCCGGGCGTCCGCGTGTACGTCGCGCCGGCACCGCCACCGCCGCCACCGCCGCCGCCACCACCGGCGCAGGTCAACCGTCCGCCGACGGTCAAGGCGCGCTGCGAACCGTGCGTCGTCGAAGTCGGGCGCACCTCAACGGTCACCGCCGACGCATCGGATCCGGACGGCGACGCGCTCGCCTACAAATGGAGCGCGCCCTCGGGCACCTTCGCCAACCCGGCCGAGCGGCAGACGATCTTCACCTGCCCGCAAACGCCCGGCTCGATCCCGGTCACGGTGTCGGTCTCGGACGGCAAGGGCGGCACGGCCAGCGACACGATCACGATTCAGTGCGTCGCGCCGGCGAAGAAGGAATACACGTTCGAGGACGTCCACTTCGACTTCGACCGCTACACGCTGCGGACCGAGGCGACGCGTATCCTCGACGAAGCGATCAAGGCCATGCAGGCCGACACCACCCTCAGGCTCACGCTTGAAGGGCACACGTGCAACATCGGCACGACCGAGTACAACCTGGCGCTCGGCGAACGGCGCGCCAACGCTGTCCGCGACTACCTGACCAGCCGCGGGATCGGCGCCGATCGACTCAACACCGTGAGCTACGGTGAGGAGCGGCCGAAGCACGACAACTCGCGCGAGGAGACGCGCCGGCTGAACCGCCGCGCCGCGCTCACCGTGCGGCTGCAATAGGAGCGATCAGCGCCGGGGATCAGCGATCGGCAATGCTCTTGCCGACGGCTGAGAGCCGATAGCTGAAAGCCATTCATCGAACGGCCGGTCTTCAGACCGGCCGTTTTGCTTTGTACGGAGTTAGTAGGCCTTGGCGAACCAGGCAAAGACGGTCGCCGGCTTGCCGCACTTGATGCACGGCGCCGTCGGCGTGTCCTGATCGAAGGGCATATTACGAATCGTCGCCTGCGTCTCGGCCTTGATCTCCGCCTCGCACTGCGCCGACTCGCACCACGGCGAGATGACGAATCCGGGCCGGCCTTCCATGATCGCCTTGAACTCGTCGTAGCTGTCGGTGCGGCTCGTGTGCGACTCGCGGAAGCTTCGCGCCCGCTCGAGCAGCGACGCCTGAATCTCGTCGAGCAGGCTCTTGACCCGATCGGGCAATCCGTCCATCGGCAGCGACTGCTTCGCGCGCGTGTCGCGACGCGCCGCGAAGACGGCGTTCTTCTCGATGTCCTTCGGTCCGATCTCGAGGCGCAGCGGCACGCCGCGCATCTCGTACTCGGCGAACTTCCAGCCGGGCGTCTGGCTTTCGTCGGCATCGAGCTTGACGCGGACGCCGGCGGCGACAAGTTGCGCCCGGATCTCCTCGCACTTCGGAAGGACCGTCTCCTTCCAGTTGCCCCGGGGAATCGGAACGATGACCACCTGCCAGGGTGCCACCCGAGGCGGCAGCACGAGACCGCTGTCGTCGCCGTGCGTCATGATGACGCCGCCGATCAGACGCGTCGAGACGCCCCACGACGTCGTCCACACATACTGCACGGTCTTGTCGCGTCCCTGGAACTGGATCTCGAACGCCTTCGCAAAGTTCTGTCCGAGGTTGTGCGAGGTACCGGCCTGCAGCGCGCGGCCATCGCCCATCAACGCCTCGATCGAATAGGTCCGTGACGCGCCGGCGAACTTCTCGCTCTCGCTCTTCTGCCCCTTGACGACGGGTATCGCCAGGACGTTCTCGCAGAACTCGGTGTAGAGGTTGAGGATCTTGATCGTCTCTTCCTGCGCTTCGTCGGCGGTCTCGTGCGCGGTATGCCCTTCCTGCCACAGGAACTCGGTGGTGCGGAGGAAGGGGCGAGTCACCTTCTCCCAGCGGACGACGTTCGCCCACTGGTTGATCAGCACCGGCAGGTCGCGCCACGACTGAATCCACTTCTGGTACATGACCCCGAAGATCGTCTCGGAGGTCGGCCTGACGATGAGCTTCTCCTCGAGGACTTCAGTCCCGCCCTTGGTGACCCAGGCCACCTGAGGCGCGAAGCCCTCGACGTGCTCGGCTTCCCGCATCAACAGGCTCTCGGGAATGAACAACGGGAAGTAGGCGTTGACGTGGCCGGTCGCCTTGAAGCGATCGTCGAGCTGCCGCTGGATGTGCTCCCAGATGGCGTAGCCGTACGGGCGGATCACCATGCAGCCCTTGACCGGCGAATAGTCGGCCATCTCCGCTTTTCTCACGACGTCGAGATACCAGCGCGAGAAATCGGTCGACTGCGGAGTGATCTCGGTTACGAACGCGTCCTTCACCTTGTCTCCAAAAAAGGGCATACGGGTCTATTTCAATTTTCTGCGGGCCGCAACGGGCCAGAAACTCGCGTTATCTGGTACCGCGACGTCGATGGCGTCCGCTATCAGCGACTTTCGGCGACGTGAATCTGCCAGTGTAGATCGTCTCTGGAGGGAAAGTCCGCCCGGAAGTGCGCTCCCCGCGACTCTTCGCGCCGCAGTGCGGCACGTGCGATGAGCGCGCCGACAAGCGCGAGGCTGGCCAGACGGGCCTGTTCGTCCGGACCACGCGCCGCGTCCGCCGCTTCGAGCGCGGCCGACCATCGGGCCAGCTCGCTGGCGGCCGTGGCGAGCGTGCCGCCGTCGCGCAGGAGCCCGACGGAGTCCCACATCAATGCCCTGACGTGAGATTCGCCCACGTCAGTTGCGGCTGAGGCCGGCGCGGCGACGGGCGCCTCGGATCGAACAATCCTGACGTCAGCCAACGCACCCGCGCCCGCCGGGCCCTGCATCGCGGCCGCCGCGCGCGCGCCGAAGACGAGCCCTTCGAGCAGCGAGTTGCTCGCGAGCCGGTTGGCGCCATGGACGCCGGTGCACGCGACCTCGCCGGCGGCATAGAGTCCGGGCAGCGTGGTTCGTCCCCATTGCGTCGGTTTCGACGCCGCCCATGATGTAGTGCGCGGCCGGACCGACTGGGATCAGATCGCGGGCAAGGTCGAGATCCGCGGATCGGCACGCCTCGGCGATCGTGGGAAAGCGAGCGTGCACCCACTCCGCGTCGAGATGCTGGAGCGACAGGTAAACAGGCTGTCCCGTTCGTGCGACTTCCCGCACGATCGCCCTCGATACCAGATCGCGCGACGCGAGCTCGCCGCCACGCTCGTAGCGCTGCACGAACCGCTCGCCGTCGTGGTTGACGAGCCAGGCCCCTTCGCCACGAAGCGCCTCCGACAGCAGAAACCTCGGCGCCCCTGAAACGGCGAGTGCGGTCGGATGAAACTGGACGAACTCGAGGTCTGCCACTCGCGCGCCGGCGCGCCACGCAAGCGCGACGCCGTCGCCGGTTGCGATCGACGGATTGGTCGTCTCGCTGAAGACTTGTCCTGCGCCGCCGGTCGCCAATAGCGTCGCGCCAGCGGTCACGCTCGCGAGTCCTTGCGCGGTGCGGTACTCCGCGCCGGTGCAGCGGTCGCCATCGACCAGCAGGCGCACCGCCCGCGCGTGGTTGAGGACGCGAAGGCGGGAATGTCCGGCGACGCGCGACCACAGGAGCCGCCCGATCTCGCGGCCGGTGGCATCGCGCGCGTGGAGGACGCGCCGTACCCGGTGCGCGCCCTCGCGTCCGAGCCGCGGTTGACCAGCGTCATCGCGATCGAACTGCGCGCCCCACTCGATCAGCTCACGCACATAACCCACGCCGTCGTCCACGAGCACGCGCACGGCGTCCTCGTCGCACAGGCCATCGCCCGCGGCCATCGTGTCTGCGAAGTGTTCCTCGGGAGAATCCTCCGGACCAACCGCGGCGGCGATGCCGCCCTGCGCGTACCCCGTATTGCTTTCCGTCGGATCGCTCTTGGTCAGGAGCGTGACGTGGCCGACGTCGACGAGATCGGCGGCAGCGCGCAGGCCTGCGATTCCGCTGCCGATGATGAGGAAGTCCGTACCGGCCGGCGCGGTCATGTCGCGCTTGCTACTATAACCAACCAAGGGCTCCGCCCTTCGTTATCCTGAAGAGCCCTTGGCTGGTTGGCAGTGTCTCTTTCGCGCGCTCCGCCGGTCCCCGTCGCGCGTCTCCAGCGCGATGGGGTGGAGCGCGCCTAGGACCGCTAGACGGCCCTATAGTCGACCGACCAACGGGTACTGAGGGCCGTCTAGCGGTCCAATCAACCAACGCGTCCCTTGATCGCATGACGTCCACCTCTCGCGGCCGCACGCCGCCCACTCGCATCGACGTCACCGCCGCGGCCGGCGGTTATCCGATCTTCGTCGGCACCGGCGCGCTCGCGACGCTGCCGGCGCTCCTCGATGCGGCCGGGATCGGGCCGCGCCGGATCATCGTGTCGAGTCCGCTCGTGTGGCAGCTGCACGGCGACGCGATCCGTCGCGCCTCGTCGGACCGTGAGCCGATTCTCGTGCCCGACGGCGAACGCTTCAAGACCACGGCAACGGTCGGGCGCGTCTACGATGCGCTCGTGCAGCGCAACGCCGATCGCGGGACAACGATCGTCGCGGTCGGGGGCGGCGTCATCGGCGACATGGTCGGTTTTGCTGCCGCCACGTTTCTGCGTGGCCTGCGGCTCGTGCAGATCCCGACCACGCTGATGGCGCAGGTCGACAGCGCGGTCGGCGGCAAGGTGGGCGTCAACCACACGCTCGGCAAGAATCTGATCGGCGCATTCCATCCGCCACAACTGGTGGTCGCCGATCCCGACGTGCTCGCGTCGTTGCCGCGGCGCGAATTCCGCGCCGGGCTGTACGAGGTCATCAAGTACGGTGTGATCGCCAACCCGTCGCTCCTCGACCAGATCGCGGAGAAGCGTCCCGGCGCTGTTCGCGCGAGAGCCTGGGGCTGTTGCCGCCATCGTCGCCGAGTCGTGCCGCATCAAGGCCCACGTCGTGTCGAGCGACGAGCGCGAGTCAGGCCTCCGGCGCATCCTCAACTTCGGCCACACGATCGGTCACGCGCTCGAAGCCGTCACCAAGTTCCGGCGATTTCGTCACGGCGAGGCCGTTGCCTACGGGATGCTCGCGGCGCTGGCGCTCGGCGTCGCCCGCGGCGTGACGCCGGTCGATGCGCACCGCCGTGTCGCCGATCTCATCATGGCGCTGGGACCGCTCCCGCCAGTCAGCGATCTCTCCGGTCGTGACGTGGTCAAGCTGGTGAGCCACGACAAGAAAGTGATCACAGGGACGCTGCACTTCATCGCCGCCACCAGCCTCGGTGCGACGACGACGCTGACAGATGTGACGGAGAAAGAGCTGCGGGCGGCGGTGAAAGCGATCGGGATCAGAGCGTGAGGCAAGACGGCCTCACATGACGTCGGCGGGTTCGCCGCAGGGGCGTCAGTGCTGGATGCCGAGGGCCTTCATCTTCGTCGTGAGCGCCTTGTAGCCGATCTGCAGGCGATCCGCGGCGCGGACGATGTCGTTGTTGGCCTCGTCGAGGGCATGACGAATCGCCTGCCGCTCGACCTCGTCGAGCGCGCGCTTCGTGATCCCGGCGAGGCTGCCGCTGAAATCGAGCGTCGTCAGCGGATTCTCTGGCCTCGAGAACTCGTCGAGCTTCAGGTTGAAGAGCTTGGGCGTGATGGTGTCGCCGTCGGCGAGAATCACCGCGCGTTCCAGGCAGTTCTGCAGCTCGCGCACGTTGCCAGGCCACGGATAGCCGCGCAGGACCTCCAGTGCCGCCGGTGACAACGCAAGCGGCGGCTTGCCGAGCTCGCGGCATTCGCGCTCGATCACGTGCCTCGCGAGCATCGGAATGTCTTCGATGCGATCGCGAAGCGGTGGGATGGTGATCGGGAATACCGACAACCTGAAGTAGAGATCCTCGCGAAACTGCTTCCGCGCCACCTGTTGCTTCAGCGTGCGATTGGTCGCGGCCACGACCCGCACGTCGACCTTCACAGTGCCCGTGCCGCCGAGACGATCGAAGGTTCGCTCTTCGAGCGCGCGCAGGAGCTTGCCTTGAAGCGCCAGCGGCAGTTCTCCCATTTCGTCCAGAAAGATCGTTCCGCGATGGGCCAGCTCGAACTTGCCCGGCTTGCGCTGCGTCGCACCGGTGAAGGCGCCCTTTTCGTATCCGAACAGCTCGGCTTCGAGCAGCTGGTCCGGGATGGCGGCGCAGTTGATCGCCACGAACGGCCCATCGGCGCGCCCGCTCAAGGCATGGAGCGCTCGGGCGAACAGCTCTTTGCCAGTCCCGCTCTCCCCTTCGAGCAGGACGGTCGTGTCGGTCGTGGCAGCGCGCTGCACAGCAAGGCCCGTCTGCTTCATGCACTGGGCCTCGCCGATGATCGTCGGGGCGCCGCGCCGCGCCGCCAGTTCCTCTTTGAGCAGCGTGACCTCGCCCAACAGCCGGCGCTGCGCGAGGGCCCGCTCGACGAGCAGGAGCAGGTGATCCGGATCGACGGGCTTGGCGAGGAAGTCCATGGCGCCGGCCTTCATCGCCTGGACTGCCTCCTGAATGCCGCCGAATGCGGTCATGACGATGACGGGAAGCTCAGGGTCGCTTTCCTTGGCAGCGTTCAGCACGCCGAAGCCATCGCCGTTCGGGAGCCGCAGATCGGACAGGACGAGTGCCGGTGAGCTATCGCGCAGGCGTTCGAGCGCCTGGGGCTGATCGCTGGCCTCGACGACCTGATGGCCCTGCCCTTCGAGGGCCAGCCTCAGCATCGTCCGGAGCGAGTCGCGATCTTCGACGAGGAGGATGGTTGCGGACGACCTCACCTGAGCCATCCCGGCGGCACGCCGGCTTTACGGGCTTCCTCCTCGATGTCCGCGATGGCTTTGGTCTGGTCGGCGATCTCGCGCTTGACGCGCTCGAGTTCGGCGGTCGCGCGTTGCCGCTCCAGTTCGATCTGGGCGCGCTGTGCGGGGTCGTCGCGATTCACGAAGTCGTTGTTGAGCGCGTTGATGCGGCTTTGCAGGGCGTCGGCAAAAATGCGGCTCCGATCCAGCCCCGACCGCGCCGTCCTGACGCGGTTGCTCCAGTAGGCCTGGTCCTTCGCCTCTGTGGACGCGCTGGCCTCCGGCTTCCCGGCGGGCGGCGTCGTTGACGGCGCCTGCGCGCCTGGCGCGGGGGTGTTGGTCGCCGGCGCGCTCGGTGGGCGCGGCCGACGTGCCATCGCTCTTGAGGTCGCCGTTCGTGTAGACCTTGCGAGCCGGCTTGACGGTCTTGCGCCGGGCCTCTTCTTTTTTGGCAAGGTCGGCGAGACCCTGACCCGAGGCGATGGCAGGTGCCGCGATAGCGGCGAGAACGATGAGCGAGGCAAGCAGTCGTGTCATGTCGAGGTTGAAGACGTGTGCAATACCGTGATCGGTACGATCCGACCCGACGAGCGGTCAATGAAGCGCGCCCTTCACGACGCGCCAGGAGTGCACGCGAATGCCCGGCGCGCACGTCTCGACGCCGTCGACCATCGGGCACGAGCGGGCCAGCTCGGCCTCGATGGCATGCCCGCCGCCATCGGGCGCAAACGCTTCCGCGTGAGCTCTGATGATGTATCGGCCTTCGCCCGCCGGACCTCCACCGTCGGTCAGCGGATCGTCGTCTACCTCGCTGCCATCATCGCCCACCCATACGATGACGTAGGCGGAGCTCTGCCGCGAGGGGGTATCCATCTGCAGGAGCGCGTGAAGAAAGAGCTGCCACCGGGCGTTATTGGCTCCCCAAGGGCGGTCAACCGTCGCGGCTTGTGTGGCCCCATCCGAACACGTTGCGCTCTGGCCGCACGTCAGCGCATTTGTGAGCAGCCCGAGGTCGAGCTCCACCCCTGGCCACGGCTGCCGGACCCCGGCCGGGCCGTCGGTCGATGCGGATTGCGTGACACCCCGCAGCACATCGTCCCAATTCGCTGCGCCAAGGTCGCGGATGGCCAGCTCGAGGGCGGTTTCGGCGAAGTTGCCGAGCTCGACCGCGTGCTCGTGGTTTGTTGCCGCCAGCCAATCGACCGACGCGGTGAGCGCCAACGCCATTCCGAGGACACTGAACACGCTCATCGCCATGAGCGCGACGAGCAGTGCCACGCCCTTCTCATCGTGGCGAACCATGCGATGTCGGTGAGCGCGCATCATGACGTCCCCTGTCGCAAGGCGATGGTCGCGCGCATTTCCACATCAGGAACCCATTGCCGTGCCCGCGTCGTGGAGCCCGCCCGCCTGAACAGGTAGCCCGCAGGGCCACGCATGGCGGCAGAAGCAGCCTCGAGACGCACCGACAGATTCAACTTCGTGATGTTGAAGGCATCCGGTCCAACTGTTTCAGCGACCAGCCCCACGACGTGATCGAGAAGCGGCTGCTCCGAGCCCTGACGGCGGCGCACGAGGCGCATGCTCCCATCGGCTTCCGGCCTGAGCCCGTACGAGGTGATGGCGAGGGTCGCAAGAACAGCTCCCGCTGAGAACGCTGTCGGAATGGGCGACGTCACTCGCACGACGCCGGCATCCGCGACGGAATCAATCGTGACGATGGCGAAGTGCGAGGAGTCGAACAAGACCGCAGATGCTCCCGACCGGAACCCGCACGCGAGGCCGACCGAGGTGCAACGCGCGGTGAGATCGAGTTCGAGAAAGACCGTGCCCGCGGATGCCGGGGCTGCAAGCAACCCCTGTGGGGCGACTGCAGGAACGCTCGCGACCTGAAGGGCACCGCCCGGCGATTGCGGGGCACCCGAGTCGAGATCCGCCAACGTCACGACCGAAGGCAGCAGCTCGCGGAGGCGGGTATCCGGCGAAGCCACAGTTGCTGGGCTGCCGGCCTCGCGGAGTTCGGTGGCGAGACGCTCGATGGCAAAGCGGCTCGCACCAGTCAGATCCGCGCGTCCCAACGACCGCTCCACACCATCACGCATCGGTGTCGCCAACGCGGCTATGGCGCCGGTGACGATCAAGAGCAGGCTCGACGCGATCAGCAGCTCGATTGTCGTGAATCCCGACTCGCGGCAAGGCCCACGGCGGCGCACCGGGACATGCGCGCTCATGGCCGGCGCCTCGTGCGAACGGTCGAGACGCAAACGACCGGGCGGGTGCCGCGCAGCCTCGACTCAGGCGTCAGCACGCACGCCTGAAGGCGCAGCGTGTCGGCGTCAGATGGCTCGACAAGGCCGATGGCCCATCGTCGATGAAAGGTCGCTGCGGTGGCTACCACCGGTTCGCCAAATCGATCCAGGTATTCGACGAAACCGAACGTGTCGACGGCCAGCGAGTCTGGCGACGACAGGGTCAATGCTGAATCGCTCAGTCGCGCTCCCGCGCTGTCGAACGACCATGACCTCGATCGGAGATCCTCAATCTTGCTCTGGGCAAGCCATAGCGCGACCGCGTCGCGTTGGACGGCGGCGCTTTGCGCGACTGCGATGACACCAAGCTGGGCGACGCCGGCGACCGCGGTGCACACCAGCACGGTCGCGACGAGCGCCTCTACCAGCGTGAAGCCCGCTGCACTGTCTCGAAGATGCATGCCGACTGATAGTGCAAAGCCGGCACCGAGCAGCAAATCGTCGTGTCAGCGCGTGTGCAGCGCGAAATCAGCGGCGAAGCGATTGGCACGCTTCTGGTCAGTCGCAGGATCTGCGCGCGGCGGCCGCCGCGAGTCTGGCAGAAAGCTACTGGCCGGCAGCCGTCATCGCCTCGAGAAGGCCCCGAACGCGCGGTGCCTCTGCATCGGCGGGCGCCAGCTCGAGGAACTTCTCGAAGGTCGCACGTGCTCGATCGGTCTGCTGGGCGCCGACGTACGCGGTCCCGAGCGTGATCAGGAACTTCGTTTCTTCGGGTGC
This sequence comes from uncultured Acidobacteriota bacterium, assembly GCA_963841895.1. Lineage (GTDB taxonomy): Bacteria > Acidobacteriota > Vicinamibacteria > Vicinamibacterales > UBA2999 > JACCSI01. The sequence goes on from CAWJEO010000014.1 coordinate 305,669, forward strand.
CATCGAGGTCGCATGTTCGAGAGCGCGGACGGCTTCGGGATAGTCCGGGACGCGGAGCAGCGCTAACCCAAGGTTGAAAGCGGTCGCATGGTCTTCGGGGAACAGCCGCGCGGCAACTCGGTATTCTGCCGCCGCATCCTTCCACTGATTCAACAGCCCAAGCGCGCGCGCGCGATTGAAGCGGTAGCTCCATTCCTCGCCGTTGATCGAAACCGCGGCGTCGAAGTGCGGAATGGCGTCCTTGGTTCGGCCCATCCGCACCAGCAGCTGCCCGAGATTGTTGTGGGCGGCCGCGTCATCGGGTGACGCTTCGACAGCCGCTTCGTACTGTTCGAGCGCACCAGACAGGTTTCCGGTCGCATACGCAACGCTCCCGGACCGCTTGGCGTCGGTCGCCACGTACACGCTCGCGGTCTCGCCCGTCGCAGCTCGACCGAGCCCCTCGGGACGCGCCGCGGCTTCGCTGGACGCCGACGACGATGAGGTCGATGCTGTCGCCGCCGGAACGGTCTTGCCGGTGTCGGGCGCCGAGAGCGCGCCGCGACCAACGACGCCCGCGGTGGCGATCGCGCCGACCACGAGGAGTCCGACCCACGCCCGCGAACGCGGCTCCGCGCCCGGCGCTTCCGCCGCGACCGGCCGTTGCGGGACCAGCATCTTGCAACGAGGGCACCGCTGCCACTCGGCTTTCAGCTTCTGCTGACACTTCGGACATTCGGCAAACATCAGCGGTCACCCCCGCCAGAAGCGGCAAACGTCCTCATCGCACCAATCGCCAGGAGAGGATGCGGACGCCGGCCTGACCGACGCCGTTGTTGAAGTCGTCGGGATCCCCGAAGAGCTGCAGCTTGCCGCCGGCGGAGAAAACGAGGTGCTGATCGACGATGAACGGCGCGGTGGCGCGAACCCCGGCGGTCGAGAACACCTTGGTGCTGTCAGCGCTCGTGGACCCGCCACTACTGCCACCACCACCACTGCCACCGCTCGTCGCACCGGTGCTCAGCGACCCGTCATTGTTCGTGTCGTAGGCAGGACCGCCGATGAAGGTAAACGCATACAGATTGGCGGAGAACGGCGTGCACGGCGTCGTCGGCGCATACGTCGTCGTCGTAAAGAAGACGATGTCGCCGGCGACGATGGAAATGCGGTGACCTTTTCGTCGCCGTGCCGACCCGTTGGTGGTCTCGAGCAGAATCTCCGCCTTCTGCGACCCGGTCGAGCCGTTGTCGAGAATGACCAGCAGTTTGTACGACTGGTTGACGCTGTCGGATGGCAGCAGGTCACTCCCGGTGCCGACGAAGATGTACTGATTCGTCCCGCCGACCGCAACCGTCGCCATGGACGAGAACAACGGATGCTCGGCGGTCGCGTCGAAAAGCTTCGTCGGCATCGAGACTTCAACCGATCCGCTGTTCAGGCTGAGCGCAAACTTCCAGACGACGCCGTCCAGATCGCCGATGTAGACCTTGGTGACCCAGCGCTGGTCCGACGGCCCCGTCGCGACGGGGTCCATCTGGAGCGCATTCTTCATCTTCCGGCAGTCGTTGGAGATTTGACAGTTGTCCATCGTCTCGGCGAAGGCGTCAGCGCCGACGTCACGTGGCGTACCGAGGACGTCGCCGGTGGCCACGTCGAGCACGTAGAACGTCGTCCCCGCCCGCGTGGTGCCTGTCCGGTAGGCGCTCTGCACGGAATACTTCAAGAATCCCGATCCGACGATCATCGCGTACGGGCCACTCTCGTCCTGGATCTGACCGATGGCCGGGTCCGACCAGGTTTCCCCGACGCTCTGTTCCGTTGCGGTCGCCGACGCCGACAGCTCGCCGTACGGCGAGACCGCGTGTGATCGCCGCGTTGAACACGGTGTTCCTCGGGAAGCTCCACTCCCACTCGATGCGATCTGCCGCCGAGAAATACGACAACAGCCCGGAACTGTCGCTCGAATCCTCGGCGATCACGTCATTGATGCCGTCGAGCGTCACATCGAGCGTGTTGTAGAAGGTCCCGCCGGGGCCCTGTCCAAAGAAGAGATAGGTTCGCCAGTCGTCGCCGATCTTGACATCCGAAATCTTCGGCGAGCTGTCGACGAAGTGCGCGAAGTTCTCAATCGGCTGACCGTAGCGCAGCGCGCGCAGCTTCGGCAGCAGGTTGAACGGAATGAAGGCCCAGACTTCGACGCCGGTGCGCGCGTCCAGCACATGAAGCATGCCGTCATTGGCGCCAACGATGATCAGGGCGCGGCGATCCTTGTTCGCTTCGCGGAACTCCGGGTAATCGGCGTCCGGCGGCGGATCCAGTGACGGCGGATCGAGAAACGCCGGGGTCGATCCGATGAGCGCTCCAAGTGGCTGGCTCCTGATCCACTCGATCAGCGTCGACGGATCCGAGACTCCGAGATAGTCGTCGAGCTGATCCACTTGGGCGGCTTCGAACGGAACGAGCGTCGAACTACCGGGCAGTACGGTAAAGATGTTTCGCGATCCGGCCGACGGCACGGAGCTGACCCACAGGCGCGATCCGTCCTGCGTGAACTTGTAGCCGGCTGCCTTGGTCGTATCCACGACCGGCTTGTACAGACGGAGCGCGCGCAGCTTGCCCTCGAACCCGGGGAGCAGGAAGCTCGATGTCACGAGCACGTTCGACCGCTGCGGAATCTCAGCGGTGCCGTTGAAGATGTAGGTCTCGCTGTCGGGCAGCGCCACCGGCGAGTCGGACGAGTCGAGCTTCGTTGCCCCGCGCAGGTTCACCGTGCCCACGATCGGGCTCGTCACCTGCGACTCGCCGTACGGTCCAATCGGTAACGCCGACGTCGGCTGGGTATTGAACGTCGTCGAAGGCACGAGCGCGTGCTGGATCGCGGTGTTGACGCCACGCACCAACTCCGGCACTGGATCGCCGGCGGTGGTTGCGTCAACGAGCGCGTCGGTGACTTCGAAATACTGACCGCCGCTCGACGTCGCGATAGCCTTCAGCGCATCGACCTCGCTGGCCGCGGGAAACAGCGCGATCACGTAGATCGGCACTCGCCGCGCATTGACGTTCGTGAAACGTTGCCGCCTTGGTCGCCAGGTCCTGCGGACTGATCGTGCCCTCGCCGCCGCCGACTACGAGCACGACAATCGTGTTCCGGCAGCCGCCGGCATCAGAGTCGGCGGTGATCAGCGTATTCGCATGCGCACGCGCGTCGTCCATGAGCGTCCCGACTGGGGAGTCGACAACTGCGTTCGCGTCGTTACCGGCGGGCAGCAGCGCGCCCGTCGTGCCGATGCTCTTCTTCAGCGTGGCCAGAATCGTCGTGTTCGCGCTCGTCACTGTCGCCGCCGTCAAGAGGCCCGGAGCCGTCGACACACTGTCGTCGGTGGTGACGGTCGCGCGGGTGAGCTTCCACGTGCTCGGCAGATCTCGGTGACGGCCTGCTGCGCCGGGGTGTCTGAAATCACCGACGCCGCACTTCCCGCCGCCGGCAGGGTCAGGCCGGACTGCCGGGTCTTGACGAGCGCAAACCGGGTATTCGTGAGGTTGTCCGTGATGGCCTTGACCAGGCCTTGACGTGCGATCGCGAGCCGCGTCCGCTCGTAAAACTTGGTGTAGTCGCTGTTGGTGTCGCCGACGGCCTCGATCCTCGTCGCCCCGTACTTGTCGCCCGTCGGTCTGATAGCGGAAGCCGTAGTACTTGCGGCGATACCGGGTCGAGAGGTTGGTGGCGTCGAGACCGAGCGCCACCTCGAATGCCGCGAGCGTTCGCGCATACAGCCCAGGATCGAGGTAGGTGCCGTCGGCGTCGAACTGCATCCGCTGCGAGGTATCGACGGCGAGGATGACGTTCGGCTGCAGCGTGACGGTAGTCGACGACGATGACAACGTGACCGACGATGTCGCCTGGGTCTTCAGGAAGAGCAAGGGGTCGAGCTGAGCGAACGCCGGCGTCGGGGCCACGAGCAGGCCTCCGAACAGCGCGACGCGAACGAGCCGGTGAAATGACCTCATGATGACGATGCCTTACTGACTGGCGAACCCGCCGACGGTGACGTCGGCTTCGGATCGGCCGAGGGCCTTGCCAGGGGTCTGCACCGCGGCCTTCCGGGCGCGGCGGTTCTGTTCGTCCTGACCGCGCTGGCCGGTATAACCGCGTTCGAGCTCGGTGGTGTCGGTGCGGGCGAGGGTGACCTCGATCATCGCCTCGGAGCCGTTCGGACCGTATGCCTTGGCGCGCATCATGATGACGCCGGCGCCTGGCGATCCGTCTGCGGCCGTGTCCGTCAACGGATCGTCGTCGGCCTCGGCCGGGTCGTCCGCAATCCAAACGACCACATACATCGGCGACACGACGGTGCCGGTGTCGATGATCTCGGTCAGCGGCGAGTACGCGTACAGCTGCCAGCGCGCGTTGTTCACCGAGTACGGCCGCTCGAGTGTCCAGGCGTTCATGTCGGCTTCGCTGCACGTGGTCGCCTTCGCGCAGTTCATCATGTTGGTCGCGGCGCTGAGGTCGAGGAGGCTGCCGTCGCCGAGCGTCCGCGTGCCGCTGGGCGCGCCATCGATGAACGACGACTGCAACGCGCCGGACAGGATGCGGTTCCAGTCGGGAACGGTGAGCAGATCCTGCATCGCCCGCTCGACGCCGGCGTCAGCGGCATAGACCGCCTCGCCGCCATCACGGAAGTTGGCGGAGATCATCGCCTCGGTCATCGTGATCATCACGAGACCCAGGCCGAGCGCGGTGAGCAGCAGCGTGCTCATCAGCGCGATGATGAGCGAGATGCCGCGTTCGCTGCGGCCCAGGTGAAGCGGATTGGGGTTCTGCGGCTTCATCTCATCGCCCCAGGTTGAAGTTGCGCGGCGTGATCTCGAACCGGATTTCCTGATCCGGCACGAGCGTCCGCGCGGTGATGCCGGTTCCCGGGTTGGCGAACAGGGCGCCGGCCGGACCGCGCAGGTGCGCCGACTCCACCTGCACGCGCAGCCGCACACCGACCTTGCGGATGCGGAGCAGGTCGGCATCGAAGCGCGCCGCCACTGTTTCCTCAGGACAGAACGGTCCGTCGGTCAGCAACTCCTCAGTCAGCAGGACCAACGCCTGTGAGCCCGGCACGAGGTCGGTCAGACGCGGCGCGTGCTGGCCGGTACCGGCATCGACTTCGAAGACACAGTTGGCGCCGGGGCCCCACGGCCAGGTGTCCGACCCGCTGGGTGTCGTGCCCAACTTCGGCGGACGCGGGCCATACGTCGTCGCGAGCGTGGTGAGGTCGGTGACGTAGGGCGGCCGCGGATCGCCCCAATACTCGAACTCGAGATCGACCACGTTGTCGATGACCGCTTCGTCGCGCAAGTAGCCGTCGTACGACATCAGCTGGTTGGTGGCGGCGTTCAAGTAGTAGGTGCGCATCGACAACTGGGCGATCTGCGCGCCCGTCTGATACTTCTTCGAGAACGTATTTCCTTCGATCGACTTGTTGTGCTGCAGGTGGACCGAGCCGGTCTGGACCTCGGTGATCACCATGTCGTCCCAGGCGCCGGTTTCATCGAAGATGATGGCGTGCAGGCCATCGTAGAAACGGCAGAGCGGATAGTTGTCTTCGCTCTCGTCACACGACTTCACCTCGAAGACCTTGATTTCCGACGACGGCTGCGGCATCGGATCTTCGACAGTCGTGTGCGGCGCGTCATACGGGATATGCATCAGCGTGATCGCATCGTCCCGATAGAGCGTGCCCGCGGCGATGTCCGGACTCAGCCAGCCAACGCGGATCGGCTGAATGGGTGCGAAGTAGTTGAGGAGCGTGCCAAGCAATTCGCCGCCGGCCGGAGCGCCGGCGCCAGCCATCAACAGGTCGTTGGTGAGGAACGTGGTTCCCACCCGCATGCGCTGCTGCATGTCGGAGACCTGCGGCTGCTGCTCGATAGGTCCCGCGCGACGGGTCGACCAGCGAGAAGATGGCGCCGGTGACGGCCACCATGATGGCGACCGACACGAGCATCTCGATGAGGGTGAACCCCCGCTCGGCGCGCAAAGCAGAACGAAGGCTCATCGCGATTTCCTCGTCTTGACGCTGACCAGGCGGGCTTCATCGCGCACGCGATTGAGCACCGGCCCCGAGCCTCCGGCGTCGCGATCGTTGCGACTGAAGACGAGCACCTGGAGAATCAACGTATTGTTCGGATTGGTGGGCAGCGGCTCGATCGTCCAACGCCGGATGTACACCGCGTCGGCGTGGATGTTCGGCCCGCCGCCGAGCGACCCGCCGAACCGATCGAGATAGTCGACATAGCCGTCCACGTTGTCGGCCAGCGCGTTGTCGGGCGACTGCGACAGGCCAGTGCCGCCTTCGGGCTCTGCCGGGTCGACGGCCGTGTTCGAGGTGTAGTCGTTGATCGGGAGACCGATCTCGTCGAAGCCCCACGCGAGGCCGCGGAGCTGCTCCATCTTTTCCTCGGCGAGCGTCGTCGTGAAGCCTGTCCGCTGCGCCGCGATATTGGTGCGCGTGGCCAGCGCGAACATCTGAGCGCTGGTCACGATGGCCGTCGCCAGCAGCGCCGTCGCCACGACGGTTTCAACCAGGGAGAATCCGGCTTCGCGGTTACTGCAGTGTGACTTTGCCAAGGCCGTTTACCGTGATGGTTTCGGTGACGCCGTTCCGGACGAGGGTGATCTGGATTCCGGCGACTGGAATGAGATCGAAGTCACCGACGTTCGCCTCGTACCAGGCCGTGCCGTTGGCACGGAACTCGACCGTCTCCGTCTCGCCGAACGAAATCGTGCTGTCGAAGGTCCGCACCGGCCCGTCCAGGTTCGGCGTCGTGACCGGGTCGGTATCAGGTGGCGGATAGGGATACTGCGTGGGACTGCAGCGATCCGCCGACGAGTCCGCGGGAAGGGGCACCGAGGTCGTGCCGAGCAGTTCGACGATGCGATACTCGCCGGCCGCCGGACAATTGAACCGCACCCGCATGGCGCGGCCCTTGATGACCGCGCGTGACTTCGCCGACTGCAACTCGCGCTCGACTTCGCGCGCCGCCTGGGGGAGCTTGGCGCGATCGATCGCCGAGAGCATCGACGGTAAGGCGATCGCTGAAACGGTGACCAGCACGGCGAGCGCGGCGATCAGTTCGACCAGCGTGAAGCCGCGCGGGTTGGAGCGGACAGAGACCTTCATTGACGCTACGCTCGGCTGCAAGCGTTCCGCCAACCGAGCTACCGGGGCATTTCTGGCGGGTTCTGCACACGGTTTCCCTCAGCGGGCGCGTGAGGGTGATCGTTTCGTGTGCCAGCGTGGCACACGAACCTTACGTTTCTGTTCCGTTCTCCGCCGCTCGCCGGGGCAGGTGCATGGTCAGCGTCGCGCCACCTTCCGCACGGTTCGCGGCGGTCACGCGGCCGTTATGGCTCACGAGGACTTTCTGCACGATCGCGAGGCCGAGTCCAGTCCCTCCGGGTCGTGTCGTGAAGAACGGCTGGAACAGGCGCGGCATCGCTTCGGGCGCAATCCCGGGGCCGTCGTCGGTGACCGAGACCTGCACGGTCTGCGAGGGATGATCGATCCGGCCGCGCACCGCGAGCCGCGGCGGCTTGCCGACCGCGGCGCAGGCATCCACGCCGTTGCGCAGCAGGTTGCTGATCGCCTGGCGCAGAAGCACTTCGTCGCCGTCGATCGACTCGAACTCGCCGTCGATCGTAATGATCGCGCCAGGGAGGTCGTCGATCGCGCGTTGCACGAGGCTGCGGAGATCGAGCGGCGCCATCGCCAGCGCGCCCGGCTTCGCAAAATCCAAGAACTTCGTGACGACGTCGCCAAGCACCTGCGTCTCGGTGCGGATACCCTCGAGATACGGTTGTTGCGCCGGGGCGAGTTGGGCGACGTCCAGGAGCCGCGCGTAGCCGTGGATCGTCGCGAGCCCGTTTCGGAACTCATGGGCGAGGCCAGCGGTCAGCTCGCCGAGACGCGCCAGCGCCTCTTTCAGTCGCAACTGTTCTTCGAGCGCGATGACCGATGTGAGGTCGCGGAACACGCACACCGCCCCGCCTCGGCTCCCCTCCGCCGCCAGCGGCGAGACCGTGACCCCAAAGTGCCGCTGCCCCTCGGGTTGCGCGAGACTGACCGTGCGGCGGAGGATCGGCATGTTCGTCCGGAACGATTCATCGATCACGTCAGCCAACGCCGGAACCAGGGCCCGCAGGTGCGAGGGTTCGTCGTCCGGTGCGAGACCGAGGATCTGCCGCGCTGCAGGATTGAGGATCTGGATCGTGCCCTGGCTGTCGACGACGATCAGTCCTGAGGTGAGGCTGACGACAATCGCGCTGCTCAAGCGTTCGGAGGCCTCGGCCCGCGCCGCCGTCGCCCGCTCCTGCGCCTTCAGGCGCTGAATCGCATCCTCGAGCGCCGACGACAGCAACACGGTTTCGGCTCTCGTATCGCCAAGCGAGCGGCGGGCGTCGCGGGCGGCCGCGGCGAAGCGCAGCACGGCAAACGCCAACAGCGCAATCAGCGCGGCGACAATGCCGGTCAGGCCCAGGAAAGCGTAGCCTGTGGGATTCATGACCCGCCGATCGTTCGGATGTCACCGCGATGACGCAGATTGAGCAGATTACAGCGCGAGGATGGGGCAGGCACTTCACGATAGAACCCGATGTACCACGCGAGGATCGGCTCGCCGACGAGCATGGCGACGACCGCAGCCATCGCGAGGAAGGTGCCGAACGGCAGGGCGTACCGCATGTCACCGCGCTTCGAGACCATCATGAGCACGCCGACGACAGCCCCGGCGAACGACGACAGCACGAGGGTGAGCAGGACGGCGCGCCAGCCGAGAAACGCCCCGAGCATCGCGAGCATCTTCACGTCGCCCATGCCCATGCCTTCCTCCCCGCGAAGCAGGTAGTAGCCGGCGGCGATCGCATAGAGAATGCCCGCGCCCACGACGATGCCGATGAGCGAGGCGACGGGACCGGGCGGCGCGATCAGGCTGAAGAGGAAACCGACAACGATGCCGGGCAGGGTGATGACGTTCGGCAGGATCTGGTGTTCGAGATCGATCATGAACAGCACGACGAGGGCCGTCGCCAGCACCAGCCGGCTCGCGAGCAGCGCTCCCGGCGGCGTCATCGCGACGATCACCAGCCACAGAACCGCTGTCGTCAGTTCGACAAGCGGGTAGCGAATCGCGATCGGCGTGCCGCAGCGGCGGCACCGTCCGCGCAGTGCCATCCAGCTCACCACGGGAATGTTGTCGAACCAGCTCAGTTGCCGGCCGCAATTCGGGCACCGAGAGGGCGGGCTGACGAGCGACTCGCCGCGCGGCAGACGGTAGATGCACACGTTGAGGAAGCTGCCGACGCACAGGCCGAGCACGCCGGTGAGCACAAAAATCGCGGTCTCATTCATCGGCGTGGTGACGGGGTGAAGCCTTCGGGCATCGGCGACAGCCCCGACGCCTCGGCGACTTTCGTGCGCCCGAAGAGCGGATCGATCTCGAATGGCACCCCGGTCGCGTCAACCGGAATCCCGCGCAGCAGCCCGAGCGCGACGACGTCGCGCCAGGTGGCGGGGACGCGGCCGCTCATCTGCTTGCGCGCGGGTCAGGACCTGATCGAGGCGATCCATCACGTCCATGGTGTCGAACTGGAGGAGCCGCAGTTCGGCCGTCGCTTGCGAAGCCGATCGCTGTCGGACGTATCGCGGATCTGGATCCAGAGCTGCCGCGCCGACTCGCGATTGCCCTGCTGCGAATGCATTTGCGCGGCGGTGGACTTGAGCCATATCGGCGCGCCGGGCAGCGTGGACGCCCGCTCGAGGGCCTGCGCCCCTCGCTCGAAATCGCGCTCGTGCCAGTAGTGTACGAAGGCGATGTCGTGGAGATACTCCCACTTGTGCGGCGAGTAGGCGACCCCGCGCTCGAGAAGCGAGACGGCGAGTTTCGATTGCCCTGGCCCGTTCGGCGGCGGCTCCGACAGGAAGATCGCGCCGAAGCGGTAGGCCACCGAGAACCGCGGATCGAGCGTGGTCACGAGATCGAGCATCGGGTAGAGCAGGTCGTAGTTCTTGTCCGGCGCCTTCGAAAGCCCCTGACGACCGAAGTAGACGACCGATCGGATCCAGTAGAGATCGGCGAGCAACGAGTCGAATCCGAGCGCCGCGCGCTTGATGGCCGGGCCCGCCTGCAGCCACATCACCGGCGTGGCCGGCTCGTACGGGTCCACCCACGGTCGCGCCAGCGCTGCAGGCCGACGGCGACGGCGAGCAGCAGGGCGATGGCAACAAGGTAGTGGCTGGTCCGCATGACAATCGTCGCCGGACTACTTGAAGTCGCGCCGCCGGAAGACGGCCATGGCGCCGAGAAGAAGGATTGCGACGTACACCAGCGCGTAGGCCGAGGTCAGCCCGACGTGCGATGCCGAGATCGGAACGCCGTGCACGACTTCGGCGCGCACGTTGAATGGCGCGAGGTTGGGCAGCACGTAATAGACGCCGCGCGCCAGGACCGCGAGGCCCGGCGAGTCCACGACTTCCTCGAAGCGGCGCAAGTCGGCGTTGAAGTGGCCGGCAATCCACAGGCCAAGCGTCAAGAGCACGGCGGTCATCGGTCCGGCGAACGTCGAAAAGAACAGCGCGATCGCGGTCACGACCATGAGTTCGGCGAAGATCAGCGCGATGGCGATCAGCAGACGGATGTCGGTCGCCGGCGCCGGCCAGGCGGCCCGCTGTCCGGGTGTGGCGATCGCGTGCTGGTACCACAGCACGAGATAGAGCGCCGTGGCCATCGCGGCGAGGTTGACCGCGAGCGTCATGACCAGCCCGAGATACTTGCCGACGACAAATTGCTCGCGCGTCAGCGGCCGAGCAAGGAGGCTGTAGATACTGCGCTTCTCGACTTCTTTCGCCACCAGCCCGATACCGATGAAGGTCGCAATCAGGAGGCCCAGCAACGACAGCGCCGACAGTCCAAGATCCTTGATGATCTTGACGTCCTGCCCGGCGGTGAGCTGGCCGATGAGATACGACGCCAAGGCGAGCAGAACGCCGAACCCGACGACCGTCAGCGGCACGCGGTCGCGAACCGATTCGCGGAAGGCCGCGGACGCCACGAGTCGAATCGCCCGCATGATCAGAGCCCGCCGCTCTCGCGCCGCTCGGCGCTCTTCACTTTCGTCACGAAGTAATCCTCGAGCGACGCGCGCATCGGCGTGAGCGACACCAGCCGGGCGCCTTCTCGTACGAGACGTTCGATGATCGGCTTCCGGTCGTTCGGACGCTGGAAACTCGAGCGCGTGGCGCTCGTCCGACAACGCCGTCACCTTGACCCCGCTCCCCGCGAGCCCGGCGGCCGCGGCAGCCGGCATGTTCGTGACAATCAGTTCCCAGCCGCGCAGCTCGAAGGCCACGAGCTCCGACAGCTTGCCCTGAGCCACCAGCCGGCCCTGCGCAACGATGCCGACGCGGCTGCACAGGGCTTCGGCGTCCGACAGGATGTGCGAGCTGAAAAAGATGGTGCACCCGCGATCGCGCAGCGAGAGCATCAACTGTCGCAGGTGGCGGCGGCCGAGCGGATCGAGTCCGGACATCGGCTCGTCGAAGAAGACCACGTCGGGCTCGGCCACCAGCGCCTGGGCCACGCCGACGCGCTGAATCATGCCCTTCGAGTAGGTCCGCAGCCGCATCCGCCGTTCCGCGCCGAGCTCGACATCGTCGAGCACCGCATTGACGCGTGCGGTGCGCGCTGGTCCGGTGAGCCCGGAAAGCGACGCGTAGTAATGCAGGAGCTCTTCGGCCGTCAGGTAGTCGTAGAAGTACGGGTTCTCGGGCAGAAACCCGATGCGGCGCCGCATCGCCAGGTCACCGACGGGCTTGCCCAGGATCGCCACCGACCCGGAGGTCGGAAATATCAGCCCCATCAACAGCTTGAGCGTGGTGCTCTTGCCGGCGCCATTCGGCCCCAGAAAGCCGAAGACTTCGCCCTGATCGACGGTCAGCGACAGGTCATGGAGGGCGCGGTACGGCCGCGGTCGCCAGAACCCGACGAGGTAGTCCTTGGTTAGATTTTCAGTCTGGATCGCCAGCATGAAGGGAGGCTCACCCCCTTCTTTTTCGGCAAACGCCGCTGGGACTCTAGCGGCCCTTTGCCGCCACCTGCCTGAGCTCCCATTCGACGGCCAGTTCAAAGAACTCGCCGCGGAGATTGGGCAGCCGAATCCCGTTCATGAAGAAGGTTGGCGTGCCGCGAACCCCGAGCTGGACGCCTTGGGCGATATCGCCGCGGACGAGCTCGAGGGTCGTCGCGTAACGCTCGGCAAAGTTGGTCACCCCGCCGACGCTCGACACCCCTTCGCGGACCTTCTCCGGCGTCATCGTCGCCTGGTTCGCGAACAGCCAGTCTTCGAGGGCCTCGGCTTTCCCCTTCTCCCTGGCGAGGCGCACTGCCACGGCTGCTTCACAGGCCGCTTGATGCGCGCCGCCCGAGCTGTTGCACTCCGGATCGAGTGGATAGTCGCGCGTGACGAACGCAATCTTGCCGGGATACTTCGCCTGCAGCTTCGCCAGGATTGGTTTGTATTCGCGATAGGTCATGCCGCACGGCGGGCACTGGTAGTCGTTGAACTTGATGATGACGACCTGCGCACCCGCGCCGCCGACAACGATCGGTACCCGAGGCTGCGTCGACAGGTATTGTTCGAGTTGCTGGACCGCGTCTTTGCGGCACGGCCTGCGCCGCCGCGGCCTGTGGCGCAGCTGCCGGCGTCTCGGCGGCGTTCGACGCGGCCGAAATCGGCTCACCAGGGAACACCATCACGGCTGCGGCCGCGACCGCAACGAACGCGACCACGAGACCCAGCGCGGCCGGCGTGCGGACGAGCGTACCGATGTCGCGCATCGCGCGACCAAACAGCGTAGTCATGGGATACCTGGCTTGTGAACCCGAGAGGATGAACAAGAGCGACGATCGCGACGTACGATCCGACGCACAGCAGGCAGATCGTCTTCAGCACAAAGAACGATGCGTAGCCGAGGTAGAGCACACCGGCCAGGCCCAGCGTCGACACCGCAAAGGCGTAGCCGGCTACGTTCTGGCGCGCCGTGCTCGACTTCTGGCACATGGCGATCAGCACCAGCACGAACGCGAAGTAGACAACGCCAATGAGCGCGACCGGGACGCCAGCTACCGATCCAAAGCGGCTCGTATACGCTTCGGTGCAGCTGAACGTCGCGCTGACGTCGCACACGCTCGAATAGAGCGGGTCGCTCAGGATGTTGTAGTGCACCCAGGCCGACGCCGTGGCGAAGCCAAGGCCGACCAGCGCTGCCACCACGAGCCAGCGAACCGAAGCCGGGCGGTCGGCCGGCGTCGTAGTCTGACGTGTCCGGGTCATGGCCGAATTTTACTCTTATGGAATGCGAAAGGTCGTCAGCGCGGTGACCGGGACGGCCAGCCCGCCCGGGCCGAAGTCCGCCTCGCGCGGGGCGAGGCCGTCGAAGAACGCAAACGGCTCGGAATGCGCCGTCGCTGCATACGCGCGCAACCCGGCCACCGTGCCCGAGAGGGGCTGCACCCCGACGTAATAGTCTGGCGCGGTGGGCCGGCCGTGACAGTCAACGCCACTGGCGTCGAGCAAATGGCGGGTCCGGAGAATCACGTTCGTAGCCTCGGCGTGCGAGCTCCGTCAGCACCGTCGGGGGCAGGACCGCGGCGGTTCCTGCACACGGCACTGTCAGGCTGTCGATCGAAACCGCGAACGCTCCACGCCCTCCGGCCGTCTGGAACGCGACCTGCGCCGCCTTGATGTCTTCCAGGACCTCCAGGGCCGCTGCCTCTGACCGCACCTTGGCGGCGTAGCGGGCGAAGGGCCAGGCCAGGGCAATGGCCACCCCGCGATCGGCACCAGACGACTCCAGCGCCAGCGACTCACAGACTCATCGTACAGACGAAAGGCCGCCCGAGGGCGGCCCTTTCGCCAATGTGCCTGTCCGAATCTTACCGGCCGAGGGCCATGACCGTCGCGCTCGCCGTGAAGGGCTGAACCGGGGGCGTGTCCTGCACACCCGAGATGTCCTGCCAGAGCGCCATGCCCGTATCCGTCGCGAAGTTGCGGTTGCCGCTCGTGCCGACCGTCTCGGCCATCGCGGTGGCGTAATAACCGGTGGTCGTCAGAATCGTTCCGCACGAATCCGCGATGCCGTCTTCAGCCAAGGGAGTAACCGACGGGAGGTTGCTGATCACATAGCCGCTCTTCACCACGTCGTTGGCGTCGAGGTCTGACGAGATGAACGGGATCGTCACCGCGGCGCAGGTTGCCACGAGAGCTTCCAGGCTCCTGGCGTAGCCGCGGTTCAGGCCGTTGTAGTCGGCCTGCGAGGAGTTGATCGCTCGGAGCGAACCGATGGCCGACGACTCGTTGCCGGCGATACGCGCGCGGAGCAGGCCGGGGACGGCGATCGCCGCGATGATGCCGATGATGGCGACCACGATCAGCAGTTCGATGAGCGTGAAGCCCTTGTTGTTACGAATGCGCATGATTCTCGATTCCTCCAGAAAGTTTGCTGCGTCTGAGCGGTTGGGTTGTCGTTCGGTCGACGACGCCGCCTTGCTTGGCGGCGCCGGTCGTTCCCACCTAGAGCAACCCCTGTACCAACCTCAGGCGCAACCTCGATTAGTGGCTCCAAACTTTGTCGCATAACGACTTGACTGGCGTTGACCTGGTCTGACCAGGCGAGGAGTGCCGGCCTTTCCGCCGCAACGCTGACAATCGCTGTCAGGGGTCTGCCACGCGATGTCAGAGCCTCAGACCTTCAGATTGTATTTCTTCACCAGGTAACGGAACTGCCTGAAACTCAACCCCAGAAGTTCGGCGGCCCGCACCTGCACGCCCGTCGCTTGGCGCAACGCGCGCTCGACATGGGTCCGCTCGATCTCCTGGAGATGGTGCTCCAGGTTGAACCCTGCCGGCGGCAGCGCGTCGTCCACCGATTCCTCCCGCTTTCGAGTGACGAGCGGCGTCGGCGGACGCCCGGCCCGCAAGTCGTCCCCAAGCGTATCCGGCTGGATGCGGTCGTCGGTCTCGAGCGCTACGGCGCGCTCGACGACGTTCTCGAGTTCCCGCACGTTGCCGGGCCAAGGGTAGCTTTTCAGAAGCTCAAGGGCGCCGCCGCTGAACCCGGCGATGGGCTTCCCCATTTCCCGGGTGTATTTCCCGAGGAAATGCTCCGCGATGAGCGGAACGTCCTCGAGCCGCTGCCGCAGCGCCGGCAGCCTGATGGGTATGACGTTCAAACGATAGAACAAGTCTTCCCGGAACTTCCCGTCGCCCACCATCGCCGCCAGGTCCCGATTCGTGGCGGTGATGACCCTGATACTGGCGGCGACCTCTTCCGTGCCGCCCACCCGCCGGTACTTGCGCTCCTGAAGCACCCGCAGCAGCTTGACCTGCATCGTCGGGCTCATCTCGCCGATTTCGTCGAGGAAGATCGTCCCTTTGTCGGCGACCTCGATCAGCCCCTTCTTGTTGCTGTCGGCGCCGGTAAATGCGCCGCGGACATGGCCGAAGAGCTCGGATTCGAGCAGCGTCTCGGGCAAGGCGCCGCAGTTGACGGCGACGAAGGGGTGATCGCGCCGCAGCGATTGCGTGTGAATGGCGCGGGCGACGAGTTCCTTGCCGGTGCCGGATTCGCCGCTGATGAGAATCGTGCTGTTGGTCCGGCAGACGCTCTCGACGAGCCTGAACACGTCGAGCATCGGCCCGCTCCGGCCGATGATTCCGGCAAAGCCCTGGCTCGCAATCGCCTGACGGAGAACGTCGCGTTCGTGACGGACGCGGCGCGCGTCGATCAATTGGCGCACCTGCAGGGTCACGAGATTGACGTCGCGGAAGGGTTTCTCGAAGAGGGCCGAGGCGCCGCCCTCGCGCGCGCGCTTCCACTCTTCCGAATCGCGGGTGAAGTGCGCCGTCATCATGCAGATGACGGTGTCCGGCGCCATCGAGCGAGCGGACTTGAGCAGGTCGAGCCCGTCCATGCCCGGCATCCGGATATCCGTGAGGACGACGTCGACGTACTCGCGGCCAATCATGTCGCGCGCGGTAAGCCCATCGTCGGCGACCGACACCTGGAACCCATCACGCTGGAACAGGATGCGCATCCACTCGCGCATCGACTGTTCATCGTCGACGATCAGGATGCGAATCGGTTCGTCCATGGCCATGGCCGGGGGGGCGGTGCGCGCGACGCTCACGAGGCCCGCCTGCTGCGAGCGGGATCGAACGGAAGGGTGACCGCGGATTCGCCAGAAGGGTCAACCGACTGCGGGTCAACATTCGCCGGCTGGAAAAGGATTTTGAAGGTCGTTCCGCGGCCCACCTGCGACTGGACATCAATCTTCGCGTTGTAGTCCGAGACGATGCGGTGGATGACCGCGAGGCCGAGTCCGCTCCCCTTCCCGAACGAACCGCGGAAGGGCTGGAAGATGCTCTCCAGGTCTTCAGCCGGGATCCCGACGCCTTCGTCAACGACGGTCAGGACGGCTCCGAACGCGGAATCCTGGCCGGCGCTGGCGCTGAGCGTGAGCCGCCCGCCATTGGGCATCGCGCGCAGGCCGTTGGTCGCCAGGTTCCAGACGATCTGCCGAATCTGATTCTCATCCGCCTGCACCAACACCGCTTCGCCCGGCAGGGCGAGATCGATCGTATGGGTCCCGCCGAGCTCCGGACTGTTGCGAAGGAGCGTCGCGGTCTCGCTGACGGCACGGCGCAGGTCGAGCGTCTGCACCGAGGCGCGCTGCGGCCTCGCATACGCCAGGAACGACCGGATGGTGTCGTTCAAACGATCCGATTCGCGCAGGACGATGTCCATGAGCTGCGCCTGGTCGCTCGAGAGCTGCAGCTCCTGCCGGAGAATCTGCATCGAGCCCGACATCGACGCGAGCGGATTGCGAATCTCGTGGGCGATACCGGCGGCCATCTCGCCGACGGCCGCGAGGCGCTTCTGCAACTGCGCGTCGCGTTCGAGGCGGCGAATGTCGGTGACGTCCTGGAACGTATACAGGTATCCGAGCCGGCGGTCCGGCAGCGGCAACTGCGCCACGCTCAAGCCGAGGGTGATCACGCGGCCATCCGTCCGCCGGTACTGGACGTCCACACGCTTGCTGCGGGCCCGCAGCAGTTCCTCGTCGAGTTGATCGGCAAAGCCGTCTGGCAACTGCATGATCTCGATCGCCGATTTCTCGAGAACGTTGGCGGTCGTGTGGCCGGTAATCTGCACCGCCGAGCGGTTGAAGGTGAGGATCCGGTTCTCGCCGTCGGCCGTCGCCAGGCCGCTGAGCAGATGATCGATCACGTACTGGTTGAAGAACTGAAGGTCGGCGATTTCCTCGGACGCCTGGACGAGCCGGACGTCGGCGCGCCGGACCCGCTCGGCGAGCGAACCCGCGAGGAGCGCAACGCCGAACAGGCCGAACACGTTCAGGCCGACCGTGTATTGCATCACGCTCGCGGACGGGAGCTCGCTGCCAATGAAGATGCCGAACAGCGGGCCGAAGTGGCCGGTCGCCTGCATCGACTGAATCAGGACCAGCGAGGCAAACGAGACGGCACCGAACGCCGCCACCTGCAGCGCCCCTCGTCGAAACTGAATGGTGCTCGCGGCGACCACCGGAAGCACGTAGAGCGGGGCAAACAGGCTGGTGACCCCGCCCGTCAGCGCAACGCACGCCGACACGATCAGCACATCGAACGCGAAGTGCAATGTCGAGCAGCGCCGGGAAGCGCTCGACATGGCGGAGTGACGCGATCGAGACGAGGCTGATGGCGTAGACGGCGGCAATCAGCGCGAAGAACGGGTTGATTGCCGAATCGCCCGGCGCGCGCAGCTCGACGACGAGCGCCGCGCCGAGCAGCACCGTGGCCGCGACGAGTCGCAGCGCAATGTGCAGCAGCAGGCGGCGCCCGAGCGTGCGCGTCATCATCAGCCGGCGAGTTCGCTAATCAATCCGAAGATCGGCAGGTACATCGCGATGACGATGCCGCCGACGACGATGCCGAGGAACGCGATCATCACCGGCTCGAGGAGCGTGAGGAGCCCGGCGACCGCGGTGTCGACTTCCTCTTCGTAGAAGTCGGCAATCTTGCCCAGCATCGTGTCGAGCGCACCGGTCGCCTCGCCGACGCCAATCATCTGCACGACCATCCCCGGGAACACCCCGGTCTGCTTGAGCGGCGCCGCGATGGTGTCACCGCGTTCGATGCTCTTGCGGGTCAGGAGAATCGCATCCTCGATGATCGCGTTACCCGCCGTCCGTGCGGTGATCTCCAGGCCGTCGAGAATCGGCACGCCCGACGCCATCAGCGTCGAGAGCGTGCGGCAGAACCGCGCGACCGCGATCTTGCGCATGATCGATCCGAGAATCGGCAGCTTGAGGACGAACCCGTCGACGACGTGGCGACCCTTCTCGGTGGCGTAGTAGCGCTTGAACGCGTAAGCAAGCGCGACGATGGCCGGAATCATGACGGGCATGAACCGGACGAGCAGGTTGCTCGCGGCGATCACGAACCGCGTCGGCAAGCGGCAGCTCCGCGCCCAGGCCGGCGAACAGGTTGGCGAACGTCGGGATGACCTTCCACAGAATCACGCCGACGACCAGCGGTGGCGATGGCCACGACGGCGATCGGATAGATCATCGCCGACTGGACCTGCCCTTTGAGCTTGACCGCCTTCTCGATGTAGGTCGCCAGCCGCTTGAGAATGGTGTCGAGAATGCCGCCCGCCTCGCCGGCGGCGATCATGTTGGTGAAGAGCGCGTCGAAGGTCTTCGGATGCTTCTTCATCGCGTCGGCAAGCGACGCGCCGCCTTCGACGTCGGTCCGGGTCTGCAGGATCACCGCCGCGAAGTTCTTGTTGTCCTCCTGGTTGCCGAGGATGTCGAGACACTGCACGAGCGGCAGGCCGGCGTCGATCATCACCGAGAACTGCCGCGTGAAGACCGCGAGGTTCTTGGCCGGCGCGGCTTTGCTCTTGGCCTTCTTCGGCGCCGCGGCCGCCTTGGCCGCGGCAGCGCCAATCTTGGTGACCATGATCTGCTCGCGGCGGAGCGTTGAGACCACGGCGTCCATGGTGTCGCCGATCCGCTCGCCGCTGATCGTCTCACCGCCGCGGGTGCGTCCAGAAAATGCAAAGGTCGGCATGGTTCGTCCTCACTTACCTCATCGCCGGACGCGCCGGCGGAGCGCCGGAGCGGCCCAGTCCCGCGCCCGGCACGACGCCGACGCCGCGGTTGATCATGTCCTGCAGTTCGTCGCGCAGCGACGAGGCGTTCATCGCCGTCTCGAGCGAGATGGCGCGCTTGAAATACAGCGACGCCAGCGACTGGTTCATCGTCTGCATCCCCACCTTCTCCTGGCCGGTCTGCATCGCCGAGTAGATCTGGTGGACCTTGTCCTCGCGAATCAGGTTGCGGATGCCGGGCGTCGGGATCAGGATTTCGAGCGCCACGCAGCGACCCTGGCCGTTGACCTTGGGCAGCAGCGTCTGACAGACGATGCCCTCGAGCACGAGCGAGAGCTGGGTGCGAATCTGCGACTGCTGGTGGGCCGGGAACACGTCGATGACGCGGTTGATCGTCGAGGCCGCCGAGTTCGTATGCAGCGTCCCGAAGGTGAGGTGGCCGGTCTCGGCAATCTTCAGCGCCGACTCCACCGTTTCGAGGTCGCGCATTTCGCCGATGAGGACGATGTCGGGGTCCTCACGCAGGGCGGCGCGAAGCGCGTTGGTGAAGCTCTGGGTGTCGCCGTGCACCTCGCGCTGGTTGACGATGCAGTTCTTGTGCTGGTGCAGATACTCGATCGGGTCTTCGATGGTGAGGATGTGCGCGTGCCGCTCGACGTTGATCTTGTCGATCATCGCCGCCAGCGTGGTCGACTTGCCGCTCCCGGTAGGGCCGGTGATGAGCACGAGGCCGCGCGGACGTTCGGCGAGCTTGGCGATGACGCCGGGCAGCGCGAGCTCCTCGAAGCTGCGAATCTTCTCGGGAATCTGGCGATAGACCGCGCCCACCGCGCCTTTCTGGTTGAACAGGTTGCAGCGGAAGCGGGCGATCCCGCGGATGCCGAACGAGAAGTCGAGCTCGAGCGTCTCCTCGAATCGCTTCTTCTGCGCATCGGTCAGGACGCTGTAGGCCAGCGCTTTGGTATCGGCCGGCGACAACTCCGGGAACTCGAGCCGGCGCAGCTCGCCATGGATGCGGACGATGGGCGGTGCCGCGATCGACAGGTGCAGGTCCGACCCGTGCAGATCGACCGTCATGGTGAGCAGTTCAGGCAGCGTAGGCATTTCTCACTCCAGATTCGTGTCCGACGACTCTCAACGAACGGTCTCGCGCAGCACTTCTTCGATGGTCGTCACGCCGGCCTTCACCTTCTCGAGGCCGCTGGCGCGGAGGGTGAGCATGCCCTCTTCGACCGCCTTGCGCCGCAGTTCGAGCGCCGAGGCGCCGACGAGAATCAGCTC
This sequence comes from uncultured Acidobacteriota bacterium, assembly GCA_963841895.1. Classification (GTDB taxonomy): domain Bacteria; phylum Acidobacteriota; class Vicinamibacteria; order Vicinamibacterales; family UBA2999; genus JACCSI01. Next base: position 326,149 of record CAWJEO010000014.1, read on the forward strand.
GCGCAGCTCGGTGCCGATCTCCATCACCTCGTAGAGGCCGACCCGGCCCTTGTAGCCGGTGTTGTTGCACTTGTCGCAGCCGTTGCCCTTGTAGGGCTTCACGACCTTGGCGTCCTCAGGCGAGTACCCGATCTGCTCGAGCGCCTGCGGCGCGATCGGCTCTTCGACCTTGCAGTGGCTGCAGACGCGGCGGACGAGGCGCTGCGCGCACACCAGGTTCAGCGAGCTCGCGACGAGGAACGGCTCGATGCCCATGTTCATCAGGCGGTTGATGGTGCTGGGCGCGTCGTTGGTGTGCAGCGTCGAGAGCACGAGGTGGCCGGTGAGCGCCGCCTTGACCGCGATCTCCGCGGTTTCGAAGTCGCGGACTTCGCCGACGAGGATGATGTTGGGGTCCTGGCGGAGGAAGCTGCGGAGCGCGGCCGCGAAGTTGAGGCCGATGTTCTCGCGAACCTGCACCTGGTTGACGCCGACGAGGTTGAACTCGACCGGATCCTCGGCGGTCATGATGTTCGTCTCGGGCGTGTTGATCTTCGAGATCGACGAATAGAGGGTGTTGGTCTTGCCGCTCCCGGTCGGGCCGGTGACGAGGACCATGCCCCAGGGCTTGCTGATCGCCGACTCGAGCTTCTGCAGCGAGCTCGTCTCGAACCCGAGCTTGGTCATGTCGAGCATCAGCTTGGACTTGTCCAAGAGACGCATGACGATCTTCTCGCCGAAGAGCGTCGGCAGGCAGGAGACGCGGAAGTCGATGTCCTTCTGTTCGCCGCCGTCGGCGAAGCGGATCTTGATGCGGCCGTCCTGGGGCAGCCGCTTCTCGGCGATGTCGAGCTTCGCCATGATCTTGATCCGCGACGTAATCGCGTCGCGCATCTTGAGCGGCGGCGACATGATGTTGTAGAGGATGCCGTCGACGCGGTAGCGGACGCGGTATTCCTTCTCGTACGGCTCGATGTGGATGTCGCTCGCGCCCTTCCCGATCGCCGACATCAGGATCACGTTCACGAGCTTGATGACCGGCGCCTCCTCGCCCTGGCGGGCCAGCGTCTCGGCGCTGATCTCCTCGAGATCCTCGATGACTTCGACGTCGGCATCAGAGCCCAGCGACGGCATTTCGCCAAGGGCTCGGCTGGCGACGTCGAGCGCGCTCTCGCCCGGAGCCTCGGTGATCCGGGGCGAGGAGGCGGAGGTCTTGGCCGCGACGGGGGCATTCACCCCGTAGTACAGGTCGATCGCGTCGACGAGCGCCGACTCCGACGCCACGACGGGTTCAACGTTGTACCCCGTCATGAACTTCACGTCGTCCATCGCGAAGACGTTGGTCGGGTCGGTCATCGCGATCGTCAGCGTCGCCCCGGATCGGCTGAGCGGAACGATCTGGTACTTGCGGGCGGTCTCGGCAGGAATGAGCTTGATGACCGAGGGGTCGATCTCGAACTGATTGATGGCGATCGACGGCACGCCGTACTGCTTCGACAGCAGCGCCGTAATCTCGTCGTCTTTGACGAAGTCGAGCTTGACGAGATTCGCCCCGAGCTTCCCCCCATTCTGGCGCTGATAATTCAGCGCTTCCTGGAGCTGCTCGGGAGTGATGCGCTTCTCCTTGAGAAGCAGTTCGCCAATACGGACGGGCATGGGGGTGGGCTACCTGGCGCCGGGTGACGAAGGCCCCGTCCAACGTGCGGTGCGGAGGGCAGAAGGGTGAGTGCCGAAGTGAGAACCGATCGAGCGAGCTGTGCGGAAGTGAGAACTGGCGAGGGAAGCGAGGTTGGGATGAACGCCTGGGGGTCCGGTGCGTGGGTGTCGTGACGGGATCACGACCCTACGCGTGTCTTGCGCAATCTGCACTCTCTCCTCCGCTCACGAACTTATCGGCCTCGACGCGTTTAGTACGCAACCCTGACCCCGATTCCCCACACCCGCGCGTCGTTCGACCCGCCGCCGACGAAGCCGTCGACGAAGATTCCGGCGCGCACCGCGTAGGACGCGCCGCCGGTCACTACCGGCCGCGCCTCGCCGATCGTGCTGGCGCGAATCCCCGTCCGCAGGCTGACCCTCTGCCCCCACACCGATTGCTCGGCGCCCACTGCCACATCGCGGCGGTCGCCGCCCACCGCCAAGACCCGGGTGACGTCGGCGTCCACCGCCACGATGGTGTCGGAGCGACCCGGCCAGCGGCTGCCCCAGGCAAGTCCAACGCGCGCGTGGCGGGGCACGGTCAGCTCAATTCCCTCGTCGCCGTCAAACTCTGGCTCGCTCACGTTGCGGACGACGAGACCCGCCCGCAGCCGGCCGACCGCGAGCATGGCCCCCAGATCCGCATCAACTTTCGTGGAACCCCGCCGCTCGAGCCGCTCGGCGAGATCGAAGCCTTCGTCCCATGAATCGGCCGCGCCGATTGCCCGCCCTTCGCCGCCCTGAACAACCTTGACGGTTGCCCCGACCGTTACGTAATCGCCGATTGACTGAAGAACGGTCGCCCCCAAAGCGCTCGTAACCACAGAACGAAGGAGGACTTGCCCTTCTTCTCGGTCCGGCGTACCACCGACTGCAGGGCTTGGGGCCTCGACGGCCAGCACCGAATTTCGGATGTAAGAGATGCCGAAGGGCGGTAAGCCCAGGGCAATCAGGGTCGATTGCTGTTGCCCACCCTCGGCCGGAAACCGCGGGGCGGGACCGGTCCTCGAGGTCGAACGCCCTACGTCAATGGTCGAGGTTGAACACCGGGCCAAAAACCAGACCCGAGGGGTTCCACACGACCGCCGAGGCGTCGTCTGCGACAGCAACAAAGGCGCCCATCGCTGGTGCGCGGGGTCCAATATCATTGAGGGTTTGGGCCCAAGCCACCGCGGGCAGCAGCGTGAGCGCGGTGAAAAGCAGGACTCGATTTGATTTTGAAAGCATAAATCAATTATTTTGATTGATATAAATCATGCGGATCCTGCCGGAAACACCCGAGAGTGAGGCTCGGCAATCCGCCCAAAAGTCCATCCCGTTCAGCGGTTTGACAGGGTATCAAGGAACCTGCAGGGGCCAAACGGTCGTATTCTGTGTGGAGGGGGACGGGTGATTCGGCGGATCGCGGGTGTTGTTGTACGCCCGCGCGCGACCTTGGCCGAGCTGGCAGCACGGCCCGCCTGGGTAGCCACTTGGGCATTCATACTCATCACGTGGGCGCTCGTCGGGGGTTGGCTGATCACGAGTGAGATCGGTCAGCAGGCCCTGATTGACGAGCGCGTCCGCGTTCTCGAAGCCTTTGGGGGAACGGTTTCAGACGCGGCATACCGCGAGCTGCAATCCAGTCCACCATATTGGGTTTACTTGACGAGCGGCGGACGCTTGCTGTTGACGCCGCTGGTCACGCTCGTCGCGGCCATCGGCGTCATGGCCGCCGCGCGTCTCGAGGGCGCGGCCACCACACTGACGCAGGCGCTGGCGCTGGTCGTGCACGCCAGCGTCGTGCTGCTGCTGGGGCAGATCGCTGCGACTCCACTGCACTACGTGCGTGAGTCGCTGACGAGCCCGCTCAACCTGACCGCGGTCCTGCCTTTCATGGAAGAAGGGACGTTCCGCGCCCGGTTGTTCGGCACGCTGGATCTGTTTGCGCTGTGGTGGGCGGGGCTCATCGCCCAAAGCCTGTCGATCCTCACCGGGCGCCGGGTCGGCCGCTACTTGACGGTGCTGGCGCTCGTGTTCCTGGGATTCGGTGGCGTGGTGGCGGCGCTGATTGCGATGTCCGGAGGCTCTTGACCCCCAGTTTGGTGGGGTGGGTCATTCCCGGGGCGCATTCGGTGAGAACGGCCTGAACTGGATACTCGGTCTACTCGCTCGTTCGACGAATCGAGCGCGAACGAACGGGAATCCGAGCGGATGGATACTCAACAAGAGTGGATTGAGGGGTCAAAATCGTGTTCCGCAGGAAGAAATGGCTCTGGGCAATCCTCGCGCTCTTCGTGATCGCCGGCGGATCGGCGGCCTATTTCGCCAGAAGGCCCGCGCAGGGGACGCGTGTCACCAGCGAGGCGATTCAGAAGCGTGACCTCGAGGCGATCGTGTCGGCCTCCGGGAAGATCGAGCCGAAAAAGACGGTGAACATCAGCGCGCAGTCGATGGGCCGCGTCACCCGCCTGGCGGTGAACGAGGGGGACCGCGTCAGGGCCGGTCAGTTTCTCCTCCAGATTGACCCGGTCAACATGCAGAGTTCGGTCCGGCGCGATGAGGCTGCCGTGGCGGGTGCGCGCACCGGCCTCGAACAATCGCGGGTGTCGCTCAAGAGCTCGGAGGCGCAGCTCGAAGTCGCGCGCCAGAGCCTCAAGCGGCAGCAGGACTTGTGGCAGGCCGGCCTGACCACGCGCGAAACCTTCGAGCGGGCGCAGGCCGATGTGGACGTGCGCGAGTCGGAGCTGCGGGCGCGGGAACAGGAGATCAAGACGCGCGAGGAACAGCTCCGTCAGCAGCAGGCTGGACTCGTGGGCAGCCAGCACGCGCTGTCGCAGGCGCGCTTCGAGTCGCCCTTCGACGGCATCGTCACCCGCCGCAACGTCGAGGAGGGCGAGAACGTGATGATTGGCACGATGAACAATGCCGGGACGGTCCTGCTGACCATCGCCGACATGTCGGTCATCGAGGCCGAGGTCGAAGTCGACGAGACTGATATCCCGCTCGTCAAACTGGGACAAGTCGGCCAAGGTCACGATCGACGCGATCCAGGACAAGGTGTTCAACGGCAAGGTCACCGAGATCGGCAACAGCCCGATTCAGGCCACCGGCGCGCAAACCGGCGGTCAGCGGACGGCCACCAACTTCAAGGTCGTCGTCACGCTGGACTCACAGGTCGGGGAGGTCCGTCCCGGTTTCACGTGCACTGCCGAGATCACGACGGCGACGCGCGCCAAGGTCGTCGCCGTGCCGATTCAGGCCGTCACCGTGCGCGAACTGATTTACGACGACAAGGGCAACATCGTGCGGCAACCGCCTCGCCCGCCGCGGCCGCGTTTTCAGTTCGGTCCGCCGGCGGAAACCGCCGTCTCAGCATCGACCACCACCGAGCTGCTGCCGGGCCAGAAGCGCGAAGAGGTCGAGGGCGTGTTCGTAATCCGCGACAACCGCGCGCTGTTCGTGCCGGTCAAGACCGGCATCGCCGGGGAGCGCTACTTCGAGGTCCTGGACGGTCTCGAGGAAAACGACCGCGTGATCACGGGACCCTTCGAATCGGTGCGCAACCTGTTCGACAGCGATCTCGTGCAGATCAACGCGCCGCCGGGGCAGTCGGCGCAGCCGCAAAAGTAGGCGGCTTCGACTTTCGATGTAGGACAGCGGTGGGCGTTTTGCGGTCTGTGGCATGAGTCAAATCTTCGAGTCCGTCCGGCTGGCGTTGAGCTCGATTTGGGCGAACAAGCTCCGTTCGCTGCTGACGCTGCTCGGCAACATCGTTGCCGTCGGGTCGATCATCACTGTCGTCGCGCTGATCACCGGCGTCAACAGCGCCGTGACCGACGCCATCGTCAGCGACCTCGGCGCCGACTCGTTCACCGTTCAGCGCATGGGCATCACCCAGAACGAGGACGACTTCGAACGGCAGCGCAACAACCCGCTGGTCACGGTCGACGATGCTGATGCGATCAAGCGTTTCAGTGACAGCGTCGCGGCCGTCATGGCGCAGGGCACGCAGGGCGCGCCGGTCGCGTACCGCTCCGAGGAGCTCCAATCGGTACGCGTCCAGGGCGTCAGCGAGGAGTACCTGGAGTTTGCGACCTTCGACGCCGAGCGCGGGCGCATGATGAGCCCGATCGAGATCGAGCGGAATCGTCCGGTCGCGCTCCTCGGATGGGGCACCGCGGATCGGCTCTTCGGGACCTCGGATCCGCTCGACAAACAGATCCGCGTCGCCGGCGTGAACTTCCGCGTCGTCGGCGTGAGCGCAAAGAAGGGCGCGGTGTTCGGCAACTCGATGGACGAGTTCGTGGTGATTCCGCTCGGCTCGTTCCAGAAGCTGTTCGGCACGCGACGTTCGCTGGAGCTGATGGTCAAGCCGCGCGACCCCGACGCTGTCGACGCTCGCCAAGGACGAAGTGCGCACCGCGATTCGGATCGAGCGGCGCCTGAAGCCCGCCGAGGCCGACAACTTCGGCATCGTCGCCTCCGACTCGGTGCTCGGCATCTTCCAGCAGGCCACGGCCGGCATCGCCGTGGTGCTGGTCGGCATCGTCGGCTTGTCGCTGCTGGTCGGCGGCATCGTGATCATGAACATCATGCTGATGGTCGTCAGCGAGCGAACGCGCGAGATTGGCTTGCGCAAGGCGCTTGGCGCGAAGCGGCGCGACATCATGTCGCAGGTGCTCACCGAGTCAATCACCCTCTCGATCGTGGGCGGCATCATCGGCATCGGCCTCGGCGCCTTCATCTCCTTCATCATCTCGAGCCTGACGCCGGTGCCGTCGTCGGTCGAGATGTGGTCGGTGGTGCTCGGCGTCGTCGTCACGGCCGCCGTCGGCTTGTTCTTCGGTTACTACCCGGCCCGTCGCGCCGCCATGCTCGATCCGATCGAAGCCCTCCGCAGGGAATAGGCCGTGGCGATATTCACCAAACAACTCGCGCTGCTGGTCGAGACGGCCGATATGGCGCTCGGGACGCTCCGCGGCAACAAGCTGCGCTCGGCGCTCACCGTCCTCGGCGTCGTCATCGGCGTGACGTCGATCGTCGGCATGACGTCGCTCATCCGTGGTTTCGACACGTCGCTGCGCGATTCGATTAACGCCCTCGGTCCGCGCACGATTTTCGTGCAACGCTTCGGCGCGTTGAGCTTTTCGGGCTCGTCGTTCATGGAACTGATCCGCCGTCCGGTTCTCACCGTGGACGACGGCGAGGCCATCCGCCGGCTTGCGCCATCGGTAGCGATGGTGGACGTCTGGCTGGGCGCCGCCCCGCCACAGCCGACAATGGAGCGGGTGTTCTATCGAGGCGAGCGGACCCGTCCGTCGGCGGTCTTCGGATCGACCGAGCGTTTCGTCGAAATCAATTTCGCGAAGATGCTCGCCGGCCGCATGTTCACCGAGCAAGAGGTCGCGCGGCGCCGCGCGGTGATGGTGATCGGCTACGGGCCTGTACGCCGCGCTCTTCGAGCCGCGTGGCATCGATCCGGTTGGCAAGGTCGCGCGTCTCGGCTCCGTCGAGTACACGATTGTCGGCGTCATGGACAAGCGGCCGGCCGCCGGCGGGTTCGCGCTCGGACAGGACGACTTCGCGCTGATTCCTTATACGTCGTTCCGGCGCCAGTTCGGCAACGAGAAGATTCGCCGTGGACCGTTCGGCGGAACCGGCGGCATGATCGCCGTCGTGCCGCACGAATCGGTTGGCGCGCGAGGACGCGATGCGCGAGGTCGAGAGCATCATGCGCATCCGCCACGGCCTGACGCTCGACAAACCAAACGATTTCGACCTCGTGACGTCCGATGCGATCCTCGCAGTCTGGGATCAGATTTCGCGCGCGGTCCTGCTGTCGCTGGTCGTGATCTCGTCGATCGCACTGATGGTCGGCGGTATCGGCGTGATGGCGATCATGACGATCTCGGTCACCGAGCGGACCCGCGAGATCGGCGTCCGGAAGGCGATCGGCGCCCGGCGCCGCGAGATCCTGGTGCAATTCCTCATCGAAGCCGTGGTCCTCACGAGCCTCGGCGGGATTCTCGGGGTTCTGGCCGGCAGTGCGATCGGCCTGCTCGTCAACGTCGTGTCGGGCTTCCCGGTCTCGCTGCCATGGTGGTCGTTCGCGCTCGGCCTCGGGTTCTCCGCCTCGGTCGGCATCTTCTTCGGCGTCTTCCCTGCCTGGCGCGCCTCGCGGCTGGATCCGATCGAGGCACTCCGATACGAATAGGGCTCGCGCTTCGCGCGAGCAGGACGCCGAGCTTCGGCTCGGCGCAGGGCTGCGGCTCGCGCCGCAGCTAGGGCTCGGCCGTTCGGCCTCGCTTTCAGTTTCGTCATCGCGCGTATTCACGAGGCGAGCCGAACGGCGAGCCCCCTGCTCGGCCGCCGGGCCGAGCCCTGCTTGCACAGCAAGCCCTGCTCGCGCGAAGCGCGAGCCCCGCAGCCTGCGAGCCGCGTAGCGGCGAGCCATCTCGATGTAACATCCGCTTTTCGGCTCCGGAGGGATACCGCTATGAAGGTTTATGACGCCGCCAGCATCCGGAATGTGGCCGTGGTCGGGCACGGTGGATGTGGCAAGACTCAGCTCGTCGCCGCGTTGCTCTTCAGCTCCGGCATGGTCAATCGACTGGGCAAGGTCGACGAAGGCAATACGGTCACCGATTACGACGACGAAGAGATCGCCCGCAAACATACCCTCGCGGCCAGCCTCGCCTACGCCGAGTGGAACAGGACCAAGATCAACTTCATCGACACGCCGGGATTCGGCAACTTCTTCAGCGACGCCCGGGCCGCGATGCGCGTCGCCGAGGGCGCGCTGCTGGTCGTCGATGCCGTCGCCGGCGTCGAGGTGCAGACCGAAAAAGCCTGGGCCACGGCCCAGGACCTGGGACTGCCCCGGCTCGTCGTCCTCAACCGCGTCGACCGCGAGCGGGCCTCGCTCGAACGCTCGCTCGAGTCGCTCCGCCAGACGTGCAGCCGCGCCATCATCCCCATTCAGTTGCCGATCGGTGAAGAAAAGGATTTCAGCGGCATCGTCGACCTGGTTTCGATGAAGGCGTTCACCTTCGCGACCGATGCTTCGGGCAAGATGACCGAAGGCCCGGTGCCGCCCGCGATGAGTGACGCGGCCGGCGCCGCCCGCGAAGCGCTGATCGAAATGGTCGCCGAAGCCGACGAGCAGTTGATGGAGAAGTTCTTCGAGGCCGGCACGCTCACGCAAGAGGAGCTGATCGCGGGGCTCAAGAAAGGCGTCCGCGAGGCGACGGTGTTTCCGCTGATCTGCACGTCCGGCGTCGCGGTCATCGGCATGCAGCCGATGCTCGACGCGATCGCCGCTTACGTGCCGTCGCCGGTCGACCGGCCCTTCACCGCCGCCGATGCCGCCGGGGCCGAGATCTCACGCGCGGCAGACGACAAGGCGCCGTACGCCGCCTTCGTCTGGAAGACGGTTGCCGATCAGTTCGCCGGCCGCATCACGATGTTCCGCGTCTACCAGGGAACGCTCAAGGCAGACTCGACAGTGCAGAACGCCACCCAGGGGGCCAGCGAACGCCTCGGCCACCTGCTGCAGCTCCAAGGCAAGACGCAGACGACGGTTCCCGAGATCAAGGCTGGCGATCTGGGGGCGGTCGCCAAGCTGAAGGACACCCGCACCAACGACACGATCGCCGACAAGCCCGCGGGATTGACCTTCGCGCCGCTGTCGTTCCCCGAAGCGGTCCTGTCGTACGCCATCGAACCGAAGAGTCGCGGCGATGAAGACAAGATCAACCAGTCGATGCACCGCCTCGAAGAAGAGGATCCGACGATTCGCTACGTCCGCGATCCGCAGACGCACGAGTTGCTGCTCGCCGGACAGGGCCAGCTGCACATCGAAGTCACCGTCGCGAAGCTGAAACGGCGGTTCGGCGTCGAGGTGAACCTGAAGCCGCCGCGCATCCCGTATCGGGAAACGATCACCGCCAAGGCGGAAGCGCACGGCCGTCACAAGAAGCAGACCGGCGGCCACGGCCAGTTCGGCGATTGCAAGATCCGCATGGAGCCGCTGCCGCGCGGCAGCGAGTTCGAGTTCGTCGACGAGATCTTCGGCGGATCGATCCCGAGGCAGTTCATTCCGGCGGTCGAGAAAGGCATTCAGGAGTCGCGGCTGCGCGGCTACCTTGCCGGTTATCCGGTCGTCGACTTCCGGGTCGTCCTCTACGACGGCCAGTACCACGACGTCGATTCGAACGAACTGTCGTTCAAGACCGCCGGCTGGCTGGCGTTCAAGGACGGGATGTCAAAGGCGCGGCCGACCCTGCTCGAACCGATCATGAACGTCGAGGTCTACGCTCCCAGCGACTACGCCGGCGACCTGATGGGCGATCTCAACGGCCGCCGCGGCCGCATCGGCGGGATGGAGCCACGTGGCCTGATGACCGCGATCAAGGCGCAAGTGCCGATGTCAGAGATGCTCACCTACGAGCAGCACCTGACGTCCGTCACCGGCGGCCGCGGTTCGTACCACATGGAGTTCTCGCACTACGACGAGGTCCCGTCGCATCTCCAGACGAAGATCATCGCCGCGGCGAAGGCGGAACGCGGACAGGCGGTCGAGGAGGTGTAGCAGATCTCTGGTGATCTGGTGATCTGGTGATCTGGTGATCTGGTGATCTGGTGATCTGGTAATTGTGATCTGAAGATCTGGATCACGGGATCGCGACGATCTCAGTGCGACGCACGGTCAATCAACGCGGTGGCACCCATCTTGTCGATGAGCGACACGATGTGGTCGCGCCGCTGCAGCATCGTGCGGATCTCGGGGGCGGTGAGATAATCGCCCATCACCTTCTTCAGTCCATCCTGATCGAGCGCCTTCAGCTTCTCGTAGACCTTGCGATCGACTTTGGCGAGGTTCCCGGGCGTCTTGATCTTGTCGAACAGCCGGAACGCACGCGAATGGTCGATCATCCAGATCGTCCAGTTCTTGTCGATCACCAGGTTGCCGAGATTGCGATCGACGTTGTGGATCAACTGGTCGAACAGGCGGACGTGCCACATCTGCTCGTTCCACAGGTTGGCGTTGGGCGCGGTCACCTTGTCCTTCAGCCGCTGTCCCTCATCCATAATCACGTCGTCGACCCACCACGTGAAGGCGCCCGGCTTGCTCTGATAACTCCGTTCGATGCTGGGCGGAATCATGTTGAGCTCGAGCATCTGATCGAGGCGATAGGCGGCAACGTTGTAGCGCCAGGTGTCGCGGAAGTTGAACTCGGTGCCGCGATTGCTCTTGAACTCCGTCTTGTACTCGTCGATGGTCTGGATGCTCGCGTCGTGGGTCAAGGTGCCGTCGGAGAGCGTCGCCTGGATGGTATTGGTGACGCCTTTGCCAGCGCCGCGGGTCCTGACGATCTTCGCCTTCTGGAGGAAAGCCTCTTTCTGTTCCAGCGTGAGGGCAGGAACGGCAGGAGCGGCAGGAGCGGCCTGCGCCGGCGCCTGGGAGGCGGCGCCGATCGGGCTCCGCGCCAGCATCAAGAGGTTCAGCGCCAGGACGACGGCCAGCGTCGTCACGAAACGAACCGGGCGGCTGCCGATAGACATGGGGGACTCCCTGATAGTTGCCGTAATGGACGTTACTTGTACGGTTAACGTTCGCCGGGTGTCAATTGCACACACAGGTGCCCTATGGGCCCACAGTCGACTGTCGACCGTAGCCCGTCGACCGTAGCGGCGAAGGCGTACAAAGCGAAGGCCCGGAGGGGGTTTCCCATCCGGGCCTGCGTTTTTGGCGTCCGCCCTAGCCGCTAGGATCCGCCGGCTTTGCGCGGTGTCGTGCTCTTCTTCTGGGCGCCCTTGGCCGGCCTGCTTGCCTTGCCGCGCGTGGCGTCGGTCTTCGCGTCCTTCTTGCCGCGCAGGTTCTGGGCGGCGGCGCGGAGGCGTTCGCCGACGCTCTTCTGCTTCGGCGCTTCGGCGGCGGCTTCCTGCTCGGCCTTCTCCGCCTCAGCCTTTTTCGGATCGTATTCGGACCCGACGAGCTCGATCTGCGCGATCGCACCGCCGTCGCCACGACGATGGCCCAGCTTGAGAATCCGGGTGTAGCCGCCGGGCCGCTCCATGAATCTCGGCGCGAGTTCCGCGAACAGCTTGTCGAGGACCGCGTTGCTCAGCAGATCCTTCTGCACGAGCCGCTTGGCGGCCAGGGTGCGACCCTTCGGCTCGGCCGCCTTGACTCCCCGCTTGGCGACGGTGATCAGCCGCTCGACGAACGGGCGGAGCTCCTTGGCCTTCGGAACCGTGGTCACGATGCGCTCGTGCTGGAGCAGCGCCTCAGCCTGGTTGCGCAGCAGCGCGCGACGATGATCGCTCGTGCGTCCGAGCTTTCGATGTGCGAGTCGGTGTCTCATATCAATGTCCTGCGTGCCGGGTGCTGCGTGCTAGGCACTCTGTGGCTGATCGAGCTTCATGCCGAGGCTGAGTCCCATCGACGAGAGGATCTCTTTGATCTCGTTGAGCGACTTGCGGCCGAAGTTCTTGGTCTTCAGCATCTCGGGCTCGGTCTTCTGCACGAGCTCGCGGATGGTCCGGATGTTGGCGTTCTTCAGACAGTTGTAGGACCGCACCGAAAGCTCCAGCTCCTCGACGCTCTTGTCCAGATGCTCGTTGCCGGCGCCGATGCGAGCCGGCTCGCTGGCGCCTTCCGACGGCTGCTCATCCGCCTCGTCGAGGTTGATGAAGATGTTCAGGTGATCGCGAACCAGCTTGGCGGCGAGCGACACCGCGTCGCGCGGCGTCACCGAGCCGTTGGTCCATACGTCCAGCGTCAGCTTGTCGTAATCGGTCGTCTGTCCGAGGCGGGCGGCCTCGACCAGATAGTTGACCCTCTTGACCGGCGAGTGGACCGAATCGATCGGAATCCAGCCGATGCCCAGGTCTTCGTCGAAGTTCTTGTCGGCGGCGACATAGCCGCGGCCGCGCTTGATGCGCAGCTCCATGTGCAGCTTGCCGCCTTCGGCGACGGTGGCGATGTGCGCATCCGGCTCGAGGATCTCGACGTCCTGATCGACCTCGATGTCGCGGGCGCGAACTTCGCCCGGCTTGTCGACGCGCAGGTAGAGCGTCTTGGTGTAGTCGACGTGGCAGGTGAGCGGAATCTGCTTCAGGTTGAGGATGATGTCGGTCGCGTCCTCGACCACGCCCTGGATCGGCGAGAACTCGTGCAGCACGCCGTCAATCTTCACCGCGGTGATCGCGGCGCCTTCGATCGAGGAGAGCAGCACCCGTCGCAGGGCATTGCCAATCGTCGTCCCGAAACCGCGCTCGAACGGCTGCGCGTAGAACCGCCCGAATCGATCGGTGAGCGTCTCGCGCTCGAAATCAAGCCGCTTGGGCCGCTGAAAACCTTTCCACAACATGGTGCGTTCCTTTCGCGAACGGGCCGGCAGACCGGCCTCCAGACCTGCGGGTTACAAGGTCGCCAGCCTCCCGCTGCAGGTCTGAAGAGCTGCGGGCCGGCGACTGCGAACTCAGGGCAAAGTGGGGCGAGTCGGGCTGGTGGGGCTAGTGGGGAGCCTTTCTGGCACCACCCGACTTGCCGACCCTACCCGCCTTACTCGCCCTACTTGCCTACTTGCTATAGAGCTCCACGATCAGCTGTTCCTGCACCGGCAGGTTGATCTGCTCGCGGGTCGGAACAGAAACGACCTTGCCTTCCAGCTCGCCCGAGAGCGACAGCCATTCCGGCACGCCGCGGCCCTTGACCTCTTCGACCGCATGGAGGACCGCCGCGTTCTGGCGGCTGCTCTCGCGGACCGCAACGACGTCGCCGACCTTGACCGAGTAGGACGGGATGTCCACCTTCTTGCCGTTCACGAGCACGTGGCCATGGCGCACCAGCTGGCGAGCCTGCGGCCGCGACGTCGCGAAGCCAAGACGGTAGACCGCGTTGTCGAGCCGGCGTTCGAGCAGCTGCAACAGCGTCTCGCCGGTGATGCCGCGGGTGCGCTCGGCCTGTTCGAAGTAGCCCCGGAACTGGTCTTCGAGCACGCTGTAGATGCGCTTGACCTTCTGCTTCTCGCGCAGCTGGATCGCGTAGCCCACCATCTTCGCCTTCCGGCTGCGGCCGTGCTGACCGGGCGGGACATTCCGCTTCTCAATCGCGCACTTCTCGGTGTAGCAGCGCTCGCCCTTGAGAAACAGCTTCATGCCTTCGCGGCGGCAGAGGCGGCAGACGGGACCGTTGTATCGAGCCATTCTTTTTCCTGATCCTTGTCAGTTTTCAGTTCCCAGTTCCCAGTTCAAAGCAGCTCTCAGTGCCACTTCCACGCAAGCGGCCCTTTGAACTGGCAACTGGCAACTGGAAACTGACCGTTCTCTCGTTTTCCTACACGCGCCGCCTCTTCGGCGGCCGGCAGCCGTTGTGCGGGATCGGGGTGACGTCGCGGATCGACTTCACCTCGAGCCCAGCAGTCGAGAGCGCGCGGATCGCCGACTCGCGGCCCGATCCCGGCCCCTTGACCAGCACCTCGCACGAGCGCATCCCGAACGCCTTGGCGGCGTTGGTCGCGGTCAGCGCCGCCTGCGTGGCGGCGAACGGCGTGCCCTTGCGCGACCCCTTGAAGCCAATGGCACCGGCGCTCGACCACGACACGACCGCCCCTTCGGCATCGGTGATCGTGATCAGCGTGTTGTTGAACGACGCCTGGATGTGCACGAAGCCGTGGTGGACGACGCGCTTCTCGCCACGCTTCTTGAACGTCTTCTTTTTCTTGGTGGGCTTGTCGGCGCCGCCCTGCGCTTCTGCTTTTGCCATGGCTTATACCGTCTTCTTCTTCGCTACCGCGCCCTTGCGCGGGCCCTTGCGCGTCCGCGCGTTGGTTCGCGTCCGCTGGCCCCGCACCGGCAGGTTCCGGCGATGCCGCGCCCCCCGGTAGCTGCCAATCTCGATGAGCCGCTTGATGTTCATCGAGATCTCCTTGCGGAGATCGCCCTCGACGCCGCCCTGCTCTTCGAGCACGCGGCTGATCTTGCGGACATCGTCTTCCGACAGGTCCTTGACCCGGATGTCCGGGCTGACGCCCGCCGCTTCCAGAATCAGATTCGAGCGGTGCCGCCCGATGCCGTAGATATAGGTCAGCCCGATCTCGACCCGCTTGGTTCGCGGAAGATCCACACCGGAAATTCGTGCCATAAGATGAGGTTCCTAAGTTTCAGCGTTCTGTTCTAGCCTTGCCGCTGCTTGTGCTTCTGGTTGGTGCAGATCACGCGCACAACGCCGCGGCGGCGCACGATCTTGCACTTGTCACAGATTCGCTTGACTGACGCCCGCACTTTCATAGCTCGCTCGCTTTGCTCGCTCGCCTGTCAGTTTCCAGTTCTCAGTTTCCAGTTCAAAGGGTCCCTCAGTGCCACTTTCGGCAATGCCCTCTTTGAACTGTCAACTGACAACTGAAAACTGACGCAAGCTCTTTACAACTTCTCCACAATCCGCCCCCGCGTGCGATCCGTCGGCATCAACGCGACCCGCACGCGATCACCAACGAGCACCCGGATGTAGTTGCGCCGCACCGTGTCGCCCAGATGAGCGACGACCTGATGGCGCCCTTCGAGCTCGACCTTCGCCAACTGGCTGGGCAGCAGCTCAATCACCACCCCCTCGGCCAGCGCGTCCATCGTGCTTCCGTCTACAGCCCGGCCGGCCTCAACGCCGGACCCTCGCTCGCATCCGCCGCGTGATCGGGCTCGACATCCGCCGGCTCCCGAAGCGTCAGGATCCGGCACCCGGTCGCGGTCACGACCACCGTGTGCTCGAAGTGAGCCGACAGGCTCCCGTCCTTCGTCACCGCGGTCCAGCCGTCACTCAACACCTTCACCGCCGACTTGCCGAAATTCACCATCGGCTCGATCGCCAGCACCATGCCTTCCGACAGCCGCGGGCCGCGTCCGGCCACGCCGTAGTTCGGAATCTGCGGCTCCTCGTGCAGCTTGGTGCCGATGCCATGGCCGACGAATTCGCGCACCACCGAAAACCCGTTCGCCTCGACGTGGGCCTGGACCGCGGCGCCGATATCCGACACCCGCGCGCCCGCCCGCACCGCCTCGAGGCCCTTGTAGAGCGATTCCTCGGTCACTTCGAGCAGCCGCGCCGCGTCGCGATCGATCGCGCCGACCGGCACCGTCACTGCGCTGTCGCCGAAGAACCCGTCGAGCTTGGCGCCCATGTCGATCGACACGATGTCGCCGACACTGAGCGGCTTCTTCGACGGAATTCCGTGCACCACCTGCTCGTTCACCGACGCGCAAATCGTCGCCGGGTAGCCGTGATACCCCTTGAACGCCGGCTCCGCCCCGGCATCGGCCAGGAGCCGCTCGGCCAGCGCGTCGAGCGCCGCCGTCGACACTCCCGGCTGGACCGTCGCTTTCAACTCCGCCAGCACTCGCGCCACCAGCGCATTGACCCGCGCCAGGCGCTCGAGCTCGGCCGCCGATCGCACCACGATCACGCGTTCGACTCCGGCCGCCGATCCGACGACCGCTTCAATTCACCCGCCGGCTTGCCGAGCGCCGACGCAATCTGCGCCACCAGCGCGTCGCGGACCTTTTCCGGTTCCTGCGCGCCGTCGACCGCTCGGTAGGTCGGCCGCGCGTGGTAATACGCGATCATCGGCTGCGTTTCGCGCCAGTACACCTTCAGCCGGTCGCGCACGACCGCCTCCGAATCGTCCGACCGAGACATCAGCTTGCCGCCGCAGCTCGTGCAGCGCTCGACCGCCGCCCCGTCCCCGAACGCCGACACCGTCCGGCCGCAATTCGAACAAATCCGCCGCGACACCACCCGGCGCACGAGCTCATCGTCCGGCACCTGGATCTCGACGACGATGAGCGGCCCGCGATCGAGAAGCATCTCGTCGAGCGCGTTGGCCTGCGGCACCGTTCGCGGAAACCCGTCCAGCACGAAGCCGCGCGCGGCGTCGGGCTGCGCCAGCCGGTCGCCAACAATCGGGATGATCAGGCTGTCGCCAACCAGATCACCGCGATCCATCACGGCCTTGGCTTTCTGGCCGAGCGGCGTGCCCGCGGATACCGCCTCGCGCAGGATGTCGCCCGTCGAAATCTTCGGGATCCCGTGCTCGCGCGCGAACCGCTCCGCCTGGGTGCCCTTGCCGGCGCCCGGCGGGCCCATGAACACGACGTTCAGCGCCACGTCACCCGCGCCGTCCACGAATCCGGGTCTTCTTCATGAACCCATCGTAGTGCCGCATGATCAGCTGCGACTCCACCTGGTTCACGGTATCCATCGCCACTCCGACCACGATCAGGAGCGAGGTCCCGCCGAAGAAGAACGGCACGCCCAGCCCCTGGGTAATCCACTGCGGCAGTGCCGCGTCGAGCGTCTCGCCAATGCCAGGAATCGGCGCGACGTTGAACCCACCAATCAGGAAGTTCGGCAGCAGCGCCACGAGCGCGAGATACACCGCGCCGACCAGCGTGATCCGCGCGAGGATCGTGTCGATGTGCTCGGCCGTCCGCTTGCCGGGACGGATGCCCGGGATGAACCCGCCGTACTTCCGCATGTTCTCCGCGACATCGTCCGGGTTGAAGATGATCGCCGTGTAGAAGTAGGCGAAGAACAGGATCATCACCACGTAGAGCAGGTTGTAGAGCGGCATGTTGAAGTTCAACTGCCGGACCAACGCCGCCGCCCACCCTTCGGTGCCGAACATCGGCAGCACCGTCGCCGGGAACGCCAGAATCGACGAGGCGAAGATCACCGGGATGACGCCGCCGGTGTTGACCTTGAGCGGGATGTGGGTGCTCGTGCCGCCGTACTGACGACGCCCGACCACCCGCTTCGCGTATTGCACCGTAATCCGCCGATGCCCGCGCTCGACGTAGATGATCGCGGCGACGACCCCGACCATCGCGACGCTCAGAATCAGCATCGGGAGGAGCGTGATCTGCCCGGTCTCCATCAGGTCGAACGTCTGCAGCACCGCGCGCGGGAACCCGACCACGATGCCGGCAAAGATGATGAGCGACATCCCGTTGCCGATGCCGCGCTCGGTGATCTGCTCGCCGAGCCACATGATGAACATCGTGCCGGTCGTGAGCGTCAGGACGCACAGCAGCCGGAAGCCCCAGCCCGGGTCGTAGACGAGCGGCAGCCCGCCGGCCAGCTCGGTATTGCGCTCGAGCCAGACCGCAATGCCCAGCGACTGCACGAACGCGAGCGCCAGCGTCAGGTAGCGGGTGTACTGCGTGATCTTCCGCCGGCCCAGCTCGCCTTCCTTCGAGAGCCGCTCGAGGTACGGCCAGACGACCGTCAGCAGCTGCAGGATGATCGACGAGCTGATGTACGGCATCACACCGAGGGCGAAGATCGTGATCTGCGACAGCGCCCCGCCGGTGAACATGTCGTACAGCCCGAACATCGAGTTCTGCATCTGCTGCGCGAGCAGCGCCAGCGCCTCGCGGTTCAGACCGGGCGTCGGAATGAAGCTTCCGACCCGGTAGACCGCGAGCATCCCGAGTGTAAAGAGCACCCGGTTGCGCAGGTCGGTGATGGCGAACAGATTTCTGAGGGCTTCCACGTGATGGCCTCTCTATCTAAGCGACCGCCTCTGCCTTACCGCCGGCGGCCGCGAGCTTTTCCGCCGCCTTGCCGCTGAACTTGTGCGCCTGGACGACCAGCGCCTTCGTCACTTCTCCGCGGCCGAGCACCTTGACCGGCGTCCGCTTGCTGTGCACCAGTCCCGCCGTCCGCAGCGCGTCGAGCGTCACCGTCGCGCCGGCATCGAACGTCGCCTCGAGCTGATCGAGGTTCACCACCGCGTATTCAGTGCGGAAGATGTTATTGAACCCGCGCTTCGGCAGCCGGCGATGGAGCGGCATCTGGCCGCCTTCAAAGCCGCGCTTGAACGAATAGCCCGAGCGCGACTGCGCACCCTTGTTGCCGCGGCCCGCGGTCTTGCCGTTGCCCGAGCCCGGGCCCCGGCCGACGCGCTTGCGGTTCTGCTTCGCGCCCTTCGCGGGCTTGAGATTACTGAGATCCATGTTTGCTGTCCTGTCGGCCAGGCTAAAGCCTGGCCCCACTACCGGTTGTGGGGCTCGACTTTAGTCGAGCCTAGCCACCAAGTCGCTATTCAGCCACCACCACCAAATGTCGCACCTTGTGAATCAGGCCGCGGCTCTCGGGCGTGTCGCTGAGCTCGACGGAATGATTGATCTTCCGGAGCCCCATGCTCTGCACCACGAGAAACTGCTTCCTGTTGAACCCGATCGGGCTCTTCACCAGCGTCACCTTCAACGTCTTCTTGTCAGCCATCACGTCGCTCGCTTTCGGCGCGAAACCCGGTTAGACCGCGGTCCCGGCCGGTTCGGCCGCCGCCCGGCGCTGCCTGGCCGGGAAGATTTCGTCCGCATCCTTGCCGCGAAGCCGCGCCACCCGGTTCGGGTCGCGGAGCATCTGCAGCGCAGTGAACGCGGCGCGCACCACGTTGTGCGCATTGGCGCTGCCAAGCGACTTGGTCAGCACGTTCGTGACCCCCGCCGCCTCGACCACCGCCCGGACCGCGCCGCCGGCGATGATGCCGGTGCCGTCCGGCGCCGGCTTCAGCAGCACCTTGCCCGACCCGAAGTCACCGATGATCGGGTGCGGGATCGTGGTGCCGCGCAGCGGCACGCGAATCAGGTTCTTCTTCGCCGCCTCGATGCCCTTCTTGATTGCCGAGGGCACTTCCTTCGCCTTGCCGACGCCGTAGCCGACCACGCCGTGGCCATCGCCGACGACGACGAGAGCGCTGAAGCTCAGGTTCTTGCCGCCCTTGACGACCTTCGTGACGCGGTTGATCGAAACCACCGTGTCCTTGATCTCGAGCTGCGACGCGTCAATCTTTTCGCGGGTGCGAGTCATAACCATCAGTCCCTAGAACTCGAGGCCGGCGGACCGTGCCGCCTCAGCGACGGCGCGCACGCGCCCGTGATACAGAAAGCCGTTCCGGTCGAAGACCACGCGCGTGATCCCCTTTTCCTTCAGCCGCTCGGCGATCGTCTTGCCGACCAGCTCGGCGCCCTTGCGGTTGCCGCCGCGAGTCTCGCCCGTCAGCTGCGCCTTCATCCCCGGCTCGACGCTCGACGCCGAGGCCAGCGTCGTCCCCTGGAGGTCGTCGATCACCTGAACGTAGATGTGCGACACGCTCCGGAACACCGACAGCCGCGGCCGCTCGGACGTGCCCTGCATCCGCTTCCGGATGCGGTACTTGATGCGCAGGCGTCGATCGTCTTTGGTTTTGATCTTCATATCTGCTCCCGCTTCAGGTCTATCTGCGATCACCCGATCGCCAGATCACCAGATCTCTGATCACCTGATCACCAGATCTACTAGGCCCCTGTCTTGCCCGCCTTCTTCTTCAGCTGTTCGCCGGTGTAGCGGACGCCTTTCTGCTGATACGGATCCGGCTTCCGGAGCCGCCGCAGGTTGGCCGCGACCTGGCCGACCAGCTGCCGATCGACGCCGGTCACCGTCAGGTGCGTCTGCTTCTCGATCGCGATGTCGATGCCCGGCGGCACGTCGAAGTTGATCGGGTGCGAGTAGCCGAGCGCCAGCACCACTTGCTTGCCCTTCACCTCGGCGCGGTAGCCGACGCCGACGATGTCGAGCTCCTTCTTGAAGCCTTCGGTCACGCCGGTCACCGCGTTGTTGACCAGGCTGCGCGCCAGGCCGTGGAACGCGTCGAGCTCGCGCGCGTCGGACGACTTCCGCGTCACCAGCTGGCCGTCCTCGACAACGGCGTTGATGCCGGGCGGCAGCGGCTGACGCAGCTGCCCCTTGGGCCCCTTCACGTCGACGGTATTGCCGTCGACCTTGACGGTGACGCCCTTCGGGATGGCGATGGGTTTTTTGCCGATTCGAGACATCTCAGTTCCTGTCCAGTAACTGTCAGTTTCCAGTTACCAGTTTCCAGTTCAAAGGAGCTCTCAGTGCCATTTCCGGCAGTCAGCCCTTTGAACTGACAACTGGAAACTGGAAACTGACTGGCTCTACCACACGTTACACAGAATCTCGCCGCCGACGCCGGCCTTGTGCGCGGAGCGTCCACTCATCACGCCCCGCGACGTGGTGAGGATGCTCACGCCCAGTCCGCCCAGCACCGACGGGACCTCGTCGCGACTCACGTAGACGCGACGGCCGGGCCGGCTGACCCGCTCGATCCCGTAGATCACGCGTTCGCCACCGTGGCCGTACTTCAGGAATAGCCGCAGCACCTGCCGCGGAGACTTGGTCGGCCGCTCGGCAGGCTCCTCGACCAGCTTGAAGCCGGCGATGTAGCCCTCATCCTGCAGGATGCGTGCGATCTCGACCTTCAGCGACGACGCCGGCAGATCGACGCGCGGATGGCGCGATCCCACGGCGTTGCGAATCCGGGTCAGCATGTCAGCAATCGGGTCAGTCATGTTTCAAGCTCTCAGCTTTCAGCGATCGGCTCTCGGCCTTACCAGCTGCTCTTGGTGACGCCCGCGACATCGCCCTTGAGGGCGAGCTCGCGGAAACACAACCGGCACAGCGCGAACTTGCGCAGGTAGCCGCGCGGCCGCCCGCAGCGACGGCAGCGGTTACGGTGCCGCACCTTGAACTTCAACGTCTTCTTTTCCCGCGCGACCTTGGCTGTTGTTGCCACGTCTCTGTCTCCGTTTGTCCTGAATCGTTCGGCTGCGCCGCTCAGCTCTGCCGGAACGGCATGCCGAGGAACTGCAGGAGCTTCCGCGCTTCTTCGTCGGTCTTCGCGGTGGTGGCCACCGACACGTTCATGCCGCGCGCCTTGTCCACCTTCAAGTAGTCGATCTCGAGGAAGATCAACTGGTCGCGCAGGCCGAGCGTGAAGTTGCCGCGGCCGTCGAAGCCCTTCGGCGACACGCCGCGGAAGTCGCGGACGCGCGGCAGGCTGACGTTCATCAGCCGATCGAGGAACTCGAACATCCGCTCGCCGCGCAGCGTCACCATGGCGCCGATCGGCATGCCCTGGCGGACCTTGAACTGCGCGATCGACTTCTTGGCGCGGCGCACGGCGGCCTTCTGGCCGGTGATGCGCGCCAGCTCGTCGGCCCCGGTGTCGACGATCTTCGCGTTCTGCGTCGCTTCGCCGAGGCCCATGTTCACGACCACCTTGGTGATCTTGGGCACGGCGTTGATGTTCTTGTAGCCGAACTCCTTCTGGAGCGCTGGCACCACGTCTTTCACGTAGCGCTCGCGAAGGCGGCTGATCGACTGGCCTTTCATTTGTCCACCACCGTGCCGCTCTTGCGGCCAATGCGCACGCGACGACCGTCGGGCAGCGTCTTGATGCCCACGCGCGTCGGCTCATTCGTGTCCGGATCGAGCAGCATCACGTTCGAGGCGTGAATCGACGCCTCACGCTCGACGATGCCGCCCTTGATGTTCTTCTGCGGATTCGGGCGGGTGTGGCGCTTGATGATGTTCACGCCCTCCACCACCAACCGGTTCGTGTCCGCCACCACCCGCAGCACGCGTCCGCGCTTGCCGCGATCCTTGCCGGTCCGCACGAGCACGACGTCGTTCTTGCGGACGGGCGTGTTGATCTTCGCCATTGCTACAGAACCTCCGGCGCCAGCGAAATGATCTTCATGAACTTGCGCTCGCGCAGTTCGCGGGCCACCGGCCCGAACACCCGGGTCCCGATCGGCTCGCCCTGGTCGTTGATGAGCACGACGGCGTTGCGATCGAAGCGGATGTAGCTGCCGTCCTTGCGCCGCTGTTCCTTGCGGACGCGGACGACGACCGCCCTCACGACCTGGCCCTTCTTGATGTTCGACTCGGGCGCGGCCTCTTTCACGTTGGCGGTGATGATGTCGCCCAGCCGCGCGTAGCGGCCGGTGTGGCCACCGCGCGCATTGATCATCGACACCCGTCGCGCCCCGGAGTTATCCGCGACGTCGAGGATGGATCGCATCTGGATCATGGCGGTCCTCCTACACCTTCGGGGCGCGTTCGATCACGCGCGTGACGGCCCACCGCTTGCGCCGGCTCATCGGCCGGGTCTCGGCGATGGCCACTTTGTCGCCCGCCTTCGCATCGTCGTCCTCGTTGTGCGCGAGGAACGTCGAGGTGCGCTTCTGGGTCTTGCCGTAGACGGCGTGCTGGACGCGGCGCTCGACCGCCACGACCACGCTCTTCTGCATCTTGGCGCTGACCACCACGCCCTGCAGCTCGGCTTTCGCACTCATGGTTACTTCGCCTTCTGTTTGAGAACCGTGTGCACGCGCGCCAGCTCGCGGCGTACGTTGCGAATCTTGCCGGGCGCTTCGAGCTGCCCCATCGACTTCTGGATCCGCATGCGGAACAGCTGGTCGTCCAGTTCCTTGACCTTCGACTGCAGCGTGTCGGCGTCCAATTCCCTCAGCTCGCTCGCCTTCATGACAACTTCTCCTGGGCGAAGCGGGTCGCGAACTTCGTCTTGATCGGCAGCTTGGCCGAGGCCAGCTCCATCGCGCGCTTCGCTTCGACCGCGTCGACGCCCTCCATCTCGAACAGGATGCGTCCCGGCTTGATCACGGCCACCCAGCCCTCAGGCGCGCCCTTGCCCTTGCCCATGCGCGTTTCCTGCGGCTTCTTGGTGATGGGCTTGTCGGGAAACACCCGCACCCAGATCTTGCCGCCGCGCTTGATGAAGCGGGTCATCGCGACCCGGGCCGCCTCGATCTGGCGATCGGTCAGCCAGCACGGCTCCAGGGCCTTGAGGCCGTACTCGCCGAACGAGACGGTGCCGCCGCGCCACGCTTTACCGGTCATCCGGCCGCGCTGCTGTTTCCGATACTTGACTTTCTTCGGCATCAACATAGTGATGTCTCTCTTCGCTCGCCTTCGATCGCTCGCTGGGCGACTGTCGTCCTCGGTCTACGGTCTCCGGTCTCCGGTCAAAACTGAGGCTCACGCGACCTTTGCCGTGAACCGTGGACCGTCGACTGTGGACCTGCCTATCGCATCTCTCCCCGCGGCCGGTCCCGTCGCGGGCCGCGATCCCGATCGCGATCCCCGCGGTCGACGCGGCCGCCGTATTCCTCTTCACGCCCGACCTTCGGCGTCAGCCGCTCGCCCTTGTAGAGCCACACTTTGACGCCGATCTGGCCGTAGGTCGTGTTGGCCTCAGCGAAGCCGTAGTCGATGTCAGCGCGCAGCGTCTGCAGCGGCAGCTGGCCGTGCAGGTACCACTCCGAGCGCGCGATTTCGGCGCCGTTCAGCCGCCCCGACACCCGGACCTTGATCCCGCGCGCGCCGAAGCGCAGCGCCGACTCCACCGCCTTGCGCATGGCGCGGCGGAACGCGACGCGCTTCTCGAGCTGCATCGCCACCGATTCGCCAATGAGCTGGGCATCGAGCTCGGGCTTCTGGATCTCCTGGATGTTGATGAAGACCTCGCGGTTGGTCCGCTTCTGGATCTCCTGCTTCAGCTTGTCGACTTCCTGCCCCTTGCGGCCGATGATGATGCCCGGCCGGGACGTGTGGATGTCGATCTTCAGCTTGTTGGCGGCGCGCTCGATCTCGACCTTCGCGACGCCCGCATGCTGGAAGCGCTTCTTGAGATCGCGCTTGAGCCCCAAATCCTCGTGCAGCAGCGACGCGTAGTCCTTGTCGGCGAACCAGCGCGACTTCCAGGTCTTGTTGAACCCGAGACGGAACCCGTACGGGTGGACTTTCTGGCCCACAGATACTCCTTCGTTCGGCCGGGACACCCGGCCATACAACCGTCCCTACGCCTTCGCCGGCCGTGCCTTCTTCGCCGCGGCCTTCTTCTTCGGGGCCTGCTGCGCGCGCTTCGGCCGGGCCTCGGTCTCTTCCGTGCCGACGGCTTTGATTACCTGCGACTTCTCGGTCACTTCCACCGTCAAGTGGGTCGTCCGTTTGACGACGCGGAACGCCCGGCCCATCGGGGCGGGCCGCACGCGCTTCATCGACGGGCCGTTGTCGGCGTGGCACTTCGAGACGAACAATCGCTCGACGTCGCCGCCAAAGCCTTCCTGCTGCTGCGCGTTGGCGACTGCCGACCGCAACACCTTCGCGACATCGCGCGCCACCGATTTGCGGCTGAACTGCAGCACCGCGAGGGCGCGGTTGATGTCCTTGCCGCGAATCAGATCGAGCACCAGTCCCGCCTTCTGGGCGGAGGTGCGCACATACTTCGCCGTTGCCTGCGCGACCACCATGGCCTAACTCTTTCCGGCCGGCGCGGCCGGCGCCGGCGCCGATGACGCCGCCTTGTCAGACTTGGCCGCGTGCCCCTTGAAGTGACGGGTCGGCGAGAACTCGCCGAGCTTGTGGCCCACCATGTTCTCGGTGATGTAGACCGGGATGAACTTCTTCCCGTTGTGGACCGCGAGCGTGTGCCCGACCATCTCGGGAATCACGGTCGACCGCCGCGACCAGGTCTTGACCACTTTCTTGTCGCCCGCGCGATTCATCCCCTCGATCTTCTCGAGCAGCGGGGTGTCGACGAACGGGCCTTTTTTCAGTGAACGGCTCATATGCTTCTTCGCAGTCGTCTACGGTCTACGGTCTACTACGGTCTATCAGCTTTTCGCTCCCCGGCGCCTCGGACGTTGCCGTGGACCGTGGACTGTCGACCGTGGACCTAATCGCGGCGTAGCTACTTCGGCCGCCGCTGGACGATGAACTTGTCGCTCGGCTTCCGGGTGCGCGTCTTGTAGCCCTTGGTCGGCACGCCCCACGGCGTCACGGGATGGCGGCCGCCCGAGGTCTTGCCTTCACCACCGCCCAGCGGGTGATCCACCGGGTTCATCGCGACGCCGCGCACGTGCGGCTTGCGACCCTTCCACCGCGTCCGCCCGGCCTTGCCGACCGAGACGTTTTCGTGATCGAGATTGCCGACTTGTCCGATCGTGGCCAGGCAGTCGTGGAGGATCTTGCGGATCTCGCCCGACGGCATCTTGACCGAGACGTACTCGCCCTCTTTCGCAACCACCTGGACGCTCGCCCCGGCGCTGCGGGCCATTTGACCGCCGCGGCCCGGCTTCAACTCGACGTTGTGCACCTGGGTGCCGAGCGGAATGTTCTTCAGCGGCAGGGCGTTGCCCGGCAGGATGTCGGCGGCGTCAGCCGAGACGATCGTGTCGCCGACCTTGATCCCCAGCGGCTGCAGGATGTAGCGCTTGTCGCCGTCGGCGTAGGTCACGAGCGCGATCCGGGCGCTGCGGTTCGGGTCGTACTCGATCGTCGAGATCGTGCCGGGGATGTTCTTCTTGTCCCGCTTGAAGTCGATGATGCGGTAGAGGCGCTTGTGCCCGCCGCCGCGCCACCACATGGTGACTTCGCCGGTGTTATTGCGCCCGCCCGACTTCTTCATCGTCTCGGTGAGCGGCCGGTAGGGCCGCGTCACCGTGATCTCGTCGTAGGTCTGGACCGACATCTGGCGCCGGCCGGGAGACGTGGGCTTGTATTTTCTGATCGGCATAAAGAACCCTGTCGCCTGTCAGTTATCAGTTACCAGTTCCAAGTTCAAAGTTGAGCGTTCAAACGTTCGACCGTCCGAGCGCTCCCTTTGAACTGGCAACTGGTAACTGGAAACTTTCGGCTATGCGCCCTCCAGGAAGTCCGGCAGCTTTTCGCCGTCGCGGAGCCGCACGTACGCCTTCTTCCAGTCCGAGCGGCGGCCGACGAAGCGGCCCTGCCGCTTCATCTTGCCGAACGCGTTGGCCGTCCGCACGTCGGCGACTTTCGCGCCGAGCAGCTTTTCGATGGCCTGCTTGATCTCGATCTTGTTGGCGTCGCGCGCGACTTCGAAGACCACGGTGCGGCCATCCTCGCGGAGGGTCGTCGTCTTCTCCGTCACGAGCGGGCGGCGGATGACATCGGTCAGTTTCATGACAGCACGTCCTGCAGCTTCTGGAGCGCCGCCTCGGTCAGCACGACCTTGCGCGTGTCCATGACGTCGCGCGCGGTGATGCGATTGCTCGGCAGCATCCGGACGCCGGCGATATTGCGCACCGACAACGCGAACTTCTCGTCGGGATGGACGTCGACGATGAGCGCCTTGCCGTCGACGCCGAGGCCACGCAGCATCGCCGCCGCGGCCTTGGTCTTCACCTCGCTCGCGCTCAGCGCATCGACGACGACCACGGCGCCGCCCTGCAGCTTGGCCGAGAGCGCGGCGCGGAGCGCGCCCTTCTCGACCTTCTTCGGCACCGTGAACTCGTAGCTGCGCGGCTGCGGCCCGAACACCGTGCCGCCCTTGCGCCACAGCGGATTGCGGATCTCGCCGACGCGGGCGCGGCCGGTGCCCTTCTGCCGCCACGGCTTCTTGCCGCTGCCGCTGACCAGGGCGCGGTTCTTGGTCGCGTGCGTGCCCTGACGGTCGGCGGCGTTGGCGCGAACCACCGACTCGTGAATCAGGTCGACCTTCACGCGGCCACCGAACACCTCGTCGCTGACGTCGAGGGACCCGACCTTCTTGTTCTCGTTGTTGACAACATCAACGGTCATAAACAGCTCTCAGCTTTCGGCTTTCGGCGTACGGCTACTTCTTGCCCTTCTTGGGCTTCTCTTGCAGCTGCGGCTTCGGCTCGGGCTTGGCGGCGACCGCCTTCCGAATCAGCACGTAATTGCCGTTCGCGCCGGGCACCGCACCGCGGACCACGAGCAGGTTGTTCTCGGCGTCGACCTTGAGCACTTTCAGGTTCCGCGTCGTGACGCGGTCCATGCCCATATGCCCGTGCATGCGCATCCCGGGCAGCACGCGCGACGGATACGAGGAGGCGCCAATCGAGCCGGGGGCGCGGTGGAACATCGATCCGTGCGACTTGTCGCCGCCACGGAAGTGATGCCGCTTGACGGTGCCCTGAAAGCCCCGGCCCTTGCTGGTGCCGATGACGTCCACGCGCTCGCCAGCGTTGAACATCGAGCACAGGACCTGCTCGCCCGGCGCCGGCGCGGCCGCGCCCTTGGCGACCTTCACCTCGCGGCGGACGCGGGTCGGCGGCACGTTGGCCTGCTTGAAGTGGCCGGTGGTGGCTTTGTTGGCGCGGTAGGCCTTGGCCTCGACCAGGCCGAGCTGCACCGCGTCGTAGCCATCGCTCTCGACGTTCTTCCCCTGCACGACCACGCACGGTCCCGCCTGCAGCACGGTAGCCGGAGCCACGGTGCCGTCTTCGAGGAAGAGCTGCGTCATGCCGACTTTTTTACCGATGATGCCTGTAACCATCCTGCGTTCCTTGAAGGGCTCAGGGTCAGTGAGTTCAGGGGGCTCAGCAATGCCGCTCCAGCTACCGGTCCTTGAACTGACAACTGGCACCTGGAACCTGACCGCTTATTTGTGGTCCTTGCCGAACGCCTTGATCTCGACGTCCACGCCCGCCGGCAGATCGAGCTTCATCAGCGCGTCCACCGTCTGCGGCGTCGGCTCGAAGATGTCGATCAGGCGCTTGTGGGTCCGGACCTCGAACTGCTCGCGCGACTTCTTGTCGACGTGCGGCGATCGCAGGACGGTCCACTTGTTGATTTCCGTCGGCAGCGGAATCGGACCGGCCAGCCGTGCGCCGGTACGTTTGGCCGTCTCGACGATCTCGCCGGTGCTCTGATCGAGCACGCGCGCGTCGTAGGCCTTCAACCGAATACGAATCTTGTCACCCAGCATCGCCATTCCTGGTTCCTGATTCCTGGTTCCTGGTTCCTGATTCCTACTTCGTTCCCTGGACCCGCGCGATCACTTCCTCGCTGACGTTCGACGGCGCCTGTTCGTAGCGGTCGAAGTGCATCGAATACGTGGCCCGCCCCTGCGTGCGCGAGCGCATCTCGGTGGCGTAGCCGAAC
Source organism: uncultured Acidobacteriota bacterium (assembly GCA_963841895.1). Classification (GTDB taxonomy): domain Bacteria; phylum Acidobacteriota; class Vicinamibacteria; order Vicinamibacterales; family UBA2999; genus JACCSI01. The sequence goes on from CAWJEO010000014.1 coordinate 354,605, forward strand.
ATCTCGCTGAGCGGCACCCGCGCCGAGATGATCTGCGTGCCGCCGCGATCCTCCTGCGACTGGATGCGGCCGCGCCGCGACGCCAGGTCGCCCATGATCTCGCCGAGGTAATCCTTCGGAACGACCACCTCGACGCGCATGATCGGCTCCATCAGCACCGGACGCGCCTTCTTGGCCGCATCCTGGAACGCCAGCGAGCCGGCAATCTTGAACGCCATTTCCGACGAGTCGACTTCGTGGTACGAGCCGTCGTACAGCTCGATCCGCACGTCGTCGATCGGGTAGCCGGCGAGGATGCCGCGGGTGAGCGCTTCCTGAATGCCCTGATCGATCGGCTTGATGTATTCCTTCGGGACCGACCCGCCGACAATCTCGTTCTCGAACTCGTAACCCGTGCCCGGCGCCAGCGGAATCAGTCGAATCCTGGCCTCGCCGAACTGACCGCGGCCGCCGGTCTGGCGCACGAACCGTCCGTGCCCTTCAGCCGGCGCCGTCAGCGTCTCCTTGTAGGCGACCTGCGGCTTGCCGACGCTGGCCTCGACGTTGAACTCGCGCTTCAACCGGTCGACGATGATCTCGAGGTGCAGTTCGCCCATGCCGGCGATCACGACCTGACCGGTCTGTTCGTCGGTACGGACGCGGAACGTCGGATCCTCGGCCATCAGCTTGGCCATGCCCTGGCCCAGCTTCTCCTGGTCGGCCTTGGTCTTCGGCTCGATCGCCAGCGAGATGACCGGCTCGGGGAACTCCATCGACTCGAGCAGGATCGACTTCTTCTCGTCGCACAGCGTGTCGCCGGTGGTCACCGACTTGAGACCGACGGCGGCGGCGATGTCGCCGGCGTTCACTTCCTTGATTTCCTCACGCTTGTTGGCGTGCATCTGCAGGAGGCGGCCGATGCGCTCGCTCTTGGTCTTGGTGGCGTTGAGCACCGAGGTGCCGGTCTGCAGGGTGCCGGAATAGACCCGGAAGAAGGTCAGCTGACCGACGAACGGGTCGGTCATGATCTTGAACGCCAGGGCCGAGAACGGCTCCTTGTCGTCGGCCCTGCGCTCGGCGATGGCGCCTTCTTCGCGCGACGACAGATCGACGCCGGTCACCGGCGGAATGTCGAGCGGCGACGGCAGGTAGTCGACGACCGCGTCGAGCAGCGGCTGGACGCCCTTGTTCTTGAACGCCGTGCCGCAGATGACCGGCACGAACGGCGCATCTTCCTTGCGGACCGATTCGATGCAGCGCTTGCGCAACGCGGCGCGAATCTCGGCCTCGGTGATTTCTTCGCCGCCCAGGTATTTTTCGAGCAGCTTGTCGTCGGCCTCGCTGACCTTCTCGATCAGCTTCTCGCGATACTGCTTGGCCTCTTCCAGCATGTCTGCCGGAATCTCGCCGACCACGTAGTCGGCGCCCATCGTCTCGTCCTTGTAGGTGATCGACTTCATCCCGACGAGGTCGACCACGCCGACGAACTTGTCTTCGGCGCCGATCGGCAGCTGGATGGCGACCGGGTTGCCCTGCAGCTTGCGTCTCGATCTCGCTCAGCGTGTTCTTGAAGTCGGCGCCGACTCTGTCCATCTTGTTGATGAAGCAGATGCGCGGGACGCGGTACTTGTCGGCCTGGCGCCAGACGGTCTCCGATTGCGGCTCGACGCCGGAGACGGCATCGAACACGGCGCAGGAGCCATCGAGCACGCGCAGCGAGCGTTCGACTTCGACGGTGAAATCGACGTGGCCCGGCGTATCGATGATGTTGATCCGGTGATCGCGCCACATGCAGGTCGTCGCCGCGGACGTGATGGTGATGCCGCGCTCCTGCTCCTGCTCCATCCAGTCCATGACGGCCGTGCCCTCATGAACCTCCCCGATCTTGTACGTCTTCCCGGTGTAGAAGAGGATCCGCTCGGTCGTGGTCGTCTTCCCGGCATCGATGTGGGCCATGATGCCGATGTTCCGGGTGCGTTCTAACGGTGCTTGCCTTGCCATTGCGATGATGGTCGTGGTCTACGGTCTACAGTCTTCGGTCGACGGTTCGAGGGTCCGGTCCGCGGCGTTTTCCGTAGACCGGAGACCGTGGACCGTAGACCTCAGTTCTCTTACCAGCGATAGTGCGCGAACGCCTTGTTCGCTTCGGCCATGCGGTGCGTGTCCTCACGCTTCTTCACCGCGCCGCCGCGCAGGTTCGCCGCATCCATGAACTCCATGGCCAGCTTCTCCTGCATGGTCTTGCCGTCGCCGCGCGACCGCGCATAGCTCACGAGCCAGCGGATGCTCAGCGACAACCGGCGATTCGGGTTGACCTCGATCGGCACCTGGTAGTTCGAGCCGCCGACGCGGCGCGACTTGACCTCGAGGCTCGGCTTGACGTTGTCGACGGCCTTCTTGAAGACCTTCAACGGATCGTCACCGCTCTTCTCTTTCACGATGTCGAAGCTCTGATAGACGATGCGCTCGGCCGTGGAGCGCTTGCCCTGCTTCATGATCGTGTTGATGAACTTGGTCACGAGCGAGCTCTGGTAGAGCGCGTCAAGGGCCAGTTCGCGTTTCGGAATCTCTCGTCGTCGAGGCATATCAATCGGCTTTCGGCTATCGGCTTTCAGCTATCGGCAGTTCGGCCGGCCTGAAGGCCGGCCGCTACAGGTGCGCGCGCCCTACTGCTTCGGGCGCTTGGCGCCGTACTTCGATCGGCCCTGCTTGCGGCCCTGGACGCCAACGGCGTCGAGCGTGCCGCGCACCACGTGGTAGCGGACGCCGGGCAGATCCTTCACACGGCCGCCGCGGATGAGCACCAGCGAGTGCTCCTGCAGGTTGTGGCCGACGCCGGGGATATAGGTGGTCACCTCGATCCCGTTGGTGAGCCGGACGCGCGCGACCTTGCGCAGCGCGGAATTCGGCTTCTTCGGCGTCTGGGTGAAGACCCGCACGCAGACGCCGCGCTTCTGCGGGCTCTCCTGCAGCGCCGGGCTCTTCGTCTTCCAGCGAACCTGCTCACGTCCCTTGCGGACCAGCTGACTAATCGTCGGCACGAGCACTCCCAAACGAAAAAAGCATCCACAAGCGGCCAATGTGGCGAACCGCACGTGTGGCGCGACGGGCCTAAAAGGCTGCAGCGCAGCGCTTGGCACCCGAAGCAATACGACCCTACGCGTTGTGTGTCATCGGCACTGGCGGACGCGTCGTCGATTCTTGCCCCGGTCGCGTTGTCGCGGCCGGGCCTGACCAGCAGGAGCGTCACAGTGCTTGGAGGAGCCTAGATAGGGTGTCCCAGGCTCCACGAGAACCTACGGAATATAGCACGGGCATTACACGACTGCAAACCGGCGGCACGGCCGCATCGACCGCTCGTGCTACCCTGACGCTCCAGGACGCCGGCCTCGATCCGCTCCGCAGCCGCTCGGGACTCGGCACGTAACCATCGAGGAATCAACACGATGCGGTCATTGCTCGCACTCTGCCTGATTGCCGCCCTGCCCGTCGCCGCCAGTGCCCAGGCGCCTGAAAAGCCCAACATGGTCGAGACGCCGACCGTGAAGGTCCTGACCGGTCTGACGGTTCCTCAGTTCGAGCAGGAGATGCAGCACTTCGTGCAGGCCATCGGCGTGAGCTGCGGCGGCTGCCACGTCGGCCGCGGCAATTTCGCGAGCGACGACAATCCGCGCAAGGTCAAGGCGCGCCAGATGATCGAGATGACCAAGGCGCTGAACAAGCAGTTCTTCGCTGGTCACGTCGCCGCGGAAGGTGAGTCGACGCTCGGCCGCGTCACCTGCTTCACCTGCCACCAGGGAGACGTGAAGCCGAAGAGCGGCCCCGTAGCGAGGTTCCCGCGAACCTCCCTCATCGACGCCGCGCGAGGTATTCCGCGAGCGCCGTTGATCTGCTGCTCGCTGAGCCGCTCGCCGAAGGGCGGCATCATCGTGTCGGGAAAGTCCGACGGTCGGATCGCGGATGACGCGCTTGATCGCAGCGGCGTCGCGCCGCGCTCCCGACGTGCGAGAGATCCGGCGCGCTCTCGCCGCCTTCGCCCGCGATCTTGTGGCAGCCCACACAGCTGGTTGAGAACGTCGACCGCGGCGAGCCGGTCGCTTCGTCGGTCACCTGCGGCGGCACCGCGCCGGCGCGGACGCGGCGCAAGTAAGCAATCACCGACTGCGCTTGAAAGCGCGTCATCTGCGGCGCCGGCGCGGGATCGCGCTTCGGTCCGCACGCCCGGCGCAATCGCGACCGGGTCGGCCATGTGCGCCGAGCAGCCACTCCTCGTCCTTGGTGATCCGCGTGATCGACAGCTCCGCCGCCGGCCCGCCGCTCACATGACACCGCGCGCACTTGTTGTCGGGCGCCGACACCAGCAGATGTCCGGCGATCGCCGCGCGGCCCCCAGTCGTTGGCGTCGTACTTCGTCGGTGAATCGGCGAGCCCCCTCATGGTCAGCACGACGACGCCGGCCGCCATCGCGATCATCGTCAGCGTGAACAGCGGCCGGCCGCGACTGAACGGGCGGCGATCGGGGCTCCGGTCGACGAAACGGCAGCATCAACAGGAAGCCGACGACCAGACCGGGAATGACCATCGTCGCCACCGGCTCGAACGGCCCCGGGAAGTACTTGAGGAGCTCGAAGAGCGAGAGGAAGTACCACTCGGGCCGCGGCACGTACGACGCGTCGGCCGGATTGGCGATCTCGTCGAGGTGCGCCGGGAAGTTGATGGCAAACGTCAGCAGCACCGCAAAGACCGCCGCCATCACGACCGTGTCTTTGATCACGTGCCACGGAAAGAACGTGCGTCGGCGGCCCTTCGTGCGGCGTCATCGGGCCCGAGATGCCGTGCCGCCGCATCAGCGCGATGTGCGCCACGACGAAGTCAGGAGCGCGCGCCGGCAGCAGAAACACGTGCGCCGCTATACCAGCGCCCGAGCGTGAGCGCGCCGAGATGGCTGCCGCCGCGCAGCACATCGGCGACATACTCGCCGATCAGCGGCGTGCCCGTCGCGATGTTGATGGTGACGGTCGTCGCCCAGTACGCCTTCTGATCCCACGGCAGCAGATAGCCGCTCAGCGAGAACGCGAGGATCAGCAGAAACAGCGACGACGCCGATCAGCCAGGTGACTTCGCGCGGCGCTTTGTACGACGCCGTAGAAGAACACGCGCAGCATGTGGATCGCCGCCGGCAACCACGATGAAGGTCGAGCCCCAGTAATGGAGCCCGCGCAGCAGCCAGCCGAAGCGTGAGCGTGTCGGTGATGAAGCGGACGCTGTCGTAGGCGAGCTGCGGCGCCGGCACGTAATACATGGCCAGGCCAAGCCGGTGACGAACTGCACCCCCAGCAGCAACAGCAGCGCGCTGCCGGTCGTGAACGCCCAGCCGGTGCCCTTCGGAACGGCTTCTCGAGCAGATGGTGCAGCGCCGCCCGGTAGCCGGTGCGATCATCGAGCCAATCGAGCAGCCGCGCATCGCTACACCTGCACCAGCACCTGACCGTTCTCGACCGCGTGGTCAGCGTCGGCAACGGCGCCGGCGGCGGGCCATCGACGCACGTTGCCCTGCGATATCGAAGGCGCCGCCGTGGCAGGGCAGAGGATGCGCTTGGATCTTCCGGTCGTAGGCCGTCCGGCACCCGAGATGCGTGCAGGTCGAATGCAGCGCGCGCACGTCGTGCTCACCAGTGCGCACGAGATAGACCACCGTGCGATCCACGACCTGCGAGTAGCCATCGCGGACGCGTGACCCGCAGCGTGACCGGCACCGGCTGATTCTCGGGCAGCGCGTCGAGATCCGCGGCCCGCAGCCAGAACGGCTCGCGGCGCGTGAAACTTGGCGCCAGCGTCGTCGCGCCGAGAACGAAGGCGACGCGTGGCACCGATCGTGGCTTGAATCGCGACAATCGCGCGCACGAGGAAATTGCGGCGCCCCATGGCGCTGTCGGCCGACTGCATTGTCCGTCATTAAGTCCGATCCGCGAAGAAAGCGCGGCCTCGCTGGCGCAGGCGGGGAAATCGCGCGGAACGTCGTACGCGGATCGGGCGCACCGCATTATACGCAGCGCCATGTCGCGTGCCGTCATAGGTTGTCTCCGACTGTTCACGTCACGGAGCGCGCTCACCGGCTGTCTCCATCGTGACGCCGCCGACGATGGACCACGACGAACCGTGAGGCCTTCGCTGTTCGTCGCATCGAGTCACGTAGAGCCGATGCCGCCTGAGATCACGCCTCGCCATCGTCGTTGCCGAGGCGCCGGCGATCAGTCGGCGCCGCGGCTGACATCGCCGATCGATGGACCAGACCGTGCCCACGCTCACGTGATCGCGCCGCCCGCCGCCACGTGGCCGTTCACGCTATCCGCTTATCGCTCGAGTCAGCCGTGACACGCCGGCCATCGTGCTGGATGCCCGACGTCCACGAGGCGTTCGTCAACGGCAGCCGGCAGCACGCGGCTGGTCACGACGCAGGCGGCGTACCTGATGCAGGCGTGGCTCGACCGAGATCGAGCGGCCGCGACGTGCTCGCTCCTGGCGACCGCGGATCGCGCGGCGATCGCTCGAAGCACGCGCCCGAGGTCCTCGCGCCGGCCGCGGTCCCTTTCAACAAGCGCTGGTGCACGACGCCGCGCGAGCGAGTGGCGCTACGGCGAGTCAGTGCACAGCCGACCGTGGAGCGAACCTCGCGACTCGTCGCCACGTGCGACCCTGACCGCCGAACCGCTTGCCGCCGGCATTCCGCCTCGGCGATCCCGCCGACACGCCTCGCGGCCTGCGTCACCGCGCTCGACGCCGGCGCACGGCGGCGGCGCTGCTCGCAACCGCCAGCGCCTGCATGGAGGTCAACGACCTCGACGCCGCGGCGCGCGATCTGGACGAAGCGCTCGCCCTCGCGCCTGACTGGGCGGCCGCGCACTTCGAACGCGGCAAGCTGTGGCTGCGGCGCGACGACATGGAACGTGCCGGCGAGTCGTTTCGCGGCGGCCGCGGAGCGCATGCCGCGCTTCGGCTCGGCGTGGGCGAACCTTGGCGCCACGCTCGGCGAGCTCGACCGGCCCGCCGAGGCGCTCGCGCGCCTTCGAGCGCGCGCTCGCCTGCGATCCGGCCAGTCATCAGACGCTCAACAACATCGGCGTGGTCCAGCGCGAGCTCGGCAACCTGACCGAGTCAGAAGCGTCGTTCCGCCGCGTGATCGCGGCTCGCGCCGGATCTGGCGTTCGGCTACTACAATCTCGGGCATACGCTGTTCCTGCAGGGCCGCTACCAGGCGGCGCTCGCGGCCTACGTCGAGGGCCAGAAGCGCGACCCCGAACGCAATCCGGTGCAGGCGAGCCGGCTGGCGATGTGCCGGCTGGCGACGGGCGATGCCCGGGCGCACTCGCCGAACTTGGCAGCGCGGCCACGATCGGCTGCCACGGGAGCTACCGTCAGCAGCTGCTGGCCGACACGCAGACGATTGCGTTGGCGCTGCTGACACACCGGCCGGACCTGCCGGGCTGGGACGAGGTCAACGACTGGCTGACCGGCGAGCTCGGAAACCGCATGACAGCTGACGTCGACGAGCGATGATCAGAACCGTGCACGGAGGCCGCCGGCGTACAGGTCAGCCGTGTCGTGGCGTAGGCGGAGTGACACATGGATCCGCAGACGCGACAAGCCGGACGCAGAGTGGCGCGAGCACGAGCGCCAGGACGAGCGCTTTGCGCCATCTGCTGTACGACCGCGGTGTGCGTTTTGCGGCGGGCCTGGCGGTGGTGGTCGCGATTCCGGTGGCCGTCCTGTTCTATTTCCAGTTCCGCTCGCTGAACGACCTCGAAGAGACGTCGGCGGTCGTCCTGCGTCAGTTGAGCCGCGACACGCGCCGACTCGCTGGCGCGCGAAATCGAAGAGGCGCTCAAGCGCCCGCACATCGACCTGCTGCTGCGCCCGGGGCAGCAGGCGCGGCTCGATCCGCCAGACTTCGCCTGGATCGATTCGGTGTTCGCCGAAGGGCCTGGCCGCCAGCCCGTTCATCGAGGAGCTGTGGTTCTGGTCGGAGAACGCCGGAGAGCGTCCGAGGACAAGTTCTTCGGTGTTCGATCGCGCCAGCCTGCAGGCGCCGGCACGGCCGAGCCGACCGCGCGCTTCCGCGAATCGCCGAGCGCCACAGCGCAGATCGTGCCGCATGGTGCGCGAGCTCGGCGACGCAGCGGCGGGCGATCGTCGCGTTTCCGGCGAGATCGACGGCCGCGCCGAAGTACGTGCAGGTGCAGCTGCGATTCGCGGCCCGAACCGCGAGCGCGTGTCGAGCTTCCTCGGGTTCATGGTCGACGCCGAGCAACTGCGCACGACGTACTTCCCGAGCGCTGATCCAGACGGCGCCTGGCGACGGTGCAGCAGCCGATCGGGTTCCCGCCGCTGCGAGATCTACCTGCTCGATGGCGACGGGCGATGTCACCGCTCGCCGGCGCCGACGCCGCTCGTCGCCGCGTTCGTCGACGAGCGCAGTTCCCGCTGGTCTTCTTCGATCGCGAGCTGCTCGAGTACGCGGCGCCGTACGAACAGCGCCGCGAGACCTGGCGCGATCCGGACCAGCTACGGCGCGCAGACATTCCGGAGATCGTCAGCGCCAGCACGCGGCCGCAGCTGGCGCTGATGATCGTGCTGGCGCTGGTGATGGCCGGCGGCGTGTTCTTCGTCGCCAGCGCGGCGGCGCGCGAGGTGCGCGTCGCCGAGCTCAAGTCGAACTTCGTCGCCTCGGTCTCGCACGACCTGAAAACGCCGCTCGCGCTCATTCAGCTCTTCGCCGAGACGCTCGAGCTCGGCGCGTGCGCAACGCCGAGCGGGCGCAGGAGTACTACCGCATCATCAACACCGAAGCGCGCAAGCTGACGCGGCTGATCGAGAACATCCTCGACTTCTCGCGCATGGAGGCCGGGCTGCGTCCGTATCGGCTGGCGCCGGCCGACATCGGCGAGCGTGACGCAGCCAGGGTGTCGGAGATGCACAGCCAGTTCGATCAGACGCAGTTCACCGTCGACACGCAGGTCGAGCCCGGGCTGCCGCGGGTCGAGGTGGACGAGGACGCGGTCGAGCAGGCCATCGAGAACCTGCTCGCCAACGCCATGAAATACTCGGGCGAGTCGCGCGACATCGAAGTCAAGGTCGGCCGCTCCAACGACCACGTCTGCGTAGCGTCAAGCGATCACGGCATCGGCATCTCGCGGCGCGAGCAGAAGCGGATTTTCCGCAAGTTCTACCGCGTCGACAGCGGCCTCGGCGGCGGGCCGCAGGGCTGCGGCCTCGGCCTGGCCATCGTCGATCACACGATGCGCGGCCACGGCGGCTTCGTGCAGGTCGACAGCGAACCCGAGCGCGGCAGCACGTTCACGCTGCACTTCCCCATCTCCGCGGGCGCCGCCGCGGACGGGAGACCGTCATGAAGCGCATTCTGGTGATCGAGGACGAACCGCAGATGTTGCTCGGTCTGCGTGACAACCTCGAGCTCGAAGGCTACGAAGTGCAGACGGCCGCCGACGGCGACGAAGGACTGGCCACGCGCCGGCAGCTTCAATCCCGACCTCGTCATTCTCGACGTCATGCTGCCGAAGAAGAACGGCTTCGACGTCTGCCGCGAGCTGCGCGCCCGCTCCAACACCACGCCGATCGTCATGCTGACGGCGCGCTCGGCGGAAACCGACAAGGTGCTCGGCCTCGAGCTGGGCGCCGACGACTACGTCACCAAGCCGTTCTCGATCACCGAGCTGCTGGCGCGCGTCCGCGCCGTGCTGCGCCGCACCGGCACGCAGAAGCCCGCCACGTCACCGACACCGTCAAGCATCGGCGACATCGAGATCGACTTCAAGCTGCACCAGGCGCGCCGCGGCAAGGCGCGGATCGAGTTCACGGCGCGCGAGTTCGACCTGCTGCGCTACTTCGTCCAGCACACCGGGCAGGTCGTGACGCGCGAGCAGATCCTCAACGAGGTCTGGGGCTACGAGGAGTTCCCGACCACCCGCACGATCGACAACTTCGTCGCCAAGCTGCGGCAGAAGATCGAGCGCGCGCCGCACGCGCCGGAGCACATCCTGACCATCCATGGCTCGGGCTACAAGTTTGTCGGGTAAAATCGGCATCAGCTCGGCCAGCCGGGCCCGTCCCGACCGTCGAGATCGCCGACTCGCCGAGGAGCCATGCATGGATCAACGACACGTCCACGGATACTGGATCGCCGCAGTTTCTTCGCGGTTCGGCGCTCTTCGCCGCCGCATTCGGCCTGAGCGTCGTCCCGGCCCGCGCCGGCCAGGAGCCACAGCAGAAGCCGAAGCCCGAAGAGAAAGACCGAAGAAAAGAAGCCCGCGGATCCGTTTGGCGATCCGGAGAAGCCGAAGGACGGCAAGCTGTACGACAAGGAAGGCCGCGAGTACCGCGTCTGCCCGCAGTGCGGCTACAACATGTACAAGCAGGGCAAGATGTGGGTCTGCGAGAACTGCGGCTATAGCTACGTGGAGTAGCCCGGAATCGGCAGGAATCAGGAATCAGGGACGTCAGCTCGCCCGGCCTTCACCAAGGCCGGGCGTTTGTGTTTTGTCCCAACCCCGATCCTCACCGATCCCCATCCCTGATCCCTAATCCCCGATCCCTGATCCCTGATTCCTGATTCCTGCGTGATATGCTCTCCAGCACCATGGACCCCAAACTCATCCTGATCGCCGCGCTGCTCGTCATCACCATCGTTCTACGCCATCACCTGGTAGGACGATGGCGCGCAGAAAGCACGCCAGCGGCGAGCACGGCAGTCACGAGCCGGTCATGCCGACGCCGCTGCAACCGGCATCGGGTTCGTCACCAACTTCTTCGACACCCTCGGCATCGGATCGTTCGCGACGACGACGGCGATGTTCCGGGCCTGGAAGCTGGTGCCCGACGAGCAGATTCCCGGCACGCTCAACGTCGGCCACGTGCTGCCGACGGTCATCCAGGCGATCATCTACACGCAGCTCGTCGAAGTCGAGTTCAAGACGCTCGTTCCTGATGATCGCCGCGGCCTGCGCCGGTGCGTGGCTGGGCGCCGGCGTCGTCGCGGGCTTGCCGCGACGCGGCGTGCAGATCGGCATGGGCTGCCGCGCTGTTCGGCGCGGCGACGATCATGCTGCTGCAGCTGCTGGGCGTCGTGCCCGGCGGCGGCACGGCGCTCGGCGCTGAGCGGCGCCAAGCTGGCCATCGGCGTCGGCGGCAACTTCGTGCTCGGCGCGCTGATGACGCTCGGCATCGGCCTCTACGCGCCCTGCATGATCCTGATCAGCCTGCTGGGAATGAACCCGACGGCGGCCTTCCCGATCATGATGGGCTCGTGCGCGTTCCTGATGCCGGTCGGCAGCCTGCAGTTCGTTCGCAAGAACCGCTACAACCTCCGCGCGGCGCTCGGACTGGCCTCGGCGGTCCGCTCGCGGTGCTGATCGCGGCCTTTATCGTCGAGTCGCTGCCGCTGTTCTATGTGCGCTGGCTGGTCGTCGGTCGTGGTCATCTACACCGCCTCGACGATGCTGCGCGCAGCCGCAAGAGAGCGGAAGGCGGCGGGCGCGCGCGGCATGACTCAGACCGCGTGACGCGCCGCGCCGAAGGCGCCCCTGCTCCTATCGCTGTCGCAACAGTTCAGCCGGGCGACGTACGGGCTGCGCGTATGAGTAGCGGAGCGGTGGCGGTGACCGCGGCGATCAGGACGGCCACGCCGGACAGCGCCAGTGGAATCGTCGGCGCGCCGGCCGATCCGAGGCCCAGTGGCGCGCGCCGCCGACAAAACCATCGGCGTCAGGCTGAGGCCGATCGCGGCGCCAACCAGCAGCGGACGCACGAGCGTCTTCAGCGGTGCGCGCGCCGCTTGAAGCGGCATCGCTCCCACGGCCTGACGCACCGCGATCTCGGACCAGGCGGATCGCAGTGCAGTCGCAACCGCGCCGAAAATTCCCACCGTGAGCAGTCCGAGACCCGCGAGCCCAGCACGCTCATCAGCGTCGCGAGCAGACGCGCCGGACCGAGCACCGATGCGCACCAGATCGGCGGTCGTCTGCACGCGCTCGAGCGCGATGTCAGGCTCGACTCGCTGGAGCGTCTGTCGCAGTACGCTGCTCCGTCAACACACCGCGCGCGCCGCTGGCCACGACGAGACTTCCGAGCGGCGCAGCCGACTGCGTGTCCGGCATGTAGAGCTCCATCGAGGGGCGCTCGAGACCACGGTAGCGCGCATCGCTGACGACGCCGACGACGACGCGCGAACGCCATTTCTCGCGCAGGTAGAACGTCTCCAGCCGCTTGCCCACTGCCGGTGCATCGCCCCACAGCGATCGCGCCAGCGTGCGGCTGATGACAACGACCGCTTGCGCAGTCCGCCCGATCGGCGCTGGTGAAGCCGCGTCCTTCCACGAGACGCTGGCCGATCGCATCGAAGTAGTCGGGCGTCACCACGACGCGGCTCGCGCCGGTCGCATCGTCCGGCTGGACAAGCGGCTCGCCGTCGCGCCGAACCGGCAACCCGTCGGCGACTTCACCAAACCGGAACGGCCGAATCGACACCGCCGCCGCGTGTGTGACCTCAGGCAGCGTTCGGAGCGCCGACCGAAGCTCGGCGATCAGCCGTCTGCCGTCGTCGGCCGTCGCGTACTTCCAGCCCGGGACATTGATGTCGATCACCGTGACGCCACGGGTGGCAAAGCCGACGTCGGTTCTCGAGAGCCGATCGAATGCCTGGAGCGCTGTTGCGGCAATCGCCACCGCGACAATGGCAAGCGCCGCTTCGCCCAGCATCAGTGGTGCGCCGACGCGCGTCGCGCCGCGGGCAATGCGCGTGGGGGCATCTGTCGCCGTCAATGCCGTGCGACGGGCCGCAACCAACGCCGGCAGCAGTCCCGCCAGCGCCCAGCCGACGACCGTGAGCCCCGCGACGGCGCCGACGATCGGCCATCGATCCTCTCCCAATGGCAGCCCGCTTTCGGTCACCGTCGTCGAGGTCGCAATGC
>CAWJEO010000015.1:0-534312 GCA_963841895.1 uncultured Acidobacteriota bacterium
TCAGCAACGCCCGCAATTTCCGCATGGACCCGTTGGTGCCGTTGCTCGTCCCGGAGGTCAACGCCGACCACCTGACGGTCCTGCCCGAGCAGCAGCGCGCCAAAGGCTGGCGCGGCGCAATCGTGACCAATCCAAACTGCTCGACCGTCGTCTTGGCGATGTCGCTTGCGCCGCTGCGCGCGTTCGATCTCCGGACCGTGATGGTCTCGACGATGCAAGCCGTGTCTGGGGCTGGATACCCGGGCGTTCCCTCGCTCGACATCCTTGGCAACGTCGTCCCGTTCATCAGCGGTGAGGAAGAGAAGATCGAATCGGAGACTTTGAAGATCTTGGGCAAGAACGGCGGACGGACACCGCACCCCGCCATCATCAGCGCCCACACCAATCGCGTGCCAGTGGTCGATGGCCATCTGATGACGATTGCCGTGGCGCTCGGGGCGAAGCCGGCCATGCCAGAGATCGTCGCGGCTCTTCGGGCCTTTCGTGGTCGTCCCCAGGAGCTCGATTTGCCCAGCGCGCCGGATGCCCCAATCGTCGTGGCGACCGAGCCCAACCGGCCACAGCCGCGCCTCGATGTCGATCGTGGCGATGGCATGGCGATCACCGTCGGTCGCATTCGACCCTGCCAGGTGACCCACGCCAAGTTCGTCGCGCTCGGTCACAATACCGTCCGTGGCGCGGCGGGTGCGGCGATTCTCAACGCCGAGCTGATGGCGGCGGATGGCATATTTGACTAATGACCGGCGGCCGGCAGCCGGCAGCTGGCAACCGGCAACCGGCAACCGGAGACGGCAGGATCTTTAGATGGTCGTAATGAAATTCGGCGGCACGTCGGTGGCAGATCAAAGCGCCATCGAGCGATTGATTGCCATCGTTCGTGCGCAGCGACAAGCCGAGGCGCAGCAGGAGGGCGGCGACGCCCGCGGTCCGATCGTCGTCGTATCGGCGTTATCGAAAGTGACCGATCGACTGCTCGGCATTGCCGCCAATGCCGGCGCCGGGGATATCGAGGGCGCCCACAACAATCTTCGCGAGCTGCGCCAGCGACACACGGCGTTGTCGAGCGTGATTGGCGATGCGGTTCAGCGCGAGAAGGTGGTCGAGTTCCTGGACCGCCAGTTCGACGAGCTCGAGCGCGTGGCACAGGCGCTCGGCGTCCTACGTGAAGTGTCTCCGCGGTGGCTCGATGCCCTGGCTGCGACCGGTGAGATCCTGAGCAGTCGGATCGTGGCGGCGGCCCTGAGTGCCCACGGGCTGCGGGCCGAGTGGATCGATGCGCGGCGCGCCGTGGTCACCGACGGCGAACACACAGTGGCGGCGCCACAGTTTCCAGAAACCACCTCGGCGCTGATGGCTCATGTCGATCCGCCGCTCGCGGCGGGCCGCATTGCCGTGCTGGGCGGCTTCGTGGGCGCCACACGCGAGGGTGTGACTACGACACTCGGACGTGGCGGCTCGGACTACTCGGCCGCGATCATCGGTGCGTGTCTGGGAGCATCCGAAATCCAGATTTGGACCGACGTTGACGGGATGCTGACCGCCGACCCGCGAATCGTCCCGAACCCATATGCCGTACCTCACCTGTCGTTCGCCGAAGCATCGGAGCTTGCGTACTTTGGCGCCAAGGTCCTGCATCCGGCCACGATTCAACCCGCCGTTGCCCGGAACATCCCCGTCCGCATTCTCAACTCGCAGCGTCCACACGCGCGCGGGACGTTGATCACCGGCGAACGGCCACCATCGAGTCGCTCGCTCACCGCGATTGCCTCGAAGAGCCAGGTCAGCATCGTCAGCATTACCTCCACGCGAATGCTGATGGCGCACGGGTTCCTGCGCCGGCTGTTCGAAGTCTTCGAGCGCTGGAAGACGCCGGTCGACGTGATCACGACGTCTGAAGTGACGGTCTCGGTAACCGTGGACGACAAACGACGGCTCCCGTCGATTGTCGAGGCGCTTTCCGAGTTCGCCGAGGTCGAAGCCGAGCACGACATGGCCATTGTGTGCGTGGTCGGCGAAGGCCTGAAGAACGATCCTCACCTGATCGGACAGGTGCTCCAGGGTATTGGCGACGTGGAGATTCGACTCGTGTCGCAGGCCGCCTCGCGACGCAACGTCACCTTCGTCATTCGCGAAGCCGATCTCTCGCACGCGCTCGGACGGCTGCATCAGCAGTTCTTTGCGCCGGAACCTGCACCGGCAGGGTTCGCCTATAGTGCGTTTGCTCCTCATCGGGCATGGACGGATGGGTCAGCTGGTCGAAGCGCTGGCGCCCGAATACGGCGTGCAGGTTGCCGGCGTCATCACTGCCCGCGATGCGGAACGCTCACTGCGTGAGGGCGACTACGGCCTCATTGACGTTGCCGTTGATTTCACGGTAGCCGAGGCGGTTCCTCGAAATCTGCCGTTGCTTGCTGACAGACGGGTGAACGTCGTGATCGGCACGACGGGTTGGTCGGCACACGAGCACGCGCTCCGAGACGTTGCAGCGCGCGCTGGAATCGGCGTGTTGGCCGCCGCGAACTTCTCGTTCGGCGTCAACCTGTTTCAGGTACTCGTCGAGGAGGCCGCACGCCGCTTCGCCAGTCACGAGTCCTACGGTGCGTGGATCCACGAGTTGCACCACGCGACGAAGAAGGACGCGCCGTCGGGCACCGCGCTGCAATTGAAGTCAGGCATCGAGCGGGCCGGTTACTCACGGCCGATCGACGTGACATCCAGTCGTGCGGGATTCATACCAGGGACGCATACCGTCGGCTTCGATGGCCCGGCCGACACCGTGACACTGACCCACACGGTTCGCGACCGCGCGGTGTTCGCGCGCGGCGCATTGGAAGCGGCACGCTGGCTGAAGGGCAGGCAGGGGTGGTTTACGATGCGAGACTTGTTAGGATGAGTTACGAGGCCCACGGTCCACGGTCCACGGCTTACGGTCCACGGCCCACAGTCCACGGTCCACAGAAGTTATAACTGCGAACCTACCGTAGGCTGTGGACCGTAGACCGTAGGCCGTAGACCTCGAGGTAACAGCAATGCGAACCCCATTCACAGGCGTCGGGACGGCACTCATTACTCCTTTTACACGAACCGGAGCAGTCGACGAGGCCGGGGTGAAGCGCCTGGCGCGACGCCAGATCGACGGCGGCGTCCACTTTCTCGTGCCGTGTGGGACGACCGGCGAGACCCCCACGCTTTCGGACGACGAACGCAAGCGCGTCGTCGAGCTCGTGGTCGAAGAAGCGGCCGGACGAGTGCCGGTGTTGGCTGGCGCCGGCGGCTACGACACCAAGGAGGTCGTCCACGTCGCGCGCACGATGGAGAAGGCGGGTGTGCAGGGCTTACTGTCGGTCACGCCGTATTACAACAAGCCCACTCCCGAAGGCCTGTATCAACACTTCAAGGCCATCGCCGACGCGACCACGCTCCCGATTGTTCTCTACAACGTTCCCGGCCGAACCGGCTGCAACATCGACGCGGCGACCTGCGCGCGGCTCGCAACGATTCCGACCGTGATCGGTGTCAAGGAGGCGTCCGGCAACATTCAGCAGATGGCCGAAGTCTGTCGTGCGGTTCCGGAGGACTTCCTCGTGTTGTCCGGCGACGACGCAATCACGTTGCCGCTGATGGCGATGGGCGGCCGCGGCATTATCTCGGTGGCCTCCAACGAAATCCCGGCAGAGATGTCGCAGCTCGTCGAAGCGGCGGAGCGCGGCGACTATCAGACCGCGCGAAAGATTCACACGAAGATCCTGCCGTTGATGCTCGGCAACTTCATCGAGTCGAATCCTGGCCCCGTCAAGTTTGCGATGGCGGCCATGGGCCTTTGCGAGGAAGTGTTTCGACTGCCGATGGTGTCGCCTCGACCGGCGTCAAAGGAACGACTGCTCGCGATCCTGAAAGAGCTCGGGTTGCCCGTGGTGACGGGCGCTCGCGTGTAACTTGTCAGCTCGACGTACATGCCTCAGAGACACAGAGGCTCAGAGCCAGAAGTCGAAGTCCTCTCTCAGGAATTTGCTCTGTGTAGATGACTCTTCAAGCCACGATTGAATCGCTCTACGCTGAAGGTCCGACGGCTGACAAAGCGGCCGCTCGCATGGCGTTCGCCGAACTGCGACGCGCGCTGAGTGCCGGCAAGGTTCGCGCCGCGGACGTCGATCGGTATTCACTGACCGGCTGGTCGGTCAACGCGTGGGTGAAGCAGGGCATCCTGCTCGGCTTTCGCTTTGGCGATGTCGTCGAGATGACGGGCCCAGCCGATACCCACATGGACACGCTGGCGTTCTACGACAAGGACACGATGCTGTTGAAACGTCCCGGCGCCGACGCAGGCGTTCGCATCGTCCCCGGTGGTTCTTCCATCCGCGACGGCGCCTACATCGGCACCGGCGTCATCTGCATGCCGCCGATGTTCATCAACATCGGCGCCTATGTCGGCGACGGCACGCTGGTCGATTCGCACGCGCTCGTGGGATCCTGTTCGCAGGTTGGCAACCGGGTACACATCAGCGCCGGCGCGCAGATTGGCGGCGTCATCGAGCCCGTGGGGGCGCTCCCCGTCATCATCGAAGACGACGTGCTGATTGGTGGGAACACAGGCATCTACGAGGGGGCGGTGATCAAGGCGCGCGCCGTGATCGCGGCTGGGACCATCTTGACGGGCTCGACCCCGCTCTACGATCTCCCTGGTGGCAAGATCATCAAGGCCGAGCCCGGCGAGCCCTTGGTCGTGCCCGAAGGCGCGGTGGTGGTCCCCGGCGCCCGGGCCGTGACCGTTGGGCCCGGGCGTGATTGGGGCCTCTCGCTCGCCACGCCCGTCATCGTGAAATACCGCGACGATCGCACCGACACGCGCACGGAGCTCGAGGCGTGGATCCGGTAGATCCCGTCTCGCTCGCACGACGACTCATCGACATCGATTCCACCACTGGTCGCGAAGGAGAAGTAGCCGCGGTGCTGGCTGCATATCTCCGCCAGCGTGGATACTCCGTGCTGGAGCAGCCTCTCAAAGACGAGCGATCGAACGTGATTGCTGCGGTAGGGGAGCCGCGCGTCGTGTTGTCCACGCACTTCGACTGCGTGCCGCCGTTTTTCCCGAGTCGAATCGACGGCGACCGCTTGTACGGGCGTGGAGCATGCGATGCCAAAGGCATTCTCGCGGCGCAGGTTGCCGCCGCCGAACGTCTGCGTGCCACCGGTGAGACGCGTGTCGGCCTCGTGTTGGTTGCGGGCGAGGAGCGGGGCAGCGACGGCGCCGTTGCTGCCAACCAGATTGCTTCGCAATCGAAGTATTTGATCAACGGCGAGCCAACCGACAATCGGCTCGGCGCCGCGACACGAGGTGTTTTCCGGGTTCGGCTGAAAGCCACGGGTCGAGCCGCTCACACGGGATATCCGGAGCTCGGTGAATCCGCGATCGAAAAGCTTCTCGATGTTCTCGTGGCCATGCGCACGGCGACGTGGCCAGGTGACGACCTCTTGGGCACCACTCACTACACCGTCGGTCTCCTCTCAGGCGGCGTTGCTCCAAACGTCATCCCGCCTCACGCCGAGGCAGAAGTTTTCTTTCGCACGGTAGGGAGCCACGACGAAGTCCGGCGCATCCTGCGTCACGTCATTGCCGAGCGCGTCGAGATCGAAGAAGTGGTGGAAGTCCCGCCAGTCCGCTTGCAGACCCTTCCTGGATTCAAGACCGGTGTCTTCGCATACACCACTGATATTCCGCTCCTCGGCCAATGGGGAACTCCACTGCTGTTGGGGCCAGGCTCGATCCACGTCGCCCACACCGATCAGGAGCACGTCAGCATCACGGAACTGCGAGAGGCTGTCGATCTGTACGAGAAACTAGCGAGGCAGTTGTTGGACGCGAATTGAACCGCCTTCTGATAGACTGAACTTTCGTTCTGCTCACCAGACGAGCGTCTGGCGGACCGTGGACCGCGGTCCGGAACTTGTGCAATCCCCATGGGCCGCGAACCGCGTCAGGGCCGGAAGGCAGCAGCGCTAAGGGGCGCCAGGGATGTGCGCAGGCCCTCCGGGCCGCGGTAGGGTCCGAGCACTGGAGTTACAAGTTACAAGTTCCAAGTTCAAAACGGAGTTGCGAAGTTGGGCCGAACTTGCTTTGAACTTGTAACTTGTAACTTGTAACTGGCATCTCGCATCCGCGCCAATGTCCTACCTGGTCCTCGCCCGCAAGTGGCGGCCCCAACGCTTCGACGACGTCCTTGGTCAGCCGACCGTGACGCGCACGCTCACCAACGCCATCAAGAGCGGCCGCATTGCGCACGCTTACGTTTTTGCTGGTCCTCGCGGGTGCGGCAAGACGACGACGGCGCGGTTGCTCGCGCGCGCACTCAACTGCGTGAACGGGCCGACTGCCGATCCGTGCGGCGTCTGCGATGCCTGTGTCGAGATTGCCGAGGGCCGCGACCTCGACGTGCTCGAGATTGACGCCGCCACGCACACCGGCGTCGACAACGTGCGCGAGGTCATCATCGAGGGGTTGTCGATCGCGCCCGTCCGAAGCCGCTACAAGGTGTTTCTGATTGACGAGGTCCACATGTTGTCGGCCTCGTCGTTCAACGCGCTCCTCAAGTCGATTGAAGAGCCGCCGCCGCACGTCATCTTCATGATGGCGACGACCGAACTGCAAAAGATTCCCGAAACGGTGCTGTCGCGCGCTCAGGTCCACGAGTTTCGTACGATCTCGGCCAAGACGATTGCCGACCGGCTGCGATACATCGCCACCCAGGAGTCGATTCAGATCACGGATGCGGCACTCGCGTTGCTGGCGCGCGCCGGTGAGGGCAGCATGCGCGATTCGTTGAGCGCGCTCGATCAAGTGCGCGCGTTCGCGGGCGACGCGGTTGATGTCGATGATGTAGTGACGGTGCTGGGGCTGGTCGGTCGCGATCTCGTGTTCGACATCCTCGAGGCGGTCGCCCGCGAAGACGCCCCGGCCGCGTTCGCCCTCGTGGACCGTGCCATCGAGCGTGGCTACGACTTGCGACAACTGTGTCGCGAGTTGGCGCGCGCCACCCGCGATCTGCTGGTGCTGTCCGTGGATCCGTCACGCGCCGCCGATGCGGATCTTGTGGCCGAAGGGGAGCGCGCCCGCGTCGAGGACATGGTCGCGCAATGGTCGAGGGAGGATCTGCTGCGCGGGTTCGACCTTCTGATCAAGGCGGAGCAAGAGATCAAACTGTCGGATCAGCCGCGCTACAGCATGGAGATGGCGCTGTTGCGCCTGATGCACCTGCGGAAGCTGGTGCCGCTGGCGGAGTTGCTAGGTGCGTCGGGTGCGACGGGTGCGACAGGTGCGACGGGTGCGGTGCGGTTCGCGGGTGCGTCGGGTGCGTCGGGTGCAAAGGTGCATCGCGTGTGTCAGGTGCATCGAGTGCAACAGGTGCAACGCGTGTGCCAGGTGCATCGGGTGCAACAGGTGCACCCGTCGCACCTGTGCACCGCACCAGCGCACCTGTTGCAGCCGCCGCACCTGTGCACCGCACCGCACCTGTCGCACCCGTCGCACCTGACGCACCAGGTCTGAAAGACCGCTTTCTCCGCGAAGTGAAATCGGCCAAAGGCTTTTTCTACAACACCGTGGTCGCGCACGCGTATCGCATCGATGTGGATCCGGTGCGGATTACCTTCACTTTCCTGCCCAACCAGAAGGTTCCCAGACAGCAGTGCGACGAACAACGACGCATGCTCGAAGAGATTGCTGAGAAGGTGGCCGGAAAGAAGATTCCGGTGACCGTTGTCATCGCCGACGGAGGCGCGGCAGCCGCGCAGACACCAGCCGAGGCGCGACCCGCTCCCGCACCCGAAGCTCCTCGAGCGTCCGAAGAGGACCTTCGACAGCAAGCCATGGCCGACCCGACGGTGCAGGCGCTGTTCGAGATCTTCCCGGTCGAAAAAGCGAAAATCGAAGAGATTTGATCAGAAGTGATGACTCCGACTCCGTTCGTTGATACGCTGCTCTAGCACCATGAATCTGAATCCGCTGCAGATGATGAAACAGGCGCAGCAGCTCCAGGAGCGACTGCAGAAGGAAATGTCTGCGCTCACGGTCGAGGGTGTCGCCGCTGGCGGCATGGTCTCGGTCGTCGTCAACGGGCACAAGCACGTGCAGAAGGTGACCCTCGATCCGGAGGTCGTGTCGAAGGACGATATCGACATGTTGCAGGACCTGGTGGCTGCGGCAATCAACGATGCGCTGCGCAAAGTGGACGAAGAGCTGAAGAACAAGGTCGGCGGAATCATGGGCGGCCTCGGTCTGCTCGGCCAGTAGAGTGTCGGAGCGCCTTGTCTCTTCCCGCCGCCCTTCAGAATCTCGTTGATCAGTTCAAGCGGCTGCCGGGCGTGGGCGCCAAGAGCGCGCAGCGGCTGGCGTTCCATGTCCTCAAAACGCCGCGCGAGGATGCCGAACGCCTGTGCGACGCCATTCGCGACGTCAAGGATCGAATCACCTATTGCTCGGTCTGCAACAACATCACGGACATCGATCCGTGTGCCTTTTGCGCTGACACCTCCCGCGACGCTCGGCTCATTTGCGTCGTCGAGGAGCCGCAGAACGTTCACGTGGTCGAGAAGACCGGCGGCTTTCGCGGTGTCTACCACGTGCTGCTGGGATCGCTCTCGCCGCTTCACGGTGTTGGTCCGGACGATCTGAAGATCAAGGGACTGCTGACCCGAATCGACCAGGGGGGCGTCGAGGAGATCATCCTCGCCACCAATCCGACGGTCGAAGGCGAAGCCACTGCGATCTATCTGGCGAGATTGTTCAAGCCGCTGGGCGTGCGAACCACGCGCATCGCCATGGGCATTCCCGTCGGCAGCGACCTCGAATACGCCGACGAGTTGTCGATGGGGAAGGCGATGGAAGGCCGCCGCGAAGTCTAAATCGCTTTTCGTTGAGACGCTCCACGAGTAAGATTTCGTGCCCCTATGCTGCCAGCGACGTATCAATATCCTGCCGCGATTCTCCTCGTCCTCGGCGGCATCGTCGCCTGCTTCTTCGGCTATCGTCTCTTCAAGTTCGTTCTTGGCATTTTCGGGTTCATCCTGGGAGCGTTGGCGGCCAGTTCCATCTGGGGTTCGAGCGATACCGTTTACATGGTGCTGGCAGCCCTGCTGGGTGGGCTGGTCGGCGGATTGCTGCTGCTGGCGGCCTACTTCGTGGGTGTGGCGCTCATCGGCGCCGGCCTCGGCGCTTTGCTGGCGAACCTCCTCTGGACGCAGATCGAAGGCGATCCGCATCCTTTCGTCGTCATCCTGTTTTCAGTGGCGGGTGCGCTGCTGGCGACCTGGCTCCAGCGGTACGTCATCATCCTTGGCACCGCGTTCGGCGGGGCATGGACGATCATCGTCGGCGGGCTCGCGCTCGCTGGTGATCAAAGCGCGCTGATGGCGGCGGCGGCCGGCGACATCTGGGTCGCGTACCCGATGAACCCGGCGCCTGGCCAGCGATGGGTGCCTTGGGCGTGGATCGGGTTGAGCCTGCTCGGCACCGTGATTCAGATGTTCGTGACTGGGGGCGAGAGCGGGAGAGTCGTGAAGCGGAACAAGAAGAAGGAACCGAAGCAGACCTGACGGGACCTGGGTGTTCGATGCCGCTGGCCACTTACATTCGCGACGTTTCCGAATCGACGCAACGCAAAGTTCGTGAGCGTTACGCGGACGACCTGCGTCGACTGTCGGCACTCGGATTTGAGGAGTCCATCTTCTACAGCGAGGTGCTGAAGGCCAAGCCATTTCACTTCGCCATGCTCGCGCTGATGCTGCTGCGTCGCGAGGTCTTGTTCAGACACGAGGGCCTGCGAATGGGCGCGTCATATCTGCTCATGCAGCATCACAGTCCATTCACGGTTGCGCTGCCGATGGGGATGGGCGTCAAGCTCTACACCCCGTTCACAGATGGGTCGCTCCTCATCGCGACGACATTTCCCAGCGAGGCGATCCCGGCGGATGGGCGCGGTGTTGAAAAGCACGTCGGTGACATCCCCCTTGAAACGGCCTGGAACGATCATCGCGCGCGAGTGACTGAGGCTATCGAGCGTGGCCGGACGACGCGTCCGGTGACGATATTTGACGAGTTCGTGGCCTTGTCGAAGCAGGAGGAGGCAGTTCTCGCCGAGCGTTTTCCACACCTTGCCGGATGAGAGCGTTCGCTTTCAGGATCAGGTTACGTGCGCAAGGTGTCGTAGGATACGTGGACCACCCGATGTTCAAGCGTTGTTACCCTGTGTGGTTGACCTTGCTTTTGTTGACGGTTTTTGAGCCTCGGCTCGCAGCGCAGGGCCTCGATGGCATCTGGCTCTCTGACGGCTACGGATATTTCGTCGAGATCGCTGGCGCGACGCTCAAGGGCTCGGAGATAACGTCCGTCAGTTGTATCCCGTCCTTCACGGCTTCTCGACAAACCGCGTCAGCGGGAACGTCGGTAGCCTTCAAGATCACCAATGCGCCGGCGATGTTGACCGTACTCCCCGGGGATTCCGATCAGGAGCGCCGCCTGCACCGAAGCGGTACCGCGTCCGACATCGTTCTCCGTCGCGCAGCGGCTCGACCGCCAGGCTGCGATCGTCCGACGCCCGACACACCACTGACGAACTTCGACGTGTTCGCAGCGACGTGGGCCGAGCACTACGGCTTCTTCGATCTCAAGCGCGCCGACTGGAAGGCCATCGTGGCGGCTCATCGGACCAAGGTGACGGACTCTACGAAGCCGGAAGAGCTCCTGGAGATCTTCAAGGGGATGGTCGAACCGTTCGAGGATGCCCACACCTACATTTCCGCCACGACGATCAAGCAAAGCTGGTCGGGCGGCCGACGGGGCCCGAACTGGCTCGAGCGTTCGGATCGGCCAAAGGCGTTCGAGGTGACGGACAAGAACTATCTCCGATCACCGCTTCAGTCGTGGTGCAATGGCCAGGTTCAGTACGCGTTGCTTGACGACAATGTCGGGTACGTGCGCATCAAGAGCTTCGGTGGCTATGGCCCGGAGCCGGGCTTCGAGAGCGGGCTCGTCGCGCTCGAGGAGGCCCTGGACACGATTTTCGCTGATGCCGCCAAGTGGCCTGGACTGGTCATCGACGTTCGGATCAATGGCGGCGGCGCCGATCCGTACGGGTTGGCGATCGCCTCGCGCCTGGCGACGGGCGAGTATGAGGCGTATTCGAAAGAGGCACGAAGCGACCCCACTGATCCGCGCAAATGGACGTCGGCGCAGCCGAGTCGTGTCCGACCGAGTGACAGGCCAGGCTTCAAGGGGCGTGTCATCGAGCTGACGGGCATCGATAGTGTGAGCGCGGCGGAGACCTTCACGCAGGCGCTCTTCAAGCGAGAACCACGCGTGACTCGCGTTGGCGAGAACACTCAGGGCGTGTTCTCCGACGTGCTCGGCCGGAAGCTGCCGAACGGCTGGGAGTTCGGGTTGCCCAACGAGCGCTTCATGACGGATGGCAAGAATTACGACGGTCCAGGCATCCCGCCTGACGTCCCCGTCCCAGTGTTCCCGAAAAGCGATCTAAATGCCGGGCGCGACGGTGCGATCGAGAAGGCGCTGGAGCTCCTGGGCGTTCGTCGGGCGAAGTAGCTGCGTGCTGTTTCCGTGCCTTTGCTCCGCCCGCGCCCGAATTGACGGGTTGCTCGCGTGCGGCTTCTGTTCTACGATCGTCGTCTGCCGTCCACGCGACGAAGCGCGTCGTGGGCTTGCGACCGCCTCGATATTCCTCGGTAGCTCAATGGCAGAGCATCCGGCTGTTAACCGGAGGGTTGCTGGTTCGAGTCCAGCCCGAGGAGCCACTCATTCGCGCTTCGCGCTCATTCGTGGTCCTCGGCCTGTCCGTCAGGCTTTGTCCAACTCGCTTCGCTCGTTGTCCTCGGCACGAGTCCAGCCCGAGGATCCAGCCCACAAGATCAACTAAATCAACAAGTTACAGATCCAGCCACTTCGTAGTATCGAACTTCCACAGCGTAAGTTGTTGATCGGAACCTGTCGCCACGTTGCGAACTTCGTTCAGCGCCTCGATGTGTGTTTCGTGGTAGCGGAGCGACGCAACCATAAAACGGCGCTTGTCGCCGTCGGTCGTGATGTGATGCGCCAGGCAGTAGGCTTCGCCGGTCGCTCGCTCGTTCGTCAAGGCGCTCGCTCGTTCGTCAAGGTCCGAAGTGACATGTCCACAGATCTCAGCCGCCGTTGCGGGGTTGTCTGCGAGTCAGCGGTCAACTCAGCCATGGATCCGTCGTCGCACGGGCAATTTGGTTTATTGTGAATACTCACTCGCTGTAGGAGGGCGCATGTTTGCTGTCATCCGTCACTACCAGTTCGACAAGAAGGACAGCGCCGAGATCGATCGGCTCATCCAGGACCAGTTCGTGCCGATCATCAGCAAGGCTCAGGGTTTCGTCCGCTACTACTGGCTGGACACCGGGGCTGGCGAGGGCGCGTCCTTCGGCGTCTTCAAGGACAAGGCCGGCGCCGACGAATCGGTGCGACTCGCGGCCGACTTCTACGGACAAAGATGGCGACCCTTCTGAAGCAGAAGCCTGAGGTCATCGAGGGACCGATCAAGGCGCACGATTGAAGGCTGACGAAACTGGAATGGCAAGGACTGGCGGTGTCGCCAGTGGCCGATTAGCAACCATCAGGTTGCCTAACAACGTCGTCCCAAGACCAGACTCAGCGGCGATTTCCATCCGGCGAGTCGCGAGATTAAGCAGGAACGTAGGCCAACCTGATCACATCCTCGCCAATCCGATCATTAGCCATAAGGCGGAGCGGCGGCCGGGGCCCGGCGAAATATGGCTTGCCGTGACCAAGCACGACGGGGTGCAGGTAGATTCGATACTCATCGATCAGGCCAAGTTCGGTCAGGCTTTGCGCCAAATCCGGGCCAGCAACTTCGATCTCCCCCTCGCGCTCGGCCTTCAGCTCGCGGATCGCGCCCTCAAGATCATCCTCAACAAGCCTGGCGTTGGGGCCGACCGACTTCAACGAGCGCGAGACGACCCATTTCGGCTGGTTCCGCCACGCCGCCGCGAAGGCGTGTTCCTCTGCATCCCATTCAGGATGATCGTCGTCCCAGTAACGCATGACCTCGTACATTTGGCGACCGTAGACACTGCCCGCCTGCCCCTGAGCCTCCTCGATGAAGTGGCGGAAGAGCGTGGGGCTTGGCGCAAACGCCGTATGGTCGACGTAGCCGTCCAGGGACTGGTTCATTCCGAACACGAGCCTAGCCATACCACTTCCTTTCCTCACGCGGCACATCCGCGCGGCTCTGATTGCGTTATGCAATCGGTTGTAAGCTAGATCGACTGGGCTGCCCGATCAATGCGTCACACACCCGCGTCGAAAGAGCTCTCCGTACACGCGAAAATCCTTGAGGACGGAGGCCCGAAGCTGTGGTCCGAGTTCATAGAGGAACTGCGGCACCCACCTGGAGGCGCCGGCGCCCAGGGGGTCGGTCTTCTCCAGGCTGCAGTCGGCCTACGAAGCCGCCACTGCTAAGCCGCCGGTCTGAGCGAAACGACAGGCACTGAGAGTGGCGCGGCGGGACGCGTGTAGGCGCGGCTTTGCGTGTTTATCGGACGCCGATGGAGTCGGTTTCTAATCGGCGGTGGGTGGCCGATTTGTGGTGTCTGCGCAACTGCGCCGGCATGCGGTGTCACACGACGTTTCCCGATGCGAGCCCTGACTATTTGCCGTTCGCACCGCTCAGCGCTCACTCACAATGATAGGTCACCGTTTAAAAATTACCTTCGGCCATGCTTATTATCCCGTTGGCGTCGGTCGTTGTTAGCCCGGTCAATCTGCCGTTTTACGGCTTTGTAATCCGGATCAGTCACCTTGTCTTCGGTCTTCTTCACCGATTCGTCGTGGATGTCGCGAGGAGCCTCCTGGCCCGGCTGCTGGGCCTGACCCTCACCCTCCATGGTGTTCACCTGGTCATTAGTGGTGCCATACGGCTTCGAGGCAGGGCTGTCGGGGTCTAGCACCGCCGCTTTGCTTCTGTCGGCGCCGCCGGGCTGGTCGGGCTGAGGCGAGTTGGGCTTTTGACCCTTACTTGGACGAGGATCCTTACTCTCACGGTCGGTTGTCTTTTTGCCATCACCGCCGGGTTTGTTCGAGCCTGGCTCAAAGTTGCCGCGGTCCTGGTCGATGTCCGAGGGGTTCTGTCCCTCTCGATGGCCGTGTTGTTCCGAGATCTGGTTATTCTGGCTCTTGCTCTGGCCCATCTGGAGCCTCCGGCGCCACTAACGCAAAGAGGGTACCTGAGCAATGCAGGGGTGGGGTGTTGAACTTCATCGTTTAGGTGCCGGAGGTGATCCCCGCAAAGGGGGTAATGCGCTGGAGTGATATGGATCAGCGCCTCAACTCACGAGCTGCACGTCCCCGTGGAACGCCCGACGGTTAGCTGGACCGACCTTGACCGCCTGGTCCAATTCAGGGGAAGTGGAGCGCTTTCGGTCGCAGGGCGCGAGGTGAACAATGAACAAGTGCTACAAACACGGCCTGGGAGAACATATGTGCTTCGTGCACGACGCGCGCTGCTAGTGCTCGTTGTCGCCGCGGTCGCGTTTGCTTGCCTCGGCGCGACCTATCAGGCAATCGCTACTTGGCTAGATAAACGGCACTATCCCGCACCCGGCCAGCGTGTGGATGTAGGCGGCTACCAACTTCATATTCATTGTCTCGGTGAGGGCAACCCTACCGTGATCTTGGAAGCTGCTTTGCCAGGTGCGTCCGCTCATTGGGGTTGGGTCCAACCGGATATTGCCACGACGACGCGCGTCTGTGCTTATGACCGCGCGGGCATGGGCTGGAGCGACCCTGGTCCGGAGCCGCGGGACGCCCAAACGATTGCCTCTGAACTGCATACGTTGCTCAACAATGCCAGAATTGAAGGCCCATTCGTACTAGTGGGCCATTCGTTCGGTGGCTTATATGCCCGCATGTATACGGCTCAGTATCCCGACGAGGTGGTCGGCATGGTGCTGGTCGATTCTGCACATCCCGACCAGTGGACGCGCCTCCCACCGGAAGTGGTGGCAGGTGCCATTCCAGACGAGCGGCTGTTGGCGATCGCTCCGTTCCTGGCAAGGCTTGGCCTCACCCGCTTGCTCGGTTTCTTTCCAGCAGACCCCGAGTTACCAGCACAGCACCGCTCGGAAATCAAAGCCTTCAGCTCCTCCACGAAGTATATGGTCGCCAACTCGGCAGAACTACTGGCTATCGCCGCGGCGAGTGCCCAAGTGCTCAACGCTGGAAGTCTGGGTGACAGGCCATTGGTAGTCCTGACAGCGCTGGATTCCTTTGATGGACTCCCGGCAGGACTGGCAACGCCGGCCCAACAAGCCTGGGAGGAATTACAGGCCGACTTGGCAGGGCTCTCATCCAACAGCATCCATCGACTCATTGAAGGTACGACGCATACATCGCTGGTTTACACGCGGGAACACGCACAGTCGACTCGTGCGGGCATTGTTCAGGTAGTGAAGGCCGCGCGAACACATCAGCCATTTGCCCCGTAACGAAAAGCCATTACGCATGCGAGCCCGACGGTTTCGCGACTCCCGCGCACGGCTGAACAATTCGTCGCCGATTCTTGGCGCGGAGCGGGACCGTCGATCACCTGCGTGTCCACGTGCATCGTCGGATCAAGCAAACGCCAGGACCTTGAACCCTTTGCTTCCCCAGACCGTCTAAGGAAGCCGATGGCCGTCCGCCAGACCGATCTGCTTCAGGGAACACTCGATCTCCTGGTCCTCCGATGCCTGAGCTCGGGCCCGAATCACGGCTACGGCATCGCCAGCCGCATCCACCTCCTCTCCGATGAAGTGCTCCGGATCGAGGAAGGATCGCTCTATCCATCGCTCTACCGGATGGAAGAGCAGGGCCTCATCGAGTCCGAGTGGGGCGTGACCGAAAACAACCGGAAGGCGAAGTTCTATCGGCTGACCCGGAAGGGCCGCGCCGCGTCGGAGGCCGAACTCGCCAGCTGGTCTCGCCTTTCGCAGGCGGTCACGCGGGTGCTGCGCGCCATTCAAGAAGGAGCCTGACATGCGGTTCCGCCCACCTCGCCTGCTGCGCCGCGTCCTGGCGTTCTTCACCTGGTCGGCGCGCGATCGCGAGATGGATCGTGAGATGGCGTTTCACATCGACTCGATCAAGCGCGACCTGGTCGAATCCGGCATGGCCGAGGCAGACGCCGATCGAGCGGCGCGCCAGCGCTTTGGCCGCGTGCGGCAACTGAAGGAAGAGGGCCACGACATTCGCAGCGCCCGCATCCTCGACGACCTGAGCCGCGACGCGCGGCACATGGCCCGCGGCCTCCGGAAGAGTCCCGTGTTCACGATCACCGTCGTGTTGACGCTGGGCCTGGCCATCGGCGGCAACACCGCCATCTTCTCGATCGTCGATCAACTGCTGCTGCGTCCGCTGCCGTACCCCGAGGGCGATCGGCTCGTCACGGTCTACGAGACCTTTCAAAACGCGCCTGCTCCGGCCGGGAGACTCGGCAGCAGCGTGTCCCCAGCCGACTGGCTCGACTGGCAACGCGACAGCCGGACGCTTCAGAGCCTGGCGGCCTGGCGGCCGTCCACCTCGACGCTGACCGGCGTCGGCGATCCGGTTCGACTCAACGTGCAGTTGGTCTCCGCGGAATTCTTTCCGCTGCTCGGCATCCCGCCACTCTTTGGCCGCGTGCCTGCCGAAATCGACGATCGTCCGAACGCACCACCGGTGGTGGTGCTCAGCTTTCAGCTGTGGCAGAACCGCTTCTCGGGGGACCCCTCCGTCGTCGGCCGCGTCGTGCAATTGAGCGATCGGCCGACCGAAGTCATCGGCGTGATGCCGGCAGGCTTCCGGTTCATCCATCAGGACACCGATATCTGGGCTCCGGTACCGGCTCGATCGCCAACAGGCCTGGCGGCAAACGGCTGGACGGTTCATGAACGTGGTGGCACGGATGCGCCCCGACGCCACGGTGGCGTCGGCGCAATCGGAGATGGTGGGGATCGCCGAGCGCCTGGCGTCGATGCACGATTTCAACAAGAACACCTCGGTCGCGATCGTGCCGCTCCGCGAAGAGCTCACCGGGCAGGTCGCGTCGTCGATCGTGATGTTATACGCGGCGGTCGCCGTGCTGTTGTCGATCGCCTGCTTCAATGTCGCGAACCTGCTGATGGCTCGCGCATCGACGCGCGCTCGCGAGATTGCGCTCCGCACATCGCTCGGAGCCGGCCGCGGCGCCATCGTCCGGCAGTTGCTCGTCGAAAGCGTCCTGCTCGCGCTCGCGGGCGGGATCCTGGGCATCCTCATCGCGCGCTGGGCGCTCGCCGCCGTGATGGCGCTCGTGCCGGCGGACCTGGTGCGCGCGCCGGAGATCCACGTCGATCAACGGGTCCTGCTCTATGGCTTCGCCCTCTCGCTCCTCACCGGTATCGTCGTCGGTCTCGCCCCCGCCGTGCTTGCCGCCGGCTCCTCCATCATCGGCACGCTGCGGGCGAGTGGGCCCGGCGTCACCCGCTCGGCGCGGCTCCGGCAGGGGCTCCTGGTGTCGCAGTTCGCGATGACCGTGATCCTGCTGTGTGGCGCCGGCCTGCTCGTTCGCACCGTCCTGGCGCTGAACAGCGTGGACAACGGCGTCGACCGGCACGATCTCCTGACGATGGAGGTCTCGCTCCCCGTGGCGCGTTACCCGCCCGAGCGGCGGACGCTGTTCTACCGCAATGCGGTGGCCGCCCTGCAGGCGCTGCCCGGCGTCACGGCTGCGGCGGCGGGGAACAGCCTTCCGGTGATCGGCGGTCCTCGAGGCGGCACGATCTTTCATCGTCTTGGCACACCGGAGAAACCGCAGTACCGAACAGCCGGTCACGACCGTCCGCGTCGTCGCGCCGGGGTACTTTCACGCGCTGGGCATACCCATCCTCCGCGGCCGCGAGTTCACCGAGGCCGATGACGCGAGGCCGACGCCCGGGTTCGTCGTGAATGACGCGTTCGTCAACGCGTTCCTGAAAGACGTCGATCCGCTCAGCGCCAGGTTGACGGTCTGGATGCAGGCCGAGAATCCGTACGCGCCCATCCTTGGCGTGGTGGCTGACGTGAGCGAAGGATCGGTCCGGCGCGCCGCAGAGCCGACAGTCTTCTACAGCAACCGGCAGTTGTCGGAGACGAGCATGACGCTGTTTCTACGCGCGAATCGACCGGCCGCGCAGATCGCGGCGGCCGTCGCCGCGTTGCGTCGGCTGGACCCCAATCTCGCGGTCAGCCGGATCCAGACCTTCGACGACGCGATCGCGGAGAGCCTCGCGCGCGAGCGGCTCAGCGCTCTCGTCTTCGGCGCCTTCGCGTTGTGCGCGCTGCTGCTCACGGCACTCGGTCTCTATGGCCTTCTGGCCTTGCGTGTGACCGAGCGTACCAAGGAGATCGGCGTGCGGATCGCCCTCGGCGCGCATGTCGGGCAACTCGTGCGGCGTGTGGTCGGCGAGGGGCTCGTCTTGATGGGTGCCGGCGCGCTCGTCGGCGTCCTCGGCGCGGCGTTGCTCCTCCGCGCGATGCGGACGCTGCTCTTCGGCGTGACGCCGCAGGATGTCACGACGTATGCCGGAGTGATTGGCGTCTTGTTCGCTGTCGCGCTGCTGGCGTCGTACATCCCGGCGCGCCGAGTGGCGCGTGTGGAGCCCTTGACGGCCCTTCGCCAGGACTAGTGGCCCGTCCACGCTGAACAAGGACCAGACCGGAGCGCGGCGCCCGGATGGCAAGGCGCCCGTCGACCCGCGACGAAGTAGACCTATGGCACTGAAGTAGTCTGGAGACATGCCCGCGCCATCGTGGCTCTCGCTGCTGTCGCCGCTGCCAGCCGACGTCGTCCCGCAGCGCAAGCCGGTGGCGTCGAGCCGAGCAGATCGAAAAGGGCACAGCCGGTCCGATCGCCGGATGGCAGAACGTCATGGTGAATCTATCAGAACCGGATTACGGCTTGCGCCACGTCCAAGTCACGCTCGGTGATTGAGGACGTGTTGGCCAGGTGTCCGTAGAGTTCACTTCAAGACGATGCGCTCGGTCACGCGATTGCCGTCGATGGGCCGGACCGAGAACGCGGGATTCGTGCGCATCTGATCGGTGATGAACGGATCCCCCTCAAAGACGATCTCGAAGAACCGATTGGCGTGCCCGGTGGCGCTGACTTCGAAGTGAATGTGCGCGGGATTGCGGCTGCCCGGATACGAACCAGGCTTGACGGTGTCGAACGACCACGCGCCCTTGGCGTCGGACCGCAGGAACAGCTTCAGGCGCGGGTTGCCGCTGTCGCTGGCGGGCTTCACGCCGTAGTAGCCCTCGCGATCGGTCTGGTAGACATAGAGCGAGGCGTGACTCACCGGCGCTCCCTTGGCGTCGACGACGAGGCCGCTGACGGTGAGCGGCTGGCCGGGCTCGCCGGGCGGCGCCAGGCGTCCCGTAGACGGCGCCGTCGCCGGGGCCGCATGGATGGATTGCGCAGCCGTCGTTGCGGCTGACGGCGCAATCACCAACGCGGAGATCGTGAAAGCCAGCACGAGAGGGCGGCGCATGTTCACCTCCGCCGCCATCCTTGCACGGCGCCCCAACCGCTCGCTCAGGACGCAACGAATTTCGCAGGGACCAGCGGATGGACCAACTGTCAACGCTCCATCGCTCGCGCTGACCAGCTGACCGATACAATCAGGGCATGGCAAGACTGATCATCGCTGCCGTCCTGGCGCTGGCCTTCCTCGGCGGACAGGGCCTTCCGGCGCAGCAACCGGCGTCTTCATCTGACGAGACGACGCGCATCAACGCGTGGTTCGAGAAGAAATACGAGGAACAACTCGCCTTCAGCCCGATCCAGCAGACGTTCCTCGGCCGGAAGTCGGCCGCCATCGACGACATGTCGATCGCCGCACAGGACAAGCGGCTGGCCTGGCAGCGCGCGTCAGTGGCCGAGATGAAACAGGCGTTCGACTACGCGAAGCTCACGCCCGAAGCGCAGACCTCGTACGACCTCTGGATTTACCAGTTGCAGCAGGCGGAAGCGTTCCTGCCGTTCCGAAGCAACGCCTACGTCTTCGACCAGATGTCTGCCATCCATGCCTTCTTCCCGCAGCTGCTCATTGCGTTCCACCGCGTCGATGACACGGCCGACCTCGAGGCCTACGTCGCTCGCATCCGCGAATCGGGACGAGCGCTGCGGCAGCTGATCGAGATCTCGAAACGGAACGTCGTCTCCGGCGTGCGGCCGCCGCGCTTCGCGTTCGACTTCGTCATCGACGCATCGACGAAGATCGTCACCGGTGCGCCGTTCGACAAGAGCGGCACCGACAGTGCGCGTCTGGGCGGACGTCAAGGCCAAGGTCGCCGACCTCCAGAAGAAGGGCACGCTCACCGAGGCGAAGGCCAACGCGCTCCTCGACGAGGCGCGGGCGGCGCTGACCGGATCGTTCCGCGCCGCGTATCAGGATCTCATCGCCTGGCAGAAGGAAGATCGCCGCAACGCTCCAGAAAAGAGCAACCGGCGTCGGCGCGCTGCCGAACGGTGCGGCGTACTATCGCGAGCGCCTCGCCAACCAGACCACGACGACCCTGTCGGCTGACGAGATTCACGAGATCGGGCTGAAAGAGGTGGCGCGCCTGCGCGGTGAGATGGAAGCGATCCGCAAGGAAGTCGGCTTCGCGGGCGACCTGAAGGCCTTCTTCGCCGAGCTCCGCGATAAGAAAGACGATAGCCGTTACTACTACCCGGACACTGACGAAGGACGTGCCGCGTACATCAAGGACGCGACGGCGGCGATCGACGGGATCAAGGCGGTCTTGCCCAAGTACTTCGGCATTCTTCCGAAGGCCGACCTCGTCGTCAAGCGGGTCGAGGCGTTTCGCGAGCAGCGGGGCGCGGCGCAGCACTACTTTCCGAGCACGCCGGATGGTTCACGCCCGGGGATCTACTACGCGCACCTGGCGGACATGAAAGCGATGCCCAAGTCCGAGCTCGAAGTCATCGCGTATCACGAAGGTCTGCCGGGACACCACATGCAGATTGCGATTGCCCAGGAGCTGACGACGAATTCCAACCTTCCGGCGCCAGGCGATCCTTGGCTCGTATGTCGAAGGGTGGGGGCTCTACTCGGAGTGGCTGGCGCGCGAGATGCCAGGCACCTACCAGGATCCCTATTCGCGGTTCGGCCGGCTCGGCTCGGAGATCTGGCGAGCGATTCGGCTGGTCGTCGACACCGGTCTTCACGCGAAGGGCTGGTCGGAGGAAGAGGCCGTGCAGTACTTCCTCGCGAACTCGGCGGCGCCCGAGCCGCAGGCGCGCTCCGAAGTGCAGCGCTACATGGTGACGCCCGGCCAGGCCACCAGCTACAAAATCGGGATGTTGAAGATTCAGGAGTTGCGGCGGAAGGCCGAAGCCGCGCTCGGCGAGCGGTTCGACATCCGGGCATTCCACGACACGGTCCTCGGCGGGGGCTCGATGCCGCTCACGATGCTGGAGCAGCGGATCGACCGCTGGGTGGCGTCAGGCCTCGCGTCGAGACCCAACCACTGAGCGCCTGCTTGTTGAATTGACCTTGCGCGGTGACGGCGTCACGCGTCAACGTCACGACCCGGGGTTGGTGGCGCGTCGCTCGTCGTTGAAACCGAACGCGTAGAGCGCGCCGTCGTAGGTGCCGACATAGACCTGCCCCAAGCCGGTCCAGAAGCTGCCCGGTGAGGCGAACGTGGTCATCGTGTTTCCGCTGCTCCAGAGGCGTTTGCCCGTCGCGCCGTCGTACGCGTGGAGCACGGCCGGCGTGCCTCGGCCCGCCGAGGTTGGCGGGGCTCCGGTGGCCAACGCGAACACCACACCGTTGACCGTGATCGGCGTGGCCGCGGCCGCGAGGTTGTGCGAGACCCATCCCGGCTCCATCGAGAGCGCGCCGCCGGTGTCGATCAGCTTCAGGGCGATCACGGCGCCACTCGAGATCGCGCCGTTCGTGGACGGCGCGCCACTCGCCAGCGGCCCGGCGACCGGCAGCAGAATCCAGGTTGTACCGTCGATCGATTGCTGCCAGGTGGCGAGCGCATCAGCACTGACCGTCGCCCCCGATCCCAGCCAGGTCTTCGATGCGTAACGAGGCGTGGCGTGGTCCGCGCCGCCGAGCGACGTGGTGTCGAGGAGCAGGATGCGGCCGTCCTTGGTGGCCGCGGCGACGATATCCTTGTCCGCGTGCCGGAGGATGGTCGGGCCGGTCACGAACTCGGCCGCGGGCTGCGTGAACCAGTCCTTCACCTGCAGCGTCTTCGGATCGAGCGCGACGATCGCGTTTGCTTTGCCCTCGCCCGTGGTCTGACCGGCGCCGACAGCGGCGAACAGCGTACCGTCGGGCGCGAACGCCACCGCTCCGACAACCGGTCCGCCGTTGGTCTTCCACGACACCACCGGCTTGGCCTCACTGTCCAGATCGATCGCCCAGATGCCGTGCGGCGCTCCGCCGCAGCCTGCGGACGTGGCGGCGTACAACATCGTGTCCACGGCGATCGGCGACGACCATCGCGCGTTGGCCGGCAGGAATGACGCCGGGCCGCTGCATGTCCTTCCCGGACGGCAGACCAAGCACGTGCAGCAGGCCGTCGCTTGTGATCACGTAGCCAACGCCGGAGGGGCGAGCGAGGGCTCTGCCTGGCCGCGCCGCTGTGGCGCGGCGATCCGGGAATCCGATCGTCCGGCTGACCGCCGCGCGCCCCAGGACCTTGGCGCGGGGCAGGCGGGGCCGCACCGCGGCCGCCGGAGACGCGGGCCCGGCGTTCGTCGCCGGCGGCGGGGGACCGCCACCGGCACGTCCACCGCGCGGTTCGACTGGCACGCCTTGCCCGGGCTCGCCAAGAAGGCTCCGATAGCCCACCGCTCCACGCCCGCCGCCGCCGCCCGTGACGCTCGGGGCCGCAGCGTCGAGCCTCACGATGCGCGTGGCGCCAGCGCTGATCCCGCCGGGACACCCCGCCGTCGGTGGGGGCAGCGGTGCGTCGAACCGCCGCTCCCAGACGACGTAGCCGAGGTCGTTGTCGATGGCGTACACGTTGTTCGAGCTGCCGGTCACGAGCGACATCGGCACGAACAGCGTCACGCCGCTCGCCGTCACGCCAGGCCCGAGACCGTAGATACCCCGCGGCTGGTTCTCGAGCTTCTTCGTCCACTGCAGCTCGAAGCCGGGCTTCGACAGCGCTTGCACCGAGATCTTGTCGTCGGTCCGCACCCACGACGTGCGCTGCGCATCGGCCAGCGCCGTCAGCCACTGCGAGCCGCCGCGGCCGACCTGTGCGAACCCGAGGCCTCCGGCGAGCACCGAAGTCACGCCGACGATCATCAAACGCTGCGCGCGCATCACGTTCCTCCGCCTACTGTGCGATGCCGAAGCAATAGAGGACGCCGTCGAACGTCGCGAGATACACGCGGCCGTTCGCGACGGTGAGTCCGCTGAAGTGGTTCCAGGACTCGATCGTGCGGCCGCTCGACCACAGCTCTTTCCCGGTCAGCGCGTCGAGGGCGTACAGCGCGGCGCGCCGCGAATTTGGCACGCGACGCACCGGGCCCGAGCTCAGTCCGCCGCCGTACACAGGGCCTCCAGGCTCGTCCCACGCCTTGTCGGGCGTCGTCTGCGAGGCATCCTCACCTGCCGCATACGCGAAGACGATGCCGTTGGCGATCAGCGCTTCGTCGGCGAGATCCATGTCCCGCGACAACCAGGCCGGCGTCAGCTGCCAGCCTCCCGCACGCTGCTGCAGCGTGAATGCGGCAACGCCTCCGCCTGTCGGCCGCGCATGCTCGACCGGCGCCTTGAACTCTTTGCTGACCTGCCCCCAGAACGGGGCCAGTACCCACTGCGTTCCCTTCTCGTCCTGCCAGGCGCCGAGCGCGCCCCAGATGCCTTTGCCGTCGAACGCCTGCGCGTCGTTGCAGATGAGCGGCGTGGTGTGCAGCGTCGTCCGATGATCCTCGCCGCCGAGCGCGTCGCGATCGAGCAGCCACAGCCGGCACTCCTTGCTCGTCCCCACGAGGAACTTGCGCCCGTGCGCGTCGAACGCCATCGGCGTGGTGTTCACGTCGAGATCGCGCCGCCAGAGCCAGTTCGCATTGGGCGCGCCGAAAAAGTCGACGAGCTGCAGCTGCTTGTTCGCGTCGAGCTTCACCGCGACGATCCCGTTGCCGAGCCGCCGGTTCAGCGGATCGAACTGCGCGTCACCCGTTCCGAGGAACACCCGGCCTTCGGGATCGATGGCCGCGCCGCGGCGTCCCCACAATCCACCCCCGGCGGGGATGAACGCGCTGGCACGGCGCGACGCGAGATCGAACGAATAGAACGCATTGGTGAGGCCGCCGCAGCCCTGGGCCGTGGCGGTGTAGATGACGCCGTCAAACAGGTTGAGCGCGTACGGTTTGCCACCACCCGGGATGAACTTCTGAGGCGGGACGACATCCTGGCCGTCCGCCAGGTTCACCTGCCGGAGACGGCCATCCCACGACACCGCGTAGACCGTGTAGTTGCCGGCCGACGTCTGCGCCATCGTCGGTACGGCCGTTTGGCCGCCCGGACAGAGCGTGTCGTTCGTGCCACCCGGATTGGCCAGCGTGCTGTCGAAGCGGCGATGCCAGATCTGACGCCCGGCGGCCACGTCGATCCCGAACAGATCATCCGAGACGCCGGCGACGACGGCGATCTCGCGTGCCCCCTCTGGCGTGGTGACCCGTTGCGCGACGAGCGGCGCGAACAGGTTGTGCATGGCGCGTGGCGTGCTGTCGAGCTTCAGCTTCCACAGCAGCTTCGTGCTCCCGACGTTGGCGGTCGTAAAGACCTTCTCGTCGCGGATCCAGCCAGTGCGCGCGTTGTCGACGCCCTCGGTCAAGAAGTCAGTGGCCAGACTCGAACCACTTGCTGCCAAGCCGAAGAATGCGAGGCTGAAGATGCCCGCGCGGGTTCGCCACAGCATATGAGTCACCAGGCGCATCATCGCAGCGCATCATCGCACGAGGAGGACTTGCCGTGACGTATGATGCCTCGCGTGGAAACGGCTCGACCCTGTCAACTCGCCGTCGGAGGGGCTCTTCGATGTCATCATCGTGGCTTCGCGCGCTGTCTGGTCTGCTGGTGGTGATCCTGGCTGCCGCCGGATCGACCGCGGGGCAGACTCCTCAGCCGCCTGTCCTTTCAGGTGAAGGGCTGCCAGAGGGACCGGGCAAGGATGTCACCGTCAAGGCCTGCGCGCCCTGTCATGAGGCGCGTCGTGCGGCGTCGGTCAGGCTGACGCGCGATGGATGGGCGGCCGTCATCGACGGCATGCAGAAGCGCGGGGCCAAGGTGTCGGAGCAGGAGTTCCCCGTCATCCTCGACTATCTCGCCACGCACTTCCTGGGCGAGGCGCTGCAGCCCCTCAACCTGAACACCGCGTCCCAGATCGATCTCGAGACCGCCGGCGGCCTGCTGCGCCGCGAAGCGGCGGCCGTCATCCGCTACCGCGAGCAGCACGGCCGGTTCAAGACCCTGGACGATTTGAAGAAGGTGCCGGGACTCGACTTCAAGAAGATCGAAAATCGGCGCGATGCGATTGTCGTGATGTAACCGCGGCCGTGCTCAGAACTGTTTGAGCCAGATGTTACGGAACTCCACTTTCATCGGCTCGCCGACGTGGATCTGGAAGCCAATCAATCCAGCGAGCGATCGATTCTTGCTGTCGTCGTCCACGACAATGCTCGTGACGGCGCCGTTGAAGATCTGCATGATCATGTTGCCGCGCGCGATCAAGTGCACCTGGTTCCAGTCACCCTGCTTGATGATCGCCTTGAGTGAGTCGGCGGCTTTGCTGCAGGTTGCCGATGACGCGGGGCTTCATGCCGTCGCCGTCTGGAATGTAGACCGTCTGACCACGCATCGCCAGGAAGCCGCGGCCACGCTCTTCGTAAATCTGACCGGTGTAGGTGTTGTCGAAGTCGATGTCGGCCTGATAGCCCTTCAATACCCATTTGCCCTGCACCGCGTTGTTGCCGATTTTCGTCCCGGCGGGCAGATGCACGCTGCGAATCTGGATGCCGCTGTTGGTGGCGTTCATGCGGAACTGCACTTTCAGCTCGAAGTCCTTGGGTTCGCCACCACGCCAGATGAGGAAGGTATTCTCCTTGACCGGGTTGACGGGCGTGCTCTCCCCGACGAGGGCGCCGTCGACCACTTTCCAGAACGCGGGGTCGCCGTCCCATCCGTTCAGGGACTTGCCGTCGAAGATCGGCTGAAAGCCGGCTGAATCGTCGATCACGAGCGGCTCTGCGCCTCGCGGACCGCGACCGCCGCCACGTCCCTGAGCCGGCGGCTGCTGCGCGGAGAGCGACCCCATCGCGATCACGACGACTGCGACAACGAATCCGGGTTTCATCATCGGGCAACTCCTGCCGTTTCGGCGGCGGCAACTTTTTCCCAGCGTCCGCTACCCGCCGATTTCAGGACCGCGTCGGTCACCTGGTCGGTTTGCAACCCGTCTCTGAACGTGGGCGCCGCGGACTGCGCCGGCGCCAACGGCCTGCAGAAAGTCGGCAAACTGGTGGGTGAACGAGTGCTCGTAGCCGATTTGCAGGCCGGGCACCCACCAGTTCTTCATGTACGGGTGATCGCCATCCGTGATGTGGACGCTGCGCCAGCCGCGCGTCCGGCCTTCATCCTTGTGATCGAACCACTGCAGGCGATGGAGATCGTGCAGATCCCAGCACGCCGATGCGTGCTCGCCGTTGATTTCGAGTGTGTAGAGCGCCTTGTGGCCGCGCGCGTACCGCGTCGCCTCGAACGTCGACAGCGATCCGTTCTGGAAGCGCGCCAGAAACGCGCTCGCATCGTCGATGCCGACCGGTTCCACGTTGCCGGTGAGATTGTGTTTACGCTGCGTGATGAAGGTTTCGGTCATCGCGGTGACTTCCGCGATCGGTCCGTTCAACCACAAGGCCGTGTCGATGCAATGCGCGAGCAGATCGCCGGTGACGCCGCTCCCCGCGACATTGACGTCGAGGCGCCACAGGCCTTCACCGCCTTGCGGCAGGTCCTGCGAAATCGTCCAGTCCTGAAGGAACTTGGCGCGGTAATGAAAGATGCGACCGAGCTTGCCTTCACCGATCAGCTGATGCAGCAGCGTGACCGCCGGCACGCGCCGGTAGTTGTACCAGACCATGTTCGGCACGCCCGCGCGCTCGACGGCCGCCACCATGGCCGTCGGATTCGGCAGCGTTTCGTCCGAGCGGCTTCTCGCACATCACCATCTTGCCGGCCTGCGCCGCGGCAATGGCAATCTCTTTGTGCGTGTCATTCGGCGTCGCGATGTCGATCAGATCGACGTCCGGGCGTTCGACCAGCGCCCGCCAGTCGCTTTCCACGTGCTCGTACCCCCAGGTCGCGGCAAACGACTGCGCGCGCGTCCTGATTGCGCGCACAGATCGCCTTCAACACCGGCGTGAACGGCAGATCGAAAAACCGTGCGGCCTGCCGAAAGGCATTGGAGTGGGCACGACCCATGAACCCGTACCCGACCAGCCCGATGTTGAGCGCTTTCTTCGCCATCAGTCCCAACCATGAGCGTTGCGAACGCTCGTCATCACACCGAGAATGTCGCGCCAGGTCTGTGGCTGCATCATGGTCTCGTTCGGGAACATGCAGCCGTCCCAGCAGATATGGCGCATCGCCCTGGTCGGCTGTCCGTTGCCGTCGCGGAGCCAGTAGCCGGCGTCGTGCACGATGTCGAGCTTGCCGTTCGGGTCATGCGGCAGACAGTGGCGGCCGGTCTTGTCGTGCGAGCCCGACCCCTTCACCGTCGCGTCGTTCTGCGCGACATGGAAATCCTTCGTCCACGGCCGCAGCGCATCGGTCACCTGCGTCAACGCCGATTGCAGCGCGCCGCGATCCTTCCAGTCATAGCCGTCCGGAAGGATTCGATCTTCGGGCGCGTTGTAGCCCATCGTGTAGAGCAGCGTGTGCGCCATGTCCGCCTGGAAGCCAAGGGTCTCGGGTCGATTCACGGTTTCGAGCAATTCGGTCATCCGCTTCCAACTGTGCATGCCGCCCCAGCAAATCTCGCCTTCCGCGGCGAGCGTCTCACCGTGCCCCTCGGCCACGTCGCACGCCTCGCCAAAGGTCGCGGCGATCTTTTTCGTGTTGCCAACGGGATCCTTGGCCCACTCGGTCGGGCTCGACGCCGAGTCGATGCGGACGACGCCGTAGGAGCGGATGCCGAGGTCCCTCAGTTTGCCGACCGATCGCGCACGCTTTGCGGACCTGCGTCACGAAGTTCTTGCGATCCTCGGTGCTGCCCATCGCGGCGCCGCCGCCGGTGGGCGGCCACACCGGCGCGACCAGCGACCCCACGACAAAGCCGCGCGCGGCAATCGTGTCGCGCAGCTTCGCGAGGTCGTCGTCGGTGGCATCGATGCTGACATGCGGGTCGAACAGAAACAGATCGACGCCGTCGAACTTCGTCCCGTTCGCCGCCGCCTGCGCCGTGAGATCGAGCATGGTCTCGAGATCGATCGGCGGCTCGGAATCGGGTCCTTTGCCGACGAGGCCGGGCCACATCGCATTGTGAATGGCCGGCCATTTGTGCGGTACCGCGGTCATGATCGGCTCCTTGCGGCGCGGAGTGGCTCAGCGTCGGGATTGCCAGGGCCGAAATGCTTCAAGATCACCAGTGGATCGCTGTCGCTGAGATTCTCGATCCGGACGCCGCCGTGCGCGGCTTCGGCGGAGACAAACAGTTCGTCCTCCGTCATGTCGCCAAAGCGAATCATCGCCGGCGTCGACACGCGGAGTGACCCGAACATGCCGTAGCCCTGAGTGAGGATGATCCCGTAGGCGGCGCTGTCCTTGACGGTGACCGTTCGCTTCGGCAGAACCGTCAGCTCTTTCGCCGAGTACCAGCCCGTGCCGTAACACACCCACACTTCGCGGAATCCCTGCGGGCTCGGTCTCAGCCGTGGGCTGGGCCGGGATCGGAAACACGCGATTGTGCTTCGCGAACTCCTGGTCGACGTTGGCATCCCACTCGAGCAGGCCCACGAGAAAATCGAGATCGTCGTGCTTGTCGGCCGGCACGTCTTTCGTGAGGAGGCTCCGATCGATGGCGCGGCCTTCGACAATCGACTGAAACATCGCGAACACATCGCTCGCCACTTGCGGCTCGTAGGTGACGAGCGACCCAGGCGCGTGGAGGATGCCAGGATCGATCTGCCAGCCCGTCCCTTGCTGCAGCTTGAAGGCGCGCGACAGATAGAGGATGCCGTTGTCGCCGGTGTTCCAACGCTCCAGACATCGCCGCACATCGTCCTTGGTGGTGCCGGGCTCGAGTCCCATGAAGGTGTACGGGAAGCTGTTTTCGATCTGGTTGTACTGAGGTGGAAAGTAATACGCCTCGGGTTTGCCCTTGCGGCCAACCAGCTTCGCCTGCGCGTCGGTCTGGTGCAAGTGATGCGGAATCGGGCCCATGTTGTCGAAGAACTTGCAGAGCACGTTCCAGCCACCTTCCCGATCGATCACCGGCGACCCAAGCAGGA
Organism: uncultured Acidobacteriota bacterium; assembly: GCA_963841895.1. GTDB lineage: Bacteria > Acidobacteriota > Vicinamibacteria > Vicinamibacterales > UBA2999 > JACCSI01. The sequence continues at coordinate 29,568 of CAWJEO010000015.1, forward strand.
GATCGCCCGCGACCGCGACTGCCTCTTTCAGCAGGAATCGTCGGCCGCGGTCAGTCCGCACGTAGCTCAGTCCCTCGTCGGGTGGCGTGCCGGGGCCGTTGTCCGCATTGGTCGTCGACGAAAACCACCGCTCGTTGATGCCGCCGCGATGGGCGCCGAGCGCATACAAATCGTCGGGATGTAAGCGGAGCCGGCGTCCCGGATGCATGAAGGTGCGTGGCACCCAGGCGGGCTCCAGGCGCAATAGCCCGCCAGAAGAGCCGAGCGCGTCCTGAACCTGAGACCGATCGAGCATGTGACTCCTATCCGTAGCGAGGCTCCGCCTCGCTACGGTTGCTGTATCGTTTGCCCGCCTCGGCGGGGCAGTCGCCTTGACGGAGAAAGCTTGACTCACTGGTCACATCTCGGGCCGTAAGGCTCCTGGGTTGGCGACCTTCTTGAGCTCGAGCGTCTTGCACGGCCCGGGCAACGGCACCTTACCGATTGGTGGCGAGGGCGGCAAGAGCAAATACGGGCGCGTCATCCGTCTCGCGATGCGAAACACTGACCGTCTCGGCACCCTCCATGTCGTCGATCAACGGCGAGCGGCCGTTCCACACGGTGAAACGCCCGCGGCCCTGGTGGCGAGCCGATCCGTGCGAGGGTCGATGTCGATACACTCGCCTCACGTATGTCGATGCGCTTTCATGGACGCCGAGCCGCGGCCATCGAGAACGACGCGCTCCGGGTAACTGTGCTGGAAGAAGGCGGGCATATCGCCGAGGTCTTCCACAAGAGAAGCGGCGTCAGCCCGCTTTGGGTTCCGCACTGGACGACGATGGAGCCGTCAGACTTGGACCTCGAGACCGATCGTGTCTTTGGTGCAGGCGCCGATGCCAAACTGCTCGCGGGCATCATGGGCCATAACCTCTGTCTCGATATCTTCGGCGGACCGTCAGCAGAAGAAGCCGCGGCGGGATTGACCGTGCACGGCGAGGCCTCGATTGCGCGCTATCGCTGACCTCCGACGGCGGCGCCCTCATCGATGGAGGCGCACCTCCCGCGGGCGGCGTTGCAGGTGCGTCGAAGCCTGACGTTGTTCGACGAGAACATCCGCGTTCGAGAATCGGTGCTCAACACGGCAAGTTGTGATCGACCTGTAGGGTGGACTCAGCACGTCACGTTGGCGCCGCCCTTCCTTCAATCCGGCCGAACGGCGTTCGATCGAGTGCCACGCGTTCGAAAGTCTTCGAATCGCAATTTGGCCCGGCGGATTACTTGAAACCCGCCGCCGTGTTCGATTGGCCCACTGCGCCGCGCCGTGATGGAGGCGTCGCCGATCTGAGGCTCTATTCCGACCACGGCCCGTCCAGCGCATACACGGCGCATCTGATGGATGTCTCGCGCGCGGATGCGTTCTTCGTCGCCTTCACGCCAGAATTCCGTCTCGCGTTTGGCTACGTGTGGCGCCAGGCCGATTTTCCCTGGATGGGCATCTGGGAAGAGAATCGCAGCCGTCTTCTGTCGCCCTGGAATGGTCAGGCCGTGACGCGAGGCATGGAGTTCGGCGTGTCACCGTTTCCTGAGACCCGCCAGCACATGATCGACCGCGGCCGGATGTTCGAGGTGCCCACGTATCGGTGGATTCCGGCGCACACCAGCATCGCCATCGGTACTGGATTGTGGCGCGTGAGGAATCGACGGCTCCCGACGTCCTTGCGAGGCCCGACGTCTGAGCTTCGGACCGGCTCGGCGATGGGCTGGGCTCGATAAGCGCGGGGGTAACGTCACACCTCTCTTGACGACGTATTCGTTTACCGCCTGATACGCCAGGTAGCGACCATCGGGCGAGATGTGCGCATGGACTCGCTCGAAGAGGCGGGCGACGGCCGGTTCGTTCGATGAGGAGGCGCCGGTTGCCGATGCCCCCGCCGCCGGAAGTCGCCGAGCGGCAGCGTGATGGCACTGCCATTCCCGGCACCTGGGCCAATCTCGAAGCCGACGGCGGCCTTTCCGTCCGGGGTCATCGCCGTCGCCCACTGTGAGTGCACGCTCGTCATCAGCCGCTCGACCGAAGCTGGTCATCGTCGGCAGATTGGGCGTACACGTTCGGCACGCCCGCGCGTGCGGACATGAAGAACAATCCGCTGGCCATCACGGGTCCAATTCGGCATGCCATCATTGCCGGGGGAAGCTGTCAGGCGCCTCATCGTGTTGCGTGTGGGATCCAGAATCCAGATATCGGTGTTGTCGCGATCGATGATACCGACGGCGACACGAGTCGCGTCGGGCGAGAGGCGCGGCGGACCATACGAACGCGGCGGCGCTCCTGTTGGCTCCTCGTGTCCGTTCCGATCAACCCAGACCAGCGACCGCAACGTTTCCTGCGTCCCCGTCTTGCTCGGCACATAAAGGAGCGTCCCGGTGCGTGACACGGTGTAATTGGCTGCGCCGCCTCTCTTGGTCATCACGTCGGCCACAACCGGCACGGGATCGGCGATCAGTTCGAGCAGTTCGGTATCGAACTTCACGGCCGTGAGCGCACCGCCTGCGGCGTAGACCAGCGCTCCAGCCTCTGCCGAATCGGCGATAGCCCTCCCTCCGACCGGCGCGAGCGCGACATAGTCAGCCTGACTTCCACCGGGCACCAGCGTCTTCGACTGACCAGACCGTGGATCGAGGACGGCCACTTGCGTGGTGCCTGTTCGATCGGAGGCGGTGATCGTGAACAGCACGCCGCGGCTACCCGGCAACACCGAGGGAAAGGCATGGTCGTGCTGAGCGGTTCGGTCGATGCTGGTCAGCGCGGCGGGCGCACCGCCATTCGCCGACACTTCGCGAGAGCCCGGTGGTTGGGTCATCGGTGGCGAACACAATCATGATGTCGTCGCCCCAGCTCGCGCCGAGCGGCGCACCGCTGAACGCCGCGAGCGTGATGACGGGTCCGCCAGTAATCGCGACCTTCTTGAGCTCCGCTCGATCGAAGAACCCCAGCCACTGGCCATGGGGCGAAAAGAACGGGCCGTACACATTGACAATGTCGGCCACTGGTCGCGCGTCGAGGTCGCCGATCGAGCGCACCATCAGTCGGCCGCCGGCGCTGACCGACCCCTTGCGCGGTAGACGAGATAACGGCCATCGGGCGACAGGGCAACATCGCGATCGGCGCTCGACGTATTCAACGGCAGAGCCTGAGGTGGCACGATGGCGAAGCGCGTCGGCAGCCCTGGGATCTCCTGCGACGGCCGCGGCGCGCCCACCACAAATGCCCCGATGACGAGACCGGCGACCAGAGCGGCGATTGCCAGACCGGTGGCACGAGCCGACACGACGGGCGCGCGGGGCGGCGTCTCTGCGATATCCCCCGCGATGGCGTCGTCGATTTCCAAGCGCGCCCCGGCCGCCGAATCGAGCCGGTTCCGGCGATCTCGCTCGAGACATCGCCGCAAGAGCCGGCGAATCGGGGCCGGCGTATCAGCTGGCAGCGCGGTGAAGTCCGCCTCCCGTTCGAGCACTGCGGCGAGCGTGTAGAAATGGTCTCGCCGGCAAATGCGGCGCGACCGGAGAGCATCTCATAGAGGACACAGCCAAACGACCAGATGTCGGTCCGTCAATCGAGCGACTGGCCCCGCGCCTGTTCGGGGCTCATGTATGTCGGCGTGCCGAGGACTGGCCGCCCGTGCAGGTCGCTGGCCGTAAGCCGTGGGGATGCGGAAAGGCCGGCGTGGGGCGCGCCGTCCCACACCTTCGCCAGTCCGAAGTCCAGCACTTTGGCCGTTCCGTCACTTCCGATCTTGACGTTCGACGGTTTGACATCGCGATGGATGATCCCTTTGTCGTGCGCCGCTTCGAGCGCTTCGGCGATTTGCCGAGCGATGGGCAACGCGTCCCGCACCGCCACCGGTCCTCTGGCAATTCGATCAGCGAGTGTCGGCCCATCGACGAGCTCGAGGACCAACGCGTGGACGCCGTTCGCCTCTTCGAACCCGTAGAGCGCGGCGATGCTCGAATGATTGAGCGTGCCGAGGAGTTGCGCTTCGCGCGAGAACCGCGCCAGGCGGTCAGGATCGCGAGCGAAGCGCGGCGGCAACACCTTCAGGGCGACGTCGCGCTGCAATTTCGTGTCGCGGGCCCGGTAGACCTCGCCCATGGCGCCGGCGCCGAGCATGGCGACAATCTCGTAGGAGCCGACGCGATCACCGGGACTGAATCGGCGGCGAGCGGCTCGTCCCGTTCGGGCGCGATCAGACCAGCCGCCACCTCCGCGACAGCGGAGTCAGTGACGACAGCCAATCGATCGAAGAAGCTGACGTCGGGCGTGTCCGACTGCAGCAGCGACTCGACCTCACGACGGAGTACAGCGTCGTCGCCAGTCTCCGCTGCCAGAAACGCCTCGCGCTCCTCCGGTGCCCGTTCGATGGTGGCTTGAAACAGCGCCTTCACGCGGGCCCATCGTGGGTCCGTCATGGTGACACGTCGGATCGCAGTTCACGGAGGAGCCATGCCTTCGCCGCGCGCCAGTCTCGCTTGGCAGTGGATGGCGAAATGCCGAGGACGCCCGCGGCCGCCTCAATCGTCAGTCCGCCGAACGCGCGCAGTTTGACGATCTCGGCCAGGTCGGGGTCGACGCGTTCCAGCCGAGCGAGCGCATGATCGAAGGCGAGGATCGGAATCTCACGGGGCGCAGCGACACCCTTCGCGTCATCGATGGAGACGTATTGCACGCCGTCGCCGCGTTTTCTCGCACCGCGACGCCGCGCGTGATCGACGAGGACGCGGCGCATGACGTTGGCCGCGACCGCAAAGAAGTGGTCCCGATCCCGCAACCCGGCCTGACGTTGATCGACCAGCCGGATGTAGACCTCGTGAATCAGGGCAGTCGGCTGCAGCGTGTGGTTGGCGCGTTCCAGACGTAGCTGTCGGGCCGCCACGCGGCGGAGCTCGGCGTAGACGAGCGGAAGCAACTCACCAAGCGCAGCACGATCGCCGCGACTCCAGTCGCTGAGGAGCGCCGTGATACGGGCGGCGCCGCCATCACCGGTCCCAGTGGTAGAGGTAACGCTCAGAGGATACATCGACCGATCTCGCCGTTGACCCAATTCGATCTCCGCTTACGCGATCTTCATACAGACGCAGACACCTTCTTTGCGACGGTCGCTGTCCGCCCGGCCGTCAGCCTGTCGTCTGCGTTACAAAACCGAGGCCAGCGGCGCCGCGGCGTCGCGACCAGCCGAAGGAGTGGACCGATGATGTTTACCTTTGTTCGCGCGACCCGTGGGGCTCTTGCGGGACTATGCGCCGGCGCGCTGGCCGCCGCCGGGTGCGCCGACGGACGCCAACTGCCCACGAGTCCAACCGTGAGCGCCGCCGTGTCGATGGCATCGACGGCTGCCTTTCCCCGGACGGGAGACCTTCGTATCACGAAAGAGTGCTCCGAGTTCAGCGGTCAGCCTGGAGCCTTCTGCACGTTCACCGCCTCGAGTCTCGACAGCCTGCCAGTCGGCACGCGAGTGGTGTATTCGTCGGCGCCCGGTCCTACGGCACTGGACAGTGACGTGGTACTCGAGACGCCTGGACCGGGCAACAACAGGGCCTTCGGGCATTGCCGCCTCGAGTTCGCGACCGGAGTTGGCCTGTGCACGTTCTCGGGCGGGACCGGAAAGTTCACGCATTTCCAGGCGAGCGTCGGCGTGTCGTCCCTCGGTGGGCCGGACTATGGCTGGGACGGAACGTTCAGCTTTGCGCCTGGCGACTGAGGTGCTACGGGGGCCACGGCAGAATCCGATCTCCGTGGCTCGCTCGCACAACCGCCGGGGCGATGGCGGCAACGATTGTTCCGCCCGGACGAGCCAGGCTCGGTGCCTGACCGGTGGTAACGTCAGACTCCTGTCCGCAGCCCCCGTCCTGGGCGATACTTTCCGGGTATGACCACCATCTCCCGGCGTGACTTCGGGGCCAGGCTCGGCACGGCAGCGGTGGGGCTGGTCGGGGCGCCCGAACTTCTCAGAGCCCAGACCGCCGCCGCGCAGAGCGGCAGAATCCTCGGCGCGAACGATCGGGTCGTCCTCGCCAGCATCGGGATTCGCGGCCAGGGCAATGCGCTGAAGCGCGGCTTCGCGCGGCTGCCCGGCGTCGAGATCAAAACCCTGTGCGACATCGACGCCAACCTGGCGCCGGAGCGAATCAACGACGAGCGGTTGAAGGAGGTGCCGACCTTCAAGCCGGGGTTCGTGCAGGACCTGCGCCGCGTCCTCGACGACAAGGACATCGACGGCATCATCATCGCGGCGCCGAATCATTGGCACGCGCTGGCGACGATTTGGGGACTGCAGGCCGGCAAGCACGTCTTCGTCGAGAAGCCGGCGTCGCACACCTTCGTCGAAGGCCGCCGGATGGTCGAAGCGGCCGCCCGCTACAAGAAGGTCGTGCAGGTCGGGACGATGAACCGGAGCCGGCAGACGGTGCGGGACGCCATCGAGTTCCTGCACGAGGGCGGCATCGGCAAGGTCTACATGGCGCGTGGCCTCTGCTACAAGCCGCGTCCACCGATTGGCAAGTATCCCGATGGTCCGATGGCGCCCGGCGAGAAATACGCGCTGACCGTTGGCGCGACGAATTACGAGCCGACCTACGACACGGCGTATCTTGTCGAAGGTCGATTACGACCTCTGGCTGGGGCCCGCGCCGAAGCGGACATTCAATCGCAATCGGTTCCACTACAACTGGCATTGGCACTGGGACTACGGCGACGGCGACACCGGGAACCAGGGACCGCACCAGTTCGACATCGCGCGCTGGGGCCTGAACAAGAACGAGCACCCGGTCAAGATCCAGTCGAGTGGCGGCTACTTCGGGCCGGAAGCGTCGCAGGAGACGCCCGACACGCACACGACGCTCTTCGAGTACGCGGACGGCACGCTGTTCGAGTTCGCGACCCGCGGACAGTTCACCAACGACGAGGGCACCCAGCGCATCGGCAATCTGTTCTATGGGACGAAGGGCTGGGTGTGGATCGATGGCGACGGCCGCAAGTGGCAGTCGTACCTCGGTCCGAAGAACGAGCCCGGACCAGGGGCGAACGTGCCGGCCGCGGCCACGGGTGGCAGCGATCCGATGGTGTTGACGAGCACCGAGTTGCCGCACTACCAGAACTTCGTCGACGCGATTCGCGCCAACGACGCGACGCGGCTCAATAGCGGCATCCTCGACGGGCATCTGTCGTCGGCGCTGCCGCATCTGGCGAACATCGCCTACCGCGTCGGCCACTCGCTGACCTTCGACGGCCGCACCGAGACGTTCGTCGACGACAAGAAGGCCGATCAGCTCCTGACGCGCGAGTACCGCAAGGGCTTCGAGATTCCGAAGACGACGTGAGACGGGTCGCGCTCGCTGCGCTCGTGCTGGCCGCGCACGCGGCGAGCGGTGCCGCGCCTCCGGCGCCGCTGGCGCTGGAGATCACCGACTACCTCGCGCTGCCAATCACCGGGCAGCTCGAAGGCACCGGCATGACCGACGGCCTGCTCGCGCGAATCAACGCGTTCCGCGACGAGCCAGGGGCGACGGGACGGACGTTTCTCGTCGATCTCAACGGCCCCGTCTACATCCTCGACAAGGCCAGCAAGCGCCTGACGCCGTATCTCGACTTCAACGGCCGCGACGGCCGCAACGGCCTCTTCCGCAGGCTCGCCTACGAAGTCGGATTCGGCAACGGCGTCGTCACGCTCCAGTTCGACCCAGGCTATTCGAAGAACGGCAGGTTCTACACCGTTCACATCGAGGATCCCGCGCTCGAGGCGCCGGCCGCTGCCCGACAGCACCGAACCTGCCCGGCTTGAATCTGACCGGTTACGTCGCCAACGAGCGCCGATTGCGACGCCGGGCCCAACCGACGCGCGAAGGCGTGTTGATCGAATGGACCGACACCAATCGGTCGAACACGCGGTTCGAAGGCAGTGCGCGCGAACTGCTGCGCGTCGCGCTCAATACGCGCATCCATCCGCTCGGCGATCTGAGCTTCAATCCGGCCGCGCGTCCGGGCGATGCCGAGTGGGGCGTTCTCTACGTGAGCTGCGGCGATGGCGGGGCCGGCGAGGCGCCGCGCCCGGACGTCCGGCCAAACCCCCAGCGGCTCGATACGCTGGTCGGCAAGATTCTTCGCATCGTTCCAGACCTGACGGCGCACACCGTCCACGACCCACGTCAGCGAGAACGGACGCTACCGCATTCCCAACGACAATCCGTTCGTCGCACTGCGCGGCGCGCGGCACGAGATCTGGGCCTACGGCCTTCGCAACCCGCATCGTCTCAATTGGGGCCGCGATCCTGCGGAGCCACGGAAGCGTGTCCTGATCACCAACTCGATCGGCTTGCGGACGTGGGAGACCGTCAACGTCGTTCGCAGAGGGGCGAACTACGGCTACTCGCTGCGCGAAGGCAACGAGATGCTGCAGCTCCGACAACAGGACGACAACGCTGCCCGACGTTGACAAGGTTCCGATCGTCGCTGGCACGGAGGTGAGCGGCGAGATGACGCCGACCTATCCGGTGATTCAGTACGGGCACGTGCCGGGCGGTGGTGACGCGATCGGCAGCGGGTTCGTCTACGACGGGAAGGCCATTCCGGCGCTGCAGGGCAAGTATCTCTTCACGGATCTCTCCACCGGTCGCGTCTGGTACGCGAACTACGACGAAATGCTGGCGGCTGACGACGGCAAACCGGCGACGCTGGCCGCGATGCACGAGCTCAAGATCGTGTGGGACGATCCGGCCGACACGCCGGATGCGGGGAAGCAGACCTACGACACGATGTTTCCGATCGTGAAGGCGGCGTATCGTGCGCGTGGCGGCAACGATCCGGATCTCCCCGGCCGCGGCGCGGTGTCTGGCGACGGTCGCGCCGACGCGCACTTTGCCGTGGATGCCGCCGGCGAGCTCTACATCTTCAGCAAGTCCGACGGCATGATCCGCGCCGTCACCGGTGCGACGGCGAAGTAGTCGCGTCGATCAGATCTGAGCCTTCTCCAGCCTCGGCGCCAGCAGGTGCACGATGCCGAGCGCGATGAGATAGGCGACCCCCGCAATGATGAAGACCGGCACATAGCTGCCGGTCGTCTCGAGGATGTAGCCCGTCAACTTGGCAATCAGCATCCCGCCAACGGCGCCGGCCATGCCGCCGAAGCCGACGACGGTGCCAACCGCGTGCCGCGGAAACATGTCGCTCGAGAGCGTGAAGAGATTGGCCGACCAGCCTTGATGCGCGGCCGCGGCAATCCCGACCAGCAGCACCGCGACCCAGAGATTCGTCGCGACCGAGGCAAACATGATCGGCACCACCGCAATCGCGGCAACGAGCATGGCCGTCTTGCGCGCGCTGTTGACGCTCCAGCCGCGCTTCAGCAGCGCCGACGACAACCAGCCGCCGCCGATGCTGCCGACATCGGCGATCAGATAGATCGCGACGAGCGGCGGTCCAGCGGCAAGCAGGTTCAAGCCGTGGTTGCGATTGAGGAAGTCCGGCACCCAGAAGAGATAGAGCCACCAGATCGGATCGGTCAGGAACTTGCCAATCGCAAAGGCCCAGGTCTGGCGATGCGGGAGGATCGCCCGGAGCGGGAGATAGGTCGGCGGCGGCGACGGCTCGCTGTGAATGTGCGCGAGCTCGGCGGCGTTCACCCGCGGATGCTTATCCGGGCGAGCCAAACAGCGGCAGCCAGAAGAGCAGCCAGAAGAATCCGATCGCTCCGGTCAGGATGAACGCCCACTCCCAGCCGTACATCACCGTCACCCACGGCACGATGATCGGCGTGATCAACGCCCCGACATTGGTGCCCGAGTTGAAGATGCCGGTCGCAAAGGCCCGTTCCTTGATCGGAAACCACTCTGCGGTGGCGCGGATGGCCGCCGGGAAGTTGCCGGCTTCGCCGATGCCGAGCGCAAACCGCGCGGCAATGAATCCCGCGACGGACGGCGCATACGCCAGACCAAACATGGCGAGCAGAGCCGCTGCGGCTGGTCCGAACACCGTGGCCCCGGCGTGCGCCATCGCCGCAAGGCTCCAGACGAGCACGGCGATCGCAAAGCCCAGACGAGTGCCGAGGCGATCGATCATCCGGCCCGCCAGCAGCAGTCCGATCGCGTAAGCGAACTGAAAGCTGAAGACGATGTCGGCATAGTCGATCTCGCTCCAGCCGAACTGCTGCTGCAGCGTCGGCTTGAGGATGCCGATCACCTGGCGATCGATGTAGTTGATCGTCGCCGCGAAGAAGAGCAGTCCGCAGATGACCCAGCGGTATCTGCTGACGCGCGCCGGCGCGACGCAGCCGCCGTTCCACCCGCGACCACGTCCGTCTTCGGAAGCGTCTGTGCATCCTGCATTAGCTACCTTGTCGTCTTTCTGAGCGATCCAAGTCAATCGTGTATCCGCGTAATCGCGTGAATCTGTGGATCAAAAGGTGGGGTTGCGCCGATGGATCGCGAACTCGCGATGGCCGAGCCGCTCGGCCGCGGTCGCTTTTCCTGAGCACACCGCGAGGATCTCCTCGAGCAATCGATCGGCCGCACTGTCCATCGATTCACCCCGTTCGAGGATGCCGCTCACATCAAGGTCGGTGTTATCGGCCATCGTCTGGGCGGTTCGGGCGTTGCCCGTGATCTTGATCACCGGCGCGATCGGGTTTCCGGTTGGCGTCCCGAGGCCGGTCGTGAACACGACGACCTGCGCGCCGCCGCCGACCATTCCGGTCACCGACTCGACGTCCAGCCCGGCGTATCCATCACCGTCAGGCCCTTCCGCGTGATGCGCGACGAGTACGAGACGACGTCTTCGAGCGGCGAGCGTTCGCCGGCTTTGTGGGTGGCACCGAGTGATTTCTCTTCGATGGTCGTGAGGCCGCCGCGGATGTTGCCGGGCGACGGTTGCGTGCCGCGGATGTCGAGTCCGAGCGCCTGCGCCTCGCTCTCGACGCGGTTCACGACGCGCAGGAGCCGCGCGGCAACCTCAGGTTGAGTGGCACGCGCCGCCAGCAGCTGCTCGGCGCCCATGATCTCGGCGATCTCGCCGAGCACCGTCGACGCGCCAAGCGTGTGCAGGCGATCGGCGACGCGGCCCAGCGCCGGGTTCGCCGCCAGCCCCGAGGTGTAATCGGATCCGCCGCACTTGAGCGACAGGATCAGCGACTCGATGTCGCACCATTCGCGCCCGATCCGGCTGAGATCGTCGGCGAGACCCGCCGCCACGATCGTGCCTTTGGCGATGGCGCGCGGCGTTCCCCCTTCGCCCTGGATCGAGACGATCGCTGACGGCTTGCCGGCGCTGCGAGCGGATTCGGCCAGCGTCTGCGCGACCACCTGCTCGCAGCCGAGCGCGACGACGAGGACGGCGCCGACGTTCGGATGCTGGCAGTACGCCGCGAGCGTGTCGTGCGTGACCTGCATGTCGGGCCCGAGCTGGCCGCAGCCGGCGAGATGGGGCAGTGCGACTGCACCGTCGACGGCCGCGGCGATGCGTTCGGTCACGACGGCCGAGCAGACGACGGTGGGCACGACGAGGACGTGATTCCGCACGCCGACCCGACCGTCGGGACGCCGGAAGCCGTGGAAGCCCGGACGGCTGGTCACGATCGCTTCTCCGGGGCGCCGCTCGCGGCGAGGTCTCCACGGCCGCGCGTGCTCGCCAGGTTGTGGGTGTGCACGTGCGCGCCGGGTTCGATGTCGAGCGTGGCCGTGCCGATCGGGCTGCCGTATTTGATCACCGGTTCGTGTGCGGCGATTCGCGTCAACGCGATCTTGTGGCCGCCGGCAATCGGCTCGCGCACCACGATCGCTCGCCCGTCGACGTCGATCGTCGTGCCGGCGGCAAGCGGGTCGAGTGCCGTCGCGACGTTGTCGCGCGCGCTGATGACGATCACCGTGCTGGTTGGCTCACAGTCCGTTCTCTGTCCTACGTTCGCTGATCCCTGATCCCTGATCCCTGATCCCTGATCCCTTTGCCGGCGGGCCGAGGCTCGCGGCCCGCCCGCCTACACATTCACACCACTCGCGAGCAGGCCGCCATCGACGGCGACCAGCTGCCCGGTCATGAAGCTCGACGCGTCCGACGCGAGGAACACCGCGGCGCCGACGAGCTCCTCGACGCGACCGAAGCGCTTCATCGGCGTCCGCGTCAGAAACTCCTGTCCACGCCCCGACTTGAGCAGCTCGCGATTCAGATCGGTTTCGAATACGCCCGGCGCGATGGCATTGACCGTCACGCCGTGCGGCGCCCACTCGACGGCGAGCGCGCGGGTCAACCCGGCCACGCCGGCCTTGCTCGCGGTATACGCGGCGACTTCGTGCAGCCCGACGAACGACGCAATCGAGGCGATGGTGATGATCCGGCCGCGCTGCTGCTCGACCATCGGCGCGCCGAAGATCTGACAGGCGCGCACGACCCCGGTCAAGTTGGTGTCGATGATGCGCGCCCAGTCTTCGTCGCGCATCTGCAGCGTCGGCACGCGCTTGGTGACGCCAGCGGCGGCCACCAGGATGTCGACGGTGCCAAGCTCTCGCAGGCACGCATCGCGAAGCGCGATGAGCGACGCGGCGTTGTCCACATCGGCCGCCATTTCCAGGGTCCGGCGTCCGAGCGCCGCGATCTCCTGCGCGGCGGTGCCGACCAGATCGCGTCGCCGGCCGGTGGCGACGACGTCAGCGCCGGCCATGGCGAGACCAAGGGCGAGCGCGCGGCCAATCCCGCTAGTGCCGCCCACCACGACAGCGACGCGTCCCGTGAGATCGAAGAGGGGCAGGGTCATCCGATCACCTGTCGCGGCACGGCCGCGGCCTCGGACCCTGTCGTTGTTGCCGTTGCCGCTTCGGGCCGCGAGGGGAGGAAGCTCACCGCGAGCGCGCCGATGGCCGCGAGCGTCACGAGCACCAGGAAGCCCGCCTGATAGCTGCCGGTCGCGTCGCGCAGGCTGGCCACGAGCATCGGGACCAGCGACTCGGCGACGCTGTCCGCGGTGAGCACGATGCCCATGACCCGGCCCATGATCGCGACGCCATAGAGATCGGCGGCCATCAGCGGGATGATCATGTAGTCGCCGCCGAGCCCCACGCCAAACAGGAACGCGAAGACTTTGAGCGATTCCGCGCTTGGCGCGTAGAACAGCGGCGGGATGGCCGCGGCGACAATGACGTAGATCAGCAGCATGACGCGTTTCTTGGCCCAGCGATCGGCCAGCCATCCCATGAGCAGACGGCCGACCAGGCTGCCGATCAGGACCAACGACAAGGTGGCGTCGACGTCCACCTGGGCGAGCTTTCGATCCAGGCTCAGATAGAGCGCCAGATTCTGCATCGTGCCGCCGACCGCGCCGATCGATGCGAGGCTGCCGACGAGCAGCAGGTAGAACGCCGGGCGCGACATGATCGGCGCGAGCGGAAGCGTCGTCGCCGCGCGGGCGCTCGCGGCTGCGGCGGCGGGCTCGCGCACGAAATAGGCGGCCGGCAGCGAGACGAGAATCATCAGGACACCGAGCCATCGCAGCGCCCCGCGCCAGCCGAAGGCCTGCGTCAGCTGGTAGGCGAGCAGCGGCACGAGCGCGCCGCCGACGCCAATCCCGAGATACGCGATGCCCATCGCCTTGCCGCGGCCCTTCTCGAACCAGCGCGAGAGCAGCACCTGATTGGGCAGCGGTCCGCCGCAGACGTAGCCCAGCGCGTTGAAGGCGTAGAAGAAATAGAACGCGGCGAGGCTCGTGACGTACGACAGCCCCACCAGGGCGATGCCCGCCATCGTGATGCCGACGAGCATCAGCCGCCGCGGGCCGATGCGATCGACGAGCCGGCCGGCGAGAAAGCCGAACGCGATGGCGACGGCGATCTTGCTGTAGGCGTTTCCCGACGTGACCTGCGCGCGGCTCCAGCCGAGCTCCTGCACGAAGAACGGATAGAAGCGCGGCAGCCCGTAGAGCGCCACGCCGACGATCGCGAAGAGCGAGAGAAACGCCGTGACGACCGCAAGGATCTGGTGTCCGCGCGAAGGAGAGGTGTCGGTCATGGCTTGGCCGGCGCCTTGGCATCGCGCAACCGCGCGCCGTGTTCGTGCGCGAGGTAGAACGGATCGAGAGGAAAGCAGCCTGAGACCAGACCCATCCGCGGCCCGGTCGTGCAGTCGCTGAAGGTCCGGCAGATCACCTTGCGCTTGAGCGGACGCCCGCTCAGCAGATCGGCCGGGAGATCGGGATACGCGAGGACCATGCGACCCAGGCCGACGAAATCGGTGAGCCCTTCACGCACGTTGAACTGAGCGACGTGCGGCAGCCACTCCTGCAGGTAGGTGTAGCCGGAGCCGACGATCGCCATCCCTGGGAAATCCGCCTTGAGCCGCGCGGTCGCGGCAATCTGTCGCGCCACGCCGTGCAGCGGATCTTCCGGAGGTTCGTAGCCGTCGCTCGGAGGAAAGAGCGCTGGACGCTGCGCATGTGGACAGTAATAGGGACTCCCGGCCGTCACACACACCCAGCGGACGTCGCGCGCCTCGAGCATGCGCAGCAGCGCCCGGCTTTCCTCGAGCGCGGCGTCGAGATTGCCGTCGTCGAGCAGCCCGAACGCGGCCGGATACGTGGACGGTTCGACCTCGGGGACGCCCGCGCCGCTGGCGCTCTTCCGATGCGGGACGAGATCGAACGCCGACAAGCGAACCACGACGCCGAGGCCGGGGACCGTCGCGCGAATGCCGTCGATGATCTCGCGCATGAACCGGGTGCGGTTCTCGAAGCTGCCGCCATAGCGGCCGGTGCGCTCGCGGGCGCCGAGCAGCTCATGTCCGAAATAGCCATGACAGTGCTTGACGTCCACGAACTGAAAGCCCGCTTCAGCGGCGAGCTTCGCCGCCGCCACGAAGTCGTCGATCAATCGGGCGATCTCGTCATCGGTCAGCACGCGGACGCCGTTGGCGAACCGGCGATCGAGGACCGGATTCGCCACCGCGGCGAGCGGCTCTGGCCGCTCGTGCAGGTCCGGTTTCGCGAATCGTCCCGAGTGCGTCAGCTGGAGGCCGACATACAGGTCGTCGTCGCTGCCGGCGCCAAAGCATTCGACATGCGTGTCGATCAGCGCGCGGCGCAGGCCGGCGATCGCCGGAAGCGTCGCCGGTGTGAGCAGCAACTGACGGGGACTGGCACGGCCGTCGTGCCGGACCGCGACCGCTTCGCCGCCCCAGATCAACTTGGCGCCGCTCCTTCCGAAATTCCGCCAGCGGCGCAGCGTCAGCTCGCTCGGTTCGCCTTCTCGCGTGCCGTCCCAGCCCTCCATGGGGAGGACGCAGAATCGGTTGCCGACGCGGACGCCGCCCAGCTCGAACGGGCGCGCCAGCGGCGAACTCGCAGCCGGCGCCAGTTCGGCGTCGAACTTCAAGTCGATGCCGGCCGCGGCGAGGTGACGACTGAACCCCTCGGCGTTCTTGAACGTGGCGACGCGGGGATAGCGGGTCTCGCTCATGCCCGTCGCGCCGCTGCTGGCGCCGGAACCGACGCCGAATCGAGATAGGCCGTGTAGGCATCGAGCGCCGTCTGATTGTGGGCGCGGACGACGGCTTCGAGCGATGGCACGTCCTTGCGGCGCAGGTGATCGAGCATCTGATGGTGTTCGGCCTGCGCGCGCGGCGCCCGATGGACGAGGACGCCGCTGAAGTAGAAGCGCCGCACGCGACCCCAATGATCGAAAGCCCGCTGCAGCATCTGCTGCAGCATGGGCATGCCCGATAACGTGGCGATGGCGAGGTGGAACCGGGTGTTGAGCTCGGCCCAGCGCTGTGTCCGTCCGGCATCGAGGGCCGCATCCATCGCCGACACCATCGCGCCGAGGCGATCGAGATCGGCGGCGGTGGCCCGTCCGGCCGCGGTTCGCGCGGCGACGACCTCGAGGCCTTCGAGCAGCGTGAACACTTCGGCCACCGACTCGCGCGAGATCGCCGCGACGGTCGCGCCGACATGGGCGACGCTGACCACGAGCCCTTCGGATTGGAGCAGCCGCAGCGCCTCGCGGACCGGGATGATGCTGATCGCGAAGCGATTCGCGAGATCGTCGATCACCAGACGCGTGCCCGGCGCCAGTTCGCCTTTCAGAATCGCGGCGCGCAGCGTGTCGTAGGCGTACTGCTGCTTGGTCAGGTGCGCTGGCGGCGCCAGCGGTTTGATCTTCGGTGCGCGCTTCATACCGCGAGCCGGGCCTTCTTCGCGATCGCGTCGTTGGCGAGGATGCACGCCTTGGCCGAGTCGAACGCCTTGTCCGGTCCGCACGCGAGCGGCGTCCCGACGCGAATCGCCGAGCAGAAGCGCTGAATCTGGAGACGCGTCGAGCGCGGCCGCTCGAAGAGCGGCGTGACCGCCGACGCCGGCGCCGCCGCCTGATTGGTGTTGCCGGCCTGGGTTTCGGACGTCTGCGCGACCGCGCCGCCGGTCTGTGGCGCGACGGTGATCGAGGTCGGCCCGCTCTCGCCGTTCCCTTCCGGGAAGAAGAGCGCCTCGATCTCGCGCCGCAGGATCAGCGTGCCCTTCGTGCCCATGAACATCTCGTAGTAATCGTCGAAGGCGTTCGATTCGATCGACGAGAACACCGCGGTCCGGCCGCCGGGATATTCGAAGGTGGTGTAGACGTGATCGTGGACCTCGCGGCCCTCGCCGGTGAATCGGTACAGGCCGCCAGTGCCGCTGACCGCTTCAGGCCGTGATCCCAGGAACCAGTTGGTCGCATTGAGCTGATGACTGCAGAGCTCGGCCATCAGGCCTTGCGAGTACTTCCAGTACAAGCGCCAGTTGAGCAGATGGTCGAAGGTCGGATAGCCCCACTTCGACGGATCGAAGTCGGGCGACGGCGGTTCACCCTTGCGCCGCCAGTTCCCGTTGCGATGCCAGGCGAGACGGACGTGATAGATGTCGCCGAGCGCGCCCGACTTCACGAGGCCGTCGTAGGCCGCGTGATACATCGCGTTGTAGGTGCGCTGATAGCCAATCTCGAGCACCTTGCCGCTTCGCGTCGCGGCTTCGCGCATGCGCTCGCAGCTTGGAACGTCGACCGCCATCATCTTCTCGCAGAGCACGTGCTTGCCGGCGTCGAGACAGCCGACGGCGAGGTCGTCGTGGAAGCCGAGCGGCGGCGCCATGATCACCGCTTCGATGTCTTCCTTCTGGAGCATCTCGCTCCACTCGGCGTAATGCCGCGCCGGCGGTTTCTTCGTGTCGGCGAGCACCTGATCGGCGAGCTTCAGGCTCGACGGGTTGATGTCGCAGAGTGCTCGAATCTCGGCGAACGCCGGATCGACGTTCCTGAGCAGGACCCGCCCCTGACCGCCGACGCCGATGAACCCGACGCGGACCGGTCCGCCGGCGACCGGCCCTTTCATCGCGGCCGAGGCGCCGAGCGCCGCCAGCGCCGGCGTGCCGGCGAGAATCTTCAGAAAGTTGCGGCGGCCCTGGGCGGCGAGTTCCGGGGTGAGATTCATGCCGCGACCTCCTCGAAAGTGCGCCTGGAACGGACGCGGGCCGCGGCCCACCAGCGATCCAGGCCCGCGATGCGTCCGGTGTTGAAGGCAAAAACGACGGCGACGGCGACGAGCTCGATCAGCGTCTTGTTGACGAAGA
Organism: uncultured Acidobacteriota bacterium; assembly: GCA_963841895.1. Lineage (GTDB taxonomy): Bacteria > Acidobacteriota > Vicinamibacteria > Vicinamibacterales > UBA2999 > JACCSI01. Next base: position 47,168 of record CAWJEO010000015.1, read on the forward strand.
GATACGCGCCTTCGAGCCGCGGCTCCTGCACGCCGCTCGTCGGAATCGCGCTCACATAAAACAGCGTCAGCAGCAGCAGCGCTCCAATGCAGCCGAGCCGCGTGAAGAGGCCGAGGATCAACGACAGGCCGATGCCCGCGAGCGCGATCGCAACGGCCGTATCCACCGTCCCGATCCAGGATGAATCGGCGAGCGTGTGGAAGACGCTGGCCAGCGGACCGGTGGCGCCACGGAGATAACCGGCCGAGGACCAGGCGGGCAGCGGCGCACCATCCGGGCCCCAGGCGGGACGGAGCAGCTTGACGTAGCCCTCGTAGAGAAAGTGCCAGCCGATCACCGTGCGGAGCAGGACGAGCAGGACCTGCTGCGCTGTGCTCATGGTTCGCGCACCTCGGCGCCGCGCTGGCTTCCGATCACGAACGTCGCTGACGAGTCGTCATCGGGCGTGACCAGCGCCAGCACGTTTGCGTGTGCCTGGCAGAAACGATCGGCGAGCTGCCGGCCCGGCGACGAGGAATGCGGTCGACAACGCGTCGGCGTCGGCCGCGCTGTCGCAGGCGACGGTCGCGCTCAGGATGCCGTCCGCCGGCCAGCCGGTGCGCGGATCCAGCACGTGGCCATACCGGCGCCCGTCGACGACCACGAACTGCTCGCCGGCGCCGCTCGTGCCGAGCGCCGCGTCGCGCAGCCACACGCGGGCAAGCGGCGTGTCGCGGCGCGGCGACACGAGATCGATCGGCCAGCCGCGATCGCGGCCGCCGATCGCGAGCACGCTGCTTTGGCCGGCTGAGAGCAGCGCGTGCCGCACGCCGGCGTCACGGAGCGTCACCGCGATGCGATCGAGCGCGTACCCTTTGCCCACGGCGTTGAGGTTCAGCTCGACGCCGGGCCTCGCGAACGCCACGCTCGCGGTGTCGGGTGCGAGGGCGACGTGCCGCATCCCGACAACCGCCCTGGCGGCCGCGATCTCCTCGGCTGACGGCAGCCGGCCGGCGCGCCGGAGAAACCCCCAGCAGCGGCTGAGCGGGGTCGTCGGTGATGTCGAATGCGCCGTCGGTGGCGGCCGACAATTCGGCGCAGCGTTGCAGCAGCGCAAAGAGCGAGCGATCGCACGGGACGGGTGCGGTGGCGGCGTGCTCGTTGAGATGGACGAGCTCGCTCGTCTCGCGAAAGACGGTGAGCTGCGCTTCGATCGCGTCAACGAGATCGAGCGCGGCGTGAGCCGCCGGCACGAAGCTCGCGTCGCGGCTGTCGAGCGTGATCTCGAAGCGGCACGCCATGGCGCGGCGCTGAATCCTGATCCAGGAGCGGTCGGGCTCGAACGGACGCGCGGGGGCGGTCGCGGGTGAGGGCCAGCGCCGGGGGCACGGTCCGGGCGGACGCGACGGATGGCTGAAGGCCGCTCGCCATGGTCGGGCGAGCGTAAGGCGGGCGCCCGTCGATGTCAATGGATCATATATGATATGCCGCGCTCGGCACGTTACCCGGTCATGATCCGCCTCGACCGCGTCCGCACACCCACCGATCTCGTTCCCGCCATCGATCGTCTGTTCGAGGTGTCGGCGCCGAAGATTCGCGCGCTGGCCGCGGCCGGCTCGTCGAATGGCGCGCCGGTGTTCACCGTCAACGGCAAGTACACCGCGCGCGGCTGGACCGAGTGGACCGAAGGCTTTCAGTACGGCTCGGCCATTCTGCAGTTCGACGCCACCGATGACCGTGCGTTTCTCGAGCTGGGCCGCGCCGACACCGTGTCGCGCATGGCGCCGCATCTGACGCACACCGGCGTCCACGATCACGGCTTCAACAACGTCAGCACTTACGGCGCGCTGTGGCGTCTCGCGCGCGAGGGGCGCATCGATGCCGATCCGTGGGAGATGCGCTTCTACGAGCTGGCGCTGAAGATCAGCGGCGCCGTGCAGGCGCGGCGCTGGACGCCGCTGCCGTCCGGTGGGTTCATTCATTCGTTCAACGGCGCGCATTCGCTGTTCGTCGATACGATTCGCTCGCTGCGCGCCTTGGCCCTGTCGCATCAGCTCGGTCACCGATTGACCGAGGAGCAGGACCGTCCGGTCAATCTGCTCGAACGGTTGATCGATCACGCGCGCGCGACCGCGCAGTTCAGCGTCTACTACGGCGGTGGCCGCGACAGTTACGACATCCGCGGCCGCGTCTCGCACGAGGCGCTCTTCAACGTCGCCAACGGCAGCTATCGCGGGCCGAGCAGTCAGCAGGGGTTTTCGCCGTTCACGACGTGGACGCGCGGACTCGCCTGGGCCATGCTCGGCTTCGCCGAGCAGCTCGAGTTTCTCGAAACCGTGCCGGGCGAGTGGGCCGCGAGCGAAGGCCGCGAGGCGATCGAGGCCTGGATGCTCGAAGCGGCGCGCGCCACGTGCGACTTCTACATCGATCACGCGGCGTGCGCCGACGGCATTCCCTACTGGGATACCGGTGCGCCTGGACTTGCCGCCCTCGGCGATTGGGCGGAGCGCGACGCCGATCCCTTCAACGATCACGAGCCCGTTGACAGTTCCGCCGCAGCGATTGGCGCGCAGGGGCTCCTCAGGCTCGGCCGCCTGCTCACGCGCCGGCGCGAGAACGGCGAACGCTACACACAGGCCGGGCTGCGCGTGCTGGCCACGCTCTTCGATCCGAACGGTCCGTACCTCAGTCAGTCGGACGATCATCAGGGTCTGATCCTGCACGCGATCTATCACCGCCCGAATGGATGGGACCACGTGCCGTCCGGATCGCGCATCCCGCGCGGCGAATCCTGTCAGTGGGGCGATTACCACGCGCGTGAAGCGGCGCTCTACGTGAAGCGGCTCGCGTCGGGCGGACCCTACCTGGCCTTCTTCGGACCAGACGCCGGTGACTGAACGCGCGTCCGGTCGCGCTCATCACGGGTGGCGCGCCGCGGCATTGGCCTCGGCATCGCCACCGCGCTCGCCGCGGATGGATGGGATCTCGCGATCGCCGGTCAGCGGCCGGCGTCGGACGTCGACGAGGTGGTCGCGACGCTCTCCCGCCACGGCGGGCGCGTGCACTACGTGCAGGCCGACATCGGTCAACCAGACGATCGCGCGCGCCTCCTCGCCGACGTCGAACGCGTCGTCGGGATGCCGTCTGCACTGGTCAACAACGCCGGGCGCGCGCCGCGCGTCCGCGCCGATCTGCTCGAGGCGACCGAGGACAGCTTCGACGAGGTGCTGCGGACGAATCTGCACGGGCCGTATTTCCTGACGCAGGCCCTCGCGCGCGGCATGATCGCGGCGGGCGTCGGCCGTCACCGCCGCCGCGGCGTCGTGTTCATCACCTCCGTCTCCGCCGAGATGGCGTCGCCCGAGCGCGGCGAATACTGCGTGAGCAAGGCGGGGCTCGCGATGGCGGTCAAGTTGTTCGCGCTGCGCCTGGCGGCGCACGCGATTCCTGTCTACGAAGTCCGGCCGGGTGTCATCGCCACTGATATGACCGCGGCGGTCAAGGACAAGTACGACCGCCGCATTGCCGAGGGCTTGATTCCCGAGGCGCGCTGGGGTGCGCCAGACGATGTGGGACGGGCGGTCGCGGCGCTCCTCCGTGGAGACGTGCCCTACGCAACTGGCACGGTGCTGCACGTCGACGGCGGCCTCGCGATTCCTCGCCTCTAGGAGCGTCGGGTCCGACTAGGCGCTGCATGTGACCTGGTGCACCAGGTGCACGGAGACACCTGTTGCACCTGCACCCTCGGCAACCGAGGGCACCGCAGCGCACCTGAGGCACCGTGCTAGCAAGTCATCGTGCGAACTAGCGAAGCTGCGGCTCGCGCGGCAGGTCCACAACCCGCTTCTCGCGCGCCGAACGGTAGACCGCCTCGACAACCGCCACGCTGCGGCGGCCTTCGCGACCGTCGCACACTGGCGGCCGGCCTCGACCGACCGCATCGACGAAGTCCTCGATGATGCGTTGATGGGCGGAGACATCCGACACGACCGGCGAGCGGGCATTCTCAGGTGTGTCGCTCGGACGCGGCGCCGCCGGAGGGATCGATCAGATCGTCTCCGACGAGGACCAGCGAGCCGCGACTGCCGATGATCTCCACGCGACGTGGCTGGCCGTCGCCTGCCGCCGTTGTCGCGGCAATCGTCGCGATGGCGCCGCTCTCGAACTCGATCGTTGCGGCGGCCGTGTCCTCCGCCTCGATGCGATGCACGCGCGTGGCGATGACGCCGGAGACGCGCACGGCGGGTCCGAGCAGGTAGAGCAGGAGATCCACGGTATGAATCCCCTGATTCATCAACGCGCCCCCGCCATCGAGCGCCCAGCTGCCGCGCCAGCGTGAGCCGCTGTAATAGCTCGCCGGCCGCGACCACTTCACCTCGCCGGTCGCCAGCACCGGCGTGCCAATCGCGTCCGAGGCGAGTGCCTGTTTCAATCGCAGCGACATCCGGCTTCAACCGATCCTGGAAGAACACGCCAAGCGTGACGCCGGCGCTCGCGACCTCCTCGAGCAGCGCGTCGATGCGATCGGTGGAAATGTCGAGTGGCTTCTCGACCAGGACATGACGGCCGCTGCGCACGGCGGCCGCGGCCTGTTCGGCATGACGGCCTGACGGGCTGCCGATCATCACGAGCTCGAGGTCCTGGCAGTTCAGAAACGCGTCGAGCGTGTCGAACGCGGTCGCGTCGTGCTGCGCGGCGAGCTGCTGCGCCTTGTCCGCGTTGTCACCGCAGACAGCGACGACCTTCAGGCCGGCGGCCACGGCCGCCCGAGCATGCGTGTCGCTGATGTTGCCTGCGCCGATGAGACCGACGTTGCGCATCTAATCCCTCACGGCAGTCGGGTCGATGCCGCCGCGACGCCGGGTTCCGGTGGCCGATCCCCACCCCACTACGCAAAACACGCGTGGCGGGGGCCCCGGGTTCGGGCTGCGATGGCCGATGCGGGCCGCGTGACGCGAGCCCCAACGCCTGCACTCATGCGCGTCGGGGACCCCTGCTCGCGGATCCCCTCCGCCTTCTCGCGCGGTCGGATCGGGAAGCGGCCACCTCCACACGGCGTCGCGCCGGCATCGACCCGACTGCCTACGGGATTAGATTGTGTACCCGATAGTCTTCAGAAAATCCTTCGCGACGACGGCGTACTCTTTCGGCGTCTTCGCCTTATCGGGCACCGCGTCGAGCTCGACGATCGCCCAGCCTTTGAACTTGATGTCCTGCAGCGCCGCAAACACGCCTTTGAGATTGACCTTGCCGGCGCCCAGCTCGACCCACTTGAAGGAGCGCATCGGGTCGCCGGTCGCCCCCGGAAGCGGGCTCACCACGTCCTTGATGTGGAGCAGCAGAATGCGATCGGAGTATTTCTTGATCGCCTGGACCGGATCGCCGCCGCCCTGGTGATAGTGCGCGACGTCGAGCAGCACCTTCACGTACCGGGGGTCGGTGGCGTTCAAGACCCAGTCGACTTCCTCCGGCCGCTCGCCGATCGCGTTCATGTGATTGTGATACGCGACCGGAATGCCGATGTCGGCCGTGCGCTTGCCGATCTCGGTCATCAGCCGCCCGAGCCGCTGATAATCGGCCGGCACGAGCGTGCGCTTCGGACGCGTATCGGTCAGCTGCAGGTACAGACCGCCGACGTCACGCACGAACCGCGCGTGTTTCGTGTGGATCGCCAGATCCTCGGCTTCGAATTCGGGGTCGATGCGGACCCCGCCGCTCGAGAACGCGACCATCGTCAGGTTGCGCTCGCCGAGCAGGGCCTTGAGCGCGGCCGGTTTGTCGCCGAACTCCGGCAGCGTCGACGTCCGCAGCTGGATTCCCTTGTATCCGACCGCGGCGACATCATCGATGGCCTGCCGATCTTGACCCTGCCAGGTGATCGCGGCATAGCCAAAGCGAATATCGCCCGGGGCGGCAAACGCCGGCGCGAGCCCGGTCAACGCGAGCGCCGCGGCGCCGGCTGCCGTATCACGAACGAACTGGCGACGCGTGACGTCGGATCTCATAGCGACTCCTCGTAGCTCGTAACCTCGTAACCTCGTAACCTCGGAACCCCGAACCTGAACCTCGGAACCCCGGAACCCAGAAACCCAGGAACCCAGGAACCGCGGCTGTGGGTTCCTACCAACTATGCATCGTCCCATCCAGCAATCGATTCACCGGCAAATACGCGCGTTCGTAGGGATACGTTGCGGCCAGCGCTTCGTCGATGTCGATGCCCAGCCCCGGCTGATCGCCCGGGTGCATGAACCCGCTCTCGAAGCGATACGCGTGCGGGAAGACGCGGTCGGTCTCCTCGCTGTGCCGCATGTACTCCTGGATGCCGAAGTTCGGCACGCTGAGATCGACGTGCAGCGCCGCGGCCATGCACACCGGACTCAGATCGGTGGCGCCGTGCGACCCCGTCCGCACCTGATAGAGCTCGGCGAGCGTGAAAATCTTGCGGAGATGACTGATGCCGCCGGCGCGCACGACGGTCGTGCGAATGTAATCGATCAGCTGCTCGCTGATCAGCTGCGAGCAGTCGTGAATCGAATTGAAGATTTCGCCAACGGCAAGCGGCGTGGTGGTGTGCTGCCGAATCAGCCGGAAGCGCGCCTGCTCCTCGGCTGGCGTCGGGTCTTCGAGCCAGAAGAGATGATAGGGCTCGAGACTGCGGCCAAGCCGGCCCGCTTCGATCGGGGTCAGCCGATGGTGCACGTCGTGGAGCAGGTGCACCTCTGATCCGAACTCCTTCCGCAGCCGTTCGAACAGCGCCGGGACAAACGTCAGATACTTTTCGCTGCTCCAGCGCGTCTCGGGCGGCAGGCCTTTTTCGGCCGGCTCGTAATACATGTCGCCGCGACCGACGCCGTACGAATGCTCGAGGCCGGGGACGCGGCACTGCGCGCGGATGGCTTTGTAGCCGAGCGACTGGTAGCGGGCGACCGCCTCGACCGTCTCGTCAACCGTGTCGCCGTTGGCGTGGCCATAAACCATCACGGCATCACGCGAGGCGCCACCCAACAGGCGATAGACCGGGACGTTGAGCGACTTGCCGAGGATGTCCCACAGCGCCGTATCCACCGCGGCAATCGCCGACATCGTCACCGGCCCCCGCCGCCAGTACGCGCCCTTGTAGAGGTACTGCCAGATGTCTTCGATGCGTCGCGCGTCGCGGCCGATGAGGAGCGGAATGACGTGGTCGGTCAGATAGCTGGCCACGGCCAGCTCGCGTCCGTTCAGCGTCGCGTCGCCAAGTCCGTAGATCCCGTCGCTCGTCGTGAGCTTCAGGGTGACGAAGTTGCGGCCGGGGCTGCAGACGATGACCTTGCCGTCGACGATGTGCATGCGTGCGAACGAGGATACGGCAGATGCGGGTGTCTGGTCCTGCGCGGCAGTTACCTGGAGCGGTTTTCCGCGCCGGGACCGGCGCGCAGAGCTAACATGAGGGCCGAATGCTCGGATGTCATTCTCGGGGGAGGAACACGTCATGACGATTCGCTGGGTGCTCGTGGTCCTTCTCGCGGCGTCGGCAAGCCTCTTCGGTCAAGCGCCAGGGGGCGGGCTGACCGCGGCCGAACGCGCCGAAGGGTGGCGACTCCTCTTCGATGGCGCGACCACGCAGGGCTGGCGCGGCTTCAAGCGCACCGCCTTCCCCGCGAAGGGGTGGGTGATCGAAGCCGGGTCGATCAAGCACCTGGCGAGTGGCGGCCAGCCGTCGCCGGACAGCGGCGACATCATCACGACCGACGTGTTCGACGATTTCGACCTGCGCTTCGAATGGCGCGTCGCGCCCGGCGGCAACAGCGGCATCAAGTACTTCGTGACCGAGGAACGCGACGGTCCGATCGCCCACGAGTATCAGGTGATCGACGATGCGCGGCATGCGGACGCCAAGATCGGCCCGCACCGCGCGACCGGCGCACTCTACGATGCCATCGCCGCGCCAGCGAGCAAGAAACTCAAGCCGGCAGGGGAGTTCAACGAGGGGCGGATTCTCGTCAACGGTCTGCACGTCGAGCACTGGCTGAACGGCGGCAAGATCATCGAGTACGAGCTCGGAAGCCCGGCGCTCATGGCGGCAAAGGCCAAGAGCAAATTCAAGGACGTCGCGGGCTGGGGCGAGAAGCTCAAGGGTCACATCCTGCTGCAGGATCACGGCGACGAGGTCGTTTATCGGAACATTCGCATCCGCGAACTGCCGCGGCCGACGCGGCAACAAATAACGACCGTCAGTTTCCAGATGCCAGTTCCCAGTTCAAAGGGGCTCTCGGTCCAACTGGAACTGGAAACTGACAATTGACGTCTCTTCACCCAAAAGTAACCGCTAGAGTTTGCGCCGAACTGCTGGGGCGTACACGATTGCGCCGGCCCCATGCACGAGACCGATGAGAAAGCCGAGCGGCTGGCGCGTCTGGCGCGCCGAGAGGGCGTGGCCGGCATTCTCGTCAACACGCAGCCGAACTTTGCCTGGCTGACCGGCGGGCGATCCAACCGCATCGACGGCAGTCGTGAAACCGGCAACGGCAGCCTGTTGATCACGGCGACGGGCGATCGCTACGTCGTCGCCAACAACATCGAGATGCCGCGCCTCCACGAGGAGGCGTTGTGTGGACTGGGGTTTACGCCGCTCGAGTATCGGTGGACGGATGAACAGGCCGATCCGTCGGTGCCGATTCAGGCCGCGCGACGGGCGATCGGCAATGGCGGCACGATCGGCTGCGACGGCGCGTTCTCGGGCGGTACACCGATCGAGGCAGGGATTGCGGCAGCGCGCGCGCTGCTGACGGACGCCGAGGTGGAGCGCTACCGCGCGCTGGGCCGCGAGATCGGACAGGCGGTGGGCGAGGCGTGCCGCGCGCTCGTGCCTGGTCTGGATGAATGTGAGGTGGCGCTGCGCCTGAAGGCGTCGGTGGCGGGCACGGGTGCACGAGCGGTGGTCGTCCTGATCGCGGCCGACGAACGCATCGCGCGCTTTCGCCATCCCGCGCCAAACGGCGCGCGCTGGGAGCGGACGCTGCTCGTCGCGCTCTGTGCGCAACGCGACGGCCTCGTCGTGGCGCTCTCCCGCATCGTGAGTGCCGGCCGGCCGGACGCGACGCTCGTCGCGCGGACGGCGGCGACCGGTGTCGTGTTCGGAAAGCTGATCGACGGCACCAGGCCGGGCATCAGCGGCCGGGAGCTCTTCGAGATCGCCGCGCGCGCCTACGGCGACGTCGGCTTTTCCGGAGAAGAGACGCGCCACCACCAGGGCGGCGCGATCGGCTATCGCGCGCGCGAGTGGGTGGCCCATCCCTCGTCGCGGGAGGTCGTGCAACCGCGACAGGCCTTTGCGTGGAATCCGAGCATTACGGGCAGCAAGGTCGAAGACACCGCGCTCGTGGAGCGGCGACAGCGTGGAGCTGATCACGACAAGTCCCGGGTGGCCGACTTTGCCGACCGGCAACGGGCGTCACAGCCTCGGCGCCGCCGACGTGCTCGTGCTTTAGCCGGCCGGCTGCCGGTCCCCGTTACCCTTCGTAAATTCCGCTTGACTCCACCCGGTTGCGGGCTTAGTTTGTCCCATCATTAGTCAATATCGGTTCCATCATCGATGTGGCTTGACCGATAAAGGCTCGACATCTTCCTGGGGAGACGACGATTGAGCGACCGTGTTCGTCCCTTGGAAGCCCAATTTAGTCCCACAGTTGGACGAATGCGAAAGATCGACACCATCCGCTTCCGGGTCGCGACGCGCCAGACCTCGCGCGAGATCAATCGCACGATCGTCCTGAACCTGGTTCGCGCCCGGCAGCCGATTTCGCGCGCCGACCTCGCCCGCGCCATGGGCGTGCGCCGCGGAGCGGTCAGCCTGATCGTCAACGACCTGCTCAAGGACGGCGCGATCGTCGAGGGCGCGACCGGCGACGCGATCCGCGGCCGCAAGCCCACGTTCCTCTACATCGACACCGAGCGGCGCGCGGTCATCGCGATCGACATCCGGGTGAGCCAGACGCTCCTGATGCTGGCCGATCTGCTGGGCAAGCCGATCGGCGGCGTCGTCACGCTGCCGACCGAACGCGATCCGGAACGGCTCGTCCAGTCGCTGGCCGGCCGCATCAAACAGCTGCTGGCCGACAACCCGCGCATCGACGAGTGCCTCGGGATTGGCGTGGCGGTGCCGGGGATGGTCGAGCGGCCGTCGATGCGGGTCCTGCATGCGCCGACGCTGGGCTGGCGCGACGTCGATCTGCGCGACCTGCTGGCGAAAGCCACGCGACTGCCGGTCGAGCTCGAGAACTCGGGGCGCGCGTGTGCGCTCGCGCAACTCTGGACGATGCACGGCGGGGGCGACTCGCCGTCCGGCGACTTCGTGTTCGTCTCGGTCTCCGATGGTTTGGGCGTCGGCGTGTGTTTCCACCGCGAAGTCCTGCGCGGCCGCCACAACCTCGCCGGAGAGTTCGGCCACATCCCGCTCTCGATTGACGGTCCGCGCTGCTCGTGCGGCTCGACCGGCTGTTGGGAGGCGTATGTCTCCAACCGCGCGACGCTGAGCCGCTACTTCAGCGACGAATCCGAGGCGCCGTCCGGCGACGGACCGCCGTTCACGATCGACGACCTGCTGGTCCGCGCGCGCGGCACCGACCTCAAGGCGCGGGCGGCGCTCGCGGCGACCGGCCGCTATCTCGGGATTGGCCTTGCCGCCGTGATCAATGCGCTCGATCCGTCCGCGGTGTACGTGGGCGGCGAAATCACGGCGGCCTGGGAACTGGTTGAACCCACGATGCGCGCGGCGATGGCGGAACGCGCGCTGACGCCTGCGGTGGCGGCGACGCCGATTCGTCCCGTGACCGCCATCGAGTACCCCCGTCTTCGGGGTGCGGCCGCGCTCGTGACCGCCCCCGCGTTTGCGGCGCCCGTCGTCGCTTGATTGACACACCGATCCATTTGGGAGCTGTTATGAACGTCACACCCGTGATTCAGGACAGTGACAAACGCGCGGCGCTGGAGCAGGTGCTGACCAGCGCGACGTTTGTGCGTGCGACGCAGGTCCGAAACTTCCTGCGCTACATCTGCGAGATGGAGTTGCGGGGGTTGGGCCACACCCTGCACGAATATCTGATCGGCGTCGAGGCGCTGGGCCGGCCGAACGCGTATTCGACCGACGAAGACTCGAGCGTGCGGCGGCGGGCGTTCGCGCTGCGGCGAAAACTCGACGAGGTCTACGCCCACGAGCTGGCGCACGCGCGCGTGCGGATCATCGTGCCCAAGGGCAGCTACGTTCCGTTCTTCGTCAGCAACGCCACCAGCGAGGTTGCCCGTGATTCGTACAGGCTCCCGTCGCCGCCTGCTGCCCGCGCTGGCCTGTCTGCTGCTTAGCGCCGCGCTGGTCGCCGGCAGCGGTCTTCGCGTCTCGTCCCTCGACCAAGCGGGACGGCCCTGAGCCTGTCGAAGGGCCGCAGGCCACGCCCGCGTCGCCCACGGTTGGCGGTGCGCCCCGCGCCGCCGATCCGGCCAAGGCCAAACGTCTCGCGTGGTTTCACGAGGCGAAATACGGCCTGTTCATTCATTGGGGCCTCTACGCGATTCCCGCGGGCGAGTGGAAGGGCAAGCGCATTCCCGGGATCGGCGAGTGGATCATGAATCGGGCGCAGATTCCTGTGAAGGAATACGAGCAGCTCGCGGCGCAATTCAATCCCGTCAAGTTCAACGCCGACGAATGGGTCCAGCTCGCCAAAGACGCGGGCATGAAATACATCGTGATCACCTCGAAGCATCACGATGGCTTTGCGCTCTACGACTCGAAGGTCAGCAGGTTCGACGTCGTCGATGCGACGCCCTTCAAGCGCGATGTGCTCAAGGAGCTGGCCGCGGCCTGCGCGAAGCACGGCATGCGCCTGGGCTTTTACTATTCACAGGCGCAGGACTGGCACGAACCGAACGGCGCCGGCAACACCTGGGACTTTCTCGCCGACGAGACCAAGAAAGACTTCGATCAATACCTGCGTGACAAGGCCGAGCCCCAGGTGCGCGAGCTGCTGACCGGCTACGGCCCGGTCGCGCTCATCTGGTTCGACACGCCGCGGCTGATGACCGAGCCGCGGGCGCAGCGATTCGTCGACATTCTCCGCTCGCTCCAGCCCGACACGCTCATCGACGGGCGATTGGGCATGGCCGGCGATTACGTGACGACCGGCGACAACGTGGTCCCGCCTGACGTCCAGGGCGAAGCGTGGGAGGTGCCGGCGACCCTCAACCACACGTGGGGCTACCGCAAGGACGATCACGACTGGAAGTCGCCGCAGACGGTGATCTTCAAGCTGATCGACATCGTCTCCAAGGGCGGCAACTACCTGCTGAACGTCGGACCGATGGCCGACGGGATGATCCCGCAGCCCAGCCAGGACATCCTCCGAACCGTTGGTCGTTGGCTCCGCGTGAACGGTGATGCGGTGTACGGCGCGGGAGCCACCCCGTTCGGCGACGAGCTCGGCGAGCCGAGTGCGAAAGGCGCGCGGAACGTGCGTGGCGAACCACTCTTTCTGCAGAACCCTCAGTGGCGGTACACGACGAAGCCCGGAAAGCTGTTCGTCACGTTCTTCGACGAGCCGCGGGCGCCATTTCCGCTGCCCGCGATGAGCAACAAGGTCACGCGCGCCTACCATCTCAACGGAGGCCAGGCGATCAAGACGACGAACGAGGGCGGCAGGACGCTCTTGCACATCGACCGCCCAATCCTCGATCCCACGGCCACCGTCATCGTCGTCGAGTTCGAAGGCGGCGCGATTCACTGATTCGAGACGGAGTGCGCCCGCCGTCAGACAGCCTCGCAGCCGACCTGATCACACGCTCGGTGTTGGCCAGCGTCGTGTGATCTGCCGAAGCGCGCGTTGCCTAATCGCCGTTTGGTTGGTGATCTGCGACCGGTTGGTGGCTTGAATGCTCGATGCGGATCTCGCTTGATCTCCTGTTGCAGGTGATCCATTTGGCGAGGCTGGCTCGAGATCGATGTAGGCAGGGCCGTCGAGCAGATCGTTGCGCTTGACGTTGCCGAAGGTGTTGGCGGCTGGCGAGCGAGAACACCGAGGGATCGAACCACTGCTCGCTGGCGCCGATGCCGCCGAGCACTCGGGTTTGCCGCTCGCTCGGGGCGCTGCGTGTTGCCCGGCGCGCGCAACGTGGCGCCGCTGGCAGTGAAGTTGATCGGTTACCCGGACTGTGCCTGAAGATGCCTGAACCTGCCAGCCGCCGAGTAGCCAGACTCGCGAGGCCGCTGCGCAGCCAGCGTCCATCGGGACCCACGGGTAAGCTGATAGACAAAGCTCTGGACGTAGCTGTGGAGTCGATCGTATTCGGCGCGACCGCGGCTACGCTCGATGTCCGCGGGTGTGATGAGCCCGCCGTTGGTTGTGCCCTGCCAATAGTTGATCGACACGACCGAGCGTGTAGGACGTCGTGAGCAGGAACCCGTTCGAGAATCGCTTGTCGAACTTTGTCTGCAGCGAGTGATACGAGGTGTTGGACCGCATGAATCCCGTCGTTTCCGCGGTTCGTCCAAAGGGGCGCGAACTGTGGCCGGCCCGCATTGTCAGGCCGGGGACCATGCCCGCGTTCAGATTGATTTGATTGACGACGTTGCCCCGGTTGCCGACATAGGCGGCTTCGGCCGTGAAGCCCCGAGGGAGCTCGCGTTGATAGGCGACGTTCCACGACTGCAGCCGCCCTTCGTGCAGATTGAGCGGAATCGCAAAGTAGCGCTGATTCCTGAGCAGCGCCGTGTTGGCGGGAATGACGCCGTCGGCTGGAATGTCCGCCAGAATCGGCGCCGGGAAGCCATCCGCCATTCGGACTGGCGCCGCAGCGAAGGTGTTGGGGGCATTGAAATCGTTGTTCTGCTTCACCGGAAAGTTGAACGCGTAGCTGTTGTCCGGGAAGGGAATGGTGCTGATGCCATAGCCCGCCCGCAGGACCGACCGCTCGGTGGCGCGATACGAGAGGCCGGTTCGCGGCACGAAGTTCTTGAGGTACCGCTTGATGCCGAGGTTCGCCGGCACATCGCCGTAACCCGAGACGAGCAGCGAGTTGGTGGCCGGATCGTAGTTGGTCAGTCCGCCCGTGCTCTCGAGGCCGACCAGAGGCGTGTAGTACTCGTGGCGCAGCCCGAGATCGATCGTCATCTTCGGCGTCAGCTGCCACTTGTCCTGGATGAAGCTGAAGACGGCCCAATGCCGCGTGCCGGGATCGATCACGGTGAGGTCGCGACCCACACGGCCCGGAACATCGAGCAGAAAGCTCGCAAACGCGTTGGCGAAGCCGTTCAGGGCCGCCGTGTCGGAGGGGATCGCCGTCTGCGCGCCGTTGAACTCGAATCCGCCACGCGGGCCCAGGCGCTCCTGCACCTGCAGCAAGAAGTCGCGATTGTGGCGCAGGTTGCCACCCCACTTGATCGTGTGGTTGCCGGAGACCTTCGTGAAGACCGTGGAGAGTTCGACGGTGCGCTCCGAGCGATCCCACGGCAGGCTCGCCGCGAAGCCGACGACGGGAGCGCTATACAACGAGCCGGCCCCGTGCCGCCGATGAAGATGCTCGTGATGCCATCAGAAAAGTCGTTGACGTTGACGCCCGCGATTCCGATCTCGTCTGACGTCTTGAGACCGGTGGCGTCGGTGACAGCCTCGTTGTGGTAATAGGCGACGCCGCCGCGAATTTCCTGCACGCAGCGTATCGCTCCAGGTTCGCGTCCAGGTCGCGCCGGTGCTGATCGTGAAGTTCGTGCCGCGGCCAGTGAAGACCTTTGCCGCCACCGCCGTACACACCGTAGATGCCGGGATCGAGGATGCGGACGCTGATAGCTGAAGCGAGCCGAGAACGCTTGCGCGACGAGACCTGCTGATTGATCTTCACGTCGAAGGCGTCGGTTGTCTTGCGCCGCTGATACGGCAGCTGATAATTGATCTGTCCCGAGAGCTGCGCCGGCGACGTTGGGCTCGGGAATGAAGAGCGAGAATGCGCCTGAGCGATCGGGCTGACATCGACGGCGGGATGACATCACCCGGAAACGGCTGGCGCCAGTGCCATCGGCATTGCCGGTGAAGGGGTTGTAGATGATCGTCGAGGCGCGACTGAAGTCGCCGTTGCGGAACTCCATGGGCGGGATGATCGAGCGCTGCACACGTCCCGCGTTGTCGATCGGCGCGCTGATAATCGCCAAAGAAGAAGATCCGATCGCGTTGAATCGGACCGCCAAGTGTGAGACCAGAGCCGAGGATCTTGGTCGGCGCTTTGGTGTGTCAGAAGAAGTTCGTGGCGACGGTGGCGTCGGTGTAGCCGCCAACGAACACGCTTCCTTTGAGCTGGTTGGTGCCGGATTTGAGCGTGACTGCTGTGACGGCGCCGCCGGCGCGGCCGAATTCAGCGTCATAGTTGCTCGTCGTCACGCTCACGGTTTCGATGGCATCTGCGTAGGGATCAACACCGTCAGGAGACCGGTTTTGTGATTGTTGTCGATGCCGTCGAGGAGGACGTTGTTGGCGAGCCGCGATTGCCCGTTCACCTC
The DNA here is from genome assembly GCA_963841895.1 of uncultured Acidobacteriota bacterium. Classification (GTDB taxonomy): domain Bacteria; phylum Acidobacteriota; class Vicinamibacteria; order Vicinamibacterales; family UBA2999; genus JACCSI01. The sequence continues at coordinate 62,664 of CAWJEO010000015.1, forward strand.
AGTTGACAAGCTGTCGTTGCGAGTTGAAGAACTCGGAGTGTACGCGAAGTGGGCGCGTGGCTGCCGGCACCGTGATGAGCGCGCCCTGGAAATTGCGGTTGAATGCGAGCGGCACCTCTTGAAGGAGCGTGCTCTCGATGATGCGTCCGGTATCGGTGCGATCGGTCTGGAGGAGCGGTGTTCGCCGACTACGGTGACCGTTTCCGCGAGCGCGCCGAGCGGCGAACTTCAGATCGACGCGGACCGTGGTGTTCACCTGGACGATGATGCCGTCACGGATCGCTTTCTTGAAACCGGACAGCTCGGATTCGACGCGGTACACACCGTTGCGGAGACTGGAGAAGACGAAGTTGCCGTTCTCGTTGCTGACAGCGCTGGCTTTGATGTTGGTGTTGACCTCGGTGATGGTGACAGTGGCACCGGGAATGGCGAGACCTGCAGCGTCGGTGACGCTGCCGAGCAGAGTGCCAGTGACCGCTGCGCCAACTGCAGCCGGAGACATGAGATGCAACGCGACTGTCACGACGACTCCCACCACGACCGATGCGCGATACGTCGACGCGAGCATGGCCAACCTCCTTGAAGACAAACGACGCGAGCCAGTGGGAACGGGTCGTCCGCATCCTACTCCTCGTGGCACCCCATGGCTTGAGAGGGGACGTTACCGGGCCCATCGCGTCGACGGCGGCTCGCCTGGCAATGACATGGTAACTGGGCGAATTCGCGTTGTTTGGGCGCGGACGTCACGTGGCCCGGCTAGCGATGACGCGACGCGAACTGCTGCAGCTCGCGGCCAGCCTCCCGCTGCTCGACCGTTCGCTGCGTGCCGCGCACGCCGGGACCCTCGCGCTCGAGCGCTTTCGGAGCGCGCCGTGGCGCGTCACGGCGGCCGACGGTCCGGCGGCACCGGAGACGGTGCAGCTGACGCGCACGTGGGCCGGACACTCTCAATCTCCAGCTCGCCAACGCGGGGCGGCTGCCGGTCGCGCTGAAAACTGTCACGCTCTTCGATCTCGAGCACGACCTGCCTGCCACCACACCGCTCTACGGCGAGGGCTTTCAAATGCTCAGCCAGACGGGTGGAACGCTCGGGGCGATCGCCGATCTCGGCAACTACACCGACGCCGGCCACTACAAGATGGTCGAGCCTGCCGGCGCGCGCGTCGTCTACAACCTGCTGACGCTGGGTGGTGGCGCTCAGCATCACGTCCTCGCCTTCACGTCGTGCCGTCGGTTCAGCGGCCACTTCGCCCTGAGTCCCGGGACCATTCGCGTCAATCTCGATCTCGAAGGGCTGACGCTCGGGCCGGGTGAGCGCTGGCCGCTCGAGGAGTTCTCGGTGTCGTCCGGCAGCGATCGCGAAGCGCTACTGGACGGCGTCGCGTCGGGGCTGGCCGCCCATCACAAGCCGTTGGCGTTTCGCGCGCCGCCATCGGGCTGGTGTTCCTGGTACTGCTTCGGACCCAAAGTGACGGCGCGGCAGGTGCTCGACAACCTGGAGGTCATCGCGCGCGACATTCCCGGCCTTCGCTACATCCAGATAGACGACGGCTATCAGCCGGCGATGGGCGACTGGCTCGAGACCGGAACTGCATTTGGCGGCGCGGTGCAGACCGTGCTGCGGCAGATTCGCGACCGCGGCTTCGAGCCGGCCATCTGGGTGGCGCCGTTCATTGCCGAAGAAGGGTCCACGCTCTTCAAGCAGCACCCCGACTGGTTCGTGAAGGACAGCACGGGCGCGCCGCTGCGCGCGGATCGAGTGACGTTCGGTGGATGGCGACGCGGGCCCTGGTATGCGCTCGACGGCACCCATCCCGAAGCCCAGGCACATCTCGAGCGCGTGTTCCGCACCATGCGCGACGAGTGGGGCTGCACGTATTTCAAGCTCGACGCCAATTTCTGGGGCGCGATTCACGGCGGACGATTTCACGATCCGCGCGCGTCTCGCATCGAGGCGTACCGCCGTGGAATGGCGGCGGTGCTGCGCGGCACGCGCGACGGGTTCGTGCTCGGCTGCAACCATCCCATCTGGCCGTCGATCGGCGTCATTCACGGTTCGCGCAGTTCACACGACATCCGGCGCGACTGGAAGCGCATCAGCGACACGGCGCGACAGAACCTGAGTCGCAACTGGCAGAACGGGCGACTCTGGTGGAACGATCCGGACGCGATCGTGCTGACCGGAGCGCTGAGCGACGACGAGTTCCGGTTTCACGCCACCACGATCTTCGCCAGCGGTGGCATGATCCTGTCGGGCGACGACCTCACCACGATCACAGCCGCCGCGGCTGGCGATGCTGAAGAAACTGCAGCCGCCCACCGGCCGCGCCGCGCGATTTGCTGACACCGCCATGCAGGTCGGCCTTGTCGATTTGGGCGACTGGCAGGCGCACTGCCTGTTCAATTGGGGTGAGACCGACGAGCGCCGCCAGATCACGCTGCCGCGCTCACAACAGGTGCGCGACTTCTGGACCGATGAGGATCTCGGGCGCCTCGGCGGCCGGGACTCACACCTTCACGTTGCCTCCGCATTCCGCCCGCGTCCTCATCGCAACGTAGGGAGCAATACAGACACAAAATCTAGCCACGAAGGCACGAAGAACACGAAGGATTGAAAGAGATTCTTCTCCATAGGTCTTCGTGACTTCGTGTCTTCGTGGCTCGCTTGTGAGTCGGGTTTCCGCCCGTGCGTCTAACGGATTCCTATGCGACCCACAACAGCGGCTGTCGCACAAAGAAGTTGCGAATGACTTCCTCGACCTGCGAGTCGGCGGGCAGCGTCTTCCACAGATCCAGGTACCGCCGCTCGTCGTAGGCGATGCCGGCAAACAGCAGCAGCGGATGCCGCATCGGCCATTCGTCGTGATACATCACGTCTGGTTTGTGCGGCCAGGTCTTCTTGTCGGCGATGAACGGGAAGAGGAACGTCACCGCCTTCCGCACGCTCCGGCCGTCCGGCAATTCGAACATCCAGAGATTGTCGGCCGATGTCGAGAGGATCTGGCAGACGGTCGTGAGCGCATCGAGGTTGAACAGCGAATACCCGTACGGCTTGGTGCGGCGGAGCTCTTCCGGGAAGCTGCCGTCGGCCGCAATCTGATTGGGCACGAGGACGGTCTTGAAGCGCTCACGACAGAAGGCGGTGAGATCGGTTCGGCCGACGTAGCGGGCGAACTCGGCCACCTGCATGACCCAGCACGTCCCGTGGTTGTTCCTGGCGTCGCGCTCCTCGATGCCGTATTTGTGGGTGGTCATCCAGGTCAGGTAATCGCTGAACCAGGCGCGCACGGCGCTGCGCTCGCTGCCGGAGAGCGCGCCAGACATCTCGAGCGTCGGCATCGCGCGCGCGACCTCGACCAGGTGCACCGTATCGATGATGCCGATGCCGCGGCCGGTCACGCGGCCCTGGATGGCCTGTGAGTACAGGAGATGAGGGTTCATGCGCGTCGCTGGATCCACGAACCACGCGCGCAGGTGCCGTACCGCATGTCGCGCAAAGCGGTCGTCGTTGGTGAGGCGGTAGGCGGCAGCCAGCGCCGGCACCTGGAGGCTGAGCCGCACCATGGCCCGCCGGTGCGCGACGAAGTTGTCGGGATTGGTCATCCCGTCGCGCTGAATGTAGGGCCCCTTCGGGTCGCAGGATCGGGCCACCAGTAGTCCGCTTCCGAGAAGAAGTCGTGCCGGCCGCCGGCGCTGCGCGGACTGGCGTTGGCGGTGACCGTGACTGGCGCCTCGTTGAGATACGCGTTGGCTTGCTGGAGAACACGCGGCCGCTCGAGAGCGGGGAGATCGATCGTGGGCGGGGCGGCGCCGGTTTGCGAACGACTTCCGCCGCCGTTCTGTCGCTCCGGAAGTCAATCCTCCACGCCACGGAGGGCAAGAGCGGTAAGGTCAGAAAGGTGCGCCGATCCATGATCAGCTGGCGGCGAGGTAGGGAATCGTCATCGGACCTTCCGGCAGGACGGCGATCCGCGCCTCCGGTCCCGCCTTCGCCAATTCCGCGTCGACCCGCGCACTGATGTCGCCCACCGGCTCGAGGTGGGAGCGACGGATGTCGTCCGCGGCAATCTCGCTGAAGACGCCGATCCGCGCCTTCAGCAGCGCAATCGCCAGCAGCTGCGCCTGCCACTGATCCGCCATCGAGAAGCCGTCCTGGAGAATCGTGTCGAGCAGCGCGCGCGGCGAACTGTGCTCGTGCAGCAGTCGACGGAAATTGCCGTGCGCCGGAAACCCGTCCTGACACCGCGCCGCTGCGAGGATCAATCCATCGTCTGCCACGATCTGCGCTGCAGCTGAGATGCCTTTGACGGTCTGGTACAGATTCTGGTCGAGCGGCGCGCCGCTGTTCGACGTGACGACGATCGGATACGCGTCGCGGCACGGCATCATCGCCGTGTCCTTGGCGAACGCGCAGCCCTGCGCGTGGGCCTCGCGCACCGCGCCACAGAAGTAGCCGGTGATGTCACGTCGCCGGTTCAGCGTGACGTTGATCAGGAAGTCGACCGGCGTCAGCGCGCCGTTGAACCGGATTTGATCCTGCGTGGGATTGCCGTCGAGAATGCCCCAGCTGCTGCGCGGGTCGCCAATCACCGCCGCGCGGTGGTAGTGCATGATCGCGTCGATGCCCGCCAGCGCCGGGAAGACGCCCTTATAGCCCCCCGAGAAGCCGGCCATGAAGTGCGGCTCGATGAAGCCGAGGACGATGCGGCGGTCGGCCTCGACGTAGAGGCGATTCATCGGCACGTCGCGTCCGTCAGGTGTTCGTCCGATCGAGACGACGGCCTTCGGATCGTAGGCGTTGTGATTGAGTACGCGGAACGCCTTCGCGATCTCGGGCCCGACGAGCGCTGCGATCTCGGCGTCGGTCGCTGCGCGGTGCGATCCGTTGCCCAGCAGAATGACGACGTTCGCAGGTGGCACGTGCGCAAGTTCTTCGAAGAGCCACGGCAGCACGCGGGCGCTGGGGAAGGGACGCGTCAGGTCGGGGATGACGACGGCAACCTGATGGCGGGGGCCGATCAAAGAGGCCAGAGGTGCCGAGCCGATTGGGTGCCGGACCGCGTGCGTAAACTGCGCGTGTTCGTCGGCGAGCCCGAGCGTGTGCCGCGGCGCGATGACATCGACGCGATCGCCGGGAGATCGACGTCGAGCCCGGTCGTGCCGTACTGAAGGGTGACTCTCACAGAGGGCTATTGTGCAGTGCACGCTCGGCAAGCTGTGCCAGGTACAGGCTCGGCGGGCTGACCGGAATACCGGGCGACTCGAAGGTGTCGGACGGAATCCGGGGCAATGGAATGGGATTGCCGTGCCACAAGATGGAGGCCGGCCGCCCGCTGCAGCCGATGCACCAGTTGATCGCGCCCGGCGGCTGCTGAATCAGCACGTAATCCGCCTTCACGTTCCACGCGACCGCCCACCCAACGCTCCAGCCATGGCCCGACCCGGCGTACTCGCGATTCGAGAACGCGATGTTGGGCCGCCGTTCGGTGCCTCCGGTGAACTCGCTGCTGTCGACGAGCAGACCAGTTGCCCATCGTTGATGGGGTGCGACCCCAGCCCCGTCGCTCTTGAAACGAAGCACCACGTTAGGTCCCGTGACCCCGGCCTGGGTCACGACCGGCCACACGCCCTGACCGCTGACGCTCGATCGGTCGAGCAGAATCTGGGTCCCTGAAAGGGCGAAATCGGCGGGGGCGGCCGGCGCCGTAAACGGCGTTGTGTGGCGGATGTGCACGTTCTCGACCGTGATCCGTCGCGCGGTTGGCCCGAAGGTCGTGCTGTTGTGCGTGTCGACGGACACGACGTCGCGCACCCACGCGTCGCTGATCGCGTTCATCCGAAGCAGGGTGGACCGACTCTCGCTGATGGGCTTGTCTTGCGCGGGCACGGTCACGCGCAGGCCTTCGACCCCGACCTGTTGGAGGCGTCCAGGGAACGTGTACTTCACGACGGTCGTTCCAGGTGGGTTCAGGTGGGTCGCGTCGAACGAGTCGGAGAGCGGCACATCGAGCGTGATTCGCGATCCGGCGATCGCCGCAATCGTGCGATCGGAGGTGATGAGCGTCCCCGCCTTGATCCACGTTTGTGGCTTGCCATCGCGCACGAGCGTGTCCATGCCCATGAAGCGCACCCAGGCGTCGGTCACCGGCCGCTGAATCAGGATGCGATCACCGACCCGCAGGCTGCTGGCGTCGTCCACGTTGAACGCGTGAGCTCCCGAGGGAACGAACGTGTCGGTGACAGTCGCCGGCTTGCCGACCGGCTCCCACGAGCCGGTGCCGGCGATCTCGATGAACCGGTGAGGTGGACCGATCGCCCGGATCAGCGTTCCTCCATCACCCGAACCGGTGCCGCGCAGCACGACGCCGCTCGCGGAAATCTTCAAGGAGCCAGCGACGTCGTAGGTTCCCCGTTCGAGCACGACCGCACCACGAAAGCCATCCGCGTCACGCGCCAAGGCCGCGACCTGATCGATCGCGTTCTGGATGTGCGTCGTGTTGTCGCCTGCGACAGGCCGGATCGTGCGAGCCACACGCACGGTTGGCAGTTCGACTCCGCCGCCGTTGTATCCGGCATGTGAGAAGTCCATGATGCGGTTCCCGCGCGAATCGGCCGCATATCGCAACCGCCCATCCGGTCCCACCATGACCCATGTCGACGCCGCTTGCCGGGCCCGCGCATCGACCAGCGGACCGCACAGAAACGCCACGACCAAACCCGCGGCGATACGACGAGAGGATGACCAGGCCATCATGCGCTGACGCGACTCCTTGGCAGCTCCGTGTCCGTGTTTCAGCGGCGTTTCCGTGTTTCAGTGGTCGCCGAGTCAGCCTCCAGGTCGCCGAGGATGTATTGAATGGCTGCCAGCAGGTGGTTGGTCCACCGTTGATCGGTATAGAAGATGGTCGTGTGGCCCAGCGGTGTGAAATACGTCCGTCCCTTGCCGTAGGTCTTGATCCAAGCGAGGCCGTAGTCCTGATCGGGACGAGTGCACTGCGCGCAAAACCGCCCCTCGGTTGCGCGATCGGATCGCTCGACGTCGATGCTGAGCAGCACGTGCTGCTTGGCGCGCGAGTACGGCGACGAGGGCGGAAAGATGTAGAACTCGTCGGTGTGCTCGAAGCTGGCTGATCCGAAGCTCGCTGTGAGCGGGTTCGCGGGATCGTCAACCTTGATCATCTGCTTCTCGATGTGATGCGCGCCCGCCCAGCCGCCCATCATCTCGGCAAACTCCGGCCAGTGGTTGTTGGCGAACGTCACCGCGTGGTGCCCGCCAATCCCTCCGCCCTCACGCACGAAGCGCAGCAGGCCATCTCGAACGTCAGGATCGTTGTAGACCATGCCGCAGACGTTGTTCAGATAGACCGCGTCGAACTCCTTGATCTTCGGATACTTCAGCAGGTCCAGGTCGTTGCTGAAGACCGGGGTGAACGCGCCGGTCTGCTTGCCCATCAGCTCGAGCAGCCAGTTGCCGTGCGGGATGGTGCTGTGGCCGGAGTACATCTGGATGTCCGTGACCAGGAGCTTTCGCGGCTTCGAGGGCGGCCGAAGCGCCTGTCGCGGCGCGGCCGCGGCAATCTGCTGGCGCATGTCAGGCTCGAGCCTGTCGGGCCCGCGAATCGCGCCCGCCGGCGAGGCCAGCATCGTCCGCACTCGCGCTGCCATCGCCGGCCACATCACTTGTTCGAAACCAGTCAGCGCCGCGGCCAGGTCGGCTTCGGTTGCGCCCGCAGGCTCGATCACGATCGAGAGCGGCTTGATCCCGGCGCGATACGCCTCGAGGAAGAAATCGCTGATGCCTTTCGTGTCTCGACTCGTGGGATTCACCCGCACGAGCAGCAGCCGGTCGCGCGTGCTGCCGAGAGCGGTGTTGAGCGGTACACCAGTCCGCATCCACGCTGCCAGGTCGGCGGCAAGGCCGAGGCGCGCGCTGCGGCCTTTCAACGCTGCGACGAGAGCGGCAGGGTCACTGCGGCTCTCAATTGCGACGCCGATGTTGAACTCGGTGGCCAGCGCGTCGAGCTCGGGGAGACTCTCTGGACCGGCAGTGACGACGAGCAATGGCGCATTGAGACTGCGCGCGAGCTCGAAGATGCGCCGGCGGGCCGCGGCGTCGGCCGGCAACGTCGTCACGCGGTAAGAGAGCACCTGCTGATTCAGCTCGCGAAGACGGCGAACCACGGCGTTTCGCTCGCCAGGCTGCAGACGGGGATCGAGCGGCTTGGGGACCTCGACGCTGACCTGCTGCGAGTCGGACAACTCGACGTGCGCCACGCTCGAGAGATCCGTCCTGGCGAGCACGTCGCTGATCGACAGCGACTTCAACGCTGCCGTGGGGACGCCGACGCGCCAGCCAAACCAGATGTTGTTATCCGACGCGCCGACGCGAATCGTGCCGAGGCTCGATCCCGTCGGGCGTTGAGAAATCGAGGGAACCGCGGGCGCCGCCGCCGGCTGGCCGGGTGGCTGGGGCGGCGTGTTTGTCGTCGCCCGTGGATTCGGTGCCGCATCGGCGGCGAGATCGCCGAGCAGATACTGCACGCCGGCGAGGAAGTGGCCGACGAGCGCCGGCGTCGTGAACGTCTCCGGCATGTGGCCCAGCGACGAATAGAACATGCGGCCCTTGCCGTAGGTCCTGATCCACGACACGGGGTAGACGTTGTCCGGCCGCTTGTAGCCGGTCCACGGGCGCGGCTCGATCGCCGGATCGTCCAGGTCGACGGTCAACAGCACGCGCACATCTTCCCAGCGCAGCCGGTTCATGCCCTGGTGTTCGAAGCGGTAGTACTCCTCGCGGAAGTTCAACGGCTTGCCGCCGAGTGGTGCGACCAGCGGACTGGCCGCGTCGTAGACGCGCATCACGCCTTGCTCGATACGGTGCGGCGCACTCTTCGCGCCGAAGAGGATGCCGAACTCGTCCCAGTTGCGCGACGCCCAGGGGGTGCCGTGCACGCCACCGACGCCGCCGCCTTCCTGCACGAAGCGAAGCAGCCCGTCGCGAACCGCGAGGTCGGGGGCAAACTCGCCGACGATGCTGTTCAGGAAGATGCCGTCGTAATCCTTGACCTTCGGATACTTCAGGTTGTCCAGGTCGTTGCTGAACTCGGTCGTCCACGCGCCCGTGATCTTTCCCATCTCCTCCAGCATCACGTTGGCGTGCGGAATGGTGTCGTGCGACATCCCCTGCAGGCTCTCGACGACGAGCAGCTTCCGTGGCTTTTGCGGCGCCGCGTACGGCTGCGCCGGAATCGCCTTGCGGATCTGCTGCATCATCTCGGCGGAGCGGCGATCGACTTCCGCCGCCGTGAGCGTCTCGCCCTTCGCCGGCCGTATGAGATCGCGCCGAATGGGACGGGAGCGTGAGAAATCGGTGAAATGCTGACCGTAGGCAAGCTGTGCGACGTGCTCGAACGCGTCGACAGCGCCGAAGAGGTCGGCAGGCGCCTTCACGATTCCGCTCGCGTCGAGAGACAGCACGAGAGGGCGCACCTGGAGAGCGTTCAGCGCCAAAAACAGCTCACTCGCCTTGACCTCGCCCTGTCCGAGCCGCACGTTGTTGCCGCGCGACCGATCACGCAGGCGGACGTAGGCGAGCTTGTCTTTCACGGGAGTGAGCACGTCACGCCAGTTCACGGTGCCGCCCGAGTTGCCGATGTCGATTCCCAGGCCCACTCGTTTGCTCGTTCCCTTGAGGGCCGGCATGAGGGCCTGAGGACCGCCGACGAGCGCGACGTTGATGTCAACCGCAGTGGCCAACTGGTCGAGCCGTGCGACGTCGGCCGCCGATGGCATGGGGCTGAGAGGTCGCTCGCCGGTTCCAAACACGACGGTACCGGCGTTCATGTCCTTCGCGAACTCGAGCACCTTGCGCAGGCTGGCCGGTTCGGCCGGCACGCTGCTGACGCCGTAACTGAGCAGCCGCACCGGACCCATGCGGATCTTGATGTCCGCGCGTTCCGCAGCTGTAAGGGTAAAGTCAAAGCGTTTTTGCAGATCAGGGCTCACCGTTTGGGTGTCGGCGCCCTCCACGAAGTCGACGACCGCCGCCTCGGCTCGAACCACGCCCTCCAGAAACGTGAGGCCCGGCAGGGTCTGGGTTGCGATCGCAAGGTCCCAATTGGTCAGCCGGTCGTCGCCAACCAGCGTTCGCGTGCGCCACGTCACCCGCTCGAGCGCATCCGGCGCGCGCTGAAACGCCGGCTTCTCACCGGGCGCCTGCGCCGCCGTTCCGATCGCCAACGCGCCGCAGACGAGAGCCACCGCGACGAACCCCGCAAAAACCTTCGCACGCATATACAGCCTCGTTGAGATCTGGTGATCTGGTGATCTGGTGATCTGGTGATCTGGTGATCTCGTGATCTCGTGATCTGGTGATCTGGCTGTCGATGTCCTAAAAATAAATCTGCGTAATCCGCGAAATCTGCGGATTCTTACCTCTGCGTAATCCACAAGAATCTGCGCAATCACCGCGGCAGGGAGAACACGTGATATCCCTGCGCCGTCATCGATCCGGGCTTTCGGTGCAGCGGGTTCCGCCAGACCGGATCCCCGCCGGTGCCCCACGACGCGCCAGCCGCGAACGCGATGTATTGACGTCCCGCAACGTCGTACACCGCGGGAATCCCCTCCGGATTCGCCTCGAGCTCGTGCTCCCACAGGACCCGACCTGACGCGGCGTCGTAGGCGCGCAGGAAGCGATCCTGCGCGTTGGCGACGAACACGAGGCCGCCCGCCGTCACTACAGGACCATTGCGCGGACGCACGGTCCCGGTCCTCGATCCGCCGGACTCGGGAATTCCGGGCGCCTGTCCGTCGGGCACTCGCCACGCGATCGTGCCGTCGTTGAGATCGTAGGCGACCAGCTGCGTCCACGGCGGCCCGATTGCCGGGTAGCCGTTACTCGTGTACCAGCCCGCCGAGAACGACCCGCTGTAGCGCGTGTCTGGTCCGGGGTAACGGGTCAGATTCGCCGGCAGCTGAACGAACTCGTCGCCACTGCCGCTCGGATCCCGCATCACTGGAAGACTCAGCAGGTAGCGCTCGAGCGCCGCGACGCGGTCATTCGGTAACAGCACGTCCGAGAACCCGGGCATCTGCTCGCGCCCCTGTCGGATCAACGCGCGAAACTGGGTCGACCCCAGCTTCGCCGGCGATCGCATCGTCGTCTGACCCGCGCCATGGCAGGTGGAGCAGAGCCGCGTGTAGATGTTGAAGCCGAGTTCGTGTTGCGGGCTCGCGGGTGGGGCAGTGGAAGCCGCCGCTGAACCGCGGTTGGTCGGAGGTTCAACGAGCGACATCCTGCGATAGCTCGGCATCTCGAGGCTGCGCACGTACAGCATGCCGGTCGCCGGATCCGCTGCGGTGCTGCCCCAGTTCGCGCCACCCCAGGCGCCAGGCAGTTGAATGTGCGATCGACGGTGACTCGACGGCGTGAAAAGGCCGTCGTTGGCCGCGTCGCGCACGGCTTGCGCGAGTCGCGCCCGCTCGTCGGGGCTGACGAATGGATTGACGTCCTCCGGCGACACGCGCTGCCGCGCAAACGGTGGCGGCTTCAGCGGAAACGGCTGTGTCGGCCACGACACTTCGCCCGGCACCTCGCTTTTGGGTACGGCTCGCTCCTCGATTGGCCACAACGGCGTTCCGGTCAGGCGCTCGAACACGTACAGGAAACCGGTCTTGCCAGCGACCGCGACGATATCCACCGAGCGACCTTCGTGGCGCACGGTCAGGAGCTTGGGCCCCGAGGCGAGGTCGTAGTCCCACAGGTCGTGGTGCACCGCCTGAAAGTGCCACCGCCGCGTGCCCGTTCGTGCATCGAGCGCGATCAGACAGTTGCCAAACAGATTGGCGCCGGCGCGATCGGCACCATACAAATCGTGGGTCGGCGATCCGGTCGGCACGAACACGATGCCGTTGGTCGCATCGAGCGTGATGTCGCCCCATACGTTCGCGCCGCCTGCGTACTGCCACGCATCAGGCGGCCAGGTGTCGTAGCCGAATTCGCCGGGCCGCGGGATCGTGTGGAACGTCCAGGCGAGACGGCCAGTGACGACGTCGTAGGCGCGGACGTCACCTGGCGGCGACCCGTACCCTTCGCCGGTGTTCGAGCCGACGATGAGCAGGTTCTCGAAAACACGGGGCGGACTGTTGTTGGGGCCGCCGAGGCGTCGAGGATTGCCGGTCCGCATGTCGACGACGCCGTTGTCGCCGAAGGTCGTGATGGACCGGCCGGTTCGCGCGTCGATCTGGCGAATGCCGTTCCCGTTCGTGAGAATCAGCCGGCGATCGGAGCGGTCGCGGTTCTCCCAGTAGGTGAGTCCGCGTTCGGTGGCGATTGCGCTCGACGTCCAGATCTCTTTCCCGGTCGCCGCCTCCAGCGCGACGACCACGCCTCCGGCGCCGGCGACGTACATCGTGTTGTCGACCACGAGCGGGTTGAACGGAAGCCGCTCGGGATCGCCGGGCACCGGGAAGAACCAGGCCCGCTCGAGCGTCGCGACGTTGCCGCGATTGATCTGCGACAACGCCGAGTACTGCATCGAGTCGGCCGATCCCGCGTAGTCGCTCCAGGTGGTGTAGGGCTGATAGGGCGGGTGGGGCTGGTGGGGCGTAGGGCGGGTGGGGCGGGTAGGGCAGCGTCACGCCTGGAATCGCGATCGTCGCCGCGATGGCAACAGCAGATGCGACGGCAATGGTTCTCGAAATCCGCATACCTTGTCCCCATCCGCCCGACCTGCCGGCCCTACCTGCCTGACCCGCCCGACCTGCCTTACCTGCCCCAATCTGTAACGGCAAGTGAGTTTACTTTACCGTTTGAGTTGGTTATATCAAGCGCATAACGGGCGGATGCCGCCCGGTTTTGCTGACTTGTCCCGCGGGGGCCTCAAGGGGGTCTGGTATGGGTCGTCTCAGGCTGTTGACGATGCTCCTGGCGACGTTCGTCGCCGTCAACGTTTCGGCGCAAACGGTCACCGGCTCGCTGTCCGGAACGATCGTCGATGGATCGAACAACGTGGTGCCGGGTGCCGACGTGACCGTGACGAGCGAGAGCACCGGTGAAGAGCGTCGAACGGTCACCAGCGATGTCGGCGATTTTGCCTTCGCCGGCCTGGCGCCCGGACCCTACACGATTCGGGTCGGGCTCTCAGGGTTCAAGCCGCTGGAGCAGCGGAACAACGTCGTCGCGGCCAACAGCCGTCTGGCGGTCGGTTCACTGCGGCTTGAAGTCGGCGACGTGAACGAGACCGTCAGCGTGACCGCCCTGGGCGAAACGCTCGACCTGACGCGGACCGGCCAGGAGGCGCAGCTCGATCTCAGGCAGGTCACCAATCTGTCGATTCGCGGCCGCGACCCGATTTCGCTCCTGAAGATCCTTCCGGGCGTCTCCGTCGCGGGCAACAACAACCTCGCGAACGACCAGGAGACGTTTGGCGGCAGCTTTGCGACCGCGGTGCCCGTGATCGGCGGCTCGAGAGGCGCAAGCCAGACGATCTACGTCGACGGCGTGAACGGCGGTGATGGTGGTGGGGGCGGCGGTGGCGGCACGAACTTCAGCGGCGCGACCAATCTCGATGCGATTGCCGAAGTCCAGGTTCAGATGAGCGCCTATGCCGCCGAGTACGGGCTCAAGGGCGGCGCCCAGGTGAACTTCATCACCAAGCGCGGCGGCTCGGAGTACCACGGCACCGCGTACACGTATCAACGCGACAAGCGATTCAACTCCATCAACTACTTCAACGAGCTCGCCGGCATTCCGAAGCCTGAATACCGCTATTCGACGCTGGGTGGGACGCTCGGCGGCCCGATCCCGCACATCCCCCGGATCAACGCTGACGGCGAGAAGCTGTTCTTCTTCTACTCGGTCGACGACACCCGTCTGAAGAATCCGCAGCAGCTGCGGCGCTTCATGATGCCCACCGAGCTCGAACGTCGCGGCGACTTTTCCCAATCGCGCACGCCGGCGGGCGCGCTCATTCCCATTCGCGATCCGCTGACCAACGCGGCGTTCCCGGGCAACGTGATTCCGCTGGATCGCGCGGATCCGCGAGGCCTGGCGTTCCTGAACATCCTGCCGCTGCCCAACACCACGGGCTCGGGCTACAACTACCAGTATCAGGAAGCCAGCATTCCTTCGCCTCGCCGTTCGCAGGTCCTGCGCATGGACTATCGACCGACGGCCAAGGACACCTTCTCGGTCAAAGCGCAGTCGTGGTTCACCAAGAGCGTCGGTCTCAACGCGGCCGGCGTGCCGACCAACGGCCGGTGGGGTCTCTATCGTCAGCGCTACGACTTCGACGCCGACCAGGGGAAGCTGGACTACCTGCGGGTCCTTGGCCAGAACACCGTCCTGGAAGCCAGCTTCGGGGTGTTCGACAGCTTCGAGGACGGTCCGCCGGAGAACGATCAAGAGCTCGCCAAGCTGCAACGCGCGACGTTTCCCGCGCTTGCCAACCTGCCGCAGTTCGCGGGGCTGCACAATCCGCTCAATGTGATTCCGCGCGTGATGTGGGGCAACTTCCAGAGCAGTGGCAGCAACGACTGGGTCCCGAATATCAATTACGACGGCCGGTTTCCGCTGACCGGCAATGACAGCGCGATCAACGCCGCCGTCAACCTGACGCACACGCGCGGGGCGCACACCTTCAAGCTCGGTCTGATGCGCGAGCGCGAAAACTTCGGCCAGGCGCGCTCCGGTACGTTCGGTGGCGAGTTCAACCTTGCCAACGACACCGCGAACCCGAACAACACCGGGTTTGCCTTCTCCAACGCCTTTCTCGGCCAGGTGACGAGCTACACCGAGTCGATGGGCCGTCCCGGGGATCACCGCCGTCAGACGACGTTCGCGTGGTACGGGCAGGACACCTGGAAACCGCACTCGGCGGTCACCGTCGACATGGGCCTGCGGATGTACAAGTCGGATCGACCGCGGCACGTGCTCGGCGAGTCGTCGGTCTTCAGCTTCGAACGGTTCGATGCCAGCTGGGGCGGCCGTCCGCCGGTGCTGTACGCCCCGGTCACGACGTCGCTCGGGCGGCGCGGCGTCAACCCGCTCACCGGCGAGATTGTCCCGGTCACGTTTATCGGCCAGATGGTTCCCGGCACCGGCTATGTGTGTGGCGTGATCACGCCGTCGACACCCTGCCAGATCAACGGGATCGTCACCCAGCGCGATGGCCAGTATGTGGACGGCGAAGGCTTCGTCGATCCGATCCCGGTGGTCTACGATCCGCGCCTGGGTGTGGCGTGGGCCATCGACTCGAAGACCGTCGTCCGCGCGGCGGGCGGTTCCTTCCACGAAGCGCACGGCGGTTTCTACTCGACGGGCGGCGCGGCGTTTCGGTTCGACCGCGTGGTGCGCTATACGGATCTCGCCTCGTTCATGACCGGAACGAGCGCGACGACTCCCATCGGCGTGACTGGCGTCGAGCGCACCGACAAACGGCCCAACGCCGTCCGGTTCAACGTCGGCATCCAGCGCGAGCTCGGGTGGCACACGGTGCTCGACGTGGCCTACGTCGGCGATCGGACGCGGTATCTGCCCGTGCAGAACAACTTGAACCCGATTCCGGCGGGCGCACGGTTCCTGCCACAGAATCGCGACGCGACGGTGGCGGCGACGGCGGCGAATCCTGGCGCGATGCCGGATGTGTTCCTGCGCCCGATCGTTGGCTACGGAGACATCACCATCACCGAGCCGACCGGGCAGTCCAACTACAACTCGCTGCAGGTGCAGCTGACCCGCCGCTACACGGGAGGCGTCGAGCTCGCTGGCGCCTATACGTGGGCCAAAGGACGTCAGAACTTCTTCAACGACGCGGTCGGCGGCGCGACCGCCTACTTCGACAACGGGGTGTCACGAGACAACTCGTGGCAGCGCAGCAACGTTCAAGAGCACGTGCTGGTCATGAGCTACAGCGTCGACCTGCCGGACGCCGGCAGCAAGCTCGGTAACGCGCGCGGGCTGCGGTGGTTGCTCGACGACTGGAGCATTTCAGGCATCAGCACCTTCGCCACCGGCGGGTATACCGGCGTGACGTTCACCACGACCGACGGCTTCGACTTCACCGGCGGGGGCGAGCGCTGCGGGAACAACAACGGTCCATTTCCGAACGTGACGAGCGATCCCAATCTGTCGCGCGGCGACCGCACGCTCGATCGCTGGTTCGACACGAGCGTCTTCAAGCGTCCGAACGGTCGCGGCGACGTCGGCAACAACTGCGACAACGCGCTGCTTCAGCTTCCCGGGTTCCATAACCACGACGTGTCGTTCTTCAAGAACGTCCCGATGAAGGGCAACCAGCGGCTGCAGTTCCGCTGGGAGATCTACAACCTGTTCGACCAGTTGTCGTACAACGAGGTCGACACCTCCGCGATCTTCGACGCCAACGGCAACCAGACCGACACGAACTTCGGCAAGGTCACCTCGGCGCGCACCGAGCGGAGGATGCAGTTCTCGCTGCGCTACATCTTCTGACGGCGGCTCCTACGCGCCCTTCAGCTCCGCGGGTGGGCGCCCGCGGAGCTGTTTTTTTAGGCGGCAGATCACGAGATCACTAGATCATCAGATCGCCAGATCTACTGAGGGGCTATTCGCGGCGCGGCTTTAGTGGGTTGCTTTCGGCTCAACTCCGTCCCCGTCGTGGTGACGAAGTACTTCGCGAGCATGTTCGGGCGCTCCCAGGCGGGCAGCGTCTTGCGGTCGCGCAGATAGCCGAGAAAGCGCGTCGCGACCTCGCCGAAGTGCGCTTCGTGATCGGTGCGCAACGCCTTGGGGATGTTGAGACGGAGCTCGGTGCCGCGATCCTCGACCGTCACGCCGGGAAACGCTTTCTGCAGCGCCGCCACTCTCGCTTGAACGGCGCCGAGGACCTGCGGCTTCGACTCGGGTGAGTTCGGGACGACATAGACCTCCGTCATGTAGCCGTCGGCGCGCGTCTGGCGCACTTCGACGCGCGCCCGGCTGCCTCGGTAGAAGGCGTAGTGGGTATCTCCCGCGCCCGCGGGTGCTTCCCAGTCCCAGATCACGTTCAGCTTCGTGTGGACGCCGCGCAGGGTGTACGACACCAGCGTGTTGGCGAAGTAGTCGAGGCTTCCGCTCTTCACCGCGCTGGCAAGGCTCGCCGGGAAACCGGCCGTGCCGGTGACGCGGCGAAATTCGGCTTCGGGAATCACCGTCGGCCAGCGTTGCGCGGCGACGACGGTCACATCCTTGCGGTGATCGATCGCCTGATCGGGAAAGAGCGTCCACTGCACGAGATCGACAAGGTGCGTGCCGATGTCGTTCAGTCCCTCACCCTGCTCCGTGGTGTCGAAGAACCACGCCGGCCTGATGTTCGGCGCGCCGGCCACCGTCTTCATCAGGTGATGCACGCTTTCCATGTAGACGCCAGGCGCGTCCGCGGTGCCCGGCACGGCCTGACCGAAGACGGCGGCGTCGTTGACGAGCGCGCGCTGGAGGATGGTCGCCATCTCGAAGCGCTCGGTCATGATGTCGAAGGCCACGACGCCCTTGCGATCCGCCTCGGCGAGTACTTTCTCGAGCGTCGGAAGATCCGCGGAGTTCAGGATCCACGGCTTGTCGCCGAGGACATGCAGACCGGCCTCGACCGACCGCGCGATCCGATCGACCTTGCCGCGATTGCGTCCCGAGAGCACGACGACATTGCCCGGCCGCTCGCGCAGCATCCGCTCGAGGAAGTCGGCGCTGCTGTGGACCTCGGTCTGCCACGAGGTGGGCCGGTCGCGCCGGTTGTTGAACGCCGTGACGCGCTTGAGATGTTCGGCGAGATCCCAGCCGTCCGGCGCGTAGACATCGACGCGTGCCGCCACGCCGGGATACATCTCCTTCTGAATCAGCGCCGCGTGGAAATGACCCGGGTCGAGAGTCATGAGTCGCACGTCGGGCGTCCCGCGGCCGCTGTCCTGCGCCGCGAGGCCGGCAACCGCGACCAGCAGCGTCGCCACCACAATCCATTTCGCGTCCATGGCTGTGAGGCTATGGGCGCGGGGCGTGACGGTCAAGGGAGAGACGTGACCGTTGGTCGGAGCAGGCTCGTCGCTTCGCTCCGAGCAGGGCTTCGCTTCGCGAAGCAGGGCTCGCTTCGCGAGCAGGGAACGTCTGTCCCTGCTCGGCGAGATCCGCGAGCCGAGCCCTGCTCCAAGCGTTAGCGAGGAGCCCTGCGTCGCGTAGCGACGCCCCGCTCAGAACACAAACTTCAAGCCGAACTGAATCAGTCGGGGATCCCCAGTGACTGGGACGGTCCGCGTGATCCGGCCAAAGTTCGCGCTGTTGACCGCGATGCGGTTATCGCCCGGCGTCGTCCCGGGAATGTCGAAGTTGACCTGGTTGAAGATGTTGAACGCCTCGATGCGGAACTGGACGTTCGAGCCGGTGCCGTAGCGGAAGTTCTTGAACAGCCCCATGTTCCAGCTGTGGAACGACGGGCCGCGCAGAAATCCCTTCGGCACGTCGCCGAACGTCCCGACGTCGGCGACGGCGAACGCCGCCGGGTTGAACCACAGCGTGGGATCGGATCCAGAGGGCACCTCGATCGGCTGGCCCGTGAGCTTCGCGCGATCGGTGGTGCTGCCGAGACCACGGCCCGAGCGGTCGGAACCGCTGATGACGTTGAACGGCCGCCCGCTCTCGAATTCCATCACGCCGGAATACTGCCAGTTGCCCAGCACCCACTTCGTCAGGCCGGTCAGGTTCGCACCCGGCAGGTCCCACACCCAGGACGTCGTGAAGCGATGCGTGCGATCCTGGGTGAGCGGGCCCCACACCAGCGGATCCTTCTTGTCGAGCGTGAACTCGTTCCACGGAATCACGTCGTCGCCGAAGTTCCCTTCGACGCGTCGAGAGCGTGTAATTGCTCGTGACGGTGAAGCCCTGTGAGTAGCGCTTGGTCAGCGTGAGCTGCAGACCGTTGTAGAGCGACTCACGGTCCTGCTTCTGCAGGTTGACCTGGCCGATGCCTTCGGCAGCAAACAGACGGCGCGCGTCGGTGCCGCGGGTGTCGCCTGGCGTAAAGACGGCCGGGTTCAACTGGACCGTTCGGCGCCCATTGACCGACCGCGAGCCGACATACGCCGCGCGCGCGGTCAAGCGCCTGCATCAGCTCGCGCTCGAACGTGAGGTTCCAGTTGTAGGTGAGCGGTGTCTTGTACTCGGTGTCGAGCGTTTCGATCAGCACCGGGTCGTGGAAACGGCGCGCTCGTCGTGCCGATCGTGTCGTCGGTGATGAGATTGAAGTCGGTTCGACCGAGATAGGGGTCCGAGAACGGACCGGTCGGGCGCGTCACCGACAGGCGAATGCTCCACGGCGCCGCGTTGACCGCGCCATTGCCGGATTCGCCGTCGCGATGCTGGTCGTAGAACAGACCGCCGCCGCCGCGAAGGCTGGTGCGGCCATCGCCGGTCAGATCCCACGCAAAGCCGACACGGGGCCCGAAGTTGTTCGTTTGTGCGTTGGTGCCGTCGTAGGGAACGCCGGCGTCGCCGCGGAACACCTCGCCACGCGGCGCGGCGGGGAAGACGGTCGAGCGGACGTTGTTGTTGTAGTTCTCGACCGAGAAATACTCGATGCGGCCTTCGGTCTCGTGCCACGGTGGCGTGTTCTCGTAGCGCAGCCCGAGATTCAGCGTGACCCGCGACGAGACCTTGAAGTCGTCCTGCACGAAGAGCGAGCCGTACCACACGTTGTAGTCCTTGTACTCGCCCGTGCCCTGGTCGAAGGTCTGGACGTACCCGAGCAGGAAGTCGGCGATCGGATGGCCGGTGCGGCTGCCGTCGAACGTGAAATGGCCGGCGCGGCGGAACTGGTTCTCGATCTTGACGGTGTAGCGCTGCGCCTCGCCGCCGGCCTGGATGTTGTGCTTGCCCTTCAGCCAGCTGAAGCGGTTGTTCAGCTCGAGGCCGTTGCGGACGAACGACGCCTCGAGGTTGTCGCCGATCTCGAAATAGCCGTCGGCGCGGATCTGCGAGATCGAGGGTAACGTCGGGTAGATCGGGAGCCGAACGCCGAGATCCTGCATGCTCGGCACGTTGTTGGTGGGCGGGAACCGTCGCGCATGCATGCGGTTGTAGCCGACGCGAAGCTCGTTGAGCGACGTGTTGGTCAAGGTGCGATTCCACGATCCGACGATGTTCTGCGCGCGCACGCGCGACTGCAGCGTCGGGTTGCGGTAGCTGAGAAGGTCGCCTTCCGTGTAGGTCGGATCGTTGGTGAAGTGATCGAAGAAGTAGCGGACGCCCAGCTGATTGCTCTCGGTGAGCTGATGGTCGAGCTTGACAACTGCCTGATTGTCGTTCTGGCCGATGAGGCGTGGGACCTGATAGCGGCCGTCGCCGCCGACCTGCGGAATGAATCGCAGGACGTTCACCGCCGCCGGATCGAACCGTGACACCGGAATCTGGTTGTTCGGGAACGGCTGGCCGGTGACCGGATCGGTCAGCGCGCGATTGCAGGCCGCGCCGCAGGTCGTGAAGTTGCCGTTGCGCTGATCGGTCGTCGGCGCAAACTGCACGAGATTGGTGCCGCGATTGTCGATGGTCGTGCCCTGCCAGCCGCCGAAGAAGAACATCCGGTTGCGGCGAATCGGTCCACCGGCAAACCCGCCGTACTGCTTGCGCTTCAGGAAGTCCTTGTCGGTCGCAAAGAAGTTCTTGGCGGTGAACTCACGATCCCGCAAATACCCGAACAGGCCGCCGTGCAAGTCGTTGGTCCCCGATCGCGTGACCGCGTTGACGACGGCGCCGGCGCTATTGCCCTGCGCGGCGCTGTAGTTGCTGGTCTGAATGCTGAATTCCTGGAGCGCGTCAGGAAACGGGAACGGCTGGTTCTGCTGGTAATACGGGTCGGAGTGGCTGGTGCCGTCGAGACGGAACGAGACCTGCCGCGATTCGGTGCCGTTGGTCGACATGCGCAGCGCGCCGGGAATCGTCTTCCCCGACTCGCGATCCACCGTCGTCAGCACCATGCCGGGGACCAGGGTGCTCAAGGTCGCGGCGTCGCGGCCGTTGAGCGGGAGCTCGACGATGCGCTTGGAATCGACGACCTCGCTGAGCGTGGCCGACGACACGTCCACGAGCGGCGATTCTCCTGACACTGTCACGGTTTCGGCCAGGGTGCCGAGCTCGACCGAGAAGTTCATGGTGAGGTTCTGGTTGGCCTGCAGCAAGACGCCCTTGCGTTGAGCGGGGCGGAAGCCGCTCAACTCCACAGAGACGTCGTAGGTCGTCGGCCGGAGCGAGGTGAAGGTGTAGCGGCCGTCCGCTCCCGACACCGTCTCGCGCGCGAGGCCGGTGGCCACTTCGAGCGCCTTGATGAGGGCGCCCGGCACGACGCCACCGGTGTTATCGGTGACGACACCGTTGATCTGGCCGGTCTGCGCGGCCGCCGGCGAGGCGGCGACGAGCGTCAGGGCCAGAGCGAGGCAGAGGGACGTGCAAGCTGCGCGTGTCATGGGTGCTCCTGAATCGCGGGCGGCGCCGCCGCGGAACGCAAGTGCTACTGAAATGTCAGTTCTAGTAACATGCGCCGCGGCAGACCGTCAAGGTGTTGCGGGTTACACTGGCGATTGATGGCCGGAATTCGGGGGGTGCGGCGGGCGGCAGTGGGGCGGACGGCGGTGCTCCGCCCGACGGCGACAAGCGCCGGTCACGGATCGCGCGCGCCGGGCGGCGCCGCCGAGCCTGGCCGACGCCGCCTATGTCGCGGTTCGCGAGGAGATCCTCCGCGGCCAGTTGCGGCCCGGCACCGCGCTCTCGCGCCGTCGTCTGGCCCAGGAACTCGGGATGAGCGTGCTGCCGGTCACCGACGCGCTGCGCCGGCTCGAGGCGGACGGGCTGGTCGAGAGTCGCGCCGCGGGCCGGCACCCGCGTCCGGATTCCGAGCGCGAAGGACATTCGCGACCTCTATGAACTGCGCGAAGCGCTCGAGTCGCAGTCGGCGCGGCTGTTTGCCGCGCGGGCGACGCCGGCGCAGCGGCTCGAGCTCCAGCACCTCGGCAATCAGGTCGACAGCCTGTTTGGCGAGCTGGCGACGCGTCCCAACGACCCGTCATTCCGGTTCAAGGTCCACAGCCGCCACGTCCGGCTGCATCTGCACATTGCCGAGCACGCCGCCAGCCCGCTGCTGACGCAGATGATCGAGCGCAATCACGTGCTCGTCCTCAACTGGCTCTTCGACGTGTCGGCTCGCCGCACTCCGTTGCCGCCGCACTTTCATTCCGAGCTCGCGTCGACGTTGGTCTCCGGCGATCCCGCTGCCGCGGACGCGGCGATGCGCGCGCACGTGCGCTACGGGCTGACCGAGATCACCGACAACTTCGGGGAGTACGGCAGCGCCGAATGGCGTGAGCGGCGTCGCGACGTGCCGAAGCGTCGCGCCCGCGCGTGACGGCGTGATAGGCTTGCCGCTACCTTACCCGCCCTGAGACGCGAAAGGTTCCACCCTCCTGCGGCTCGGGCCTTCTCCCACGAGGGCATGATGGATCCACTAGAAGCACAGGCGCGAGCGACCATCGCTGCGGCTTTAATCGTACGCGGTGCGGTCGAGATCCCGGCGATGCCATCGAAGGGACGGCCCTCAGACCTTCCTGGTCTGCGGCTTCGCGAGCTCACGGATTACGTGTATCGGCTCATCACCTCGGACCCACCGGAGGGCCCAAGTAAGCCTGAGGGAGCCCCGCCGCCGTCCTAAACGCCGGTACGTGCTGCGGCCCGACACGTTTGGTGGGTTTCCCGCACTGATCAAGTGAAGCCGCCGCATCGACGGGCTCAACGTCCTCTACCGCGACTTCAGAAACCGAGGCGGGACCATGGCAAGCAAGAAAGACGGTGGTCGTAAGGCATTGGGGAATCGGCCGAAGCTGACGCTCAGCAAGGACACGCTCAGGGACTTGACGGTCAAGGGTACCGACGTCAAGGGCGGGATACTGCCGCGGACACAGAACAGACAGTGCTTTTCAAACAACGCCACGTGTCTCTGCAAGACTCAGTTGGATTGCATTTAGAGGCGAGTCCGCTCGTACGCGCACCTGATTCGTAGCGCTCGATCAGACGCCGGCGCGAGCGTCGGCAATCACAGAGATCACTGACAACTTAGGCGAGTACGGAAGCGCAGAATGGAGTGAGAGTAGTAGAGAACTGCAGAAGAGTAGCGCAAGGAAGTGATCTGGCAAGAAGATAGCTTTGAGCTGGAGAAAGTAGGATGGCAGAGTAAGCAGCGCAGATTGTAGAAAAAGAGTAGAAGAAAGTAATGGACAGCGCTGCTCAGAAAGTACAAAGACGGTGAGCGCAAGTCTAGCTTACAGGACATAGCGCTGAGATGCGCAACTTCACGGTAAGAGACCTGCGTGACCACTAAAGTCTGTGGATAGACGAGGAAGAAAGAGTGGTAGCGGATAGAATAGATGTATAAGCTGAAGACAAGACTGTAGCGGAGAGTGAAGGAGAAAAAGAAGTTCGCAGATAGACGAGGTTAGGCGATAAAGTTGCACTCTTGACGAGGTAGGCGACGTAGTAAGGCAACATAGTCTCACGGCGTGTGTAGGGTCTAGGTTTAAAGATGAGCGTGGACCATTTAGATATGTAGGTTGCTGGCAGAGCAGTCTGCGCGAGGACGGGGGCGGCGGCGAAGTGGAAGGCGAGAAAGGCGAAGAGCGGAGCGCGAAGGCTGAACACCATAGTGCTTCTCCTGCTCTCCAATGTGCTGGACTGCGAGTGTGCGGCTCAGGTGTGCAATAGCGGAGGTCTGTTGGAGATGTCGGCGAGCAGCAGCCCGCCGACAGGGCGGAAGCGGACACCGGCGCAGCGAGGATAAACAGAGACCGCACGATGCGTGTTGCGGTCAATGCGGTGCGCATCGTCGGCACCCTCCTTTACACATGCGCAGGGAAGTATCACGCCAGTGTAGGTGGGCGGCATCGCTGGCGACACGCTTTTTGGAGAACAGCGACGCCGGATTAAGTCATTTGCGTTCCGAAACCAGAGGAGATACTTGAGTAAGTGGCACACCTGGATAAGGCAAGCAACTCGGTTAGTTGGCGAGCAGTTTACGCTATTACTTAGACGGGGTTCGCATACGTGGACGGTAAAAGCAAGGATAGGCATTAAGTGAGACGCTCACTGGATCTGCTGTTCAAGGTAGATAGCGCGTTTGTGAAACGGGCAGCGCAGCTGACTAGGCTCTCGGCATAGCATGAGTGAAGGCACAAAGGGCCGTAGTGACGGCTCTAGTGTTCTGGATCTCAGCGGTTATTAGCGTAAAATGCGCTCGGTAAGACAGAAGAGGTTGTCTTAGAAGGTATTAAAGGTGCTGTTGACATACTGAAAGGCATAGATATACAGGTTAGGGCACGCATTGTTGCGCAGCACAGTATTAAACGACGACGTCTCGAAGTAGAGTATAACGCAGTTGTTCTTGAGGGTGTTGTACAGAAGTGTGTTACTAGACGAGCGTAGGAGGTAGATTAAGGCGAACACATTTCTGTTTGAACGTGTTCTCTTAGAGCAGATTTGAGTCGCTGTCAGCGAAGCTGAATCCGTTCAGCACATTAGCATTCGCAACGTTGCAGTGGAAGTGGTTGTGCGCGGAAACACTCAGCGCGATACAGTGAGCTCAGTTTAAGCTCGCGGTGTTGTAGTTCAATGTGTTGTTGTCGGAACACAAGATGAATCTCGAATCCGTTCCTGCCATTGACATTCGCGGTAATGCTGGTGAACGCGTTTTCGCTGGAAGCCCCAGGCGCAAAGCCGGCGAAGGCATTGTGATTGGCTGTGTTCGCTACGAGTAGATTCGAGGAACGGTGAGTAGTGATGACAGTGGAGAACGTTGGCATTGTAGCGGCGAGCGAGGTCGGAGAGCCGTCGCCCGAGACCGGGTGAAATCTGTTGGTACATGCTCAGCGCACTCACAGGAACTCCGGCATTCCGCACCTCACTCGCCAAAACGCCTTCTTCAGTAGAGACAACAAACGGCCATGGGCGATCTCGCCGCTAAGACGAGTGGCGAGCTCAACGACGAGCCATTCGAGTCTCTCCAGGATTGAGGCTCAGAAGGACTTGCAGAACGCGAGGCGAATGTATCAATGACTGCGATGAGAGTCGGTGTACTGAGTACGTGGACAAAAAAGAAAGATACGAGAGTAGCAGCTCATCAGAGTGAGGAGAGAGTCTTAGTAGACTCGGCAGTTTACTGCGGGGGCAGCTTGAGTGTCAACGCTAGCCACAGCGCCTCTTTCGCTCTCGCGGCGTCACCCGAGCTGGCATACGCGAGCCCAAGGTGGAAGTGGTAGATAGCGGTATTAGGGCTCTTCTCGACCGATTCGCGGAACGCCGTGACTGCGGGTCCGTGAAGTCCCTTCTTGAAATAGACCCAACCAAGGGTGTCGCTGATCTCATGCGCATCGGGTAATTCGGCCTTCGCGCTCTGTGCGAGTGCCAGAGCACGATCCAGCTCCAGGCCGTCTTCGGCCATCATCCAGGCCAGGTTGTTGGCCGACACCGCAGATCGCGGATTCGCCGCCAAAGCACTTTCGTAATGGGCGCGCGCCTCATCACGACGGTTCTGGACTTGCAGAATCACCCCAAGGGCGGTGTGAGCCCCGAAGGACTTCGGCTGCTTCGCCACGAGCGATTAGAATTAAGCGGCCGCCTCTTGCAGCCGGTTCTGGCTGGCAAAAACGCCTCCAAGCAGAGCATAGGCCTGGAAGTTGTTCGGGTTGACAGCCAGTGCCTGTCTGAACGCGCGTTCCGCCGCAGTCATGTCCTTGACGTGCGCATACAGTCTTCCGGCCACTATGTACAGAGCATCGCTCTTCGGCGCTGCGGCGATTGCGCTCTCGACACGCCGACGGGCATCTTCTGGTCGCTTCTCCGCCAGGTCGACGGTCATCAGTCCCTCGATCGCGTCGACCCGCCCTGGCTGGCCGGCAAGCACCTTGTCGAAGGTCGTTAGCGCCTGGAGAAGTCGCCCTTCTGCAAGTACATGCGGCCCACTTCGGCTTGCACGTCCGGAGTATTCGGAAAAGCCGCGGTGAGGGACGACAGCGGCGACTGGGCGGCCCCAGGGTTTCGTTTAGCGAGTTGGGCTCGCGCCAGAAGCAGCTGCGCCTCGGGTTGACCGGGCACGAGTTGCAACTCCGCCTGAGAAAACTGGATCGCCTCGTCGGCTTTGCCAAGCCCCAGGTAGAGGCGCGCCAACGCCAGGTTCACAAGCGACAGCCGTGGGTTCAAGCGCAACGCCTCTTGGTAGCCTGTATTGCGGCGGGTAGATCGTTAGCCGTGCGGCCAGAATGCGGCCTTTCAAGAATTGAATAGGGGCTGACGATGGCTGGGCTTTTGCGGCGGCTTCGACATCCCGCATCGCCGCGTCGAGCTTGCCATCTCCGCGCTCGAGCTCGGCCCTTGCGACCAACGCCTCCGCATGACTGGACTCCTTGGCCAGGACTTCGTGGATCAAGGCGTAGGCCCCGGGTCGGTCGCCCTCGCTTAAGCGCAGGTTGGCCTGACGAAGGCGGGCGGGCGCGAATCCAGCAGGCTCCGCAGCCAGGCGTTCGAGAACCGGCTTGGCTTCCGAAGCCCGTTTGACACCAAGGTAGTAGTCGGCCAGCGCCAGCCGGCCGGTGCTGTCTGGCGAGATCTCGGCCGCGACCTTGAGGGACGCTTCCGCATCAGCCAATCGTCCATTGGCGAGATAGAAGGTGGCCAGAAATCTGTTGGCCATCAGGTTCTTTGGATCGATCTCAAGAGTTGACTTGAGGGTGCGCTCGGCTTCGGCGGGTCGCTTCGTAGACCAATAGAAACCGGCCAATGCCAGGTGCGCTGGAACAGACTTTGGGTCGGATTCGACGGCGCGGAGGTACAGACCGCTCGGCAAACGGGATGTCACCCTTCACTTGCTGGAGTGCGCCGAGATTAGCGTAGCTCGAGGCGCGATTCGGGTCATCCCAATCGCCTGCTCGAGTTGCGACAATGCGCCGTCCAGGTGCCTCATGCCCACGAGTGCATTGCCTCTTAGAATCTGGGCGTCCACATTGGACGGTGCGATGGCCAGGACGTTGTCAGCGCGCGATCGCGCGTCCGCGAAGCTCCCGGACGCGAGAAGCAGTGCGCCAGTCTTGAGCTGGGCGTCGACGTTGTCTGGCATCAAGTCGGCCGCCCGCACGGACTCCGCAAGCGCGTTACGAAGCTCGCCAAGACTGATGTAGGTTTCGGCCAGCTTCAGACGCGCTTCGCCGAAACGAGGATCGACATTGACGGCATTCCGGTATGGATAGCCGCCTGCGCAGCTTCCCCTCGGCGAACGTACGTATCGCGTCCGGAAGTGCTTGCGCTTCGCGACTTCGGGATCCTTTGAGCAGGCCACGACGCCCGCGAGGAGTCCACACGCGAGCAGAAGGTTGGGTTTCGGAAACATGATTGCTGCTTTCTTGTCCGTCGCTGACCGCCGCCCCCACGACAGCAATGCCCGTCAACTGCGGAAAGATTTGGATGAACTGGGCTGCGCGACCAGACGCCACCGGGCAATTGAGCAGGGAGTGTATGGTGTCGCCCCGCTTGACGCGGCGCTACAAAATCTGCTCTATGGAGGACTTTCTTCCAAGGCTGGAAAGATGTTGTCGGCGAGGGTATAAGAGCGGCGAAAACTGAGCTAGAGCGATGCTAGACATCGCCCCAGCTCACAAGCATGGTCAGACCGTCGGGGCCTGCTTGCGCCAGCCGAAAGCGTTTACTTCCGAGCCTTACGGCGACGGGCGGCTGCCGCGAGGCCGACCAGACCGGTACCAAACAGAAAGATCGACGCTGGCTCTGGGACAGGGACCGGGATCGCAGCTGACGAAAACGACAGATTAGGCTGCGTGCCAGTGAATCCGCCAGTGAAATTCCAAGTGCCGGGTGTGGGATCGCGATTGATCACACCGGTGATTGTCAGCGTGCCGGTCCCATCGACCGCGATGTTGTTAACCGCGACTCCACGCTCGATCTGGGTCACGGTGCCCACAGTGAGAGTGTACGTGATCCGCCGAACGTGAACGTCCACACGGTCTGATTGGGGCTCAGTGCCACGTTTACTGCGCCGCTGCCAGCCCCCCATTCAATATCACTGAATGTGGTCGCGGTGCCTGAGGGCACCCCGGCATAGTCACCGGTCGGCGTGTTGACTGCCCAGCCGGGATTTGTGAAGTCCACGGCAGTCGCCGTCCGGAAGTCCGTCGCCGAGGGGGATGTTGCGCTCGGTGCGCCAGGACCACCGAACGAAATTCCCCGGTGACTGGAATGGCGTATGCGTTTGCGCTCGCAACGGCGAGTACAGCGACAGCCAATCCCACTTGAATAAATCTGCGAGGCATTCCGATTCTCCCTTCGGCCGAAGTCGACTCTCGTCTGACCGCGCATTTGCTGTGCAAGAGCATGGCCCAACTCGTGTCCGGCTGGCGGCACAGCAAGGGCAGTATTTTCGAGTATTACAGGATTTTTTACCTCAGCCGCACTTTCCGAAGTCCATTGAAGCGCAGACTTTAGGCACCTTAGAGCCATCACCAAAGTGGTACCACTTATCGGGGGGGGGGGGGTGCGGCTGCGGGCTCGGCCGCCGCCGATCCAAAGAGTCACGACCTGGCTTTCAAGGACGTCAAATGGAAGGGCCAGGCTGCCCGGCGTGCTGAATCGTGAGAAGCGGCGCTCGGGCATGTCGGCCGCGTGGAAGAAGACGTCGGCCGACGACGGTCGGATAGTGAAGGCGGGACCACCAAACGACTCGTCCTGGGCCGAAAATTAGGCGACTTCGTAGCCGTTCGTGCGAAAGTCGTCGAGCAGGTTCGTACACCACGCAGTCAACCGGGCTTGCTCGACAGGTGGCTGACAGGTTGGCGTCTGCTGCAGACGGATGATCGTTTCCATGGCGACGGTGTGGGCAGTAGCGAGCTGGTGACAGAGCATCTTCTCGAGGGAGTTGGAGGCTTGCGCGGTGACGCTGGCGTCGAGGGCCTGCGATAGGACGTTCGCTCGGGTCGCAAGAGCAGCACGATGCTCTGAGGCGTCAACGCAGATGATGTTCGGCTCGGCGAGCGTGTTCACCAGCGACTGGCGACACGCGCTGAGGTTGTCAGTAGGCTTGAGTGCGGGAGCGAGTCGGTTTCAGCGCTGCCGACGAGGTCCTTCGGCGGTTGAAAGATGACCTCGCCGTCGCGTCGGGCGTGCCTCGCCTCAGCCGCTAGGAACTGCGCGTCGATGAGGTCAGTGGCTGCGCGCCGCTCGAGGCGGTCGGCCTGTCGGAACTCAAAGGCTGCGAGTTCAGCGCGGGCAGCGATCCCGCTCCGCCCGACGCGTGTGTTTTCTTGACGAATCATGGCGTCACAAGCCTCAGCGCTTCTGCCGCGGCGGTCTGTCCATGGGGTCAGGTTCGTCCATGGGGTCGGACTTCGCGATGGGGTTCATCCGTGGCGGTAATCGCCTCATCCTGCCTGTCCGGCGCGCTTCCGCCATCCGGGTCCGAGGTGGTTCGGGTGGCAGGTCCACGACAAACGTCCTAATACCGTCTGATCGAAGGAGCGATCGGAACGGTGAACTAGACGGATGCCAAGGAATCCCGACGCTACCGACGGCGCGTACGCGGAGAGGATCTGTCGCATTTGATCAGACGCCGGCGCGAGCGTCGGCAACCAGCGCTCCCAGTGTTCGATCGGTCATCGGCTGATAGCCGTCGAGCGGAACGATCCGCTCGTGGATGGCATCGAGCAGCCACGCCGGTTGCGGGAAGAACATCGTCTCGAGCTCGGCGGCTGGTGTGATCCAGTTGCGCGAGCCGACCACGACCGGCGGCGCATCGAGGTCGTCGAAGCACAGTTGCGTCAGGGTGGTGGCGATCGTGTGCATGACGCTGCCGCGCTCGACGGCGTCGGACACCAGCAGCACGCGCCCGGTCTTCCTGACGGAATCGACGACGGGCGCGTAGTTCAACGGGTTCGCCGTGCGGAGATCGACGACCTCCACCGACATGCCGAACCGTTCCTGCAGCTCGGTGGCCGCGGCAACTGCGGTGTAGAGCGCCGGTCCCAGCGTCACGATCGTGAGGTCGGTGCCAGTGCGCTTGATCGATGGCTCCGAGAGGGGAATCTCGTAATAGCCCTCCGGAACGCCGTCGCTCTCGAACAGCTCTCCCTGGTCGTAGACCTTCTGACTCTCGAAGAAGATCACCGGATCGGTGCCGGCAAGCGCGGCATTCATCATTCCCTTCGCGTCGTACGGCGTGACCGGATAGACGACCTTCAGTCCCGGAATATGGTGCACGAGCGCGGTGAAGTCCTGTGAGTGCTGCGCGCCGTACTTCGAACCGACCGACACGCGAAGCACGACGGGCATCACCAGTTGTCCGGCCGACATGGCCTGCCATTTCGACAGCTGGTTGAAAATCTCGTCGCCGGCGCGGCCCATGAAGTCGGCGTACATCAGCTCCGCCACCACGCGACCGCCCTCGAGCGCATAGCCAACCGCGGCCCCGACGATGGCGGCTTCCGAGATCGGCGAGTTGAACAGCCGATGGTAGGGCAGCGCTTCGGTGAGACCGCGATACACGGCGAAGGCGCCGCCCCAGTCGCGATTCTCTTCGCCAAACGCGACCAGCGTGGGATCGATGGCAAAACGGTGGAGCAGCGCCTCGAAGATCCCGTCGCGGACGTTGAACGCCTTCACCTTGGGGACCGGCTGCCCTTTGTCGGTGGGCGTCCGAATCTTTCCGCGAAGCTGTTCGACGCGCGGATTGGCGGCGATGTCGTGCAGGAGTTCGGGCGCGCGTTCGTCGAACCGCTCGACGTGGCGATTCGAGAACATCACCTCCGCGATCATCGTCGATCCGACCGTCACTCGCGGGCTGACGTCGAGGTCGGCGGCGAGCCGGAACATCTCGACCATCATCGCGTCCACGTCGGCACGCGCGGCGTCGAGCCCGTCGGCGGTGGCGAGTCCTGCGCTGGTCAGCATCTGCTGATAGGCCAGGATCGGATCCGCCTGCCGCCAGCGCTCGATTTCTTCTTTCGATCGATAACTCGAGGCATCCGACGGCGAATGGCCGCTGATGCGGTAGGTGGCCGTCTCGAGCAGCACCGGACCGCGTCCGTCCAGCAGGACCTGGCGTTTCCGCCGAAACGCGTCGATGACGGGCAGAGGGTTGTAGCCGTTGACCCGTTCGGCGTGCATCTGGTCGGGATTGACACCGGCGCCGATCCGCGCGATCTGCTGCATGCCCATCGTCTCGCCCACGGGCTGTCCGCCCATGCCGTAGAAGTTGTTCATGCAGTTGAACAGGATTGGCAGACCACCGCCCAGCGACGGATCCCAGAGCGTGCGGAATTGATCCATCGCCGAGAACGTGATGCCTTCCCAGACCGGCCCGCACCCAAACGACGAGTCGCCAATGTTCGCGACGACAATGCCGGAGCGACGATTGACGCGCTTGAAGAGCGCGGCGCCGGGCGCGATTGAGCCCGAGCCCCCGACGATGGCGTTGTTCGGGTAGATGCCGAACGGCGCGAAGAACGCATGCATGGAGCCGCCAAGGCCGCGGTTGAAGCCGGTCTCCCGCGCGAAGATTTCGCTGTAGGCGCCGTAGATGAAAAACCGGCGCGCGAGCTCGGCGACCGACCCGTCGAAGCGCGCTTCGACCGGACCGAGCACCGCGCCGTCGCGATAGCTCTCCATGATCTCGATCAGCCGGTCGTCGTCCATCTGCCGGATGGCCGAGAACGCCTTCGCGAGGATTTCACCGTGGCTGCGATGCGAGCCGAAGATGTGGTCGTCGGGTCCAAGTGAGAACGCCATGCCGACCGCGGCGGCTTCCTGGCCGATCGAGAGGTGGGCCGGCCCGGCATGCGTGTAGGTCGTGCCCTTGTAGACGCCCTTCGTCTTGATCTCGCTGAGGACGGTTTCGAACTCACGGATCGCGCACATGTCCTGCCAGATCGCGAGGAGCTCGGCGCGCGTGTAGGACGCGGCTTCGTCCTCGATCGACCGGTCGTAGGCGTTCACCGGAATGGGCGAGAAGGCAATGAGCGCTCGGGTGAAGATTCGCTCAGGCTCGATGACGATGGACTTAGGCATGGGTGGTTCGCATCTGACGAACTAAGTACGAAGAACGAAGAACTAAGAACGGAACTAGAACATTGAACGTTGAACGCGGAACGGAACGAAGAACGTTGAACGCTGAACGGAGAACGGAACGAAGAGCCGCACGATGCACGAAACGAGGAACGCCGCAGAGACGGAGGAACGCGCACGGAGGACACAAGGAAACGAGGAACGAGGCACGCAGTGTCGACACGAACGACTCGACGTCGCGGATCGTGGCCGACAGCGTCTGCAGAAACCTCGCGCCGGGGGCGCCGTCGATGACCTGGTGGTCGCAGGTCAACGAGAGAGGGAGGACGTCGATGAATTCGATCGCGTCGGCGACGCGGACGGGTTTCAGATGAATCGCGCCGACGCCGAGGATGGCGACCTGCGGCGGGTTGACGACCGGGGTGAACCACTCGATGCCGAGGCTGCCGAGGTGGCTGACGGTGAACGTCGCGCCGGCGAGTTCTGACGGCGCAATTGTTCCCGCGAGGGCCTGGCCGGCGAGCGCCCGGGCGCGCGATGCGAGGGCGGCCAGCGAGAGCGTATGCGCGTCTCGCACGACGGGGGCGACGAGGCCCTTTGCGGTGTCGCAGGCGAAGCCGAGATGAACGTCGGCGTGCTGGACAACGCGGCCGCCCACGAGCTCGGCGTTGATGCCTGGCGAGTCGCGCAGCGCGCGCACGAGGCAGAAGTTCAGGAGATCGACGATCGTGATCGACGTGCCGTGCACCGACTTGAGGCGGGCGCGGGCGGCGAGCAGGCCGCGCGCGTCGGCGGACGGCTGCAGGGTGTACTGCGCCGTCGCCGCCAGCGACTCGCGCGTGCGGCGGGCAATCGTTTGTCGTGTCGGCGAGAGCGGCAGGCCCTGCGGCACCGCGGCCGTCACCGTCGCCCGGGCACCCAGCACGTCGCGTTCGATGACGCGGCCGCCGGGGCCGGAGCCGGTGACGGCGGCCAGGTCCACCCCGCGCTGGCTCGCGAGGCGGCGCGCGCGGGGGCTCGCCGCACCAGGGTGCGCCAGGTGCGACAGGTGCGAGGTGCGCGGTGCGGTGCGCAGGTGCGATGGGTGCGGCGATGCACGGGTGCGTCGATCGCCTCACCATCGGTGCCGACGACCAACAAGCGTGAGAAGACGGGGACGGCGGCGCCTTCCTCGACGTAGATCTCGAGCACCTGGCCATCCACCGGCGACGTGATTTCGAACGTCGTCTTATCCGTCTCGATCTCGGCGACCACCTCGCCAGCGGCGACGGGATCGCCTTTGCGCTTGAACCAGCGGGTGACGAGACACTCTTCGACGGTGTTGCCGAGTTGCGGGACGTCGATGGTCGTGGCCATTAGTGAATGCGTGTCACTGTCAGCGAACGTCTCTTCATCGTCGTGCCCGAGCGACTTTCCAGCTTTCGCTGAACTGCGCGAGCGTGCGCTGCGTCAAGCCGTAGGTCATGAACTCGGACGGCCGCCATGCCATCCGGTTCGTACGCCTTCACGAAGTCTGGAAGGCGACTCAGCTGCTCGATGGTCGCCTCCGGGACCGCAACGTCAATCCGCTCCTGACGCGCGAGGTCGTCCGACACGAACGGCGCCTGATACGTCGGATGAATCGACATCACCAGGTCCGCCCCAGCCGAGCTCG
Organism: uncultured Acidobacteriota bacterium; assembly: GCA_963841895.1. Taxonomy (GTDB): domain Bacteria; phylum Acidobacteriota; class Vicinamibacteria; order Vicinamibacterales; family UBA2999; genus JACCSI01. The sequence continues at coordinate 96,416 of CAWJEO010000015.1, forward strand.
GTCAGGTGGTAGCTGCCGCGGAGCGCCGCGACGAGCAGCGTGGCGGCGTATCCGCGCTCGCGGTAGAGCGCGTAGGCGCGCTTGGCGACGGCGAGACCGGCCTGACGAATGTCCGCCTCCTCGACCGGCTGCCCGCTGTCTTGCGCGACTTCTCGGAGGTAGTCGTCGAGCCGGCCGACCATGAGCACCGCAAAACACCGCCCCGGCGTGAGGTTGTCTCGCCGGGCCCGCACGCTGCCGCAGCGGTGGCGCTCGGCAATCGCGAGCGCCTGGGCGACCGTGAAACTCACCGTGGCGGTGACGGTAATGCCCTCAGCCACGCAGGCCTCGAGCACGTCCAGACCGGCGGCGGTTGCCGGCAGCTTGACGGCGATGTTTGGCGCCCACGCGTGAAACCGCCGGGCCATCGCCAGCATCTCGTGGCGATCGCCGGCACGCGCCGGGTTGACCTGCGCACAGACGAAGCCGTCCTGGCCGCCGCTTCGTTCAAACGTCGGCAGGAGCCGGCGGGCGGCGCTCGTCACCGCAATCTCGACGCGCGCTTCGGCAAGCGCCTCCGCAGACAGCCGACCGTTTTCGACGGACGTACGCGCGTCAGCCCAGGCCGACGGCGCGCGCGTCATGGCGGCCGCGACGAGGACCGGATTCGTCGTGACGCCGCAGGCGCCGCGATCCAGCGCCAGGTCCAGCTCGGCGGGATCGGCCGAGTCGTGCCACCAGCGGGTCGGCGTGTCGCGCCCGAGCCAGTCGAGATACGTGCTCAAGACCCCACAGATTGAATCTGACTGTACCGATAAAGTAAACGGTGTTCCTGCTACTGATGCCCTGAAGATCCAGTTACCCCTCGGCCCAACCGGTCGCCCCGCGCCACTAGAATCGCGGTCATGGACGGCAGGATCGATCGACGGACCTTCGGCCAGCACGTTCTCGCCGGGATTGGCGCGGGCCTGCTGCCCGCCGCCTTGCGCGCGCAGCAAACGCGCCGGCTGCGAATCGGCTGCACCGCGCTTGATCTGGGGCGCGGTGCCGCGCACACCCGACAACCTGACCGCCGCGGTTCGCGACATGTCCGCGCTTGGGTTCCACGGGTTTGAAACGTTTGCGTCGATCGTTCACGACTGGGACGCCAAGGGGACCCTGGCACCGCTCCTCGCCGAGCACCGCATCCCGCTCGTGTCCGCGTACGCGACGGTGCAGCTCACCGACACCTCCACGCGCAAGGAAAACCTCGCCCAGCTGATTCAGTGGGGCCAGGCGCTCAAGAAACATGGCGGACGCTTCATGGTCCTCGCGCCGAACGGGGTCAAGCGTGAGGCCTATGCCTTCGCCGAGCACCGCGCCAACATCGTCGCCGGCCTCAACGACTACGCCAAGGCGATGAACGACATCGGGCTGGGCGCCGGCCTGCATCAGCACACCAACACTGCCGTCGAGTCACGCGACGAAACCTACGCGGTGATGGAGGCGGTCGACACGCGCTACGTGAAGTTTGCCCCGGACGTTGGCCAGCTGCAGAAGGGCGGCGCCGACGCCGCGAAGGTGGTCAAGGACTTCGCGTCGATCACCGTCCACATGCATCTCAAGGACTTCAAGGGCTGGGAGCATTTCGCCGGCTACTGTCCGCTCGGCGAGGGCAAGGTCGATCTGAAAGGCATTCTCGACACGGTCGAGGCCGCCAATCCGACCGCCAACATCATGCACGAGCTCGATGGCTCGGCGAACGCGCCGTACACACCGCTCCAGACCGCCGAGATCGGCAAGAAGTATCTGCAAGGGCTGGGTTACACGTTCCGCACGACGTAGGGCTGCGAGGACCATGAAACCCACTCGGCTCCACGCTTCAGGCTTCCTGACGCTCGTCGCGCTTCTTGCGGCCGTCGCCGCTGGCGGCCAGTCCCGGCCGACGGAGAAGCCGTACACGACGTGGCGCGACTACGGCGGCTCCGCCGACTCGATGCAGTACTCGGCGCTGACGCAGATCAACAAGACCAACGTCAGCCAGCTCGAGCTCGCGTGGTTCTATCCCGTGCAGCGACCGCACGGGCAACTTCGGCTTCAACCCGATCGTGATCGACGGCGTGATGTACGTGCTCGGGCCGCGCAACGGCATCTTCGCGCTCGACGCGGCCACCGGGGAAGCAGATCTGGGCGCACGGCGTCGAAGACGCAAGCCCGGGCAACCGCGGCATCAACTACTGGGAGAGCAAGGACCGATCGGATCGGCGCCTCGATCTTCGGAGCCGGCGGCTATCTCTACGCGATCGATGCTCGGACTGGACGCGAGATTCCCACCTTCGGCGTGAACGGCCGCGTGGACATGCGCGATGGGCCGCTTCGCCCGCTTGGTGGTCCGAGCGGCACGGCGGGTCGCGATCTTCGAGAACCTGTTCATCACCGGATCGACGACCGGCGAGGGGTACGGTTCGACGCCAGGCGACCTCCGCGCCTTCGACATCGTCACCGGCAAGCTGGTGTGGACGTTCCACACGATTCCGCATCCGGGCGAGTTCGGCTACGACACCTGGCCCGAGGGCGCCTACAAGTGGGCCGGCGGCGCCAACGCCTGGGGCGAGATCTCGATCGACGAGCAGCGCGGCATCGCGCTATTTCCCGCTCGGGTCTCGCCGACCCACGACTCGTATGGCGGCGATCGCAAGGGCGCCAACCTCTTTGCAACTCCCTGCTCGCGCTCGACGCGCGCACCGGCAAGCGGCTGTGGCATTTCCAGACCATCCATCACGACATCTGGGACTACGACCTGACGACCGCGCCGAAGCTGCTGACGATTCGACGCAACGGCAAGAACGTCGACGTGGTGGCGCAAGCGACGAAGTTCGGCCTGCTCTACGTCTTCGATCGCGTCACCGGACAACCGCATCTGGCCGATCGAGGAGCGTCCGGTGCCGAAGATCGGATGTTCCCGGCGAGGAGACCTGGCCGACGCAGCCGTATCCAACGCACCTCCCGCCGTTTGCGCGCCTGAAGTTCGGCCTCGACGACATCAACCCGCATCTCGAGGAGGCCGAACGAGCCCGGCTGCGCGAGATCCTCCGCAATGCGCGCAACGAGGGGCTCTTCACGCCGCAGACGCTCGATCGCGATCAGATCTCGATTCCCGGCGAGCTGGGCGGATCGAACTGGGCCGGCAGCGCCGCGGATCCGACGACCGGCATGCTCTACGTGCGGACTGCCGATCAGCCGGCGATTCATCGACTGCGAGTCCCCGGCGTTGGCGGCGGCTCGCCGCCACAGCGCGGTCGCGCGGTGTTCCAGCAGGTACTGCGAGGTCTGCCACGGCGAGGCCACGGCGAAGGGCATCCGATCGCCCGACGGCGCGTCGCTGATCAACCTGACCGCGTTCGGCGCCGATCGGCTGCGGCAGACGGTCCGCTCCGGCAAGAGCGCGATGCCGCCGTTCTCCGAAGCCACGATTTCATCCGAACAACTCGAGGTGTTGACGACGTACCTGGCCGATCCCGCCGCCGCTGAGAGTCAGAACGCCGGGCCAGCGCGACCGCCGCTGCCGCACCTCGAGGACGTCACGCGCTACACCGGCCCGCTGGGATCGATGTTTCGATCCTCGAATGGTCTGCCGGCGATCAGTCCGCCGTGGGCCGAGCTCGTGGCCTACGACCTCAACGAAGGCACGATCAAGTGGCGCTCGCCGCTTGGCATCGTTCGCGCGCTGGCGGCCAAGGGGATCACGAACACCGGCAACGCCCAGCGCGTCCACCGCAATGGGCCGGTCGTCACCGCCGGCGGGCTGATCTTCATCGGCACGAACGGCGACGGCTACTTCCGCGCCTTCGACAAGGACACCGGCGCGATGCTGTTCGAGCGCGCGCTCGATGCCAATCCCGAAGGGATGGCTGCCGTCTACGAAGTCGCCGGCCGCCAATACGTCGCGTTCTGCGCCTCGTACTACGCGGAAGTCGCCGACGGACAACATCGCGATCTTTCCGGGCAAGCGCGAGGCGCAGGGGTACTACGTGTTTGCGCTGCCGAAGAAGGCGACGTCGACGACGCACGAGTCGACGGAACATCGACGGGAGCAGATGTGAGACTCAAGGGCAAGGTGCGCGCTCGTCACTGGCGCGGCGCGCGGCATCGGCCGCGGCATCGCCGAGGTGTTTGCCGACTGAAGGCGCGCACGTGGCCGTGAACGACGTCGACAACATGGCGCTGGCCGAAGACGTTGCCAAAGCGCTGCGCACGAACGGCGCGCAGTCGATCGTCGGTCCAAGCCGACGTCGCCAGGCGCGATGCCGTCGAGCCGATGATCGACACGGTCTGGAACGAGCTCGGGCCGATCGACATCCTCGTCAACAACGCCGGCATCGAGACGATCGTGCCGTTTCTCGAGCTCACCGACGACCAGTGGACGCGGCTGGTCGACGTCAATCTCCGCGGCGCCTGGCTCTGCTCACAGGTGTTCTGTCGCCGCGCGCTTGCGGCCGGCCGACGCGGCAGCATCGTCAACATCGGATCCATCCAGGCCGCGAAGGTGCTGCCCGGACGAACGCATTACGCGCCGTCGAAGCTGGGCCTCGAGGCGCTGACGCGGAACATGTCGGCCGAGATGACGCCGCAGGGCATTCGCGTCAACTGCATCCACCCGGGGCTCATCGACACGCCGATGACCGCGTGGGTCATGAAGGATCCGGATCTGCTGCCAGTCGTCCTCGCACAGATCTCGCTCGGCCGCGCCGGCGAGCCGCGCGAGATCGGCCACGTCGCCGCGTTCTTCGCTTCAGACGAAGCGAGCTATTTGACGGGACAATCGATCTTCGTCGACGGCGGCTGGGAGGGAAAGTGATCACGCTTCGCGTGCACTGTCAGTTGCCAGTTTCCAGTTGTCCAGTTCAAAGGGCCTCAGCATTGCGCTTCCAGCGAGATGCCCTTTGAACTGGAAACTGGCAACTGGCAACTGACGGGCTCTACTAAGTGACGACGATGCGACTGATCGATCTCAGCATGGAAGTCTTCCAGGGCATGATGACGTATCCCAACGTCGCCAAGCCCGTGATCGTCGAGATGGAGAGCTATCGCGACATGGCGAAGAGCGTCGGCACCGATCAATACGGCGTCGACGAGATCACCAATCACTGCATGATCGTGACCGGCGATCACATCGGCACCCACATCGATTCGTGGGGCCACGTGAAGCCGGACGCGCCGCGCGCCGAGGGGATCCCGATCGACTACTGCTACGGCGACGGCGTGGTCCTCGACCTCACGCACAAGGCGGCCGGCGATGAGATCACGCCGGCGGACATCGAGCAGGCCGAAGCCCGCCTCGACGGCTACCGCATCAAGCCGCTCGACATCGTGCTGCTGCGGACCGACGCCGCGAAGCGTCGCCTCGAGAAAGCCTATCTGACCGACCATCCCGGGATGACGAAGGAGGCGGTCCACTGGGTGCTCGATCGCGGCGTCAAGGTGATGGGCATCGACGCGATTGGCTTCGATCCGCCGGTCGCGAAGATGTTCGAGCGCCGCAAGTTCTGGGAGGCGCATCGGGTGATGCGCGAGCGCGAGTATTACCACCTCGAGAACCTCTGCAACCTGCACGAGATCCCGGCGCCGTATCACTCGTTCACGGTCAGCGTGCTGCCCGTGAAGTGGCGGGGCGCCTCGGCCGCGCCGGTCCGCGCCGTCGCCATTCTTCAGGACCGATAACACGGAGCCGATCACGCCCCATGGTTCGCCTCGACAAGAAAGTTGCGCTCGTGACCGGTGGCTACGGCGGCATCGGCGAAGCGGTCAGCCGCGGACTCGCGGAGGCCGGCGCCAGGGTCGCGGTCACCGGCCACGACGGCGAGAAGGCGGCGCGATCCGCCGACGCGCTCCGTGCGCGCGGCCACGACGCGTTTGCAACGGCGTTCGACTGTGTGTCGGCGACGGAAACGCGGCGCATGGTGGACGAGGTCGCGCAGCAGTTCGGCCGGATCGACATCCTGGTGAACTGCATCGGCCTGAACCGGGAAGAGAAGGCCGAGGACGTCACCGAAGAGATGTTCGATCACGTCGTCAACGTGAACCTCCGCGGCGCGATGTTCCAGGCGCAGGCGGCGGCACGGCAGATGATTCGACAAGGGACGGGTGGCAAGCAGGTCCACATCGGGTCGGTGCGAACGCTACTGGGCCTGCGCGGCCGCGGCTACGCCGCCTACTGCGCCACCAAGGGCGGACTGGCGATTCTTTGCAAGCAGCTCGCTGCCGAATGGGCGCCCCACAACATCAACGTCAACGTCGTCGCGCCGACGTTCGTCCGCACGGCGCAGGTGGCGCACATGCTATCGGACGAGAAGTTCTACAACGCCCTCATCGCGCGCATTCCGCTCGGCCGCATCGCGGAGCCGGACGACGTGTGGAATGCGGTCGCGTTCTTCGTGTCGGATGCCTCGAGCTTCGTCACCGGGCAGACGCTCTATCTGGACGGCGGCATCACAGCGACACAGTGAAAGACGGGAACACGAAACACACAAGGAAGACGAAGGAACGTATCCTGTTTGCACCGGCGCGCAGATTGGTCGTGTCGATTCCACAGCGACGCTGCGCCTCAGCGTGCGGGCGAGAGGTTGCCGAGACGGCGGAGATGGCAAAGCCCGCCATGGGCAGCGCAATGGGGATCGATCGAGCGAGGCCGCGCTGCGGATCCGCTCGATCTTCTTCCCATCGAATGGCCTATTTCAGGATCAGCTCGCGAGCGTGTATCGTACCGACGACCGTCCGATACTTGCTCCGATCTTCATAGCCCTGCATCTGCACCTGGTCGGTGCCGTCCGACTGCTGGAGGAGGGCATCAGCCTTCTGGACGTTGGCTTCCATTGCGGCGAGGCTGGCGTATTCCCGGAGGATCAGCAGGTTCCAGGTCCCGCTGTCGTCCAGCGTCCGGAGAATCTTGTACGACTTCTGGAAGCCGCCGTTTACCTGCGCGTCCTCCGACTTCTTGAACGAGGTGTCCAGGGTACTGCAGGTACTTCTGGTCCATGCCGGATGTCATCTGGATCATCGTGACCGTCCAAATGGTGCCCGGGCTGAAATACTTGTGCACTTGACCGATCACTGGCACGGCGCCGATCGCGGCAAGGCCGCCGATCAGCAGTACATTCCTGAGGATTCTCATCAGCTGTTCTCGCGTTCTGTGTGGAGACTTCTGGTAGACCGGCCGGGGGCGGAGTCTCGCTACGTCCCGCAGTCTTCCGCGAAAAAGAACACCTGTTGTGGAATCTGGATGTCTGGCGAACCGCCAACGACGGGCACCGGCAGGCAGAGGGTGCCTGAGCCTACCACCAAAGGCGTGACGAATGTCGGGACCGGCAGCGCGGCACTGTCAAAGTGTCGGCTGGCAGCTACAACGGCGTTTTATCGTGGGTTAACGCCCTCGCTGAGCCGCGGCGGGCAACCGTTTGCCATGTCCTCGATGTCGAGCGCCGTCGGCTCCACCGCCTGTTAGACCGCGCATTTCCGAGTGGAGGACCATTCTTTGGCATGAAGCTACCCAAGCTGAATTTCTGGCGGAACTTCTGGATTCATCAAAGAGGCACCGCCGTCGGCGTACATCACCTGTCCGGTAATCCAGTCAGCCTGCTCTGAACAAAAGAGCGTTGCAACGTTGCCGACATCTTCTGGCGTTCCCAGGCGTCCCATCGGAGTCCATCCGCGCACGTGCCAGTTCCTGATGAGGTCTTGCGCCTGCTGCGGCAACGAGTTCAATACACTGTCCTCGGTCCATCCAGGGCTGATCGCGTTCACCGTGATGCCGCGTTTGGCGAGTGTCACCGCGAAATAACGAACAAGAGACTCCAGCGCCGCCTTGGCTGAACCCATGCCTACCCAGGGTTGCAGCCCGCCTGTACGGCTCCCCTCAGCGTAGGTGATAGCGAGGATTCTCCCTCCCTTCCCCATGAGGGAAACCGCCTCACGAACGCCGACGAGGAACGCCTTCGCCTGCGAATCGAACGCCGCATCCCACTGTTCAAGCGTGATTTCCATCGGCGGATAGAAAAACGCGGCTGCCTCCGGCCGTGCGTTGCTTACGAAGATGTCGAGCGCGCCAAAGTCCGATTTCACCTTGCCGAACATACGGGTGATCTGTTCGGGACGTGTCACATCAGCCTGCACCAACACTCCATCGGACCCACGCTTCCGGATTTCCTCGAGCGTCTGTTTTGCGGCATTCTCATTCTGGTAGTAATGGATGGCGAGCTTGACGCCGTTCTCCGCCAGCTTGAGAGCGATTCCTCTGCCAATACCACGCGAGGCGCCGGTAATCAGCGCCCGCTTTCCATTTAGTGACATGTCAACCCCCTGAAAGTGCGCGGTCAACCAGTAGTAGGCCGACCGGCATATTGTCGGCCGACCTGCAAGGCTCGCAGCATAACGCCAAAACGGCTTCGCTGAGATGTCGGCCAAGTTCCACGTCGCAGGGCTCTTGTTCAACTCAACGTCCGGCCATGAGGCTTCGATGCTGATCGCTCGGCGGAGCTATGTTCGCGTCGGGATGACGCGCAGGGCCGCGCTGACCTCGCCCGTCGAGCGTGCACGCCGTTCGAGACGATCGACAAACGTGCGAAAAGTGTTCGCGTCGATCATCCCGATCTCCGGGCACCGTGCGGAAGCTTGCAGAACGTCGAATCGCCGCCTACGTGTTGCCAGTCGCACATCGATGGACCTGAATCGCACTTCATGCCGGGCGGGAACCGAAGCGCGGTTGACCGGCTCGACGACGTGCCGGAGAAGCGCGCGAAGTCGGCCTAAAGCGTTAGGTTCGAAAAATCCTGATCAGCAGATGCGGCGTGCCGTCGGTAAACAGCCGCCGGTCAACTTCTTCGGCTGGGTGCTGCAAGGGGTGCGCGCCGAAGCCCGGCTCGATCAGATCAACCGTCACCATTCCGTTCCGAGGTCCGAGAACTCCAGGCGGCGCTTCGAACACCCCGTCAAAATCAGACGGATCGCAAGCGGCTCCGATGCTCTTCGGCGAGAATCCACCGTAAGCGCTGAGATGCTCAGAGCCTTTGATCGAAGCCGGCGGCTGCCGCTTTTGTGTCAGAGCCTTCCGGTCATGACTCTTCAAGTGAAACGTGCCGTCTTTGTGCAAGCTGCTGTGCGGATTCCAATTTCCATCAACGGTCGGATGGAAGATAAAGAACTCGGGTTTCGCTGAACGCTTCACCCAAAGCGCCATCGTTCGTCGAGTGCCATGAATCCATCCTACGTCCGACGAGCCGTCTCGCCGCACGTGACACGCCAATTCGCACACTCTTCGCACACGGAACATCGGCGCCGCCACGGGGTCAAACGAAATCAGAAAGGCGGGGCTGGGTGAATTGCGATGCATAGACGATTCCTTCACCACCTGATCGCGATCGTCGTCTTATCGATCGTGATTGTCGGTGTCTATTTTGGCTGGCTGTCTGAAGCGCCGCCGCTCCTTGCACGGGGCGTGCGCACTACGGGACAGAAGGTGGCAGCGTACTACAGAACAGCGTCCTCGTGCTTGTCGTGCCTTCTCTGTGTCGTTGATGATGGCTCCGCGTTTCCGTGCTTCCGTGGCCTCATTTCTGGCTCAGAAATCGAAACGCGTCACGATCTGGATGAAGCGCGCCGCCTTGGCGCTCGTGATCAGCCCGAAGTTCGGCGAGTTGAAGATCGCCTGACCCGCGGCGTTCGTCGTCACCGTGAGATTGTTGTTCCCGCCCGGACCGTTGAAGTTGACGCGGTTGATGAGGTTGAACGCCTCGGCGCGTATCGTCACGCCCGCACGGCCGGCGATCGGGAACCGCCGCGCGATTGCGAGATCGACGTTGAGCTCGCCGGGATCGCGGATGACGCCTCGCTCGAGGCTACCAACGCCGGTAAAGGGCAGCACGAGCGTGCGCACGCCGTTGATCGTGGCGAAGACCGGCCCGGACGGTCCGAGCGGGAAGAGCGGGTCGTTCGGCGCGCGCAGATACCTGATCCCGGTGCCTTCTGTCACCGTCGACGCCAGCCGCAGGTTCGACAAGTCGCCGATCAGGTTCGGCCGCTGCTGGAGCGCGCTGGCAGCCGGCAGCGCCAGCATGCGGTTCCAGTCGGTGAGATTCGTCTGGGCAATCCGGCTCGGTGCGCCCGATCGCGCGATGACGATCGTGTTGATCTGGATGTCGCGAAGCGCCGCCCACGGGCCGCCCGTGGTGTATTGGACCGCAGCCGCGAAGGTGTGCGTGCGATCGAAGGCGCTGGGACCGCGATTGACGCTCGGATCGACGGCGCCGGCCAGGTCGCCAAGCTCCAGGCCATTCGGCTGCGAGAAGTTGAAGATGCCGCTGCCGTCGTCGGTCGATCGGGACAGCGTGTAGGAGGACTGGAATCCCAGGCGCTCCGAGAAGCGGCGGCTCACGCGGACTTGACCGGAGTGATAGTCGGAGCTGCCCTCGTGGACGAACGCCGCGAATGAACTGACGTTCGGATTCGGGCGGTTCTGCTGCGTCACGAGGCCGTTGTTGGCGCGTTCGACTTCGACGGCGACGTCGAGCGGCACGGTGTTGAAGTTGCGCACCAGCGGCAGGTTGACGCCACGCGACCCGACGTAGCTCACATCCAGAGTCGTCCCGCTCCAGAGCTCACGCTGAATCCCAGCGTTCCACTGCATGGAGTAGGGCAGCGGGCTGAGGCTGCCGAACTGGTTGCTGTTGTCCACCAGCGGCCGCTGCGGCGTGGCGCTGCGCTCGACGAAGAACGGATCGTTGAGATCCTGCACGGCATCGAGCGGATGGCCCTGCGCCAGGGTGAAGTCCTGGGCCACGCCGGTCCCGCGGCTCGGGAAGTCGCGCGTCACGGTGAAGCCGGGATAGAGGACGATGCCGCCGAGATTCGAGAAGATCTGGCCGTAGAACAGCCCGAAGGCCGACCGCACGACGGTCTTCTCGTTCAGCGAGTACGCCATGCCGATACGCGGCGCGATATTCAGCTTGTCGCCGTCGAGGTCGAGCGCGCGCGAGGCGTTCTGGTCGGCGACCAGAAGCCGGCCGACCGAGCCGGCGGTGATGTCGAGCCGCGAGTGCACGTCGTTGTCGACCCACATCGGCGACTCGTACTCGTAGCGCAGACCCAGATTCAACGTCAGGTTGGCGGTGGGCTTCCAGTCGTCCTGGAAAAAGAACGCGATGTTGGCGTTGCGGCGGCCGCTCTCCGGTTGCGGCAGGTCGTAGGACGCGGTCTTGACCTGGCCGAGGAGGAAATCGGCCAGCGCATTCACCGGGTTGCCGCCGGCGCGTGTTGGCGAGCTGATTTCCCCGGTGAAATCGTAGACGCCGGTGAAGAGGCCGCCGGGGTTGAAGACATCGAACTGATTCAGGCGGAGCTGCGCTCCGCCCTTGATGGTGTGCGCGCCGCGGACCCAGGTCAGCGCAGACGAGAACTGGTAGTTGTTGTTGATCTGCCGGCGATACGTGTTTTCGTTGTTGCCGAGCTCGCGCCAGCCGGTGATGCGAAACCGCGGTGCCGCGTCGAACGCCGACCGCTGGATGCCGAATACATCGGCGACGTCGATGCCGAGCGTCGGCGGATCGAAGACGGGATCGTCGCGGAGATAGCCAAAGCTCGTTTCGCCCACGAGCGTTGACGACCAGACCTGGGTCCAGCCGAGCGACACCTGGTAGCCCTTCGTGTTGCTGTCATTGGCCGCGTTGTTGAGCGGACCGGGAACGGTCGGGGAGCCGGGCCCGAACAGGTCGTAGTAGGTGAGTCGGCCGTAGCAGGCGCGAACTGGACGCGAAGTTGTGGTCGACGCGGAACGTGACTTCGTCTTCCTGCGGCTTGTTCGTCAGATCGTTGACGTAGTTGTTGGTTCGCCGCCCGTTACCGGCATCCGCGCTACCCGACGAGTTCGGCGCCGGCAGCAGCCCCATGATCTTGCGGGCGGCAGGATCGATCCGATCTTGCGGGATGACGTTGCCAGCGAACGGCGAGCCGGTGCGGGGATCGATGATCGCGACGGGCGCCGCGGAGAAGTCGCCGATGCGAAACCGCTCGTCGGGGATCGTCGACTGCACGGTCGCCGGGGCGGTGCGCCGCAGGCCTTCGTAGACCGCAAAGAAGAAGGTCTTGCTCCGGCCGTCGTAGCCGGGCAGCCGCACCGGGCCACCAAGCTTGAATCCGAACTGACTGTAGCGATCGACCTGCTTGGGCAGGCCGCGAAGGTTGTTGAAGAAGTTGTTGGCGTTCAGCTTTTCATGGCGGAAGTAATCCCAGGCGCCGCCGGCAAACCGATTGGCTCCCGAATCGGTCACCGCCGAGATCGTCGCGCCCGCGCTGCGCCCGTATTCGGCCGAGTAGCTCGCGGTCAGGACCTTGAATTCACGAATCGCCTCCGTGGAGGGCAGGCGAGCCGGCGCACCGGTCGATCCGGAGACGACGGAGACGCCGTCGATCGAGAACTCGCTGTTCAGCGTGCGGCTGCCGTTGATGGAGAGCTGCGAGGAGTTGATCCCGGTGGCGGCCCCGCCGCTCGAGACGCCGCCCGCCAACGTCAGCAGGTTCAGGACGTTTCGGCTCGGGAGCGGCAACCCTTGCACCTGCGACGTGTTGATGACCAACCCGATCGATGAGTCCTCGGTCTCGAGCACGGCGGCGGCCTCGCCGACCACCGTGACCGTCTCGTCGACGCCGCCGACGGACAGCTCGGCGTCGAGCCGCGCGCGCTGACCGATCTCGAGACGGATGCCGCGCGTGGCGATCGACTTGAAGCCTTGCAGCGAAACGGTGACGTCGTAGGTCCCGACGGGAAGCGACGGCGCCAGATAGTTGCCGCCAGCGTCGGTCACCCCCTGCCACGCCACCGCCGTCGTCGCGGCGCTGACCACAACGACGGTGGCCCCCGGCAGCACGCTGCCCGTCGTGTCTTTCACGGTTCCGGTCAGCGAAGCGGCCGTCGTCTGCGCTGCTGTGGGGCTGACAGCGAGCAGACTCACAAGGACGCACGTGATGAGCGCGGTGAACGTGGTTGAACCGGATGAGACGCCAAAGGCATTCGAGCGCATGTCGCGAACTTACGCCCAAAGCGATGCCGATTGGTGCGAACTAGCCGTTACCGGAGGTGAATAACGGGCATTCTGGGGGACAATCCTTGGCGCATGGAGATAACGCGATGTTGACCCGTTCCGTGACGACGCTTGCGGTCTCGTGTCTCGCCGGTGTGCTTCTACAGGCTGGCGATCAGGACAAACGAACGCCCGGTGGCTACATCGTCCAGCACGACGCCGACGTCGCGCGGCCGGAGCCGGGTCCGCACAAGGGCGGTGGTCAGACCGTCGGCCATTCGTTCTTCAGTGAGGTGCCTGGCCTCAGCCTGGTATTCAGGAAGCGCGCGCTCAAGCCTGGCTCGGGGATCGGTTATCACGAGCAGCGAGAGGACGAAATCTACTACGTGCTGAGCGGACGCGGGGAGATGACGCTCGACGGCAAGACGGTCGAGGTTGGTCCCGGGACGGCCATCCTGACGCGGACCGGCAGCTCGCACGGGCTCAAGGTCCTCGGGAACGAGGATCTGGTCATCATCATCAACTATCTCCAGTAGCCCACGCGGGGAACGGCCCGCGGCTGGTTACTGAAATATCAGTAGGTATATACTGCCGCCGTCGGACACGGCAGGAGCCTCCATTTCAGGCCAGCTAAACCGGTGGAGCTCTGCCTGTCGCGCAATGAAACACGATGAAGCGCGCAGGGGTCATTGCCATCCTGATCGGTGTTGCCGCGAGCGGCGTCGCGAGCATGCAGGTGTCCGATCCCGGCAAGCCTGCCGGCAAGCGACACGCTCGTGTATGTCGGCAGCTACACCGGCGAGCAAGGCAAGGGGATCTATCTGTTCCGGTTGCAGTCCGCGGGCAGCGAGGTCTTTCAGAACGTCACGCTCGTGCCGCTCGGCCTCGCCGCGGAAGCGGCCAACCCGACCTACTTCGAGCTCGACCTTCAGTCGCGACGGCTGTTCACCGTCAACGAAATCGATCGCTTCGAGGGCAAGCCCGGCGGCGCGGTCAGCGCGTACGCGATCGATCCGTCGGGCAAGCTGACGCTGCTCAACCAGCGCGCCTCGTTGGGGTCGAACCCGTGCCAGCTGACGCTCGAACCCAAGGGACGCCACCTGCTGGTCGCCAACTGCGACAGCGGCAGCGTCGTGGTCTTTCCCATCGGCTGCTGACGGCACGATCGGCGAGGCAACGGATCGCGTCGAGCACGGCGGGCGAGGTGCGCCCTGCATCGCGTTCGACCCGTCGGGCGCCGGTGGTGGTGATGTGCAACCGTGCGTCTGGGAAAGTCGTGACGTTCCCATTCGATGCCAGCACCGGCAAGGTCGACGTCCGGCACGGGCAAGCACGAATATCCGGCGGATGACGGCAGTCCGAGGCAGATCGTCTTTCGACAGGATGGGCGGTTTGCCTATCTGCTCAACGAGGAGCGATCGACGATCACAGCCTTCGCACACGAGTCAGGCCGGCTGACGCAGGTTCAGACCGTCTCGACGCTGCCCGAATACTTCGAGGGCGACAACGCGGCCGGCGAGCTCTACCTGCACAAGTCGGGAAAGTGGCTCTACGCCTCGAACGTCGGCCACAACAGCATCGTGCTCTTCACCGTCGATCAGGAGAAGGGCACCCTCACCTTCGTCGAGGAGCAGGGCACGGGCGGGAAGACGCCGCGACAGTTCGGCGTGGAGCCGGCGTCGAAGCACCTGGCGATCTCGAATCGCGACTCGGGGACGGTGCTGGCGTCTCGCATCGACGAGGGCAACGGCCGGTTGAAGCCGTCCGGCATCTTTGCCAACGTGCCGTCGCCGGCCGGCATTCGCTTTCTTCCTCCGCCGACGCCATGAGCCGACATGCTGCACCGTCATCGTCGCCATCGTCTCGTTCAGCGCGTTTCCAGCGGCGCAGCCGGCGCGCGTGGTGTCGCCAGACGTCCGGCCCGACCGGCAGGTGACGTTCCGACTCATGGCGCCGGACGCGCGTGCGGTCGTTCTCACCGGCGAGTTCATGCAGGGCAGCCGGCCGCTGGAGAAGGATGCCAGCGGCTTGTGGAGCCTGACGGTGGGGCCGATCGAACCCGAGGTCTATCACTACAACTTCACGATTGATGGCGTGCGGACGATCGATCCGGGCAATCCGGATGTGAAGACCGGATCGACGCCGAGCACGATTGCCAGCATCCTCGAGGTGCGCGGCGATCGCCCGTCGTTCCACGATCCGCCAACCGGTCCCGCACGGCGAGATTCGCGCGCACTGGTATGAGTCGCGCACGCTCGGCTCGCTGCGTCGCCTGTCGGTCTACGTCCCCCCGGGCTACGACCGCGATCCGTCGAAGCGTTACCCGGTGCTCTACCTGCTGCATGGCGCCAATGCGGACGACACGGCATGGCATCGGCTGGGGCGGGTCAACGCGATTCTGGACAACCTGCTCGCGACGGGAAAGACGCTGCCGTTCCTCGTCGTGATGCCGTTCGGCTACGGCGTTCCGCCCAACCAGCCCGCGGCGCCCGGCGAGAACACGCGGCTGTTCGGCAAGGATTTGATGGAGGATGTCATTCCGTACGTGGAGTCGACGTTTCGCGTGGCGGCGAACCGCGACAACCGTGCCCTCGTGGGTCTGTCGATGGGCGGCGGTCAGGCGCTGTCGATTGGCTTGAATCATCTCGATCGCTTCAGCTACGTCGGCGGATTCAGCTCGGGTCTCGGGGCGGAAGCCGACTTCCCGAAGACCTACGGCACGCTGATCGGCGATCCCGACGCCGCGAACGCGAAGCTCAAGCTGCTGTGGATCGGCTGCGGAACGGACGACGGCGCTGTTCAACGCGTCGAAGCAGTTCTCGACGTTCCTGACCACGCACAAGGTGACGCACACGTTCCGCGAGACGCCTGGCGCCCACACCTGGATGGTCTGGCGGCGGTACCTGCACGAGATCGCGCCGCAGCTGTTCCGCCACTCATAACTCCCGATGGCCCGACGAACCTCGGCAATCGTCCTCGTCTTCGTGGTCATGCTGCTGCCGCTGCGCGCGAGTGGGCGGCGCATCGACGGCGTGCCGGCTGCAGGCCGCAGACCGCGCCAGTCCGCGACAGCGAGGAACGCCAGTGACGACCTCGAACGTCGCTTTGCGAGCGACGTCAGGCCGTTCGTCGAGAGCTATTGCGCCGGCTGCCACGGCGGTCCGGCGCCGGCCGCGCAATTCGACCTGCGAAGTGCGACGACCATCGGCGATGTCAGGCGCGATCAGGCGCGCTGGGGGCTGGTGCTCGAGAAGCTCGAGGCCAATCAGATGCCGCCGGCGCAGGCGCGGCAGCCGTCGCCCGAGTCACGTCAATTGGCGATCGCGTGGCTCGAGGAGTTTCGCCATGCCGAGGCGCGCAAGAATGCCGGCGATCCCGGCGTGGTGCTGGCCCGCCGCCTGAGCAACGCCGAATACAACTACACGATTCGCGACCTGACCGGCGTTGACATCCGGCCCGCGCGCGAGTTTCCCGTCGATCCCGCCAATCCGGCCGGCTTCGACAACTCCGGCGAATCGCTGGCGATGTCACCGGCGCTGCTGACGAAATACCTGCAAGCCGCGCAGGAGGTGGCCAATCATCTCGTGCTGAAACCGACGGGCTTCGCGTTCGCGCCGCATCCGATGCTCGTCGAGACCGATCGCGACAAGTACTGCGTCAACCAGATCATCGAGTTCTACCGGGCGAAGAGCATCGATCTCGCCGACTACTTCGAAGCCGCGTGGCACCGGAAGCATCGCCCGTCCGCGAAGGCAAAGGCCGGGGTCAGCGCGAAGTACGCTCACGACGGTGCTGTCAGCGCTCGAGAACACCAAAGAGACTGTTGGTCCGCTCGCGACGCTGCAATCGCAGTGGCGCGCCGTGCCGGCTGGCGCCGACGCCGCCGCGGTGCGCCGGTCTGCCGAGCAGATGCGCGACTTCGTCGTCCAGCTCCGCAAGAAGATTCAGGTCACGCACACGGAGCTCTCGATCGAGGGCATCGGTGACGATGCGCAGCCGTTCCTGATGTGGCGCAATCGGCAGTACGCGACGAACCGGAGAAACTACGACCGCTCGCCGCTCAAAGCCGAAGGCGAAACGAGCGATCCCGATCTGCAGGTGCCCGCTGCCGAGCGCGAGCGCTACGAAGCGGCGTTCGCGCGGTTCGCGTCGCTGTTTCCCGACGCGTTCTACGTCTCCGAGCGCGGCCGTTACTTTCCGGACAACACCCGCGATGTCGGGCGGCATCTGAGCGCCGGCTTCCACAACCTGATGGGCTACTTCCGCGATGACCAGCCGTTTTACGAGCTGATCCTCGACCAGAAGGAGCAGGCGCAGCTCGATGCGCTGTGGCAGGAACTCGACTTCATCGCGTCGGCGACGAGCCGCACCTACGTGCAGTTCTATCTGAGCGAAAGCGGCGCGGCGCGGAAGGCCGCCGCCGACGCGATCGAAGGGCGCGGCGAAGCCGGTGCCGACGTCAGCGCGGCTCCGATGATTCAGAAGGTCGCGGCCAGTTACCTCGAGCGCGCGCGTCCCGCCGGCAACGCCGTCGCCATCGAAGGCGATCGAGGATCACTTTGCCGCCGTCAACGCGACGATTCGCTGGGCTGAAAAGGCGCGGCTCGACGCCGAGCCCACCCACCTTGACGGCCTTGCAGGACTTTGCCGCGCGCGCCTATCGGCGTCCGCTGACGGCGGCCGAACGCGACGGGCTTCTGGCGTTCTACCGCTCGATGCGGCAACAGGGACTCGAGCACGCTGACGCGATGCGCGACGCCATCGTCAACGTCCTGATGTCGCCGGATTTCTGCTATCGCATCGACCTCGACTGCCGACCGACGCGCGCCGTGGCGCCGGGACGTGTCGCGTTGTCCAATTACGCGCTCGCCAGCCGCTTGAGCTACTTCCTCTGGTCGTCGATGCCCGATGCAGGAACTGCTGGCCCGCGCCGCCGCCGGTGATCTGCAGCGCCCCGAGGTGCTCGCCGCCCAGGCGCGGCGGATGCTGAAGGACCCGCGCATCCGCGGCCTGGCGACCGAGTTCGGCGGCAACTGGCTCGACTTCCGGCGCTTCGAAGAGCACAACGCCGTCGATCGCGAGCGCTTCACGAGCTTCGACAACGCGCTGCGCGAGGCGATGTTCGAGGAGCCGGTTCAGTTCCTGCTCGACAACATTCGCGAGAACCGATCGGTTCTCGATTTCCTCTACGGCAAGCACACGTTCGTCAACGAGGCGCTCGCGAAACACTACGGCATGCCGGTTCCAGACGGCCGCGCACGCCGGCTGGTGGCGCGTGGACGACGCGACGACGTACGGCCGCGGCGGCCTGCTGCCGATGTCGGTGTTTCTGACGAAGAATGCGCCTGGTCTGCGGACGAGCCCGGTCAAACGCGGCTACTGGGTGGTCAGGCAACTGCTCGGCGAACGCATCCCGCCGCCGCCCGCAATGGTGCCGGAACTGCCGCGCGACGAGGCGAAGCTCGATTTGCCGCTTCGCGACCTGCTCGCGCGTCATCGCGAGGACAAGTCGTGTGCGAGCTGTCACGCGCGGTTCGATTCGCTCGGGCTCGTGTTCGAAGGCTACGGCCCCGTCGGCGAACGCCGCACCGAGGATCTGAGCGGACGACCGGTCGACGCGTCCGCCACATTCCCTGGCGGCACGACCGGAACCGGCGTCGATGGGCTCAGGGCGTATATCCGTCAGCAGCGACAGGACGACTTCGTCGCCAACCTGTCGCGCAAGCTGATGGCGTACGCGCTGGGTCGGAGCCTGCTGCTGTCCGACGAGCTGACGATCGACACGATGCGCACGACCCTGGCGAAGGATGGGTATCGCTTCAGCAGTCTCGTCGAGGGCATCGTCACCAGCCCGCAATTTCGCTACAAACGATCAGGTGAAGAGCGATGAGCCGAACTCTCTCGAGACGAACCGTGCTGCGTGGCGTTGGCGTCACGATGGCGTTGCCGTGGCTCGAGTCGCTGCCCGCGTGGGGGCAAACGAACGCCGCCAATCCTGCCGGCACGTTCCCGAAGCGATTTGCCGTCCTCTTCATGGGCAACGGCATCAACGGCAACCACTGGTGGGCCCGCGGCAACGGCGCCGCGATGAAGTTGAGCCGAGTCGCTGGCGCCGCTCGAACCGATCAAGACGAAGATCAACGTGATCAACGGCCTGTTCAACCAGCCGGCCGTTGGCATGGGCATTCACCCGGGACAGACGGGCAATCTGCTGTCGGGCGTGCCGATTCAGAAGGGCGCGACCATCAAGGCGGGGATTACGATGGATCAGGTCCTCGCCAATCGCATCGGCCAGGACACCCCACACCCCAGCATCGTCCTCGCCTGCGAGCAGCCGATGACCGGCTACCACGAGACGAACTTCTCGATGGCCTACAGCTCGCACATCTCGTGGCAAAGCGCGGAGTCGCCGGTCCCGAACGAGGTCTACCCGTCGCTGGCGTTCGACAGCCTGTTCGAGAATCGCGGCAGCCTGCGCTATCAGAGCATCCTCGACCGGGTGCGCGATCGCGCCGCGACGCCTGAGCCGTCAGGTGAGTGCAACCGACAAAGCCAAGCTGGACGAGTACCTGACCAGCGTTCGCGAAGTCGAGACGCGCATCGAGCGCATGCGGGCGGCGAAAGACACCGCCGACGATCTGGCGAAGCACAAGAACCGACCCGTGTTCTCGATGGAGCGGCCGCAGAACGGGCTGCCCGAAGATCTGCGCGAGCACACGCGGTTGATGTGCGACATCATCGCGATCGCCTTCCAGACCGACCGGACGCGGGTCGCGTCGCTGCTGCTGGCGCGCGACCTCTCGTCGCTCTATTACCCGTTCCTCGACGTCCGCGACGGCCACCACGGCGCCTCGCACGACGATCTGTCGGACGGCTACGAGCGCATTTCGCGATTCCATTTGAGTCAGCTCGCCTACCTCGCGCAGAAACTCGACGCGATGCCCGAGGGCGACGGCACGGTGCTCGACCACTCGTGCCTGCTCTGGCTGTCGAACATGTGGGCCGGCTGGAAGCACGACAACATGAAGGTCCCGGTCGTCATCGCCGGCGGTCTTGGCGGGACACTCGACACCGGCCGCTCGCTGGAGTATCTCTATGCCGGCGACGAGAACCGGAAGCTGTGCAGCCTGTATCTGTCGATCATGGATCGCATGGGCGTGACGCTCGATCGCTTCGGCGACGCGTCCACACGGCTGGCGGGCTTATAGTTGCAAGTTCACAAGTTCAAAGTTCAGGCGCGCCTTTTCAAGGCGCGCTCAGCGTGATGGAGCTCCGATGACGCGTACCCGTTCGGCGCTGTCGCTGACGTTGTTCGTTCTGGTTTGCGGCGGGCTCGTCGTCGCCCAGAAGCCGTCCGACACCCTCCCGCCGGGGAAGAGTCCCCACCTGGGCAACAAGGCGTCGATCCGCAGCGGCCTGACGCTGTACCGCGTGCGCTGCGGCGATTGCCACGGGTTGGATGCTCGCGGCTATCGCGGGCCGGACCTGACCGCTGTTCTCGGCGGCATGCCCGACGAGCGACTGTTCCAGACGATTCGCAAAGGCGTGCCCGGCACCGAGATGCCGCCCAGCACGGCCCCAGACGACGACGTGCTGATGATCATCGCGTATCTGCGCGACATGAATGCCGGCGGGTCGACCGAGCCCGTGGCCGGAAACGTCGAGAACGGCGCGAAGCTGTTTGCGGGGCAGTGCGCGTCGTGTCACCGCGTCGGCACCACACGGTGGACGCCTGGGTCCCGACTTGTCGCGAGTCGGCGCCGCGCGATCGCGGGCGGCCCTCGTCAGGGAAATCCGCACGCCGTCGGAATGGATTCCGCCGGGCTACGAGACGGTGACGCTGGTGACGAGCGACGGCCAGAAGATTCGCGGCGTCAAGAAGAACGAGGATGTGTTCTCGATCCAGATCATGGACACGCGCGAGCGCATCCAGGGTCACCGCCGGTCCGCGCTGCGCGAGGTGACCTACGAACCCACATCGTTGATGCCGGCGTTCGGTCCCGAGCGGCTGAATAACGCCGACCTCGGGGACCTGGTGGCGTATCTCAGCACGCTGCGGCAGGCCAGTCCGTCCGCTCGATAGGACCCGCACATGACTTCAGACAACCGGCGACGGGCACGGTTCGCGGCCATTGTGCTTTGCCTGTTCGGCACGTTGGCGCTTCGCGCGCAGCAGCCGGCGCCGCCGCAGGTCACCTTCGAGGATCTGCTCGCCGGGCTGAAAGACGGCACGAAGTGGCTGACGTATTCCGGCACCTACGACGGCCACCGCCACAGCCCGCTGACGCAGATCGCGCCCGCGAACGTGCACCAGCTCACGACGCAGTGGACGTTCCAGACCGGCGCACTCGGCAGCTTCCAGGCGACGCCGATCGTGATCGACGGCGTGATCTACATCACCGGGTTCCAGAACAACGCCTGGGCGATCGATGCGCGATCGGGCCGCCAGATCTGGCGATATCGGCGCGACCTGCCGGATCAGCTGCACCTCTGTTGCGGGCCGGTCAATCGCGGCATGGCGGTCCTCGGCGATCGCCTGTTCATGACCACGATTGACGCGCATCTGCTCGCGCTCGACATGGCGACCGGTGCCGTCATGTACGACGTGACCCTCGAGGACTACAAGAAAGGCTACTCGGCCACCGTCGCGCCGCTCGTCGTCAAGGACAAGGTCATTCTCGGAATCGCCGGCGCCGAGTACGGCATCCGCGGATTCATCGAGGCGTTCGATGCCGCGACGGGCAAGAAGATCTGGCGATTCAACACGGTGGCCGGCCCGGATGAGTTCGGCGGCAACACCTGGCCGCGGACCGATGCCTACCTGCGCGGTGGCGGCTCCATCTGGGTGACCGGCACCTACGATCCCGAATCGAACCTGGTGTTCTTCGGCACCGGCAATCCAGGTCCCGACTATTACAGCGCGAATC
Source organism: uncultured Acidobacteriota bacterium (assembly GCA_963841895.1). GTDB lineage: Bacteria > Acidobacteriota > Vicinamibacteria > Vicinamibacterales > UBA2999 > JACCSI01. The sequence continues at coordinate 118,368 of CAWJEO010000015.1, forward strand.
GCGAAGGCGACAACCTGTTCACGGCGTCGATCGTCGCGCTCGATGCCGACACGGGGAAGCTGAAGTGGCACTACCAGTTCACGCCGCACGACGTGCACGACTGGGACGCGACGCAAGTGCCGGTCCTCGCCGAGCTGCCCATCGACGGGAAGCCGCGCAAGGTGGTGATGTTCGCGAACCGGAACGGCTTCTTCTACACGATCGATCGAGCCACGGGGAAGTTGATCGTCGCCAAGCCGTTTGTCGAGACGACCTGGGCCAAGGAGATCAGCAGCGTCACCGGCCGGCCGATCCTGCTGCCGAACAATCACCCGAACGAGCAAGGCGCGAGAACGTGCCCGGATCTCGGCGGCGGCACGAACTTCATGTCGCCGTCCTACGATCCGGCGTCGCGGCTGTTCTTCGTGACCGCGCGCGAGACGTGCGCCACGTATTTCGCCTTCGACCAGGAATTCAAGGTCGGGATTCAGTGGATGGCCGGCGGCACGGTGCGGCCGCGCGACCAGAAAAACTGGGGCGCCCTCCGCGCCATCGATCCGATCACCGCCGAACGCAAATGGGAGTTCCGGTATCCGACGACGTCGGCGTCGGGGGTGCTGTCGACGGCGTCAGGCCTGGTGTTTGCCGGCGACGGCGACGGGAACCTGCTCGCGCTCGAGTCGAAGACCGGGAAGAACCTGTGGCACTACCAGCTGGGGTCGGCATTGCGGAACACATCGGGCACGACGTACATGCTGGACGGCCGACAGTATTTATTGGTCCCCGCGGGGAGCACGCTCACAGCGTTTGCGTTGCCAGAGACCCGATAGAGGCCAACCGGAAAAGCTGAGCCAGATGCCGGTGTCACACGTCAGCGGCACGCGAGCCGCGCAACACTGCTAAACTCGACGATCAATCCAGGTCCCGTGTAAGCAACGTATCCACACCGCCGTCACGAGGTGTGATCGAGGTAGAGGCTTATGGCGAAGGACGACCCGCATGTGACTGGCGTTGGGCGCACGGGGCTCACCCGGCGCAACTTCATCAAAGGCGTCATCGCCGGCGGCGCGGTCGTCTCGTCGGCGGCGTACCTGTTCCGCAGCAACATTGTCTCCGGCCAGGCGGCACGCGCCAGCAGCGTCGAGCGTCTGATCACGCTCCATGTGAACGGTCAGGAGCGGCGCGTCGACGTGGCCGGCCACGAAACGTTGGCCATGACCCTCCGCTACAAGCTCGGGCTGACCGGCACGAAGCTCGGATGCGATCGCGCGGAATGCGGCGCCTGCACGGTGCTGGTGGACGATGTGCCGCGGTATCGTGCTCGGTGCTGACCCACACGGTGCGGGCCCGCAAGATCCAGACGATCGAAGGCTTGGCTGCGGCGGACGGAACGCTGCACCCGGTGCAGCGCGGCATCGTCGAAGAGCAGGGTTTCCAGTGCGCGTTCTGCATGTCCGGCTTCGTCATGGCGACGGTCGGCTACCTCAAGAAGAATCCCAACCCGACGCGCGAACAGCTCGCGCATGGCATTTCGGGCAACCTGTGCCGCTGCCAGGACTACGACAAGATCCTGACGGCGATGGAACGAGGCGCGGCATTGATGCGGGAGGTGTCCCGTGGCTGACAGCAAGAAACTCGTCGGTCAGAACTACACGACGCCGGACCTGGTTGCGAAGGTGACCGGAAAGTCGAAGTACGCGGAAGATTTCCGCGCCGAGGGGATGCTCTTCGCGAAGCTGCTGCTGAGCCCGATGCCGCACGCGCGCGTCAGGGGCATCGACGCGAGCGCCGCGTTGGCCATGCCGGGGGTCAAGGCGATCCTCACCGCCGACGAGCTGCCGGACCCGGCAGATACGGTCACCGACCTGGGTGAGACGATTCGCGCGAACCCGAAGAGCGAGCGCGCCCTCACCAACGAGCCCGTGTACGCCGGCGAGCCGGTGCTCGCGGTGGCTGCGGTGGATGAGGAAACTGCAGCGGCGGCCATCGAAGCCATCCACGTCGATTTCGAGCTCCTGCCTTTCGTCGTCGATCCATTGGTCAGTCTGCGGCCGGGTGGACCGAATCCTCGCGCCGAAGGCAATGCCTGGGGACGACCGCCAGCGCAGCCCGGCCAGCCGCCCGGCCCGCTCGAGGTTCAGGAGATCAAATGGGCCGAGACCGACTTCGCCGAGTACGACCAGGGCAAACTGCCCATGGGCAAGCCTCAGGTGGAGTGGTCGTTTGGCGACATCGAGGCTGGCTTCAAGAACGCCGCGCTCGTGCTCGACGAGACCTTCTCGGTCGCCAACAACCACCATCAGGTGTTGGAGCCACGAACGGCGCTCGCGTACTGGCAGAACGGCAAGCTCCACATGCACACCGGCACGCAGAGTGCGGTGCAGACGGTGGCGTCGATCGCGCGTTGGCTGCGGCTCGAGCCCGAAAACGTCGTGTTGATCACGGAGTACACCGGCGGCGGCTTTGGCAGCCGGGCGACGGGCGCAGTCATCTGCACCATCCCGGCGCTGCTGGCGAAAAAGGCCAACGCTCCCGTTCTCCTGCGAATCACTCGCGAGGACGAGCACTACATCGGCGGCATTCGTCCGGCGGTGCACGGCCGTGTGAAGGCTGGCTTTGCGAAGGACGGGAAGATCCTCGCGATTGACATGTTCACGGTGGGCGAGAACAGCGCGTACGAGGCGCAGGGCGATGCCGCCAGCGCCTCGAGCTACGTCTCGCTGCTCTACCAGCCGCAAGCGATGCGGTCGCGTGCGATCACCGTGCTGACCAACACGCCGCCGCGGCGCGCGCAGAGTCAACCTGGCGGACTGCAGGGCATCATGCTCGTCGAGCCGGTGATCTCGAAGGCCGCGCGCCAGCTGGGCCTCGATCAAGTGGCGATCCGCCGCATCAACGCGCCGGCCGGGAAAGCGCCGGGCGGTCCGCCAAACCAGAAAGGGCAGCGGCAGTACCTGCACCAGCGCGTTCCTGAAGGAAGCGCTTGATCGCGGCGCCCAGGTCTTCGGATGGGAAGAGCGAAAGCGCGCAGCGGCAAGCGCGTGGGATCGAAAGTGCGTGGTGTTGGCGTGGCGGTCAGCACATTCGTCGCCGGATCCACCGGCTTCGACGGCCTCTTCGTCATCAGGCCCGACGGCCAGATGCACATCCAGTCGGGCATCGGCAACCTCGGGACGGAGAACTTCAGCGACGTGCATCGCGTTGCCGCCGAGATGATGGGCGTGCCGTGGGAGAAGGTCGTCGTCAACTGGGGGAACACATCGCAACACCTGCCGTGGACGTGCGTCTCCGGCGGTAGCCAGACGACGCATGCCATGACGCGTGCGGCTCACGCGGCAGCGACTGACGCCATCGCGAAAGCTCGAGAGATCGCGGCGAAGGTGCTCGGTGGCCGTCCCGAGTCGTATCAAGTCGCCAACGAGCGCGTGTTCGGCCCCGGCGGCGGCATGACACTGGCGCAGGTGGCGCAGAAGGCCATCGAGCTCGGGGGCAAGTACGACGGGCACGAGCTGCCGAAAGAGATCAACAAGTTCACCGTGACGTCGGCCACCGCACTGGCGGGGCAGGGGCTGATGGGCGTCGCCCGCGACACCTACCCACGCGACGGCAACACGTTCTCGTTCGTTGCCGGCTTTGCCGAAGTCGAAGTGGATGTCGAGACGGGCGCCTATCGCGTGATCGACTACACCGCGATCGCGGACGCGGGCACCATCATTCATCCGCGCGCGTTTGGCGGACAGGTGCTCGGCCGCTCAGTGCTGGGCATGGGACACGCGCTGGCGCAGAAGGCGGTGTACGACCAGCATTACGGGCTCGCGGTGGCCACGCGGTTCTACCAGAACCGTCCGCCGACGATCCTCGACGTGCCGACGCGGATGAAGTGGGAGGCGCTCGATCTTCCGGATCCGGAGACGCCAGTAGGCGCCAAAGGCATCGGCGAGCCGCCAGTTGCGGCGGGCGCCTGCGCCGTGCTGAACGCGTTGTCGGATGCTCTGGGCGACGAGGTCTTCCGCCGCGCGCCGGTTGGACTCGACACGATTCTGATGGCGCTCGAGCACGGTCGGCCGATGCAAGAGCCGTTGACCGCGAATATCTAGAGCTGGATGTCACGATGCAGGAATCGACGTGAACTGAGGGGTTAGAACATGGCGATCATTCGCGACGTGATGCCGGCTTTCCAGCTGTTCCAACCGCTGAGTATCGATGATGCGGTACGGCTCCTCTCGACGCGGGAGCGTGACGCGTGGATCCTTGCGGGCGGGATGGACTCGCTCGATTGGTTGAAGGATCGATCGAGGCGCCCGGGCGTGGTCGTGGAGTTGAGTCAGATTCCCGAGCTCGTGGGCGTTCGCGAGTCGAACGGCGGCCTCGAGATCGGCGCGATGACCACGCTCACCGATATCGCGAATCATCCGGTCGTCCGCGAGCGGTTCGGCATCCTTTCGGAAGCCGCGGGCCTGGTGGCGTCTCCGCAGATCCGCAATCAAGGCACCATCGGCGGCAACGTCTCGCAGGACACGCGATGCTGGTACTACCGCCTCGGGTGGAGCTGCTATCGCGCCGGCGGCAACATCTGCTACGCCGACACGCCGACCGCGATCAACCGTGAGCACGCCATCCTGCACGCCGATCGGTGCGTGGCCGTGAGTCCGTCGGACACGGCGCCTGCGCTGATCGCGCTGGATGCGCAGATGGTGATCCGGTCCGATGGCGGCGAACGGGTGGTCGACGCCGCTGACTACTTCGTCGGACCAGACATCGACATCACGCGCATGACCGTGCTGCAGCCCGGCGAGCTGCTGACCGCGATCCGCATTCCGGCCACCTGGGCGGGAACGCAGTTCTACTTCGAGAAGGTGCGGGACCGGCAAGTGTGGGACTTCCCGCTTGTCAACGTGGCCTCGTCGCTGAAGACCAGCGGCCAGACCATTCAGGAGGCGCGCATCGTGGTTGGCGCCGTGGCGGCGCGTCCGCTGCGGCTGCTCGCGGTCGAGCGCGCGATTGCCGGCAAGCCGCGCAACGACGAGACGGCGAAGATGGCGGGCGAGATGGCCATCGAAGGCGCGCTCGCGCTGCGGCACAACGCCTACAAGGTGCCGCTGATGCGCAACCTCGTGCGCCGCGCGGTTCGCGGTGAGCAGGCTGCCACGACGTAGCGGTCGGCCGTCGGCGTTCGGCTTTCAGCGCCGAACGCTGATTGCCGAGAGCTGAGAGCTCCGCGTTGATGCTGCTTGTGCAGTCGACCCGCTTGCTGATCAGTGCGTTGCCTGCGACACGCGCACGGCCTCACGCGAGCCGCGTCCGTCGAGTACCACCGTCTGGCGTTCGATGGGCACGTGGTCGGGGCGCGGCAACAGCCAGACGGCATCGTTCACGGTCGAGACCGGCGCCCTCCGGCTGCGCTGGGAGACGCGCAACGAGAGCGCGCCTGGGGCAGGCCGCTTCCGGGTGTCGCTGCACAGTGCGATCAGCGGCCGTCCTCTGCAAATGATCGTCGACCGCACCGGCGTCGGGAGCGACGTCGCCTTCCTGGAAGACGAGCCCCGCGTGTCGTATCTCGTCATTGAATCCGAGAACGTCGATTGGTCGACGACGTTGGAGGAGGCGGTTACGCGATAGCAGAACGGGCGCGCGGACCGATCGGATTGTCAGAAGCCGCTCGGCACAATCCAGAAGCTTTCCTGCCACGTCTCGCCGGGAGCGACGCTCTGCAGCTCGCGATACAGACCTTTGTGCGCGAGGTTCAACGCGTTGGTCACGCCCGCCATCGGCTCGAAGCAGATGAAGGTGCGGCCGCGCGGCGCGTAGATGACCGCGGCGCGATACTTCGCTCCGAGGCGCACGTCGATCGCCTGCTTTCGTCCGCGCACGCTCAGCGTGGTTCGACCCATCGCATCCCGCACCAAGTCGCTGAACACATCGTCGAGGTCGTGCTCGTTGAGCGGAACCGCCTGAGGATTCTGAAACAGACGCTCGATCGGCTCGGTCTCTCCCGTCGGCAGTTTGCTGGCCGACAAGCGCCAGCGTTGCCGTGCGCCGACGGCAATCGTCCATTCGTCGCGCGGTGAATCCGTCAACTGCAGGTACGGATGAAAGCCGATGGCAATGGGCATCGGCGTGGTGCCGGTATTCGTGATGGTTGTGCGGACCTCGAGCGCGCCGCTCTCGAGCCGGTAGGTCACCTCGATGGTGTGCGCGAACGGCCATTGCCGCATCCAGTTCGGCTCGCTCGAGAAGTCGAGCCGGCTGGTCGCCCACGCGGCGGTCGCGTCGGCTTTCTGCTCGACCACCTGCCAACGATCGGTTGACGCAACGAAACCGTGAATGGGAATCGGACTGCGGACGTTTCCGAGCGTCGTGTCGAAGGCGTAGCGTGTACCGTTCGCATAGAACGCCGTTTCGTCGAGTCGATTCGCGAACGGCGCGAGGAGCGGGATGCCGCTGAGCGTGGGCTTCGCCTTGAACGCCGCAACCGACTCGAACGGCCAGTAGAGCAGCTCGTGCCCGTTGACCTTCATCGAAAAGCCCACGTTGCCGACGGTCGGGACGATCGAGACCGTCGTTTCGGTGCGGGGATCGCGAAGCTCGAGGACATCAGCCGAGACCTGCGCCGCCATCGGCGCGCGCGCGCCGGCCGCGAGCGCGAAAAGCGCGGCAGCGATCGCCGCGAGCCTGACGAACGGGATGCGAATCACTTGGGGAGCGCGAACGCGTAGATCACATTGCCGGCGGCAATGGCGATGTACTGATGGCCGCCGACGGCGTAGCTCATGGGCGAGGCCGCGAGCGCCGCGTTGGTCTGGAAGTGCCAGCGATACTCGCCGGTACGGGCATCGAGGGCGACGAGATTGCCGTCGGCGATCGCGCCAAAGACGAGGTCGCCCGCCGTCGCCAGCACGCCGTTCGCCAGCGAGCCGCGCGAGATCTTGAAGTCCCAGATCGTCTTGCCGCTGTCGGGATCCAGGGCTTTGATGCCGGCGGTGCGCGCAGGTTCGCCGGGGTTCGGCCCGACCTCCGAGGCTCCTGCGGTCGTCCTGCCGATGTAGAGCTTGCCCGACTCGAATGGCTCCGGCTTGCTGATGTAGCGCTGGCCGCCCTCGGAGTATTCGAGGTAGAACCAGCCGGTGCGCGGGCTGTAGGACGGCGCCTGGAAGTTGGTGGCGCCACCGAGCGTCGGATAGACGAAAAAACTTCCCGAGGTGCTGGAATTCGATCCGGCGACCTGGCGCGGCCGGCCTTGTGCGTCGAAGCCGTCGACCCAATTCACATACACGAACGGCGTTGCTGACAGGAACTCGCCGGTGACGCGGTCGAGGACGTAGAAGTGGCCGTTGCGGTCGGCGTGCAGCAGGAGTTTGCGGGTTTGCCCGCGCCACACGCGATCGACCAGCACCAAGTCCTGGCACGAGTCCCAGTCGTGGCCGTCGTTGGGCGTGAACTGGTAGTGCCACTTCCGTTGCCCGGTCTTCGCGTCGAGCGCCACGACCGAATCGCTGAACAGGTTGTCGAGCTCGCCGCGGACGCTGCGATCGATCTGCGGTCCGGGGTTGCCCACGGTCCAGTAGAGCAGCTCGAGATCCGGATCGTACGAGCCGGTGAGCCACATCGGGCTGCCGCCCTGCTTCCAGCTGTCGCCGAGCCAGGTGTCGTTCCCAAACTCGCCGGGACCAGGCACCGCATACCAGCGCCACCGGCGGACGCCGGTCGCGGCATCGTAGGCATCGATGAATCCGCGCGCGCCGAACTCTCCGCCAGTAATGCCGACAATCACCTGGTCGCGAGTGACGAGCGGCGCGCTCGTGATGCTGTAGCCGAGCATCGTGTCGGCGACCTGCGTCTCCCACAGCGCGGCGCCGGTGCGCGCGTCGAGGGCGACCAGCGCGGCGTCCAGAGTGCCGACGTAGAGTCGATCCCCGAGAATCGCCACGCCCCGGTTGAATGGATTGATCTCCTGCGGATTGCGCTGCTTCTGTTGTCGCGTGTATCGCCACAACTGCCGGCCGGTGCGGGCGTCGAGCGCCACGACCACGCCGGGCTGCGTCGTGTACATCACGCCATCGACGACGAGCGGCGTGGCCTCGAGCACCGAGTCGCCTGGCATCGGAAAGGTCCAGGCCGCGCGCAGATCGCGAACGTTGGCGCCGGTAATCTGGTCGAGGGCGGAATAGTGCGTCCCGCGATAATCGCCCCAGTACATGAGCCAGTTGTGCGGCTCGGCGGCGGCGTTGACGAGCCGATCGAAGGTCACACCGGTTGGCCGGCCGCCAGGCGCAGCGTCGTTCACCGACCGTGGGGCCGCCGCATTCGCGTCGGCCTCGACGCGGAACGTCTTGAGCGAGGATTTATCAAGAGAGTGCAGCTGGCCCGAAGCGTCGGCGAGCTGCAGGGTGAAGGTGTCCTCGTTGCGCCGCTCGCCGCGGATCTCCCGTCCATCGGACGTCGTCGCGACGACGAACTGTCGCGGCGTTGCCGCCGCTGTCGTCGTGCGGTTGGCCGGCCCTGCGACGACCGCGCCTCTCAGGCTGCGCACGTACGCGACGAGGCGCCAGATCTGATCGTCGCCGAGATCGCCGGACGGCGGCATCTGGCTGCCGCGCACGCCGTCGCGAATGGTCCGAAAGAGATCGTCGTCCGAGTCTCCGTGGGTGAGGGTCGGGCGTACCAGTGAGGGTCCACGTTCTCCTTGTGCTCCTGGACCGTGACACGTCTGACAGGTCCGGCCGTACAGCCGCTCGCCGTCGGCAACGACGGTGGGCCCGTTGCCAAGCGGATTCTTGCGCGCGTCGGGCTGCTGGTCGTCACGCGCTCCAGCGAGTAGCGTTCCGGCGGACAGCGCGAGCAGCAGGGCGAGCGGTCGGGCGCGCATGTTCGACGTCGTCACTGAGGCCCGAGCTCGAATGAAACACCCGCCTTTAACTGAATGTCCCGACTCTGGCTCGCGCCGCGTACGCGGACCCGAGTCGTGCCAGTGCGCGATGTCTTGAGCGTCGCCTTCACGAGGCCGCCGATCCGCCACTCGATATCCACTTCGACTCCGCCGCGCGCTCGGAGCCCGCGGACTTCGCCGGTGGCCCAGGCCGCGGGTAGCGCCGGGAGCAAGTGGATCTCGCCTGCATGACTCTGGAGCAGCATCTCCGCGACGCCTGCGGTGCCGCCGAAGTTGCCGTCGATCTGGAACGGCGGGTGAAGATCCCAGAGGTTGGGCAGCGTCGACTTGGCGAGCAGCGCCTGATAGTTCTCCCAGGCCTTCTCGCCGTCCTCGAGGCGGGCCCAGAAATTGATGATCCACGCGCGACTCCAGCCGGTGTGGCCGCCGCCGTGCGCCAGACGCCTCTCGATCGTCGCCCGCGCCGCCGCCGCCAGCGCCGGCGTGCCGCGTATCGTGATCTGATCGCTCGGATGGAGCGCGAATAGCTGCGAGATGTGCCGGTGGCCGGGTTCGGGCTCGTCGTAGTCTTCCGACCATTCCTGAATCTGTCCGTGCTTGCCGACCGTTGGCGGCGGCAGGCGCTTGTGCGCCTCGATCACTCGCGCGCGAAACGGCGCATCGACGCCGAGGATCTCGCTGGCGCGCATCACTTCGGTAAACAGCCCGGCGATGATCTGGTGATCCATCGACGGCCCCATCGTCAGAATGCCGACCTGGCCGTTGGGCAGGCGATAGCGGTTCTCGGGTGAGACCGAGGGGCCGCTGACGAGGCGGCCGCGCGGATCCTCGACGAGGTAGTCGAGAAAAAACTCGGCGGCCTCCTTCAACGTCGGATAGGCGCGCTGCAGAAACGCGCGATCCGGCTTGAACAGATAGTGCTCCCACAAGTGCTGCGCCAGCCAGGCGGCGCCGGTGGGCCACAGGCCCGAGCGCGGCAAGTCACCAGGCGAAGTGAACCCCCAGACGTCGGTGATGTGATGGGCGACGAAGCCGCGCGCGCCGTAGTGCACGCGCGCGGTGCGCTGTCCCGGCTCGCGCAGCGACTCGATGAACGCGAACAGCGGCTCGTGCAGCTCGGCGAGGTTGGTGACCTCGGCCGGCCAGTAGTTCATCTGCAGATTGATGTTCAGGTGGTAGTCGGCATCCCACGGCGGGCTCATGCTGTCGTTCCACAGCCCCTGCAGGTTGGCGGGAAGATCGCCCGGCCGGCTGCTCGCGATCAAAAGATAACGTCCGAACTGGAAATAGAGGGCGTCGAGGCCGGGATCGGTCGCGCCTTTCGCGACACGCGCCAGCCGCTCGTCGGTCGGTGCAGACGACAGTGAGCGGTCCGCTTCCGGGCCAAGCCGCAGGCCGACCCGGCGGTAGAACTGCCGATGATCGGCGAAGTGCGCCTTCTCGAGATCGGCATAGGGCTTCGCGCCAGCGGCCAGAAGGTCGCGATCCACGTCTGCGCGAACGCCGTTGCCAAGCCTGAACGAGGTGCCGGCGGCGACGACGATCGTGGCGGCGTTTGCGCCCTCGACGTAAATGCGCTCAGGGAAGGTGTCCTGGGTTCCGCCCTCTTTCAGAATCCTCGCCGACGCCAGAAACGACAGGCCGTCGCGTCCCGAGAGCTGTCCGATCAGATCGAGACGGTCATTGCCGGCGATCGCGGTGCGCGCATCCTGCTGTCGATCGATCCACGTGCTGAACGTGAGCGCGCCGGGCCTGTCGACCGTCAGTCTGACCACGATCACCCGGTCGGGATGGCTGGCGAACACCTCGCGCGTGTAGCGAACGCCGTCCACACGATAGGTGACGCGCGCGATCGCGGCATCGAGATCCAGCTCGCGCCGGTAGTCGCTGATGGTGCCTTCGTGATCGAAGGTCAGACGCAGATCGCCGAGGCTCTGGTACGACTCCAGCCGCGACGGCGTGCCCATCATCTTGCGCTCGGCCAGCGCATAGGCCTCGCGCGGCTGGCCCGCGAACAGCAGCCGACGCACATCCGGGAGGGCCTTCAGGGCCTCCGGATTGTCGCGGTCGCGGCGGCCGCCCATCCAGAGCGTCTCTTCGTTGAGCTGAATCCGCTCGCGATTGACCGTCCCGAACACCATCGCGCCGAGGCGGCCATTGCCGACCGGAAACGCATGATCCCACTGCGGCGCCGGCGTCCGCAGCCAGATGGTGTGATCCGCCGAGGCTGCGCGTTCGGTCGCGCTCTGATCGCCCGAGGTTCTCCTGGCAGCGAGCCCGACGGCCAGGGCAACGACGATCAACGCGACTGCAGATGCTCGTAGGCGAGTCATGGGTTAGCCCGGACCGGCGCCCTGCGTGTTGACGTAGAGCGCGTAGAGCGACTGACTGGCGGCCATGAACAGGCGATTCCTCTTCGGTCCGCCGAAGCACAGGTTGCCGCACGTCTCGGGCAAGCGAATGCGCCCGAGCAGCTTGCCTTCTGCCGACCACACGGTCACGCCGCTGTAGCCCACCACGCGGCCGGCGTTCGCCGAGCACCAGACGTTGCCATGCACGTCGCAGCGGAGACCATCGGTGCGCGCCTTGACTCCGTCGATGAAGAAATCGGTGAACAGCTTCTGATTCGAGACCGTGTTGTTGGCCGCGACGTCGAAGACGAAGAGCTCGCCCTTGCCGCCTTCGTGCGTGTCGCCCGGACCTCGGCCAGTGCTCGCGACGTAGAGGCGCTTGTAATCGGGCGAGAAGGTGAGTCCGTTCGGATTCGGCACCTGCTTCTCGCGTGACGACGAGCGTCACCTGACCCTTGGGATCGACCCTGTAGACGCCGTGGGGGAGCTCGCGCTTGAATTGCCCGGCCTCGGCGGGCTGTCCAAGCCGCGGATTCAGCCGGCCCAGCGGATTGGTTGGTCCCCCGGCTTCGTCGACTTGTCCTTCATACAGCTGACCACCGTATGGCGGATCGGTGAACCAGTAGCTGCCGTCCGGGTGCGGTGCGACATCGTTGGGCGAATTGAAGCGCTTGCCCTCGAACCTGTCGCAGACGATCGTGATCGATCCGTCGTGCTCGTACCGCACGACGCGCCGCGTCAGGTGCTCGCACGAGATCTGGCGCCCCTGAAAATCGAACGTGTTGCCGTTGCTGTTGTTCGACGGCTGCCGAAAGACACTGACCCGGTCGTCGTCTTCGCTCCAGCGCAGCTGGCGATTGTTCGGGATGTCGCTCCACACGAGATAACGGCCTTGTCCGGACCACGCCGGTCCTTCGGACCACAAGGCGCCAGTCCACAGCCGCTTGAGCGGCGTATTGCCCTGCACCAGGCTGCCGAACGCGGGATCGACGACGACAATGTCGGGATCCATGTAGGTCGCCGGCGGGCTGCCCGCACCAAAATCACGCGGCGGCGTCGTGATCGTGCTTGGCGGGCTCGCTTGCGCCGCGGACTGCGCGGCTTGCGCCCTGGCGATACGTGGAGCAACCGCCGACATGGCGGCCACGGCGCCCATCTGCAAAAGGTCTCTGCGCTTCATGTCGTTCCCACCTTTGGCGTCAACGCCAGCCCTGGAGCGCGCATCGTGAGGATGAGCACGGCCGACAGCATTGCCGCCGCCGCGAGGAGGCGCACCCCGATGCGAAAGTCGCCGGACACATCCTGCAGCCACCCCATGACGTACGGCCCGGCGAAGCCGCCCAGATTCCCGAACGCGTTGATGAACGCGACGCCGGCCGCCGCGGCGCTGCCGCGGAAGAGTGCGGTGGGCAGCGACCAGAACACCGGCGTGTAGCTGTAGATGCCCATCGCCGCCACCGTGAGTGCCGCCAGCGACCAGACGGGATCCGTCAGCAGCGTGCTCGACGCGAGACCAAGCGCGCCAACCGTCGCGCTCGTGGCCACGTGTGCGCGCCGCTCACCGGTCCGGTCTGAATGCGAGGCCATTGCGATCATCGCGACCGCAGCGGCGCTGAACGGGATCGCCGTCAGCAGGCCCACGACCAGATTCGATCCGCCCGACAATCCGCGGACGATCTGCGGCAGGAAGAAACTGAAGCCGTACGCGCTCGTCACGAGGAAAAACATGGCGATGGAGAATCTCCACAACGCTGGATGGCGAAATGCGCTTCGCCACTCTTCCTCATGCGACGCGGAGCGAAGGCCAGCCGGTGTCGCCGCGTCCTCGCGAAGCGCCTGTAACAGCCAGGCCTTTTCATCGTCCGGCAGCCACCGCGCGTCCTCGGGCCGATCGGTCAGATAGAAGAACGTCACCACGCCGAGGACGACTGCGGGAAGCCCCTCGATGATGAACAGCCACTGCCAGCCTTCCAGGTCCGCGACCCCGCCCAGCGACAAGAGTGCACCGGAAAGCGGGCCGCCAACGACGCCAGCGGCGACGCCGGCAATCGAGAACTGCGCGACCGCGCGCGCCCGCTCGCGCGCGGGAAACCACAACGTGAAGTAGTAGATGATTCCCGGAAAGAAGCCCGCCTCCGCGGCCCCCAGGAGAAATCGCAGCGCGTAAAAGCTCATCGGCCCACGGACGAACATCATCGCAATCGAGACGATCCCCCAGACGATGGCGATCCGCGCGATCCAGACCCTCGCGCCGACGCGCGCGAGGATCAGGTTGCTCGGCACTTCGAAGAGGAAATAGCCGATGAAGAAGATGCCGGCGCCGAGGCCGTAGACGCTGCCCGAGAAGCCGAGCGAGGCATTCATCTGGAGCGCGGCGAAGCCGACGTTCACGCGGTCGAGATAGGCGACCAGATAGAGCAGGGCGAGAAACGGAACGAGCCGCCACCGCACTCTGGCGATTGCCCGCGCAGCCACCGTCATGGCGTCGTCAAGTCGAGACGCGGGGTTGAACCGCCGATGCGGATCGCGAGCTCGCGGTAGCGCGGTTCGTTCCAGGCCGCGGCCGCACGGCGAAGCAGCCAGTGCATCGCCTGCGGTTCGAATGGCGTGATCTGGGGATGCGTCCATGTGCGATCGCCAGACGCAAAGGGCACCAGAAAATCGAGTGCCACGCGGAGACTCCGTCCGTCTGGTGACGTGTAGCGCCACAGATCGACGCCGACGCGCTCTCCCAGCGTCGCGAGATGAAAGAACGGCTCGAGATTGAACACGCTGTAATGCCACGATCGCGTGCGCTCGAGCTCGCGCGGCTGGCGGCCGTCCGGCTCGATCTGCCCGGCGATGCGGGCGCGTGCGCCCTCCAGGACGCGACGTGCCACCGCCTCCTGATTCGTATACAGCGCCAGCGAGGCCACCTGCACGTCGTACCACGTCTCGTGGTTGTTGCCGTTCTGCGATTCGTCCTTGCCGTGCTGGCTCTCGAGCAGCCACGTCAGATACGCGCGCATCCACGCCTGCAATCCGGCGGCGTCTGCGGCGGTCCAGGCGTCAGACCCGGCGAGGAGCACGACGCCGTCGAGGAGCTGAGGCAGCACCCGCGTCTCGATGATCCCGATGCCGCGCCCTTCGGTGATGCCCGGAATGCCCTGGCCGAAGCGCAGGTGCGGGTTCATGCGCGACTTCGGATCGAGGAACCACGCCCGAACCAGCCGCGCGGCCGATTCGGCGTCCGTCGCCCTTCGTGTGAGGTAGTAGGAGAGACCCAGCGTCGAGACCGCGCTGGTCACGCGGAACAGATGGTCGTGATCGCTGATGCGATCGATCTCCGGATTGCGCTCGCCATCCCGCCGGATATACGGGCGTCCGTTCGGCGTTGCCGGATCCGGCCACCAGTACGGCGCCTGGCTCATGTAGTCGTGCTTATCGCCGCTCGGCGGGATGATGGCCTTGTCCATTACCGAGAGCGGCTCGAGGAGCCGCGCCTTGCGCGCATCACGGTCGAGCGCGGCCATGGCCGCGGTCAGGCTTGCATCACGGCGATCCGCACGTGCTCGAATCGACGCGAGATGCGCGGGTGGCGCGAGCAACGTCGCCGGGTCGGGCGGGGCCGCGCCACTCGAGAGCGCCGCCAACACCCAAGCCGTCACGATCGAAAGAACGCGGATGGTCATGATCAACGACTGAACTGTAGACCGTCGACTGTGGACCGTAGACCGTGGACCGGCCGCAGGGCTAAACGCCGCCGAGCGTAGCACGCGGGACCCCCGACGGCGCCGAGCGGTAACGGGACCGCACGGTCGCAAACGCGATCAGGGCAGAGGCGACCGCGCAGCCGGCCAGGAAGTAGAGTCCCGCGTCATACCGGCCGGTCCGATCGTTGAGCCAACCGACGATGTAGGGGCCGACGAAGCCGCCGAGGTTGCCGATCGAATTGACCATGGCAATGCCGGCCGCGGCGCCGACGCCGGTCAGGAACATCGACGGCAGCGGCCAGAACGCCGGCTTCGACCCGTAGAGCCCGATGGCCGCTATCGACATCGCGGTCATGGCGGCCGCGATCCCGCTCGCGCGGCCGGCGCCGATCAGGCCGATCGCGGCGAGGCCGCACGCGACGATGAAGTGCCACCGCCGTTCCTGCCGGCGGTCCGACGATTGCGCCCACAGCACCATGCCGATCGTGCCGATCACATAGGGGATGGCGGTGATGAAGCCGGTGTTGACGTTCGACAGGCCGTGCGTCTTGACGATCAAGGGGAGAAAGAACGTGATGCCGTAGGTTGCGGTCACGATCGTCAGATAGATCATCGAGAGCGCCAGGACCCGGCGATCGGTGATGACCGCGAGCAGCGGCCGTTCTGCCTGTTCACCCTTCAACGCCTGATCTTCGGCCGCCATGCGGTCGACGAGCCACTGCCGCTCGTCCGGCTGCAGCCAGGTGGCGTCCGAGGGACGGTCGGTCAGCGTCGCGAGAACGACCGGTGCGAGGAGCACCGCCGGCACCGACTCGAGGAGGAACATCCACTGCCATCCCGTCAACCCCCACACGCCGTCCATCTGCAGCAGCAGCCCGGAGATCGCGGCCGCGACAGCGTTGGAGCCTGGCACCGCGAGAAAGAGCGCCGAGATGACGCGGGCGCGATAGGCCTTCGGGAACCAGTAGGTGAAATACAGCAGCACGCCAGGGAAGAACCCGGCTTCCGCGACGCCCAGTAGAAAGCGGAGCGTCAGAAAACTGGCCGGCCCCGAGACCAGTGCCATGCAGCCGGAGACGAGGCCCCACGTGAGCATGATGCGCGCGATCCAGATCCGCGCACCGATGCGGTGCAGCATCACGTTGCTCGGGATCTCGAACAGCGCATACCCGATGAAGAAGATGCCGGCGCCCCAGCCGTAGAGATACGGCGTGAACCCCAGATCCTGGTTCATGCTGATCGCCGCGAATCCGACGTTCGTGCGGTCGATGTAGGCGACGAAGTAAATGACGATGATCAGGGGCAGCAGCCGCCATGCCACCTTGCCCATCGTGCGACGTTCGAGCGTCGTCTCCATCGTTCGCTCCAATCGACGTCAGCGCGCTGGTGAACTTCGCCGCGAGCGCCTCGCTGTGCCGCGCGAGCAGGCCGACGTCGCTGCCGACGCCGACGAACAGGCAGCCGCGCTCCAGCCAATGACGCGCATCGGCCTCCACTGGCGCGAGGATGCCGGCGCACTTGCCGGTCGCCCGGATGCGGGCGATCGCATCGTCGATCGCGGCGCGCACGTTCGGATGGGCGTTGTTGCCCGGATGGCCGAGTGCGGCGGCGAGGTCGCTCGGCCCGATGAAGAGCCCATCGACACCGTCGACGGCGGCAATCGCCTCGATGTTGGCGACCGCGGTTGCGGTTTCGATCTGCACGATCACGCAGATCTCGTCGTTGGCGCGCGTGGCGTAGTTCTTGACCCGCCCGAAGCGATTCGCGCGCATCGTCGTCGCGATCCCTCGAATCCCGGCCGGGGGATACCGGGTGGCGGCCACCGCGCGCTGCGCTTCCTCCGCCGACTGCACGAAGGGAACGACGAAGCTCTGCACCCCGATGTCCAGCAGCCGCTTGAAGATCACGGCGTCGTTCCACGCCGGCCTGACGACCGCGCTCGCCGTCCCTTCGCTCATCGCCTGGAGCTGGCTCAACACCAGCGGCAACTCGTTGGGCGAGTGCTCGGTGTCGATCAGCACCCAGTCGAAGCCGGCTCCGGCGATGACTTCCGCGGACACGTGGCTCGCCAGGCTGCTCCACAGCCCAATCTGCACGTGACCTTCGCGGAGCGCTTTCTTCAGTCGATTGATCGGCAGCGCGACTTCCATGGTCAATGAATCTCGGGGTCAGGGGTCGGCGCGGCGGCGGCGAGAAAGTCGAAGTCGCAGCCGAGGTTCGCCTGCGTCATGTGTTGCGCGCTGAGCGCGCCGTAGCCACGCACGTATCGGGGTGGCGGCGGACGCCAGTCGGTGCGGCGGCGGGCGAGCTCGTCGTCGGACACTCGCAGCGTGAGCCGGCGATCGGGAATGTCGAGCTCGATGATGTCGCCGTCCCGCACCAGCGCGAGCGGCCCGCCGATGTACGACTCAGGCGCGACGTGCAGTACGCACGCGCCGTACGCCGTCCCGCTCATTCGCGCATCGGAGACGCGGACCATGTCGCGCACGCCCTGTTCGAGCAGCTTCTTTGGAATCGGCAGCTGGCCCCATTCGGGCATTCCGGGACCGCCAATCGGACCCGCGTGCTTGAGCACGAGCACCGAATCGCGCGTGACGGGCAGGGCAGGGTCGTCGATGCGCGCCGCCATGTCGTTGTAGTCGGCGAACACGACCGCGGGCCCCGCATGACGATGAAGGGCGGGCTCGGCGGCCGGCGGCTTGATCACGGCGCCGTCGGGCGCGAGGTTGCCGCGCAGCACGGCCAGCGAATCGGCGCTGACGAGCGCCCGCTCGGGCGTTCGGATCACGTCGTCGTTGAACACCTTCGCATCCCGGATGTTGTCGCCGAGCGTTCGACCGTTCGCCGTCAGCGCCTCCCGATCGATCGCCCCGTCGAGCGTGTTGAGCAGGGCGCGCAGGCCGCCGGCGTAGAAAAAGTCTTCCATCAGATAGGCGCCTGACGGCCGGATGTTGGCCAGCAGCGGCGTGCGGCGCGCGAGCGCATCGAAGTCGTCGAGGTCGAGATCGACGCCGGCGCGGCGGGCCATCGCAACGAGGTGGACGATCGCGTTGGTCGAGCCGCCAAGCGCCAGCACCGTGACAACCGCGTTCTGAAAGGCGCTCGACGTCAGCAGCTCGCGGGGGCGCAGGTCTTCCCAGACCATCTCAACGATGCGCCTGCCGGTGTGCGACGCCATTGCCGCATGCCGCGAGTCGGCGGCGGGAATCGACGCCGCACCGGGCAGCGTCAGGCCGAGCGCCTCGGCGGCGCTCGTCATCGTGGACGCGGTTCCCATCGTCATGCAGTGGCCGGGCGATCGGGCGATGCCTTGCTCGATCGATCGCCACTGCTCGTCCGAGATCGTGCCGGCCCGCAGCTCCGCCCAGTACTTCCACACGTCGGAACCCGAGCCGAGCGTATTGCCGCTCCAGTCGCCGCGGAGCATCGGCCCGGCCGGCACGAGGATGGCGGGCAGTCCCATCGAGATGGCGCCCATGATCAGCGCCGGCGTCGTCTTGTCGCAGCCGGCCATCAGCACGGCGCCGTCCGCTGGGTATGAGCGGAGCAGTTCCTCGGTCTCCATCGCCAGGAAATTGCGATAGAGCATCGTCGTCGGCTTCTGGAACGGCTCGGCCAGCGTCATCGCCGGCAGCTCGACGGGGAACCCGCCTGCCTGCCAGACGCCGCGCTTGACGTCTTCGACGCGCTGTTTGAAGTGCGCGTGGCACGGGTTGATGTCGCTCCAGGTGTTGATGATCGCGATGACGGGCTTGCCGGCGTAGTCGGATCGGTCGTAGCCCATCTGCGCCGTGCGCGAGCGATGCCCGAACGATCGCAGATCGTTCACGCCGTACCAGCGGTGGCTTCGAAGATCCTGAGGGCTGATGCGCTTGGCCAAGCGCGAGGATTGTGGCATGGCACCGCGGTGCGCGCTGGACTACCCGTTCCCTTCTCGGTCTGACGGCGGTTGAGCTCCGCTTGAGTGGTTGGTAGGGGGGTGGGTGGTGTCAATTGACCGCGACGAGGCTCCGATGTTTGCGTGTGGCAGCGCGATCCCAAGATGGCCGAGCGTCTGTATCGTAAAAGCCTGGAGCTCGATCCGCAACTGATGACGTTGCACACAGGTTTAGCGTCTCAATTCGCTGGATGGCTCAAGACGAAGCCGCCTTTGAACAACAGAACGTGGCGCTCAAGTATTGGCCGAAGAACTTAAGCACTTCGCGTCAACGCGCCGTCAGTGCGCTCTATCAGCAGCGTGCAGACGACGCCGAGCTCCACATGCGTGAGGTGGCGGTGCTGACCCCGCCGTATTCAGGATGAGTGGGTGCTCGCCGGCATTGAGATCTGCGCGGCAACCGTGACGCGGAGAAGCGATTGGAGGCGGCGATCGAGCGCGGCCCGGTCATCCTGCTGATCATTGATTCGGCGCGACTCTACAGCATCCTTGGTCAGCCGCTGACCGCGCGCGTCATCTCGAACGTGCCTTTCAAGCGGACCCGTCCTGCGTGGCGTTCGTCAATCAGTCCCCCCGTTTGCCCCCTTCAGAGACCATCCGGCGATTCAGGCGATGGTCGCCAAATACCGCGTGCCCTGAACGTCGTGACGTCGGCGGTGTTATCCAGAAGAAAAGTTCTTCGCTTTGAGCGACTGCCTATCGGGGATTAGAATCCGGACTCCCCCCTGGCAAGACCCGAAAACTCACTCCGCGCAAAGCTCGTCCGGAATCCTCATGTCACCACCGGGCCAGAACGAGGTTGCTCGATGACAGCCAAAGCTGTTCGTCGTCCGCGCAAAACGGCGCGGCGAAAGAAGACGCTCGAGGCGTCGACGTTCACGCAAAAGTACGCGCGAACGGTCCTTGCGCCTCTGGCTCGCAAAGAGGCCGCAACGGCAACCAAACTGGCCCTCGAGACGGTGCTCAACGACGGCACCGTGCGGCGCGAGCGGGTCAGGATCTATGGGCCGTGGCTGCACATTGAGAAGCCGGAATCCCGAGGCGAGAAACCGTTGCGCATGGTCTGGGTGCGCCTCCGCGACCGCGACAGGGGCGCGGTTCATGAGGTCCTCGTCCAGGACGACACCGTCGTTCGGCACACGGTCGACCCGGAGGCCAGCCCGCCATTCTCGGATGAGGAGCGTCAAGACGCCGAGCGTGTCATCGCCGAGACGCCAGCGCTGGCAAAGCTGGTCGCGCGAAAAGACGTTGGCATCGAATGGTTCAATCCTCACGCGCACGGCAAAGGCCGATTCATCGGTGCGCGCATCATGCGGCTGAAGGAGAACCGGGTGATCGAGCAGCTTGGCGAGGCTGAGGTTGAACTTGACGCCGGTGTGCTGCATCAAGCCGGAGGAACATCGATGAGCGACTGGGGCGATCATCATCAAGTCACCGGCGCGGGCTGGTCGGTGTTCTGGCGCATTCCCGATCCTGACGCGGGTGGCCTCGAGGTCTGGTGGGGCGACTTCAGCGGCAAGCGGGTGTTGTGGAAAGGCTCGCAGCCGTTCGCGATCGTTCCCTACCACCATCCGCTCAAGCCATTTTCGGACGGGTCGATCGAGCCGCCGCCACCGCAATTCACGTTCAAGGACGGTCTGGGCGCCAAGTGCAAAGGCGCCCCGTTCACGGCGCTCAAGTGGTGGTCGCCGAACGCGCGCAATGGCTCCGCGTGGAACGCCGTGACGGATGTCGAAGCGGTGCACGTGCACACCCACGCCGAAACGTCGTTCGATCCCGCCGAGCTCGTGATCACCGCGAAATTTCAATGCGGCTGGTATCAGTACGTGCAGCGCTGGGAGTTCAACAGCTACGGTGAGATCCACGCGGATCTGGGCATGGGAGGTGAACTGCATCCCGTCAACCCGGACAAAGGGCACGTGCACCACATGTACTTCCGTGTCGACCTGGACATCGATGGCTGGACGAGCGATGTCTTCGAGGTGTTCACGCACAAGGGTTTCGACGACACGGCGAACGGCGACGACTGGAAGGTGCAGCCCAATCAGGGCAAGCACCTGCTCGATCCCAAGACCTCGAGAAAATTCCGGATTCGCGACCTCACGAGCGCGCTCAGTTCCGGGCAGCCCACACGCGGCTACGAGATCGAGATGCCGGCACAGGCGGGAACCGATACGCAGTCAACGGCGGATATCTGGGCCACGCTCTATCGGGGAGACACCGTCGAGCAAGGTGAAAAGGTCGGCGCGGCCAATTGCAGCGACCTGGAGCTCGACCAGATCGCGAGTGGTCCGTTCGACACGACGAATGGCAGCGACATCGTGGTCTGGGTCGTCGTCAGACATCATCACGAGACGCGCCACCTTGGCGAGGAAAGCATCTTTCTGCCGTACCACTACGAGGGCTTTCACATCACGCCGCGCGCCTTTGCGAAGTTCAGGCCGCCAGACCGACAACCCAACCCCGAGCGTCCTCCTGAGGACGGGCATTAGGGGCGCCACACAGCGCCGTCAGGGTAGCGATAGCGTTCGCGCGATTCCGCCTTGATCTCCGACGAATAGCCCGGCGCCGCCGGAGGCATGTACCGTGCGCGCTTTGATGACGACGGGGTGGACGAAGTGCTCGTGAAGGTGGTCCACGAATTCGGTGACGCGTCCGTCGAGCGACCCCGACACGGCGATGTAGTCGAACATCGACAGGTGCTGAACGAGCTCGCACAGGCCGACGCCGCCGGCGTGCGGGCAGACCGGCACGCCGAACTTGGCGGCCATCAGGATGACGGCGAGATTCTCGTTCACGCCGCCGAGGCGGCAGCTGTCGATCTGGCAGAAGCTGATCGCGCTGTGCCTGCAGCAGCTGTTTGAAGAGCACGCGATTGGCGCAGTGCTCGCCCGTCGCGACGCCGATCGGATGGACCGCCTTCGCGATGCGGGCGTGGCCGAGCACATCGTCAGGACTCGTCGGTTCCTCAATCCAACGAAGATTGAATTCCGCGAGCGCGTTGACGCGTGCGATGGCTTCGTCAACATCCCAGCACTGGTTCGCGTCGATCATGAGCGTGCGGTCCGGACCGATCGACTCACGGACGAGCGCGACGCGTTTGTAGTCGTCTGCCTGTGACGCGCCGACTTTGACCTTGAAATGCGTCCATCCGTCAGCGATCGCGCTGCGACAGGCGTCGCGGATCCGATCGTCGGAATAACCAATCCATCCGGCCGACGTCGTGTAAGCGGGGTAGCCCTCGGTCCGCAGCGTCTGCTCGCGATCCGCCCTGGTCGAGCGCACGCGCTCCATCAGATCGATGGCTTCACCCGGGGTGATGGCGTCGGTGATGTAGCGGAAGTCGATACAGCGGACGATCTCGGCCGGCGTCATGTCGGCGAGCAGCTTCCAGACCGGCTTGCCGCAGGCCTTGGCGTAGAGGTCCCAGACGGCGTTGACGATGGCGGCCAGGGCAAGATGGACGACACCTTTTTCCGGACCGAGCCAGCGCAGTTGCGAGTCGCTTGCCAGGCGGCGCCAGAACGCCCCGAGATCGGCTGCGAGATCGTCGAGGCTCCAACCCACGACGTGATGGCGGTAGGCCTCGATCGCGGCGACGCAGACTTCGTTGCCGCGGCCAATGGTGAACGTCAGCCCATGACCCTCGAGCGGCCCGTCGGTCTCGAGGATCACATAGGCGGCCGAATAGTCCGGGTCGCCGTGCATCGCATCGGTGCCGATGGCGGCGCGGGCCGTCGGGAACCGCAGATCGAGAACCTGCAGCCCGGTAATCCTCAGGTTCGTCACGACGGTTTCCCCTGTCGCCATCGATCGAGCGCGACGGCGAGCACGATGATCGCGCCGGTCACGATTTGTTGCACCCAGTTCGGGTAGCCCTTCTGGGCGCAGCCGATCTGAATCACGGCCATCGTCGTGGCGCCAAGCAACGTGCCCAGCACGGTGCCACGTCCTCCCGAGAGGCTGCCGCCGCCGATGATCACCGCGGCGATCACGTCGAGCTCGAGCCCGTTGGCCACCGTCGGGTCGCCAACCGACAGCCGGGAGAACTGCAACACCCCGGCGACGCCGGCAAACAGCGCGCCGATCGTGTAGACGACGAGCTTGGTCCGCGATACGGCGACGCCGCAGAGCCGCGCGGTGCGCTCGTTCGAGCCGATGGCAAACGCGTGACGCCCCAGACGCGTGTACCGAAGCACGAGCGCGAGACAAACAGCCAGAAGGAGGACGAGCCAGACGCCTGACGGGAGGACGCCGGCTTCGTCTGGACCGCGCGCGCGCAACAGATCGTTCAGCCAGGTCTGCGGCGCCTCGATGCGACGCTCGTCGGCGAGACCCTTGGCCGCACCGCGCACGAGGATCATCGTCCCCAGCGTGACGATGAACGGCACGACGCGGAGGCCGGTCACGAGCGCACCATTCACCAGCCCGCAGATGCCGCCGGCGACGACACCGGCGAGCGCCGCGGCGAGCGGCGACCAGCCTTGGCCAAGCGCCAGCGCGACGATGACGGTCGTGAGCGCGACGACCGATCCAACCGAGAGATCGATGCCCCCCGAGACGATGATCACGGTCATGCCGAGCGCGGCGGCACACACAATCGCCGTCTGCCGTGCGATCAGTTCGAGGTTGCCGGGCAGAAAGAAGCTCGCGCCGATCAGCGCGGCAAACGTGATCGTGACGAAGAGCAGACCGAGCACCGGGCCGCCGGCGCCCGCGAGCGAACGCGGCATCATGCGTGAGCCTCGGCTCCGGTCGCGGCAAGCATCAGGCGGTGTTCATCCCACTCGGCGACGGGGCGAGGCTCGCCAAGGCGGCCGCGATGCATGACCGCGATGCGATCGCAGAGACCCAGGAGCTCCGGGAGCTGGCTGCTGACGAGCAAGACGCCGCGAGCCGGACGTCCAGTCGCGTCGGCCGTTGAGACGAGCGCATCGATGGTCTGGTAGATCTGCGCCTTGCTCGCGACGTCGATGCCTCGCGTGGGCTCATCGAGGAGGAGGACGTCGACGCCGTGTTGAAGGAGGCGCGCGAACGCGACCTTCTGCTGGTTGCCGCCTGACAGTTCGCCGACCGCCTGCGTCGGTCCGCTGCATCTGGATGGCGAGCCGCGCGATCCACGAGGCCGCCGCCGACCGCTGGCGCGACGGCAGCACCGCGGGCCCGGGGCCGAAGCCGTCGAGGCGGGTCAGCGTCACGTTGTCGGTGATATCGAGGCCAAGCGCGACACCTTCGTCCTTGCGATCTTCGCTGACGAAGCCAAGGCCCTGCCGCCACCGCTCTTCTGGGGAGGCGCGCCCGCTGAATGCGCCGACGCGGATGTGCCCCGACCGAACCGGATCGAGGCCGAAAATCCGGCGGAGGAGCTCGGTCCGCCCGGCGCCGACGAGGCCCGCGATTCCCAGAATCTCACCGCGATGGAGGGTGAATGTCGCCGATCCCGGCTCGAGCGCTTCCACCTGGAGCAGTCGATCTCCGGCCGTGCGCGGTGTTCGCGGAAAGAGCTCGCCGACGTCGCGGCCGACCATCAGGCGAACGATCTCGCCCGGGCTCATCGTCGCCTCGCCGCCGCCCGCGACGGCGCCATCGCGAAGAATGACGACGCGATCGCAGACCTCGCGCACCTCCTCGATGAAATGCGAGATGTAGACGACGGCATGGCCCTGCGCGCGCAGGCGACGGATGAGCGCAAAGAGGCGCTCGACGTCGCGACGACCGAGACTGCTCGTGGGTTCGTCGAGCACCAGCACCCGGGAGCCGGTGGCCATGGCCCGCGCGATTTCGACGAGTTGCTGATCGGCGAGGGACAGATCGCGGACCGGCGCATCCGGATCGAGATCCGAACGGCCGAGTTCAGCGAGCGCGTCGAGCGCGAGCCGCCGCGAGCGCGCGCGATCGACGATGCCAAACCGCGCCGGCTCCACCCCGAGCGTGATGTTCTCGGCGACGCTCAGATCCGGCGCCAGCGAGAGCTCCTGGTAAATCATCGCGACGCCGGCGTGTCGCGCGGCCATCGGATGGGCCGGCGCAAACGGACGGCCATCGAGCGCCATGGTTCCCGCATCGGCGCGGAGCGCTCCGGCGAGGATGGCCATCAGCGTGCTCTTGCCGGCGCCGTTCTCGCCGACGAGGCCGCACACTTCGCCGGCGCCAACGGCGAGGTCCACGCCGGCGAGGGCGACGGTCGCGCCGAATCGCTTCGCGATGCCGCGCATCTCGAGGCGGGGCGGGCCGGGAGGCGAGTCGGTCATTGGGTGAGGTCGGGATGCACCAGCCGCTGCACCTCGGGTCGATCCAGCATGTCGCGGGTGACGAGGTGCACGCCGGTATCGATGCGCGGCTCGACCTTCTGGCCGCGCAGGTGCTTGACGAGCGTGACGACGCTCTCGTAGCCCATGCGCACCGGGTCCTGGACCACGAGCGCCTCGATCGCGCCGTCGCGGAGCCCCGCGATCAATCCGTCGGACGCATCGAAGCCGACGAACTTGACGCGCCCCGCCCAGCCGTTGTCCTTGAGCACCCGCATCACGGCGAACGCACTCGATTCGTTGGGCGCGAAGATGCCGTCGACGCCGAGGCTGCCGTCGGCGGCCTTGAACCGGGAAAGCAGCGCCTCCGCGCGCTTGTAGCCGCCTTCGACATCGGCGCCGGCGTACTGATTGCTGCTGACGATCTCAATGCCCGACTGGCGGCCAACGCCGCGGAGGAACCCCTCCTCGCGGCGGGTGGTGCTGTCGTGGCCTTCCGCGTAGCGCAGCAGGATGACCTTGCCGCGGCCGCCGATCGCTTTAGCCAGGTGTTCGCCAGCGAGCTCGCCGCCCTTGTCGTTGTCGGTCGCGACGAAGCTGATGAAGCCGCTGCCCTTGAGGCCGGAGTCGAAGATCACGACCGGCACGCCGCTGCGCTGGGCGCTCATGACCGGCGCGACAAGAGCCGATTCGTCGAGCGGCGCCAGGGCGATGCCGGAGACGCGTCGCGCCACGGCATTCTCCACCTCCGCGACCTGCGAGTCGCGATCGTCTTCGCGGAGCGGGCCACGCCACGTGATATCGACGTCGAGCTCTTTCGCCGCCCGGCGCGCGCCGGCGTGAATGCTCTGCCAGAACACGTGCGACGTCCCTTTGGGGATGACGGCGATGTTCACGCGGCCAGGCGCCGGATTGCCGCCCGAACAGGCGGTCACACAAGCGAGGGTGAGGAGCAGAAGCGTAGTTTTCATCGACGATCCCGAGATCAAGGGCAGAGCCCTGCTAGTTATCCGCCGGCTGACGTCTGGCCACAAGCGGTCTTCGGTTACTTGTCCGGGCAGCGCTCACGAACGTGAGCACCGTAACTGACCTGCCCTTGACAGGACCGCAGACGAACCATACCTTGCCTTGATGCGCGTGATGGCGCTTCGCGCCTGATGTTCGATCTGACCGGGAAGATCGCACTGGTGACCGGTGCGGGATCGGGCATTGGCGCGGCGATAGCCGAAGCGTTTGCCGCCGCCGGCGCCCAGGTGGTCGTCACGGATCGCGACGAACGCACCGCCGACGCCACGCGCGAGCGAATCGCGACGACCGGACGGACCGCGACGATGCGGGCCCTCGACGTCGCCGACGAGGCGCAGTGCGCCCGCTGCGCCGAGGCGGTTCTGCAGCGACATGAGCGTCTCGACGTGCTCGTGAACAACGCCGGCGTCGGCCACGTCGGCACGCTGATGCAGACCGACGGCGCGGATCTCGATCGCCTGATGGCCGTGAACGTCCGCGGCGTGTTCAACGTCACCAAAGCCTTTCTGCCGTCGATGCTCGCGCGCCGTGCCGGCACCATCATCAATATGGCCTCGATTGGCGGCGTCGTCGGGATTCGCGATCGGCTCGCCTACTGCACCACCAAGTTCGCCGTCGTCGGGCTGACCAAGAGTATGGCGCTGGATCACGCGCTCGATGGCATCCGGGTCAACTGCATCTGTCCTGGCCGCGTCGAGACCCCCTGGGTCGCGCAGCGTCTGGCCGAATACCCGGATCCCGAGAAGGCCCGCCGCGAGATGACCGCGACGCAGGCGGTCGGCCGGATGGGCCGCCCCGAAGAAGTGGCGGCGGCCGCAGTGTATCTCGCCAGCGACGAGGCCTCGTTCGTCACCGGGACGGCGTTCATGATCGACGGTGGCTGGAGCGCGGGAAAGTAGCGGCATGGGCCACGCTCCGCGAACGGTGCTGCGCGCCGCGCTCGTCGGCGGGCCAATGTACGACCCGCTGTACGCGGTCTTGCCGTCGTTCGAAGCCCAGACCGGCGTTGCGCGTCGAGGTCGTGGCGCAGCTGCCGCATCCCGAGCTCAATGCGTTCGTCAGGCGTGCGTTCGAAAGCGGCGACGCGCTCGATCTGATTTCGACGCATACGAAGTACGCGCCCTCGCAGACCGCATGGCTGCTGCCGCTCGACGATCTCATCTCCGACGAGCAGCGAGCGGATCTCCTGCACCCGGCCCGCCGAGCTGTCGCGCATCGACGGTCGGCTCTTTCAGGTCCCACGCAATCTGGACGTCCGGCTGCTGCACTATCGGCGCGATCTGCTGCCGGCGGCGCCGCAGACGTGGACCGAGTTGTTCGAGGTCACGAGCGCGATCGCGCACGAGGGGCGCAACGGCGTGCCGCCGCTGTATGGGTTTCTCTTTCCCGGTCGTGACTCCGGCCTGTTCGGCATGTTTTACGAGCTGCTGGCGGCCGCAGGCGGCAACCTGTTCGACGACACCCTGCAGCCAACGTTCGATTCGCCGGCGGGGAGGTGGGCCATCGAGCAGATCGTCGGTCTGTACCAACGGCATGAGGCGACGCCGCGCGAGCTGCCCGACTGGCACTACGACGAGATTTCCGCGTCGTTCAGGGCCGGCCACGCCGCCGCCGTGTCCGACTGGCCGGGCAGTTACCACCTGTATCGCAGCCCCGCGACGTGTGCGGTGCCGGACCAGATCGAGCTTGCGCTGCTCCCGACAGGACCGGCGGGCACGCGCGCCGCGTATTCCGGCTGCCACTCGTTCGCGATTCCCCGCCGCGCGGCGCAGCCCGAGGTGTCGGCGGCGTTACTCGCGCACCTCACGTCGTTCGATGCCCAACTCGGTGAGGCGCGTCGAGGCGCGATCCCCTGTCGTGCGAGCGCGCTCGCCGCGGTCGGGGCCGAAGCCGCCGCACACCCTGCGGAGGCGCGGCGGTGGCAGCTGCTCGCCGAGACCGAGCCGACCGATGATCATCCCGCCCCGGTTCGCGGCGTATCCGCTCTGCGAGGATGCGCTGTGGCGCAGCGTGCAGCGGGCGATGAAGGGCGAGCTCTCGGCCGCCGACGCGCTGCGCCGCGCCGCGTCCGACGTGCAGGGCATCGTCGCCGGGCACGCCGCCGCGAGGTAGGAGTGTCGGTGTGAGCTTCGACGGCAAGACGGTCCTTGTGACCGGGGCGGCGAAGGGGATTGGACAGGCAGTCGCAGGGCTCTTCGCCAGCAGGGGCGCGCGCGTGGCGCTCGTCGATCGCGATGAGGCAGCCCTCCAGACGTCGGTGAAGGCAATCGGCGCCGGCGCGATCGCGCTGACCGCTGACGTCGCGTGTGCGGAGCAGGTCGCGGCTGCGGTCGACACGGCCGTCCAGCGACTGGGGGCCATCGACGTCCTCGTCAACAACGCCGGCATCCACTTCGCGCGGAGCGTGGACGCGTATACCGACGAGGAGTGGGACCGCATCTTCGCGGTCAACGTCAAAGGCGCCTTCCACATGATTCGGGCGTCGCTGCCGGCACTGCGGCGCTCGCGCGGTTC
Organism: uncultured Acidobacteriota bacterium; assembly: GCA_963841895.1. Classification (GTDB taxonomy): domain Bacteria; phylum Acidobacteriota; class Vicinamibacteria; order Vicinamibacterales; family UBA2999; genus JACCSI01. The sequence continues at coordinate 147,002 of CAWJEO010000015.1, forward strand.
CATCGTCAACGTGTCGTCGATGACCGCGCTCGTCGGCCAGGATCGCGGCGCCGCCTACGTCGCGTCGAAAGGCGCGATCGTTTCTCTGACGAAGGCGCTGGCGCTGGAGCTGGCGCCCGACGGCATTCGGGTGAACTGCGTGTGTCCCGCCGGCGTGGATACGCCGCTCCTGCGATCGTGGGCGGACACGCTGCCCGATCCCGCGGCCGTTCTTCAGGGCCAGGCCGAGATGCATCTCCTCAAGCGCCTCGCCACGGCCGAGGAGATCGCCGCCGCCGTCGCGTTTCTCGCGTCAGCCGACGCGTCCTTCATCACCGGGGCGATCCTGCCGGTCGAAGGCGGCGCGACGCTCGGCTACCGGCGATCCTGAGGCCCGCGCCTTTCGACGATTCGCGCGGGAATTGGTGGAAACGGCGGACGTGGGCGGAACGAATCACGGGAAGCCAGACCCACTCCAACGCCTGCGCCAGCGTCTGTTGCTTCACGCCTCGATCGCAGTGGCCCGCATTGCGTGCGAAGACGAACTGGTACTTGTAGCCTTTGCCGGCAAGGGCCTTCGCCATGAGCTGATTCGCAAGCACCCAGTCGTGCATGCCGTCGCTTTCGCTGAAGTTGTCGCGGTCGCTGACGTGCAGCCACGCGCGGATCTCCTTCGTCGGGTTGTTGGGAATCAAGGTCCGATGAAATTCCCACGCCCCGCCAGGTGTATCAGGGTTGTAGGGCCATTGTTGATTCACGTACGTGCCCGAGTAGGTCAACACACGGTGGTAGAGATCGTTGCGATACCAGGCCATCGCGAACGCGGCCGAACCGCCCGAGCTGCACCCCATCGTCGCCCTGGCATTCGGATCTTTCGTCAGCCTGACGTTGTATTGCTTCTCGACCAGCGGCAGCACTTCGGATTCGACGAACTGCGCGTAGAGGCCCGACATCGTGTCGTATTCGAGTCCGCGCTGGCTTCCCTGTGCATCACCGCCGCCATTGCCGATCGAGATCGCGATCATGACGGGCACGCGCTTCTGTGCGATAAGGTTGTCGAGCGTCGTGAACAACATCTGGTCGGGGCCGTCGGCTCCGACGATGAATGGCGCAACGCTGCCAGGCACATATTGCTGCGGGACATAGACGCCGACCCGCCGAGTATACGGCGCGGGGCCGCTCGACACGATGCGCTTGGCGGAATCCTTGGGATCGATCACCGCACGGGTGCCCTCGGCACGGGCGATGCCCGGATAGGTTTTGCTGTCGCTCGAATTCATCGTGAAGGTGTGGACGGCGCCCTGCGGCACGTCCGACTGCGCGGTCACCTCGGCAACGGCTTCATGCGTCGGACCCAGGACGAAATTTCCATACGCGGTGACCGGCGGCACCGCGCCGTCGGCGAGTTCGACCGCGTCGGTGGCGGTGGCATAGCCCGGCGTGCGGGCATCACGAACGGGCGTCGGCGGACGATTCGCCGGAGCCTGTGCGAACGGTCGCCGCTCCGGCGGCGATGACGCCGCCGATCAGAACTGTCACACACCATCGGCCGATGGTCATCGCTAGAAATTCGCCAGGCGAGTGTCGGCGTCGCCGAACCGATCGAGCGTGATGCCCATGCGATCCATGATCCCGAGATACAGACTGCACATCCTGCGGTTCTCGTCGCCGGCGTCGAGGTAATCGAGCGAACGGCCGGTTTCGAGCGTTCCGCCGAGGCCGCCAGCCAGCACCACCGGCAGCCGGGTGCTGTTGTGCAACCGGCCTGCCCACAGGTTCGACAGGAACATCAGGCAGGAATTGTCGAGCACCGTGCCGTCGCCTTCGGGCATCGCGTCGAGTTTCGTGGCGAGGTAGGCGAGCTGGCTCAGATGGAAGCGCGAGATGCGCTCGTAGCCGTCGGACAGGTTGTCGTGCGAAGCGGCGTGGTGCCCGTCCTTCACGTCGAGGAACGGGTAATACAGCGCCGAGAGGTCGCGGGCCAGCAGCAGCGACGCGACGCGCGTCTTGTCGGTCTGAAACGCGAGCGCGATGAGGTCGCACATCAGCCGCGTGTGCTCGCGGAAGTCTTCCGGCAAGCCGTTCGCCGGCCGCTCCATCGAGAGCGCGGGACGATTCTTCAGCTTGGCGAGGTCTTCTGCCTTGTCCTGGCTCTTGCGCATCCCCTCGATGCGCTGTCTCCACTTCGCGAACGCTCGTGAGGTATTCATCGAGCTTCTGCTGGTCGGTGGAACTGATCTGGCGGCTCAGCGTCTGCGCGTCGTCGCGTACCCGATCCAGGATGCTCAGGTTGCGAAGGCTGCCGCGATTCTCGAACAGCGTGTCGAAGGCCAGCGCCGGGTAGACTTCGTTCGGCACCGGCGACTCGGCGTTCTGCCACGAGATGTGCGAGCTGTACGCCATCGAGAAGTTGGTTTCGTGGTAACCCGTCATCGGCTGTTCGCATGCCAGCACGATGCTGGGCTGCAGCGTCTCGTGGCCGATCCGGTTGGCGATCATCTGATCGACGGAGATGCCCGAGTGGATCGACGGGACCCTCGCTGAGCGGCGCGCCGGTCAGCAGGCTGCCGGTCTGCGCCGGGTGAATGCCCTGCCCCGTGGAGTGTCTTGTTGAAGAGGCCGTTGATCACGTTGATCTTCTTCTTCAACGGCTCGAGCGGCGACAGGCTCTGACTGAGCGTCATCGCCGCGCCCGATCCTTCGGCGCCCCAGTGGTTCTCGTTGATGCCGTTGCCCATGAAGAGCACGGCGAACCGCTTCGGGAACTCCGCGCTCGAGGATGCCGCCGCGAAGCGCGGACAGGGAATCGAGCCACGGCAGGCACATCGTGACACCCACGCCGCGAAGCACCGTCCGACGATCGACGTGAGCCATCTAGTTCGCCGCCTTTCTGCTCGTCGGGGCCCGTCGGTCGCGCCGGTTCAGGAACTGCGGACTGGTCACGATCGCTTCGATCAGAGCACTGACACGATATCCACTCGCGGCCAGCCGGGCGTTCATCCGCTGCGATGAGCGGTTCATCCGAGAGCAACAGCGACCGGCCGAGCGCGTAGACCAGTAGTTTACGGCTGAAATTGTCCAGAAAATCCTTTTCGCGGTTCGCGCGGATGTACGCCTGCAGGCCGCTCAGACCGTTCCCTTCGACTGCCCCCGGGAACGAGGCCTGTGTATCCACGGCATGTCCGGCGAGATCCTTCGTCCGCGCCTCGCCAATCGGCCCGTAGTTCTCCAGCGTCAGTCCGAACGAGTCGAAGCGCGCATGACACGAGGCGCAGGCCGGATTGCTGCGGTGCTGCACAAGCATGTCCCGAAGAGGGAGGTCGAGTTTCGCCTCGTCGCGTCGGCAACTCCGGAACAACGGGCGGCGGCGGCAGGGATCACTTCGCCGAGCACGCGGCGCGCCACCCAGTATCCGCGCTTGACCGGGCTCGTGCGCAGGCCCGGTGCGTTCTGCGTCAGGAAGACGGCCATCGGCAGCAGCCCGCCGCGCTGGTAGTCGCGGCGCCTGGTTGACGCGCACCCACTGATCCGGCCGCCCGTCCGATTCGGGCATGCCATAGTGCCGGGCCAGGACTGGATTGACGAACGTGTAGTCGCCATACAGCAGATCCAGCACCGGCCGGTCGTTGCGGATCACGTCGTCGATGAAGCGGATTGGCTCCTCGAACATCGCGTCTCGCAGCTCGTTGGTGAATGCCGGAAAGCGCCCGCGATCGACGGTGTTGCTTTCGTCGAAGCGCCGGAAGTCGAGCCAGTTGCCGCCGAACTCGATGGCGAGCCGGCGCGCGCGATCGTCTTTCAACATGCGCCGAATCTCGGCGCGAAGCACGGTGCCCGTGCGCAGACGCCCGGCCGACGCGCGTGCCAGCAGCGTCGCGTCGGGCATCGTCGCCCAGAGGAAGTAGCTGAGGCGGCTCGCCAGATCGTGATCAGACAGAGGCCGCGGTCGCACCGGCTCAGGTCGAGTCGATAACAGAAGTGCGGCGACATCAGGATGCTGACGATCGCGTCGCGCATCGCCTCTTCGTGCGACAGACTCTTCGTCTCACGCTGCGAGCGGTAGAACGCCAGCAGATCCGCGCGCTCTTCCTTCGACAGCGGCCGTCGATAGGCGCGCGCGGCGAACGTCATCAGCGCGTCCAGGTGCCGTGGCTGCGCGTTGATTCGGTCCCGTTCGATCGCGCGCAGCGTGGCGTTGACGCGGTCGAAGTGATCGACGATCGCCTGCGCGGCCACGGGCTCATTCCTGCCGTCGGCCGCCGCCTTGTTCAGGAACGAGGTCTTGAAAGTCGATGATCACGGCTTCGGCGGTCACGTCCTTGTCGGATGGCCGCAGCGTGCCCGACTCGGCGCCGTTGCCGAGCACCTCTCCGCTCTGGTTGAAGTAGAACTGGACGTAGGTCCGGGCGGTGTAGTCGGACACGAACTCGAACTGATCCCAGAGCGCTTCCAGTTCCTTCTGACCCTTCTCGTCGAGAATCAGCTCGCTGAGCGGCGCGTCGTCGCGCGTGTACCCCATCACGTTGTGGAAGCCCGCGCTCAGCAACCGGCCGGCGTCTTCCGAGTCGTCGGGATAAAAGCGGCCACGCTCGCGCACGTAGAACACGTCGGGAAACACCGAGCTGAATTTCGCGAACGCCGCCTCGTAGCGGACGCGCTCACCGGCGGGCACGACGAGGTCGGCGTTCTCCATCCGCGACGCGTAGGCGCGGACCTGCGCCTTCAGCGCGGTCAGATCCTCGCCGTTGGGGCCGAGGCCCACCAGACCGTAACCCACGGGTTTCCCGTCGCGGCCGAGCGGGATCTCGGTTCGACTGGTGGCGTCTCTCCATCGACGCGCAGCGCGGCACGGTCGAAATCGCGGCGGTGCGTCGCATACGCGCGGAGCTTCCAGTTCATGAGCGGCTGCGTGCGAACGCTGAGTCCCTTGACCATCGGGCTGCCGAAGACGAGCGCCGTGTCTTTCCGCATCCGGACGACGAAGTCGCGCATCCCGTTCGCGCCGTCACGGGCGAGGTCGGCCTGGTCGTGCTTCGGCACTGGAAGCGCGCGCCACATCGTCTGCAGCTTCGCCAGCGGCCCAACCTGCTCCGTCGTCTCCAGCGTTGTCCAGATCGTCGTCAGATATTTCGCGCTGACGTTCAGCTGTGCGGCGATGTCGGCAATCGTTGCCTTCGGTTTTCCGAACACGTCGCGATGCTTGTAGACCCACGCGGCGTTGAAATAATCGGCGTAGTCTGTGTTCTGACGGCCGTAGAAGTCGACGATCTGCTGGATGCGTAGCGGTCGCGGTCGGTTTCGACCAGCATCGGATGCGGCGCGAACTCGAATCCCGTCGGCGTTGAGGAACATGTGATCGGCGACGGTCCGTCGCCGCCAGCAGGTACTTGTTCAGCAGCGCCGGCGACATCGCCAGCGACTCGCCTGAGTTGTCGAATCCAGCCTGGTTCGCGGGATCGACGGGAAACTCGACGAGCCGGACGGATGTCGACACCGGTCAGGTCGCGGATCGTGTAATTGTACTCGCCTTGCTGAGCCGCCGCGCCAGCACAACACCGGGATCGCCATCGCGGCGGCGGGCCTCGCTCGTCCACGTCGTTCGAATCCACTCGATCACCTGTTGCCGCGCCTGATCCGTCGGTTGCGCAGCGTGTTTCGGCGGCATCTCGCTTTCGGCGAGCCTGGTGAGAATCCGATTCCAACGCGTGAAATCCTGCACGACTGCATCAACCGACTGGTATTGCATCAGATCGAGTTGGGCCACGGCCCGTGGTCCGCTGTGGCAGCTCGAGCAGTAGGTTTTGAGGAACGGCTGCACGGTTTGCGCGAACGCGCGCGCCACATGGGGCACTTGGGGCGTGGCGGCCGTCATCGGGACGGCGACGCACCCCAGGACCAAAAGCCACGCGAGACCCAGGCGAACCCCCATCGACGGCGTCATTCTACGCGAGGCGCGTCGAACTGAAGGCGAGTTGTGATGTGAAGGAACCGCTCGGTGCCTGGGACTCGAACCAGGCCGCTGGCCTGAGGCGCCCCTTCAACGCGCGGGTATTCCCGTCCGCGATGGCGCCGGAGGCGCGCCTGGAGTATAAGGAGGCCAGTCGGCAGAGCAGAGGCATGCCCATGAGACGCACGTTGGCGGCGGTTGTCGTGCTGGTTGGCGCCTGGTCTGTGGCGGTTGGCGCGCAAACGCCCGCGCCCGATCCTGTCGATGGCACCTGGCGGATCAATCCCGCACGGTCTAGCTTCAGCCCCGGCCCGCCCCCTCGGCAGATCGGCACGCAGATTCGCCGCTTCGCCACTCTCGAAGGTGGATGGCATCTCTTCGAGTTGATCAGCGTCACGCCGGAGGGCGATCCGGTGTTCCAGTCGGTGGCCTTCAAGATCGACGGTCGACAGTATCCCGTCTACAGCAGTACCTCGTTGATCCCATTCATGACAACCGGCCAGCCGTCGAACATCACGCGCGCGTGGCGGCGCATCGACGCCTACACGACCGAGTTCACCACGTACACGAACGGCGTCCCCGGCCTCGCCATCGTCCGCGCTGTGTCGAAGGATGGCAAGACCTACACCGAGACATCAAAGGGCAAGGACGCCACGGGACGGGAGGTGCACAACGTGGTGGTCTTCGACCGGGTTCGGTGACCAGGGCCACCTGGCCTGCTCTCCCGGGGCGTGACGCCGGCACTTCGCGCGTCCGATAGTCGGCGGGACTAGCTTGATGAGCGAACGACGAGTTCGGGCGGGATGATCACGCGGCGGGCGCGGACGGTTCGCGTCGAGCCCATCTGATCGAGGATCAGCTCCGCTGCGGTGCGGCCGAGATCCCGCTTCGACCACCGCACCGTCGTGAGCGGGACGCGAATCAAGTCGCTATAGGCGACGTCACCGGCGCCGACCACGGCGATGTCGTCCGGCACCCGCAGACCGTGATCCCAGATGGCCTTCATCGCGCCGATCGCCGACGGGTCGTTGACGGCGAAGACGCCATCCACTTTGACCTCGCGCTGCAGCAGCGTCTGCATCGCGCGATAGCCGTCGGCCTCCATGAATCCACCCTGGACGATCCGCTCCGGCCGGATTTTGATCCCCGCGGCGCGCAGCGTCTCGCGGTAGCCGTCCTCGCGGCGTTTCGCGTGGACAATCGCCGGCCCCGCAATGTGGGCAATGGCTCGACGGCCGCGGGCGATCAGATGTCCGGTGGCCAGCGCCCCGACTTTCGTATCGTCGGTGAGCACTCGATGGCAACGCACCTGCGGATGATCGTCGCGGTCGATCATGACCAGCCCGATGCCCTGCGCGGCGACGTCCTTCAGCAGCGCGGCGTTGCTGGCGGCATTGGCCGAGGCGAGCACGATGCCGTCCACCTGCCGCGCCCGGAGCACCTCGATTTCGGCACGCTCTTTCTTGGGATCCTCGCCGGACACGCACAGGAGCACGTCCGTATCCCCGGGCGCTCGCGACCGCTTCGAGTCCGGCGACGACCTCGACGAAGAACGAGTGCATCAGGTCGGGGATGATCACGCCGAGGGTATGGGTGCGCCGGAGCGTCAGGCTCCTGGCGACGGCATTGGGCCGATAGCCAAGTTCCTCGACGCGCGCCAGCACGCGCGCGCGGGTGGCCGGCCCGATGTCGGCGTGGTGATTCAGGACTTTGGAGATCGTCGTGACGGAAACCCCGAGTTCCGCCGCGATGCGTTTCATCGTGGACATGCGGGGGGCCGCCGACACGGCGCAACGGTAGCGGTCAAGGGCTCAACCACTGTGGGTTAAGTTACCGCAAAATCGCGCCCACGCGTCAGACGCGCGCGGTCGCCATGCGATGCTCAGTTCACGAGCAGTCGCCGCTTGACGACTGCGTCGTCGCTCGGACCTTGTCGTGCGGAAGAAGCTCCACGAGCGTCTCCCGTCGAAACTCGAATATCCGCGAGACGTCACGCTGGACGGAGCCGCCGCTGATCCAGCGCAACCGCGGCACGAACTCGACATGATCAATCACAAGGGTGCCTTCCAGCGTCAGCGACAAATCGGTGCTCATCGGCGCCACCATCGGTATGGACCCACGACAGTTGACGATTAAACGAAACCGCACCGGTGGCTCCCACACGTCAATGCGGGACCGCCACGGCATTGGCACGCCGTGGAGCACGAATCGATAGTCGAATCTCCACGCCTTCGCGCATCACGATCGGCGCGTGGTATGCGAATGCGAAAGTTGCACCCACGGAGGCGTCGAGGCGCTCCAGGTTCGACGCATCGGAGAAGAACGCGAACGTGTCCTCGAGCGACGCTGCCACTCCTCGTTTCCGTCTGCAGCTCGGTCAAGGTCCCCGTCGGCCGCGGGCCAGCCGTTGGTGCCCATGCCACGTGATCGAGGAGAGCATCGAGCGCGACCTGGTGGTCGGCACATGGAGTGCCGGTCCCTTCGATCCGGCCGCAGTGCTGAGAGTGGAGTAGGGTGGATTTACTCGATAGCGGAGTACTTCGACCGGATCGAGGCGCGCGGCACGCCGCGCCGGGAAGTAGCGCAGCGATCAGCCCGACACCGACGGCCGTAACGACGCCGGCGATGACCGCCCGCATGGAGGCACTCGCCGAGAATCCAGGGACGGCCAGCGACGCCACGAGTCCAAGGGTCACGGCCAGCGTCGATTCCGACCAACTCCACCCAGACCTGACAGCAGCGCGGCCTCGAGCGGAAACTGCTGGAGCACTTCGGTGCGGCGGGCGCCCAGGGCCATGCGCACGCCGATCTCGCGGGTCCGCTCGGTGACGCCGATGATCATGACATTGGCGATGCCGATCTCCGCCGATGAGGAGGCTGACGCCGGCCAGCGCGATTGACGTGGCCAGCCCGATTTGCGCCCGCCTGATCGAACGATCGGATCGATTTGGTCGGCGGTTGAGAGCGAAAAGTCCGATGGGTCACCAGGCGCCAGCCGCCGGAGCTGACGCAGCACCGGCCTCGGTGTCGGCGCGTGCCTGGTCACGCTGACCAGGCATGGCCTGCACATACAGGACAGTGCGATCCGCTTCCGCCAGTCGTCGCTGTACCGCTCCGACCGGGATGGCCATCACGTTGTCCTGCCGGTTCTCGCCGAAGAACCCGCCCTTCCGAGGTGCAGTTCGGCCACGACGGCATAGGATTCGCCGGCCAACGTCACGGAGCGTCCGATCGCCGACTGTCCGCCGAAGAGCGCTCGGGACGAGTCGGCGCCGATGATCGCCACCGTGCGCCCGAGCGATCCTCGAGATCGGTGAATGGCCGTCCGGCCGAGAATTCGGCCCCGACCACATCGAAATAGTTGGCCGAGGCGCCCTCGACGAGCACGGTCTGCCGATTCGTTGCCCCCGGCCCGCGCGACCAGTGCACGGCCATTCACGATGTTGGGCACGATGATCTGCACGCCGACCTCGCGCACCGCGGTGCTGCGCCTTTCGATGTCCCTGGCGAATTTCGGATCGAGCGGCCGTCGCGACGCCTCGCGCTCCGAAGGTCCCGAATACGGATCACCGGTCAGGTGAAACGCGAAGATGTTCTCGGTGCCGAGCTCACGAAACAGCAACGCGACCTGATTCCGCAGATTGACGAGCACGGATGCGACGAGCACGACGGTGACGATGCCAATGACAATGCCGCACGATGGCCAGGACCGAACGCGCCGGATGCGTGCGGATGGCGTCGAGCGCAGCCGTCTGGCTTCGTCCATCTGCCGGAGTGGTCGCAGACCGTCGGGGCCGGGCACCTTACTCGAGCCTCAAAGCGGAGATGACGTCGAGTCTCGACGCTTGTCTGGCGGGGTAGTAGCCTGCGACGAGGCCGGTCGCGGTCGCGGCGCCGAGTGCCAGCAACAGCGTGGTCCACGCCGGCTCCAGAAGCCAGACCAGTCAACCGGGTTGCCGCCGTCAGCGCCGCCACGGCGAGAATGACGCCCGCCGCGCCTCCGAGGCAGGCGGTCACCATGGATTCGGCGCAGTACTTCGCTCACGATTGTCGCGCGCTTCGCGCCCAGCGCTCGTCGGATGCCGATGTCGCGCATGCGCTGCGTGACCGATACCAGCACCGGTGTTGGTGACCACGACGATGGCGGTGATGAGGGCCATGATGGAGATCGGAAGCGCCGCCACACCGATCCTTCCGGCGAGCGCAAGCACGAACGTGCGTGCGGCCTCCGGGGTGAGGATGTCGAACGTGTCGGTGTGGCCGGGGCGGAGCTGGCGCCGCGCCCGCATGCTGACGTGCGCCGCGCCTCGGCGCGCGATGTGCCAACCGTTCTAGTTGGGGCCCGAGCAAAGATCTGCAGGCTTGCCGCGGAACTGAATGCCCGCTCCCACGCGCCGAGCGGCATGTAGGCATAGCGGTCGAGCGTCAGGCCGCCGCAGTCCCCTGACGATTCACCACGCCGATGACGTCGAAGCGTCGTCCGGCGATGCGCACCGGGCGCCCAAGTGCCGGCGATCCCCGGAACAACGTCGCGGCGATGTCGGCGCCAATCACCACCACCGGCGCGGCGCGGGTCGTCTCGGTCTGGGTGAAGAAGCGACCCGCCTCGAGCTCGATCACCCGAATGTCTGGGAGCGTGTGGTTAGTGCCGTTCAACGCGGCGTCCTCGAACATGAGATTACCCGCCGCGATGTCGCCGGTCCGCTGCGCGGTGGGCGCGTAGAGGACGTCGCCGCCCGCCACGCGCTCGAGGAAGCGCTGGTCGGCCGGCCGGATCGGAGGGTTGCGAGCCAGGCGTTCGGCCAGCTCCCGCCGACTCAACTGCCCGGGCAGCACTTGGGTGATCACGAACGTGTCGCTGCCGAACGTGCGGGCGCCGGTGTCCCGCGCATACGACGCGATGCCGTCCAGACCGGTGATCACGACGACGATCGTCGCGACGGCTGCGGCCGTCGCCAGCGCCGCCAGCGAGGTGCGGAGCGGGTTGGCGCGCGTGGCTCGAACGGCTTCAGCCACGGCGTCGCCCCAGGCGCGAAGGATGGGCAACACGACATGGAGCTGTAGCAAGCGCGCTGGCCGATCGAATCGGGTGAGTGCATGCGTTGAAGGCCGGGCCGGGTCGCGAGTGTTCTTCACACGAACAAAACGACAGCATTTGTGATTGGAGCGACAGGTCAACACGGCTGGCGTCGAGGCGCTGGGCCTCGGCGAGTCGGTGGCGGTGGAGGGCGCGTGCTAGATTGAGCGCCAGTGCTGCGTCGCAGAAACGTCCTGCATCCTCCTCGTGATCGTCGGCATCACGGCGGCGCTTCGTCGGCGCTCGTGAATCCGATGCTATCGGCGTCGACGTTGGCGCCGCCACACGGCGCGACATCTTCCGTTCTTTCGTCACGGCATCGGGGGAGATTCGTGGCCACGCGGTTTGCCGACGTGGGCTCGAGTGTCATGGGCAAGGTCGTCGAGTTGTCGGTTCGCGAGGGCGACCGCGTCCGTGTTGGCCGACGCTTGCCCGGATCGATCCCGTCCAGGCTCGCAGCGAGACGGATGCGGCCACCGCGCAGATCGGCGTGCTTCGAGGCCGAGCAGGCGGCCGCGCGCGACCGAGATCGCCGTCGCGCGATCCGATCTCGAGTCGGCTGAGGCGCGAGCGGCCGAGACCAGCAAGGCGCTCGAACGTGCCTTGCAACTCCAGGCTGCTGGGCTGGCCCCCGCCGCCGACAAGGACACCGCCGTGGCCGCTGCCGATGCCGCCGCGGCTGAAGTGCGAGCGGCACGGGCCGGGGTGGCGCGTGCCGAGCAGGCGCTCGGCCGCGGCCGGTCGACGGGTCGCGCAGTCCCGGGCATTGGCCACCGGTGCGCGCGACGTGCTCGCGAAGACCAGATATCGCGGCGCCCATCGAAGGCATCGTCAGCCGGCTGCAGGTGCGCGAAGGCGAGATCGTGGTGATCGGGATCCAGAATCAGCCCGGCACGACCTTGATGACCATCTCAGACCTGTCAACCATCGATGCGGAAGTGAAGGTGGCGGAGGCCGAGGTCCTGCGGCTGAACATTGGGCAGCCGGCGACGGTCACACTGGATGCGGTGCCGGACCGTTCGTATACCGGCCGCGTGGTCGAAATTGGCGCCAGCGCATTGCCCATCCAGGGGAGCGGCGCTGCGGCCCGGGAGTTTCGTGTCGTCGTGCGACTCGACAGCGCAATCGATCTGCGACCGGGGATGACCTGTGACGCCGAGATCCTCGCGCAGGAACGCCGCCAAGTCCTCACCGTGCCACTTCAAGCCGTCGTGCTCCGGCGCCGTCGGACGCGCAACCCGAACAACCGGCGTCTTCTACGAGTCGCGACGGCTTCGCCATATTCACGCCAGTCAAGACCGGGATCATCGAGTGGATTGGAAGTGGAGGTCGAAGGCGTCGACGAAGGGAACTCCGATCATCACCGGGCCATTCCAGGTTCTGCGGACGCTGCAGAACGGCAACCGCGTCCGGCGCAATCAGCCGGCCTCGTGACCACGACTCCTGCCTCGTGCCCGGTCCTCACGCCGTCGTCACGACGATTGCGGCGCAGGCCCGACTGCCGCGGCGGCGATATCCGTGCGGCGCCGCACTGTCGAAGTAGATCGAGTCCTCGGCCTCGAGCACGTGTTCGTCGGTGCCGATGTGAACGCTGAGCGTCCCGCGCAGCACGTAGACGAATTCACCGCCAGCGTGCTGATGCGTTCGGAGCCTCTCGAGTGGGGTCGACTGAAAATCCGCCACGTAGGCGTTGAGGCGCCGTTCGTTCGCGGCGAAGTCGAGCGATTCGAAGAAGAACGCCGGCTCCCCAGACGGTTTGTCCGGAAATCGTAGCCGGTCCCGACGTCGCACCACACCGACGACAGGCCGGTCGCGCGCCCCCACGAAGAAGAAATACCAGTCCGACACCGAAGACGAGCGCGACGCGGAGCAGGGTGGGTAGCGTCGGAAACAGCCGCCCTCGCTCGATCTTGGACAGCATCGCCGATGACAGGCCCGTGTGCCGTCCCAGCTCCACGAGCCCCATTTTCTTCTTCAGTCGCAGCGCGCGCAGTTTCGGCCCGATGGCGTACGCATCGAGCCCTGACTGTAACGTCGCCGTCAGCATGGCTCGCCGTGTTTCTTGTGAGTTGCAAATGCCGTTGTTCTGTTCCTGTGAATCACATTCCGGTCAGACATTCCGATTTTCCTTGCAGTGAAATCTATATTCTCTCAAGTTAAAGATCAAGGAGATCGGATACATGTTCAAGACACTGATTGGAATCATCGCGATGACAGCGGCAGTGCGGCCTCAGCGCTCAGTCGATGGCGTCGAAGGACATCGTCGACACCGCCGTGGCCAACGGATCGTTCAAGACGCTGGCGGCGGCGCTGCAAGCCGCGGGGCTGGTGGAAACGCTGAAGGGCAACGGCCCGTTCACGGTCTTCGCGCCCACCGATGCGGCGTTCGCAAAGCTGCCGGCCGGCACGGTCGAAACGTTATTGAAGCCGGAAAATAAGGAAAAGCTCCGCCAGATCCTGACGTATCACGTCGTCGCAGGGAAGGGTCGGATCCTCGGAGGTCACCAAGATGACATCGGCCAAGGCGGTGAGCGGCGGTTCGATCAGGGTTGGGGTCAAGGGCAGCGACGTGATGGTGAACGACGCCAGGGTCGTCACAGGCCAGATGTCGCTGCCTCCAACGGCGTGATCCACGTCATCGATTCGGTGTTGATGCCGCCAGCGAAATAACGCGATACCTGCGGAACTGGTGCGCCGTCACGCGGCACAAGCCGCTGTTGATGGCGCACCCGCCCCGCTCCTTCCGGGTCAGGCCAGTTTGATCAGATCGGCGATCCGGATCGGCCGATTCTCGTCGATGCTCTTGCGCGCCGCGATGCCGGTCAGGCACGACATCGCGCCCGCGCGTGACCCCGGCAGACGCATGTGCGCCGGCGCATCGGCCTTGCGGAAGATCAAGTCGCGCAACCGCGTGTCGCCACCGCCGTGGCCGCCTTCGCTCGAGCCCTTCGGCTCGATCTTCTCGCGCTGGCCGAAGTTCTTGATCAGGTACATCTCGGTCTCTTCGCCGGGATCCCACGACTGGCGTTCGTAGTCGCGGACCTCGAGGCGGCCCTGCGTCCCGTTGAACGCGAGGCGATAGCCTTCCACCGGCATGAACGAGTTGACCGAATAGCTCATCGTCACGCCGTTCGAGTAGCGGACGATCGCGTTCATCGTGTCGAAGATGTCGATGTCTTCCTTGAAGACGCAGCCGTCGCGCGTGTAGCCATCCGCCGACTCGCACTTCACGTAGAGATCGGTCAGGTTCTGGTCTTTGGTGATGTCCCAGTAATACGGGCACTTGGCCTGGTGCGGACAGCCGCGGCAGGTCGTATGACGGAAGGGACCGCTCTTGCCGTAGTTCTGAAGACTGCCAAACGCCGACACCGTGACCGGATCCGCATCGAGCCACCAGTTGATCAGGTCGAAATGATGCGTGGCCTTGTGGACCCACAACGAACCGCTCTTCGAGCGCAGCCGGTGCCAGCGCCTGAAATAGTCGGCGCCATGGCGCGTGTCGAGGTACCACGAGAAGTCCACCGACGTCACCTTGCCGATGGCGCCCGACATCAGCAGTTCCTTGATCCTCTGGTGCTTCGGGGCGTAGCGGTAATTGAAGGTCACGACGATGTTGCGGCCGCTCTTGCGTTCGGCATCCAGCACGGCCTGGCACTGCTTCTCGTCGATCGTCATCGGCTTTTCGGTCATGACGTCGAGCCCGCGCTCGAGGCCGCGCACGATGTATTCGCTGTGGTAGCCGTCGACGGTCGTGACCATCAGCAGGTCCGGCTTGGCTTTCGCCAGCATCTCGTCGAAGTTCGTGAAGGTCGGGCAGGAGACGCCCATCTGTTTCTTCGCGACTTCAACCCGCAGGGGGTTGATGTCGCACAGCCCGGCGAACTCGACGACGTCGCTGTACTGCTGTGCGATCGCGCGGCCCCACATCCCGATCGCGCGCACGCCGGTGCCGACAATGGCGTAGCGCCGTTTCGGCTGGGCGGCCAGCGATGGCGTTCCTGAGACGGCCGCGCCGACCGCCGCGCCGCCGACGACGCTGACGAACTCCCGACGGGTGACACCTTCGCTCGTGGTCATGAGACTCCTCGCTTGCGGACTGGGCCGTCGTGGAGGATTGTCCGGGCTTCGGGCCTCGGAGGCAAGTCCGGATCCGTTCCCTGGTCGCCTGGCCGTAACGGCCCAGTGATTGCTGCCGCAGGTTCTGGCCTGTAACATGCCGCTCCGTTCACCGAGGACCGTCGATGCTGAGCCATACCCTCTTTCGCGTGCCCCGCGCCTCAGGGCTTCACGCACTGCACGCGCGAGGTGGTCCGGGCGCCGCTCGCGAGCTGACGACCACCAGGCTCTGCCTGGCGGCAGGGCAGACCGCGGCCTACGCCCGCGACGGCGAAGAGAGCATCCTGGTGCTCCTGCAGGGAAGCGGCCGGCTCGACACGCCGCAGCGCTCCTGGAACGTCTCGCGCGCCGGCGTCTTTCGTGAACGGGCGACGGCGCTGCTGCTGCCGCCGGGCACCGAGCTCACGGTCACCGCGGAAAGCGATCTCGAGGCCCTGATCGTGTCGGCGCCGGTCGACCGAGGCGGGGGAGCCGACGCTGATGTCGCCGGGTGACGTCACGGTCAATCAGCGCGGCCGCGGCACCTACGCCAGGGAGGTGCACGACATCTTCGTGCGCGATCCGCATGCGCGCCGGCTGATGGTCGGCGAAACCTTCAACCCGCCGGGCCACTGGAGCAGTTTCCCGCCGCACAAACACGATGGCCGCAATGGCGAGCCGTTCCTCGAAGAGGTCTACTACTTCCGCCTCGACCCGCCGCACGGCTTCGGGCATCAGATGCTCTACACCGAGGACGGCGAGTCGGTGACCCATCAGGTCCGCGACGGCGACGCCGTGCTGCTGCCCTACGGGTACCATCCGGTGTCGGCGGCGCCAGGCTACGCGCTCTATTACCTCTGGGCGATGGCCGGTGACGAGCGCAAGCTGGCGTTGTATGAAGATCCCGCGCATCGCTGGATTCACGACCAGCCCTGACCGTCGTTCAGTCATATGACTCGAGAGGAAATCACCAGGGAGATCGAAGCGCACGGCGTCGTGGCGATCATCCGGATGAAGGAACCGGACCGGCTGCGCGCCGTCATCGATGCGCTTGCCGCCGGCGGCCTGCGTGCCATCGAGGTCACGATGACCGTCCCCGGAGCGATCGACCTCATCGCGCAAATCGCGCCGACGCTGCCGCGCGACTTTCTGTTCGGTGCGGGGACCGTCCTCGACGCCGACACCGCCAGTCGCGCGATCGATGCCGGCGCGCGCTTCATCGTGAGCCCGGTGTTTCGCAAGGCGGTGATCGACGCCTGTCACCGGCGTGACGTGCCGGCCATGCCGGGGTGCTTGACGCCGACCGAAATCCTCGACGCCTGGGACGCCGGCGCCGACATCGTGAAGGTCTTTCCAGCGACGACGCTGGGGCCCGGCTACCTGAAGGATGTCCGTGCGCCGCTGCCGCAGGTCAAGCTGATGCCGACCGGCGGCGTCACGATCGACAACGCCGGCGACTGGATCAAGGCCGGCGCGGTCGCGGTAGGTGTCGGCAGCGCGCTCGTCGACAACCAGGCCATTGCCGCGGCGCAATATCATCGACTCGAAGAGAACGCGCGGCGCATCGTGGCCAACGTCCGCGCGGCGCGGAGACCCCTGATGCTCAAAGGTTGTGACCTTCGGCGAGATCATGCTGCGGCTCAGCCCGCCAGGTTTCGAGCGGTTGCTGCAGTCGCCGGCACTTGTCGCGACATTTGGCGGCGGCGAGGCAAACGTGGCGGTCAGCCTCGCGCAGTTCGGGCTCGACAGCTGGTACGTCACGCGGCTGCCGAAGAATCCCATCGGCGACGCGGCGATTCGGGTGCTACGGGCCGAGGGCGTGCGCACAGAGGCCATCGAGCGCGGCGGCGATCGCCTCGGCGTCTACTTCGTCGAGAGCGGCGCCAGCCAGCGGGCATCGGTCGTCGTCTACGATCGCGCGCGCTCTGCGATCAGCGAGATGGAGCCGGCGACCGTCGACTGGCCGAGCCTGTTCAGCGGGGCGGCCTGGTTCCACGTCACCGGGATTACGCCTGCGCTCGGACCGAAGGCCGCGGCGTGCACGGCCGAGGCCCTCACCGCGGCGAAGAAGGCGGGAGCCAGGGTCAGCGTCGACTTGAACTTCCGGAAGAAGCTGTGGTCCGAGGCCGCGGCGCAACAGACGATGCGGCCGCTGATGGCACACGTCGACCTCGTCATCGCCAACGAGGAAGACATCCAGTCGGTTCTCGGGCTCGCCGTCGAAGGGGCGGACGTGACGACCGGGCATCTGGACGTTGAGGCCTACCGGCGCGTGGCGGAGCGAATCACGCGCGATCTCGGGCCGTCGATGGTCGCCATCACGCTGCGCGAAAGCATTTCCGCCAGCGACAACGGCTGGAGCGCCGTCCTGTGGGATGGCGCCGCGCAGCAGTTTCATCGCAGCCAGCGCTATGAGGTGCGGCTCGTCGATCGGATTGGCGGAGGCGACAGTTTTGCCGGGGGGCTGATCTACGGATTGGCGACTGGGCCGGAGCGCCTGCCGACAGCCTGCGATTCGCCGTGGCCGCGAGCGCACTCAAGCAGAGCATTCCCGGCGATTTCAATCGCGTCTCGGTCGACGAAGTCGATCGGCTCGCGGCCGGCGACGCCTCGGGCCGCGTGCAGCGCTAGAGCTTGCGCCTGCGGCGCAAGCAGGGCGCCGACGCTCGCGCGGCGCCGGGCGCCATCGCGTTGCTCGGGCGCAGAGCTCTGCGCCAGCGGCGAGAGCAGGACAGCCGCGGGCAATACCACGGCTCGCACCGAGGTGCGAACCGCTACGGAGGAGCCCTGTTTGCGCGAAGCGCACGTTCAGAACGACACGCGCGCGCCCAGCTGAATCCTCCGCATGTCGCGGGCGGTCCGGATCTTTCCGAACGTCGCCGGCGCGTTGAGGCTGGTGCCAGGATTCTGCAGGTTCACCAGGTTGAAGACGTTGGTCGTTTCGAGGCGGAGCTGAAGGACCGTGCGGCCCATGAGGCGGCACATCACGGAAGATCCCGAGGTCGACGTTCCGATAGCCCGGCCCGTCGACGATGCTGCGCGCCGGCCGTGCCATCGAGGCCGATGGCTGGCTGCGCAAACGCCGCGACGTTGAACCACTGCTCGATCAGCTCGTCGCGCGGCCGTCCTGAATCAAGGGTCGGGTCGCCGATGATGTCGGCCCGATCGTTGGTGAGGCCGTCGAAGTTGCGATCCTGTCCGGAACTGATGGTGAGTGGCGTGCCGCTCTGCAGGGTCACGATGGCGGAGATCGTCCAGTCGCTCAGGAGCGCCCTGACGCGCGGCTGAGTCACTCTCGAGAATCGGGCCGCCACACGCCCGAGACCGTGAGAGCTGTGCGTGCGGTCGGCAGACGTCCGGGCGCGCTCGAGATCGATGCGGTTCGAGTTCTGAACCGCCGGCAGCCCGCCGCCCTGATAGTCGACGTCCTCCATCGCCTTGCCGAACGTGTAGTACGCCTTCGCCGAGAACCGGCTGCCGCGCCGCTCGGCGCTGAACTGCAGCGCATGGTAGTCGCTGTTGAAGATCGACTCGAGCACCCGCGCCTGCCCGATGACGCCCGGTTGGTACGGCCGCCGCGCGTTGACGTTGGCGGTCGTCGCCCCCGGACCGTAGACGGGGTAATTCCGATCGATGCTCGCCGGCAGCTTCCGGCCCAGGGCGCCCACGTACGAGGCGCTCGCGCTGAAGCTGCGGACAATCTCCTTCTCGACGGTCAGGTTCATCTGGTAGGTGTAGGGCCACACGAAGTCGAGCGAGGGGCCGAACACCTGCGCCGGAAGGGTGAAGCGCGGGCTCGCCGGATCGTAATTGAACGGAAACGGCGCCACGCCGCCCGGCAGATTGCGATACGGATCGGCCAGCGTAAAGACCGTCGGGAACGACTGGCGGACGGTGAACGGCTGGTTGTCGGCCGTCGTGTTCCACTCGTTGCCGGTAATGCTGCCGTAGAACACGCCGGCGCCCGCCCGGATCGCCGTCCGCCCGTCGCCGCGCGGATCCCACGCGATGCCCAGGCGCGGGGCGATGTTGTTCACGTCGGTCTTGACGATGCCGCGACTGACCCCCGGATCGCCGGGGAAGAGCAGCCCTTCGAGCGCCGTCGGCGACACCGTCGAACGCGCGCCAGGCACGAAGGCGAGCTTCCGGTCGTCCGGATCGGTGAGCGGGAACTGCAGGTCGTAGCGCACCCCGAGGTTCAGCGTCACGCGCGGGTGGACGCGGTAGTCGTCCTGCGCGAACAGGCTGATGTAGGACCCGTTGTCGGTCTTGCGGATCGGTGCATCCTGCGTCATCGTCGCCGGCAGGCCGAGGAGGAAATCAGCATAGGCGTTGCCGGTCTTGCTGCCGTTGAACGAGAACACGCCGTAGTTGTCGAGCAGCGTGTCGTGCACGATGCTCTCGTACGACAGCTCGCCGCCGAACTTGAACGAGTGATTGCCGCGGACCATCGACAGGCTGTCCTTGACGGAGAAGTAGTCGCTGCCGGCGTCGGGGCCGGCAATCGACGTCTGCCCGGTGAAGTAGCCGGAGACGGTCAGGCGGGGAAGTGTGGGATCGCCCTGAATCTTGAACGTGGAGTTCAGATCGCCCAGCGACGTGGCCGGATTGTTGACGCGCCCGCCGAACTGCCGCATGTAGGTGAAGCGGAGCTGATTGAAGATCGTCGGGCTCAGCGTCCACGTGTCGGTGGCATTGAGGTTGTGCTGGCTCCACTCGAAGTCGCGATCGACCCACGGAATGTTTCCGGTCAACGACAGCGGCTGCGTGTCGGTGCCTTTCTGAAAGAAGTAGCTGACCGCGAACGATCGGTTGTCGCTGAAGGTGTGGTCCAGCTTCAGCGTGCCCTCGTCGCTGCTGATCGGGTCGGGCCGTCTGATTTCGTAGAAGTTGTTCGGGAGATTGGACGCGTGGCACGTAGCGGTCCTGAATCGCCAGCGCCGCGGCGTCGAATCGAGCCGACGGAATCACGTCGCCCGGAAACGTCGCGTTGGTCAGCGGATCTCTGGGCTTGATCGCCGACTGTGTGAAATTGCCGGCCCGCTCGAGCGGCGTCGGGACCACCGCGGTGTTGCGGTAGTAGGTTTCCTCTTGCCGAAGTCCCGAATAACTCGCGAAGAAGAACGTCTTCTCCTTGCGAAGAGGCCCGCCGACCGCGGCCCCGTACTGGTTGCGATCGAGCGGATCCTTCGCCGACGTCACCCCGGGCGGCGCCCATCGCTTGGCGTTCAGCGATTCGTCGCGGAAGAACTCGAACGCCGCGCCGCGGAACTGGTTGGTGCCCGACTTGGTGACGACGTCGACGATGCCGGCGGGATATCGTCCGTACTCGGCGGCGTAGTTGTTGGTGATGACGCGGAATTCCTGGATGGCTTCCGGATTCGGCGCCGGATTGCCCGTGCCGCGAAGACCGGCGGTGTTGTTGCCGCCATCGAGTTGAAAACTCACCGTCCCGATCTGCGCTCGCTGCGATCCGTTGATCGTCGTGAGCTGCTCGGGGCCGCCCAATGAGTTCGAATTCTCGTTGCTCGTGACGCCGCCGGTGATGCTGAGGAGCGTATACAGGTCGCGGTTGACCAGCGGCAGGTTCAGGACGTCGTTCTGGTTCACGGTGCGCGACAGCGACGCCGTGTTCGATTCGACCAGCGGCGAGTCGGCGGTGACCGAGACGACCTCGGACACGGCGCCTGGCTCGATCGTCGCGTCGACCCGCGCGTTGCGGCCGATCTCGACGAGGATGCCGGTTTGCGCGAAGTTCTTGAAGCCGTCGAGCGTGACCTCGATCTTGTAGTTGCCGAGCGGGAGCAGCCGCAGGGCGTACTGTCCCGAGTCGTCCGAGGCCGTGCTCCGGGAAAACTGGGTGTCGAGGTTGGTGGCGGTGACGGTCGCGCCAGGGACGCTGGCCCCCGACGCGTCCTTCACGTTACCGAGGATGGTTCCCGTGGCGACCTGTGCCCGGAGCGGGGCGGCCACGAGCACGACGCCGACCACGAGTGCCGCGATGCGGCCGAGACTCCCTGTGCCTGCTGATCTGCGCGCCTTCATGGGCGGTTCCTCCAAAAATGCCGTCGCGTCACGAGCGCGTGGCGACCGACACCAAAACCAGCCAGAGGCTCCGCCATTGATATCCCGCGAGGCCTGGCTGGTTGACAGTCTCTCTTTGGCGCGCGCCGCGCGCCGCTGTGCTGTGAAGCAATATAGGCGTAACGCGCGGCCTGCCAATCGGGTGCCCGTTACGGCAGCGCCCGCCGCGCGTCCCGGACAGGAGCGTAGAATCCGGGGGTTCCGCAACCAACGGTCATGACCGATCCCATCTCGCGCCGCGAGGCGCTCCGGATTCTCGGCGCGACACCTCTCGCCGCCCCAGCCGCGAAGTGGACGCCGCCATTTCAGTCGAGCGCGCCGGCCCGGCTCCAGGTGGGCATCGCGTCACGCCATCTGCAGTGGACCTCGCTCGAGGACGCGGCGGCGATGGCGGCGCAGATCGGCTTCGACTGCATCGAGTGGAACGTCCGGCGTGGCGGCCACGTCGATCCCGCGCGGGTCGAGCGCGAGTTGCCGCGGGCGGTGGAGATCACCCGCAAAGCCGGCCTGTCGGTCGCGATGATTACGACGTCCATCCAGGACGCGGCGTCGCCACACGCCGAAGCGATCCTGGCGACGGCGAGCGGGCTGGGCATCACGTATTACCGCGGTGGCGAGTACTTCCGTTACGACTACGCCGGCGACCTCTGGCGTCAGATTCAGGACCTGAAGCCTCGCGTCGCCAGCCTCGCCGCCCTGAACGAGAAATACCGAACCGTTGTCGCGTACCACACCCACTCCGGCGCCGGGAACATCGGCGGCAACATCTGGGATCTGTGGGAAGTCATCCGCGGAATGGACCCACGGGTGGTGGGTCTCAACTACGACCTGGGGCACGCGACGGCACGCGGCGGGACCGGATGGATCGACGCGGCGCATGTCGTCGCGCGCCACATCCGCGCGCTGGCGATCAAGGACGTGGTCTGGGTGAAGGGGCCCGACGGTCGCTGGCGGATCGACTACTGCCCGCTCGGCGAGGGCATGATTGACGTCGCTCGGTTGCTGTCGCTCGTGCGCGCAGTCGGTTTCGACGGTCCCGTCAACCTGCACTACGAACACAGCAACCTGCTCGGCACGGATCTCGGCACGTGGACGCTGCCGATCACGCGCGGGCAGTTCGCGGCGATCGTTCAGAAAGATCTGTTGTATCTCCGGGAGCGTCTCGCCGCAGCCGCCAAGGCTTGAAGGTGCGGCGGCGGCTACCAGGCGCGTTCGCGAAGCGCATCCTCGAGGGCAGCGGCCACGATCGCGTGTCCGTCAGGACTCCAGTGCGTGTCGTTCAGTGCGTATGGCAGGTGGCCTGCCCGAATCGATGCCTGAAGCCGCTCGGTGAGATCCAGGCACGGCACACCGGCTCGCGCGGCAGAGCTCCTGGAAATACGCGGGCAGCTGATGCCACACATTCCATCCAGCCATCGGACTCGCCGGCGGGATGTCGATGAAGTCGCGGAACACGCGGTATTTCGTCGGCACGTAGACGAGCACGAGATGGATGCCGTGGTCGCGGGCAAAAGGCAACCCCTTCGTCGAAGGCGGCCCGGGCAATCGCCCAGCGATCCTCTTCGTACGTGGTCCAGGGAACGCCGCCGTAGCCGAAGAAATAGAGTCGTGGCGCCTCGGTGCCCGATCCTTTGAGGCGCGCCCAGTACGGCACCTGGTTTGGAACCAGCGGATGCGCCGAACGGCGGATCCACTTGAAGGCGTTGAGCACGAACGAACGCTCAGCCCATCCGTGGTTGCGCGTCAGACCGGCGCGAGTGGGCGTGGTGTCTTCGCGGCTCGGTGGTTCGGCAAGCAGGGTGTTCTCGAACTTCTGGTCGTCGTAGAGATCGTTGCCTTCGAAGAAGAACCAGGCGACCACCTTGGGGTGGCGGCGCAGCGCATCGGTCTTGAGGACCTGCAGCTCCTGGAGCGTCCCGTAGCCCGCGACCGCGAGATTGGCCACGGGCCGCTTCAGCCGCTCGGCAAGGTGCGCCGCAACGGTCTCGTCGTCGGACACATACCAACCTTCGACATATGAATCGCCGAGCAGCACGATGTCGGCCGTTGCCATCGTGACGGCGTTTCGATACCCCCACTGGTCGTAGTTGAACGTGATCGGTCGCGTCACGGTTGCTGGAAGTCCGTAGGTCGCCTCGATGTCGCTGGCCGGCCGTCCGGACCACTGCAGGCCAGGAATGCGACGAAAGGACAACGCCTCGTCGAGCACGTACGCCGTGCGGTAGTCGACGCCTTCGCCCGAAAGGGCGCGAAAGATCAGCATCCAATGAACCCATCGGAAGGCAGCCGCCAGTTCGAGGATCGCGAGCGATGCGAGGACGACGCTGGTCGTCGCGAGCGCGCGTAGCAGCATGCGTCGCGGATGGCGAGTCGCGCCGATCGCTCCGAGCCAGGCGCCGACGTAGGTCGCGATCACGAGGCCGGCAAACAGCTGAGTGAGCAGTTGCTGACGATCGGCGAGCCTGCCGCGTGACAGCAGAGCCAGTGCGATCCAAGACAGAGCCAGGACGAGGACCACCGCGACGCCGCGCGAACGCTCGACGGCGGCTGTTCGCGGCGACCGCGAGATGCGGGCCGGGCACCACCGGCGCGATGCAATAGTCCGGCCGCTCATCGCGTGCCACCGCGCGTCATCGCGGCGTCAGCGGCCGAGCGGCGTCAGGTCGACGTCTCGCCGGAACGATCCACCGTTCGAGAGGAACTCTGCGCGAGTGCCGAGGCCGAAGGAGGTGGCATAGCTCGGGTGGGACACGACAAACGCCGTCGTGCCGAACCCGAAGGTGCGATCGCAGCCAAGCTCGACGCGATAGCTTCCGTCTGCCGCACTCGTTGCCCGCTCGCCGGCCCAGGAAACCTGAGCGTCAGCGAACGGCAGCCTCGCGACGGCTCGAAGATGACCCGTACGTCAACACGCACTTCCCGGGGTTGATCAGGAAGTCGGTCTGATACGACTTGGTGGGCACGATGACCGTTCCCCGATCGAACCGCTGCCCGGCGGGACCGAGACCTGATAGTGATCGGCTGCCGGCAACGACAGCGCGTAGCTTCCCGCGTCATCGGTCACGGCCGTTCGAAGTCCATCGGGTTCGCCCGGCGCGAGGTGCTCCGACGCTTCTCCACTCGAGTTGGAGGTTCCCCGACCGGCACGCGTCGCGCGTAGTCGAGGACGCGGCCCGACACGCGTACGAAGGGGGCGGCGACAGGCTCAGGCGGCGACAGTGTGGGGCCAGTGGGCGCGGAACGCCTGTCGCAGGCAACCCAGCTGAAAAACACGAGTAACAGCACGGCTAAGCTTCGCGGAGTCATGAGTTCGATCAGGTTACCTACAGATCCGGATGCTCGGTCGCGAGCAACCGGCCGCCTCAGATGGCGTATTGCAGCCCTCCGCCATTGTTGAGTATCGTGACGTGAGTTTCAGGGCTTCACGAAAGGGATTGAATCGATGGGTTTCCGAAATCTGTGTGTCTGCGTCGCTGTCTTCGCTGCCACGCTGTTCTCCGCCGCCCCGAGCTGGGCCCAGGGGGAGACGCGCTTCGGCGTCTGGGACAACTCCACCAATCCCAATAACGTCATGACCTACGAGCCCTTCGAAAAGGGCGGGATGAAGATCACAGTCAGCAATCCCAGCAAGCCGGGCGACGAGTGGAGCTATACCACGCTGTTCGACGGCAAGTTCCGTCCGGTCACCGGCCAGAAGGGCGCCGAAACCGCCGTTGAGATCATCAACGAGAAGAGCACCCGCATCTTGAACAAGCGGGACGGCATGGTCTATCAGGTCGTGATCAACACGTTGTCGGAAGACAACAACACGATCAGCAACGAATACATCCGCATGGACAAGGAAGGCAAGATTACGGGCGTCACGCACGTCACCTACATCCGGCGCAAGAAGTAGCCCCGCCCCGACAACCCGTTGCGAGCACACGGCCGTCAGGCGTCTGGCGGCCGTGCTGAGGCGTCCGGTTCAAGAACTCTTTCAGCCGATTGCTGGTCGCCTTGACGACGTATGCATCGAACGTGCATACTGATGCATATGCGCACCACCCTGAATATCGACGACGCCCTGCTCGGACGGGCGACGCAACTGAGCGGCCTGCGCGAGAAAACGGCAGTCGTCAGGGCCGGGCTCGAAGCGCTCGTCGCCCGCGAAAGCGCCAGGCGTCTGGCGGCGCTGGGCGGCTCCCAGCAAGCGCTCTTCGGCCCATTCCCAGGCGTCGCGCGCCGGCCAGGCGGAAGACGGCGTGATCCTGGTCGACACGTCCGTTTGGGTCGATCATTTTCGCCGCTCCGACCGACACCTTGCCGGGCTGCTCGTGGACGCCGACGTGCTCTGCCATCCGTTCGTGGTGGGTGAGCTCGCGTGTGGCACGCTGCATCGCCGGAGCGAGATCCTGGGACTACTCCGGAATCTCCCGCAGGCGCCGGTAGTCGACCATGACGAAGTGCTCGCCTTCGTCGAGACCCACGCGTTGGCGGGGAGCGGGCTGGGCTGGCTCGACGTCCATCTGCTCGCGTCGGCGACGCTCGCCGGCGAGCGCTTCTGGAGCCGGGACCGTCGATTGGCTCAAGCGGCTCGCCGGCTGGGCGTGGCCGCGTGACGCTGATTGCCCCTTGCGCGCCCGGTGTCAGGCTCAAGGGGTGACGGGTCACACCTTCATCCGAGGGTGGTCATCGGGCGGTAGGCGCCACCGTGATGGCCGGCGGCTGGTCCGCCTGTTCGGCCTCCAGGCGGGCGATCATGATGCCGAGGTCGATAATCGCGTCGGCCAGGTGGTTGGCCTTTTCGACATCCACGCCGCGAGCGGCACGCTCCTCCCGTTCAAGCCGTCGCGACAGGTCGCGAAGCTGGCGTAGTCTGTTTTCGACGAGCAGGGCGTTCGCCATCACGCTCGACACGAGCAAAGCCAGTACCAGCGGTCACCGTTGAATTATCCAGAGTCCTCCCGACGACCAGACCGGCCGCGGCCTCATGCCGGGGCCATCGTTGGCCCCACTGGCCGATCTAGGCCACTTATTCCGAGTCCTCGACGGGTCGCGGGCGCCACAGCACCAGCACCTTGCCGACTTGCTGGACGTTGGCGGCGCCGGTGCGGGTGCAGATCATCTCCGCAATCTCGTCGCGGCTGTGGCGATCGTGGCTGCCGGCGCGCACCTTGATCAGTTCGTGGCTGGCGAGCGCGCGATCGATTTCCGTGATCACCGCGTCGGTCACGCCGCCGTGGCCGATGTGCACGATTGGCTCGAGCGCGTGCGCGCGTGATTTGAGATGGGCGCGTTCCCGCGCCGTGAGCGTGACAGTCATAGGCAGTCGAGGCTCGAGTGTAACGCCAACCGCGCTCGCGGGCGATCGGGGAACGGGGAAGTCGCCCGTCATGCGTCTTTTTTTCGTTACCGCCTCACGCTACCCTCGGGCGCGGATATCATCCCCAATGTCGATGAAACAGAGCCTGGACTACGACCTCGTCTGCATCGGAAGCGGGCCCGCCGGCCAGCGGGCGGCCATTCAGGCGGCGAAACTCGGAAAGCGCGTCGCCGTCATCGAGAAGCAGCGGTCGGTCGGCGGCATGTGCATCGAGATCGGGACGATTCCATCGAAAACGTTTCGCGAAGCCGTCCACCGCGTGTCTTCACGGCCGGGGCTCGAAGTGGGCGACCACGGGCATAGCGAGCGCGAGCGTCCAACGATGCAGCAGTTGGTCGGGACAGGTCGCGCGCGTCGTCCAG
The DNA here is from genome assembly GCA_963841895.1 of uncultured Acidobacteriota bacterium. Lineage (GTDB taxonomy): Bacteria > Acidobacteriota > Vicinamibacteria > Vicinamibacterales > UBA2999 > JACCSI01. The sequence goes on from CAWJEO010000015.1 coordinate 173,908, forward strand.
CGCGAAGTCGCCGTCATTCAGGACGCGCTCGCGCGCAACGATGTACGACTGATCCGTGGCCGCGCCGTCTTCGAGGACCCGCACACGCTGTCGGTCGAGACGCTCGACGGCCAGCGCCGCGTCACGGCGGCGCACGTCCTCCTCGCCGTGGGCACGAAACCGAGCTGCCCCACGGCGTCACGCTGGACGATCATGTCGTCACCACGTCGGATACGGTCCTGGGACTGTCAGACCTGCCGCGGACGATGGCCGTGGTCGGCGCCGGCGTCATCGGCATCGAATACGCCTCGATGTTTGCCGCGCTGGGCGTGCAGGTCACGGTGATCGATCAGCGCCCGCGGCCGCTCGAGTTCCTGGACCATGAGATTGGCGACGAGCTGATTCACCAGATGCGCAGGAGCGACGTCATCTTTCGCTGTGGCGATGCCGTCGAGCAGATCGAAGCCGTTGGTGACGGCCACCGGCAGGGGCTGTTGCGCCTGGCATCCGGCAAGCACCTGGTTGCCGACGTCGTCTTGTTCTCCGCCGGGCGGACCGGCGCGACCGCCGACCTTAATCTCGCGGCCGCTGGCTTGCACGCCGACGATCGCGGACGCCTGCAGGTTGACGAGCGTTACCGCACGGCGGTCGGTCATATCTCCGCTGCCGGTGACGTGATCGGGTTTCCCGCCCTCGCCGCCACCTCGAGCGAACAGGGCCGTCTGGCGGCCTGCTGGATGTTCGGCGCGCCAGCCAAGCCGATCGGGAAGCACTTTCCGGTCGGTATCTACGCTATTCCCGAAGTGTCGATGACCGGGGCCACCGAGGAGGAGCTGACCGAGCAGAAGATTCCCTACGAAACGGGCATCGCCCGCTACAAGGAGATCTCGCGCGGTTCGATTCGCGGCGATGACTCGGGCATGTTCAAGATGCTGTTTCATCGTGAGGACGGCCGCCTTCTCGGCTGCCACTGTATCGGGAGCGGCGCCACCGAGTTGATCCATGTCGGTCAGGCCGTGCTCGCGCTCGGTGGCGGACTCGACTATTTCCTGACGACCGTCTTCAACTACCCGACGCTCGCCGAGTGTTACAAGGTGGCGGCGCATAACGCGGCCAACAAACTGACGCTCGTGCGCAAGGCAACGGCCGCGGTGTCGGTGACGCCCGAGCGACCGGGGATCACTCCAGCGACATCCTGATCCGCCTCGAGAAGGCTGATGCGCAGCGTATTCGACGCGACTCGCGACCTCTGCCGAGCTCCGGCATTCACCGGGCTGGTCGTCGTCACACTGTCGCTGGGCATCGGCGTTGCCACGGCGATGTTCTCGGTGGTCGATGCGGTGTTGATCAACCCGCTACCGTTTCCCACCGCCAGCCGCATCGTCGAGGTGTGGACCTACTATCAGCAGGGTGCGTCGCGCGCGCCGGGCATCAGCAGCGCGATGATCTCGGCGCTCGCCAACGAGCGCGAGATCTTCGAGGCGGTGGAAGCGTACCAATTCGATTCCGGCACGATGACCGGGGTTGGCGACCCGGAACAGATTTCGTTCCCGTCGATCACCCCCGGCTTGTTCTCGATCGTTCCAGTCGGCCCGAGGGTCGGGCGGCTATTCACGGAACAGGACGCGACGGGCAACGAGCCGGTGATTCTCATCAGCGAGCGACTCTGGACCTCGCGCTTCGCCCGCGATCCAGGGGTGATCGATCGCCGGATCACCGTTGACGATCGGCCGTACCGCATCGTTGGCGTGCTGCCGCCGCGCTTCAGTTTTCCCGAAGCCGCAACCGACGTGTGGAAACCGCTCAACGCCGGGCCCGCCGCGAAGCCACAGCGGATCTTCGTCGTGGGCCTGCGCCGCCACGGAGTCAGCATCGAGCAGGTCACCGATCGATTGAAGGCGGTGACCTCGGGTTTGCACGAAGCCGGTGCGCTTGCCGCCGGTCAGTATCTCGTCGCTGAGACCCCGATTCAGATCACCAACGGGTGGAGGAGCGCGACGACGCTGTATTTGCTGCTCGGCGCAGTAGCGGTGCTCTTGCTCGTCGCGTGCGTCAACGTCAGCAACCTGCTGCTGGTGCGCGCGTCGATGCGTCATGGCGAGCTGGCATTGAAGACGCGCGTTGGGCGCCGACCGCGCGACTCTGCTGCGCGCGGCAGTGATTGAGAGTCTGTTGCTGGCGGCGGCCGCGACCCTGCTGGCGCTTCCGGTCGCCTCTGGCTTCCTTGGCTCGATTCTCGGTATCGCCCCGCCACAACTGACGTTTCTCTCGAGGGCGCCGGCCGCCGCGACGACTGGTGGCAGGGGGCTCTCGTTGCCGGACAGGTCGCGCTCGTGGTCATTCTGCTGGCGGGCGCCGGCGTGCTGCTGCGCAGCTTCATCAAGCTCAATCAGGTCGCCCTCGGATTCAGGACGGAAGGCCTTGCGGTCGTCGACGTGCAGATGCCGCAGCGATACATGGCTCCCGGACTGGGCATCGCGTTCATGCGGCAGGTCGAGGCCCGCGTCGAAGCGGAATTGAACGCGCGCGTGACCGTCGCGGGCGCCGCGCCAGCGCCCGGGTTTGGCATTTTTATCGACGTTCGACCGGAGGCCGAAGGCCTGCCGCCGCCACCAGGATTGCTGACCTTGCCTCAAGTGCGGGTGTCGCCGGATTTCTTCGACGTGCTCGGCATCGACATCGTCGAGGGCCGCACGTTCCGGCCAGACGACGGCGACGACGTCGTGATCGTGAACGACGTGATCGCCCGCCGGTTCTGGGGAAACGCGTCCCCGGTCGGCCGCCGCTTCAAACGAAACACCACCCAGCCCTGGACGACCGTCGTCGGCGTCGCGCGTGACATCAAGTCGCGAGGACCGGCTGACGCGGTCGGCGAAGGCACGGAGGTGTACTACCCGTTTGGACCGTCGGCTGATCCTCGGTTTCTGTCGGTGATCGTGGCCGCGGGCGATCGGCAGGCCTCCAGCATCGACACGGTTCGGCGCATCATCTGGGAACAGGATCCGAAGCTGCCGATCATCGACGCCGGCACGATGACCGACCGGGTCGGCGAGTCGGTTGCACGGCCGCGGTTCGTGCTCATCCTGACCGCCGCGTTCGCGGTGTCCGCGGTGATCCTGGCGTGTGTCGGCGTTTACGGCGTCTCCGCCTATTGGGTGGCGTCCCGCCGGCGTCAGCTCTGCCATTTGTCTGGCGCTCGGCGCGTTGCCACGTCAAGTGATGACAGCCGTTGTCGGGCGCGCGCTGGGCCTGGCTGGCATCGGCGCTGTCGCCGGCCTCGCGATTGCGATCAGCGGCGCACAGGTCGTCGAGTCGTTCCTCTTCGCGATCGACGCTCGTGATCCGATCACGCTGGTTGGGACGGCCGTCACGATGGCGGCGGTTGCCGACCCTCGCCTGCGCATGGCCCGCATTCCGGGCGTCGCGTGTTGATCCGATCACCACCCTGCGAGCGGATTAAAGGTCCATGCGAGTTCTGCGGGCAGCGGAGCGGCAGATCTGCGTCCTGAAGCTCTGCCGCAGGGTGTATTCTTGACGGCTCGGTTCCCTGGAAGGCGATAAGCACCCATGAAGGTTTTCTCACCAGCCCGAAGACGCACCCAAGCCGGCCTCCTTTTCATCGCGCTCCTGGTCGCCGCGGCGGCGGTTCGACACGGGGCGCTCGCTTTGGGCGCACCCGGAAGGCGTCGAGCGCGATTGAGAGCTATCTCCATGGCCTGGTCGACGACGGCGCGATCACCGATGCGCAGCATGAGCAGATTGAGAGGCTCTTCGCAAAGGGCCTCTCACAGCTCGGGTCGTGGCTGACCGCCCAGGAAGAGGGCGGCCGGCTATCGCGCCGACACGCATCTCTACGTCAACGCGCTGCTCGAACTCACGCCACGCAGACGTCACGCTGGCGGCGGCGCCGGCCGACTACACGGGCAACGGCAACGTCACCCTGCTGGGCCGACTCGATCGCAGCCGCCGAATCCCTACTACGGCGACAACAGCTCGACGGGCACGCTCTACAACGGCATCTGGGGATACGCCGCCGGGTCGCGCGAGTACGCGCTGCAGTCCAACAGCTTCGGCCTGCACATCATCGACGTCACCGATCCGGCGGCGCCCTTTCAGGTGCAGTACATCAACATGTCGGGCGGCGTGAACCCGCCGAAGGGCCGCATCTGGCGCGACGTCGATATCCATCACGGACCCGGCACCGGGAAGACGTACGCCTACGTCGGCGCGCAATCGAACGGCGAGCTCTGGGTCGTGGACCTGTCGTATCTGTCCGGGGACGACCGCCACGGCGTCGATTCGAATCCGATTCCGCCAGCGGGCATCGCCAATCGCGGCCGCACCAACTACGGTCACACGATGTTCGTCAACGACGGCCTCGGGCTGCTGTTCATGAACTCCGCGAACAACGCGCTCCACGCTCGGCTGCCAGATCTTCGACCTGCTGCAGAATCCGTTCGATCCGCCGATCATCGCGAGCTGGAGCGGGAGCGGCAACGACTGTCACGACAGCTTCGCGCGCGCAGAACGTCCCGGCTCCGGCGGCAAGGATCTGCTCTATGTCGCCGACGGCTACGCCACCCGCTATCGCGTCGATCGACATCACGAACGTGCGGACCGGCGGGAGGCACCACGCTCGCTGGAGATCGACAGCCCCGGTGTCCGGCATTTACGCGCACAGCAACTGGCTGGACGACGACTCGAAGTATCTCTACGCCTTCGAGGAATTCAACGTCCGCGACATCAGCGTCTACGATGTGTCGAATCCGGCGAACCCGACGCAGGTGACCACGTTCCAGTATTCTGGCGATGCCACAGCCAACTCGCGGATCCACAACGGCCAGGTGCGAGGGAAGTATCTGCTGACGGCCTACTACGAAGCCGGGCTTCAGAGTGTTCGACATCTCGAATCCGGCCAATCCGGTGGAGGTCGGCAAATACGAGACGTGGCGCGATCCCGATGGCGACGGCACGTTCAACAAGACGATTACCGGCGTCTACAACGGCGCTTGGAACGTCCACGTCTTCCTGCCGTCGGGCAACGTTCTGCTGTCCGACATGAAGTCGGGCACGTTCATTTTCCGCGTCGATCCCGATTGCGACGCCCGGCGCGACCAGCGGGCTGATCTGCGACGCCGGGCAACGGGCAGGTCGGCCTCACGTGGAGCGCCGCAGCCGGCGCCACTGGCTACACGTGTCCGCCGCAGCACGACAAGCGGCGGGCCGTACACGACCATCACGAACAACGTTGTCGGGACGTCGTTCACCGACACCGGCCTGGCGAATGGGACGCCTTACTTCTACGTCGTCAGCGCGACCAACGCCGAGGGCGCCGGCGGGAGCTCCAGCGAGGCGTCGGCCACGCCGATGGCTCCGAGCGTCGCCGACCTCCACGGCTCTGAGTTCGTCGCCCGAATCCTTCGACCTTCGGGCAATCAGTCACTTTCACGGCAACGGTCACCTCCGGCGCCGGCGTGCCGGCGGGCTCAGTGACATTCACTGAAGGCGCAACCGTGTTGGCCTCGGCCGTGTGGCCGTGGACGGCACCGGCCAGGCGTCGTTCAGCACCGACGACATTGGCGCGTCGGCAGCCACGTCGTCACCGCCAGCTTCACCGGCGCGAGCGGCTGGGCGAACAGCAGCGGCACCAATAGCGCCGCGCCTCATGTCGTGAATCCGCCGTGGCGACCACGACGCTGACCTTCACCTCGGTCGCGCCCAGGATGGCTAGGTGCTGGAGTCGAGCGAGACCACGAACACCGGCGGCTCGATCAACGCCAACGCCAGCACCGACCAGCGCCTTGCGCGTCGGGGATGACAACAAGGATCGGCAATACAAGACCATCGTCGCGTTCGACACCTCGGCAATTCCCGACAATGCCACGATTGTTTCGGTGACGTTGCGGCTGCGTCGCGGCTCGGTGAGCGGGCACGAACCCGTTCACGACCCATGGCGCCTGCTGGGTCGATGTGCAGGACGGCGGCTTCTCGGGTTCGACGGCGCTTCAGACGGGCGATTTCCAGGCGGCCGCAACAGCCGCACAGGCGGCGAGCCTGTCCAACGCCGCCGCAAACGGGAGCTGGTCGGAAGGGCGTTGAGCGCCGCAGGTATCGCGGCGATCAACAAGACCGGGACGACGCAGCTGCGTGTCTACTTCGCGATCGACGACAACGACGACGGGCGCAACGACTTACATCGGCTACTACTCGGGCGGGAGCTCGACGGCGAGCCAACCGGCCGCAGCTCGTGGTGACGTATCAGTAGCGCGTGCGTCTTGATCCGCCGGGGTGGCTGTGACAGCATCCCGGCAACAGTCCATAGGTTTCAGCTTCAAGGAGCGAGAGATGGCCGCTGCAGAAATCCCGCATCGCCGCAAAGAAGACCGCCACCCGTCGCAAGAGGGTCACGGTGAAGGACTTGCCGAAGGTCAAAGCCACCAAGGTTGTGGGCGGTGCCGACATTGCGCTGCAGCCGACGATTGTCTCGGTTCAGCCGTCGATCGCGGTGTTGCCAGGCAGCACACAAGCCCTCCTCTGAACAATCAGGGCGCCTGGCACCGAGCGCGACTAGAAGGCCGGGCGGAAGAACGCGGGGCGGCCTTCTGAGATGAAGAGGTCGCCCCACTCGGTCTCGACACGGTCGTAGACGCGCCCCGACCGTCGGCGCAACGCCCTTCGCCGAGCAGCGGCTCTGCCGCGCCCGGAAGACATGCCGGCGCCGCGCCCAGTGCGCGCCAGTCGACCTGCCGGCAGGCAGTACGCGATCGCTTCATCGGTCGCCATTCCTTTCGGTGTCGTGCGAAAGAGCGGTCGGACGTTGAGCGAAGCGATCGCTGCCCGCTGCCACAGCTCGAGATAACGCGTCTCGACCAGAGTGGCGTCGTAGCCGTCGAAGAACCTCGCCATCGATGGTGTTGATTGGCCAGACGAAGCCACCGAGCCCATACCGCTCAACCGTATCAAAGCCGCGCAGGATGCGCGGGCGCCGGAAGTTCGTGTGATGGTCGCCGGCGTTGCCGGCGATGCTGAAGGGCGCGGCGCGTGGAAGCGACCCGCGAGGGAAGCGCGGCAGCGGTTTCCCTTTCGCCACCCGAAACGCGATGTTGACTGAGGTGTCGGTGAGGTCGCGAAGCACCAGCCGGCCGGTCAGGCGCTCGCCGGCAGCGACTTCCAGGAGGACGTTCTGCGTGTGGCCCTCGTGCTGCACGCCTTGTTCGAAGAGCAGATACGCTCGGCGTTCACGTACCGGCCGTATGAGCGTCTCGAGAATGAAATCCTCTGGTCGCCGTCTGGATCGCCGGACCAGCCGCACCAGCAACGGGACGCGTTGACCGTCAGATGAGATCAGCGAGAACAGCGGCAGGAGTGTCGTCGCTCCCGGCGTGGTCATGAACCGCGGCAGGCGGCGCAGAAGCCACCCATGCCCGCTGCGGGCGTCAACGACGCCGCACGGCTCGGTCATCCAGTCGAGGCGGAGCCGCTGACGGTCAGCAGCCGGAATGGTGTCGAGCACCGCGGAGAGGACGACGCCCTGTGCGACGTTCGACTTCGCTGAGTCGTCGCCGCCGGCGCCCGACGGTGGCTCCGAGCGACAGTTTCGCGACGACGCCGGGATCGCGTCCGCCTCGCCGCCACGCGACGACCGATCGGTAGGACGCCGTCGGCGACGCCACCACGCCTGACAGAACGTCGCGTCCAGTCGAGTGCGCCAGGCGCCGCAGTTCCGCCGGCGCCTGAGGGTGCAGCAACATCGGCATCCGATCGTCGTCGCCTTCGACGCCAAATGCGGCCCGCACCTCGTCGGACACCGCGCCGTAGGTGCGCACGGCCCGTCTCGGGAGCCAGAGCACTTCCTGATCCCAGACCGCGCGACGTTCTGGCCGAAGCGCGTCTCGAATGCGAGTGCCGTGAAGATCGATCGACGCAAAGCGCTCCGTATCGATGAGCCGTTCGTTGACGGTCTGCTCATACGTCAGCCACCGCGCGGTGCGGCGATCGAGCCCGTCAAACGATGTGTCAGTCACCGTGGTACCGCTAGTTCAAGGCCGGCGCTAGGGTAGCGCATCCGCCCGGCCGCGACGGCAGGCCCAATCCGCCTGATAATGCCTCCAGCCGTGGCATACCGCCCTCACCCGAAGACGTTGGCTCTCGCTCGCGGCGGCGTCAGCGGGCGCGATCGTCCCGTGGCGATCGACTGGCCGCGAAACGGCAGGATCAGGCGCCCGACGCTCGAAACGCGCATCGAACGGGTCATTCGTCAATACAGCGCACAGGGCTTCCATCGCACCGGGACGGCGGTCGATCGGCGCTCTGGCGAATGGCTGATCGACGAGGTACGCGCCATCGGCGTCGCGGCCGCCCCGGAGTGGTTCACGCTGGAACGTCTCGATCCGGGGGACGCGCGCCTGCTCGTCGGGCTGCGTCAGATCGACGGCCTCCCGCTCTTCGACGGTTCGTTTACGGATGCGACCGGGATTCGCGGCCGTCTCGGTCCGATCGGCAGTGACGCCGAGATCGGTCTCGTCGAAGCGGCACCGAACACCGCCGGCGCCGGGCCGCTGGGCGAGGCGCGAAAGCAGCAGCGGCATCGTGCGATCGTGTGCGTCACACGTGGCGGACGGCCAGGGCTCTGTCCGAACAACGCCGACTCGTTCCTCACCTGTACGGTCCGCCGGTGCTGCAGGTCACGAGCGACGAATCGGCGGCGCTGAACGAACTCGCGCAGCGCGGGACCGAGGTCACGCTGATCGCGGCGGCGACCCGGACCACGGCGACGGCGTTCAACGTCGTCTCCACGATCAGGAGCAACCCCCGGAGCAACCGCCGCTGGTCGTCATGACGCCGCGAAGCGGCTGGTACTCGTGCGCGAGCGAACGCGGTGGCGGCATTGCCTGCTGGCTCGAGCTCATACGCGTCTTGTTCGCGCGGCGGCCCAACCGCGATGTGATTTCGTGGCCTCGAGCGGCCACGAGTTGGGTCATCTGGGCATCGACACCTTCGTCGCACAGCGGCCGCAGGTGGTCACCACCAGCGTCGGCTGGATCCACCTGGGCGCGAATATCGGCGCGGCAGTGCGTCCAGCCGCACCCGCGTCGCCGGGAACGACGATCCAGGCGTCGGACGATGCGTTCGAGGGTGTGCTGAGCGGGGCGCTCGAGTCGCAGCGCCTTGCCGTCGGCCGCCGCGTGCCGCGCGGCACCGTGCCCGCCGGCGAAGCCGAAGTGGTCCACCGCGGCGGCGGCCGCTACGTCTCGGCGATCGGGACCAACGCGCTCTTCCACAACCCCGCCAATCGCGGTGTCGCCGTCGTCAACATCGAAGAGCTCGTCCGCTTTACCAAGGCATTTGGCGACGTCGCCGCGCGACTGCTCTCAGCCGGTTAGCCTATCTGCGTAATCCGTGCGTCGACGTCCCGTGCGCACGTATCCTGTTCGATCTCGCGGGCGGCATACCGTTGGCGGGCGTCCTGCTCCCAGGACACTGGATTGAGCCCTCAACAGCCAGGCGGCGAGTGCATGTAACCCTCGCCGATTTGCTTGAGCGCGGACAGGAAGTCGAGGACCATCTGCCGGAAGTTCGGCATCATCTCCCCGTATCCTAGTATCTCGAATCAGAAATACGTTGCGAAAATGGCGACGTAATCCTGATTCGGGACCTCCTTCGCGTACGCGAGCTGAGGGCTAGCTGATGACGGTCGGCCCGGAGTGGCCCGACGACATCGGCACACCGTACTGCGAGGCGCCGGGCGACTGGACCAATCCGAGCGAGGTGAGGATCTCGGTGCTGTCGGACGAGGGCTGCCGGGCGGGCGGCCGGCCGCCGCCCCGACGATGTGCTCCGGCGTTTCCGGGCAGGCTTCACCGGCACGGGCACCATCCGCGACCGCTGATACCACATGACTTGCGCCGCGCTCCAGGCCACGAAAAGGACCCATCCCAGCTTGACCGCGGGCGAGATGTCGGCGAACAGAGCGAGGACGTCAACCATCGATGCGCGCCTCCTCAGGCGCGTGGTGTCTTACGGAACCCACGTGAACGCTTTGCCGGCCGACAGCGAGTAGCGGGTCAGCAGCGCTTCGAACACCGGCGCGCGCATGCTTTCGCCGGCCATCGCCGCACGGAGCGCCTGATCGAGATCGGCGCCATCGTCGTGGTCGAGAACCAGGATGATGACGACGCGCCGCTGGTCGGAAGTGTCGCCGGGGCGGCCGGTCACGGTGTGGTGGCCGACGTTCAGCTTCCGGATCGGCACCGGCTTCGACAGCGCCTCGCGTACCCAGACAGCGATCCGCTCGGCGCGGCGGCCGGCCCGTTGCTCTTCATACCGGCGGCCGGCTTCGAAGGAGACGCCGTCCGGGAATCTCCTCGGAGCTGGCGCCGACGGTGATGATCTCCTCGGCTTCGTTCAGCACCACTTTCATTTCCGGCGTGAACGCCGGACGCGCGGGGTTGGTGTCGAGGGCGTCGTGCGAATTCAGGCGCCAGCGGAACTCGTCGGTGAAGAGCAGGATGCGGAACGAGGCGCGCCGGCCCAGACGGTCCGCGGCCACGGTGACGACGTCGGTGGTCACCTCTGGAGGCGTGGGCGCGACGACGTGCGTCAGGCGATCGATTTCAGAAACCGTGGCGAAGACGAGCGCGCTACCAAAGAGCGCGAGCGCGGCGGTTGAGATCCCCCAGGCGTGTGGGCGCAGCTTCTCGCGCCATGACGGTGTGGCGTCCTCACCCCCTCCAAAACTCGCAAACATAGCCGCGGGCGGTGCAGGATTCCAGCCACGAGCCGGGGTGTGGCTGAAATGCGCGGCCGCGCGAACTGCACCGTGCAGGATACGGCATATCGGCTGAGCTAGCCGCGATCACGAACTCGTGCGTCTTCCGACAGCCTTGTCAGGAGGCCCGGCCAAGCGCTTTCACGCTCGGGCGATGGACCTACGTCGAACGTTCGGACCGCCTGACTCGACGGTGCGGCATTCACGGGACTGCACCGTGGCTGCACCTTCGTCGCGCTGCCCCTGGCTCCACGCCGGAGCTCGAATGGATGGCTGCTAACAGCTTACAGGTCATCAGTTTAGCGACTGATGAGGCTTGACTTCCCGGATTGCTGTCTCCATAATGCGGCCACGGACGTCCTATCCCCGCCTTGGCTCGTGCGGGGCTGGCCGCGACCCCCAGCCGCTGCCCCGTCCGCGAGCGCAAATCCCGGCGCCACCGGCACAGGTGGTCGAATATAGAGGGGCCCTTGCCCCTGATCCGGCGGAGCCCAGTTCCGGGAACGGGTCTTGAATCCGCCATAGGGTTCTATGTCGCTCGAAGATCGGATTCGCTCGTCCGTCGACACCGCCCTGGAAGATCTCCGTACGCGCGTCGAAGCCGACATGCACGCGCTCGTCGATCAGCTCGTCACCGCGGCGGCACAGGAACGCGACGAGGCGATTCAGGCGACTCGCAAGGCCGCCTTCGACGAAGCCTGGCAGAGCGCGCAGCGAGAGGCCGCCGACTCCAGCGCGAGATCGCGCGCGGTTCACGAACAGGCGTTGTCCGAGGCGCGAGCCGAAGAGCGCGCCGGCGCCGAGCAGCGCCGGATGGAGGCGATCGCCGCGACCGAGGCGCGGATGCTGAAAGTGCACCAGGAGCTCGAAGTGCAGGCCGCGCTCGATCTCAACGAAGCGCGCGCGGATGGCGGAGCGCCGGCTGCGCGACGGCGCGAACGCGGTCAAGGCCGGCTGCTCGAGAGCGTCCGCGGCCTCGATGGCGCCGCGACGCTCAGCGAAGTGCTCGACGTGCTCGCGCTCGGCGGTTGCCCGCGAAGTCCCGCGCCTTGCCGTGCTCGTCCTTCGTCACGACCGCCTGATTGGCTGGAAGGTCACCGGCTTCGGGACTCGCGACGCGCAACCAAAAGCGCTCGAGATCGGTCTGACTGATGGGGGCGTCCTCGGGCAGGCGGTGAATCACGCGCGCCCGGTGACCGTGAATCCGGGCACGACCGCAACCGCGCCGGCGTTCGCGCCACTGGCGAGCGCGGCCGATGGCTTTGCCGCGCCGGTCATCGTCGGTGGGAAAGTCGTGGCGGTCGTCTACGCCGACACCGAGGCAAGCAACGATCGCCCTGGCGCGTCGAGCGGGTGGCGCGAGGCCGTCGAGATCCTCTCGCGTCACGCCGCCCGCTGCCTTGAAGCGTTGACGGTGCAGAAGACCGCGGTGCCGGCACCACCGCGTTTCTGGGTCGCCGTCGAGCCCCGCGCCCGTCGCGCCGGATGCGACTGTCAGAAGCCGACGTTGCCGGTGGCCGTCGCCGCGTCGGAAAGTCCAGCATGACCGAACGCACACCCTCAGAATCTGCGTCCGCGAACGAGTCTCGAGCAGGCCGAGAATCACGATGGTTGCTCGTGCCGGCCGCGGTCGGCGCGGTGGCGATGACCGGGCAGCTCTGGAGTGTCACTGTCGGTCGCCGAGCAGCAGCACGTCCGGCCCGAACTCTGTCGACGACGCTCGAGGCGCGGCTCAGCCCGACGACGCATGCCCCGGTTCCGCCGACGCTCGAGGCGATGTGGTACGCGCGCGCCGAGCGGACGCTGGCCGCCGGTAGCGATCTCGCGGGGCTCGCGCGCGGCGTGAAAATGCTCGACGAGTCCGGCGACGCCGCCGCGGCGCTGCCGCTCGTCAGCGCTCGCCGGTCTCGCGAAGACCGACGTCGCCGAGTACGCGCGCTACTACCGCGGGATTGCCCTGCAGCGCTTGAATCGGTCGGACGAAGCGGACGCGGCGTTCGCGGCGGTGGCGACGATGCGATGCGCCGTCGTCGCTGCCGGAGGCCGCGCCTGTTCCGCCAGGCCGAGATTCGCGAGGCGCGAAACGACTTCGCCGGCGCCGTCGCAATCTACGAGCGATTGCTGCAGCGGAAGCTGGCCTCGCCGCAGATCGCCCTCGTCAAGCTGGCCGCCGCGGCATCGGCCGCCGGTGATGCCGCGAAGTCGATCGCGGCGGCCCGTCGCGTGCTCACCGAGTTCTCGCTGTCAGCCGAAGCGGCTGAAGCGGAGATGCTGCTCGATCGGCTCGGGGCGGCTTCACGCTCGAGACGTCAGGCGAGGTCGCGACCGAGCTCGAACGCGCCGAGGCGTTGTTCAAGGCGCGCAAGTGGGACCAGGCGCGGTCAGCGTACGAACGGGTCAAGCGGCAAGACCGCCGGCGCGGATGGCGAGCGACTGATCTTCCGGCTCGCGCAGATCCAGGCCGCGACCGGGCAGCTCGCGTCCGGCCCGCGAGGTGTTCCGCCGTTACGTCGGCCACAACGGCCTGGCCGCAGAGGCCGCCTTCGGGCTGATCCAGGCCGCACGCGCGCTCGGGACCGAGGACGCCGCACGCGACCTGACCCGCGACTTCGTCGCGCAGCTATCCGGCGCATCCGCTCGCCGAAGCCGCGCTGAACGAGATGGCCCGGCAGTACATCCTGGACGACGAAGACGGCAAGGCCGCGGAAGTCTACGTCGAGATGGCGCAGCGATTTCCGCAGGGCGCGTTTGCCGAGCGCGCGTTCTGGAAGGCTGGCTGGTGGGCGTATCGCGAGAGGAACTTCGCGGAGACCGTGAAGTTCTTCGAGCAGGGCGCGAGCGACGTTTCCGCGCTCGGATTTTCGGCCGTCATGGCTCTACTGGATCGGCGCGCGCCTACGATCAGATCGGCGACGCCGCGCGCGCAACCGACCGGTATCGGCTCACGGCGACCGACTATCGGAATACCTATTACGGCCGGCTCGCGTGGACCAGGCTCGAGGAGCGGAAGGAAGCCTCACTCACCGCCGGGCGTCCATCGCGTCGTCGTGACCGCCGCGCCGCCGCCGCCGAACGCCGCGCGCGTCGTCTCGCCTGATCGAGCTCGGGCTGTATCGACCGGCGCTGAACGAGCTGCAATACGCGCAGAAGGTCTGGGGCGACTCGCCGCCGCTGCAGGCGACGATCGGGCTGGTGCAGAACAAGCTCGGGAACCTGCGCCTCGGCATCAACGCGATGAAGCGGGCGTATCCGCAGTACATGGCGGCCGGCGGCGAATCGCTGCCGGTGGACATCCTCCACGTGCTTGTTTCCGATCGACTACTGGCCGCTTCTCAAGGGCCACGCGCAGGCGAAGGGGCTCGATCCGTACATCGTCGCCGCGCTGGTCGCGCAGGAGTCCACGTTCGACGCCGGCATCCGCTCGTCGGCGAATGCGATCGGCCTGATGCAGATGCTGCCGTCCACCGGCCGCCGCTATGCGCGCAAGATGGGCATCCGGCCGTTCTCGGAGCGGACGCTCACCAACGCCGAGACCAACGTCAAGCTCGGCACGCAGTACTTCACCGATCTGATCGAACGCTTCGGCGCCCGCACCTCGCCCTGGCCAGCTACAACGCCGGCGAACATCGCGTGCAGCGCTGGGTCAACGAGACGCCCGACCTGCCGCAGGACGAGTTCATCGACAACATCCCGTTCCCGGAGACGCAGAACTACGTCAAGCGCATTCTCGGGACCGCCGAGGACTACCGCCGGCTGTACGGGGATGGCGCGCGCACGCCGCAGATCACGCGTCCTCCGACCAAGGCGCCGGCGAAGAAGTCGACGGCCGCGCCGACGAAGAAGAGCACGACGAAACGCACACCCGCCAAGCGAAGCACCACCAGTCGTCCGCGCAAAGCCGCCGGGCTGATATCTGCCGCGATGACTTCGAAGGTGCGTGGATCGCTGAAGCTGGCGGCCTTCAGTGATTCCATTTTTCCCGAGATGACGCGCCTGGCCCAGCGCTACGACGCCGTCAACCTGTCACAGGGGTTTCCCGATTTTCCGGCGCCGGCGGCGCTCAAGCAAGCGGCCTGCGACGCGATTCTCGGCGACGTCAATCAGTATTCGATTTCCTTCGGCGCACGCTCGTTGCGCGAGGCCGTGGCAGCGCAGTTCACCAGGCGGCACGGCGTCGCCGTGGACGCCGAGGAGGACGTGACGATCTGCTGCGGCTCGACCGAGGCCATGCTGGCGACGATGCTCGCGTGCGTCGATCCCGGCGACGAGGTCATTGTCTTCGAGCCGTTCTACGAAAACTACGGGCCCGGCGCGATCATGGCCGGCGCGACGCCGAAGTACGTCAAGCTGTCGCCGCCTCACTGGACGTTCGATCCCGACCAGCTCGCCGCGCGCGTTCTCGAACCGCACCCGCGCCATCGTCATCAACACGCCGACCAATCCAACCGGCAAGGTGTTCACGCGCGACGAGCTCGACGGTGATCGCCGATCTCTGCCAGCGATGGGACGTGATCGCGATCTCGGACGAGATCTACGAGCACATCGTGTTCGATGGCCATCGAGCACGTGCCGATCGCGGCGCTGCCGGGCATGGCCGAACGAACGGTCACGATCAGCGGACTGTCGAAGACCTACAGCGTGACCGGCTGGCGGATCGGCTGGGCGATCGCGCCCGCCGCGCTGATCGAACGGCATCCGCAAGATGCACGACTTCCTGACGGTGGCGGCGCCGGCGCCGCTGCAGGAAGCCGGCGCGATCGCGCTCGAGCCTGCCCGACACGCTACTACCGGGACATGAGCGCCGAGTATCAGCGGCTGCGCGACTGGCTGGTCGCCGATCCTCGAGCGCAAGGGATTCGTCTGCTATCCAGCCGTCAGGCGCGTACTACGTGATGACCGACATCTCCGGCTTTGGCTATCGGGACGACGTCGAGTTCGCGAAGTACCTGGTCGCAGGACGTCGGCGTGGCCACGATTCCCGGCAGCAGCTTCTACCTCAATCCGCGTGACGGCTCATCGCTGATTCGCTTCTGTTTCTCGAAGCGCGACGAGACCATCCGCGAAGCGGAGCGCCGGCTCGAGAAGCTGCAACCGGCGGTCGTCCGCCTGAGGGCCCGGCCGTCAGCGAATGCGGTAGATGATCACGCCGTCCTGCTCGACGACGAACTCGAGGTCGGGATGGGCGCGGAGCGACGCGAGCGCCTGGGCGCCGAACGCGGCTTCGAGCGGGGCGCGGTGCAGGACGACGTGGCTCACGCGGATCGACCGAAGCTCTGCGATCGTCTCCGGCGGCGGGGAATGACTGCAGCCGCTGCCGCGCGCTGGAAGAAGCTCTCGGGCGCAAAGCTGCTGTAGCCGTTGACCATCGGCCGCCAGTGTCGCGTCTGGTCGAGCAGATACGGCGCATTGCCGTTGAACTGCACGCCGCCGTAAAGCGGGAACACCACGATGCCGGTGACCGCGTCCTGGTCGAGGCGGCGGTGGACCGACGGGATGCCGTCGAATCGCACCAGATTGAGCGGCGCGCGCAGCGCTTCGACGGTGACGAGCCCGACGATGCCGATGGCCAGCGCCATCCACCACGACCGGCGCATTCCACCGTCGCCTCGAGTCGCGCCGACCGCGAAGCCGGCGAGGATCGCGATCGCGATGAGGAACAGCGTGCCCCAGCGCGCGGCCGCGCGCATACCCTGCAGCAGCGGGATGTATGCGTGCATCGCCTCGTAGCCTGGCAGCGACGCCGCCGAACGACAGGGCAAACCCGACCGACGCCGAATGCGAGCGCCATGCGCGCGCGGCGATCGCGCCAGGCGATGCCTGATCCGACCGCGGCGATCGCAAGCGCGGTCGCGGTGAAGCCAGGGAAGAGCGCCGTGCGGTTCGGCGAAGACGGTGTGGCTCCAGAGGTGAGTAGTGGAGCCGTCCCGCCGTGACCAGGTAGTCGAGCCAGCCCGCGGAATAGATGCCGCACGTCGTCGATGGTGCGGACCAGCCCTTGCTCGGTGCGGACGCGGTAGTAGGGGAGAAGGAACGGAACCAGGACGACGATCGACGACGACGCCGGCGACGGCGAGCGTGGCCCCACAGTCGCAGCGCTCGACGATCGCCACGGCTCTGGCCGCACGAGGAGCGCGACGATGAGCGCCGTCGAGATGAACACCATCGTGTAGTTCGAGCACAGCGCCTGGAGGACGAACATCGCCGCCAGCAGCGCCGCGGCGCGCGCGCCCGCTGCCGGCGAGCAGGCGATCGAACGCGGCAAGCGCGATCGGGAAGAACTCGCAGGTGCAGCGCCTGCAGAGTGCGCGAAGCGCACCAGCTGATGCGCGTTGAAGCTGTACAGGCAGCCGGCGACGATGCCGGCGAACGGCGCTGCCGGTCCAGCGCTCCATCGAGACCGCCATCGCGAAGCCGGAGAGCGCGAAGCCGAGCCAGACCAGCAGGTTGTAGACGAGCACCGGCGACAGGCCGGCCCACTGGAGCGGCGCGCCGATGACCGCCGGGACAACCATGTGCTCCGAGAAGGCCAGCGCGTCGGGCGCCGGATAGAAGATCGGCGCGTCGAAGAGATGCGCCGGGTCGCGCGGCAACTGATGCGCGACCCACGCGACCACCCAGGTGTTGAACGCGGTGTCGTCGTTGTCGAGCCGCGACAGGTGCGCCGGATCGCGTCGCGAGCGGCCAGGTGTGCAGCGTCGCCAGCGCCGCGAACAGCGCTAGTTGGGCCAGCCGACGATTTCGTAGAGCCACACCTGGCCTTCTTGCGCGAGGGGCCGCAGATACGGGGAGTAGGTCTTCAAGCGCTCGAAGAGCCGCTCGCGGAGCCGCGTGTTGTACATGTCGAGGTGAAAGACGACGTATCGCGCGTCGGCCCGCGCCAGGATGCCGAACGACTCGCGCGAGGGAAACGACGACAGCGGAATGACGGTCTTGCGGAAGTCGGCCGGGATGTGATCGCTGTAGCCGTTGACGAGCGGCTGCCAGTGCGCGGTCGAGTTCAGCATGTAGTACGCATGGCGCGGAAAGTCCGAGCGCTCGTACCAATAGGGAAACTCGGCCACGGCGCCGCGCGGCAGCGTCGCGAGCTGCCGATAGACGGGCGACAGCGCTTCGGCGTTCGCGGAAGCCGGCCAGCGGCATCGTCGCGAGCTCGAGCAGGGCCGCGATGCACGATCCCGCGGCGACAGATCCGGCGTTTCGCATCACGCGCGCGGCGATGCGCGCCAGCCAGCCCGACGCCAGCACGATCAGCGACAGCGTGACCATGATGCCCATCCGGCCGGGCGCGCGCAGGAACGTGAACATCGGAATCGTCGAATAGAAGACGCTGATAGAGACCGGCGTCGGGACCAAACGACGACCAGAAGGCGAAGACGGCGATCAGCAGGTAGAAGATCGCCGTGTCGCGGCCAGAAGCGTGGCCCGTCGAGCGGCCTGTCGGCGTGACGGTGCGCGCCGGCAGCGATGACCACCGCCCCGGCGACGCCGAGCGCCGTCGCGAGGATGCCGGGAAACAGCACCTCGTTGTAGCCGTCGAGCGCCGGCAGCCACCAGCGATGCGCCCACGCCGCCGAAGCGGCCCAGGCCTGCAGATTCGCCGAATAGGCCCGCGCGTCGTCGAGCGTGCGGGCAAAGCCCATCTCGTTCTGCACGTAGAGGTAGGGCAGGAAGAACGGCACCGTCAGGCCGATGCTGGTGAACGCCGCCAGGCCGATGCCGATCCAGTAGTCGCGCGATCGCCAGAGTCCGCGCGGTACACGCGAAGAACAGCGTGCCGAGGCCGACCATCAGCGCGGCGAAGATGCCGTAGTAGGCGCAGGTGAGGGCGGTCGCCCAGAGCAGCACGCCGAGCATGACCGACGCGCACGACCGTCGGCCGATCGACCAGCCGATGAAACGCGAGCAGGCAGAACGGCAGCGTGCCGATGAAGAGCAGCTGGATGTGCGCGGTGCGCGCGAAGATGAACGGGCAGAACCCGAAGAGCACGCCGGCCACCGCGGCCGCATGACGACTGCCCGTCAGGTAGCGGCACAGGTAGTACGCGCCGCAGCACGCCATGACGAACGCGGCGAGGAACGCGACGTTATGCGTGGCATACGGGTTGCCGGTCAGCGAGCCACGCCGGCACGCCAATCACGCCGGCGCCGAGGTTGGCCTCGGAGAACGCCAGCGCGTAGCGATGCGGATAGAAGATGTTGGCGTGATAGAGCTGAGTCGGCGCGCGTGGTCAGCGCATGGGCAACCCACGACACGACCCAGATGCTCCAGCGTCCGTCGTCGGTATTGGTTCGGC
The DNA here is from genome assembly GCA_963841895.1 of uncultured Acidobacteriota bacterium. Classification (GTDB taxonomy): domain Bacteria; phylum Acidobacteriota; class Vicinamibacteria; order Vicinamibacterales; family UBA2999; genus JACCSI01. The sequence goes on from CAWJEO010000015.1 coordinate 192,949, forward strand.
CGAGGTGAGCGAGCCCGAAAGCGACCGGATAGGTGCAGACGATCGTGAGGGCGGTCGCGGCGAGGACGACCAGCGTGGCCTCGATCAGCCCGCGCGAACGCATCGGGCCGGTATGGTAGCATGGGCCTCTCACCTCGCTGCTTGGCTCCCTTGTTCGCGACCGCGTCGCGCGTGCCTGACAGATGGATCGCCTGCTGGAGCTGACCGCTCGCGCCGAGCAATCGCATTTCTGGTTTCGCGGGTTCCGCTGGTTCGTGCAGACCGAGGTGGCGCGCGCCGTCGCCGGCCGTCCCGTCGCCGACGATCCTCGACTGCGGCTGCGGCACCGGCGCCAACGTCGCCGTGGCTGCGCGAGTTCGGCGACGCCTACGGCTTCGATCTGACGTGGAACGGGCTGGTCCTCGGGCGCCAGATGGGTCGCCGGCGGATGGCGCGGGCGAGCATTGGCGCGATTCCGTTTCCCGACGTCAGTTCGCGGACGTCGCGACGTCGTTCGACGTGTTTCAGTGCCTGCCCGATCCGGTCGAGACGCGCCGCGCTCGCGGAGATGTGGCGGATCCTGAAGCCGGGCGGCCACCTGATTCTCAACGTCGCGGCGCTCGACGTCCTGCGCGGCGCGCACGCGGCGCTTGTCGGAAGAAGTGCGGCGCTACACGCCGGCACGCCTCCGGCAGGTCGTCGAGGACGCCGGATTCACCATCGACCGGCTCACCTTCGTGCACGCGAGCGCTCTTCCCGATGATGCTGCCCGTCCGCGTCGCGCAGCGCTGGACCAGTCGCGGCGAGGTGCCGGCGGGGGAATTCGACATCACCGTGCCAGCCGCGCCGGTCAACGGCGCCCTCACTGCGCTCGTCGGCCTCGAAGCCGCGGCGCTGCGCGTGGTCGACATGCCGATCGGCGGATCGCTCATGTGCCACGCGATCAAAAAGTAACGGTGTCGAGGCTGAGGGCATCGCGGCTCGACGGGATTGTGCTGGTCGTCGCGTCGCTGGCAGGAGCGACGGCCTGGATTTCGCTCGGCGCGCTCGCGGTGACGAGCGATCGGCTCGCGCGATTGGGCGTCTTGCCGCCGCTGTGGGCGCTGCCCGTTCTCGTCATCGGCGCGGCCCTGGCGGCGATCGGGCTTCGGCTGCGGAGAGCGGCCGGCCTGGCCTCTCCTCTCGACTCTGGTCCTCTGGCTGCCCTGGTTGCCCGTCGGCGTCGCGCCGGCGTTTCTGATTTGGGAAGGGCCACTCGAAGCGGTGGTGTGGGTTGCGGCGCTGACGCGGCGTTGCGGCCGCATCGATTCCCGCGACGCTTCGGGATCGCTGGGCGCCGACGCTGACGGCCGCGCGTGGAGCGGCGCGCATTCGCCGTCGGTGGCGCTCGTCGGCTCGCTCACCGCCGCGGCGGTGCTGGCGCGGACGCGGCAGGATTCCCGGCGGTGACGAGCCGCACTATCTGATCATCACGCAGAGCCTGCTGAACGACGGCGACCTGCGGATCCAGAACAATCACGACCGCGGCGACTACTTCGCGTACTATCCAGAAACGGCCTGCCGCCAGACTTCCTGCAGCGGGGCATGGACGGCCAGATCTACTCGGTCCATGCCCCCGGCATATCGATGCTGCTGGCTGCCGGCATTCGCGCTTGGTGGCTACCCGGCAGCGGTCCTGGTCGTCGCACTGGTCTCGGCGGTTGGCCTGGCGCTGGCCTGGTATGCGGCCTTCAGCCTGACCGGCAGCGCCGCCGCGTCGTGGATGTCCGGACTCGCGGTCCTTCTGAGCGGCACGGTGTTCTTCCACAGCTTCGCGATCTTTCCCGACCCGATCGGCGGAGCCATCGTTGCCGCGATCGCTGCTGCTCATCGTGCGGCTGCACGTCGCGCCGGAGGAGATCCGGCGCTGGCACGTGATCGATGGCTGGCGCCCTGCTCGCGCATGATGCCGTGGCTGCACACGCGTTTCGCGTTCATTGCCGCCGCGGCTGGCTCTGGTGTTCGCCGGCCGCCTGTGGAGGCGCGCGGACCGGCTGCGAGACGCTCGGCGCGTTTGCCGCGGCGCCGCTGATTTCTTCGGCGCGCATGGTTCGGCTATTTCTACGCCATCTACGGGACGCCGAATCCGGCAGCGCCGTACGGCGACAGCCAGCAGAACGCGCTGGCGTGGATCGGCACCGGGCTGACCGGCCTGTCCGTTCGATCAGCAGTTCGGCGTTCTCGCGGGCGCACCGGTGATCGCGTTCGTGCCGTTTGGGCTGGTTCGTGCTCTCGCGCCTGGCGCCGCGCCTGGCGTTGAACTGCTGCTGATCGCGCTGCCGTATGTGCTCGTCGTCGCGTCGTTTGGCATGTGGTGGGGCGGATGGAGCGCGCCGGCGCGCTTTCTCGATTGCCTGATGCCGCTGGCGGTCCCGGCGCTCGCGTTCGCGTGGCTGGGCGCCGGCCGCGCCCGGCGTGGGGTCTTTGTCGCCGCGGTGCTCGTGGCGCGGCCAACGTCGTCGCTCGGCTCACGGTGCTGGACGGCGCGTTGCTCTACAACAATCGCGACGGGTTCGATCTTGCTGCTCGACTGGATCTGCCGCGAACGTCAACGTGCCGCTGGCACTGCCGAGCGTGCACCGAAGCGGCGCGCAGGTCGCGTGGCCGTTGACGTTCGCCTGGATGGCGGTGATCGCGATCGCACTGGCGTTGCTGGCGCTGTTGGTCGAGCGCGCGCAAGACGCCGGGAGCGCAGTGGGCGTTGACGGGCGCGGCGACGTATCTCGTCGCGACCGTCGGTCTCACGACCGCGTGGCAGTTGACCGGCGCCGCCGCGCTGACGCCGGAGTCCTCGCAGGCCGACGTTCATTCGGCGCTGGAACCCGGCATCGGCGTCCGCTCGCGGTGCAGTTGCCGCGCCGCCCGCTCGCTCGCCCTGAACGCCGCGATCGCGACGCTCGACCTGCGGTCGTCGGCGAGGTCGCGAGAGGTCACGAATCCGCGACCGCTGCTGGCGATTCCCTGGGTGCCGGCGGGCGACTATCGGGTGGCGATCGAGGGCGCGGCGCAGCTGGATGGAGTGCTCACCGTCTCGGTCGGGATGACCTCGCAGACGCGTCGAGACATGGCCGCTCGAACAGGTAGACCGCGGGCATCACCCCGCTTCGCGTCCGGCTGCCGGCACTGGCGCATTCGGTCGTGATCCGCGGCGACGAGTCGGCGCGCCAGGCGCATCGTCCGCATGTCGCTCCGGCCGGAGACGGATCGAACCGTCGACGGCCGCGTCACGGCGAGTACATCATCCGCGCCTCGCGCTATGGAACCGCCACGCGTTTCTTCCTGGACGATGAGATCTACATGGAGCCGGCGGGCCTCTGGACCCGCGGCGACGGCACCGCGCGGTTTTTCCTGAGCCCTGACGCGGCGGGCGCGGCTGGTGGACGTCGATGTCCAGGCAGGGCCCGTCCAATCGAGCGTCGAGTGGAGCGCCGGCAGTCAGCCGTCGCGGATCGATCTGGCGGCCGGGCGAGCGTCGCAGGATTCAGTTACCGAGGGGGCTGGTGACGCTGCGGACGCGCGGCCAGTTCAGACCCGTGGACTTCGACCCCGGAGTCGAGGACCGGCGCCGGCTTGGCGTCCGCCTCGAGTTTCCGGGGCCGGCAGTCGCGATTCAGTAGCGCACGACCCCGCCGAAGTACCAGCCCGCGGAAGGTCAGCGACCCGGAGTCGAGGTCGTCGAAGTAGTCGACGTCAATCGAGCGCAGACCGAGCTGGGCGCCGACGTTGTTGGTGAAGTTGAAGGTGCCGTAGAAGTCGTACTCGAGATACCGCCCGCCGAATTCGTCGCCACCGAGGCTCTCCGGGCACCCTGAAATACATCACTTCGCCGGTGATCGAGATGTTGCGTGGTGACATAGCCGCGGCCGGCGCACGCCGATGCCGGGGATCGGGCGCCACGGCTTCGGTGAACTCGCGACCGATCGGGCTGTCGAGCGACACGTCGACGTTCGTGTACTTCACGTCGAAGACGACCCCGACGTAGCCGCGGCTGCGTATAGAAGAAGTCGTACTCATAGCCGAAGCGATAGGTCGTCAGGTCGGCCTCGGTGTTGACCGGCAGGCCGATGCGATAGCGCTGGCCGTTGAAGGTGAACTCGCGCTGCAGGACGGTTTCCGCCTCGTACTTGATCGGCAGGTAGTTGAATGCGGAACTTGTGCTTCGTCGCCGGGCGCAGGACGAGCCGCAGCTCGCGCAGCCGCTTCTCCTCGATGCCCAGGTCGTTGACCAGGTCGACGTCGTCGCCGGGAATCCCGAGCGACTCGCTCGAGATGATCAGGTCGGGGTCGGCGTCCCAGAACGTGACGCCGCCCTCGACGTGGTACCGCTCGCCGACGGTCGGGTTGGCCGAGGCAGGCGGCCGGAACTGTGCAGAAACGGGAAGCGCTCCTCCCAGGAGCGCCAGCGACAGTCACACCGGCGCAGATCACACGACGACAATACACAGAGCTCTCCATCGCTTGACGATCTCTACCCCGGAAGTTATCGGCAGGCCCGGAGGATCGGGCCAGTCTAGCCCTGGGGAGGGCCCGTCACCTGTCTGGGAGGGCAGGTGACCGAAGCATAGCAGCGCCCGCGCGAACTTGAAAGACGAAACTGCAGCGTCTCGGCCGGCAGCGGCGCCGGTCCTCCGCCCGTGAGCAGGACCGCCCACTTCCGGATCGCCGCGCCGAGAATCACCACCGCGCAGACGATGATGATGGCGGAGGACAGCGTGAGTACCCAGCCCTGGAATCGGGCGGCCTCGTTGAGACCGGTCGCCATCGGATAGTAGTTGTCGCGGATGTTGAGGAAGCGCCCCAGAGCGTGTTGATCGCCAGGAAACTCAGCGGCGCCACCGTGATCCACGCGTAACGAGCCTTGCCCATGTTGATCAGGATGGTCGTCGCCGTGGACAGCGCCACGCAGCCAAGCAGCTGGTTGGCAACGCCGAACATGGGCCAGATCGTCGTGACGCTGCCCGTGTAGATGAAATAGCCCCACGCGAACACGATCAGGGACGTCGAAATGATCGACCCGGGGATCCAGCTGGGTTGCGCGAACGGCGCGTAGATCCGGCCCAGGAACTCCTGCAGCAGGAACCGGCCGACGCGCGTGCCGGCGTCGATCGTGGTCAGGATGAAGAGCGCCTCGAACATGATGGCGAAGTGGTACCAGTAGGCCATCAGCCCCGACATCCCGGGGAGCGCGGTGAAGATTTGCGCCATCCCGACGGCGAGCGACACCGCGCCGCTGGCCCGCCCGGCGACGGTCTCGCCGACCGCCTGTTCGAGCACCGCGAGGTTCACCGTGGACATCCCAAGGGTCGCGTAGACCTCCTGGGTCGTGTTGATCGCGAAGTAGTCGCCGGGGTGCATCGCGGAGGCGGCGATGAGCGCCAGCACGCCGACCAGGCCTTCAATCAGCATCGCGCCGTAGCCAATCGGGCGGATGTCGCGTCTCCTTGTCGACCATCTTCGGCGTGGTGCCCGAGGCGACCAGGGAATGGAAGCCGGAGATCGCGCCGCACGCGATGGTGATGAAGCAGAACGGGAAGAGCGGTCCGGGGATGATGGGCCCGCCGCCGTTCACGTATTCGGTGAGCGCCGGCATCTGGAGCACCGGGATTGACGATCACGATGCCGAGCACGAGCAGCGCGATCGTGCCGATCTTCATGAACGAGCTGAGGTAGTCGCGCGGCGACAGCAGCAGCCAGACCGGCAGCACCGACGCGGCGAAGCCGTAGATCGCGATGGCGAACACCAGCTGCTCGCGCGACAGGCGGAACAAGCTGCCGATGGCCGAGTCGGGGTGATTGAGCGGCTCGCCGAAGATCACGCAGGCCATCAGGCCGATGATGCCGATGACCGTCGCCTCGACGACGCGGCCCTTGCGCCAGACGTACATGTAGAAGCCCATGAAGATCGCGAGCGGGATCGTCATGGCGATGGTGAACGTGCCCCACGGGCTTTCGGCCAGCGCGTTGACGACGATGATGCCCAGCCCGGCGATGGCAATGACGACGATGAAGAGGATCGCGATGGCCGCTGACAAGATAGGCCACCGGGCCGATCTCGTCCCGCACGATCTCGGCGAGCGACTGGCCGTTTCGCCGGACCGACGCCCACAGGATGATGAAGTCGTGGACGGCGCCAGCCAGGCAGCAGCCGGCGACCAGCCAGATGAGCCCGGGCGCATAGCCGAACTGTGCCGCGAGGGTCGGACCGATGAGCGGGCCGGAACCGGTGATGGCGGCGAAATGGTGGCCGAAGAGCACCCACTTGGACGTGGGATAGTAGTTGTGGCCGTCGTACTTGGTGTGAGCGGGCGTGACGCGCGCGTCGTCCAGCACCATGACGCGCGTGGCGATGAAGGCACTGTAGTAGCGATACGCGATCGCGAAAATGCCGAGAACCGGCACGATCAGGTACAACGCGTGCATATGGGTAACGGATGATATCAGCAGCCCACATCGCCGGGAAGTCTTCGATTGTCAGCACTTAGCGGGATCGCGACGCGTGCTGACCACAGCACAGGACAGTTGCGCGGCCTTCATCGTCCGCTATCGCGGACGGCTCGCGCTGGGTGTGTCCTGTGTCGTGCTCACCAACGCGATCGCGCTGGCCGGGCCGTGGATCCTCAAGGAAGCCGTCGATGATCTCTACGTTGGGATCACAGATGAAAAACTCATCTATTACGGCGCGCTCCTGATCGCCGCCGCGGTGGCCGGCGGCGCGAGCCGCTTCGTCACCCGCCGCGCCCTGATCGGCGCCTCTCGCGGGCATCGAATACGACATTCGTAACGCGTTCTTCGCGCACCTCGAGCGGCTGCCGCTCAGCGTGTACCACGGCGACGCGCACCGGCGACCTGATGTCGCGCGCGACCAACGACCTGAGCGCGGTGCGAATGATGGCGGGCCCGGCCGTCATGTACGCCGCCACGACCGCGCTGACCTTCGTGGTCGCGATCGCGGCGATGGCGACGATCAACTGGCAGCTGACGCTGATCGCCCTGCTCCCGCTCCCGCCGATCACGCTGACGGCGCGCTACTCGGGGCGGACGATTCACGAGCGCTTCGAGCGGATCCAGGCGCAGTTGTCAGACCTGAGCGCCGTCACGCAGGAGGCGCTTGCCGGCGTGCGCGTCGTTCGTGCCTACCGGCAGGAAGCGCGCGAGCTCGAGCGGTTTCGCGCCGCCAATCTCGAGTACGTCGGATCGCAACCGTGCGCTGATCCGGCTTGCAGGGACTGTTCTATCCGAGCATGGGGTTGTTCATGGGCGGCGCCGAGCTGCTCGTGCTGTGGCTCGGCAGCCGCGACGTCATTGCCGGCCGGATGAGCGTCGGCGAGCTCGTCGCGTTCAGCGGCTATCTCGCCATGCTCGCGTGGCCGATGATTGCGTTCGGCTGGGTCACGAACCTCGTGCAGCGCGGCCGCGCCTCCTGGGGACGGATGCAGGAGGTCCTGGCCACGGTTCCGGCGATCGATGACCGGCACGTGGAGTTTCCGGAGATCGGCCCGGAGGACGTCCGCGGCGACGTCACGTTCGACAACCTGAGTTCGGCTACGGCGGACGCGCCGGTGCTCGCTGGTGTCTCGCTCGCCGATTCGCGCCGGTCAGACCGTCGGCATCGTCGGGCGGACTGGATCGGGCAAGTCCACGCTGCTGTCGCTGCTCGCGCGGCTGCACGATCCGCCACCCGGCACGCGTGCTCATCGATGGCCTCGACGTGCGCGCGATGCCGCTGGCGACGTGCGCGGCGCGATTGGGCGTCGTGCCGCAGGAGCCGTTCCTCTTCTCCGACACGATCGCCGGGAATGTCGCTTCGGAGGCCCTCAGCTGGCCGGGCTAAAGCCTGGCCCCACCAGCGAGGTGCCGAGCAGGTTGCGGGGCCGGGCTTCAGCCCGGCCGAACAGCCGAATCGCCGAGGTGTCGCCATCGCGCAGCTCGATAAAGACGTCGCCGACTTTCCGCAGGGATACGACACCCGCATCGGCGAGCGCGGGATCACGTTGTCGGGAGGGCAGAAGCAGCGCACCGCGATTGCGCGCGCGCTGTACGTCGATCCGCGGATCCTGATCCTCGACGACGCGCTGTCGTCGGTGGATACGCACACCGAGGACGAGATCCTGAGGGGACTCCGCCGCTATCGGACGCGGCCGCACGACGCTCATCGTCGCGCATCGCATCTCGACGATTCGCGACGCCGACCACATCGTCGTGCTCGACGACGGGCGGATCGTCGAGCAGGGGACGCACGCGGCGTTGGTCGACGGCGGACGGCGTCTACGCCGAGCTGCATCGGCAGCAGTTGCTCGAGCAGGAGCTGGAGGCGTCGTAGCGCAGCACGAGACGACCGCACGAGGCACGCACGAGGAACAAGGGACGAGGCACCGCACGAGGAACGGGGAACGAGGAACAAGGAACGAGGCGCAGTGCAAGACGAAGATGTTCTCGGGAAGGCATATGACGCGCGGTTGATGCGCCGGCTGGTGCAATACCTGCGTCCGTACTGGCGCGCGTCCGCGGTGGCGCTGGTGGCGATTCTTGGCTACGCGGGGCTCCAGCTGGTGCCGCCGTAGCTGACGCGCCAGGCGATCGACGTCGCGATTCCGGCGGGCGGATCTGGGCGCGCTCCGCGTCATCGCGGCGCTGTATTTCGCCACGCTCCTCGGCGAGTTCTTCCTCGAGTTCGTCCAGACGATGCTGCTCCAGATGACGGGGCAGCGGATCATGTTCGACCTGCGGATGCAGATCTATGGGCACCTGCAGCGGCTCGACGTGCAGTTCTTCGATCGCAACCCGGTCGGCCGGTTGATGACCCGGGTCACGACCGACGTCGATGCGCTCAACGAGCTCTTCACGTCGGGCGTGGTGTCGGTCTTCGGCGATGTCTTCACCCTCATCGCGATCATGGTCGCGATGCTGCTGCTCGACTGGCGGCTTGCGCTCGTGGCCTTCGCGGTGATTCCGCTGATCGCGCTGGTGACGCAGTGGTTCCGCGTTCACGTGCGGGCGACCTACCGCGAGGTCCGCGTGCTGATCGCCCGGATCAATACGTTCCTTCAGGAACACATCACCGGGATGTCCACCGTCCAGCTGTTCCGCGGCGAGCGTCGTGCCTCGACCAGTTCGATGGCATCAATCGCGCGCACATGAACGCCAACGTGCGCTCGATCTTCTATTACGCCGTGTTCTATCCGGCGATCGAGATCGTCGGCGCGCTCGCGACGGCGCTGATGCTGTGGTTCGGCGGCGGGCGGGTCGTGCAGGAAGCGTTGACGCTGGGGACGCTGGTCGCGCTCATCCAGTACGCGCAGCGATTCTTCCGGCCGATTCAGGATCTGTCAGAGAAGTTCAACGTCCTGCAAGGCGCGATGGCCTCGTCCGAACGAATCTTCCAGCTGCTCGACACGCCCGCCGCGATCGGCGACCCGGATCCGTGCACGCGGGTCAGCGCATGAGCGTCACGCGTACCGGCGCCGGTCCGCATCGCGTTCGAACACGTCTGGTTTGCCTATAACGGCGACGACTACGTGCTCCGCGACGTGTCGTTCGTGGTCGAGCCCGGGCCAGCGCATCGGCATCGTCGGGGCGACCGGCGCCGGCAAGACGACGATCATCAACCTGATTCTGCGGTTCTACGAGGTCAGCCGCGGCCGGATCACCGTGAACGGCGATCGACATTCGCGAACTGCCGCTTGCCGATCTGCGTGCGCTGCTTTGGTCTCGTTCTCCAGGACGTGCATCTGTTTTCCGGAACGGTCGCGGCCAACATTCGCCTGGGCAACGACGCCACTGACCGACGACGGAGGTGCGGCGGGCGCTGCAGGCGGTCCACGCCGACTCGTTCGTCGACGCGCTCGGCGGGCTCGAGGCGCCGGTCGCCGAGCGTGGCGCCACGCTCTCGGTCGGGCAGAAGCAGCTGTTGTCGTTTGCGCGGGCGCTCGCCTTCGATCCGCCGGTGCTGGTGCTGGACGAGGCGACCTCGAGCATCGACACCGAGACCGAGCGGCTGATTCAGGACGCGCTGCGAAGTGCTGATGCGCGGCCGGACGACGATCGCCATCGCCCATCGGCTGTCGACGATCCAGGAGATGGATCTCGTGCTCGCGTTCCACAAGGGCGAGCTGCGCGAAGCCGGCCGTCATCAGGAGCTGCTGGCGCAGCACGGCATCTATCGCCGGCTGTACGACCTGCAGTACCGGCGAAACTACGAAGGAGGCGGCTGGTGTCGCGACGGCCGGAGCCACTGGAGGCGTGACCGCGGCTGGCCCGGATCGACCGGTTTGGCCAGGAGCGGCAGTCGTGTGCGCTCGACTTCGCGCTGACGATAGAGCGTTTCGGCGCGGCCGGGCTCGCTGTTCTGCGGATTCCAGCCGAGCCGGAGCACGGTGAGCTCGATCGGCCTGCGGCCGAACCGGAGCGCCTCGTGGCAGCTCCACAGATACAGATCGACGATGCGGCCCTGGACGGCGGGACCGGTGTCCATGATCGTCCAGATGCCGTCGTAGCGTGAGTCGGGCATGTCGAGCCGAACCACGGTGCCGACCGGCAGCAGCGTCGGGTCGGCCGCGGCGATGCCGGTGCGGACGTCGACGCCCGATGCGGTCGTCTCGCCCTTGCAATAGGCAGTGGCCGTGAAGTGCAGACGTGCGCCTGGCTGCGGAGTGGCCGGGGTTTCGGCGAGCATCGCGATGGCGCGAGTCCGGAATCGTCGTCTCGTAGACGAACACGAATCCGACGGCGGCGCCGAGGGTCGCGACGAGCTTTCCGCCAGAACGAGTCGCGAAAGGAACATGTGTCAGGAGTCCGCGTTCACGCAAAAGTGCTCGAATCCTCCGGGCAATACCTCGCGCCTACCGTTCCGCCGCATGACGCGTGCGGTCTGTGTCTTTCGTCAGCACGCCGATCCGCGTCAGCGCCGGTTCGGCCACTCGCTTGCGCGCCTGCCGCAATCGCCCTCGCCACGCGCGCGGAACAGCGATCAGCAGCTCGTAATCGTCGCCGCCTGCAGAGCGCCGCGGTCACCGGGTCGCGCGCCACGTGCCGCCCACCAGTCCCGCGCCGCCGGGTTCGATCGGAATGCGTGTCCGCGTCGATCTCGACGCCACACCCGCTGGCGTCGGCCACCTGCCGAAGCGCATCGGCCAGGCCATCGCTCAAATCCATCGCCGCGCGCGCGGCCCGGGCCTGCGCCACCGCGTGCCCCAGCCTCGTCGCGCGTCGGGCCGGCGGTATTCGTCGACGCAGCGCGGCGTCGTTCGGGCCGCCGCTCTCGCAGCATCTCCAGTCCCGCCGCCGCGGCGCCAACCGAGCCGCTGACGTAAGCTCGTCGCCCGGCCGGCCGCCGCTTCGGGTCAACACCCGGCGCGGGTGGACTTCGCCAACCGCCGTGACATCGACCATCAGCGGCCCCGGACTTCGCGTGAGGTTGCCGCCGACAACGACGACATCCCGTGGTCGCGCCGGCCTCGGCCAACCCGCTCGCCAACGCCTCGACCTCGTCGACCGACGAGATCGTCCGGCAACGCCAGCGAGAGCAGCGCCCAGCGCGGCGTGGCGCCCATGGCGGCGAGGTCGCTCAGGTTGACGGCCAGCGCCCGCGCGCCGATGTCGCCGAGCGACGAGAACCGCCGATCGAAGTGCACGCCCTCGACCTGCGCGTCCGTCGTCAGGACCGTGTGCCGGCCCCGCGCCGGCTGGACGACCGCGGCATCGTCGCCGATGCCAATGACCACTCCGTCGGATGGCCCGGCGGCGCCGCCAAGCGGGCCCGAATGCGTTCCAGCAGCTGCCGTTCGCCAAGCTCACCGACTGTCACATCGCCCACACATGATCCGGCCTGCCATGTGACCGACGGGGACACCGGCACGGCATGGGGGGCACGCCGCCGACGTGACCAGAGGAGTCGTCGTGCACCGAACCCAGCGCATCTGACGCACCCCTCGCACCTGTCGCGACGCAAAGAAAAGAGTCCCGCTTTGCCGTGTGGGGAGGATTGCTGAACCTGCAGAAGCAGGTGGAGCCGCTGTAAAAGCTGCGCTTTAGGCTTCCTCTCCACGGAGGCATGCACACCACGCAACTGTCGCGACTCGCTTGGGTTTAAACATTGGCTCAGACAAGCCTCCGAAAACCATCACGAGCAAAGCAGGAGCAACTGGATCTTAGGCGGCGGGTAAGGGGCGGGTCAAGAAAAGACGCCTGGCGAGACGAAAAAAGGGCGAAATGCTGCTGAAATCTAGTCCCGGTTGTGTCCGGCCAGCGCCAGGGCCTGATCGACGATCTGCTCGAGCGCCGCCGCCCGCGCGGTCACCTATCGGCGTCGTCCAGCCGCAGATCGCGGGTGCGGAACAACTCGTCGGCGATGTTGAGCGCGGTGAGCACCGCCAGCCCGAGCGTGTCGCTCGAGGGCGACGCCTCGAGGGCCAGCGACATCTTCCGATCGACAAAGGCCGCCAGATCCTGGACGTAGCTCGGATCCAGCGTGGTCCGGATCGGATACCGCTGCCCGTGGACCTCGACGTTGACGATGCGGGGCTCGGTCATGGGAAAGCTAGGTGCGTCAGGTGCGACAGGTGCGTCAGGTGCGACGGGTGCGGTGCGGTGCACGGGTGCGGTGCGGTGCAGTGTCCGGGTGCCGTGCAGTGTGCAGGTGCGTGCAATCAGGTGCGCGGTCGCACCTGCGCACCGCACCTGTGCACCGCATCGCACCTGTCGCACCTCATCGCACCTGGCGCACCTGTCGCACCTGCTGGTGCCTACAGATTCAGCGCGTCGAGCTGCTGCAGCATCTCGGCGACCCGCGTGCGGATCTGGTCGCGCTCGCCGCGCAGCTCGGTGAGCTCGCCGGCGGCGCCTTCGGCGTCGGTCAGCGCGGGCCTTGAGGCCTCGGCTTCGCGCTGCAGGCGGGCGTTGTCTTCCATCAACCGCGACTGCTCGCCGCGCAGGCGGCCGATGACGCTGACCAGCAGTTTGATCTTCTCTTCGAGCCGATCGATCGGCTCGACCGCCGACGGACGTCGCAGTCTTCGTTGCCATAACAGAATCTGCGTTCGCCTGAAGTGACCGGACCTGCCAGGCGAACCTCGCGAGCCGGCGCTCTATCGTTGAACCGCGCCCAGCGTCGTGCACGAGCGAGCGGACGATGGCGTCCATCGCCTGCTGAACTTCGCCGTCGGTCAACGTGCGGTCCGGCGCCTGGAAGGTGAGGCGGTACGACAGACTGACCTTGCCGTCCGGAACGCCCTTGCCCTGATAGCGATCGAACTCGCGCACGTCAACCAGCGACGCGGCGCTTGCCGCTCGGATCGTGCCACGAACGGTTTCGGCAGACAAGGTGTCGTCGACGAGAATCGACACGTCGCGCACGACCGACGGATGACGCGGCAGCGGTCTGCGCGAAGCGCGGCCCTGCGGCGCGAGCGCCGACAGCCGATCGAGGTCCAGCTCGAGCACGTACACCGCATCGCCGGCGGGAATCGTCGCGGCGCTCGGCGATCTGCGGGATCGAGCTGGCCGAAGACGCCGATGCGCTCGCCGCCGATGACGAATCTCCGCGGCGCGGCCCTCGACGAGAAACGGCGCACGATCGCGGGCTGAATGTGCGGGACGACCTGCATCAGACCGCGCAGACCTGTTCGACGACGCCCTTGACGTCGAAGAAGTCGACGTCGCGGCGTCCGCCGCTCCAGTGATCGGGCGTGGCCAGCCCGGTCCAGGCCGCCGCGGCGCCGCGCGTTTCGCCGCGCGGCGAGAAGCGCGTGCCGATTTCGAAGAGACGAACGTCGCGCCGGCCGTGCCGGCGGTTGTGGCTCACGGCGTCGACCAGTCCCGGCAACAGACTCGGCCGCAGCGTCGTGAACTTCTCCGAGAGCGGATTGGCCAGCAACACGCGGCGGTTCGTCGGCGGCGCGGAACGGCGCGGCCGCCGGCCGTGTCGATGAAGCCGAACGTGATCGCCTCGCTGAAGCCCATGCCGAGCAAGGCGCGCCGCACGCGCGCATCGCGCGCGATGCGCGGATCCGACGGCAGCGGCGCGCTGCTCGACCGCAGGGAACGTGGTCGGCAGATGTTCGAAGCCGTAATGCCGGCCGGCTTCTTCGATCATGTCGACCGGCCGCGCAATGTCGACGCGCCAGCCGGGAACCGTCGACCTGCCAGCTGTCGCCCGAGCCGCCCATCGGCGTCGGCCGCATCCGGGAGCGCTCGGCCTGCCAGCCGCCCAGCGTGCGCACGCCGAAGCCGAGGCTCGCGAGGATGCGCTCGGCGTCGTCGTCCGGGCACGCGCATGCCCAGCAGCCGCTCGATGCCGGCTGGCGCGTGACGATGCAGCGTGCCGCGGCGTCGTACGGCGCCGGATAGCAGTCGATCGAGCGCGCCGCGCCGGCGGCCGGCACCAATCGCCTCGAGAAGCGCCAGCGCGCGCTCCATCGCTTCGACGCGCAGCGGTCAGGTCGGCGCCGCGCTCGAAGCGGTACGACGCTTCGGTCGCGCAGGCCCAGCCGCTTGCTCGTCGCGCGCACCGATTGCGGCTTGAACCACGCGCTCTCGAACACGATCTGCTGTGGTTGCCGCGGAGACCTCGGAGTCGGCGCCGCCCATCACGCCGCCAATGGCCGACGCGCGTTCGGCATCGGCAATGACGAGCATGTTCGTGGTCGAGCGACTCGCTTCTTGCCGTCGAGCGTCGTCAGGGTCTCGCCGGCGCGCGCGCGGCGGACCACGATCGCCGGGCCGGCGCAGCTCGCGCCAGGTCGAACGCATGCATCGGCTGGCCGAGCTCGAGCAGGACGTAGTTGGTGATGTCGACGACGTTGCTGATCGGGCGGACGCCGCACGCGGCGAGGCGCGTCCTGCATCCACGACGGCGACGGGCCGATGCGCACATCCGCGATCGCGCCGGCATAGCGCCGGCAGAGGTCCGGCTCCTCAATGCTGATGGGCAGGGAGCCAGGCCCGGCTGAAGCCGGGCCCCACGACTGATGGCTCTCCGGAAGGTCGTGGGGCTCGGCTTCAGCCGAGCCGAGCTCTGTTCGATTGAACATCGCAGCGGCAACCCGTACGCGGTCGCCACTTCACGCGCGATCCCGCGAATCGACAGACAGTCCGGCCGATTCGCGGTGACGTCGAAGTCGAGCACGCGCATCGCCGTCATCCGGCGCGCCGTGCGCTCGATGCCTTCGAGCGCGAGCCCGCGCAGCGACATCCGCGCGCCGATCTCCTCCGGCGTGCCGGGCACGTCGACGAACTCGCGAAGCCACGAAAGGAGGACCTTCATCGCCCGAACTGCTCCAGGAAGCGCAGGTCGTTTTCGTAGAACAGGCGGATGTCGTCGACGTCCCACTTGAGCATGCGCGACGCGTTCGATGCCCATGCCGAAGGCGAAGCCGGTCACCTCGTTCGGGTCGTAGCCGACGGCTTCGAACACCGCGGGATGCACCATGCCGCTGCCGAGAATCTCGAGCCAGCCGGTGCGCTTGCAGATGGCGCAGCCGCGCACCCTGGCAGCGAATGCAGCGGATGTCGACTTCGGCGCTCGGCTCGGTGTACGGGAAGAAGCTCGGGCGGAAGCGGACGTCCTGGCCCTCGCCGAAGAGCGCCCGGGCCATCGACAGTCAGCGTGCCCTTCAGATCGGCGAGCGTGATGTTCGATCCGACGACCAGCCCTTCGACCTGGTGGAACATCGGCGTGTGCGTGAGGTCGAGATTGTCGCGGCGATAGACCGGACCGATCGCCGACGAGCCGCACCGGCGGAGCGTGCTGCTCCATGTGCCGGATCTGCATCGCCGACGTGTGCGTCCGCAGCAGCGTCAGCGGATGCGGCGGTCGGCCGCGCCCGACGAGCTTCGCGGCTCGAGGCGGCAGCGGCTCGAGGTAGAGCGTGTCCTGCATGTCGCGCGCGGGATGCTCCGGCGGCATGTTGAGCGCTTCGAAGTTGTGGTAGTCGTCCTCGGCCTCGGTGCCTTCGAGCACCTGATAGCCGAGCCGCGTGAAGATCTCCTGCACTTCGTCGCGGACGAGGCTGAGCGGATGCCGCGACGCCGAGGACCGGCGCGCGGCCGGGCAGCGTGACGTCGACCGCGCCGGCCGGGCGGCGCGCCGCCGCAAGGGCGCGCTTCGCGTTCGGCGAGGGCCGCCTCCACGCCTTTCTTCAGCTCGTTGGCCTGCTGCCCGACGCGCGCGCTTCTCTTCGGGCGGCGCCTTGCCGACCGATTCCATGAACGCCGCGACCCAGCTGCCCTTGCGGCCCAGCCAGCGATTGCGGAGGGCCTGCAGGTCGGCGTCCGAGCGCACGCCGCGCCAGGTCCTCGCGGAAGACGCGCGAGGGCGCGGTCGAGACCGATGGACGAATCGATGGGAGCGGCACGACGGGTCCACGGCTCCGGTCACGGCAACGGCTACGGTCACGATCTAGGCCTACGGTCGAACCTGACCACCGTGAACCGTAGACCGTCGACCGTGGACGTCGCTGTGGACCGGTGACCTGTCAGGCCGCCTTGGCGGCCTTGGCCTTGTCGACGAGCGCCGCAAACGCCGCCGGCTCACGCGCGGCGAGCTCGGCGAGGCTCTTGCGGTCCAGCGTGATGCCGGCCGTCTTGAGGCCGTTCATGAAGACGCTGTAGGAGAGGCCGTGCTCACGCGCGGCGGCGTTGATGCGCACGACCCACAGGCTGCGGTAGTCGCGCTTCTTCCGCTTGCGGCCGACATACGCGTAGACGCCCGCTTTTTCGGACGCCTCCTTCATGAACTTGTAGAGCTTGCTCTTGTTCTGGAAGAAGCCCTTGGTGAGCTGCGGACAGCTTCTTCCGCTTGGCGCGACGAACTACTCCACGCTTGACGCGAGGCATGAGACTCCTGGCAACGATCAGGGGCCACGATGTGGACTTTGAACAGCGTGCTCGGCCAGGCTGAAGCCTGGCCCCACTACCGTAGCGATCGTTGAGCTGACAGCTGAAATGCCCTGATCGTCTGCTGTCAGCAGACCGCTGAAACGAACCTCGAAACCTCGAAACCGTCGAAACCTGACCGGAACCTCGAAACCTCGAACCTCGCTGAAACTCCGGAACTTCGAAACCTCTATTTGTACGGCAGCATCCGCTCCAGCTTCGCCTGGTCGGCGTCGGCCACGAGCACGATACTGCGCAGCGCGCGCTTCCGCTTGTTCGACTTGCTGGTCAGGATGTGCCGCTTGAACGACTGGCCGCGCTTGAACTTGCCGGTCGCCGTCTTCTTGAACCGCTTGGCGGCGCCACGATGGGTCTTGAGCTTCATCTTCATTTGGTTTCCACTTCCGCCGGCCGCGGCGCGGGCGGCGGCGCCGGTCTGCGGGGCCGCCGCTTTCGCGCCCTTCTTGGCCGTCAGGATGGTGTGCATCTGATTGCCTTCCATCCTCGGCTGTGTCTCCGGCACGGCCACCTCCGCGAGGTCGCCGATGAGCCGCATCAGAATCCTGTGACCGATCTCCGGGTGCGCCATTTCGCGGCCGCGGAAAAAGATCGTCGCCTTGACCTTGTCGCCTTCCTCGATGAACCGCTGAATGTGGTTCTTCTTGAACGTGTAATCGTGCTCGTCGACCTTGGGCCGGAACTTGATTTCCTTGACCTCGACGACGTGCTGGTGCCGCTTGGCTTCGCGGGCGCGCTTCTGCTCCTGGTACTGATACTTCCCGTAATCCATGATCCGGCAGACCGGCGGCACGGCCGTGGGCGAAATCTCCACCAGGTCCAGCCCCTTCTGCCGGGCGATCGCCAGGGCCTGCGGCGGGGGCATGATCCCCAGCTGCTGCCCGGCATCGTCAATCACGCGGATTTCACGAACGCGGATGCGTTCGTTGATGCGGAGCCGGTCGTCACGCCGGCTCGGAGCGATTACGATCGAAAGCGATAGGTCAGTCTCCTCGAACGATGTTCCATGCCGTCGGCGAGCCCCGGCGCCCGTTTCCCGGGTCGGGGAGTCGCGCCGGTTCCAAAACCGTTCCGGAACCCGGCGGCACGAAACTACTTAAGATACAGTTTTTGCAGCGATTTCGGCAAGGGCGTCCGCGACGAACTGTGTCAACCGGGCGCGCTCCGAGGTCGCCTTTGGCGCGGCTCCGCACCGCCACCGCGCCGTCGGCCGCCTCGCGGTCGCCGATGACCAGCATGTAGGGCACCTTCTGGAGCTGGGCCTCGCGGATCTTGTAGTTGACCTTCTCCTGCCGCGCGTCGACGCTCGACCCGCAGGCCTGCCGCCGCCAGCTGCGCCCTGCACCTGCCGGGCGTACTCGACATGGCGGTCGGCAATCGGCAGGACCACGGCCTGGACCGGCGCCATCCAGAGCGGAAAGGCGCCGGCGAAGTGCTCGATCAGGATGGCGATGAAGCGCTCGATGCTGCCGAAGATCGCGCGGTGAATGACCACCGGCCGGTGCTCGGCGTTGTCGGCGCCGATGTACTTCAGATCGAAGCGCTGCGGGATGTTGTAATCGAGCTGAATCGTCGCGCACTGCCACTTGCGGCCAATGGCGTCCGTGATGTCGCAGTCGATCTTCGGGCCGTAGAACGCGCCGTCGCCGGCATTGATCGTGTACGGCTGGCCGGCGCGCTCGAGCGCCTGCTTCAGCGCCGCCTCGGCGCGATCCCAGATGGCGACTTCGCCGATGAAGTTCGACTCCGGACGCGTCGACAGCTTCGCCGTGTACTCGAGGCCGAAGTCGCCGTAGACGCGGCGGATCAGCCCGAGCAGCATCTCGACCTCCGCCGCGATCTGCTCCTCGGTCACGAAGCAGTGGCCATCGTCCTGCGAGAACTGGCGGACGCGCGTGAGGCCCGAGAGCACGCCGGACGCTTCGTTGCGATGGAGCGGCGTCTGCTCGTGGAAGCGGAGCGGCAGGTCCTTGTAGCTGCGCATCTCGCGTGCCGTAGATCAGGAAGTGGCCGGGGCAGTTCATGGGCTTCATGCTCATGTCCTCGCCGTCGGCCGACTTCACGAGGAACATGTTCTCGCGGTAGTGGTCCCAGTGCCCGGACGTCTCCCACAGCGCCTTGTTGAAGACGATCGGCGCCTTGACTTCGACGTAGCCGGCCGGAATCAGCACGCCGCGCATGTAGTTGCCGAGCGTGTTGTAGAGCACCGTGCCCTTGGGCAGCCAGAACGTCGCGCCCGGCGCCCACGGGTGCATCATGAACAGCCCGAGCTCCTTGCCGACCTTGCGATGGTCGCGCTTCTTCGCTTCCTCGAGGCGCGTGACGTGCTCGTCGAGCTCCTTCTGCGTGAGGAACGCCGTGCCGTAGATGCGCTGCATCGGCTGGTTCTTCGCGTCGCCCTTCCAGTAGGCGTTCGACGTGTTCAGCAGCTTGAACGCCTTCAGCCGGTTGGTGGACGGCACGTGCGGGCCGACGCAGAAGTCGACGAACGTGTCGCGGTCCTTGATCGTGTAGCAGGAAACCTCGGCCTGGCCGGCGGTCTTCTCCTCGATCAACTGCACCTTGAGCGGCTCGCCGCGCCTGGTGAAGAAGTCGATGGCTTCCTGGCGCGGCCACATCTGGCGCTCGAAGATCAGGTCCTGCCCGGCCAGCTCGCGCATCTTCGCTTCGATGCGCTCGAGATCCTCGGGCACGAACGGGCCGATCGACGACGAAGTCGTAGAAGAAGCCCTCGTCGATCGCCGGGCCGATGCCGCACTGGGCGTCGGGAAAGAGCGCGGTGACCGCGGCGGCCATCAGGTGCGCCGTCGAGTGGCGATAGAGATGCAGCGCCTCGGGCGACTTGTTGGTGACGATCTGCACCCGCGCATCGCGCGGTCAGCGGATACGAGAGATCGACCAGCTGGTCGTCGACCTTCGCGGCGAGCGCGGCGTCGGCGAGGCGCGGCGAGATCTCGCGCGCGACCGTCGAGCACCGGCGCGCCGGAGTCGAGCTGCTTCGTCGAGCCGTCGGGGAGCGTGACTGTGATCTGAGACATGAGAGGAATCGAGGAGTCAGGAATCAGCGACGGATCAGCCTGATTCCTTCGTAGCGAGGTCCGCCTTCGCGGCTTCGCCGCTACGGCGGACAGCCTTCGCTTGGCTTGCCGAGCCGAAGCTCGTGATGCGAAGCCAGCGAGCGAAGGCTGGTAGGCGCGGGTGGACTCGAACCACTGACCTCCTCCGTGTCAGGGAGGCGCTCTAACCAACTGAGCTACGCGCCTACTTAGGTGCCGCCCCCCGGCTAGCCACGAGCAGCGTGATCGCAGCGTCGAGTGGTCGAAGGCGAACAGAAAGTATAGCGTACGGATCAACGCCCGGCTCGCCGGTGCGTGCGCGCATGCCGGGCGCCGTCGCGGGTCGCGCGGATTAGTTGACGGCGCTCTTGAGCGCCTTGCCGGCGACGAAGCGCACGGCCTTCCGCTTCGGAATCTTGATCGCGGCGCCGGTCTGCGGGTTGCGCGCGGTCCGGGCCTTGCGCACCGATGTCTTGAACGTGCCGAAGCCGACGAAGGTCACCGAGTCGCCTTTCTTGAGTGCTCGCGTGATGCCGTCGATCATCGACTCGATCGCCTGCGAGCGCGGCGTTCTTCGTGCCGCCGGTATCTTTGGCAATCTTCGCGATCAATTCCTGCTTGTTCATCTGACCTCCTGCGCGCGAGCAGACGTTCCAGGGTGACAGCCGCGCGCCTGCTCTGCGCGAGCGAACGTGAGCGGTTATACGCGAGGGTCAGAGGTGAGTCAAGGAAGGACTCAGGTCGCGAGTCGTCGTGCGTCGGACGAACACGCGGGCGCGCGCGGCTACTTGCCTTTGAGCAATTCCACCGCTTTGTCGAGCGTCGAATCGGTCAGTCGGGCGCGGGCTGGCCGAACTCGACGTCCGGTTGTTCGACGGCGACGTCGGGCATCAGCCCCTTCTCGTTGATCACCGCTTCGCCCGGCGTCAGGTAGAAGAGATGCGTGAGCAGCAGTCCGCTGCCATCCGGCAGCCGCACGAGACGCTGACGCGCCGCGCGTCCGAGCGTGCGCTCGCCGACGAGCGAGGCCCGCTTGTTGCCGGTGAGCGCAGCGGCGAAAAGCTCCGCCGGCCCTGACGTGCCGTTATCGGTGAGGAGCGCGAGCGGCAGCGTGATGGCGCCGTCGCCCTGGGCCGCGGCCACCGCTTCCTTGGCCTTGCCGCGTTCCTGACGGTAGGCGAGCGTTCCGCTCGACACGAACAGACGGGCGGCGGCGAGTCCGGTTTCGACGTCGCCAAAGGCCGTGCCGCGGAGGTCGAGGACGAGCCGCGTCGCGCCCGCCTTCGTGAGCTGGGCGATCTCGCTGCGCATCTGATCCGGCGTCGCCTTGGCGAACTCGGCGATCCGCAGGTAGCCCACGCCCGGCGGCACGACGCGCCCGCGCGGCGCAACCGCCGGCAGGTTCTCGCGCGTGAGCTCGACCTGATGTGGTTCCGCGGCGTTGCCGCGAAGAACGGCCAGCGTCACTTTGGTCCCGGCCTGGCCACTGAGCCGGCGCATGCCGTCGTAGACCGATGTGTCGCGCGTCGATTGACCGTCGATCGCCCGGATGTAGTCGCCCGGGCGGAGGCCGGCGCGCGCCGCCGGCGACCCGTCGCGCGCGGCGATCACGCGGAGGTAATACTGTCGCGTCAGCTCGAGCCCGGTCTGGGCGCTACCCGGCGTTTCGCTCTTCTCGTACGACTTCATCTGAGCGGCGTCGAGGTACGCGCTGTCTGGGTCCAGCCCGTCGGCCAGCCCGTGCATCGCCCCGTGCATGACCTTGTCGACCTGAACTTCCTCGACGTAGTTGTTCACGATCAGCGTGACGACGTCCTCGAAAATTCGGAGGTACTGATAGCTCTCCTGGCGTGCCATCGCCTTGCCCATGAATCCGCCAATGACGGCGAATGCCAGGACCGGCACCGACACCATCAGAACGCCAAGGCGGCCGCGCGATTTCATCGAGGACTCCTGAACCATTGTACGGGATCGACCGGGCGGCCGTCGATGCGCAGCTCGAAATAGAGCGACTGCACGCCTGAAGGGCTGCGACCGGCGCGCCCGATCACGGCATTACGCTCCACCACCGCCCCAGCTGGGACGAGCGCCTGGGACAGATGCCCGTAGAGCGAGAACGCGTTCGTGCCGTGATCCACGATCACCAGCGTGCCAAACCCGGCAAACGGCGCCGCGTAGGAGACCGTGCCGCCATGAACCGCACGGACCTGCTGGTTCTCGATGGTCGCGATCTCGATACCATTTCGGACGACGCGCGGCGCCGAGACGGTCGGCGGCGCCGCGTCCGAAGCGCGCGAGCACCCGGCCATTGACGGGCCACTCGAGCGTGCCGCGGAACGGCAGCGATGGGAAGACTCGTCGCGCTTCCGGCTGGTCGCCTCGACCCGCGCCTGCAACCCCGACTGCGCGGACTGCAGCTCGCCGACGTACTGCGCCGCGAGATCGCGGCGCTGATCGATCTCCTCGATGCGCCGGTTCTGCGCCGCGACGGCTGCATCGAGCGACTGCCGCGCCCGCACCGCCGCGTCACGCGCGGCTGTCGCGGCGTCGCGCCGAGCCGCGAGCGTCCGGATGCGCCTCTTGCTCGGAGCGCAGAATGCGGCGGTGCGCATCGAAGCGCACCCGATCGAGCTGCGCGACCGACGCCACGCCGCGGCTCAGTCGTCCCAGCTGCCGGAGACCGTCGGCCTCCAGAAGCAGGCGCAGGTAGCCGCCGCGTCCGCGCTTGTAGATCTCGACCAGGCGTTCCGCGACCAGCGGCGTCGTGGCCGCCCGCTCGGTCGCGATCTGCGGCCAGCCGCTGCTCCATGGCCTCCTGCGACTTCGCCAGCATGGCGAGCTCGAGGTCCGCCTTCCGGACTTCCTGGCTTTTGATCTGGCGGGCGAGCTCGAGCCGTCGCAGCTCGGTGAGCAAGGTGCCCGATGCGGCGGCGAGCTGGTCGGCTTCGGCCTGGAGCTCACGGATTCGCGTGGCCGGCTTGTTCCGGCTGGCCGGGCGCCGCCGGTTCCTGGCCGATCGCACGTCCGGACAGGGCCGCGGCGAGGATGAGCCAGGCCTGACACCAACGCGCCCGCTCCGAATCGCATGCGCGACAGAGAGTACCATCGTTGCGAGCAACGCACCCGGCGACCTCGGCGGCAGCCGCGTCCTGGCGACAGGGGTCCCGGCGCTCCCGGATCGACTGGAGAATTGATGGCGGAGTTTCGAAAAGCGATCCTGCTCGCCGGCCTGATCTGTGTGGCTGCGAGCGACAGGGCGGCCGGGAGCGCCGTGCCGAAGTGGTCCGCACGCCAGCTGGCAAACTTCGCCGATGTCGATCGTGACCGGTCGGGTGATCAGCGTCACCGTTGGGCGTGACCCCTCCGTCGACACCATCTACACGTATGTCGGCCTCGAGGTCGAAGATGTCCTGAAAGGGCCCGTCAATCCTGGGCTCCTGACCATCAAACAACTGGGCGGCATCGTTGACGGGACCGGGCTTCAAGTCGTCGATCAGCCGACGTTCGTTGTTGGGGAGCACGTGCTCTTGTATCTCGAGGCGCGGCCACGTGATGGCTCGCTCTACACGAGCGCGCTCTGGCAGGGCAAGTGGTCGATCGAACAGTCCGGCCGCGACCGCATCGCCGTGCGCGCGGAGCCGGTCGGCCACAGGAGCGGCCAGCCGGTCGATCGACAGACGATGGCTTCGGTCCGCGCCGAGAGTGAGGCGTTCAGTCGGGCAGTCGGCGGCGCTGGTTGACGTCGCGCCTGCCGATGCGACGACCGCCGTCGCCAGGCCGTTCGCGCTCCTGGGTCCGTACCGGTATTCGTTCTCGCCGCCGGTGGACATGCAGTCCGGTGGGCAGCCCGGTCTCGCCGGCGGTGGCATTGCCGAGGTGATCGGAGCGATTGGCGCATGGAATGCGGTCGGGGCCGGGTTCAAGTACACCCTCGGGACGCCAGACGGCCCATTGCGGTGCGCGACGCAGGAGCTCAATAACAGCCGCGTGACCATTTCGTTCAGCGATCCGTGCGGGGAGATCTCGAATTTCGGCGGCACGCTCGCCATCGGCGGGTCGTATTTCGAGACGGAGGGCGGGACCACGGTCAACGGCGTCGTGTTCGGCCGGGCGACGGAAGGGTTCGTCATCAACAACGACAGCACCGTGGCGCTCACCTATCTGACGTCAGAGCGGCTGCTTCCGCTACGTCCAGTTGCACGAACTGGGTCACGTGCTCGGGCTCGACCACTCGACCGACAACACCGCGATCATGTTCCCCAGCATCCCGTCGGGCTGTTCCTCCGGTGCCTGCGGCCTGGCTGCTGACGACATCGCCGGGCTTCTGTTCATCTACCCGCTCGTCCAACGCCGGATGACGCCGCCCGAGCAGCGCCCCGGCCGGTCTCAGGTCGTCGTTAACGGCACCGCGCAGCATCACCGTCTCGTTCCACGCCGTGACCGCGGTTCCAGCCGACGCCGTCCGCGCCAGCCTCTGCTTATCGCCTCGATTTCCGGCAGACGGCTCGGCGGCCCGATTGTCGGCACGGTGACGACCGCGTCGACGGTGACGGTGATTCCGTTGCCGCCGGGAACCGTCGGAACGTTCAACGTGACGGCGACCGCGATCAATGGCGCGGGCGCGGGTCCGCCGTCGGAGCCGGTGTCGTTCACGATCGGCCCGCCGCCATGCACGGGGCGCCAGGCCCACCGCTGGTCTCAGGCGGTCTCGTGGCGGGAACAGTGACGATGAGCTGGCCGCACGTACCGGGCGTGACCGCCTACATCTTGTCGGCCGGCACATCGTTGGGCAGCGACGATCTGTATCCGGCGACGTACATCGGCCTCAGCAACGAGGTGACCGCGACCGGTCTGCCGCCGGGCTTCACGGCATGGGTTCGCGTGAGCGCCGCCAACGGGTGCGGACAGAGCGCGCCCGTCTACATCTTCATCAACTAGCTCATGGCCACAGACGCCGCGCAATGCCGCAGCGAAGTTTTTCAACGGCGCGTTTACGTAAACTGGGGCGAGCATGACTGACGGCACGCCTCAACCCGCGCCTGCGCCGACCCGCCGAACCGCGCGGCGTGATCTTCCTCACCGCCGGCGAATTCTTCTGGCTGACGCTGGGCGTGTGGACCGGCGGGATCTTCATTCTCGACGCTGGCGCCGGTGCTTTGATCCCGCGCCTCGGGATGCCGCTCGGCGTCGCGCTGTTCCTATCTCGCTGTTCTTCCTGGCGTGGCAGCCGGTTCAGGTCGTCACGCAGCGAACCTTCGGCATGCGAAGCCGGCGGTGATCCGGATGGTGCTGTTTGTCGCGGCGGCGGCGACCATCGCGTTCTACCTGCGCGAGGCGCTGCTGGGAATGGGCGCGGTGGGGCGGTGGGGCAGGTGCGGTGGACCTCATCGCCGCCCAACAGATAATCGTCCTGTGCGTGTGCTTGGCATCGACTACGGCGCCCGCCGCATCGGGCTGGCGCTCAGCGATGCGACGCGCGACGCTGGCGTCGCCCTGGCGGATGATCGAGCGGCCCCGCTCCGAGCCCGCGACGCTCGGATCTGCTGATGCGCGAGATCACGGCGCTGGTCGATCACGAGGACGGGCTGCCGCTGTCGTCGATTGGCTGGCCGCGCCGCCTCGACGGCACGCGCGACCACTCAGACGCCGCAGGTCGAGGCGCTGGCTCGCGCGCTCGAAGGCCGGTTCACGGTTCCAGTCGTCCTGCAGGACGAGCGGCTGTCGAGTCACGAGGCCGAGTCGCGGCTCGCCGACCAGCGAGCGCGACTGGCGCCGGCGCAAGAGCAAGCTGGACGCGGCCGCCGCCGCGGTCGTTCTGCAGGACTATCTGGATCACCAGCCGTGATGAAACGGGTTCTCCGCGTTCTCTTTCTGCTCATGCTCGTCTGTCGGCGCTGATTGGCGGCGCCGGCCCTGTATGTGGCATACGGCCGCCTTCATGAGACCGTACAAGGGCTACGCCGAGGCCGAAGCGTTCGTCGACATTCCGCCCGGCGCGGGGCCCGCGACGATCGGCCAGCGGCTGGTCGATGCCGGTGTCGTGCGCGACGCGCTGACGTTTCGCGCCGCGGTGTGGCTGAGCGGCCACGCCCGCGATCTCAAGGCCGGCGAGTATCAGTTCGACCAGCCGATGTCCGTCTTCGACGTCGTCGACAAGATTGCGCACGGCGACGTGTATCGGCGTCTCGTGACGTTTCGCGAGGGGCTGACGATTCGTGAGATGGCCGCGGTCTACGAAGACGGCGAAGCTGGGCACGCGCGCGGACTTCGAAGCCGCCGCCCGCAAGGCCGCGCGCGATCCGGGCCTCGACCCCGACGCCAGCGACCTCGAAGGCTATTTGTTCCCCGAGACCTATACGCTGCGCCGCGACACGCCGGCCACCGCCTTGATCGAACAGATGACCGGGCTCTTCCAGAAGACGTTCACGCCCGAGATGCGCGACGCCGCGAAGGCGCTGGGCTTGAGCGTGCGCGAGAAGCGGTCACGCTGGCGTCGCTGGTCGAAAAGGAAACCGCAGTGCCCGAAGAACGCCCGCTCGTCGCGGCGGTGTACCTCAATCGCAAGCAGGATCGGCATGCCCATGCAGGCCGATCCCACGGTGATCTTCGCGCTGCTGCGGGCCGGCCGCTACGACGGCAACCTGCGGCGGGACGATCTGCAGTTCGACTCGCCCTACAACACCTATCGTTATCCCGGCCTGCCACCCGGCCCGATCGCCGCGCCTGGCAAGGCGTCGCTCGAGGCCGCCGTCGCTCCCGCGAAGGTGGATTACCTGTACTTCGTCAGCAAGAACGACGGCTCACACGTCTTCGCGCGCACGCTGGACGGAACACAACCGCAACGTGCAGGAGTGGCAGGTCGAGTACTTTCGGCGGAAGAGAAACAGCGGAAGTGAGTCTGAGATCTGGCGATGTGGTGATCTGGTGATCTGGTGATCTGCGTGCGATGCTGAAGCGTATCGCCGCACGGTCTCTAGATCATCAGATCACCAGATCACCAGATCACAGATCACCAGATCGCCAATCATCTCTATCGTTCTCCCCACTTCAGCTTCTTTCGCAGGACCTCGAAGTAGTTTCGTGTCGCCGCACGGACGAGCCGGATCGGCTTGGCGGCGCGCGTCACCGAGACCTCGTCGCCTTCGTGCACCGGAAAGCCATGCTGGCCGTCGAAGGTGACGTAGATCTCGGCGCCGGCGTTGCCCGATGACGGCGCGGATCGCGAACCTCGCGAGAGGCGGGGATCACGATCGGGCGGTGGGTGAGCGTGTGCGGCGCAATCGGGGTGAGGACGATCGCGTCCATCGCCGGGTGGATCGACCGGACCGCCGGCGCTCAGGTTGTAGGCCGTCGAGCCCGTCGGGCTGGCGATGATCAGTCCGTCGGACCGTACCGAGGTGACGAACTGGTCGCCGACCGTGACGTCGAGGTCCACCATCCGCGACAGCGCCATGCGCGTGAAGACGATGTCGTTCAGCGCGACGTGCGACTGGTTGCCGATCGCGGCCGCAGAGCATCATGCGCTCGTCGTGCTCGACCCGTCCCTCGATGGCCGCTTCGAGCGAGCGAGAACAGCTCCGGGCCGCGTGATTTCGGTCAGAAATCCGAGCGAGCCGAAGTTGACGCCGAGAATCGGCACGTCACGGTCGCTCTGGCCGATGATGTCGGCCACCGCGAGCAGCGTGCCGTCGCCGCCCAGCACGAGCACGAGATCGACGTGTTCGGCGATGGCGGTCGCGCTCGACGACCTGGCGCTCGCCGGGTGCCATCAGTGCGCCGCCTCATGCTCCAGACCACTTCGAGGCGTCGCTCCCGGGTCCAGCGGTCGAGGTCGGCGAGCGCCTCGGCGCGCGCCGGTCAGATTCGGTTTGATGACGACGCCGATGCGCATCATCGACTCGGCGATCCGCCCGCGGCGGGGCGCAAGTGGAGCAGGAACTCGCGATTGCCTTCAGTCGCCGGTAATCGGCGACTCGGTCATGTGCACGCGGGCCAATCCTACCGCAGCGGCTGCGTCAGTGACCTCCGCGACGACCCGGGCATGGACGGCGGCGTCGGTCACGAGCCCGCCCTTGCCGACATCATCGCGTCCGGCCTCGAACTGCGGCTTGACGAGCGTCACGACGTCGGCGTCGACCAGGAGCATCGCCGGTATGACCGGAAGGATATGGCGCAGCGAGATGAACGAGACGTCGATAGTGACGATGCCCGGCGCCGTCGCCGAGTTGCGGCAGATCGGCTCGGCGTGAGGTGACGCGCGTTGACGCCCTTCGATGACGGTGACGCGCGGGTCGCTGCGCAGCTTCCAGTGAATCTGGCCGTGGCCGACGTCGAGCGCGACGACGTGGGCCGCGCCCCGCTGCAGCAGCACGTCGGTGAAGCCGCCGGTCGACGCGCCAACGTCGAGTCCGAGCCGGCCGGTCACGTCGATCGCGAAACGTGTCGAGCGCGTGCGCCAGCTTGATGCCGCCACGGCTCGCCCACGGATGCTCGGGCGTCGCGACGCGGACCTCAGCGTCGTCGGGCACCAGCGAGCCAGCCTTCGCCTGCGGCACGCCGACGACCTCGACCTTGCCGGCGAGAATCAGGGCGCGTGCCCGGTCGCGCGACTCGACCAGGCCGCGCGTGACGAGCAGGGTGTCGAGTCGGACGCGGGAGCCCGGGGTCACGACTGTCGGTGGACGATCCAGCGCGCGATGTCGCCGAGCGGGGAATCGGGGAGGCCGGCGTCGCGCAACGTGGTCTCGGCTGCGCGCGAGACACGGCGTCGGCCATGGCTCGCGACTCGTTCGAGGCCGAAGAGCGCCGGGTAGGTCGGCTTTCCCGCGGCCGCGTCCTTGCCCGCGGTCTTGCCAAGCGCGTTCGATGCCGGCCTCGACGTCCAGCACGTCGTCGACGATCTGGAACGCGAGTCCGATCTCCGCGGCGTAGCGATCGACGGCGGCGATGACGGCGTCGCTCGCGCCGGCCATGACGGCCCCGCGCGACGGCCGCCGCGCGAATCAGCGCGCCGGTCTTGCGCGCGTGCATGTCTTCGAGGCGCGAGCCGTCGATCGGATCGGCCGGCTGTGCCGGGCGCCGGGCGCACCGCGGCGAGATCGATGGCCTGGCCGCCGACCATTCCCGCCGGCCCGGCCGCTTCCGCGATACGACGCGATGGTCCGCAGCTTGCGCGCGATCACGGCCGGCTCAGTCGCCTGAGGCTCGCGCGCCAGAAGGCCGAAGGCTTCGGCCTGCAGGCCGTCGCCGGCGAGGATCGCCATCCCGTCGCCCGCGACCACGTGCAGCGTCGGTCGTCCACGCCGGAGCGTGTCGTCGTCCATCGCCGGCAGGTCGTCGTGAATGAGCGAGTAGGTGTGGATCATCTCGATCGCGCACGCGGCCGGCATGGCCAGCGCGCGGGCCTCGGTGCGACGACTCGCCGCGACGCACGGCGATGGCGTCGGCGGCGGCGAGCGTCAGGATCGGACGCAGCCGTTTGCCGCCGGCCATCAGGCTGTAGCGCATGGCGTCTGCGACGACGGCGGGCGTCGTCGGCGGCGGCAGGCGCGTAGCGTGCGAGCGCCGCCTCGATCTCGGCGCGGCCGGGCCGACACGTACGCGTCGAGCGGGCACGAGCTCAGCGATCCTCGATCGCTGGCGAGGCCCAGCGCCGGCGGCGCCGGCTTGAGCTCGCCGCGATCGTTGAGCACCTCGATGCGCCGCTCGGCATCCTCGAGCCGGGCGTGACAGAAGCGCGACAGCTGCACGCCGCGCTCGTACAGCTCGAGCGATTTCTCGAGGGCGAGGTCGCCATCCTCGAGCTTCTTGACGATGGTGTCGAGCTCGGCGATGGCGGCTTCGAAGTCCTTGATGGTGGTGTCCATGGCGTGACTACTTCTGCTGATCGCGGATGCGCTGCGGTCCGTGCCTCGCGGACCTCGCAGCGGAGCTCGCCCTCGGCCAGCGTGACGACGACATGGTCGCCAGGCGCCACGCTCGGCCGCTGACCGGATGACGCGTGGCGCGGCCGTCGTCCCAGCAGACAGCGTATCCGCGCGCCAGCACCGCGAGCGGACTCAAACCGTCGAGGCGTGCGGCAAGCGCGCGTGAAGCGCGACTCTGCGGTGTGCCGGCGGCGCGTCAGTGCGCGCCCGAGGCGATTGTCGTTGGCGCGTCAGCCGCGCCGCGCATGGTCGACGAGGCGATGCCGCGGATCGAACCCGCGTCAGCGCGCGACGCAGCTGATCGTGCCGCCGCGCACGGCGTGCGACTGCCCCGAGGGCGACCCGGCCGAGTGCGGCGGAGAGCTCGGCGACGTGGCGCCCGCGCATCGCAATGCGGCCGCGTTGTCCCGCGTACCCTGGCCGGGCGAGCAGCGCGTGCAGCCGCGCATCGAGCCGGCCGCAGCCGGTTGCGGAGCGACTGCGTCAGCCGATCGCACAGATTGTCGATGTGACCGTAGAACTCGTCCTTGCGCCGGACGACGAATTCGGCGGCGGCGGACGGCGTCGGCGCCCGAAGGTCGGCGACGAAGTCGGCAATCGTGAAATCGGTTTCGTGGCCGACCGCGGAAATCACCGGCACCGGGCATGCCGCGATCGCGCGCGCGACCTTCTCCTCGTTGAACGCCCAGAGATCCTCGAGCGAGCCGCCGCCGCGGCCGACGATGACGACGTCGACGCCGTGGATGCGCGCGATCTGACGGAGCGCGCGGACGATCTCGCCGGCGGAGTCCTCGCCCTGGACTCGCGACGGCGCGATGATCAGATGCGCATTGGGATAGCGTCGCCGGAGCACGCGAATGATGTCGCTGCAGCGCGGCGCCATCGATCGACGTCACGATGCCGATCCGGCGGGGCAGTGCGGGCAGCGGCCGCTTGCGCGCCGTGTCGAACAGTCCTTCGGCCGCCAGCTTCTTTTTCAGCTGATCGAAGGCGAGCTGGAGGCGGCCGTAGCCGTGCGGCTCCATGTGCTCGGCGACGATCTGGTACTCGCCCTTGGGATCGTAGACGCTGATGCGGCCGCGGACGATGACGTGCAGCCCGTCCTCGGGCTTGAACTTCAGGTAGCGCAGCGCCGAGCGGAACATCACGCCCTTGATCTGCGAGCCGCCGTCCTTGAGCGTGAAGTAGAGGTGTCCGGTCGTCCAGACCTTCGCGTTCGAGAGCTCGCCTTCGACCCACACTTCGGCGAATCGGGTCTCGAGCACATCGCGCAGCGTCGCGGTCAGCTCGCTGACCGAGAACACCTGGCGGATGGCAGGCGCGGGCGTGGGCGCGGGCGCTTCGGGCTCGGGTGCCGGTTCGGGCTCCGGCTCCTCGAATGGCAGGTCGAAGAGCGTGCTCACGGGGCAGAAGGCGCCAGACTGCCGGCGTCGCGTTCGGCCAGCGCGTACAGCTCGTCGGCGCTGAATGCGAGACGTTCGATTGCCAGGGCTCGACCGGTCGCTGCGTCGGCGGTCACGATCACGGCATGCAGCCGCGGGTCGCCGGTTGCCGGCTCGAAGCGCGCCGGCAGTCCGGTGGTGAACCGCGCGATGATCGACGCGCGATCCATGCCGATGACGCCGTCATGCGGGCCGGTCATGCCGACGTCGGTGAGGTAGGCCGTGCCGCCCGGCAGGACGCGCTCGTCGGCGGTCTGCACGTGCGTGTGCGTGCCGACCATCGCGGTGACGCGTCCGTCGAGAAACCAGCCCATCGCGAGCTTCTCGGACGTGGCTTCGGCGTGAAAGTCCACGAACACGATCGACGCGCCGGCCGCGCGAACGCGCGCGAGCTGCTCGTTGACGGCGACGAACGGGTCGTCGAGCGGCGCCATGAAGACGCGGCCCATGACGTTGATGACGCCGACCGCGACGCCGTCGCGCGTCCCAGACGTACGAGCCGGCACCGGGCGTGCCGGCCGGATAGTTCGCAGGTCGGACGAGTCGCGGCTGGCGGTCGATGAAATCCATCACCTCGCGCTTGTCCCAGATGTGATTGCCCGACGTCATCACGTCGATGCCGGCGCCGAACAATTCGTCGCTGATCTCGCGCGTAATACCGGCGCCGCCGGCGGCGTTTTCGCCGTTGGCCAGGACCAGGTCGATGTCGTAGGCGCGCACGAGTCCGGGCAAGCCTCGCTTCACCAGCTCCCGGCCTGGCCGGCGCCACGATGTCGCCGATGAACAGCAGCTTCATCCTTGAGGGGTCGCGCTCTCGGTGTCGATCGTCAGCAGCAGTTCCTTGCCGCGCCGCTCCTGAATCTTCGGCAGCAGCACGCGCAACTCGCCATCCTTGAGTCGCGCCCGCGCCTGGCTGGCATCGATGGCCGCGTGCACGCGCACCGCCCGCGCGAAGCGGCCGAAGTCGCGCTCGACCAGGTGATAGCTTGCCGGTCCGCGCGCCGGATCGGCGCGCTCTTTCTCACCCGCGATCAGGACGACGCCTGATTTCAGGAGGATGCGGAGGCTGTCGGGCGCGACCCCGGGGACATCGAGCACGATCTCGATCGTGCGATCGGTTTCGAAGACGTCGACCAGCGGCAGGCATTCGCCTGACACCATGTGCCGACGGTCCGAACGACGGCGGGCGAGATCTTCGAAGAGGCGCCGGACCTCCTGGCTGAGGTCCCCGACGTCGGTGGAAATGAGCAAACGGGTCATGGGGCGTCGGTCGAATGAAGCGAATCGTTCAAGCAATTGTATCGCTTGCGTCGAGCTCGAGAATGACGTCGGCCAACACGGCCGCCCCGCGTGCGCAGTCCTCCCACGTCGTCAGTTCTCGCGGTGAGTGACTGATGCCGCCAACGCTCGGCACGAAGATCATGCCCATCGGGCAGAGCGCGGCGATCATCTGCGCGTCGTGTCCGGCGCCGCTCGGCAGATGTCTCGACGAGAGAGCCCGTCGCTCGGCCGCGCGATCGATGGCCCGCTGGACCGCGGTGTGGGTCAGCGCCGGCGGGTTGCGCGAGGCGAGCTCCATCGAGATCTCGGTGCGCGTCTGCTCGGCGATCTGTCGCCCGCGAGCTTGAATGTCGGCGAAGAGCTGGGCCAGGACGGTTTCCGACAGATCGCGAAGCTCGACACTCAAGGTCACGCGACCTGGAATGACGTTCGGAGAGTTGGGCATCACGTCGAGCCGGCCGACCGTCCCGACGTGGCGGCCGGGCCGGCTGATCGCCACGGCGCGGACCGCAAGGATCAGCTCCGACGCGGCGACGAGCGCATCCTGACGTTCGCCCATTGGCGTGGTGCCGGCGTGGTTGGCGAAGCCGGTGACGGTGACGTCGTAGCGGCGGATTGCCACGATACCGTCCACGACCCCAATGCTCGTCGCGCTCTTCTCGAGCGTTCCGCCCTGCTCGATATGCAGTTCGACGTAAGCGCGCCAGTGGCCCGGCTTGCGTACAGCCTCCTCGATGCGATCGGGCTGTCCGCCGATCCGGCGAATGCCATCGGCGCGGGTCATGCCGTTCCATGCCTGCGCCAGATCGCCAGCCTGCAGATCACCCGCGACGATCCGGCTTCCGGCCGTACCGCGCCCGAAAGCCGTGCTCTCTTCGTGCGCCCAGATCACGATCTCCCACGGGTGTCGCGGGACCACTCCGGCCGCGCGGCTGGCCTGCACCACCTCGAGCGCCGCAAGCGTTCCGAGATCGCCGTCGAAGTTCCCGCCGGTCGGAACCGAATCGATGTGCGAACCGAAGAGAATTCCGGGCCGATCGCTCGGCTGTCGCGGCAGGGGCCCATCGCGCGAAAATGTTGCCGGCCGGATCGATCCGCGGCGTCAGCCCGGCGGCACGCATCTCGTCGGCGAGCCACGTTCGCGCGGCGACATCGGCGTCGGAGTAGGCCACCCGGCTCACGCCGGATGCGAACGTGCCGCCCTCGGGCCGTCCGAACATGCTGAGCCGTTCCAGGCGTGCGCGGAGGCGCGCGGCATCGATCGTCGGCCGCCGCTGGCTCGGACTCTGGCCGCGAGCGCCGAGGACCGGCGCGGAAATCATTGCGGCCGCGGAAGTCGTCAGGAACGCGCGGCGGGAGAGCATGGCCGCGAGTGTGGCATAGGGTGGAGGAAAATCAAATCGTGTCACCGGACCTGACGGCGCGCGCGGTCGCGATTGCCGAGGATCGCGACGCCGGCGCCGCGGAGCTGCTGCAGCGACTGCTGTTGCTGCTCGACGACGCGCTGCGATCGGGCGGGCCGGCCGCATTAGAGGTCTCGCGGATCGTCTGCGCCGGCCAGCCGGCGATGGCGCCGCTCTGGCACGCGTGTGCCGCGGCCGTTCTCGACGAGGACGAGCCCGGTGCCTTCGAGCGCGCGCGTCGCGAACTGGCGCGCGCGCCGTTGACGCTCGCGCGGGCCGCAAGCCTCGCGGTGCGAGACCTCCTGCAAGGACGCACCGACCCCGTCGATCATCACGCTGTCGTACAGCAGCAGCGTCGTCCGCGCGCTGCTCGACGCGTCGATACCGGTCCACGTGGTGTGCGGCGAGGGCCGGCCACGATTCGAAGGCCGTCGGTACCGCGCTCGCGCTCGCCGAGCGGGGGTTGGCGGTCACGTTGATGACCGACGCCGCGTTGACGACGTGCCTGGACACGTCGGCGGCGGTCATTGTCGGCGCCGACGCCGTGGCCTCGGAGTTCTGGATCAACAAAGTCGGGCACGCACGGGTTGGCCGCGGCGGCGTATCGCCAGGGCGTGCCGGTTTATGTCGTTGCCGGCCGGGCGAAGGGGATGCCTGAGGCAGTCGCCCGGCGATGGCGCCAGTCCTCCGGGCCGCCCGCCGAGGTGTGGCCCGAGGCCGATTCACGGGTCCGGCTCGACAACCCCTACTTCGAAGCCACTCCGGTGGAGTTGGCGACGTTATTTCTTACCGACGCGGGTGCCGTTCCTGCCGAAGGAGCCGGAGTGCTGGCCAACCGGGGGACCGCAGCCATCGAACGACTCCTCGCAAAGCTCGACTAATCAGAGCGTGAAACCGTCTGGCGACTGCTTTCGTCCAATAGTGAGTAGTATAACACTAAGATTAGTTGCTTGACATGCACTAATAAAGGCGCTAGGCTTGGTGTCATTCAATTTTGGTGGGGGTAGCGAGAAGAGATGTCAAACAAAGGGCGCGTGATTGGAATCGACCTCGGCACGACCAACTCGGTCGTGGCCGTGATGGAGAACGGGCAGCCGGCCGTCATCGTGAACCAGGAGGGTGCGCGGCTGACGCCTTCAATCGTCGGCTTCGCCAAGGACGGCGAACGGCTCGTCGGGCAGGTTGCCAAGCGTCAGGCTGTGACCAATCCCGAGAACACCGTCTTCTCGATCAAGCGATTCATGGGACGGAAGTTCGCAGAGGTCGGCGCGGAAGCGGGCCGGGTCCCGTATCGCGTGGTCGAGCGCCGGCAACGGCGACGCCTGGGTCGAAGTGCGCGGCAAGAAGTACTCGGCTCCCGAAGTCTCGGCGATGGTCCTGCAGAAGCTGAAGCAGGCCGCCGAGGACTATCTGGGCGAGACGGTGACCGATGCGGTGGTCACAGTGCCGGCGTACTTCAACGACGCACAGCGCCAGGCGACCAAGGATGCCGGCCAAGATCGCCGGACTGAACGTCCTGCGCATCGTCAACGAACCCACCGCGGCGGCGCTTGCGTACGGCCTCGACAAGAAGGCCGACGAAACGATCGCCGTCTACGACCTTGGCGGCGGCACCTTCGACATTTCGATTCTTGAAGTGGGCGAGGGCGTGGTCGAGGTGAAGGCGACCAACGGCGACACGCATCTGGGCGGCGACGATTTCGACCAGGAGGTCGTCGACTGGCTGATTGCCGAGTTCAAGAAGAGCGACGGCATCGATCTCGGCAAGGATCGGATGGCGCTCCAGCGACTGAAGGAGGCGGCGGAGAAGGCCAAGATCGAGCTGTCTTCAGTGCTCGAGACGGAACATCAATCTGCCGTTCGTGACGGCGGACGCGTCCGGTCCGAAGCACCTGGCGCTGAAGCTGACGCGCGCGAAGCTGGAAGCGCTCGTCGAGGACCTCGTCCAGCGGACGATGGGACCGCTCAAGCAGGCACTGAGCGATGCCGGCCTCAAGGCGTCGGACATCGATGAAGTGGTGCTCGTCGGCGGCTCGACGCGGATGCCTCGGGTGCAGGACGTCGTCAAGGCGTTCTTCGGCAAGGAGCCGCACAAAGGCGTGAACCCGGACGAAGTCGTCGCGATCGGCGCGGCGGTCCAGGGGGGTGTGCTTGCCGGCGAAGTGAAGGACGTGCTGCTGCTCGACGTCACGCCGCTGTCACTGGGCATCGAGACGCTCGGTGGCGTGATGACGACGCTCATCCAGCGCAACACGACGATTCCGACCAGGAAGAGCGAAGTGTTTTCGACCGCCACGGACAACCAGCCGAGCGTCGAAGTGCACGTCCTCCAGGGCGAGCGGCCGATGGCGCGCGACAACCGCACGCTGGCCCGGTTCCAGCTGGCGGGGCTGCCGCCGGCGCCGCGCGGGCTGCCGCAGATCGAAGTGACGTTCGACATCGACGCCAACGGCATCGTGAACGTGTCGGCGAAGGACAAGGCGACGGGCAAGGAGCAGGCAATCACGATCAGCGGATCCAGCGGCCTCTCGAAGGACGAAGTGAACCGGATGGTCAGTGATGCGGAGGCGCATTCGACCGAAGACCAGGCGCGCAAGGAAGCCATCGAAGCGCGCAACCAGGCCGATGCGTTGATCTACTCGGTGGAGAAGACCCTCGCCGAGAACAAGCAGAAGCTCGCGGCAGGCGACGTCGGCCGCATCGACGCTGCGCTCGAGCAGGCGCGGCAGGCGGTGAAGGGCGACGACGCCGAGGCGATTCGGCGGGCAACGACCGAACTGCAGACGGCATCGCACGCGATGGCCGAAGCGCTCTACAAGGCGAGCAGAAGACGGCGAGCGCGCCGGACGCCGGCGGCGTCAAGGACGCCGAAGTCGTCGACGCCGAGTTCGCGGAAACGAAGTCGAACGATTAACGAAGTCACGAGGAACGACAGGCTGACATCGGTAGGAGGAACAAGCAATGGCTATCACGCGTTTCGACCCGTTTCGTGATCTCGCGGTGCTGCAGGACCGGATGAATCGGCTCTTCGCCGACAGCTACCAGGGCCCAGGCCGTGACGAAGCGCTGCTCAATCGCGGTTCGTGGACGCCGGCCGTCGACATCTACGAAGTCGACGGTGGGCTGGTACTCAAGGCGGAGTTGCCGGACATCGACCGCGAGGACATCGACGTCAACGTCGAGAACAACACGCTGACGCTCCGCGGCGAGCGCAAGGTCGATCAGACGATCAAGCAGGAGTCGTTTCACCGCATCGAGCGATCGTATGGATCGTTCGTGCGGCAGTTCTCGCTGCCGTCGACGGTGGACGCCGGCGAAGATCGCGGCGGAGTACAAGAACGGCGTGTTGACCGTCACCTTGCCGGTGCGCGAGGAAGCGAAGCCGCGCTCGGTGAAGATCAACGTCGCGGCGTAAGCGGCCGCGCGCGGAACAATGAGGCGTCGTGACCTGGGTCACGGCCGCGCTGCCGGTATCGGGCAGGCGGACATCCAGGTTGCGGCGCCATAATTGTCTTGAGGGGAGCGCTGCCGATGACCCGATTCCTGGTTCACACGCTCGTGCTGGCGATCGCGCTTTGGGTCACGGCCAACGTCGTGTCTGGGGTGACCGTGACGTCGTGGCCGGCGCTCGCCCTGGCGGCGCTCGTGCTCGGCGCCGTCAACGCGATCATCCGCCCCATCCTTGTGATCCTCACCCTCCCGATTACCGTCCTGACCCTCGGTCTGTTCTATCTGGTCGTCAACGCCCTGGCGTTTGGGCTCGCCGCCGCCCTGGTGCCGGGATTCCAGATTGGGTCCTGGACGTCGGCGATCCTCGGCGCGCTGTTGACCAGCCTGATTTCGTGGTTTCTGGGCATTTTCGTCAAGCGCGACTAGGTTGGCCGAGCCCGACCCCAACGGCAGGGTTGCTTGAAGAGGTCGCGTCCACGCTACACTGGGAGCTTATGTCTGACGTGGAAATCCCGCAGGGAGAGCGCATCGGTCGAAGATCCGATGCTCCTCGTGAACCGGCGCAGCCCATCGAAAGCCGATTCCTGTTTGTCGATGTGGCCGCGCTTCGCGCCAAGCAACTCCGCCGGGGTGCCAAGCTCCGGCTGCCGGATCCCGGCGCCGACCCCGACCACGCCCCGCGCCCCATCAAGGCCGAACGGCTGGCCATGGCCGAGGTGAAGCACGGGCTCGTCGAGTGGGCCCTGCCCGACTTCAAGGCCATCACCGACACGCGGTAGCGTCCAGCCGCCCGGCCTCGCCGACCGGGCGTTTGCGGTTCGCCGAACCAGTTCTTCCCCGGATTCGTAATACTCCAGCAAGGGGGGCTCCGTGCTCACGCTCTTCATGCTGGCGATGTTGGCGTTCGTGGGGCTATCGGTCGCGGCCGTCGTTGGCTTCGTCTTCTTCCTGCTGAAGATCGTCCTGTGGGTGGTCTTCTTCCCGCTCCGGCTCCTCTTCAAGTTGATGTGGCTCCCGGTCGGCCTCGCCATGGGCGCGGTCGGCATGGGCCTGGGCCTCGCGGCGCTGCCGCTGCTGCTCCTGGTCCTTGGCGGCGTCCTGATCTTCGGCCTGATCGCCGCGATCATCGGCCTGATGATTCCCGCGATTCCGTTCGTGCTGCTCGGCCTGCTGCTCTGGTCGATCTTCAGGAGTCGCCGGCGACGGCCTGAAGAGCACTCCGAGGTACCGACGTTCCGGGGTTCCGGAGTTCCGCGGTTCCGTTCTTAGTTCTTAGTCTTAGTTCTTCGTTCGTCCGGACTCTCCATGTGCCAGCGCGTGTCGCGCTGATACGCGTCAGCGGCGCGCAGGATCGTTGCCTCGTCGAACATCCGCCCGGTCAGCTGCAGGCCAATCGGCAGCCGCTCCGGCGAGAATCCACACGGAATGCTGACTGCCGGAAAGCCGGCGAGGTTGGCGCTGACCGTGAACACGTCGGCCAGGTACATCTGGAGCGGATCCGCCGTCTTCTCGCCAAGGCGGAACGCCGGTGTCGGCGTCGTCGGCATCGCCACCACGTCGACGCGTCGAGAATGCGTCTTCGTAGTCACGCCGGAGCGAGCGTCCGGACCTGCTGCGCCTTGAGGTAGTACGCGTCGTAGTAGCCGGCGCTCAGAACGTAGGTGCCGAGCATGATGCGCCTTTTCACTTCGGCGCCAAAGCCGGCGTCCCGCGTCCGGTCGTACATCGTCTGCAGCGTGTCGTCCTTGGCTGACCGCGCGCAGGCCGTATCGCACGCCGTCGTACCGCGCGAGGTTGGACGAGGCTTCGGCGGTCGCGATCAGGTAGTAGATCGGGATCGCGTAAGCGGCGTGTGGCAGTTCGACATCGACCAGAGTCGCGCCGCGCGCCGCGAAGACCTCGAGCGCGCGGTCGAACGCCGATTTGACCGATGACTCGACGCCTTCTGCGATGACGCGCCGTGGTACGCCGATGCGCAAGCCGTCCACCAAGCCGGTCAGTGATTCTGAAAACGCGGGCACCGACTCCGGTGCCGCGGTCGCGTCGTGCGGATCGGCACCGGCGATCACCGTCAAGACAAGCGCCGCGTCGGCTGCCGTCGTCGTGAACGGCCCGATCTGATCGAGTGACGAGGCGAACGCCAGCAGGCCGTAGCGGGACACCCGGCCGTACGTGGGCTTGAGGCCGACGATGCCGGTCAGGGCGGCGGGCTGACGAATCGAGCCGCCGGTGTCCGATCCGAGCGCGGCGGGAACGAGCCGCGCGGCGACGGCGACGGCGGAACCACCGCTGGATCCGCCGGGTGTGCAGTCGACGTTCCACGGATTGCGCGACGGGCCGAACGCCGAATTCTCGGTGGACGATCCCATCGCGAACTCGTCGAGGTTGGTCTTGCCGATCACAATCGCGCCGGCCGCCTCGAGTCGATCGACGACAGTGGCGTTGTACGGCGGGACATAGCCGTCGAGGATCCGCGACGCCGCGCGTCGTCGCGAGCCCGCGGGTCGAGATGTTGTCCTTCAGCGCGATCGGGACGCCGTGGAGCGGGCCGAGCGCCGTCACCGCGTGCGCGCCGGGCATCGAGCGCATCGGCGCGGGCCCGGGCCGCCTCCGCGGCGACCGTGTGGAAGGCGTGGAGGGCGCCGTCACGCGCCTCGATTTGCGCGAGGCACGAGTCGACGAGATCGCGAGCGCGCAGGTCGCCGGACCGCAGGCGCTCGGTCAGCGCGCTGATCGTCAGGTCGCCGGGAGACGTCATCCGATAACCCGCGGAACCTTGAACAGCCCGGCCTCAATCGCCGCGTCCGGGGCGTTGCCCAGCGCCTCGGTGCGCGGAAGCGTCTCGTGCGGGACGTCCGGGCGATCGATCGGCCGGTTCACGACATGCGACGTTGCCGGGACCCCGGTCGTGTCGAGCGTCTGGATCTGCTCGACGTAGTCGAGGATGTCGCCGAGCTGCCGGCTGAACAGGTCCACTTCGTCGGTCGTGAGCTCGAGCCGCGCCAGTTCGGCGATGCGCTCGACTTCAGCGCGTGAAAGCGGGGTCGACATCTCTTCAGATTAAACCGGAACTCCCACCAGAGGCGGAAGTTATGCCATCAATTCACGAGATCGATGATCTGGCTCTCGTCGAGCAGGACGCAGGCGCCGGCAAACCCGCTCGCCGCCACCTGCTCGCGGAGCCGCGCCACCGCCGCCTCACGCTCGTAGCGGATGGACAGGTGGGTCAGCACCAGCATCCCGACGCCGGCGTGGCGGGCGACGTCGAGCGCTTCGACCGACGTCGCGTGAATCAGCTCCCGGCGTTCGGCGGCGTCGAGGAACGTCGCGTCGTGGACCAGCAGATCGGCGCCGCGTCACCAGCCGCGGATCGATGGGCATCGCATCGCCGGAGTGGGCAAAGACGACGTGCTCGTACGATTCCATCAGCCCGGCGCGGCCGTCACGGCGTGCCCGATGTTCGATCTCGCGTTGCGGCAGATCGGCAAACTCCGGCTTCAAGCGGCGGCGCGCCTCGACCACGCGATAACCCACGGCGGGCGCCGGCGCGCACGTGGGTGACGCTGAACGATTCGAGCAGGCGCGGCCCACTCAGAGCAAAGCGGGCGCCCGGCGCGAGGGCCGTCCAGGTGATCGGAAACTCGACGCCACGCCAGAGCTCCGCAATCGTGTGGCGCATGACGTCGATGGCGTGGCATCCCTCGGGATAGACGACGGTCCATGGCTTCGACGTCGCGCCTTTGCCGAAGCGCCGCGCGCCGGCGAGGCCGGGCAGCCCGAGCACGTGATCGGAGTGTCCATGCGTGATCGCGATGACCGACGCTGTGAACGCGTTCGTCCCAAGCGCGAGCGGCAGACCTTCGCCAGCGTCGACGATCAATTGCAGTGGCCGATGCCAGAACCAGTTCGAATACATGGCCCGGCTGTATCCCTCAAACGCGTGCGGCATGGATGGCTCGCGATCATCGCGCGGCTCAGCTGGTGTCCGACCGTCTGTCGGTGCCGCGCGTCACATCAGTGTAACGACCAGCTGGTCGTGTCACGACCGACCGTTCGAAAACGACATATAGTTGAAAGCTGCCCGTATCCCACCATGCGACGGGCGAGGCCTCCGGGAATCCTCGAATGACTGCTCTCATAATTCCTTCAGATCGGTGGCGCTCTATCGTTGTGCCCTGGCTCTGCTCGGCGTGGCGGTGGTCTCGGCATGTGGCGGCGACGCCGCGCCGAATGGCAACGGGGCGGGCGGCCCCGGCGGACCGCAGATGGCGATGACCGTCGAGGCGACCACGCTCGCCGCCAAGCCGGTCGAACGCATCACTGAATACATCGCGACCGTGAAATCGCGGCGCTCGACGAAGATTCAGCCGCAAGTCGAAGGGTTCATCACGCGCATCGTCGCCCGTCCCGGGCAGCGCGTGAGCCGCGGTTCGGTACTGATGGAAATCGATTCGAACCGGCAGCAGGCCACCGTGGCCAGCCTCGAATCGGTGCGCGCGGCCCGCGCTGCCGATCTCCAATGGGCGCGCCAGCAGGCCGATCGCATGAAGAAGCTCTACGATGCTGGCGCGGTCAGCCAGCAGGAGTACGAGCAGGCCGCCGTCGCGGTGCAAACCTCTGAGGCGCAGCACAAAGCCGTCGACGCGCAGATTCGAGGAGCAGCGCGTCGAGCTGGCGTATTCCGCGTCACCGCCCCCACCGCCGGCATCGTCGGCGACATTCCGGTTCGCGTCGGCGACCGCGTCACGCGAACGACGCTGCTGACGACGGTGGATGAGAACGC
This sequence comes from uncultured Acidobacteriota bacterium, assembly GCA_963841895.1. Lineage (GTDB taxonomy): Bacteria > Acidobacteriota > Vicinamibacteria > Vicinamibacterales > UBA2999 > JACCSI01. The sequence continues at coordinate 235,195 of CAWJEO010000015.1, forward strand.
CGGGTTCGAGCTCTACATCAATGTGCCGGTGGCCCAGGCGCCAGGCCTGAAGCAGGGCATGGCCGTTCGGCTCGTCGATGACGCTGGCAAGCAGGTCGGCGCGACGGCCGTCAACTTCATCGCGCCGTCCGTCGATCCGGCGACGCAGGCGGTGCTGGTGAAGGCGCCACTCGACAGCTCGCTGCCGGTGCGGACCGACCAGTTCGTCAGGACGCATCTCGTCTGGAGCACCGACGCCAGGGCTGACGATCCCGTTGGTCTCGGTGTTACGGATTAACGGTCAGTACTTCGCCTACGTTGTCGAGAAGGGCGACGGCGGCACGACCGTCGCGCGGCAGCGCCCGGTGCAACTCGGCACGGTGGTGGGCAACGACTACGTCGTGCTCGGCGGACTGAAGGAAGGCGAGCAGCTGATCGTCGCGGGCATCCAGAAGATTGGTGATGGCATGCCGGTGCAGGCCGTGCCGCCTGGCAGCGGCGGCGCGCCGCCAGCCGCGACGTCGGGAGGCCGCTGATGTTCAGCTCGCTGTTCATCCGTCGCCCGATCCTGGCGACGGTGTGTTCGCTGCTGATCATCCTGGCCGGCGCGATCGTCATTCCGATCCTGCCAATCGCGCGATATCCCGAGCTGGCGCCGCCATCGGTCACGGTGACGGCGTTCTACATCGGCGCCAACGCGCAGGCGGTCGAGAGCGCGGTCACGACTCCGCTCGAGCAGGCGATCAACGGCGTCGAGGGCATGACCTACATGTCCTCGTCGAGCACCAACAGTGGTGTCTCGACGATCACGGTCACCTTCGACATCGGCCGCAACGCCGATCTGGCGGCGATCGACGTCCAGAACCGCGTCAACCAGGCGATCGGCCGCATGCCGGCCGACGTCCGGACGACCGGGATCACGGTGACGAAGAACACGGCCGGCTTTCTCGGCGGGCTGGGGTTCTACGCGCGCGACAACCGCTACGACGCACAGTTCCTCAGCAACTACGTCGATCTCTACGTCAAGGACGCGATCAAGCGCGTGCCGGGCGTCGGCAACGTCATCATCTTCGGCGAGCGGAAGTTCGCGATGCGGCTCTGGCTCGATCCGGCCAAGCTGGCGGCGCGGAACCTGACCGCCAGCGACGTGGTCAACGCGCTCCGCGAGCAGAACATCCAGGTCGCGGCGGGCGCGCTCGGCGACGCGCCGGCGCCGGTCGAGCAGATGTATCAGATCAGCGTCCGGGCGATGGGCCGGCTGAGCGAGTCGACCGAGTTCGAGAACATCGTGGTCAAGGCCGGTCGTGACGCGGCGCTGGTCCGGGTGAGCGACGTCGGCCGCGTCGAGCTCGGCGCCGAGACGTATTCGTCGAACCTCAGGTTTGGCGGGCTTGAACGCGATGGGCATGGGCATTCAGCTGCTGCCGACAGCCAACGCGCTCGAAGCGTTCCAGGGCGTCATGGAGGAAATGCAGCGGCTCGAGCGCAACTTCCCGCCGGGCCTCGAATGGCAGCTCGCGTTCGACAACGTTGGCGTGGTCCGCGAGTCGATCATCGAGGTCCTGAAGACGCTCGGCCGAGGCGATCGTGCTCGTCATCCTCGTGATGTTCCTGTTCCTGCAGAACTCGCGGAGCACGATCATCCCGACGCTGACGATTCCGGTGTCGTTGATCGGAACCTTCGCCTTTCTCAAGCTCTTCAACTTCTCGATCAACACGCTGACGCTCTTCGGCATCGTCCTGGCGACCGGCATCGTCGTCGACGACGCGATTGTGGTGATCGAGAACATCGAGCGCCACATGCGGGAGTACGGGAAGAGCGCCCGCGAGGCCGCCGTCGACGCGATGAGAGAGGTGTTCGGCGCCGTCGTCGTCATCGGCATCGTGCTGATCGCGGTGTTCGTGCCGGTCGCGTTCTTTCCGGGGACCACAGGGCGCCTCTATCAGCAGTTCTCGCTGACCATCGCGTTCGCGACGCTGCTCTCGGTCTTCAATGCGGTGACGCTGACGCCGGCGCTGTCGGCGATCTTGCTCGACCGTCATGGACACGCGGCCGGGGCGGTTTTTCGGCGGCGTCAATCGCGTGATCGACGCGAGTATTCGCGGCTACGCCCGCGTCCTGAGCCGTGCGCTGCAGTGGAAGATGGTCATGCTCGCGCTCTTCGTTGTCGGCCTGAGCGGCACTTGGCAAATCTTCCAGATGGTGCCGTCGGCGTTCGTGCCGCAGGAGGACGAAGGCTATTTCATGACGATCGTGCAGGCGCCGTCGGGCGCGTCGCTGGAGTACACGACCGACATCGCCCAGCAGGCCGAGAAGATTCTGTTCGCCGACAAGGAGATCCAGGCGGTGTTCTCGGTGCTCGGCTTCAGCTTCTCCGGCGCGGCGCCGAACAACGGGATGATGTTCGCGCGTCTGCGCGACTGGAGCGAGCGGCCGGGCAAGGAGCAGTCGCTGGATGCCGTGCTGAGTCGCATCGCGGGCAGCTGTTCGGCATTCCCGGTGCCAGTCGTCGCGGCCTTCGCGCCGCCCGGCATTCAGGGCCTGTCGGTGTTTGGCGGGTTCCAGTTCGAGCTGCTCGACCAGTCGGGCGGCGACATCAACGGCCTCGCTGCGGCGACGCAGGCGCTGGTCGGTGCGGGCAATCAGAGCGGCCGCGTGCGAGGTCTCTTCTCGCCGTTCCGCGCCGACGATCCGCAGCTGGTCGTGAACATCGATCGCGATCGTGCGCGCAGCCTCGGCTTGCCGCTGCGCGAGGTAACCGACGCACTGCAGGTGTTTCTCGGGTCGCAGTACGTCAACGACTTCGACTTCAAGAACCGCGCTTATCGCGTTTACGTGCAGGCCGATCAGCGCTTCCGCGCCGACCCCGGCGATCTCGGCCAGCTCTACGCGCGGGCGCAGAGCGGCGACATGGTGCCGCTCGACACCGTCGTGCAGCTGAAGGAGACGACGGCGCCGCAGGTGATCAGCCACTTCAACATGTTCCGATCCGCGGAGATCAACGGCATCGGGCGCGCCGGGCGTGAGCTCGGGTCAGGCGATGGAGTCGATGGAGCAGCTGGCCCGGCAGACGCTGCCGGCCGGATTCGACTTCGCGTGGGCAGGGCAGTCGCTCGAAGAGATCAAGGCCGGCTCGCAGGCCGGTTACATCTTCGCGCTCAGCATCCTGATCGTGTATCTGGTGCTCGCCGCGCAATACGAGAGCTGGGTCCTGCCGCTCATCATCCTGCTCGGCGTGCCGCTGGCGGTGTTCGGGGCGTTGAGCGCGCAGCTCCTGCGCGGCTTCGCCAACGACGTGTTCTGCCAGGTCGGGCTGGTCATGCTCGTCGGCCTTGCGGCAAAGAACTCGATTCTGATCGTCGAGTTCGCCGAGCAGCTGCGCGAGCGCGGCATGTCGATCATCGGACGCGGCGATCGAGTCGGCGCGCATCCGGCTTCGGCCGATTCTGATGACCTCGCTGGCATTCATTCTCGGCGTGCTGCCGCTGGCCTTCGCGACCGGCGCGGGCGCCGCGGCGCGTAATTCGGTGGGGACCGCGGTGGCGGGCGGCATGGTGGCGTCCACCATTCTGTCCATCGTGTTCATTCCGGTGCTGTATGTCGTCATTCGCACGCTCGTGCCGGGCCGTCCGCCGGCGCCGGCCGCGCCGGCCGCCGCAGTGGAGAGCGCGGCGCATGCGTAGGATGAGATCCTCGATCACGGCCATCGCGGTCGCGATAGCGGTCACGCTCGTCGCCGCCCGCGCTGTCGCGGCGGCGCAGACAGCAACCAACCGATCGGATCACGTTCGAGGACGCGGTCCGCCGCGCGATCGAGCGAAATCCCGATGTGGCCCAGGCCGCGCAGGCCATCCTGCAGGCCGAGACGCTGCTGCAGCAGGCCCGCGGCGTGTACCGTCCGACGCTGACCGGCACGGTGACGACGACGGTCCTCGACTCGGAGCGCGGGTTCGACGGCAACGTCACGCAGCCGCGAACACAGGCTTTCTTCGGATGCGTCGCTCGTCGTATCCGGTGCTGGCGGCGGCGCGCTGGGCGCAGCGCGCCCAAGCCGAGGATCAGATTCGCGTCGCTCGTCTCGGGCACCGACGAAACCCGCCGCCAGGTGGCCCTCGCGACGGCGCAGGCGTACCTCGCGGTGATCGCGGCGCAGCGGCAGGTGGAGGTCAATCGACTCGGCCCGCGACAACGCCACGGCGCACGTCGAGTATGCGCGCGCGCTTCTCAAGGAAGGCGCCGGCAGCCGGCTCAACGAACTGCGCGCCGTCGCAGGAGCTGGCGGTCGACGAGGTGCTGCTGGAGGCGGCGCTGCTCGCGCTGCGACGCGCGCAGGAGGCGCTCGGCGTGCTGGTCGCCGCCGATGCGCCGGTCGATGCCGCGGCCGAGCCGGCATTCGAGATCGCCGCGTTGCCGACCGACTCAGAGCTGGCTGGCCGGACGCACGGACATCAAGCTGTTCGCGGCGCGCATCGACGCCGCGCAGCGCGTCTATCAGCGACAGCTGGCGCGATTGGGTGCCGACGGCGACGGTCGGCTTCGAGCCTCAGCTGGTGACGCCGTCCGGCCTGTTTCAGCCGTCGCAGACGTGGCGCGGGTTTGTCGCGGTCCGATTCCGATCCTCGACGGCGGCACGCGCCAGGTCGCCAAGCGTCAGCGCGAGATCGCGCTGGGCACCGCCCGGCTCGAGCTCACGGAGCGTCGAACTGCGAGCGCGGGCGGAGCTGCGAAACGCGCAAGCGTCGGTTGAGAGCACCGAACGCGCGGTGATCAACGCGCGGCTCGGCTGCGCAGCACGCCGCGGAGGTGCTGAAGATCACCGACCTGGCGTTTCGTGCGGGCGCCACGACCAACCTCGAGCTCATCGACGCGCAGCGGCGGGCCCGCGACGCCGACACGGCCGCGGCCATCGCCGAGGATCGCGTCCGTCAGTCACGCCTCGATCTGCTCGTCGCGCTGGGACGGTTTCCTCAGTAGCCTGGGGCGAGGAATCAGCGGAGCAGTCCTGAATTCCTGATGCGCTACACTCCCCACATGTCGGTCCGCAGTGCCGCGGTTGCCGGCTCCTGGTACCCCGCCGACGCGCGTCGTCTTCGCGCTGAAGTTCAGAACTACCTTGCCCGCGCGTCGTTCGACCGAAGCGCGCGATGCCGGATGGTCCGACCGTGCGCGCTGGTCGCCCCGCACGCCGGGCTGATGTATTCGGGCCCGGTGGCGGCTCACGCGTACCGGCTGCTGCACGCGCAGTCGTTCGATGTCGATCGTGCTCGTCGGTCCGTCGCACTTCGTCGCGTTTGACGGCGTGTCGGTGTGGCCGACGGGCAGCTTCGAGACGCCGCTTGGGTCGCTGAGTGTCGACGCGGAGCTGCGCGGCGAGCTGCTGCGCTCGTGTCCGGTCGTGGTGGCACGAGCCGACGCGCCCACGCCCGCGAGCATTCGCTCGAGATGCAGCTGCCGTTTCTTGCCGCGCTCGTGCCCGGAAGTGCCGATCGTGCCGCTCGTCATGGGGCACCAGACCCGCGAAACGGCGATGGCGCTCGGCGACGCCCTCGGCCGACGCGCTCCAGGGACGCGCCGCGCTCATCATCGCCAGCTCCGATCTGTCGCATTACCTCGACGCGGTCACGGCCTTGTCGCTGGATCGGCAGGTGCATCGCCGACATCGAGCGCGTTCAACGACGAGCGATTGATGGCGCGGCTCGAGCGGCGACCCGATCACGCGTGTGGCGGCGGGCCGATCGTCTCGGTGATGCATGCGAGCCGGACGCTCGGCGGCGCGCGCAGCCGCGTGCTTCACTACGCTGATTCCGGCGACGTCTCCGGCGACAAGCAGAGCGTTGGTCGGCTATCTCGCCGCGGCGATCTGGCGATGACGTCACCGGCCGATCGCGAACGGCTGCTCAAGCTGGCGCACGCTGCGCTGAACGCCTACGTGCGCGGCGAGAAAGCGCCGACGCCCGATCCCGATCTTGTGGTCGGCGGATCGGGGGCGTTCGTCAGCGTGTTCGCCGAGCATCGGCTGCGCGGGTGCCTGGGAACACTCGACGCCGCTGCGAACCTGGCGCCGGCCCTCGTCCGGCTGGCGCAAGACGTCGCCCATCTCGACTATCGCTTTCCGCCGATCGTTGCCGACGAGCTGCCGGGGTTGTCGATTGAGCTGTCGATTCTGACCACGCCCGAGATCGTGAAGGAACCGGCGTCGATCGAGATCGGCCGCGACGGGCTGATTGTCGAGCAGGGCAGGCAGCGCGGTCTGTTGCTGCCGCAAGTGGCGCCCGATCACGGCTGGGACCGCGAGACGTTTCTGGCCCAGACGTGCGTCAAGGCCGGGCTGCAGAGTGATGCGTGGCAGCGCGGCGCGACCATCTGGCGCTTCAGCGCCGACGTGTTCGGCGAACCCGTGGTGAAGCCGGCACAGTAAAATACGCGCCGATGCCCTGGCGGCTTGCTCCGCGAGCGGCGTACTCCGTCGGCCTGTGGGGCCTGATCGGCCTGACGGGATCGGTACCCTTCCTTCGCCTCTCGGACGATGCCTCGTTGTCGGATCCATCGACGTTGCCGCTGCGGACACTCGGTTGTGCGCGTGTCGGCAGCGACGCGTGGAGCCCGCTGCCAGGAGTGGAGTACACCGGCGCGCTGCTCATCGATCTGCCGGCAGGCGCGCACGCGTCGATGGCCGTCATCCTCGGCGATACGATCCCGCTCGACCTCGAGGCCCGATCGGCGACGGGGATGTTCCCGATCCGGCGCGAGCGGATGGCCAGCGGCCCTGGCGTCGGCGTGCCGCCGGATCTCTGGCTCGAAGGGGGCACGCCCTGGGATCTGCCCGGCGAGCTGGTGCGCGTCACGCTGCCGGCGCGTGCCGATCGCGCGGAGACAATCGCGCTCTCGCTTGGCCGCCGGGCGCCGCGCGTCTTGGCGCGCCTCGATGGCTACGCCCCTGCCGTGAAGACACGCGTCTGCGCCGCCACCGGTTTTTCTGATCCGTGGCCGGCTGCTGACGAATTCCAGATCGATCTCGCCGACAGCCGGCACTTTGCGACCGGCTGGTATGCGGAGGACGTCCGACCCGATGGCGCGCCGGTGCGATGGATGCGCGAGCACGGCGCGGTTCTCGTTCCTTCGGCCCGCGATGGCGTCGTCACGGTGAGGATTCGAGCGGCGCCGCCGGCCACGCGGCAGCGGCGACGATGCGCCGCGGCTGTCGCTCCGCGTCAACGACATCCACGATGCGGCGACGCAGTCGATGTCTCCCGGTTCGCGCGACTACGAATGGGAGATTCCGGCGACGGCCTGGGTCGCGGGCATCAACGAGTTGCTGTTCCGCGTGTCGACGACGCCGCCGATGGGCGACACCGACGGCCGGCCGCGCGGCCTTGCGCTCGAGCGGCTCTCGGTGTCTATCGCGGAACGCGGTTACTGAACGCTGAGGAGCTCGATCTCGAACACGAGTGTCGCGTTCGGACCGATGCGGCCCGTTGCCGGCCGCGCCGTAGGCGAGCTCGGGCGGCAGCACCAAGCGGCGGCGGCCGCCGACGCGCATGCCCGGGACGCCGCGGTTCAAGCCCGAGATCACACCATTGCCACCCAGCGTGAACGGGAACGGGGTGCGGCCCGGCGACAAGCTCGAGTCGAACTGGGTTCCCTTGCCGTCCGTAGCCGGACGGGTTGTACAGCCAGCCGGTGTAATTGACGGTCACATTGCGGCCGTTGGTCGCCTCGGTGCCGGTGCCGACCACGAGGTCGGTCTGGCTGTATTCGCCGCGCGGGGCGTCGAGGGGCTGGTCGGGTGAGGAATCGCTGTCGCTACCGCAAGCGACAAAGGTCAGGGCACAGAACAGGGCAATCAGTAATCGCATCGTTGGCACAAGCAAAGGGAAAGGGCCGGCACCCATAGGATACACCGGCCCTCCTGCAGCTGACAGCTGTCGGCTGTCGGCGGTCTCACGGTCGCACAGTCCGCGGCGATAGCCGATCGCTGAAAGCCGAGTGCCAAGTAGCAGCGCTGTCGCGCTGCTACTTGATGAAGAGCATCTCCCGATACGTCGGCAGCGGCCACAGCTCGTGCGGCACCATGAGCTCGATCTGATCGCCGAGCTCGCGCAGCGTGGCCATCTGCGGCACGATGGTGTCGCGCATGTACTTCGCGTGCTTTTCGGTCGACGGGCTCGCATGGTCGAGCGCCGCGGCCAGCTTGTCGGTCTGCGCCCGGAACTGATCGACGCCTCCTGACGATCCGGTCGAGCAGCTTCTTGCCTTCCTTGCTGACGCCGCCCGCGGCTTTCACCGCCGACACGCTGTCGGCGACCCGGCGCTGATATTCGAGCGCCGCCGGCAGGATGTAGCGGTTGGCCATCAGCACCATCAACTGCGCTTCGACGTTGATCGTCTTGCAGTAGGTCTCGAGATTCACCTCGTAGCGCGCGTGCAGCTCGCGCTCGGTGAGAATCTTGAACCTCTCGAACGTCTTGACCACCGCCGGGCTCGACGAGCTCGTGCAGCGCGTCGACAGTGTTCTTGTGGTTGAGCAGCCCGCGCTTGCCGGCTTCCTTCTGCCACTCGTCCGAGTAGCCGTTGCCGTTGAAGATGATGCGGCTTGTGCTGCTTGATCGTCTTCTTGAGCAGCGCGCCGACGGCGTCCTCGAGGCTCTGTCCCTTGCCGAGCGCAGCCTCGAGCTGACCGGCCATGTAGTCCAGCGACTCGGCCACCGCGACGTTCAGGCAGGTCGCCGGGAACGCGATGTTCTGGTTCGACGACACGGCGCGGAACTCGAACTTGTTGCCGGTGAAGGCGAACGGCGACGTGCGGTTGCGATCGCCGGCGTCGCGCGGCAGCTGCGGCAGCACCGAGACGCCGATGTCGAGCACGCCGCCCGCTTTGGTCGACCGCGCCCTGCCGCTCTCGATCTGCTCGAAGATGTCGGTGAGCATGTCGCCAAGGAAGACCGACAGGATGGCCGGCGGCGCTTCGTTGGCGCCGAGCCGATGATCGTTGCCGGCGCTGGCGATGCTCATGCGGAGCAGCCCCTGCCACGTGTCCACCGCGCGGATGACGGCCGTGCAGAAGAACAGGAACTGCATGTTGTCGTGCGGCGTCTCGCCCGGGTTCAGCAGGTTGTTGCCGAGATCGTCGCCGATGCTCCAGTTGAGGTGCTTGCCCGAGCCGTTGACGCCGGCGAACGGCTTCTCGTGCAGCAGGCACGCCAGGCCGTACTTCGGCGCCGTCCGCTTCAGGATCTCCATCGTCATCATCTGGTGATCGGTGGCGACGTTGGCGCTCTCGAAGATCGGCGCGATCTCGTACTGGCTCGGCGCGACCTCGTTGTGGCGCGTCTTGACCGGCACGCCGACCTTGTAGAGCTCGGATTCCGCTTCGGCCATGCAGGCGAGCACGCGCTCCGGAATCGAGCCGAAGTACTGATCTTCGAGCTCCTGACCCTTCGGCGGGCGCGCGCCGAAGAGCGTGCGGCCCGGCGTTGATCAGGTCGGGACGCGCGAAATAGAAGTTGCGATCGATCAGGAAATACTCCTGCTCGGGACCGCACGTCGCGGTGACCCGCGTCGCGCTCGAGCCGAACAGCTTGAGCACCCGCGACCGCCTGCGTCGACAGCACTTCCATCGAGCGCAGCAGCGGCGTCTTCTTGTCGAGCGCTTCGCCGGTCCAGCTGACAAACGCCGTCGGGATCACGAGCGTCACGCTGTTGCCGTTCTGCAGCAGCCACGGCGGGCTGGTCGGGTCCCACGCCGTGTAGCCGCGCGCTTCGAACGTGCTGCGCATGCCGCCCGACGGGAAGCTCGACGCATCGGGCTCGCCCCTGACCAGTTCCTTGCCGCTGAATTCCGCCACGGCGTCGCCGCTTGGGCCCGGCGCGTAAAACGAGTCGTGCTTCTCGGCGGTGATGCCGGTCATCGGCTGGAACCAATGCGTGTAGTGCGACGCCCCCTGTTCGATGGCCCAGTCCTTCAGCGCGCTGGCGACGGCGTCGGCCGTGGACGCATCGAGCGGCTCGCCGTGCGTGATCGTGTTGCGCAGCGAGCGGTACACGGCCTTGGGCAGCCGGGCCTGCTGCACCTGATCGTTGAACACGAGCGAGCCGAACACGTCGCTCACCCGAGCCGGCTGTCTTGGTCTGCCGGCCTTCGGTCATGGCCCACTCACGGATGGTTTTGATGGCGTCGCCGAGGGCTGCGGATCCCATGGTCGTTGGTCCCTTTCTCTGCTGGATGGCTGTGGTGTGGTCCGCTTGTGAGGGGACGGCGTGTTCAGCGCCCCGATGAAAGGAAGAGTATGCCTGAAATCGTGCAGATCATGCAAGGTTCAGATGACACATATCCGTAAATCGGCGTCATTTGCGCCATCTGAGTCGTCAAATTGTGCTAGATCGGCACGATTTTCCGATCACTAGGTCGAAAGCCCGTGCCTGCGGTTTCTCAAGTCGGACATGCCGTCGCCAGGCGCTAGAACACCGGCAGCAGCGCGCCGCTGTGCACAGGACGCGGAGGCGTGCGAGCCGTGCCGTTGGCGACGGCGGGGTAGGCCAGTTCCGCGATCACCTGATAGCCGCGATCGCTCGGGATGGAAGCCGTCGGACGAGAAGCTCGCGGCCTCGTAGACGCGCGGCTCGCACATCAGATCGACGACGAGCACGTTTTGCGAGCGCGCAGCGCGTTGATCCGATCGGTCAGGCCGACCGCGATCGCCTGCACGATGCTGCGGTCCTGCACGGGCAGGTTGGCGACAGTACGGCGCCGCGCCGAGGTTGGGCAGGTTGATCGCCACGATCCGCGCGTTTGGCGCCCGCCCGCGAATCCGCCGGATCAGCTCTTCGAAGTCGGCGCCCCACTGCTGCACCTGCGGCGTCGATGAACGCGCGGACGTCGGGCGAGGCCCGGCCGGCACGAATGTTCTGCGCGATCACGTTGGTGTCGTTCCCGCCCGCGAAGATCGTGACGACCGTCGACGAGGTCGAAATGAACGGCACCACTTGATCGATGAACGTGCCGGGGATGTCGTTGCGGCCGATGTCGCGGCTGAGCGTGAGGATCGTGTGGCTCAGCACGGCGCCGGGCAGCGACCGGTTGCGAGCGTCACCGTTCGGCCGTCGGCTCTCGAGCCGCCGCTTGAGCAGGTAGACGTAGCCGGTGCCGTTCGGGCAGTCGGGATCGAAGGGCAGACACGGCACCGATCCGCCGAAGCCGATGCCGTCGCTCGCACCGACGGCTGAATACGTGACCTCGTTGCGTCGGGCGTGGGAGCGGTTGGGGTGTCCGTTTCACGCTTGCAGCCGACAAGGACACGCGGTCAGAACGAAAACGACGAGGGCCGAACGCATGCTGTATTGTTGCAGGACTCGGGGATCAGGGATCAGCCAGTGCTGTTGCTCTTCATCGGCATTGCCGTTGCGGTTGCCGCGCTTGCGCACACCGCGCCATTCCCGTTCGCGCTCGATGCGCTCGCATGCCGATCGCGTGACCTGGCGGATGCCGCACGACGACGGGCCGCCCACGATCTATCTGACCTACGACGATGGGCCGAATCCGACGGCGACGCCGGCGCTGCTGGACGTGCTGGCGGCGGAGGAGCGTCCCCGCGACGTTCTTTCTGATCGAGCGGCATATCACCGACGAGACCGGCTCCGCTCGTCCGTCGAATTGCGACCGAAGGGCACGCCATCGGTCTGCACTCGCACACCCGCAAGAAGATGCTGATGGCGCCGGCGGATCTGGCGCAGACGCTGTCGCAGTTTGCCGCGAAGGTCGAGCAGATTACCGGCCAGCCGTCGTGCCGCGCGTTTCGGCCGCATGCCGGGTGCGCGCAGCACCAACATGATGCTGGCGCTGAAGCAGATCGACTATCAGCTGTCGGCTGGGGCTTCATGCTGTGGGACTTCGATCTGTTCCGCCCGCGTTCGGTCCGTATCGTGCCGCGGCTGGTGCGCTACGCGTCGCCCGGCGACATCATCGTGATCCACGACGGCGACCACGTGAATCCGCGCGCGGACCGGCAGCACGCCATCGACGTGACGCGGCGCTTGATTCCGGCGCTGCGGCAGAAGGGGTTTTCGTTCGGCCGGATCTGCACCGGACTCGCTGACATCCCGGGCTCCGACGCCGCGCGCGAATTGACAACCGCCCGTCCAAAGCTGCACCGTTACGCGACATCGTCTATGAGCCGCCCATGGACCGCCTTCTATCACCCGCAGACGCGCCGGACCTGCCGCCGCTGCGGTGGCCACACCTGCCCGCGTTCATCGCCGAAGCCGATCGGGACCTATCGCGACAACCCGGCGTTCACGCTGTTTCTGCCGAACGGGACGCAGGGCACGATCAGCTACGGCGAAGTCGACCAGTTGTCCGACGCGTTCGCCGTCTATCTGCGCGAAGTCGCGGGATTGGCGGCCGGCGACCGCGTCGCGCTGTTGATGCCGAACTGCCTGGCGTATCCGATCGCGGTCTTCGGCTGCCTGAAGGCCGGGCTGGTGATGGTCAACACCAACCCGCTCTACACCGTCCCCGAGATGGTGCACCAGTTCAACGACAGCGGCGCGGTCGGGCTGGTTGCGATCGACGTCTTTGCCACCAAGGTGGCCGAGGTCGCTGCCGAAGACGTCGATCAAGCACGGTGGTGCTCGTCAGCGTCGCCGACCTCCTGCCGCCGCTGAAGCGCTTCATCGTCCGGACCGTGCAGAAATACGTGAAGAAGATGTTGCCGCCGGCGGCGTTCGCGCACGTATCGTTTCCGCACGCGCTGGCCGAAGGGCAGCGCCGGCTCGACGGCGGCGCCGATCCGCGCCGCTACCAGCAAGCCGCTCACAACCGAAAGCATCGCTGCGCTGCAGTACACCGGCGGCACGACCGGCGTGTCGAAGGGCGCGATGCTGACTCACGGCAACCTGCTGTCGAACATCGCCGGCTGCACTCGAGATGTGGAAGCCGCTCCTGGAGAAAGGCCGCGAGGTGATGTTGACCGCGCTGCCGCTGTACCACATCTTCGCGTTCACCGCGAACCTGATGATCTTCTTCGCCGTCGGCGGCCGCAACATTCTGATCCCCAGTCCGCGGCCGATGACGAACCTGAAGCTGGTCATGGAGAACGAGCCGATCACCTGGTTCACCGGCCTCAACACGCTGTTCCTGGCGTTGATGAACGAACCGTGGTTCCATGGCGAAGAAGGACTGGCGGCTGAAGGCGACGATCGCCGGCGGCATGGCGCTCGCTCCCGCGGTCGGCGAGCGCTGGGAGGCAGATGACCAAGACGCCGGTTGTATCAGGGCTACGGACTGACCGAAACATCGCCGGTCGTGACGCTCAATCCCTTCCACCGCGTCAAGATGGCGTCGATCGGCGTGCCCGTTCCGGGCACCGACGTCCGGCTGGTGAACGATCGCGGCGAGGACGTCCCGCTCGGCGAACCCGGCGAGCTGCTGGTGCGCGGCCCGCAGGTGATGCAGGGCTACTGGCAGCGGCCAGACGAAACGGCACGAATGCTCAAGGACGGATGGCTCGCCACCGGTGATATCGCGACGATGGACGCGGAAGGCTACCTGTCGATCGTCGATCGGAAGAAGGACATGATTCTCGTGAGCGGGTTCAACGTCTATCCCGAACGAGGTCGAGGCGGTGCTGGCCGCAGCATCCCGGCATTGCCGAGGTCGGCGATCATCGGCGCGCCCGATCCGCTCTGCGGCGAAGCGGTCGTCGCCTTCATCGTCCGCCGCGATCCCGCGCTCGACGGCCGACGCAGTGCGCCAGCACGCGCGCGCGTCGCTCACCAACTACAAGGTCCCGAAGACGATCGTCTTCCGCGACGAGCTGCCCAAGTCGAACGTCGGCAAGGTTCTGCGCAAGGACTTGCGCGAGGCGGCGGCCGCCGCCGCACAAGGGCTGATTCCAGGCGATGGATAACCTCTGTCACACGCTGGCCGGCGCCGCGCTCGGCGAGGCGGGGCTGAAGCACCGGACGGCGCTCGGCATGGCGACGCTGCATGATCGCGTCGAACCTGCCCGACATCGACGTCGGCGTGTTCGCCACCGACACGCTGGCGATGTCGTTCCGCCGCGGCTGGACGCACGGCGTGCTCGCGATGGTCGTGTTGCCCGCCGCGCTCGCCGGCGCGATGTGGCTGTGGGACCGGCGTCGAGTCGGGCCGGCTCGCGGCTCGACGGACGGCCGTGCCGCGGCGCGTGAGCGGGCGAATTTCGCCGGCCTTCTGGCGCTCTCGTGCATCGGGAACTGGCTGCACGTGTTCATGGATTTTCTGAACAGCTACGGCGTGCGCCTCTTGATGCCGTTCTCCGAGCGCTGGTTCTACGGCGACGCGCTCTACATCGTCGATCCGTGGCTCTATCTCTCGCTCGGCGGCGGCGGTCGCTCGCCAGCCGGATCGCCGCGCCGAGGCGCCGTCGCGACTCGTTCGGCCGGCGCGAGTTGGCGTCGCCGTGGCCGCCATCTACATGGCGGCTGATGCTCGGCGTCGAACCTGTGGGCGCGGTCAGAGGTGCGGACGGGCCTGACGCGGGCGGGCCGGCCGGCCGAGACGCGCTTCATGGTGACGCCGGTGCTCGTGCAACCCATTCCGCCGCGAGGTGATCGTCGATGTCGGCGATCGCTACGAGAAGGGATTCCTGTGGTTCGAGCCGCTGCCGCACTTCCGTCCGGCCGGCTACGGCGTCGACACGAATCTGACGCAGCCGACCGCGATAGACGCGGCGCGGCAGCCACGCGTTCGCCGCCTTCCTGCGATGGTCGCGGTTTCCGTTCTTCGTGATCGAAGACGACGGCGTCGCGAGCCACGCGTGTATCTGAATGACTACCGCTACTCCGGGCCCGAGCGGCCGGGACGGCTGGGCGGCGACTGGAGATTGCAGGTGCGTCAGGTGCGCTAGGTGCCAGGTGCGCCAGGTGCGGTGCGGTGCACAGGTGCGCGGTATGAGTAGCCAGTTAGAATGAACGTCATGCGGGTGGCGGCGCTCGTCCTCGTTCTGCGCGCTGTGCAGTTCCGTCCCACGCCGTCGGCCTGGGGGTTCGAGGCGCACAAGTTCATCACCGAGCAGATGATCGCGCTGCTGCCCGCCGAACTGCGGCCGCTGTTCGAGCGCAAGAAGGCCTACCTCATCGAGCGCTGCGTCGATCCCGACCTGTGGCGCGATCGTCGGATGGGAGACCGAGGACCCGCATCACTTCGTCGATCTGGACTACTTCGGCGCCTATCCGTTCACCGAGCTGCCGCGCGAGTACGATCGCGCGGTCCAGAAGTTCGGCCGCGACGACGATTCACGAGCAGGGACTGCTGCCGTGGCGGACCGCGGAATTCTACGGCCGCCTGCAGCGCGCGTTCGAAGGCCTCAAGCGTGCCGTCGCCGTCGTCGTACGCGCGCGACAACATCGTGCTCTTCTCGGCCATCCTCGCGCACTACGTCGAGGACGGCCACGTGCCGCTGCACTCGATCGTCAACTACGACGGCTTCAAGACCGAGTCAGAACGGCATCCACGGCCGCTGGGAGTCCGAGCTGTTCGAGCGCAATCGCACGCGCATTGCCGTCAAGCCCGCGGCACCGAAAGCGGATCACCGACCCGCGCGAGTCATCATGTTCGACGTGCTGCTGGCCAGCAACAAGCTGGCGGACGGCGTGCTCGCGGCGGATCTCAAAGCCGCGGCCGGGCGCGAGTTCTACGACGATGGCTACTTCGCGGCGTTCGCGACGGAGCAGCTCGGCGTGCATGCAGCAGCGGCTCAACGACTCGATTACTGCGGTGGCGTCGATGATCATCGGCGCCTGGGAACAGGCGGGGCGACCCGCGCTGCCGCCCGACGTGCCGCGCAAGCCGCGCCCGATCGTCCGGCCCCACGGCTAGGACCGCCCGTCCGCTGTCCCGCGTCCGCCGCCTGCCTGACATGGACGTCTATCTCATCCCGACGACGACGCCCGACGCTACGAGCTCTACTACGAAGCGCCGGACGACGAGGTCGTCGAGGCGGGCAACGGCACCGGCTGTCATCGACCGGATGAAGCGCGGTTTGCCGAGATGCTGCGCGAAGCCGAGGAGTGGCGGCATCGCCGGCACGAGCGCGAGACCGGACCCGGTCAGCTTGCTCACCAGGATGCGCCGCAAAGTCATGGGCTTCGTGGTCGAGCGCATCGCCGAGCAGCGCCTGCTGTGGCACATGCGGAAGGCGGACGAGGTCTGCGCGCTGATTCCCGCGGATATGGCCAGCGACGAGGCGAATCGCGTGATTCGCGCGAAGCTGAAGAAGGACAGCCGATCACCATCTGCGGTGGATGTTCATCGACCTGCTGCTGCTGGCGTCTCGGCGCCGCTGATGGTCATTCCCGGCCCGAACGTCCCGGGCTTCTACTTCACCTTCCAGGTCGTCGGCCACTTTCTGTCGTGGCGAGGCGCGAAGCGCGGCCTGTCGGTCGCGACCGTGGACGTTCAAGCCGAGCGAGGAACTGGCCGAGTTGCGCGCAGGCGATGGCGCTGCGCGCCGCCGCAGCGGCAGCGCCGCTTTCGCGAGCTCGCCGATCGGCTGCGGCTCGAGCATCTGGCCACGTTCTGCGAGGACGTTGCGGCTCCGACCGCGTGATATTCTCGACGCACCAATGAAGCTCGGCGATTTGGCCGCGCAGCTCGGGTGCCAGCTCGAAGGCGACGGCGAGATCGAGATTACCCGCGTCGCCACCATCGACGACGCCGGACCGGGCGACATCACCTTTCTCGCCAATTCCAAGTACGCGGCCGAGCTCGCGTCGACTCGCGCGTCGGCGGTCATCGTCGGCCCCGACGATCACGGCATCGTCGGCGGCGCTCGCTCCGCACGTCGAATCCCTACCTGGTGTTCGCGCGCGCGGTCGGCCTGCTCAACCCGGCGCCACGTCCGGCCGCGGCGTGTCATCCGACCGCGATCGTGGCCGCGGATGCCGTGGTCGAGGACGACGTCTCGATCGGCCCGTACGTCGTCATCGAAGCCGGCGCGCGCATCGGCGCATCGCACCGTCGTCTCGCGCGCATTCGGTGATCGGCGCGGGCGCCGTGCTCGGTCCCGACTGCGTCTGCTGCACGCTCGCGTCTCGATCCGGGAGCGCGTGCAGATCGGCGCGCGCTGCGTCATTCAGGACGGCGCGGTGGTCGGCAGCGACGGTTTCGGCTTCGCGCATCGCGCCGACGGGACGCACGAGAAGATTCCGCAGGTCGCGGCGGTCGTGATCGAAGACGACGTCGAGATCGGCGCCAACACGACCATCGATCGGCCGGCGGTTGGCGAGACGCGGGTCAAGGCCGGCACGAAGATCGACAACCTCGTCCAGATTGCGCACGGCGTCACGGTCGGCAAGAACTCACTGCTGGCGGCTCAGGTGGGGATCGCCGGCAGCACCGTGATCGGCGACGGCGTGATGTTCGGCGGGCAGGTTGGTGTGACCGGTCATGTGACGGTTGGCGACCGGGTCAGGGCGTCGGCCAAGACCGGCGTGACCGGCAATGTGCCCGCCGATGCGTTCGTCACCGGGTATCCGCACCTCGAAAACCTCGAATGGCGGAAAGCGTACGCCGTTGTCCGCCGCCTGCCCGAGTTGCGCAAGCAGCTGCTCGACCTCGAACGCCGGCTCGCCGCGCTCGAAAACAGGCGATAATCAGGCAGATTCACATGAGAACTCTAGCGTTACGTTCAGGTGCGCTCGTCGTGTTGCTGGCGGGGTTGGTGTCGGTCTCGCCGTGGCGGGCGGCGCGTCGACGCGGCGGTGCGGCCGCCGAAACTGGACTATCAGCGCCTGAAGCTGGCCAACGGGCTGACGGTGCTGCTGCACCAGGACAAGTCGACGCCGATCGCGCACGTGCAGCTCTGGTATCACGTCGGCTCGCGCGACGAGCGGCCGGGACGCACCGGGTTCGCGCACCTGTTCGAACACATGATGTTCAAGGGCTCGAAGAACGTCGAGCCCGAGCAGCACACCTCGATCGTGTCGTCGGTGGGTGGCCAGGCCAACGCCTACACGACTGAGGACGCGACGGTGTACTGGCAGACGGTGCCGGCGCAGTATCTGCCGCTCGTGTTGTGGATGGAAGGCGACCGCATGGCGACGCTGCGGATCGACGACAAGACGTTCCGCAACGAGCGCGAGGTCGTGAAGGAAGAGCGGCGGATGCGGATCGAGAACCAGCCGTACGGCCGCCTGAACGAGATCCTGTTCGACAAGGCCTTCACCGTGCACCCGTACAAGCACCCGGTGATCGGCAGCATGAAGGATCTGGAAGCGGCGACCATCGACGACGTGCGCGAGTTCTACCGCATCGTATTACGTGCCGGCGAACTGCACGATCGTGATCGCCGGCGATTTCGAGATCGATCAGGTGACCGAGCTCGTCAACCGGTATCTCGCCCGCGTGCCCGGTTCGCCCAACGCCGTGCCGCGCGACATCCCGAAGGAGCCGATTCCGACGCAAGGAACAGCGCTCGACGGTTGAAGAGCCGTGGCCGCTGCCGGCCGTCGTCGTCGCGCATCACATCACCTACGACGGCCATCCCGACGCCTATCCGCTGCACATCGTGTCCAAGGTGCTGTCGGACGGGCAGAGCTCGCGGATTTATCGCAAGCTGGTCTACGAGACCGGCCTCGCGCTCACGGCGTTCGGCGGCGGCAACATCATCGAGGATCCGAACCTGTTTTTTGCGGTGGCCATCGTCAATCCCGGCAAGTCTCCGGCCGCAGGTCGAAAGCGCGCTGCTCGCCGAGCTCGACAAGCTGAAGACCGAGGGCGTGACCGAACGCGAGCTGCAGCGCGCCAAGAACCAGTTCGCCCGCGACTACATCCTCGGCCGCGAGTCGTTGCAGGACAAGGCGACCCACCTGGCGCACGCCGAGGTCATTCACTCCGACATCACGACCGCGGACGGCGAGTTCGACATCTTCCAGAAGATCTCGCTGGCCGACGTGCAGCGCGTGGCGAAGACCTACTTCACGCCCGAGCGCCGCGTCATCCTGCACGTGATGCCGAAGGGGGGAAGCCAGTGATCGCGCTTGGTCTGCGAATCTGGATGGCCTACGGCGTCCTTGGCCTGACGACCGCGCTGCTGTGCGCGGGCGTGCCTTCGGTCACCGACGCGCAGTCCACGCCTCAGGGCGCACCGGCGGTGACGTCGAGAACTGGCCCATCGGAGCGGCCGCCGCGGCCGCTGCCGTCGAAGTCCGGTGACGTTTCCGCCGTACGAAATCCGCAAGCTGGCCAACGGCCTGCAGGTCGTGCTGGTCAGCCATCACGAACAGCCGGCCGTCAGCGTTCGCATGATCGTGCGCGCCGGCGCGGCCCAGGATCCGAAAGGGAAGATGGGGCTGGCGATGCTGACGGCGTCGCTGCTCGATCAGGGCGCGGGCAATCGCACCGCCGAACAGATCGCCGACACGATCGACTTCGTCGGCGGCATCCTCGGCACCGGCGCCGGCACCGACCTGACCTACATCAACACCGTCGTCATGAACGACAGCCTGCCGCTGGCGCTGCAGCTGATGGCCGACGTCGTGCGGCGGCCGACGTTTTCGCCGCAGGAGGTCGAACGGCAGCGCCAGCAGGCGATGTCGGGGCTGAAGGTCGCGGCGGAAGATCCGGACAACGTCGCCAGCCAGGTGATCGATCGGCTGATCTACGGCTTCCACCCGTACGGTCTGCCCGGCAGCGGCACCGCCGATTCGCTTGGCGCGCTGACGCGGCAGGACATCGTCGACTTCCACCAGCGCTACTTCGCGCCGAACAACGCCATCATCGCCATCGTGGGCGACGTGGCGCATGAGGATCGCCATCGCCGGGCTCGAGAAGGCGTTCGGCGACTGGCCGTCGCGCGACGTGCCGGCCTTCAAGCCGATCGATCCGCCCGAGCCGACCAAGCGCGTCATCGTCATCGACAAGCCCGATGCGGTGCAGACGGAAATTCGCGTCGGGCAGCTGGGCGATTCCGCGCCGCCACAACGACTTCCTGGCGATGGATCAGGCCGTCAAGATTCTCGGCGGCGAAGGCGCGAACCGGCTGCAGCAGGTTCTGCGCTCGCAGCGCGGCCTGACCTACGGCGCGTCGGCCGATCTGCAGGCCTACAAGACAACCGGCGGCATCGTCGCCGAGACCGACACGCGGACCGATGCCGACGGCCGAGGCGCTGCGGCTGACGATCGACGAGTTCTACAAGCTGCAGCGCGAGCGCGTCTTCGAGGGCGAACTCGAAGGCGCACAGGCGTACCTCGCCGGCCACTTCCCGCTGACCATTGAGACGCCCGACGCGATTGCCACGCAGGTGCTCAATCAGCTGTTCTACGACCTGCCGCTCGAGGAACTGCAGACGTTTCCCGAGCGCGTGCGGAGCGTCACGCCGGACGACGTCCAGCGCGTGGCCCGCAGCTATTTCCGGCCCGATCGCCTCGCCGATCGTGCTCGTCGGCAACGCCAACGCGTTCGTCAAAGATCTGAAGGGCGTCGGCTTCGGCGAGTTCGAGCGCATCCCGATCGGTCAGGTCGATCTGCTGGCCGCCGATCTTCGCAAGGGCGGTAACCGCGTCGGCGGGCTGGCGCTGCCGCCGTCGACTCCCAGGCCGGCGACCGCGGCGTCGAACCGGTCCGACGCGAGACCAAGACCACTTGCCACGCCGCGACGCGCTGAACGCCGATGCGCGTAATGCTGTCGTGCGGCGAAGCCTCCGGCGATCTCTACGCCGGCGCGCTCGTCCAGGCGTTACGCGCGCGCGAGCCGGGCATCGACGTCTTCGGGCTCGGCGGCGACAAGATGGAGGCCGCCGGCGGCCGGCTGATTGGCGACTTTCGCGGGCTGGCGGTCACCGGCATCATCGAGGTCCTGCAAGGTCCTTCCCGATTCGTACGCGATGATGCGCCGCCTCGTGCAGGCGGCGCGTGACGGAGCGGCCTGACGTCCTCGTCCTCATCGACTATCCCGACTTCAATTTTCGGCTGATGGCCGCGGTGCGCCGCCTCGGCGTGCCCATCGTCTATTACGTCAGCCCGCAGTTGTGGGCCTGGCGGCGCGGCCGGATCCAGACGATGAAGGCGCTCGTCGATCGGGTGCTGCCGATCTTTCCGTTCGAGGAGGCGATGTACAAGGCCGAAGGGATGGACGTGCGCTTCGTCGGCCATCCGCTCGTGGATCTCGCGATCGCCCGCGAGTCGCGCGAGAGCTTCGCCGCGGCTCACGATCTCGATCCGTCGCGCCCGATCGTGGCGCTGCTGCCCGGCAGCCGCGCCAACGAGCTGAAGCGGCTCGTGCCGGTGCTCGCCGCCGCGGTCCCGCGCATTGCCTCGGCGGTGGTGGGCACGCAGTTCGTCGTCGCGCGCGCGCCGAATCTGCCGATTCGTTCTTCGGGCCGTTTCACGGCGTCGGCGCCCCGGTCCGCGTCGTCGAGGGACAGACCGACGATGTGCTGGCGGCGAGCGATGTGGTGATTACCGCCTCGGGAACCGCGACAGTGCAGACGGCCATCCACGGCAAGCCGATGGTGGTGGTCTATCGGTTGTCGCCGGTGACCTACAAACTGGGCAAGCCGCTCGTGCGCGTGTCGATGTACAGCATGGTCAACCTGGTGGCCGGCGAGCGCGTTGTCGAGGAGCTGATTCAGGACGGGTGCACGCCCGAAGCCGTGGCGCGCGAAGCGGTCGAGCTCCTGACCAACGAGACCCGCGTCGCGGAGATGAAAGAGCAGCTGGCCATCGTGCGGCAGCGGCTGGGCGAAACGGGCGCCAGCCGGCCGCGCCGCCGATGCGGTGCTCGAAATCGCGCGCCGCAAGATCGCAGCTGATGAGGCCGAGGACGTCGCGGCACAGCGCGTCGCGGACAGGATCGAGGGAGCTCGGACGATGAGTCGACACGGCCTGTCGCCGTGGCGGCGCTGCTGTGTCCTGCGGACTCTGCTGCCGTCGCCGCTGGCGATCGACGCGGTGACGGTCGTGCCGATGACGTTCGAGCAACTGGTCGAAGAGTCGGTGGCCGTCGTTTACGCGCGCGTCGCGGACGTGCGCGGCCAATGGACCGCCGATCGCCGCGCGATCGACAGCATGGTCACGCTCGAGGCGCTGAAGTACTTCAAGGGCGACCTCGGCGACGTCGGTGACGATGCGGCTGCCCGGCGGCGAGGCCGGCGGCAGTGATCAACGTGATTCCTGGTGCGCCGGTGCTGCGAGCGGCGAACTCGTCGTGCTGTTCCTCGTCGAGCCGCGGTCCGACGATTCCGACGACGCTCGGCTTCGGGCAGGGGATTTTCCGCGTCGCGCGCGACGCCGGCCGCCGGCGGCTTGCGGGTCACGCCGCCGCCGCTCAAGGCCAGCGCCGCCGGCCGGATCATCCGCGGCGCCGCGGATCGACACACGCTGACGCTCGCCGCATTTGAGTCGGCGATCCGCGAGACGTCGGAGCGGCCCGATGAAGCGGGCCGTTGCCGCCGCTTGTCGTCGCGTCGATCGTGATCGGCCTGCCCGCGCCGGCGTTCGCCTATTTGAAGTTCGGCGTGCGCGTCGGCGGCAACTCTCGTCAACGTGCGCTGGAATCGTTCGGTGTCAGTACTTCGTGAGCGAGCGTGACGGCGCCGGGCGTCAGCGCGACAGCATCTCCGCGATGCCGTCGGGCGCGCGTTTGCGACATGGCAGGCCGTGCCGACCGCGAACGTTCAGAGCCAGCTGTCGGGTTTACTCAAGCCGAGCCCGGCGAGGAGGACGGCCGGACGACCTTCGGGTTCCTCGATCGACCCGAGCTCGATCGCGTGCTCGGCGCGACGAGCATCATTCTCGATGCGTCGACCGGCGAAGATTATCGAGGCCGACGTGTTCTTCAACGCGCGATTCAGCTGGTCGACCGCGGCGGGCGGCGAGCCCGGGCGCGATCGACCTGCAGTCGGTGGCGCTGCACGAGATCGGTCACCTGCTCGGCCTCGGCCATTCGGCGATCGGCGAGACCGAGATGGTGGCCGGCGGCCGCCGCGTCCTGGGCTCGGGCGCGGTGATGTTTCCGATCGCGCTCAGTGCCGGGTCGATTGCCGACCGGGCGCTGCAGCCGGACGATCGCGCCGGGATCGCCGATCTCTATCCACGCGCCGGTTTCGATCGACGGCGCCAGCAGCATCAGCGGCCGCATCACCAAGAACGGCGCCGGCGTCTTCGGCGCGCATATCGCCGCCTTCAATCTGGAGACCGGCGAGATCATCGGCGGCTTTACGCTGAACGCGCAATGGCGACTACGTCATCGGGGCACTGCCGCCGGGCCCGTACGTCGTTCGCGTCGAACCGCTCGACGACGCCGATCCCGAGAGTTTTTTTCCGGGGATCACCGACGTCAACTTCAGCGTGACCTACAGTCCGCGGCTGGTGATCGCGCCGCGTGGTGGCAATGCCGACGGCGTCGAACGTCGAGGTGCGGCCGAAATGAGGACGCTGCGGATTGCTGGCGCTCATCGGCAGCCTGATCGTGGGTGCCGCCGCCGGAGCGCACGCGCAGGGTGCCCCTGCGTTCGAGAAGCAGATCGTTGTCTCGGCGGGCTGTCGGGGCCGCTGCCGGCTACGCGGTCGGCGATCGCAATGCCGAGCTCAGGCGCAACGGAACCGCAGCGCCAGACCCATTCACGTTGTTCCGGGCCGAGTCCAGGCTGGAGAGCGCGCCGGGGTTCGACGCGCGCGTGGCGTATGCGCTGTCGCGGGCATTCAGCGTCGAGGTGGCCGGCACGTTCAGCCGGCCCGACGCTCGCCGTCCGCATCACCCAGGATAGTGAAGGCGTCGCCGAGACGCGAAGCAGCGAATCGATCGATCAATACACCGTCGAGTTCAGCGGCCTGTTCCATCTGCGCGGGCGAGCATTCGGCGCGGGCGGTTCGGCCGTATGTGATCGGCGGCGGCGGCTATCTCCGGCAGCTGCACGAGGATCGCTATCTCCTCGAGACGGGGCGTCTGGGATACGCGGGCGGCGGCGTGCACTATTGGCTGCGTGGGCGGTCGGGCAAGCAACGGCGCGATGGGCATCCGCGGCGAAGCGTGCGCTAGTGGTTCGCAGCCGCGGGATCGATTTCGAGGACAAGAATCGGGCGTATCCCCGGCTCAGCGCGCTCGGGTTCATCGCGTTCTGACGCCGGGCGATGAGGCGACGTCGATACGCTCCACTAGAGATTCCATGGCGACCGCGGGCGCAGCGTCGACAACCACGGTGATTGATTTTCGCGGCGTCGCGGTCGCGCGCGGCGGACGTCCGGTCCTCCAGGGCGTGACGCTCGCGGTCGAGCGCCGGCGAGGTCGTCGCGCTGGTCGGCAGAAGCGGCAGCGGCAAGACGACGCTGCTGCGGCTGGTGAACCGGCTGGCCGATGCGGATCGCGGCGACGTGCAGGTGGACGGTCGC
Source organism: uncultured Acidobacteriota bacterium (assembly GCA_963841895.1). GTDB lineage: Bacteria > Acidobacteriota > Vicinamibacteria > Vicinamibacterales > UBA2999 > JACCSI01. The sequence continues at coordinate 259,543 of CAWJEO010000015.1, forward strand.
GACGTGACCGCGTGGGACGCCGATCGAGCTCAGGCGCCGCGTCGGCTACGCCATTCAGGACGTCGGTCTCTTCCCGCACTACAGCGTCGCCGACAACGTCGCGATCGTGCCGCGTCTGCTCGAATGGCCGGCCGAACGCGTGGCCGCGCGCGTTGACGAACTCCTGACCCTGGTCGGGCTCGAGCCTGCGGCGTTCCGCGATCGCTGGCCCGATCAGCTCTCGGGTGGTCAGCGGCAGCGTGTCGGCCTGGCGCGCGCGCTTGCTGCCGATCCGCCGGTGCTCTTGATGGACGAACCGTTCGGCGCGCTCGACCCGATCACGCGCGTCGAACTCCACCGCGAGTTCCGCGCGCTCCAGGCCAAGCTGCCGCGGGCGGTCCTGCTCGTCACGCACGATCTGTCGGAAGCCTTCGCGCTGGCCGCGCGCATCGCCGTGCTGCACGAAGGCCGCGTCGTCGCGTGCGAACCGCCCGACCGGCTGGCGCAGGTGGACGACCCGCACGTGCGAGCGCTTCTCGAGACCCGATTCGGATGAGTGCGCTCCTCGAGTTCCTGTCGTCGCACCGAGCGGAGCTGGCGATGCGGACCGGCGAGCATCTCCTGCTCGTCATCGTCTCGATCGCCATTGCGACCGCCATCGGCATTCCGGTCGGCATCCTGGCGTCACGCCGGCCAGCGCTCGCGCGGCCGCTGGTTGGGTTGGCCAACCTCGCGCAAACGGTGCCGAGCCTGGCGCTGTTCGGCTTCCTGATTCCGCTCCCGCTGATCGGAGGCATCGGGACCCGCACCGCGCTCGTCGCCCTGACGCTCTACGGCGTTCTGCCGATCGTCCGCACGACGGTGGCGGGCATCCGCGGCGTCGATCGGGCCGTGCTGGAATGCGCGGTCGCGATGGGGCTGACGCCGCGGCAGGTGCTGCGTCAGGTCGAACTCCCGCTGGCCGCGCCGGCGATTCTCGCCGGCGTGCGCGTCGCCACGGTGGTCGGGGTCGGCACGGCGACGATTGCGTCGGCGATCGGCGCTGGCGGGCTCGGCGACTACATCTTCCGCGGCCTGTCGATGGTCGATCCAATGGTGATTCTCGCCGGGGCCCTCCCGGCGGCGGTGCTGGCGCTTGCCGCGGACGGACTGCTGGCCCTTGCGACGCGGGCCGTCGATCCGAGGCGCGGCTCGCCGCAGTTGCGGCTGGCGCTGGTCGTGTTCGCCGTTCTGCTGGGCGGAGGCCTGTATGTGGGGCTGCGCGCGAGCGGGCCGGCCGCTGCGATCGTCGTGGGCTCGAAGAATTTTACCGAGCAGATTGTCCTTGGCGAGCTTCTCGCGCAGACCATCGAGGCCACCGGCCTGCCGGTCGAACGGCGTCTGAATCTCGGTGGCACTCTCGTCTGCGACGAGGCGTTGAGGCGCGGCGACATCGACGTCTATGTCGAATACACCGGCACGTCGCTGACCGCGCTCTTCAAGGAGCCGTTCGACGATTTGCGGCGCGGCAGCGACAACCTCAGCCTCTCGTCGCGCGTGTTCGACATCGTGCGCGACCGGTACGCGGCGCGCGGGCTCACGCTCCTGCCCGGGCTGGGCTTCAACAACACGTTTGCGATTCTGGTCCGCACGGCGGATCGCGAGACCCGGCAGCTCCGGACGATCAGCGACCTGGCTCGCGTCGCTCCGGAGTGGCGCGCCGGCTTCGGCTACGAGTTTCTCGAGCGGCCGGACGGATTTCCGGGACTGGCGCGCACCTACAACCTCCGGTTCCGCGACGCGCCGCGCGTCATGGATCTGAACCTGATCTACCGCGCCGTGGCCGCGGGCGAGATTGACGTCACGGCCGGGGACGCCACGAGCGGCCTGATTCGAGCCCTGAACCTGTCGATTCTGGAGGACGACCGCGAGTACTTCCCGCCGTACGACGCCGCGCCCGTCATCCAATCGTCCACGCTGCTCCGGTATCCCGACGTCGATCGCGCACTGCGTGGACTGGCCGGGCAGGTCTCAGCCGACGACATGCAGCGGATGAATCACGAAGTGGACGGCCTCCGCCGCGACCCCCGCGACGTCGTCGCCGCCTTCCTGGCTAGTCGACGTTAGCTCGGCCCGTTCACCCCCGGCGGTGGAGCACCGCTGGCACTGAAGCACCGGCTGGCACTGAGGCACCGTGGCACTTCGGCACTCTTCAGCGCCGCTCTCGCAGTGAAACGCAGCGCCGTCCCAGTGGGCCGGTACGTTTACGCGCGAAGTCCTCGCAATGATTCGTGATTCCCGCGGTGATTGGGGGCACGGGGCTCCCGACGCGGCGAGGTGTAAGATGCGCGCGGACAGTAGGATGACGACAATACGGCGGGCACGTCAGTCCTGCGGATCATTGCGAATGGGCGTGAGCCGTCTACTTCAATACTAGTTGGGCCGTCGGAAGACAACGTGGCGATGACCTTGCGCCAAGCTCTCGCTTTCATTCGTACGCACGGTGTCGTGCTCGAAGCCGCGCACGGGCCGGTGCCGTCGGTTGCTGAGGCCATAGCTGGGGAGCCAGTACGAGGTAGCTGGTGGTCTCATCCGAAGAGTCACGAGATTTTCGCGGTGACGCGAGCGATTCGCGACAGCGACGATGTTCTCGTTTGTCGGCTCATCAAGGGGAAGATCACGTTTGTCCATCGGCGCTTGTGGCCAGCTCTTGTCCGGGCGGCGGGCCGGCTTCCATCGGATTACCTGTCGCAGGTGCGCGAGGTCCACACCAAGTCGGGACGTCACGTGACCAGAGAGGTCCCCTTTCCCGATTGGGTTCCGTCGACCGTTCTCGCAGCTGCCCGAAACCTGACTGAGGAATCGGCGCTCGCAGAGTTCGCTTTTGGACCGGCCAAAGACGCCGCGCGGCCCAACAAGCGGCTGCACCCGTCGGCCGCGCGAGCCGGACGCGGCCGCGGGTGAGCCGCAATCGTTAGGCGGACAGGCATTTGCCGCGCGCCGGATGCGGACGTGCACAGGAGGAATCAGGTGGTGGCTCAGAAGCGTGCTCCAGGTCGTTTGCGAGTGGCATGGGTGTCGATGCTTGCCGCGTCTTGCCTGACGCTGACCGTGCCGATCCGTGGCACTGCGCAGGGCGCCCGGCCGCTCGCAGCGACGCCGCAGGACGCCATTACCGCGATCCTCGACGCGTTTCGATCGTTCCGCGTCGTGTCCTTTCCGGGCGGCCACACTGACGCGAACGAGTCCCAGGCGCTCCTGCGGGCACTCGTCACTGATCCTCGTTTCGGTGCCACCGTCAACGACATCGTCGTCGAGTTCGGCAGCTCGCGGTATCAGGACGTGATGGACCGCTACATCCGCGGCGAGGACGTCTCGGAATCCACGGTCCAGCGGGCGTGGCTCGACGCCGTGCAGCCGGGGATCTCGCTCGACAATCAGAATACCCCCGCGTTCTTCCGGGCGGTGCGCGAGGCCAACGCGAAGCGGCCGGCGGCTGAGAAGACGCGCGTGCTGCTCGGGGACCCGCCGATCGATTGGGAGCACGTTCGCAACAAGGCCGACTACCGACAATGGGAAATCCAGCGCGACTCTTATCCCGCCGACCTGGTGCGGCGGCTCGTGCTCGCGCACAACCGGCGTGCGCTGATCGTGTGGGCGAACGGCCACCTGATGCGGCAGGAGATTCTGACCAACTACGATATGACGAGCTGGCAGTCGCAGACGATCGTGAGTCTGATCGAGGCCCCGGGCGGCGCGCGCGTGTTCACCGTGCGGGCGGAAGGGTCGCTGACCGAGTGGCAGGCGGACACGGCATCGTGGAGGCCGATGAGCTTCACGGCCGTGCGCGGCACCGCGCTCGGCGCAGTCGACTTCAGCGAATTCGAGAGTCCCGACCAGCGCTACCGCATTCGCGGCGAAGACGATTTCGTGCCGATCCCGCGTGACCATTGGGCGAAGCGTCGTCTCGAGGACATCGTCGACGGGATCCTCTACACAGGTCCTGACCAAACGAGCTCGGGGATCTGGCCCCAGCTCTGTGTCGATCCCGGCTACGTCAGGATGCGCATCGATCGGATCACCCTGATCGGCCTGCCGGCGGCACAGTCGGACGCCGTGAAACGCGTGTGTAACGTGCAATAGCCGCCTAACCCCAAATGGGAGCCGACGCGCACTGGATTGCGTACGCGCGCGGCTCATTTGGCACGTTAGCGCGACAACGTTGAGGGCAAAGCCGTGAGTCAGCTGAGACGCTCGATGTTCCTCTCGTTGATGATGTGCTGCTGCTCAGTGAAGCGAGGGTCTGCGCAGTCGAGTCTTGACATCGCGCTGAAGCATGGCACGCCGACCGAAGCCAGGACGCGCGAGCAGCTTCAGAGACTCCTCGCGACATACGACCTCTCGCCGTGGATCTTCACAAAGTCGATCGTGGTGGATGAGCAAGCGATACCGTTCAGCCACCCGGTCTTGACGCTTCACACCCGGCACGCGAAGGACGATGACCTGCTTGTGTCCACCTTTGTGCACGAACAGCTCCACTGGTTCCTCGCGGACCGCCGAGAAGAGCTCGAACAAGCCGTTACAGATCTCCGGAAGCTGTTTCCGAATGTGCCGGCGGGCGGAACCGCGGGTGCTCGCGACGAACAGTCGACGTACTTGCACCTGTTGGTGTGCTACCTCGAGCAGCAGGCCGACCTCCGCATACTCGGAGAGCTGAAGACGAAGCAGATCATGGACTTCTGGGCGACCGATCACTACACGTGGATATACCAGACAGTCGTCGCGCGCGGGCGAGAGATCGGACAGATCCTGCGTGACCGAAAACTCGTTCCTGCGCGCTAACATCCAAATGGCGCCGGCGCGCGTTATCGTCCGTGCATAGGAAGCCCGATAACGCCATCAGGCCCGCCATCTTGTGGATTCGACGGTGGCGCCCTGATCATGGGGAGCCAACGGCTCGACGAATCCTGAAGCGCCGCGGGTGATGCGCTGGCGTTTGCCCGCAAGATTCACGACTGTCTATGAATGAAGGGAGGTTTGAATGAAGAGGATGGGCATCGCGGTCGTTCTGGTGTCCTGCGTCGTCCTGCCCATGGTCGTTACCGGACAGGCACCGGTCGATCTTGTCCAAGCTGTTGCGGCCAGGGAGACCGCCATAAACAAAGTTGACGTCGCAACATGGGAGCGTCTCACCGCTCCTCAGTTTACGGTTGTGAATGAGGCGGGTCGGCTCTTCACCCTTGCCGAACGGATCGCCGAACTTAAGCAGACCAAACCTGCGGCAAACCCTGCCCCATGTAGTCAGGAGCAGTTCACGATGTTTGCCAACGGCACAGCCGCGACGCGGAGATATCGTTGCGGAGCAACGTGGTGGCTTGACGTCTGGGTAAAATCAGCTTCGGGCTGGCAAGCCGTGGCCGTGCAAGGTACGCCGGCGGCAAAATAGCAGCGCCGACCTCGAGCCTGCGGGCTAACATCGAATGGAGCCGACGCGCGCTGGCTCGTGAGCGCACGCGGCTCATTCGTCACGTTATGCCGTTGTGAGGCGAACTTCAGAGCCAATGAAATGACTCAATGGAGACGCGGCCGAGCGGCTTGAGTCGCGAGGTGCTGATCGCGGCGATTCTGGAGTTCCTGGCCGATCAGAGATCTGCTCACACTCCGAGACATCCGCGCCGCACTCGAGCGAGAGATCGCTAGCGCCGGGCCGGACGCCTTGTCGGGCCCTCAAGGCTCGGCTAGTTGCGGACAACGGGTGGGACTACTACCCGCGCGATCCGCTCGCGCAACGCATTCACCATCTCCTCGCCGACCGCTTTCTTGGTCAGGGCTCTGAGCTCCGCGGGGCTCACCACTTCGGCGCGGGTCACGAACGTGCCCGTGGTCATCGTCGCGAACCATCTGTCGTATGCCGATGCGAATGTCATCGAGATCTGTTGCAGCGAGCGGGCGGCGCCGAGTTGGCGAATCGCCTGACGGCCCTGGCTGGCCCCAAAGTGTTCACGAGTCGTGAACGGCGCTTTTCGAGCTTGTGTTTCGGCACGGTCAAGGTGCCGCAAAGCACCGAGGTGGCATCGGGAGAAGCCGTGCTGAACGGGCGAGAGGTGGCCCGAGCGGCACGACGCTCAATTGAGTTGCGCGCGGGAGGCTTCGGGAGGGCGATGCGCTTGTGTTGTTCGCCGAGGGTACGCGCAGTCGCACCGGCGGGATGCAGTCGATGCTGGCCGGTGTCGCGCGCTACCTCGACGTCCCGGGCACATGGGTACTCCCGGTGGGCCTCGCCGGCCCGGAGGCGCTGTTTCCAGTGGAGGTTTCGGCGCTCCGTCCAGCGCGTGTGGTCCTGCAACTGGGTCGTCCCTTACGTGCAAGCGCTTTGGTTGCCAGAGCGGTTGGCGATCGACGCCTCGTCATGGACGCAATTGGGCTTGCCGTTGCGGAAGCACTCCCGCCCGAGTATCGAGGCGTGTATCGGAACGCGGACGACCTTCCGAACGCGAAGAGTGTCCTTCATGATTCGCGAGACACGGCATAATCCGCATGGAGCCGACACGCCGCAGACCGCAGCGGCGCGCGGCTCATCCGGACCGTTCGGCGGACACGTCTTATGGCGGTCGGCGAATCGGCTGACCTTCTGGGCCGGGCAACAAAAGCTGGAGAATGATTCATGCGCTCTTCCGTTGCGGTCAGGGCCTTTTCTGTCGCGTTCTTTTTCAGCATGGTCTCATCGGCGAGCCTAATTTCTCAGACCTCTTCGCCCGACTCCGGTGGCGCCAAGTTCGACATCGCACGTGTACGCTTGGTTTCCCAACAACGAGATCCGGCGTCTGTCACCAGGCCCTGAGGCGTCTATGACATCCGCGATGCCCTCGTGGGGACCCTTCGGGCAGCCGCATATCCATCCGGACGGTTCTGCGGTCGTCTTTTGGGGGGGCGTTACAGATCGACCCCGGGTATGGCTCTACCAGTTTGGGACTAACGAGGCCCGTCCCGTCACGCCGGCCAACGTCGGTTCCTTCGAGCCATCATTCGACTGGCAGGGCCGGCGAATCGCGTTTGCCGCAGATGTGATCCCATCCCAGCCGGTCGCAACACCGCCTACCGGCGCTTCATGGAGAAGGTCGAACTCGAACTCTTCGTAGCGGACGCGGGCGGAGCCAACTCGCGCCAGATCACCTCGGGTAGCTTCCAGGACTCGCGTCCTGCATTCAGTCCCGATGGCAAAGAGATCGTCTTCCTGTCGAATCGGGACGGGAGGGGGAGAGGGCTCTACATCGTGTCGCCTGACGGTTCCGGGGAGCCTCGCCGGATTTTGTCTGATTACGGTGTCGCGAGACCTGTTTTACCTGATGGCAAATTCATCTATTCACATACTCCGGAACCGACGTTGCTGAAGAACACATTCGGTACGGCGGATCCCTGTTGGCGGTGGCCAGAAGGAGCCTATTACGCCGGACAACTCCGCAACAGCCAAGGTGCCTTTGTCGATTTCGGCGGCGTTCATCTGTGGTTCCATTCAGCACCACGACGCGGTGCGTTTCGGTTCAATCTACAAACCCGCGAGCTTGTGCCCATGACACCCCCAGGGTTTAGTGCGGCGTGGCATGTGAGCCGCTCGCGTAACGGGATCGTCGCATTCGACTCGGACCAATTGGCTCCCTCGGCGAGGCCATAGAAGCCGCCGAACAGCGATTTGCAGCCGGCGGCGAGAGTGATCATGCACCGCCGCGGCTGAATCAACCATTAGACGGATCAATATTGGGAAGGGATATGCGCATAGCAGTAATGCTGATGGTCGTGCCGGTCTTGGGTACCGTCTCCGTATCAGTTACTGAGCTGTCACGACATCGGCAAACGGCGACTCTTGAAAAGCATACGCAAGCTTCCACGTCGGCGAGTGGGGTCACCGACACAAAGTTTGTGTTCGAGTCCGCACCGTTTGCGAGTGCTCATGCATCGACCATCGTCGAGACGCGAGAGGGGCTTGTGACTGCGTGGTTTGGGGGAACGCGTGAAGGAGCGACCGACGTTGGCATCTGGCTGTCGCGACGCGTGACCGGCGAGTGGACCCGCCCGATCGAGGTAGCCACGGGAATGCAGCCAGATGGCGGACGGTACGCCTGCTGGAACCCAGTACTGTTCGAACAGCGCGACAAGACGCTGATGCTCTTCTACAAGGTCGGCGCCAATCCACAAAGCTGGTGGGGGATGCTTCGAACTTCTCGCGACAGCGGGCGGACCTGGACCGATGCCCGGCGCTTGCCGGACGGCATCCTGGGTCCGATCAAAAACAAGCCCGTTCAGCTTGCTGATGGAACTCTGGTTGCCCCCAGCAGTACCGAGTCAGTGGAGCGCCCAAGTAGGTGGCGCGTGCACTTCGAGCGCACGATGATGCCGGCCTCACCTGGACGGCTGCCGTGCCGGCCGCTGCGGCCGATGGAAGCGCCATCGACGCGATCCAGCCCAGCATTCTTGTTCATCCGGGCGGTAGGCTCCAAGCCCTCGGACGCACGCGGTCACAGCAGGTCTTCGAGACCTGGTCCGATGACGGCGGACGATCGTGGACTCCGATTGCGCTTACCGGGCTGCCCAATCCCAACTCCGGCGTCGACGCCGTCACCCTCAGCAATGGCCACCATCTGATCGTCTACAACCACACGACACGGGGCCGATCGCCGTTGAACGTCTCCACCTCTCGTGACGGCAAACAGTGGGACGCCGCGCTGACTCTCGAACGTGAGCCCGGCGAGTACTCGTATCCGGCCGTGATTCAGAGCTCAGATGGCCTGGTGCATATCACCTACACCTGGAAACGGCAGCGCATCAAACATGTCGTGATCAATCCGACGCTGTTGAAGCCGGTCCCGATGCCTGGCGGAAATTGGCCTCAAGAAGTTCGGTAACCGTGCCGTCTAACAGCGGCTGCACCGACAGCGGCCGAGCAGTGATCGGCGGTAGAATCCGCTGTGAAGGGCCGCCGCGGGTGAGCCGCAATCCGTTAGGCAGACAGTACGCCCTCATCTCGATGTGAAGATCAGTCAGCGCGACCGGCCTGCTCCTGAATCGCGACGACGCATACTCCGGCCGTGACCTTCGCTTGGGACGAAGAGAAGGCTGCGGTCAACTCACGAAGCACGGGGTTGACTTCCGTGAACCCGCGACGGTTTCGGCGACGCTCTCGCGACGAGACTTCTGGACGGGGATCACTCGGTTGGTGAACGTCGGTTCATCACTATCGGTTCCACCGCACGGGGTGATGTTCGTCGTCGTTGCGCACACCGACGTCGGCAATACAGATCCAGATCATCAGTGCTCGTCCTGCGACGGCGCGCGAGCGGAATTTATATGAAGAAGACCTGATCAGCCACATGATGACGTTGCGCCCGGAATACGACTTCGCGTCGATGAAGGGCGGGGTTCGCGGCAAGCACTACCGCCGAATTCGCGAGGAAGGCGGCGGTGCGGTGCTACTCGACGCCGATGTAGCCGACGCCTTTCCGTCGGAAGCATCGGTCAATGAGGCGCTTGGGGTGTACTCAACACCGACCACGCAATGTGAAGCGAACGGGGGTGCCCAACAAGGCGTTCAGACGATGATCCGCGCTGGAAAACCGGGCAAGTCGAAGCAGCGGATCCGCGCGGCTCGCGGCTGAACGCCACGCCCTGGGCCATCTGGGCGGCAATGCACTCTAGGGGGCCGCTGAAAAACCGCTGATCATGGCAGTCTCTGTCTCGTTCATATCGTCGAATCGAGTCTTCAGACGATCGCGGAGCGCCGTCGCACGGCTCGTGCGAGCGGGCCGAACGGGCGAGTGGAGACACGTCGCCCTCGTCATGCCGTCGCGGCAGCAGCTTGGGCAGTCGAATCAGGTTGAACGCGGCGCTCGCGAAGACGAAGAGCCAATCGACCTTCGGCAGCCCGCGCAGCTTGACCTTGCGCACCAGGCGATCGTCTTCAGCCAGCCGAAGGCCGGCTCGATGCGCGGTCGCGCGTGCTGACTCATCGCATAGCCCTCATGGCGCGTGGTGCGGCCGTCAATCGCGCTGCCGCCCGGCCGCGCCAGGTTCTGCGTGACGTGCGGCGTCGTGTTCAGCTCGCGCATCAGCTCGACGAAATCGCCGATGTCGTACGCCTTGTCGGCGCCCACGGTGCGGCGGCGCCCCGGCGCGCGTTCCCACTGCGCGTGCAGCATCAGCGTCGCCGCCTCGCGCTCCGCCGTGCCATCCGCGATCGTCGCCATCGCGTCGGCGATCAGGCCGTGACGATTCTCGATCAACAGGTGGCCCAGATACGCCAGCCGCGATTCGGCGCCATTCGACTTCCGATACAACCGCGCGTCCGGGTCGGTCTTCGACGCATGCGTGTCGTTCTTCCGCTCCTGGCCGCGAAAATTGCGCCCGTCGCCGTCCGTCCCGCCATCCTTCCGCTGAAAACTCTTCTGGCTCGCCCAGGCTTCAATCAGCGTCCCGTCGACCGTGAAATGCTCGTCGGACATCAAGCCTGCGGCGCGGTCGACGACGCGCCGAAAGAAGCTGCGCGCGATCTCCTGATTCAGCAGCCGGTCGCGGTTCTTCGTGAAGACCGTCGGCGCCCAGATCGGCTCGTCCATGTCCATCCCGACGAACCAGCGAAACAGCAGGTTGTAATCGAGTTGCTCCATCAACAGCCGCTCGCTGCGGATCGAGTAGAAGATCTGCAGCAGCTGCGCCCGCAGCAGCCGCTCGGGCGGAATCGACGGGCGCCCGACGCGCGCATACAGGCCGTCGAACTCGCGCGACATGTCGCGCAGCACGTCGTCCACCAACGCGCGAATCGCGCGCAGCGGATGATCCTGCGGCACACGCTGCTCGGCAGACACGTAACTGAACATCGCATCGGGCTGACGGTCGTCTCCTCGCATGCGCGCCATGGTAGTACGCGATCGACGATCTGTCGATCCCTAAACTGAAGGGTTTTTCAGCAAGCTCCTAGAGAGTGTGAGCCATTTGGAAGCGACTCTGCACATTACTCGGCAGGGAGGTTTCAAATGTGCAAGGTCATCCTGCCATTCGTTCTGCTGCTCCAGATAGTGCCACGCCCTGTTCTTGCTCAAGATACCTCGGCGACTGATTGCGTTGGGCGGCCCGCTGTCGAACGGTTCCAAGCGGCCACGTCCTCTACGACTGCTGCTCGGCCGCTGCGGCCGGACGTGCTTCAAGCAGCGGTGTGCTGAGGCGGCCATCCGCCTCGCCGTCGATGTCTTCCTCGGGGCGCATGTCTCGAGGGGCTCGACAGCAGACAGGACGACAGCGAAGCGTGCTCGGAAAACACCCTGTGCTCTTCGGGACTCTGATTGGCTTCGGCAGTGGGTTTCTCGTCGGATATATCGCGGGCGATGATGGTGTGTTCTACGACTTCACCGCGGGAGCCAATGGTGTCATGCTCGGTGGAATCGGGGCAGGCATTGGTGCCGGCGTGGGTGCAATCGTAGGAGTGGCGACGAAGTAAATCAGTTTTCAGCGTGTCGACCGCTGTCGTGATGCACGCCGCATTAACACGGTCTCGCGATTCTTGAACGGCCTGTTCGGCGGTGCGGAGCCACACGTGAACCTTCCTTTGAGGTAGCGTTCCGGGCGTGTGGAATCGTCGTCGCCCGTGATGCTCTCGGCGTGATCACGAGGAGGTTCGGCCTATTATCAAGAGTCACAATTGGGATGAGGGCTTGGATCGCGAACCAACAAGGCGCTGCACCCGTCGCCGCGAGACCAGTGGATTCCTGTCGACTGCGAGCGGCGCCGCGGGTGAGCGCGCACGTTAGCCAGACTCTGAGCGATCCGTCGACTGCGGTGACGGAGGGAAGCATGTCTATGACTGCGCAGCTGTCTGCGGATCGCCGGGCCGTGTGTGCCGCTGTGATGATTCTGTCGCAGCAACCGGTGCGATCGCGCAGGTTAGCGCGCATCCACCAGTGGTCCACGTGAGCGGGCGATGCGGGTTGCCGTCGCCGGGCTTAACAGCGGAAGCCTGGTCAGCCCGTGGTCATTCTTGAAACCGGTGCCGGCGAGACCGGGATGAACCTTGGACTCCGGTATTCGCCGCACGGGCAGCAAGGTCACGGTGATGCCTATGCTGTGGCGCCAAGTCGACCCCAATGATGAAGACCGCGGTCCGGCGCACGGCTCAATCACTTCATGCCCTCCAGCGATGAGCACTCGCCGCCGGACATCCTGGTCGGCGCCTGGTGGGGCGGCGTGGTCACGCGTGGTACTTCGCCAGAACGCGCCCGAAGTTGCGGGTCTCGATTCTGATGCCGGCGACGCTGGACGAGCCGCCAGGAGGGGGCCAAGTCTGTTCCTGCGGAGGAGCGGGAATTAATACTCGCGGTCCGCCATCCCCACTTCAAATACCGCCAGACACGCCTCCCGGGCTTCGTGCTGAGTACGAGCTGGTCTTGTCCGAAATGGGCAACGACTTTCCCGAGGCGCGGTCACTGCGATTGCCGACCGGTGTCCCGGTGGTCGTGGTACGCGCCTCGCCTCCCGGCCGAAAACTGGGGGTCATCGAGTTGGATGAGACTGAACTCGCCGGGTTGGCCCTCAGATCATTGAAAGGTCTCTAGCCGCCACACGTCGGTCATGCCATCCACCGGGACATCCTCGGCTGTTGTTGTCTACTGGTTGAGCACTTCACGGTACGCCGGACAGCACCATAATGCGCGAAGTCTATACTTGAGCGCGGGCTGACAGCCATGGCAGCCGAAGAGCGGCGCCGGCAGGACTGGAATCGAATCGGCAGAGCCTCCGCGGCTGAGCGGCAAGGCGTAGACGGCCCTCCCAGCCCGGAAGTCGTTACCGTGCGCCGGCCGTTTGATACAGGCTCTTAGATTAGGCACCCTGGCACTGAGGCACCCTGGCACTTTGCACCCTGGCACTGGCACCCTGGCACCTTGGCACGATATGATCACAGTTTATGTCCCTCAATTCTTTCGAGACACGCACGTCGCTCGCGGTGGGCTCCGACCGCGTCGCGTTTTATAGCCTGCCCGCGCTCGAACGCACGTTTCCGAACGTCGCGAAGCTGCCGTTCTCGCTGAAGATCCTGCTCGAGAACCTGCTCCGCCGCGAGGACAACGGCTTCGTCAAGGCCGACGACATCCGCGCCCTGGCCGAGTGGAATCCGCGGTCCGGTGGGCAGAAGGAAATCTCCTTCATGCCGGCCAGGGTGCTGCTCCAGGACTTCACCGGCGTGCCGTGCGTCGTCGATCTCGCGGCGATGCGCGACGGCATCGTTCGCGCTCGGCGGACGGCCGGAACAGGTCAACCCGCTCCAGGCGGTCGAGCTCGTCATCGATCATTCGGTGCAGGTCGACCACTTCGGCACAGTCGACAGCGCTGCAGCTCAACGCCGACCTCGAGTATCAACGCAATCGCGAACGCTACGTGTTTCTCCGCTGGGGACAGACCGCGTTCCGCAACTTCCGCGTCGTGCCGCCCGAGACCGGCATCGTCCATCAGGTCAACATCGAGTACCTGGCGCGCGTGGTGTATCGCGATGCCAGCGAGCGGCGATGCCGTCGCCTATCCCGACACGGTCTTCGGCACCGATTCGCACACGACGATGGTGAACGGCCTGGGCGTCGTGGGCTGGGGCGTGGGCGGCATCGAAGCGGAGGCGGCAATGCTCGGGCAGCCGAGCTCGATGCTGATTCCGCCGGTGCTCGGCTGCCGACTCTCCGGTCGGCTGCCGAGCGGCTCCACCGCGACCGATCTCGTCCTGACGATCACCGAAGCGCTTCGCAAGCACGGCGTGGTCGGCAAGTTCGTCGAGTTCTACGGCCCGGGCTCGCGCACCTGACGATCGCGGATCGCGTGACCCTCGGCAACATGTGCCCGGAGTACGGCGCCACCGTCGCGATTTTCCCGATCGACGCGATGACGCTCGACTACCTGCGGCTGACCGGCCGCGAGGCCGCGCAGATCGCGCTGGTCGAGGCGTACGCCAAAGCGCAGGGCCTGTTCCGAACCGACGCGACGCCCGATGCGGCCTACAGCGAGACGATGGAACTCGATCTGGCGACGGTCGACCCGAGCCTGGCGGGCCCGCGGCGGCCGCAGGATCGCGTGCCGCTCGGCAAGGCCAAGAGCTCGTTTGCTGCCGCGTTGCCCGACCTGAAAAAGGGCGTCAAGACGCACGTCGGGCGGTGGCGCGGCAGTCGCGACCGAAACCGTCCTCGAACACGGGTCGGTCGTCATCGCGGCGATCACGAGCTGCACCAACACCTCGAACCCGAGCGTCATGATCGGCGCGGGCCTGGTCGCGCAAGAAGGCGGTCGCGAAGGGCCTGCAGCGCAAGCCGTGGGTCAAGACGAGCCTTGCGCCCGGCTCGAAAGTCGTCACCGACTATCTCGCCAAGGCCGGCCTGCAGGAATCACTCGACGCGCTCGGCTTCAATCTCGTCGGCTACGGCTGCACGACGTGCATCGGCAACAGCGGCCCGTTGCCCGACGACATTGCCGCGGACGTTCGCGAGCATGGTCTCGTGGTTGCGTCGGTGCTGAGCGGGAACCGCAACTTCGAGGGCCGCATCCAGCAGGACGTGCGCGCGAATTATCTGGCGTCACCGCCGCTGGTCGTGGCGTATGCGCTGGCCGGGACGATGAACCTCGACCTGACAAGCGAGCCGCTCGGCATCGGCAGCGATGGCACGGCCGTGTTCCTCAAGGACATCTGGCCGACCGAGCAGGAAATTCAGGACGCCATGCTGGGCTCGGTCACCGCCGAGGCCTTCAAGCAGCAGTACGCGAAGGTGTTCGAAGGGGCGGAACGCTGGCAGTTGCTCCCGGTGCCGACCGGCGACCGGTTCCAGTGGGAAGACGACTCGACCTACATTCGCCGTCCGCCATTCCTCGAGAACCTCGCGGCCGAGCCGTCGCCGCGCACCGACATCAGCCAGCGCGCGCGCGCTGGCGGTGCTCGGCGACAGCATCACGACCGATCACATTTCTCCCGCCGGCTCGATCAAGGCGGACAGCCCGGCGGGCAAGTATCTGATCGCCCACGGCGTGCAGCCGCGCGACTTCAACTCATACGGCGCTCGGCGCGGCAATCACGAGGTGATGATGCGCGGCACCTTTGCCAACGTGCGGCTGCGCAACCTGTTGGCTCCGGGCACTGAAGGCGGCGTGACGACGTACCTGGGGCCGACGGTCGAGACGACGGCGACGGGCACGGTCCTGAGCATCTACGACGCGGCGATGCAGTATCAGCAGGCCGGGCATTCCGCTGATCGTTCTTGCCGGCAAGGAATACGGCTCGGGGTCGTCGCGCGACTGGGCCGCGAAGGGGACGATGCTCCTCGGCGTGAAGGCGGTCATCGCCGAGAGCTTCGAGCGCATCCATCGCAGCAACCTGGTCAACATGGGCGTGCTGCCGCTGGAGTTCAAAGCCGGCGAAACCGCCGGATCGCTGGCCTTGAGTGGACGCGAGACCTTCGAGCTGATCGGCTCGGGGATGGCGCTGCGGCCGCGCGGCGACGTGATCGTGCGGGCGGTGGCTGAGAACGGTGAGGTGCGCACGTTCACGGCAACGGTACGGATCGATACGCCCGAGGAGCTGACGGCGTTCTCGCACGGCGGCATCCTGCCGTACGTGCTGCGGCAGTTGGCGAAGAGAACTGAGTCTACGGTTTCAGGGTTCCTGCGTTCCGGGTTCCGAGGTTCTGACTGCGGAACTCGGAACTCAGGAACTTCGGAACATAGAACCTCCCTCCCGTGGCAACCATCTCCGCTCAAGCGATCAAGGACCGCGCGAAGGCCCTCGGGTTCGATCTCTGCGGCATCGCCGCGGCCGCCGCCTACCCTGAGCTCGGGCGCCTCCGCGAGTGGCTTGATCGCGGCTTCGCCGGCGAGATGGAGTACATGCACAAGTCGGCGGAGACGCGCGCCGACATCCGTCATTTTCTGCCGACCGCGCGTTCGGTCATCGTCACCGGGACGAATTACTTCGTCCCGGACGCGGCGGCCGAACTGAGAGCACCCGGACGCATCGCGCGATACGCGTGGGGCGACGATTATCACGTCGTGCTTGTCGGAGCGGCTCGACGCGCTCGTCGAGTGGATGCGACCGCGCACGACGAGCCGTTCGACGCCGCGGTGTTCGTCGACAAGCATCACGTGCAGGAGCGGGTCTACGCGTATCACGCCGGGCTCGGCTGGATGGCCAAGAACACCTGTCTCATCCACCCGCAGTACGGATCGTGGTTCTTGCTCGCCGGCATTGCGCTCAGCCTGGAACTGCCGCCGGACGAACCGATGGCCGATCAGTGCGGCGGGTGCACGCAGTGCATCGACGCCTGTCCGACCGGGGCGCTCGTCGAGTGAACGCGAGCTGGACGCGACGCGCTGCATCTCGTATCTCACGATCGAGCTCGAAGGCGACATCCCGGAGGACCAGAGGCGGGCCGTTGCCGATCACATCTACGGCTGCGACATCTGCCAGGACGTGTGTCCGTGGAACCTGGCGCCGCTCGCCACGCTGGATCCCGCCTGGCGGCCGCGCGGCGGGCGCGATCGGAGACGGCCGCGTCCCTGTGGGAGCGCAGCGACTTCGAGCTGCATCACGCGATCCGCGGGTCGGCGATGGTGCGAACGCCACTGTCGCGTCTCCGCCGCAATCTCGCCGTCGTGCTTGGCAACGGCGGCGACGAGACGGCCCTCGAGGTGCTGGAGCGCGCCGGGCCGGCGGTGTCGGAACGCCGCATTGAGCGCGGAGACACCCGTCGTCCAGCGCCACGCGGAGTGGGCGCGGCGAGTCGCTGTCGCCGCGCGGCTGTCGCGGCGCCTCGACGGGGCCGGCATCCAGCCGAAAGCCGCCCGGCCCGCCCGAGGGCCACGGGCGCTGACCAACGACCCGATTTGTGCGTAAGATGCCAGTATGCCGTCCGCCGAACAGTCCTTGTCGCCGGTGCTGCTGGTGTCGATGCCGCAGCTCGTCGATCCCAACTTCACCCGGACGGTCGTGTTGCTGGCGGAATACAGCGAGCGCGGTGCCTTCGGCCTGATCGTCAATCGGCAGATGACCGAACCGGCGTGCGACGTGATCAAGCCCGAGCCGCCGATGGACATTCACGAAGGACGTGCACCTCTATCTCGGCGGGCCGGTCGAACCGCATCGCGCCTGGGTGCTGACCTCGCGTCGCGAGCTGGACGACGATGCGCTCGAGATTGTCGAGGGCGTGTTTCTGTCGGCCGCATCCGGATCTGATCCGGCACGCGTTGAAGAGCTCGCCCGACCCGCAGATGCGCCTCGTCATCGGCTACGCCGGCTGGGGACCGGGTCAACTGGACGACGAGCTTGCGGCGTCGGCGTGGCTGATGGCGCCGGTGAAGTCGGACCTGGTCTTCGACACGCCGCTCGAGCGCATGTGGGAAACGGCGATTCGCCGCCTCGGCGCAGATCCTTCCGCGCTCCAGACGTCGAGTGGCGTGCATTAGCGGCCATCGGTGCCGCTGGCGATCAGCGATCGGCGATCTGGCAACTGCAGCTGAAACTTCACGTATCGACATCCGATGAGCCGTTTCCTCAGCCATGTCGCACATGCTTGCCGCGACTCGCAGCCTGCAGTCAGCCATCCCCGCCGTCGGCAACGCCCCGCCGCGCACGCCGGCTCGGCGGCGGCCCGCGGGCGTGATGAATCTGAGCCGCCAGATCGCGCGGTTCGCGCCGACCGACATCGCGGCCGACGTCAGCGCGCTGCCGGCCAACGAGCGGCGAAGCCTGTCGCACATGATTCGCGCCGCGCAGGTGATGGACGCGCTCTTCCTCGAGCAGGTGTGGGCCGGCAACGAGGCGATGCTCGTCGAATTGCTGCGCGACGAGTCGCCGGCGGGCGAGACGAGGCTGCACGCGTTCCTGATCAACAAGGGGCCGTGGTCGCGTCTCGATCACAACGAGCCGTTCATTCCCGGCGCGCCGCCGAAGCCGGCCGCGGGCAACTACTATCCGGTTGGCGCGACCAAGGAGGAAGTGGAGCAGTGGATGGCCAGCGCTGCCGCCAGCCGAGAAGACCGCGGCGACCGGGTTCTTCACGACCATTCGGCGCGGACCGGACGGCCAGTTCGTCGCCGTGCCGTACAGCATCGAGTATCAGGGCGAGCTCGCGCTCGCGGCCGAGCACCTGCGCGCGGCCGCGGCGCGGCGACGACGCAGCCGACGCTTGAAAGCGTTTCTCGAAGTCGCGCGCCGCGGCGTTCGTCTCGAACGACTACTACGAGAGCGACGTCAAGTGGATGGAGCTCGACGCCAGCGTCGAGCCGACGATCGGGCCGTACGAGGTCTACGAGGACGAGTGGTTCAACTACAAGGCCGCGTTCGAGGCGTTCATCACCGTCAAGGACGCCAGCCGAATCGCAGAAGCTGCAGAAGTTTGCCGGGTCACTGCAGGAGATCGAGAACAACCTTCCAATCGATCCCGAAGTACCGCAACCCGAAGCTCGGCGCGCTCGCCCCGATCGCGGTGGTCAACACCGTCTTCTCGGCCGGCGACGCGAACCGCGGCGTCCAGACCGCCGCATTCAACCTGCCGAATGACGAACGGGTGATCCGCGAGAAGGGCAGCAAGCGGGTCATGCTGAAGAACAATCAGGAAGCGAAATTCAGCAAGGTGCTCGTGCCGATTCGCCGGCGTCGCACTGGCCGCGGCCGATCGCGGCAACGTCGCGTTCGACGCGTTCTTCACCCACATCCTGATGCACGAACTGATGCACGGTCTGGGACCGCACGACATCACGGTCGGCGGCCGCGCCACCACCGTCCGTCAGGAACTGAAGGACACCTACAGCGCGATCGAGGAAGCCAAGGCCGACATTTCGGGCCTGTTCGCGCTGCAGTTTCTCGTCGATCGCGGCCAGCTCGACAAGGCGTTCGAGCGGACGATGTACACGACGTTCCTCGCCTCGGCGTTCCGCTCCATTCGATTCGGGATCAACGAAGCGCACGGGCGCGGCCAGGCGATTCAGCTCAACTATCTGCTCGATCAGGGCGGCTTTACCGTCTCCAGCGATGGAACGTTTGCGGTGAACGCCGCGAAGATTCGCGAGGGCGTCACTTCGTTGACGCGCGAGATCATGACGCTGCAGGCGGAAGGGTCGTACGACAAAGCGAAGGCAGATGATCGACTCGCTCGGAATCGTGCGGCCGGCAACAAAGACCGTGATCGATCGCTTGACCAGCGTGCCGGTCGACATCGAGCCGCGTTTCACGACCGCGACGGAGCTGCTCAAGGCCGTCAAGTAGCGAGGATGCCACGTCGCTGTGGCGACATGGCGCGGCAAGCGGCGAGACTCGCGGCCACGACGAAAAATATTGACGATCTGGCACCTTCGTGCCATCGCCCGAGTGGCATTCCGCTTGCTCACTTTGGCGTGTTGCGAGGCGTCCTGTTCCTTAGCCGGCTGTGTGGGGACCGACCGGTGATCCTTCGGGATGCCTCGCAATTTTAACTCCGGGCGCAGGACGCCCGTCGCCGATTGCATCGCGAGCGTGCGCCGTCAGGTGATCTCTGGCCGGTCGGCTAGCCCGGTCACTCGCGACGCGCAGCACCTGCTCCGTCGTCGACCCGAACACCGGCCGCCTGCGCATCCGGCGCCCATCTCACCGTCATCACCGTCGTCGATTCGTTTCTCGATGCCGCGGCCAACGCGTCAGGCACCCACGACGCCCTGACCGCTCAGACCCAGGAAGAGATCAAGGGACTGCTGGAGCGGATCTCCGCGGGGCGCCGTCAGCCGCTCGAGCGCATCGGCGTATCTGTTGAAGTGGGCGAGGCCGCGGAAGAGATCCTCAAGCAGAGTGGAGGAGTGCCGCGCCGAGTTGGTCGTGATGGGGACGCAAGGACTCGAAGGTCCGAAGCGAGTACTTTTTCGGATCGACCACCGAACGCGTGCTCCGCGAGTCGCACGTGCCGGTGCTCGCGGTTCCTGCCGAAGGGACGTAATCGCCGGCGCCGGTCAGCGCAGGTGCTTGTAGACGAGGTCGAGCAGCTCGTCGTACATCGCAGCGGCCTCGGATTCGCCTTGCCTGATGGCGGCCGCCGCGCAATGTTTCAAGTGGTTGCGCATCAGCTGCCGCGCCACGCCCCGCAGAGCCTGCTGCACCGACGCCAGCTGCGTGACGATGTCGGCGCAGTAGCGGTCGTCCTCGACCATCTTCTGCAGCCCGCGCACCTGGCCTTCGATGCGGCGCAGCCGCCGCAGGTTGGCGGCTTTGATCGCGCGGTCCACGCCCACAGCCTTGCGGCCGCTGTCGCCGGCTTCGCACCCGCAGCGTCGCCGTCGCTGAATCCGTCATGTCAACCTCACTCGTCGAAGCCGCAGGCTGTTGGTCACGACACTCACCGAGCTGAACGCCATCGCGGCGCTGGCCAGGACCGGGTTGAGGAGCAGCCCGAAGGCCGGGTAGAGCGCGCCCGCCGCAATCGGGATGCCGATCACGTTGTAGATGAACGCCCAGAACAGGTTCTGCTTCATCGTCGCCATCGTCCGCCGGGCCAGCGTGATGGCGGCGAGAACGCCGGTGAGGTCGCTGCGCATCAGCGTCGCAGCGGCGGCGTCGGCGGCGATGTCGGTGCCCGACGCCATGGCCAGGCCGACGTCGGCCTGGGCCAGCGCCGGTGCATCGTTCAATCCGTCGCCGACCATCGCGACGCGGCGTCCTTCCGCCTGCAGCCGCTTGATGGCCTCGACCTTGCCTTCGGGCAGGACCTCGGCGATGACCTGGCCGATGCCGGCCTGCCGTGCGATCGCTTCGGCGGTCTGGCGCTTGTCGCCGGTGAGCATGACCACCCGCAGGCCGCGCGACTCGAGCGCGCGAATCACCCCGGGCGCGTTGTCGCGGAGCCGATCGGCGATCGCGAACCCGGCGACCAGCCGTCCCGTGCGCGCCACAAGCACCGGCGTCTTGCCGTCGGCGGCCCACGCGTCGATTGCCGCTCGAAGCGGCTCGGCGCTGACGTGATTGAGCGCCAGCAGCGCCTCGGTCCCGATCACGACCGTCGTCGCCGTCGATCTCGGCTTCCACGCCGCGCCCGGCCACGGCTCGAAACGCCGTGACGTGGATGTCCGTGCGCGCCGCGCGTGCCCTCGCGAAGTCGACGACTGCGGCCGCCAGCGGATGTTCGGAGAGCGCCTCGACCGAGGCAATCCATGACAGCGCCTCGCGCTCGTCGGTGCCGGGGACGAATTCCGCATCGAGCACCTGAGGCCGTCCCTCCGTCAGCGTTCCCGTCTTGTCGAGGACCACGGTGTCGACCGCAGCCAGCCGCTCGAGCGGCTCGCCACCCTTGATCAGGACGCCGGCGGCGGCGCCGCGACCGGTGGCAACCATGACCGCGGTCGGAACCGCGAGGCCCATCGCGCACGGGCACGCGATGATCAGGACGGCCACGGCGGCGGTGATCGCCTGGACCAGCGACGGTTCGGCCGGCACGATCCACCAGATCGCCGAGGTGGCGATCGCAATCGAGATCACCACCGGGACGAAGATGCTCGAGACGCGATCGGCCAGGCGCTGGATAGGCGCCTGCGATCCCTGGGCATCGCGCATCAGGCGAACGATTTGCGCCAGTACGCTGGCAGCGCCCACCGTCGTGGCTTCGACCTCGAACGCACCGGCCGTATTGACGGTGGCGCCGATGACGCGATCGCCGGGCTGCTTCTCGACCGGCAACGATTCGCCGGTCAGCATCGACTCGTCCACGGCGCCGGTGCCGCGGCGGACGACGCCGTCCACGGGAAATCGCTCGCCGGGGCGGACGAGCACGACATCGCCAGCGCGGACGTCGGCGATGGGAATCTCTTCCTCGCCGCCATCACGCCGGACGCGGGCCGTGGATGGCTGCAGGGCCGCCAGGTCGCGCAGCGCGCGCGTCGTCTGCCGCTTCGCCCGCGCTTCCATCGCGTTGCCCAGCAGCACCAGCGCGATGATCAGGATGATCGCTTCGTAGTAGACGTCGGGAGCCGCACCCTGCTGCTGCAGCGCCGCCGGCGCGATCGTGGCCGCAAGCGAGTACAGGAACGCCGCGCCGGTCCCGACCGCGATCAGCGTGTTCATGTCGGCATTGCGATGCCGGAATGCGGCCCAGGCCCGGGTGTAGAAGGCGGCGCCCGCCCACAGCATCACGAACGCCGTCATCGCGAGCAGCGTGTAACGGATCGCACCAGCATCGATCGCGTAGAGCCATGGCAGCACGGCACGCAACGGCGGATCGACGACCCGCATGGCCCAGGCGATCAGCGGATCGCCGCTATGCGCCGCGTGTCCGGCGGCACCGCCCATGAGCGGCATGGACACCACCATGGCGATGGCACCGAGCGCCAGACTGACGCCTGATTTGAGCAGGAGCGTGCGCGACTCGCGCGCCTGTTCCAGCTCACGCGCCGCGGCCGCGTCGGTCCCCGTCGTCGTCTCCGGTGCCGGCAGACGGGCGCCGTAGCCCGTGGCTTCGACGGCTTCCACGAGGGACGTGGGGGAAGTCAGCCGCGGGTCGTAGACGACCGTCGCCTCGTTGGTCATCAGGTTGACAGTGGCGCGCTCGACGCCGGGCGTGCCGGTGAGCGCGCGCGAGACGTGCCCCTGGCAGGCCGCGCAGGTCATGCCCTCGACGGGCAAGGTGACGGTCGCCCGCTCGTCGGTTCCGGCTGGCGCTGGTGCTGGCGTGGCCATGACCTACCTCGCGATGACGGTGCCGCGCAGCATGCCCATGCCGCAGGCGAACTCGATGCGGCCGGCGGTGGCCGGCGTGAACTCGATCACCGTCTTCTCGAATGCGGGCAAGGCTCGGCGAATGCCCAGCGTGTTGAACACGACTTCTTCCGAGCAGGGATTCGTTTCGCGCCGGTCGAACGTCAGTCGAACCGGGCGGCCGGCCTCGACCTCCACGACGGCAGGGGAGTAGCCGCCGTCGACAACGATGGTGGCCGCCTGTGCACCGCTGCTCGATGTCGCGCGCTGGGTTCGGCGCGGGCCGAGAAAGTACCAGTTCACCGCCACGATGAGTGCGACGGCGGCCATCGCGACTCCCACGTCGGTGCCAGACCACGTCATGGCCATACCCCCTACCCCTATAGCCTATACCCCCCCCCCTATTGTCAAACTCCGCCGTGCGGGTGCCGCGATAAGCTCCTTGTCACGATGCCCGATCGAGTTCGAGTCCTACTGTTGAGCCTCTCCGTGATCGCCGGCTGTTCGAACCCACCCGCGGCAGCACCTCCGGCCGCTGGCTCGCCAGGCGACGCTGAGAGTGCCACATGCGGGTCCAGCGGTCGTGACGGGCCGGACAATCGCCGGCGCCATCGTCACGCTGGAACCGGTGGGCGCCGCGTTGCCGATGCCTGAAGGGCCCGCCCTTCTGGATCAGTTCGGAAAGGCATTTGTCCCGGACGTGCTGTTCGTGCGCGTGGGACAAGTCGTCGAATTCCGGAACAGCGAGGACGTCGATCACAATGTCCGAGTCCTGCGGAATCCGACCGGGACGATGGTGATGGACGTGTCGGGGTCGCAGAATCAGGTCTTCACGCACACGTTCGATCGGCCCGGAACCTACGAGGTGACCTGCGACATCCATCCGGGAATGCGCGCGACGATCGTGGCGAGTCGGACGCCGTTCGCGGCCGAAACCGACGCGCGTGGCACCTTTACAATCCCCGCCGTGCCAGCCGGCACGTATACGGTGAGGACGTTCGTGGCGGGCAAAGAAAGCGCGCGCGACGTCAGCGTGTCAGGGGCGAAGACCGATCTCGGAACGCTCGGGCGCTGAAACCCTGCGCGCTTGGTCCGTGCGGTCGAACCGCGCTCAGTGCTTGTGCACGGGCGCCGGTTGCGCACGTGGCGCATCGTCGCCAGCGAGAAACTTCCGCTCTTCCTCGGTTGCCTTCCAGTCGGCCGGTGACTTCGGATTGAGCTCGGCCATCTCCGCCAACTCGGCCTCGGTGAGCGTGGGCAGCTTTCTGATGAAATGCACGAGGTGCCACGACGCCGGTTCGCCGTCGGGCCCCGTGCCCCACGCCGGCATCCCGGTCAGCTTCACGCCGTTCTCGATGATGTAGAACAGCTCGCCGTCGCTCAGTTGCTGCGTCTCGGCCAGCCGCATGTCGGGCGCGCGCGGATACAAGCCGAGACCCATCGGTGTTTCGCCGCCTCCGTCGTTGCCGTGGCACGACGCACAGTGATCCGCCCAATGCGCCATGCCGGATTTGATTGTCTCCGCGCTCGCGGGTTCAGGGCTGGTGCGAGCGCGCTCGGCGGCGGGAATCATCGCGCTCCTTGCGCGGCGCGCGACGCTGACCTCCATCGGGCTTGGCGTCGTGCGTGCGGTGATGCCCTGTGACCAGAACCACGCGCCGCCGGCAATCACGGCGAGGCCGACCAACGCCGACAGGTGCCAGACAGCTTTCAGCAGCAGTCGCATTTTTGACCCCTCAATTCACTTCTCTTGCCCATCCATCCGCTCGGCTCCCGTCCGTTTGCGCCCGATTCGACAGATCACCGAGCAGATGGAGTATCCACTCAAGTGAACTGTTGGGTTAGAGGCCTCAATTCAGTTCTGTTGCCCATCCATCCGCTCGGACTCCCGTCCGTTTGCGCCCGATTCGACAGATCACCGAGCAGACGGAGGATCCACTCAAGTGGACTGTGGGGTGAGAAGCCTCGATTCGTGCGTGACCGGCGCGGTCATCGGGTCTGCCAGAGCAGCCACCCACCGAGCAGGAGCAGCAGCAGGCCAACGAGTCGGCGGAAGGCCGTCTCACTCAGCCGTAACAACAGGTTCGTACCGCCGAATGTCCCGGCGACCACGCCGATTGTCGCCAGTACAATGGTACGCCAGCCGGCAATCATGGCGTCGCCTTCGTCGACGAGGTAGATGGGCAGGCGCACGGCGTCGAGCAGGAGCGCGATTGCCGCCGCGGTCGCGATGAATTGGCGGGACGTGAGGCCGAAGCCCAACAGCGCTGCCGAGCGGATGCCGCCCTGATTGCCGACCAGGCCGCCAAACACACCCGAGAGCGCGCCGGCTGCCAGCGACCACGATGGCGTGATCCTCAGGCGCTGATAGAGCCCGCTGAGCTGCAGGATGCCGACGCCCACCAGCAGGACGCCCAGCGTCCTCGAGAGGATCGGCCCGCCGAGCCGCGTGTAAAGCAGCGCGCCGCTCAACCCGCCGGCAACGCTGGCGCTGCCAAATGTCTTGAGGATGCGCCAGTCGATATCGGACCGGAGCCGGTAGAGGCGGAGGGCGGTCGCGATCGCATGGGGGACCGCGACCAACGCGACCGCGACCTTGCCGCCGACGGTCGGGACCAGAAAGGGTGTGAGCAGACTTCCGACGCCGAACCCGGCAAGGGCCGCGACCGCACCGGCGGCCACGCCGACGAGCACCACGAGTCCGTCGAGAAGCGTCATGGCCGGCTGCGGCAATCCCGCGGATGCGCGGTCGAGGAGTGGCGATGCCGCCGTGATCGGCGGCTTAGACCGTTATGCGGCCGCGAAGGAGGATTTTGGACTCGTTGTCGAACCGCATAACGGTCCAGGCGCGCGGAGCGCGCCGAAAAGACAACGAGAACTAGCCAAGGGCTTGGGACAAACGGTATCAAGGGCAGAACCCTTGGCTAGTTCATAGAGCAGGAACCGGGGCCGCGAGGGTCGCCGCACGACCCGCACGCGCCCGGGTTCGCCGTGCGCGCCATGCGTGGGCTGTCCGCGCCAACCGCAAACACCGATAATTGCTTCTCGAGCGCCTTGCTTTCGCACGCGGGACACGCGAGCACCGTCTGCTCGCGGACGAGCAACTCGAAGTGATGGTGGCAGTCGCGACACTCGTATTCGAACAGCGGCATGAGCACAGGATACCCGTCGCCCATCCCCAGCTCAAGCGGTCACGTTGCATCGATTTGACCGCGGCGAGATTTAACCGCGGGCTTCCGGGTCCGTCTAAGTCATTACAATGGCTGCGCACCTCGCATGCTGACCCGTCGTCACCGCACGCTGGCAGCGGTCGTCGTGGCCCTGATGGCCGTGGCCGCCCGCACCCACGCGCGTCGCGATTGAACGGCGGGCGGAATACCAGGACGCGTTCGTCGCGTTCGACTCCGCGCTTGGCGAGTGGACAATCGGCAACGCCCAGATTCATTACAGCATCCAGGTCCGGCGCGATGGCTCGGTCGCGCTCGCCGGCCTCGTGCGCGCTGGCTCACCCGCGCCGGTCACCGTCAGCCCGGCGTCCGACGCTCTGGCGACCTTCGGCGGTCAGACCATCCGTCTCGGCGAGGCCGAGATCCGATTTCGTCGTCGAAGGCGTCGCGCCGTCCGTTGGCGGTCATTTTGTCGCGCTGTCGATTCGTTTCCGCTCGATCGAGCGCCAGCTGATCGCGACGCGTCATTACCTGGCCTACCCGTTGGCGCCTGCCGTCGAGATGTGGACGACGTTCGAGGGTGTGCGACGAGGTGATGCGCACGGTCGAAAACCTGAACGCGTACAGCCTCGACATCCGCGCTGGTGCGATCGACTTGGTCTCCGGGTTGGATACGCCGCAGGCCGACGGCGGACCGTTTACGCACCGCACGCGCGATCTGGCGTCCGGCGAGCGGCTGACCGTGGGCTCGCCGCGTTGTCTCGAGCGAAACCGAGACGCCGTACTTCAGCGTCGGCAACGGTCGGCAGCGCGTCGTCAGCGGTCTGCTCTGGTCGGGCGGCTGGTCGTTGTCGTTCGAACGCCAGGCGGATGCCCTGCACGTGGAGTTCGGGCTGCCGCCGATGTCGGCGTGGACGCGATCCGCGCAGATCGTCGAAGGGCCGCACGCCTTCGTCGGTGCGGTACTGGATCAACCCGGCGCAGCTACCGCGGCGGTTACCGCCTTCGTGCGCGCCGGCCGGGCCGGTCAATCGCTGCCCGCGCTGACTACATTCAACACCTGGTTCGTCCACGGCATCGAGATCGACGAAGCAACGATCCGTCGCGACATCGATCTGGCTGCGGAAGTCGGCCTCGAACAGTTTCAGCTCGACGCCGGCTGGTATCCCCGCGAGGGGCCGACGTCGATCTTCGATTTCTCCAACGGACTCGGCAACTGGGAGGCGGATCGCGATCGGTTCCCGTCAGGACTTGGCGCGCTCACCGACTACGCGCACGAGCGTGGCCTCAAGTTCGGCATTTGGGTCGAGCCGGAGCGGGTTTGGATCGACACCGTCGGCCAGCCGGGACTGGCGCAGGAGACGTATCTCGCGCAGCAGGACGGCGCCTATGCGCCGGGAACGCCCAACGACGCGGCACGCGACGCGCAAGTCTGTCTCGCGGATCCAGCGGCGCGAGCGTGGGTTCTCGAGCGTTTGACGCGACTCATCGACGAGGTGCGGCCCGACAATTTGAAGTGGGACGTCAATCGCTGGATCACCTGCACCCGTCCCGGCCACGGGCATCCGATTGACGGCGGCAACTACGCGCACACGCAGGCGCTCTACGAGATTCTCGCGACGCTGCGCCAGCGCTACCCGGCGCTGACGATCGAGAACTGCGCGGGCGGCGGCCATCGACTCGATTTCGCGCTGGCGCGCTTGACCGACAGCGCGTGGATGGACGATCGCACGTCGCCGGCTGCTCACGTGCGACGGAATCTGCAGGGGCTACTGTCGCTCTTCCCGGCTGAATACCTCTTCTCGTACGTCATGCCGCATCCCGACGAGCCGATTCGCGGCGGCGAGGATATTCCGTTCCTCGTCCGCAGCCGCATGCCGGGGATGGTGGGGCTGGCGGCGGAGCTCGGCGAGCTTGGCGAGCGCGAAAAGAACGAGCTGTATCAGCAGTTCACGCTCGTGCGGTCACTGCGCGAGGCACAGGGACGCGCGACGACGTATCCGCTGACGCCGCAGCGGCCCGGGCCGGGCGAGTGGGAAGTGGTGCAGCAAGTGATGCCGGACACGGGCATCAGCTACATCTTTGCGTTCTCGGCCGGCGCCCCGGACTCGACCGTCGTCTCGCTCCGCGCGATTCAGCCCGACCGCGTCTACGAGTTGCGGTCGGCGGACCGCGGCACCATCGGCCATGCTGCTTGGCGCCGATCTGCTGACGCGGGGACTCGAGATCACGCGCGCCCCGGAATCGGCGGCGCAGGTCCTCGTGCTCGAACCGATCGCGAGCGCCGATCCGGTACGCGTGACGTCCGCCGCGCGTCAGGGGCGGCGGGTCGCCGGCCGGTTCGTCGAACGTCCCCGGCCAGCCCGCGGCGCTAGCGCTCGCAGTCATAGTCTCATATAATCAACGGCGCTTGCCCATCGAAGCGCGCGTGTTCATCGCCGCCCTGGCGTTTCGGGTCTTCACCGCGTTCGTCGCGTTCCTCGCCAACGTCGTCTTTCCCGCGTATCAGGATCAGGGCTTCAGCGTCTTTCGGCAGGAGCACCTCTTCTGGGACACCTTCGCGCGCTACGACTCGGGCTGGTACCACGGCATCGCGTCGCAGGGCTACATCTACGGCGCCGGCGGCCGCAACAACCTGGCGTTCTTTCCGGTGTATCCGCTGTTGATGCGCGCCGGCGGGACGCTCCTGGGCGGGCGCCAGGAGGACTATTACTTCGCCGGCATCGTGGTGTCATGGCTGGCCTTCGCGGCGGCGATGACGGTGCTCTATCGGGTGGCCTTGCTCGATCTGCCGCGGCCAGCGGCGCTCCGCGCCGTGATGTACGCCGCGGCGTTCCCGTTCGCCTACTTCTTCGGGATGGTCTATTCGGAAAGCGTGTTTCTGCTCGCAATGGTGCTGACCGTCTACGCGCTCCGCACGCGCAAGTGGATGGTCGCGGCGCTGAGTGGTGCGGTGATGACGGCGACGCGCGTCACCGGCGTGATGGCCGTTCCTGGACTCGCGCTGATCGCGTGGCGCGTCGCCGGAGCGGATCGGCGATCGCAGATGCTGGCGCTTGCCGCGGTCGGCGGCTCGATGGCGGGGATCGGTCTCTACAGTCTCTTCAACTATCAGATGAGCGGGACGCCCTTCGCGTGGTACGACGCGATAACGTTCTGGGGCTATCGTCCTGGCGGCAACCCGTTCGGCGGCGTGCTCGGCCTGCTGCAGGCCCTGGTGACGCGGCCGTATCAGTTTCTGGCCACCGAGCGGATGGCTCCGTACGACACGCTGAACGCACTCAGTGCTCTCGGCGCGCTCGCGCTGCTCCCGCTGATCGTGCGGCGGTTCAATGCCGGCTACGCGCTGATCGTGCTCGCTGGCTTACTGCTCCCGTTGTCGTCGGGCCAGTTCGAGGGCCTTGGTCGCTACTGCTCGGTTCAATTCCCCATCGCGCTCGGCCTCGCCAGCCTGACCGGCGAGATCCGTCATCACGTTCTGCTCGCCGGCTCGGCCGTGCTCTACGCCATCGGCCTCGCTATGTTTGTCACTGTGCACCCTCTCTTCTAGGGTGCCAAGGTGCCAAGGTGCCAGGGTGCCGCGGTGCTGGTGCCAGGGTGCTCAGGGTGCTTCGGTGCGCAGGGTGCTGTGCGGGTGCCGATGCGTGCGCAACGCTGCGCGTGCCGGAGTGGCCACGCACTGTGGCACTCTGAGCACCGTGGCACTTGAGCACCGTGCACCTGAGCACTCTGGCACCGCGGCACCCTGGCACTTTAGGCACCCTGGCACCGTGGCACCTATACTGGTGAGATGTCCGCGTCGACGTTGCCCCTCATGAACCGTTCGCACATCGCCAACCCGCTCCGCCGCAACGTCGCCATCGTCGCGCACGTCGATCACGGCAAGACCACGCTCGTCGACGCGATGTTCCGGCAGGCCGGGGTCTTCCGGGTCAACGAACGGGTCGCCGAGCGGGCCATGGACAGCAACGAGCTCGAGCGGGAGCGGGGCATCACGATTCTCGCGAAGAACACCGCCGTCCACTACCAGGACATCCTGATCAACATCGTCGACACGCCGGGGCACGCGGATTTCGGCGGCGAGGTGGAGCGCGTCCTGTCGATGGTCGACGGCGTCGTGCTCCTCGTCGACGCGGCGGAAGGGCCGCTGCCGCAGACGCGCTACGTGCTGCGCAAGGCCTTCGAGCGCGGCCTGCCGCCGATCGTCGTCGTCAACAAGATCGATCGATCGGATGCCCGGCCGAAAGACGTCCTCAACGAGGTCTACGACCTCTTCATCGACCTCGATGCGACGGAAGAGCAGATCGAGTTTCCGGTGCTCTACACCAGCGGGCGGGCGGGCACGGCCTCGGCCGATCTCGCCGTGGCCGGCGAAGATCTGCGGCCGCTCTTCGACGCCATCGTCGCGCACGTCCCGCCACCGCGCGGCAACCGCGAGTCGCCCTTGCAGATGCTCGTCTCCAATCTCGATTCGAGCGATTACCTCGGCCGCATCGCCATCGGCCGGATTTTCAACGGCACCGTCAAGATCAACGATCCGATCGTCGTGTTGAAGCTCGATGGATCGGCGCTGGAGACCCGCGTCACCAAGCTCTACTCATTCGAGGGGCTCAAGCGCGTCGAGATCACGGAGGCCGGGGCCGGCGACATCGTGTGCCTCGCCGGCATCGAGGACATCACCATCGGCGAAACCATCGCCGACCCGGAACACCGGCTCGCCATTCCGCCCATCGCCGTGGACGAGCCGACCGTCTCGATGGTGTTCGGCGTCAATACCTCGCCGATGTCCGGCCGCGACGGCCAGTTCGTGACGTCGCGGCACCTGCGGGAACGCCTGCAGCGCGAGCTGCTCGGCAACGTCTCGCTGAAGGTGCTGGATACCGACACGCCCGAGCAGCTGACCGTGCAAGGCCGCGGCGAACTGCAACTGGCCATCCTGATCGAGATGATGCGGCGCGAGGGCTACGAGCTGCAGGTGTCGCGCCCGGAGATCATCACCAAGGAGATCGACGGCGTGCGGATGGAGCCGATTGAAGAGCTCATCATCGACGTCGCCGAGGATTTTCAGGGCGTGGTCATCGCCCACGTTGGCACCCGGAAGGGCACGATGACGAAGATGGTGAATCACGGCAGCGGCCGGGTCCGCCTCGAATTCCGCATCCCGGCCCGCGGGCTGATCGGCTTCCGGTCGATCTTCCTGACCGAGACGAAGGGCACCGGCATCATGAACCATCTGTTCGCCGGCTGGGAGCCGTGGCACGGACCGATCGGGACCCGCCCGACCGGTGCGCTGGTCGCCGATCGGGTGGGGCAGGCGACGGCATACGCGCTTGCCAATCTGCAGGAGCGCGGCACGATGTTCATCGACCCGCAGACGGCCGTCTACGAGGGCATGATCGTCGGGGAGAACTCGCGCACCAACGATCTCGACGTGAACATCACGAAAGAAAAGAAGCAGACCAACATGCGCGCGTCAACGGCCGACGAAGCGATCCGGCTCGTGCCGCCCCATGTGATGGGACTCGAGCAGGCGATCGAGTTCATCAACGACGATGAGCTCGTCGAGGTGACACCGAAGACGATCCGGTTGCGGAAGAAGATTCTGGAGAGCAACCGCCGCCCGAAGAAGGAGCAGTAGACATGCCGCGCGCCACGGGTACGTTCGACGTCAAGATCGGGCCGCTCGAACACAGCGCCGGCGATGGCACGCTCGGCCGCATGTCGATCGACAAGCAGTTTCAGGGCGACTTTCAGGGCACAGGCAAGGGCGAAATGCTGACCGCCGGCACCAGCGTGAAGGGCTCCGCCGTCTACGTCGCGATGGAACGCGTGCACGGGACGGTTGACGGCCGCTCAGGCTCGTTCGCGATGCATCACACCGGGATCATGACCCGTGGGACTCCGAGCTTGTCGATCTCGATCGTGCCGGACTCCGGCACGGATGGCCTCGAAGGCATCGCCGGCCGTCTCGACATCGTCATCGAAGGCAAGCAGCACTCGTACGTCCTCGATTACACCCTGCCCGCCGAGTGAGGATCCAGATCGAGATCGGGGAAGATCCCCAGCTCCGCGTACGAGCGCGCGACCTTGTGGATGGCAGTGAGGAACGCCGCGATGCGGAGGTCAGGAACTCCCGGATGCGCGGCGCGGGTCTGTAGCAGGCCCTGGTAGGCCGAGATCATCGTCTCTTCGAGTCCCGAGTTGACGAGATCCTGCTCGTCCGGCCCCTTTGCGATCTGGCTGCGTTCGGCGTCGCTGAACTTCTTCCCGGTGGCCGCTCTCGATCGTCCGCAGGATGGTCAGCTCGTTGGCCATCTCGTGCCGCTTCGACATCCGCCCGAAGCGCATGTGCGACAGGTTCTTGATCCACTCGAAGTACGACACGGTCACGCCGCCGGCATTGGCGTAGATGTCGGGGATGACGAGCGTGCCCTTCTCCCGGAAGATGGGATCGGCGGGCGGCGTCGTCGGTCCATTGGCGCCCTCGAGGATGATCTTCGCCTTGACCCGCGGCGCGTTCTCGGCGGTGAAGACGCCTTCGAGCGCGGCCGGAATCAGCACGTCGCAGTCCATCTCGAGGGCGGCGGCGCTCGACGGCAGGTTGGTGGCGCCGGGAAAGTTCAGGATCGATCCGGTTTTCTTGCGGTGCTCGAAGACCTCGTCTTCGTTGAGACCCGATGCCTGGCTGATCGCGCCTTCCCGCTCGGCGATGCCGACGATGACGCCGCCGCCTTCGCGGCAGAACTTGGCGGCGTGATAGCCGACGTTCCCGAGTCCCTGGACGACGAGCCGCTTGCCCTCGAGCCCCGTGCTCGAGGCCTAGCCGCTCCATGTCCGCGGGCTGCGCGCACGCCTCGCGCAAGCGCGTAGAAGAGGCCCCGGCCAGTGGCCTCCTTGCGTCCGCGGACGCCGCCCTGGGTGACCGGCTTACCGGTGACGCACCCCAGTGCGTCGAGCGACCCGGGATGGAGCGCCATGTAGGTGTCGGCAATCCACGCCATCTCGCGCTCGCCGGTGCCGTAGTCGGGCGCTGGAACATCGATGCCGGGGCCGATGAACTCCTTCTTCGCCAGCTCATGCGTATACCGGCGCGTAATGCGTTCGAGCTCGTCGATGGAGTAGTTCTTCGGATCGATGCGGATGCCGCCCTTGCCGCCGCCGAACGGGACGTCGACAATGGCGCACTTGTAGGTCATGAGCGCGGCGAGCGCCATCACCTCTTCTTCGTAGACTTCGAGCGCGTAGCGAATGCCGCCTTTGACCGGCGTCTTGTGATGGCTGTGCTCGACGCGCCAGGCGCGAATGACCTCGATCTCGCCGTTGGCCCGCCGAAGCGGAAAGTCGAAGCGATACACGCTGTTGCACGACCGGATGTGATTGAGGAGGCCGGCCGGATAGTCGGTAAAGGTCGCTGCCTGATCGAAATACTGGTTGACCTCGTCGAAAAACGTCGCTGCGCTCATGCCCCGCATTATTTCTCCAATTCTTCCCTGATTACGGATTTGTCGATTCGTGTGCCAAATTTGCGCGCGCTCGCCGAACCGCCACCCCGCTGTTCGGCGCTCCGACGCTGGTCCGGTCTGGACGTGCCACGTTTTTCCTAACAATTCCTTCGGCCACCCTCGCTAAGGCGTTTGCCCGCCACGGGCACAGGAGTTGCGATAGCGCGGCGCACCGACCGACTTCCTGGGAGACCGTCTTGCTCAGCGCAATCCTGCCCTTCGGGGCGCGTGACCTCGCGATTGACCTCGGCACCGCCAACACGATCGTTTTCGCGGCCGGACGGGGCATCGTCGTTGACGAGCCGTCGATTGTCGCCATCAATACCGCCACCGAGAAGACGGAGGCGGTCGGTCACGAGGCGCGCGCCATGCTGGGCCGCACGCCGGCCTCCATCACCACCATCCGGCCGATGCGCGACGGCGTGATTGCCGACTTCGACGCCGCCGAGCGGATGCTCACCAGCTTCATTCGCAAGGCGCAGGGCCCCTACACGTTCCGCCGCACCCGAGTCGTCATCGGGATCCCGTCGGGGACGACGCAGGTCGAGCGGCGCGCGGTCATCGACAGCGCCTATCGGGCGAAGGCGGGCCAGGTTCACCTGGTCGAGGAAGGCATCGCCGCGGCGATTGGCGCCGGCCTGCCGGTCACCGAGGCGTGCGGCAGCATGGTTGTGGACATCGGCGGCGGGACGACCGACATCGCCGTTGTCGCGCTCGGCGGGATGGTCTTCGACCGCTCGGTGCGCGTCGCCGGCCACCACATGGACGAGGCGATCATCCAGTACATGCGCCGCCGGCACGGGCTGCTGATCGGCGAGCGGACGGCCGAGCAGGTGAAGATCGAGATTGGGTCGGCAATCGACGGCGTCGAGCAATTGAACATGGAAGTGCGCGGCCGCTGCCTGCGCGAGGGCCGGCCCCGCGTCGTGCACCGTCAAGGACAGCGAAGTGCGCGAGGCGCTGGCCGAGCCGCTGAAAGTGATCTGCGGCATCGGTGCGCGAGGCGCTCGACGGCATTCCGCCCGAGATCGCGGCCGACATCTTCGACAACGGCATCGTCGTCACCGGTGGCGGGGCGCTGCTGCGCGGCATCGACGAGCGCCTGCGCGCAAGAAACCGGCGTGCCGGTCGCGGTGGCGGACGAACCGCTGACCTCGGTTGTGCGCGGGGTTGGCCAGATGCTCGGAGACGTCGACGCTGCTGAAGCGCGTCGCGAACGCGGCGTAGTCGCTGCCATCGAGGAGCGCGCCCGCGCTCCTCGATCCTTCGTTGACGAGGTGCGGCACGCAACCTGAGCGTGCGCCTCCCGTCCTGCCGTCCACTCCTCGCGCGCGAACGTCGAACGACGCCTGAAGTACACTTACCGCCCTATGTCCGATGAAATGCGCCCAGCGCGGCTGTGGCGCAGTTTGCCTCTGGATACCCGTATGGCCGCGGCGGCCGCGTTCTGGACCGACGAGCAAGCCGCACTCGAGCAGGCCGAAGCCATCGCGCTGATTGCGCGGCAGATCAAGTTCCGTCCGAAAAGCGTCCTGACCCTGCCGGTCGAGCGAAAGGCCAAGCATCTCGCGGGGATGGCGCAGGTGTCCGACCTCCTGGCCGCGCGTCTGCTCGTCGCCTATCATCTGCAGCACCAGCGGCCGATGATGGGCCGCTTTCTCGACGAGCTGGGGATCGCGCACGAGGACGGGCTGATCAACGAGGAATCGCCGAAGGCGCCCGAGCCCGAGACGCTCGACAAGGCGGCCAAGGCCCTGGCGAGTGAGTTTCCGAAGTCCGACGTGGCCTGCTACTTCTGGACGCTGCTCTGGCAGGACCCCGAAACCTGGGGCGGTCTCAAGGACCGGCCCGAACTGACGATCTGAGGCTGAGACCCGCGTGCCCCCATTCGAGCGACACATCTTCATCTGCTGCAACCAGCGTGAGGCCGGCCATCCGCGCGGCTCGTGCGATCCCGACGCCAGCGACGGGCTGCAGAAGGCTTTCAAGCAGGCCCTCGTCGATCGCGAGCTGCAGCGGCGCATGCGCGCCAATAAATCCGGCTGCCTCGATCAGTGCGAGCACGGTCCGACGGTCGTCGTGTATCCCGACGCCGTGTGGTACGGCGGCGTCACCGAAGCCGACATCCCCGAGATCATCGAGAGCCATCTGATCGGCGGCGTGCCGGTCGAACGGCTGCGCCTGGCTGACGAGTGCATCAATACGCTCGCTGTCCGCATAAACCACGACCGAAAGCGACTTAGTGGTGCCAGGGTGCCAAGGTGCCTGGGGTTCCTAACGGTGCTGGTGCCAGTGTGCTCAGTGCCACCAACGCACCCTGGCACCAACGCCTGGCACAACGCACCCTGGCACTTTGGCACTCTGGCACCTAGCACCCTCAGGTCCACCGTTTGACCTGTGGCACCTGAGGCACCTTAGGCACCTTACTTATGTTTGACGCCTTTCTGACGACCGACGGCCTTGATCGCCCTTGTCACGCTGACGTTTCTCGAGATCGTCCTCGGCGTCGACAACGTCATCTTCATCTCGATCCTCTCGGGCAAGCTGCCGGCGGATCAGCAGCCGAAGGCGCGGCAGATCGGCTTGCTGGCGGCGATGGGCATGCGCATCCTGCTGCTGTTCTCGATCGCCTGGATCGTGCGGCTGACCGCGCCGCTCTTCAGCGTTGCCGGCCAGGAGATCTCCGGGCGCGATCTGATTCTGCTCGGCGGCGGACTGTTCCTGATGGCCAAGGCGACGCTCGAGATTCACGAGCGCCTGGAAGGGCGAGGAGGGACACGGCTCGGCGAGAGTGCGCGCCGTCGTTCGGCGCGGTGATCTTTCAGATCATGCTGCTCGACATCGTCTTCTCGCTCGACTCGGTCATCACCGCCGTGGGCATGGCCGACGACCTCTCGATCATGGTGGCGGCGGTGATCGTCTCGGTCGGCATCATGATGTTCTCGGCGGCGCCGATCAGCGCGTTCGTCATCCGTCACCCGACGGTGAAGGTGCTGGCGCTGTCGTTCCTGCTGCTGATCGGGCTGTCGCTCGTCGGCGAGGGCTTCGACATGCACATCCCGAAGGGCTACATCTACTTCGCGATGGGCTTCTCGGTGTTCGTCGAGATGATCAACCTGCGGGTGCGGAAGAGCGTGTCGCCGGTGAAGCTGCACCAGCCCTATGTCGAAGAGGCGAAGTCGGCGACCCGGTCCCAGACGTCGTAGTCCACGGGCCGCTCGGTCTTGCGGCGCACCGTGAGCGAGTGATCGCCGCCTTCGACCGGATAGACCGTCGATCGGCGGCAGCGGTTGACGCGCTCGCCGCGGCCTGCTGGCGAGCGCCGCCGTGATGTCCGCCGGCCCGCCGAACGTGTCGCGCGTGCCTTGCACGATCAGCGTGGGGACGCGAATCGCCATGAGATGCGAGACGCGGTCCGGCGAGCGTTTCGATCCGCCCGGCGGCTGCAGCGGATAACCGAACACCACGACGCCGGTCAGTGGCGGGGCGTCGGCGGGCCAGGACTCCGGTGCGGCGGCGAGATGCGTCGCCATGCGGCCGCCCATCGACTTGCCGCCGATGAACAGCCGCGTGCGCGCGCACGTGACGATGCGCGACCGCGCCGGCGATCGACGCGGCGAAAGCGTCCTCGAGCACCGGCGCGCGATCCGGCGTCTTGCGGCCCGCCTGCATGTACGGAAAGTCGAACGTCACGACGTCGAAGCCGCGCTCGGCGAGGCCGCGCGCGTAGCGCACCATGAAGGGATGCGACTGGCCGGCCCCGGCGCCGTGCGCCAGCACGTACAGCGCGCCGGTTGCGCGTCGCCGAGTCGGCCTGATAGAGCAGCGCCGAGTGCGTCAGCGCCTCATCGCCCTGGGACGTGAAAGGCCACGGGAGTCATCGAAGTAAACTATTGCGGCGCATCCTATGACAATTTCGTGCTCTTGTAAGTGGCGGCGCGTGGTACCGTGACCGCTTGGTCCTGTCTGTCTTGACGTCGTCGTGGTGGTACTGGTGTCTTCGGCTTCGGCCCTGGCTGCGGCGCGAGCAGGCGCAAACGCTTGTCGCTGCCGGCGTCGACGCCGACGGGCAAGCCCGCCGCGGTCGCGGTCCGGGTGGCCGAAGGCCCGACGCTCGACGGCGACGTGCTCGGACGATCGCGGCCTGGACGAGCGCGCCGCCGATCACCGGGTTCTGGCAGGAACAGCCGGACGAAGGCCAGCCGGCCTCGGAACAGACCGAAGTCCGGATCATCTTCACCGGCGACCACGCTCTACGTCGGCGTCGTGTGCTACGACCGCGAGCCCTCGTCCATCATCGTGTCCGACTCGCGCCGCGATGCCGGTCTCGACGACACCGACAGCTTCCAGATCATCTTCGACACCTACCGCGATCTGCAGAACGGCTTCGTGTTCGGCACCAATCCGGCCGCGATCGAGTACGACGGCCAAGTCACCAACGAAGGCCAGGGCGGCGGCGGCCTCGGCGGCGGCAACCGCCAGCAGTCGGGCTCGGGCGGCGGCTTCAACCTCAACTGGGATGCGGCGTGGGAAGTCCGCACCAAGATCGACGAGCGCGGCTGGAGCGCCGAGTTCGCGATTCCGTTCAGCACGCTGCGATATCCCGCCGGCGTCGATCAGGTGTGGGGCGTGAACTTCCAGCGCAACATCCGCCGCCGCAACGAGCGCGCCTACTGGTCGCCGATTCCGCGGCAGTACAGCCTGTATCGGCTGTCGCTGGCCGGATCGGTCACCGGTATTCAGGCGCCGGCCATCCGCAGCTTCAAGGCGACGCCGTACGTGCTGGGCAATCTCGTCGACTCCGGCGAGCGGCCGGTCGAGACCAAGGCGTTCGGCGATGTCGGCGGCGATTTCAAGTACACGCTCACGCCGAGCCTGACGCTCGACGCGACGATCAACACCGACTTCGCGCAGGTCGAGGTCGACGATCAGCAGGTCAACCTCGATCGCTTCACGCTGTTCTTTCCGGAGAAGCGGCCGTTCTTCCTCGAGAACGCCGGCTTCTTCTCGGTCGGCAACCCGGGCGAGGTCGATCTGTTCTTCA
The DNA here is from genome assembly GCA_963841895.1 of uncultured Acidobacteriota bacterium. Taxonomy (GTDB): domain Bacteria; phylum Acidobacteriota; class Vicinamibacteria; order Vicinamibacterales; family UBA2999; genus JACCSI01. Next base: position 297,928 of record CAWJEO010000015.1, read on the forward strand.
GCCGCCGCATCGGCATCGGCGACGAGAACCAGCCGATCGCCATCCTCGGCGGTGGCCGCGTCTCGGGCAAGGCCGGCGCAGTTCAACATCGGCCTGCTCAACATGCAGACCGACGACGACGGCCGAGCAGTGCCGAGCAACAACTTCTCCGTCGTGCGCGTCAGCCGCGACCTGCCGAACCGCTCGTCGATCGGCGGGCTCTTCGTCAATCGCCAGGGCACCGGCGATCGCGCTGGCGACGACAACGATCACAACCGGACCTACGCGGTCGACGGCAAATGGGGCATCGGGCAGGCCACCGTGCTCTCGAGCTTCGTCGCGCGCACCGAGACGCCCGGGGTCGACGGACGACGAGTACGCGTTCAACGTGCGGTCGCGCACCAACCTGCCGCGCTACGACCTCGAGTTCGGCTATCAGGAGGTCGGCGACAACTTCAATCCGGAGGTCGGCTTCCTCAGCCGCCGCGGCTATCGCAAGCCGGACGCGCGCGTCCTGACCCGGTTCCGGCCGAAGGACTTCCTCAACCTGCAGGAGGTCCGGCCGCACGTGTCGTATCGCAGCTTCTGGGGCTTCGACGGGTTCCAGGAAACCGGCTACGTCCACCTCGACAACCACTGGCAGTTCCGGAATTCGTACGAAGTGCACACCGGCATGAACCTGACGCTCGAAGGCGTGCGCGCGCCGTTCACGATTTATCCCCGGCGTCTTCGTGCCGCCTGGCACCTACGAGCACGCCGAAGCGCAGCTGGTGCTGATGACCAATCAGGGCGCGCCGGTCAGCCTGAACCTGCAGACGTTCATCGGCGGGTTCTTCGGCGGCGATCGCGTCACGCTGAATCCGACGTTGCGCATGCGCCTCGGCGAGACGTTCAGCACCGAGCTGTCGTATCAGCGCAACGACGTCGATCTGCCGTGGGGCGAGTTCGTCACCAACCTCGTGCGCACCCGCGTGTCGTATTCGTTCAACCCGCGGACGTTCGTGCAGGGGCTGGTGCAGTACAACGATCGCGCCGATCTGTGGTCGGTGAACTTGCGGTTCGGCTGGCTGCAGGCGGCCAACACCGGGCTGTTTCGTCGTCTACACCGACACCCGCGGGCTCTACGACCTGATCGAGCGCCCGGAGCGCACCGATCGCAGCTTCATCGTCAAGTACAGCTGCATCTTCGATTTGCTCCGGTGAGGATCGATTCAGGCCAGGCTGAAGCCTGGCCCTACACCCGGATCCCCTCTTGTTGTGGGGCCCGGCTTCAGCCGGGCCTCGATGCTACCATGCACATCCACACCATCGAGACGCGCACGCACGGGCGGTATCTCGTCGATCGACCTGACGGCGACGGGCCGTTTCCGGTGCTCGTCGGCTTTCACGGCTACTCGGAGGGCGCGGAGCGGATGCTCGAGGAGCTGCGCCGGGTCCGGGGCGAGCGGCCGTGGCTGCTCGTGAGTATCCAGGCGCTCAACCGCTTTTACAGCCGCGCCAGCACCGTCGTCGGCCAGCTGGATGACCCGCGAGGATCGCGAGCTCGCGATCGACGACAACATGCTCTTCGTCCGATCGGTGGTCGCGCGGTGCGGCGTGACCAGCCGGTGACCGACCTGCTCGTGTATGCCGGCTTCTCGCAGGGTGTCGCGATGGCCTATCGCGCCGCGGCGTTTGTCGCGGCGGACGGGATTCCTCGACCGACGGCGCGATTCTGCTGGCCGGCGACATTCCGCCCGATGTCGTGCCGTCGCTGCGCGAGCTGCCGCCGCTCCTCATCGGCCGCGGCACCGAGGATCACCTGGTATAGCGAGGCCAAGGCGGCCAACGATCTCGAACGGTTCACGCGCGGCGGGCGTCGAGCCGCACGGTTCACATCTTCGACGGCGGCCACGCTGGGGACGAATCGTTCGTCGACGAGGCGGGCCGCTTCCTCGACTCGCGTCGCCCGCTGACGCGCCGCACGAACGGTCCTCGGACCGGGCCGTCGTCTAATCGCCCGGGGGCGACTCGTGACCACACTCATTCACGATCTTCGTCAGGCGCTGCGGTCGCTGCTGAGCGCGCCGGTCCTGACCTTCGCGGCGGCGCTGTCGCTGGGCCTTGGCATCGGCGCGAACACGACCGTGTTCACCTGGGTGCAGGCCGTCCTGCTGCGACCGATTCCCGGCGCCGCTCGACACCGACGCGGTGCGCGTGGCCGCGATGGAGAATCGCGACGGCCAGTCGCGCTCCTGGTCGTATCCGAACTATCGCGACTACCGGGATCGCGCCACGCTGGTGGATGTCGTCGCGCAGGACGATGTGGCGATGAGCGTCGCCGTTGATGGCCGTGCCGAACGCGCCTATGGCGGCATGGTGTCGGGCAATTACTTCCAGTTCATGGGCGTCCAGCCCGCGCTCGGCCGGTTGATCGGACCGGAGGACGACCGGACGGCCGGCGCCCACCCGGTGGCCGTGCTCAGCCACGCGTACTGGCAGCGGCGCTTCGCCGGCGCACCCGACATCGTCGGTACGCAGGTGACGATCAACAACACGCCGATGACCGTGATCGGCGTCGCCGCCGACGGCTTCATGGGATCGTTTCTCGGCGTCTCGACCGCCGCGTGGGTGCCGATGGCGATGCAGCCGCAGATGAGGGGAACACCGCCTCGAAGCGCGCGGCAGCGGCTGGATGCAGGTCTACACCCGCTGCACCGGGCCGGCGCGTCGCCTGAGCAGGCACAGGCCGAAGCCGCGACGCGTCATGAGCCAGCTCGCCAACGAGCACCCGCGGTCGTTCGAGGGCTGGCGGCTGCGCCTGGTGCACGCCGTGGGAGGCGCCATTTGGCGCGCCTCAGGTGCTGGCGCCGATTCTCGGCGTGCTGTCGATCGTGGTCGCGCTGGTGCTGTTGATTGCGTGCGCGAACGTCGCGAACCTGCTGCTGTCGCGTGCGGTCGGCGCGGCGGCGCGAAGTCGCGATTCGGTTGTCGCTCGGCGCCAGCCGCTGGCGGCTCGTGCAGCAACTGCTGACGGAATCGCTGCTGCTCTCGGGGATCGCCGGCGTCATCGGGATCGTCGTCGCCTACTGGACGTCGGGTGTGTTGATGGCGTTTGCGCCACCCACCGACATGCCGATCGAGTTCGGTCTACGAGTCGATGGCTGGACGCTCGTGTATGCCGCCGCGGTCTCGGTCGTGACCGGCGTCGTCTTCGGCCTCGCGCCGGCGTTGCAGGCGTCGCGGCCCAACACGGTGCACGCGCTCAAGGAGGAAGCGGGCCGCGGCAGCGGAGGACGGACGGGGCAGCGTCTGCGCGGCACGCTGGTCGTCGTGCAGGTGGCGGTTTGTCTCGTGCTGTTGGTCGGCGCCTCGCTCTTCGTGCGCTCGCTGCAGGCGGCGCAGGACGTCAACCCGGGCTTCGATCCTGACGGCGTGCTGATTGCCAGCGTCGATCTGTTGCCCAATGGCTACACGCCCGACACCGGCCGTCAGTTCCATCGCCGCCTCGATCGAGGCCGTCGGGGCGCTGCCCGGCGTCGCAATCCGCGGCCCTGGCGCGGCAGGTGCCGCTCGGCCTGGGCGGGACGAGCTCGATCGGGCGCGGAGATCGCGGCTACACGCCGCAGCCGAACGAAGACGTCAACATCGTCTACAACATCGTCGGACCGCGCTACTTCGAGACGATGCGGATTCCGCTCGCGTCCGGCCGCGAGTTCACGCCGCAGGATACGCGCGAATCGGCGCCGGTGCTGATCGTCAACGAGACCATGGCCCGGCGCTACTGGGCGGGCCGCGAAGCGACTGGCGGTCGCGTGCGCATCGGCAAGACCGAGTATCAGGTCGTCGGCGTTGCGCCGCGACATCAAGTACAGCTCGCTGGCCGAGCGGCCGCAGCCGCACATGTACCTCGCGCTCGAGCAGAACTTCACGAGCGCGGTCGTGCTGCACGTGCGCAGCGCCGGCGCGCCCGGTGCCGTGCTGGCTTCGCTGCGCGAGCTGATTCGCGGGCTCGACGCCAATCTGCCGATCTACGACGCGCGCACACTCGACGAGCACCTGGGCACGGCGGTGTTCGCGCAGCGGATGGGGGCGAATCTGCTCGGCGTCATGGGCGTGCTGGCGCTGATCCTCGCCGCGGTGGGCCTGTACGGCGTGATTGCCTACGCGGTGAGTCAGCGGACGCAGGAGATGGGCATCCGTCTCGCGCTCGGCGCGGCGCCGCGCGATCTGCTGGCGATGATCGTCGGTCAGGGGATGAAGTTGACGGTGGTCGGCGTTGCGATCGGCCTCGCCCTGGCGTACGTCATGGCGGGGTTCATGCAATCGCTGCTGCCTGGCATCACGCCGCGCGATCCGATCACCTTCGTCGGCGTGCCGCTGCTGCTCGTGGTCATTGCCCTGATCGCGGCGGTCATTCCGGCGCGACGTGCGGGTGGAGTTGATCCCGTGACGGCTCTCCGATACCAGTAGAGGCTCCGAGGTTTCGAGGTTCCGGAGTCCTGGGTTTCGCGTTCCGTTACGAGGTTGCGAGGTTGCTCGGCTGTGAGGTTCGGAACCGCCGAAACACGAACCCCGCAACCCCGCAACCACGAAACCCGGAACTTCGAAACCCGGCACTTCGAAACCTCGAAACTCCGGAACCTCATTCGCGCGCGCTCGCCATCCGTTTCGCAAGCGCCGCGATGGTGAGCGGCGAGGACCCCTCCGCCTTGTTGTTGACGAGAATGAACACCCGCTTCTGACGCTTCAGCGCCCGCCACGCTACAGCAGCGACCTCGTCGCGCATGCCGATATCCGGCGCCCGCAAACGATTGAAGGGCCGGAAGGCCTCGCGCTGATCCTCGTACCAGGTACCCGGCTTCAACAGCAGCCGGATGACCGTGAACGGCAGATCGTCCGGCGGGACGATCCCGGCCTGTTCGACCAGCATCGGCATCGCACTCCAGTAGTTGTAGGTGTGTGACAGGCCGTGCTTCGCCACGATCGCGCGGTAGCGCGCGGTCAGGAGCGCGCGATCGCGGAGCTCGACGGCATACGAGAACTCGCGCGGGAGGCGCTCGACGAACCGTTCGAGGCGGTCGTGAAAAGCCTCTGGCTCGAGGCTGCGGCCGCGGCCGAACGGCGGAAACTCGAGAATGATTGGCCCGGCGTGGCCGCGAAAGGCGAGCGACAGCGGCGCCAGCAGGTCGTCCACGAGGCGGTCGATCGACAGAAAGTCGGGGTTCGCGTCGCCGCCGCCGATCGCGTGGCCCGAGCGTCAGCGCGGTCACCGCGGCGGGGGCCTTGATGCAGCACGGAAAGCCCTCGGGCAATTGTTCGGCGTAGGCTCTGAAATCCTCGACCGGAATCGGGGCGTAGTAGCTCCGGTCGATGCCGACGGTCCGAAGCAGCGGATGCGTCGCGTACTCGCGCAGTCCCTCGCGTGCCAGCGCCGAGGTCGTCCGCTCACCGCTGTAAACGATGCCGGCCCAGCCCGGAAAGCTCCAGGAACTGGTGCCGAAGCGCACGTCGGCGGGCAGCTTCTCGGCCAGGGCTCGGCCTTCTGCGTGCGACTGTTCGAGTGCGGTGCGCGTCCCCGACGCCGAGTCGGGCTCCGACTCGAACAGTGACAACTGTCCGGACACGCGATCGATCCTATTTCGCCTTGGCGCGATTCGCGCCGACAATAGACGCGTGATCGACCTGTCCGATCTCGGCTGGGACGCCGGGTGGGCGGCCCGGTTCGCCGAACACGAGGGCGAGGGGCTGATTCCCGGCCGCGTTGCCATCGAGTTCAATCACATCTTCCGCGTCCTGACGGCCGACGGCGAACTGAACGTCCAGCATTCGGGTCGCATCCTGCACCGCGCCGTGGGTCGCCACGAACTGGCGGCAGTCGGCGATTGGGTCGCGATCCGTCAGTCGGCGGGTGAGAAGAGCGGGACCATCGAGGCGCTCTTGCCGCGGCGCAGCAAGTTCTCGCGCAAAGTCGCCGGCGAGCTCACCGAGGAGCAGGTCGTCGCCGCCAACGTTGACGTCGTGTTCCTGGTGATGGGGCTCGATCGCGACTACAACCCGCGCCGGCTCGAGCGATACCTCATGATGGCGTACGAGAGCGGGGCCACGCCCGTCATTGTGCTGACGAAGGCCGATCTGATCGACGACGTCGACGATCGGTTGGCCGAGCTCGCGACGATTGCGCCTGGCACGTCGGTGCATGCCCTGATTGCGGTTCCGCGCGTGCTGCCGTCTGGCGAGATTGCGCCGCCGGATGTCAGCGTCCTCAATCAGCATTTGTCGACCGGCCGGACGACCGCGTTTCTCGGGTCGTCGGGGGCAGGGAAGTCGACGCTGATCAACGCGATCTCCGGAACCGACGCGCTCAAGACCGGCGCCGTCCGCGCGAAGGATTCCCGCGGGCGTCATACGACCCGCCATCGCCAGTTGATCGTCCTGCCGGAGCGCGGCCTGTTGATCGATACGCCGGGGATGCGCGAGCTGCAGCTCTGGGATGTCAGCGAAGCCGCCCAGGAAACCTTCGAAGACATCGAGACGATCGGCGCCGGCTGTCATTTCACGGATTGTCAGCACCGCGACGAACCGCGCTGTGCGGTGAAAGCCGCGGTTGACGCTGGAACGATACCGGCGGACCGGTTCGCCAGCTATCTCAAGCTGCAGGACGAGGCCCGGGCGCTCGACGTGCGTCGTGATGTGCGCGCCCAGATCGAGGAGAAGCGCCGGAACAAGGTCGTCGGCCGGGCGATCAAGCAACTCTACAAAGAGCGAGGCCGCTGATGACGTCCCGCCAGTCCCATGCGGCGCTCAAGCTGGTGCCGCTCGCGTTCAGCCCGATCGACGAGGCGCAGATGCGGGAGCGGGCCGTCCGGTTCCACGACGAGATGGCGCGGCGCCGGACGGTGCGGGATTACTCGCCGCGGCCCGTGCCCCGCGAGGTGATCGAGTCGGCGATTCGCACGGCCGGCACCGCGCCGAGCGGCGCCAATCTCCAGCCGTGGCACTTCGTTGCGATCGGCGCCGGCGACCGTGCCCTGCGCAAAGAGATTCGCGACGGGGCGGAAGTCGAGGAGCGCGAGTTCTACGAGCGTCGCGCGCCGCAGGAGTGGCTCGACGCGCTGGCGCCGCTTGGGAACCGACTGGCGCAAGCCGTTTCTCGAGGACGCGCCCTGGCTTATCGCGGTGTTCGTGCGGCCGCACGGTCTGGCGGACGACGGCCGCGTGCTGAAGCACTACTACGCGGTCGAATCGGTCGGTATCGCGACCGGGTTTCTCATCGCCGCGCTGCACCGCGCGGGACTGGCGACGCTGACCCATACGCCGAGCCCCATGGGGTTCCTCAACCAGCTCCTCGGCCGTCCGGCGCACGAGCGGCCATTCCTGCTGCTCGTCGTCGGCTATCCCGCGGACGCCGCGCAAGTGCCCGACATCAGCCGCAAGCCACTCGACGAGATCGCGACCTGGCGCTGAGTCGCCGCGCACAGTGACCTGAGGCAGGCATGCACACCCGCGCCGAGTGCGAAGAGCTTGACGCCCGCGATCCCCTGGCGGCGTTGCGCGACCAGTTCGCGCTGGCGCGCCACGACGCCGAGGGCGTCATCTATCTCGACGGCAATTCGCTTGGCGTCCTGCCGAAGCAGGCGGCGGCCCGCGTTGCCGAGGTCGTCAACCACGAATGGGGCGAGGGCCTCATCCGGAGCTGGAACAGCGCGGGGTGGATCACGCTGGCGCAACGGATCGGCGACAAGATCGCCCCGCTGATTGGCGCTGGCCCTGGCGAGGTCATCGTCGCAGACTCGACGTCGGTGAATCTTTACAAGGTGTTGATGGCGGCGATGGCGGTGCTCCCCGCGAGCCCCTCGCGTTCACGCATCGTCTCGGAGCGAACGAATTTTCCGACCGACCTCTACATCGCCGCCAGTGTCGCCCGCGCGTCAGGGCGCGAGCTCGTGCTGATCGACGACGCTGACGGACTTGACGCATACCTCGATGAGCGCGTGGCGGTGCTGCTGCTCACGCACGTCAACTTCCGGACCGGCCGCATGCACTCGATGAGCGACGTCACACGAGCGGCGCACGCGGCTGGCGCGCTGATGGTGTGGGACCTGGCTCACTCGGCCGGCGTGATCCCGGTAGATCTGAATGGTGACGGTGACCCGGCAGCGTCGGCTGATTTCGCGGTGGGCTGTGGCTACAAATACCTGAACGGCGGGCCGGGGGCACCGGCGTTCGCGTGGGCCCATCCCAGGCACACGGCGTGGATGGACCGTGAACAGTGGCGGCCGCCGCTTGCCGGGTGGATGGGGCACCGAGCGCCGTTCGAGTTCGCCTCCGATTACCGTCCCGGCAGCGGCATGACTCGCTTTCTCGCCGGCACACCGCCCGTGCTGTCGATGGCGGCTCTCGAATGTGGCATCGACAGCGTCCTGGCGTCCCAATCCGTCGGCGGCATCGCGGCGGTTCGCGCGAAATCGATCGCGCTCACCGATCTCTTCATCGAACAGGTGGAGGCAAGGTGCGCAGGCCACGGACTGACCCTGGCCTCGCCGCGCGCCGGCGCCGAGCGCGGAAGCCAGGTCTCGTTTGCGCACTCGACGCACGGCTACGCCATCATGCAGGCGCTGATCGCGCGCGGGGTGATTGGTGATTTCCGGGCGCCGGACCTCTTGCGCTTCGGCTTCACCCCGCTCTACACCCGCTTCGTTGACGCGTGGGACGCGGCCGACCGGCTGGCGGAGGTGCTGGCGAGCGGCGTCTATCGCGAGCCGCGCTTCGGCGTTCGCCAGGCAGTGACATAGCCACGATCCAGGAGACGGCTCAGACCTCGCGTTTAGCCGGGACCCGGATCAGGGCGCGAGGTCCGGGACGATAGTCGCCGATGAAGTTCATGATCGCGGACGCCTCGACCATGTCCTTGGCGCGGAAGCGCACCGCGTGAGAGTCGGTTCTCTCGAACAGCGGCAGGTAGGCGAGGACTTCGGCCGGCAGATAGTTCTTGAAGCTGACGTCAACGGTGACCGGCGTCTGCACCTTGAAGGGCTTGAAGTCCGACAGCCGGCCGAACGCGGCCTGGACGCGCCGCTGGATGAGATCGACCGAGGCCTGCGGCGTCACCGTCAGGGCCGAATGAAAGCCTAGGCTGCGCTTGGTCTCGGCCGCCTCGATATTGCCGACCGCCTTCCGCACCTCGGCGATCGCGGCGTCATCGCCCGACATCATGATGACCGGGACGCCGAACTGACCGGCGATCGCGGCGTTCCATGATCCCTCGGTCACGTTGACACCGTTCAGCGCGACGCGCGTCAGGTTGGCGCTCGAGAAGGTGTGCGCCCTGACGCCGGTCGGGTTGTTGGTGCCGGCGTGATAGCCGATGAAGATGGCGGCGTCGACCTTGTCGTCGATGCCCGCGACCATGCCCAGCCGACGCGGCCACGATCGAATCACGCGGACGTCCGCGGCAAACTGCTCGATGAGCAGGTTCTCGCCGTTCCCGTGCGCATCGGCGACGACGATCTCGGTCGCGCCGGCAACCCGCGCCGCCTCGATCGCGGCGTTCGCCTCGCGGGTCATGAACTCGCGGAAGCGCCCGTATTCGAACCCGGTGGGCCCCAGCTGATCGCCGGTGACGGCGCCAGCGACGCCTTCCATGTCCACCGAGATGTGCACCTTGAGCCGCCGAGGCTGCGCCGCCGCACGCTCGCCGGCGCCGATGGTGAACCCCGCAAGCACGAGCGCGATGACGATGGCAGCGGCCTTTCGCATGCCGGGAGTATACGGTCGAATCGCGATCGAACCCGGGGCCGGCGCCGCGCCGCCGCTACCTCGCGGGAATCCGCTGTACGACCGCGCCGCTCTCGTCGAGGAACTCGATGCTGGCGTCACCCGCGGCGCTCACCTTCAGCACGAGCCGGCTGTTCCCCTTGGCGTCGGCCAGCGAGACCGCGGCCGATCGGTCGGCGTTTTTGCCGACGAACACGCGTCGCGGTGCCGGTGGCGCCGCCGCCCTGACCTTCTGGACGGCCGCGGCCCGCGCCGCCGGATCGGCGATGGCGTTGGCGGCGTTCAGCTGTTCGATGAGCACGCTCAGCCGCGCCTCTGGGCGGTCCCACAGCTGCAGTCCCGCCATGCGCTCGCCGTTTCCCTCCGTGTAGGTCAACGCGATGATTTGATCCTGTTTGAGCTGGTCGAACGCGATGCCGCTGGTCGCGCGGCGCTGGCCGTCTTTCTCCTGCCCCGTATATGTCAGACCGCCAACTTCGTCGCCCTCGTCGTTGAAGAACAGCAGGCCGGCCACCGGCCGCGGCCGATCGATGGTCTTTCCGTCGATGACGCCTGGATGCATCCGATCCTTGTTCGAGATCACCATGCGCAGCGTCCCGTTGGCGTCCACGATGTTGAGACGCTCGACGGTGACTTCGCCGAACCGTTGCGGTCCGGCTGGCTGCCCCAGCGCCGCCACTGCCACGAACAGCAGCGCGCCGCCGCTGATGACGACGTACGCGCGCAAGAGCGCGAGCTCGCGCCTCAATGACGTTCTCATCGTGACTCCTTTCGTTGGCGTCACATGATCGTCCATCCAGAGGCGTTGGTGCACACGACGATCGTGCTGGACCAGGATGTCGGGGAGAAGCGTGGCCGAGCGCGGGCCGCGCCGGTCGGACGAGGCGGCGGCGCTAGAGGCCGCCGCGGGCCTGCCGGTACATCTCGTGCCAGGCATCGGGGCTGAAGCCCTGCATCATCTCGGCGGCGCGCGTGCTGCGGACCGAGGCAATCTCGCGACGAACGTCGTCGCCGCGATCGCGGGCGGCGATCGTGTCCCACCCGTTATGCGACCGCATGCTGATCCCGTTCGCGCGGTAGAACGCTTCGAGCGTCTCGGTGCTGACGATCGACTTCGCGTTGGCGACTTCGACCGCGTGCTGCAGCTCGTGGCCGAGCGTGGCGATCGCGGCGCTTTCAGAGAGATCCGGGCTCCACGAGATCCGCACGTAACGATAGCGGCCGGCGGCGGTGATCCAGGTCAGCGACCCGGCCAGCCGCCCCCTCAGGCTCGGCTGCCACTGCACGTAGACGATGACGTCGCGCTCCTCGAGACGATCGACGAGCGCGCGCAGCGTGGCCGAGCGCTCCAGGCCCTCGAGCACGAGCGCGGCGCTGCGGCTGTCATCGGGACGCAGGCGTGGTCCGCCGGGAACGACGCCTTTCGGAGGAGCGGCGAATGCGAGTGCTGGGGCAACGAACAGGGCGAGCAGCACGATCGAGGTGCGCAGCGTGGACATGGTCGTCTCCCGCCAGCAGCACGGTCACCGGATCCTCGACGTGCAAAGGTCTGCGCACGATGGCGAAGACCGAGAAGCAAGACTGGAGGTGTAGACGGGACGTCCGTGGAGGTGGTTCGCAGACGGTCCGAGATCGCAGACGCGAACGATGGGACAGAACGCGGATGGACTTCGTCCATCGGCTCTCAGCGATCGGCTGTCGGCTCTCGGGCCAACCGCGAAACCGCGAAACCTTGAAACCAAGAACCGAGGAACCTAGGAACCGAGAAACCCAGAAACCTGAAACCCGAACGAGCCGTGACGAGCCGTGTGACGGGTAAAATGCCGCATGCGCGTAGCGATCCTGTTCGTCGCGGCGGCGCTCTCGATGGCCGCCGATCAGAAGCCCAAGCCGGCCCCCGCCAAGCCCGCGCCGCCGGCAGCGCCGGCACCGTTTCAGAACCCGTACTCGGCCGACGAGCTGCGCAACAAGCAGGCGGTGATCGAGACCGCGGCCGGGACGATCGTGCTCGACCTGCTGGCCGATCGTGCGCCGAATCACGTCGCGCACTTCATCAAGACCGCGCGCGATGGCGGCTACGACGGCACGCTGTTTCACCGCGTGATCAAGCACGGCATCATCCAGGGCGGCGATCCGCTCTCGAAGGATCCGGCGGCGGTCGATCGCTACGGCACCGGCGGGCTCAATCGGCTGAAGCCCGAGCTGAACGACGAGAAGCACACGCGCGGCGCGGTATCGGCGGTGCTCGTTCCCAACAAGCCCGACAGCGCGGGCACGCAGTTCTTCATCTGCATTGCCGATCAGCCGGCGCTCGACGGCCAATACACCGTGTTCGCCCGCGTCGCCGAAGGCATTCTGGTCGCCCAGAAGATCTCGGAGGCGGCGGTGGACGAGAAAGGCGGCACCGACCGACCGCATCGCGATGACGAAGGTCACGATTCGCGACAAGCCGGCACCGGCACCGGTGCCGTTCTCGACCGAAACGGTCGCCGAGCTGGCGCAGTACCGCGCGGTGCTCGAAACGTCGATGGGCGACATCGCCATCTCGTTCACGCCGGACAAGGCGCCCGAGCACGTCCGCAACTTCCTTCGCCTGGCCGGCGCCGGCGTCTACGACGGCACGAGCTGGCATCGCGTCGTCAAGGGCTTCGTCGTCCAGACCGGGCACATGCCGACGCGACGTGAGCCGCTCAACGAATCGCAGCAGCAATACGTGCGCGACCTCAAAGCGGAGTTCAACGATCAGATCCACGAGCTCGGCACCGTGTCGATGGCGCGGCTGGCCGAGCCGGACACGGCCAACACGTCGTTCTTCATCGTCACCGCGCGCGCGGCGATGCTCGATCAGAAGTACACCGGTCTTCGGTCGGGTGGTGAGCGGCATCGACGTCGTGCAGAAGATCGAAGCGGCAGCGGTCAACGGCGAGACGCCGGTCGAGCGGATCGAGTTGCGGCGCGTGCGGATCGTCGAGCCGTAACGGCGCTCGCGGCGCCACCAGCGCGAACGCTGCGCCGATCGCGTTACGTGCCGTCGTCGAGCGGCAATCGCGGAACCGGATCGGTCAGCGGCCGGCGCGGTCTTTGTCACGACATCCGTCTTCTCGAGGTTGTGCACGCTGACGCCGAGCAGGCGAACCGGCCGGCGGCCGGCGTCGGTCTTGTGCGAGCAGGTCCGCGCGCGCGCGTTGCGATGCGCGTCTTCATCGCGCGTCGGGCGCGGGATCGCTGTGACTGCGCGTGATGGTCGTGAAGTCGTCGTAGCGCACTTTGATCACGACCGTGCGCGCGAAGATCGCGTGCTTGTCCAGCCAGCGCGCGGCGTCGCGGGCCATCTCGTCGATTTCGTCGGCCGATCTCGTCGAGATCGGTCAGGTCCTTCTCGTAGGTGCACTCCGAGCCGCACGACTTGCGTTCGTGGTTCGGCTCGACGGGGCGATCGTCGTGGCCGCATCGCCAGGTCGAGCAGCCACTCGCGCCGAGCTGCCGACGACGGTCGCGCAGCGCGTCGAGGGACTGCGCGCGGACGTCGACGAGCTCGCTCGATGCCGTGGGCGCGAAGCCGCTCCGCGGTCCTTGGACCCGACGCCCCACAGCGCGTCGACGGGCAGACCCTGGAGAAACGATTCGATGCGCTCGGGCGCGATCACGGTCAGCCCGTCGGGCTTCTTCCAGCCCGACGCGATCTTGGCGAGGAACTTGTTCGGGCGCGACGCCGGCCGACGCCGTCAGCCCGGTCGTCTCGTGGATCGCCTGCTTGATCCGCTGCGCGACGGTGACGCCGAGCGGCTCGCTGCCAGGCGTTCTCGGTGACGTCGAGATACGCCTCGTCGAGCGACAGCGGCTCGACGAGCGGCGTGACCTCGCGGTAGATCGCAAACACCTGCTCCGAGACCGCGCGGTACTTCTGGAAGTCGGGCCGGACGATGATGAGCGAGGGGCAGAGGCGGACCGCGCGCGACATCGGGATCGCCGAGCGCACGCCGAACGTGCGCGCCTCGTAGCTCGCCGCCGCGACGACGCCGCGCTTGGTCGGATCGCCGCCGACGGCGACCGGGCTTGCCCGCGCAGCGCCGGATTGTCGCGCTGCTCGACCGACGCATAGAACGCGTCCATGTCGATGTGGAGGATGCGTCTCACGGCAATTCGCCGTCAGTTGCCAGTGTCCTAGGTTCACGGACCTGAATCAGCTGCGTATGGCCCCGCGAACTTGCTGGCCGACGAACCTGCGAAACTGAGTCTGGCCGGTGCTGCCGAACCCGCCGCGCGACGGCGCAGTCGCCTCGGCTTCTTCGAAGTCGACGCGCGGCGCCGGCAAGCACGATCGCCTGCGCGAGGCGATCGCCGCGCTGACTGTCACCGTCGCGTCGGTGAGTTCAGCACCTGAATCTTGACCTCGTCGGCGGGTCCGCAGTAGTCGGAGTCGATCACGCCGACGCCGTTGGCGACCACGAGGCCGCGCTTGAGCGGGGTGCTGCTGCGCGCGAAGATCGCCAGGAAATGCCCGTCGGGCACCGCGATCGACGAGGCCGGTCCCGACCAGCCGGATCTGTCCCGGCGGGATGTCGACGTCCTCGGCGGCCGCCAGATCGAACGCCGCCGGCGCCGGGCGTGGCTGTACACCGGCAGTGGGACGGACGGATTCAGACGGGTCACCTTTAGGCGCATGGGAGAATAGTAACCATCCCAGGTGCCGGGTGCGTCGGGTGCGATGGGTGCGTCCGGTGCGCGTGCGGTGCACGGTTCATCGTGCATCGTGCGATCGCGCATGCTGCGTGTGCACTGGTGCGGTGCGACAGGTGCGAGCTGCTAGAGCGACGCCAATGCTGAGCCCTGATGCGCTGACCGTGAGCTCGAGTCCGTCGTTGAGGCTGAGAGCTGTGAGCCGAGTGGTCGGTCGAAGCGATGCCGTGCGCGTGAGACAGGCGTTGGCGCTGGGAGTCGGTGCTGGCATCGTGGCGGCTGCAGCGGTTGCAGCGCCGTCCGCAGGCGCCGGCCGCGCAGCGCGGTCGCTACGATCGAGCAGCGCTGCCGGTCGATCCGGCGGTGCGGACCGGGCAGCTGGCCAACGGGCTCCGCTACTACATCCGCACGCAACGGCCGGCCGGCCAATCGCGTGTCGCTGCGGCTGGCCGTCAACGTCGGCTCGATGTTACGAGGACGACGATCAGCGCGGGCTCGCGCATTTCCTCGAGCACATGGCGTTCAACGGCACCGAGAACTTCAAGCCCGGCGAGCTGATCACCTTCCTCGAATCGATCGGCGCCCGCTTCGGTCCGCACGTCAACGCCTACACCTCGTTCGACGAGACCGTCTACATGCTCGACGTGCCGACCGACAAGCCCGGGCTACGTCGATCGCGGCCTGCTGGCGCTGCACGACTTCGCCGCCGGCATGTCGCTCCTGCCCGACGAGATCGAGAAGGAACGCGGCGTCGTGATCGAAGAGTGGCGCGGCCGGCTCGGCGCCGGGTCGCGGCTGACCGACAAGCAGCTGCCGGTGCTGCTCGCGAAGTCGCGCTACGCCGAGCGGCTGCCGATCGGCACGCCCGAGATTCTCAAGTCGTTTCCGCGCCAGCGGCTGGTCGACTTCTATCGCAAGTGGTATCGCCCCGATCAAATGGCCGTGGTCGTCGTCGGCGACATCGATCCGGCCGAGGCGCAGAAGCTGGTCGAGCAGCGGTTCGGCGCGCATCCCGGCCGCCAAGACGCCGGTCGCAGCCGTCGACCGCACCGTGCCGCCGCACAAGGAGACGCTGTTCACGATCGCGACCGATCCGGAGGCGCAGGGCTGGTCGGTGGCGCTCGCGCAACAAGCGCCCGGTCGAGATCGAGACGACGGTGGGCGACTATCGACGATCGCTCATCCAGCAGCTGGCGACGCAGATGCTGAACCTGCGGCTGCGCGAGATCGCGCGCCGGCCCAACGCGCCGTTCCTTGGCGCCGAGGCGGGCGGGTCGGGCCTCGGCCGCTCGGTCGAGCTGTACGAGCTCGGCGCCGCCGTTCAGGAGGGCGGCATCGCCGCCGGCCTCGAGGCGCTGATCGTCGAGGCGCGCCGCATGCAGCAGTTCGGCTTCACCGCCGAGGAGCTCGATCGCGCGCGCGCCGGCGCTGCTCGCCGTCTTCGAGCGCGCCTTCAAGGAGCGCGACACGAGCGAGAGCCCGAGCTACGCCAGCGAGTACGTGCGCGCGTTCCTCGAACAGGAGCCGATTCCCGGCATCGAGTTCGAATACAAGATCGCGTCGACGTTCCTGCCGACCGTCACCGCTGGCCGAAGTCACCGCCGAAGCGCGCAAGCTGATCCACGACGACAACCGCGTCGTCCTCGTCGTGGCGCCGGAGAAGAAGGACGTGCCGGTGCCGACCGAGGCCGCGCTGCGCGGCGACGATGGCCAAGGCCGAGAAGGCGCCGGTCGAGGCCTACGCCGACGCGCTGGCGGGCCGCGAGCTGGTCGAGAAGCCGCCGGCGCCGGGCAAGGTCGCGGCGCGGCGCACCGTTGCCGAGATCGGCGCGACCGTGCTGACGCTGTCGAACGGCGTCGAGGTGTGGCTGAAGCCGACCGACTTCAAGAACGATCAGGTGCTCGATCAGCGCCTATGCGCAGGGCGGCATCGTCGCTCGCGACCGAAGCCGACTATCCAGGAGGCGAGCCTCGCGACGGCGCTGGTCGGCGTCGGCGGCATGGGCGGGCTGAGCCCGGTCGATCTGAGCAAGCTGCTGGCCGGCAAGATCGCGCAGGCCTCGCCGACGATTGGCGACCTACACGCACGGCATCAGCGGCCAGGCGTCGCCGCGCGATCTCGAGACGGCGCTGCAAGCTGAACTACCTGGTCGTTCACGGCGCCGAACCTGACGCGCGAAGCCTTCGAGCTGCTGAAGCGCCGGCTGACGAGCGCGCTCGAGAACCAGGCGCAGAACCCCGGGCTTCGTGTTCAACGAGAAGCTCGAGCAGGTCAACACCTCGAACCACTACAGCGCCAAGGCGCTGACGCGTGGCCGACGTCGGCGCGCTCGACCTCGAAGCGATGCAGCGCTTCTATCGCGAGCGCTTCGCCAACGCCGCCGACTTCACCTACTTCATCGTCGGCGCGTTCACGGTCGACGAGATCACGCCGCTGCTCGAGAAGTGGGTCGCGACGCTGCCGTCCACCGGCAAGAAGGCGTCGAGCTTTCGCGACATGGGCGTGCGGTTTCCCGGCCGCGCACGGCGGCCGAGGAAGTCCGAAAAGGGCCGCGAGCCGCGCGGCCAGACGGTGATCTCGTTCTTCGCCGACACCAAGCTCGACGAGCTCGAGATGCACCGCGCCCGCGCCGCGGCGTCGCTGCTCGGCATCCGCCTGCGCGACATCCTGCGCGAGGAGCTCGGCGGCACCTACGGCGTCAGCGTGTCGTACGACAACTCGCTGCCGCATGACCGGCTACGGCGCGATGACGGTGCAGTTCGGCAGCGACCCGGCCAACATCGAAAAGCTGACCGGCGAAGTGCTGAAGGAAGTCGAGCGGCTGAAGGCGCAGGGGCCGACGGCCGAGGACGTCGCGCGCGTGCAGGAGCTCGAGCGCCGCGACCTCGAGACCGCGACGAGGCAGAACTGCGTACTGGATGGGCTCGCTGCAGACCGTCCACATGCTCGGCTGGGATCCGGCCGGCATCACGCGCCGCGAGGAGCGCATCGAGAAGCTCTCGCCGGCAGTGCTGCACGAGATCGTTCAAGAAGTACTTCCCGACCGATCGACACACGGTCGTGACGCTGAAGCCCGAAACGGGCAGTAACCGCACGTGGAATCAGGCGATCGGGCGATCGACGTGATCTGGCGATCGCGATTCACGCGTCGTCAGTGATCAGATCACGGATCGCTCGGGTCTCCAGATCGCCGATCGTCGCGTGATATCCTTCGAAGGTTTATGGCTCCGCAGTACGTCTTCACCATGAAGGGGCTCGGGAAGACGCATCCTCCCGACACCGTCGTTCTCAAAGATATCTGGCTCTCGTTTCTCCCCGGCGCGAAGATCGGCGTGCTCGGCGCGAACGGCGCCGGCAAGTCGACGCTGCTGAAGATCATGGCGGGCGTCGAACACGAACTTCACCGGCGAAGCGTTTGCCGGCGAAGGCGTGACCGTCGGCTACCTGCAGCAGGAGCCGGAGCTCAATCCCGCCAAGGACGTCAAAGGCAACGTCGAAGAAGGCGTGGCGTCGGTGCGCGCGCTGCTCGATCGCTACGACGCCGTCAACTCAAGCTCGGCGAGGACCTGTCGCCCGAGGAGATGGACAAGGTCCTCGACGAGCAGTCGCGGCTGCAGGATCGGATCGACGCGTCGAACGCGTGGGACCTCGACTCGCGCCTCGATCTGGCGATGGACTCGCTGCGTCTGCCGCCCGGCGACGCCGACGTCACGACGCTGTCAGGCGGCGAGCGCCGCCGCGTGGCGCTGTGCCGGCTGCTGCTGCAGTCGCCGGATCTGCTGCTGCTCGACGAGCCGACCAACCACCTCGACGCCGAATCGGTGGCGTGGCTCGAGCGGTTCCTGAAGGACTATCCGGGCACCGTCGTCGCGGTCACGCACGATCGCTACTTCCTCGACAACGTCGCCGGCTGGATTCTCGAGCTCGATCGCGCCACCGGCTATCCCTACGAGGGCAACTACACCGGCTGGCTCGAGCAGAAGCAGTCGCGTCTGGCCAACGAGGAGAAGGCCGAGATCGAAGCGCCAGCGCACGCTGCAGCGCGAGCTCGACTGGATTCGCATGTCGCCGCGCGCCCGGCAGGCCAAGGGCAAGGCGCGCCTGAACGCCTACGAGCAGCTGCTCGCCGAGGACACGGCGCAGAAGATCGACAGCGGTCGAGATCTACATTCCGCCCGGCCCGCGGCTCGGCGACATCGTCGTCGAAGCGCGCAGCCTGCGCAAGGCGTACGGCGATCTCGTGCTGTTCGACGACCTCAACTTCACGCTGCCGCGCGGCGGCATCGTCGGCGTGATCGGCCCCAACGGCGCCGGCAAGACCACGACCTTCCGGTTGATCACCGGCCAGGAGCAGCCGGACGGCGGCACGCTGCGGCTCGGCGAGACGGTGCAGATCGGCTACGTCGATCAGTCGCGCGATGCGCTCGACCCGAACAAGACCGTGTGGGAAGAGATCTCCGGCGGCCTCGACGAGCTCGACGATGGGGAAGCGGACGGTGGCATCGCGCGCCTACGTGTCGTGGTTCAACTTCAAGGGCGCGACGCAGCAGCGCAAGGTCGGCGTCCTGTCCGGCGGCGAACGCAACCGCGTCCACCTCGCCAAGCTGCTGCGCACCGGCTGCAACCTGCTGCTCCTCGACGAGCCGACCAACGACCTCGACGTCGATACGCTGCGCGCGCTCGAAGAGGCGCTGCTCAATTTCGCCGGCTGCGCCGTGGTCATCAGCCACGATCGCTGGTTCCTCGATCGCATCGCCACGCACATCCTGGCGTTCGAGGGCGACTCGGAGGCGGTGTGGTTCGAGGGCAACTACCAGGACTACGAAGCCGATCGCAAGCGGCGCCTCGGCGCCGCGGCCGACCAGCCGCATCGCATCAAGTACAGAAAGCTCACGAGAAGTTGAACTCTCTGGTCAGGAGGCTCACCATGACACCAGATCAGGCGAAGGCGGTTGCGGCCAGCGTCGGGCAGCAGCTGCAGAACGAGTGGATGACGACCTACAAGGTGATGAAGGCGGTGCCGGAAGCGAAGCGCGACTACAAGCCCGAGCCCAACTCGCGGTCAGCGCCTGGGAGCTGGCGACGCACCTGGCCGGCGCCGACGTCTGGTTCCTCGACGGCATTCTCGCGGCCAGTTCGACGATCCCAGCGAGGAGGCGCCGGCGCCGACGCGTCGAGGGGCTGGCCGACTGGTACAAGAACGCGTTTCCCGACCGGCTCGAGCAGGTGCTGGCGCTCGACGGCGCACAAGCTGACGCAGATCATCGACTTCTTCGGCATGAAGATGCCGGCCGTGCAGTACATGGTGTTCACGCTGGTCGCACATGGTGCATCACCGCGGCCAGCTCTCGACCTACCTGCGGCCGATGGGCGGGAAGGTGCCGAGCATCTACGGCGGCAGCTTCGACGAGCAGTGGACGGGCCCGCAGGACGCGAACGCCGTAGCTCGTGCGTGTTCCCCGATCTCCGCGCCTTTCTCGATCGCCTGCGCCGCGACGACGACCTCGTCGAGATCGCGGCGCCGGTCGATGCCCATCTCGAAGCCGCGGAGATCCATCGCCGGGTCATCGCCGCCGGTGGCCCGGCGCTGCTCTTCACCAACGTCACCGGCGCCGACTTTCCGCTCGTCACCAATCTCTTCGGCACCGCGCGCCGCGCCGAGCTCGCCTTCGGCGAGCGCCCGCTGCAGCTGATCAAGCGGCTCGTCCACCTCGCCGAGACGCTGCTGCCGCCGACGCCGGCCAAGCTGTGGGGCGCGCGCGACGTCGGCGATGCGAGCTGCGCGCGTCGGCACTGCGCCGGCAGTCGGCACCGGGCCGGTCCGCGATGTCGTGACCGACGACGTGCGGCTCGACCGGCTGCCGATCGTCACCTGCTGGCCGGAGGATGGCGGACCGTTCATCACGCTGCCGCTCGTCTACACGACGCATCCCGGCGCGGCCCGGCCACAACCTCGGGCATGTACCGCCTGCACGTGCACGACGCGCGCACGACCGGCATGCACTGGCAGATCGGCAAGGGCGGCGGCTTCCACTACGCGCTCGCCGAGGCGCGCAGGCGAAGCGCTGCCGGTGACGGTGTTTCTCGGCGGACCGCCGGCGCTGATCCTGTCGGCGATCGCGCCGCTGCCCGAGAACGTGCCCGAGCTGATGCTGGCGTCGCTGATCGCCGGCGAGCGGCTGCCGCAGGTGGTCGGCGCCCGGCGATCACCCGCATCCCGCTGATCGCGTCGGCCGAGTTCGCGCTGATCGGGCAGCGTGCCGCCGCGAGATGCGCCGGCCCGAAGGGCCCTTCGGCGACCACTACGGCTACTACTCGCTGCAGCACGACTATCCGGTCTTCGAGGTGCAGCAGCTCGCGCACCGCCGCGACGCGATCTATCCCGGCGACCATCGTCGGCAAGCCGCGCCAGGAGGACTTCTTCATCGGCGACCTGCTGCAGGAGCTGCTGTCGCCGCTCTTCCCGCTGGTCATGCCGGCGGTGGAGCAGCTGTGGTCGTACGGCGAGACCGGCTATCACTCGCTCGGCGGCGGCGGTCGTCAAGCAGCGCTACAAGCGCGAGGCGATGGCCAGCGCGTTCCGCATCCTCGGCGAAGGGCAGCTGTCGCTGACCAAGTTCCTGCTGCTCACCGATCGCGCCGTCGACCTGAAGGACTTCCGCGCCACGCTCGAGCACGTCCTGGCGCGGACCCATCCGCAGACCGATCTGTACGTCTTCTCGAACCTGTCGATGGACACGCTCGACTACACCGGCCCGGTCGTCAACGAAGGCTCGAAAGGCGTCTGGCTCGGCCTCGGCGATCCGGTGCGCGAGCTGCCGCGCGAGTTTCGTCCGCCGGTGACGCCGCCCGTCGGACGTGTCGCGACGTCCGGGTCTTCTGCGGCGGCTGTCTGGTGGTCGAGGCGCCGGCCGTATGCGGACGCTCCGGACGCGCGCCGCGCGTGTCGCCGCGCATCCGGCGTTTGCGGACTGGCCGCTGGTGGTCGCTGAGCGACGACGCCGAGCGCGCCACGCGCAGCGTCATGAACTTTCTCTGGACGACGTTCACCCGCTTCGAGCCGGCCGCCGACATCCACGCCGCCGACCGCGCGATTGTGCGCAATCACATCGCCTACGAGCCGCCGGTCGTCATCGACGCCCGGATGAAGCCGTGGTATCCCGGGGAGGTCAGCTGCCGCGACGACATCGCGCGCCGGGTGACCGACGCGGTGGCGCGAGTACTTCCCGTCGCGACCCGTCGAAATGGGCGATGCGGAGCGCGGCCATCTGGACTGAGACTGGACGCCGGTCGACGGTCGACGGTCCGACAGTCCGACGGTCAGTCCGAAGTGCATGACCGTCGCCTGGGTCTGAACGGCTAGCCGTGGACTGTCGACCGTGGACCGCGACGGCTGTGAGATAATTACAGCGTGAGCGATCAACCCACCGGCGACAAATCGCCATCGCCAGACGACGCCAACGTGCCGGCCAGCGGCATCCGCACGAGCGACACGACGACCGACGGGATCCGCGTCCAGGTCGAAGAGCCTGTATCTGGCCGACCGCAGCTCGCCGCGCGAGGGCCAGTTCTACTTCGCCTACACCATCACGCATCTCGAACGTCGGCGACGAAACCGCGCAGCTGCTGAGCCGGCACTGGATCATCACCGACGCCGAGGGCGAGGTGCAGGAGGTGCGCGGCGACGGGCGTCGTCGGCAAGCAGCCGGTGCTCGAACCGGGCATGAGCTTCGAGTACACCAGCTACTGTCCGCTGAAGACCAACGTCGGCACGATGCACGGCAGCTACACGATGGTGCGGCCCGACGGCGAGACTGTTCGACGCGCAGCATCGCTCCGTTCACGCTGGCCGTCCCCAACGCGCTCAATTGATGACTCGACACCAGGACGCCGTGATCCAATGGCTGTGATGCGATCGCCCGGGCCGAGCATGCGGCGCGCCGAGCGCGTCGGCGCGCGCTCCGGGCTCGCGGCCGGTCGGCGGACGAGCGCGGCAGGCAAGAAGAAGGTCTCGGCCTCGGCCGCCTGGCGCGAAGCGCGCGACCTGCTTCGCGACGCACAAGACCGGCTGCTGCTCGGGCTCGGGCTGATGCTGGTCAGCCGCCTCGCCGGCCTGGTGCTGCCGGCCTCGTCGAAGTACCTCGTCGACGAAGTGATCGGCAAGGGCCGGCACGAGCTGCTGCTGCCGATCGCCGTGGCCGGCGGCGTCGCCACCGCGATTCAGGCGGTCACGTCCTTCCTCAACTCGCAGATTCTCGGCGTCGCGGCGCAGCGCGCCATCACCGAGATGCGCAAGCGCGTGCAGGCGCGCGTGATGCGCCTGCCGGTGCGCTATTTCGATTCGACGCAGACCGGCGTGCTGCTGTCGCGCATCATGAGCGACGCCGAGGGCATCCGGAACCTGGTCGGCACGGGCCTGGTGCAGCTCGTCGGCGGAATCTTCACCGCCGTGCTCGGGCTCGGCGTGCTGCTCTACATCAACTGGCGCCTGACCATCGTCACGATCATCGTGCTGGTGCTGTTCGGCGTCGGGCATGGCGTACGCGTTCCGGACGCTGCGGCCGCTGTTCCGCGAGCGCGGCAAGATCAACGCCGAGGTCACGGGCCGGCTCACCGAGGCGCTCGGCGGCATTCGCATCGTCAAGAGCTACACGGCCGAGAAGCGCGAGGAGATCGTCTTCGCCAAGGGCGCGCATCGGCTGTTCCGCAACGTCGCCAAGTCGATGACCGGCGTCTCGGCGACGACCTCGGGCAGCACCGTCATCATCGGCATCGTCGGCGTGGTCATGATCTGGCTTGGCGGCCGCGACATCGTCGCCGGGCGGATGACGCTCGGCGACTTCATCATGTACATCTTCTTCATCGGCCTGGTCGCGGCGCCGATGGTGTCGATCGCCTCGATCGGCACGCAGATCACCGAGGCGTTCGCCGGCCTCGATCGCATCCGCGAGATCCTCGAGACCGAGACCGAAGACGACGTCGACGCGGGCAAGGCGGCGCTCGGCCGCATCCGCGGCGACATCGCGTTCGAGGACGTCTGGTTCGAGTACCACGAGGGCCAGCCGGTGCTGAAGGGCGTCACCTTCCACGCGCCGCCGGGGACGACGACGGCGCTGGTCGGCTCGAGCGGATCGGGCAAGAGCACGCTCATCAGCCTGGTGATGGCGTTCAACCGGCCGCTGCGCGGGCGGATCCTCGTCGACGGCCGCGATCTGGCGACGATTCCGCTGCGCGATTATCGCGAGCAGCTCGCGTCGGTGCTGCAGGAGAACTTCCTCTTCGACGGCACCATCGCCGAGAACATCGGCTATGCCAATCCGTCGGCGACGCTCGACGAGATCAAGGCGGCGGCGCAGCGTCGCGCACTGCGAGGAGTTCATCCTGCGATTCCCCGAGGGCTACGACACGATCGTCGGCGAGCGCGGCATCAAGCTGTCGGGCGGGCAGCGCCAGCGCGTCTCGATCGCGCGCGCGATTCTCGCCAACCCGCGCGTGCTGATTCTCGACGAGGCGACGTCGAGCCTCGACTCCGAGAGCGAGGAGATGATTCAGGACGGCCTGCGCAGCCTGCGCGAAGGCCGCACCTCCTTCGTCATCGCGCACCGGCTGTCGACGATCCGCAGCGCCGATCAGATTCTGGTGCTCGAAGGCGGCGAGATCGTCGAGCGCGGCACGCACGCGCGAGCTGCATCGCGCTCAACGGCCGCTATCGCCAGCTGCACGACAAGCAGTACCAGCTCGAGACCGATCGCTTCATCAATCCCGGCGAAGACTTCACGCCCGAGCCGCCGAAGGTCGTCGCCGCGAAGCCGCCGTCGAATCAGCTGTGAGTCAGCGCGACCTGCCCGACCGGCCCGACCAGCCCGACCCGCCCTGGCTCACATCCACGACGCGTAGACGAACAGCACCATCAGCGCCGACGACGAGCATCGTCATCACGCGCAGGCCGCCGAAGAGCCGCTGCAGCGCGACGCGCTTGACGTCGGTCTTCATGCACAGGCTGTGGAACTGCACGCGCGAGTTCCGCGTTCAGCTGCCCGATCTGGACGTCGTGCCACGCGCGCCAGTGGCCGTGCACGTCGCGGTCGATGACGTCTTCGTAGTAGCGCACGCCCATCGGCTGATCGTCGTCTGGCGTCCCACGTCCTCGAGCTCCGGGCGGAACTTGCCGGGGTCGCAGCGCCTCGATCGCCTGGAACAGGAAGTACATCGCGGTCACGGCGTAGATGCCGAGCAGCACCGCGGCGACCGTGCGCTGCGTCGGTGTCGAGCGAGCCGACGACTTCCGGACGGCTGGCGCTGATGACGACGAAGGCGTTGAGGATGCCCATGACGAGCAGCGCGAAGCGGGCTTCGCGATTGCTGTGGTCCATCAGCTCGTAGGCTTCGTCCATCGCGTCGTTGAGCGCGCGATAGCGTTCCCACGGCGTCGAGCCGGCGGGCCTCGCCGAGCAGCGGCGCAGCTCCTTCTTGCGCGGCTTGACGTCGCGTTCGGAGCGAACGATCCGGGGCCGTCGACCGGGTGCCCGCCGGGCGACGGGAGCGCCAGCGAGCGGCGCGCCGACGTCCCGGCGAGTCGAGTCCATCCGAGGATTATCGGCCGGCGCGCTGCGGTGGATTAACGCGGCCGGGAACCTTTCGCCCCGCGGTGCAGTATTCTGTGATTCGGGGGACAGGGTCAGGGTGGACAACAGCCAGATCCTTTCGATTTTTCTTCGGGGCGCGCTCGGCTCGCGGGGGCGAAAGCGCGCGCGCAAAGCTGCGAACTTTCTCGTCGGGCAACGCGGATTCCTGACGGCCAGCACGGTGCTCGGCGCCGCCGGCGTGGCGTGGGGCATCTACGACACGCTGAGCCAGGCAGAATGCGGCGACGATCGGCGTCCGCGCCGGCGCCGGCCGGGACGCCGGCGCGACGCTGCCGCCGCCACTCCCGGGCGGCGCTGCACCGGCGCGGCCGCCGCCGCGCCACGGCGCCGGATCGCGGATTCCCGTTCGAGGTGCTGCGCGTCGTCCGGCTGGCGGTGTCGGCGGCGCGCGCCGATGGCACGCTGCTGCCGGCAGAGCGCGCGCTCATCCTCAGCCACGCCCGCGAGGCGGGTGTCGAGTCGGTCGTCGAGGACGAGCTCGCCTCGCCGCGGCCGCTGTCGGAGATCGTCGCCGGCATCACCGACGATCAGCGCAAGCGCGACCTCTACGTGCTCGCCTTCACGATCGTGCGCGCCGACGAGCACGTGTCGCGGCGCCGAGCGCATCTATCTCGCGCAGCTCGCCCACCAGCTCGGGCTCGATGCCGCGACCGTCGGCGCAGCTCGAGGCCGACACCGCGGCGAAGATCGACGCGCAGCCCGAGACCGACCAATAGAGACGGCGCGTCGCTCGGTTCCCGGCGTCCGGCGTATCCTGCACCCGCGGCATGCTCCACCGCAGCTGACCCGCATCGATGTGCACGGCCGCGCTCGACCGGCGACGGCCGGCACAGGAGGCAGTGAAATGTACGGATCGTCGCAGTGGTACATGGCCATCGGCGGACATCAGGTCGGACCGGTGACGCAGGAAGAGATCATCGCCAACCTGCGCAACGGCAGCATCGACGCCGAGACGCTGGTGTTCACGGCGGGCATGGCCAACTGGCAGAAGATCAAGGACGTGCCGGCGTTCGCGGCGTTCGTCGGCGGCGGCGGCGCGGGCGGCGCGTGCCGCCGCCGCCGACGGCGCCGGGCCGCCGCGCGCACGACATCGACTTCGTGATCCACGGCAACGAGATGCAGTTCGTCGAGGTCGAGCTCGATCCCGGCGAGGCGGCCATCGCCGAAGCCGGCGTCATGATGTACATGACGCAGCGGCATCAAGCTCGAGACGATCTTCGGCGACGGATCGAAGCCGTCGCGGGCGGCGTGCTCGACGCGCTGTGGGGCGCCGGCAAGCGCATCCTCACGGGTGAGAGCCTGTTCATGACGGTGTTCACCAACCAGGGGCAGGGCAAGCACCGCGTCGCGTTCGGCGCGCCGTATCCCGGCAAGATCATCGCGATGGACCTGCAGCGCGCTCGGCGGGCACCTGGTCTGCCAGAAGGACTCGTTCCTCTGCGCCGCGCGCGGCGTGTCGGTGGGCATCGCCTTCCAGCGCAAGATCGGCGTCGGCCTGTTCGGCGGCGAAGGGTTCATCATGCAGAAGCTCGAAGGCGACGGCCTCTGCTTCGTCCACGCCGGCGGCACCATCCACCACCTCGATCTCGCCGCCGGCGAGACGCTGCGGGTCGACACCGGCTGTCTCGTCGCGCTGCAGCCGAGCGTCAACTACGACATCCAGTTCGTCGGCAAGATCAAGACGGCGCTCTTCGGCGGCGAAGGCATCTTCTTCGCCACGCTGCAAGGGCCCGGGCCGCGTGTGGCTGCAGTCGCTGCCGCTCAGCCGCATGGCCGATCGCATCTACAAGGCCGCGCCGCAGACCGGCGGGCGCCGCAGCGAAGAGGGGTCGATCCTCGACCGCGTCGGCGGGCTTGGCGATCTGATCGACGGACGCTGACGCACGGCCTCGCGGCATCGGCGCCTGAGGACTCGCGTCGCTGGCGCGCGTCTCGCGTCGACCGTCGGACCGTCGCGCGTCGAGTCGCCGACGACGACGCGCCTCGTGCTGAGCATCCTCGCTTCTGGAGGCCCTGCGATGCGTCCGCTACGCCGTCGCGTTCCTCGCTCCTGCCTGCTCGTTCGCGACCGCTCGCCGCGTGCCAGCCGCGCACCGCGTTTCCCGAGAAGCGCGGCCTGAAGCTCACCGACTTTCCGCGCGTCGTCAAGATCGCCGACAACGTCTACGGCTACGAAGACATCCGCAACCCGGCATGACGACGGTCAGCATGTTCGTCGTCGGCCGCGACGGCGTGCTGCTCGCCGATGGCGCAGGGCAACGTCGAGGCGACGACGAAGCTGATCGACGCGATCGCCAAGACCGCCGGCAAGCCGATCAAGTGGTACGTCGTCGGATCGGATCACGGCGATCACACGGCCGGCAACTCGGTGCTGCCCGCCGGCATGACCTACATCGTCCATCCGACGTCGAAGGCGCAGATGGAGCGCGATGCGGCGAATGCGAAGGCGGCCGACGAGAAAAGCGAGCGCCGAGGCCGAGGCCAAGGGCGCGGCCGCGCCGGCGCCGCGGCCCGCCGTGATCGTGCCGCCGACGGCGATGACCGGCGACAAGCAGGTCGTCGATCTCGGCGACGGCATGGAGGCGCAGGTGCTGTTCCTCGGCCGCGCGCACACCGGCGGCGACCTGAGCGTCTACTGCCGAAGCAGAAGATCCTGTTCATGAGCGAGGCGTATCTCAATCGCGTGTTTCCGGCGATGCGCTCGGCCTATCCGTCGGAGTGGGTCAAGGCGATCGACCGCGCGCTGGCGATGGACGTCGAACGCTTCGTGCCCGGCCACGGCTTCATCGAGGAGCCCAAGGCGTCGCGCGAAGAGCTCGTCGAGTACCAGAAGGCGCTGAAGTACGTGATCGGCGAGGTGCAGCGCCTGCACAAGCTCGGGCTCTCGGCCGACGATGCGCGCAAGCAGGCCAACTGGGGGCCGTACAAGGAGTGGATGCTGGCCGATCAGCAGGACATCATCGCGATCCGCAAGGTGTACGAGGAGATCGAGGGAAAGCTGAAATAGACTGTCAGACGCTGTCGAACTGAGGCCATTCATGCCACAGTCCTTCGCGTCCCACGCGCATCATCCCGTTCCAACCTACGTCGCGACGCGTCTTCGCGATTGCTCGCGATCGTCCTGCTGGTTGGCGCATGGCTGTTCGACTGGGCGACGTTCTGCCGCCGGCGTCGTCAGCCTGTCGCTCGCGGTTGCTGGTGCTGGTGTCGATGTCGCGCACCTACATCACACGGCTGCAGGACCGCATCATCATGCTCGAGATGAAGGTGCGCTGCGCCGAGGTGCTGCCGGCCGGCCAGGACGCGCGTCTGGCCGAGCTGGCGCCGAAGCAGATCGTCGCGCTGCGCTTTGCGTCGGACGAGGAGCTCGGCGAGCTGCTGGAGCGCGCGGTTCGCGAGAAGCTGCCGCCCCGGAGATCAAGCGGGCGATCAAGAGCTGGCGCCCGATTACCTGCGAACGTGATTCACGCCCCGCCGCGGCCGACCCGGCGCGGCCTGCAGCCATGACCCCCGAAGAAAAGCAGGAAGTCCTGCACCTGATCGACGCGCACGAACGCACGCTCGCGGTCTGCCGGGCGTGCGCGCAGACGGCCCGCGATCTGGCCTGGGAGATCAAGCGCGGCGGGACGCCCGATCCCGCCGCGCTGAAGCAGACGATCGACGAATCGGAGCGGGTGCTGGCCGAGCTGGGCCAGGTCGAGATGCGCGATTGCCGAGATGAAAGCCGCGCTTGTGGTGAGGGACTGTTGACGCCGGTCGCATCCGCGCCGTGGAACGGGCTCGCGGCCGCGTGCTCAAGTGATTCCGCTGACGAACGTCGCGATCGCCTCGAGCACGCTGCTCCCGCTGATCGCGATGCGGCGTGTGGCCGCAATCCGCCAGCACCAGGCGCTCGACCGGCCCCGATAACCTGCCGCGCGATGGCGTCGACCTGCGCAGCGTCCCGTAGCGATCGAGCTCGCCCTGAATCACCAGCGTCGGGCAGACCACCCGCGGCAGATCGCGCTTCGAGGTTCCAGCGCGCGAAAGTCGGGATCGAGCCAGACGTCGCACCAGCCGGAGAACGCGACATCGACGTGCGCGTGATGTCTGGCGAGACGCTGCGCGCAGGTCGACTCGCGATAGCGCGTGCGCATGTGCTCGATGCTGGCGAGGCCGACGTCCTCGACGAACACATGCGGCGCTTCGAGGATGAGGCCGGCGATCGCGCGTCGGGAAACCGCGCCGCCGCGAGGAGGGCGATCGATCCGCCGTCGCTGTGCCCGAGAAGAATGACGCGATCGAGCGCCGCCGCATCCAGGATCTCCGGGAGGAACGCGGCCTCCTCGTGCATGAACTGCGTGGTGTGAGGCGTCGCGGGAGGATCGGACGCGCCGTGCCCGAAGCGGCTGTAGGCCATGACCCGTCGGGCCGTGCGTTCGGCGAGAACGGCGGGCAGGTCCCTCCACAAGCCGACCGATCCGAGGCCCTCGTGCAGGAGGACGAGTGGCGGCGGCCGAGTCCACGGCGGGCCCCCACCACTCGACTTCGAGCGGCCTCGACGGCCAGTCGCGACGTCACGGCTCCGAGGATACGTGACGCGAGCGTCGCTCAACTCCACGAACGTGCCTGGTTGCATGCGCACACAGCACGCACACAATTGATCAGAACGGTCGGTTCCACCGTCCGCGCCGGACCCGAACTAGGAACTGGAACCGGAGGAGTACGTCGTAGGATGTGCGAAACCGGTGGTGCTCATCACGGGCGCCGGAGGCGAGATTGGTCACGGACTGATCGAACAGCTCGTCGCCGGCGGGCGCGATTCGATCGTCACGCATCGATCTGAACCCGCTGCAGCCGACGCTGGCGCAAGCTGGTGCAGCGCGAGTTCACCGGTTCGATCACCGATGCCCGGCTGCTCGACCGCATCCTCTCGGAGTTCGAGATCGACACCGTCTATCACCTGGCCGCGCTGCTCTCGACGCGGTCGGAGTTCACGCCGGTGACCGCCCATCAGGTGAACGTCGAAGGCACGCTCAACCTGCTCGAGTTCGCGCAGCGCGAAGCGGAGTCGCACGGCCGGCCGGTGCTGTTCCTGTATCCCTCGTCGATCGCCGCCTACGGCCTGCCGGACGTCGACACGAAGCGGCGGGCCGGCAAAGTGCGCGAAGACGACTACAACACGCCGACGACGATGTACGGGTGCAACAAGCTGTACTGCGAGCAGCTCGGCCGGTATTACGCGCGGTTCTACAAGCAGCTGGCCGCCGAGCCGCAGAGCGGCCGCGTCGATTTCCGCTCGGTGCGGTTTCCCGGCTTGATCTCGGCCGTGACCGTGCCGTCTGGCGGGACCTCGGACTACGCGCCGGAGATGATTCATGCCGCGGCCAAGGGCGAGCCGCTACGCCTGCTTCGTGCGGCCCGACACCCGGATTCCGTTCATGGCGATGCCGGACGGCGTGCAGGCGCTGCTGCAGCTGGCGGCGGCGCCGCGCGAGCGGCTGACGCGCACCGCCTACAACCTGGCGGCGTTCAATCCGTCGGCCGAGGAGATGCATCGCGGAAGTGCTGCAGGCGTTCCCGGATGCGCGAGATCAGCTGGCAGACCGACACCAAGCGGCAGGGCATCGTCGACTCGTGGCCGGCGGACGTGGACGACTCGACGGCGCGGCGCGACTGGGGCTTCGCGCCGAAGTACGATTTCGCGTCCGCCTTTCACGACTACCTGATTCCGACGATCCGCGCGCGCTACAGGACCTGACATGAAACCGCTGTTCGTTGCCGCTGCGCTGTGCGTGGCCGGAGCTGCCGTGGATGACCGCGCCAGCAGGCCCCGGACCCATTTCGGCAGGTCGCCGAAGCCTACGTGCGGCTCGTGCTCGCCGTTGGGGCAGCACGACGCCGACTACGTCGATGCGTACTACGGGCCGCCGCGAGTATCGCGCCGAAGCAGGCCGCGGCGCAAAGCTGTCGCTGGCCGACATCGACGCCGCGGCGGCGGCGCTCGACGCCGAGGTCGCGAAGACCGCGCTGCCGACGTGGAAGGAGGATGCCGAGCTGTGGCGGCTGCGGAAGCAGTATCTCGAGCGGCAAGCTGTCGGCGCTGCGGGCGCAGGGTCGCGATGCTGCAGGGCAAGCGGCTGACGTTCGACGAGGAGTCGCGGTCGCTCTACGACGCGGTGGCGCCGCAGCACACGCGAAGCGGAGTTTGCCGGCGATCCTGGCCAAGCTCGACGCGCGGCTGCCAGGCGCCGGGCCGCTGATCGCCCGCTACGAGGCCTTCAAGAAAGCGTTCGTCATCCCGCGGGATCGGCTCGACCGCGTGTTCCAGACCGCGATCCGCGACCTGCCGCGATCGAACGACGCAGTACGTCGAGCTGCCGCCGGGCGAGAGCTTCACCGTCGAGTACGTGACCGGCAAGTCGTGGGGCGGCTACAACTGGTACCAGGGCAACTACCGCAGCCTGATTCAGGTCAACACCGACCTGCCGATTTACATCGATCGCGCGCTCGATCTCGCGTGCCACGAGGGCTATCCCGGTCATCACGTCTACAACGTGCTGCTCGAGAAGCACCTGGTGCGCGACCGCGGCTGGATCGAGTTCACCGTCTATCCGCTGTTCTCGCCGCAGTCGCTGATCGCCGAGGGCACGGCCAACTACGGCATCGAAGTGGCGTTCTCGAAGGCCGAGCGGCATGCGTCTACGAGCGCGACGTGCTGTTTCCGCTGGCGGACCTCAGCGCCGACAAGGCCAAGGACTACTACGAGGTGATGGACCTGGTCGATCAGCTGTCGTACGCGGGCAACGAGGCGGCGCGGCGCTATCTCGACGGGAAGATCGACGCGACGGCGGCCGCGGACTGGCTGGAGAAGTACGCGATGATGCCGCGCGCGCGCGCCGAGCAGCGCGTGAAGTTCTTCGACCAGTACCGCAGCTACGTCATCAACTACAACCTCGGCAAGGATCTGGTGCGCGCGTTCATCGAGCGCCGGACCAAGGGCGACCGCTCGCCGCGGCGGCGGTGGACCGAGTTCGCCGCGCTGCTGTCGTCGCCGCGCCTGCCGTCAGGCTTGAAGTAGGTGGCCACAGAGGCACAGAGACACAGGAATTCAGACGCGGACCTCTGAACCGACTGACGAGCCTCCGAGGCGTTTCGAGTCCTGTGCTCTGCGTCGTTGCGAATCACTCAAGTTCGGCCGCCCGACGTCCTGCAGATTGCGAGCGGCCGTGCCGGTGCCGGGCCGGGCGAGGTGCTCATCAAGGTTGTCGCCGCGGGCGTGAATCGGCCCGACGTGATCCAGCGCTACGGCAAGTATCCGCCGCCGCCCGGGTGCGTCCGACATTCCCGGCCTCGAGGTTGCCGGCCACATCGCCGGCCGCGGCGCCGGCGTCGTCCAGTGGCGCGACGGCGATGCGGTGTGCGCGCTCGTGAGCGGCGGCGGCTACGCGGAGTACTGCGTCGCGCCGCAGGTGCAATGCCTGCGGCCGCCCGACGCGGTCTCGCTCGTCGACGCGGCGGCGATTCCCGAAACGTTCTTCACGGTGTGGACCAACGTCTTCGAGCGCGGCGCGGCTGCGTGCCGCGAGACGCATGCTCGTCCACGGCGGGTCGAGCGGGATCGGCACGACGGCGATTCAGCTCGGCCGGGCGATCGGCGCGCGCGTCTTCGCGACGGCCGGCAGCGACGAGAAGTGCGCCGCGTGCCAGGCGCTCGGGCGCCGAGATGGCGGTGAACTACCGCACCACCGACTGGGTGCAGGCGTTTCGGGACGCGACCGGCGGCCGCGGCGTCGAGCTCGTGCTCGACATGGTCGGCGGCGACTACGTCGTCGCGCAATCTCGAGCTGCTCGCCGTCGAAGGACGGCTCGTGCAGATCGCGTTCCTCAAGTCGTCGCGAGTGGAGGTCGATCTGATGCAGGTGATGCGGCGCCGGCTGACGATCACCGGCTCGACCCTGCGGCCGCGGTCGCCCGAAGAGAAGGGGCGCATCGCGCGGCAGCTGCACGATCACGTCTGGCCGCTCTTCGAACGCGGCGCTCGTTCGCCCGGTCGTCCACGCCGTGTTCCCGCTCGATCAAGCCGCCGCCGCGCATCGGATGATGGAAGAGGGACACCACATCGGCAAGATTCTGCTGACGGTGTAGCGTCGCACCTCTCGCACCCGTGCACCCACCGCACCTGACGCACCGCACGAACCCTCGCACCTCTGCATCCGTCGCACCTGCGCACCGTTCTGTTCAGCCCGCGCTTCTTCCTCATGTGCGGGTTCAGCTTCACGGTGTTCCTGTCGGCGTTTCAGCTCTGCCGGTCGCGCCGTACCGCATCCTCGCGCTCGGCGGCACGGCGGCGGCGGCTGGACTGTTCCTCGGCTTTCTGGCCTATGCCTCGGCGGCCTCGGCGCCGCTCACCGGCGGCGCTCGCGGATCGACTGGGGCCGCGGCGCATCCTGATCGTGGCCAGCCTGGCGATCGCCGTCTTCTCGCTGGTGTACGCCGTGCTGCCGAACGTATCAGCTGATGCTCGGCTGGTGGTGGTCCACGGGCTGTTCTGGTCGGGCCTGCTGTCCTCGTCGGCGACCTATGTCGCGTCGCTCGTGCCGCCGGCCCGCCGCGCCGAGGGATGGGCTACTGGGGGCTCTCGACGGTGCTTGCCGTCTCGGTCGCGCCGACGATCGGCCTGTGGGTCTACAGCCACGGCGGCTGGTCGGCGATGTGCCTCGAAGCGGCCGCGCTCAATCTCGTGATGGCGACGATTGCGTTTCTGCTGCCGACGGATCGCGCCGGCCCAGCGGCATCATCCTCCGCTCTCGGTGCGGACGCTGCTCGAGTGGCGGGTGCTGGCGCTGTCGTTCACGCTCTTTCTGTATGCGTTCGGATACGGCGGCCTGACGAGCTTCGTCGCGCTCTACACCGACAGCCATGGCGTCACACCCGCGCGCGCTGTATTTCACGGTGTTCTCGATCACGATCATCGTCACCCGCCCGTTCATCGGCCGCTTCGCCGATCGCGTCGGCTATCGCCGCGTGTTCCTGCCGTGCGTCGTGCTGGTAACGCTCGGCTTCGCGCTGCTGGCGGTCGGCGGCAGCCGTCCGTGCTGATCGCGTCGGCGGTGCTCTTCGGCACCGGGTTCGGATCGGCCTATCCGGTGTTCCTCGCGCACGTGCTGAAGTTCGTGGACGAGACGCGTCGCGGTGCGACCTTCGGCAGCATCATCGGCGCGTTCGACACCGGCATCGGGACCGGCTCGATAGCCATGGGCTGGATCATCGAGCACTTCGGCTTTCCGTCCGCGTGGGCGACGGCGGCCGCGCTCGCCGCCTGCGCCATTCCGTTCTTCGTCGTGATGGAGCGGCGGTTGCTGCGCCCAGCGACCGGACCCGCATGACCGCAGTTGCGCAGCGAAGGAGTCGAGGCCGATGAACTACGTGAACCTGGGACGACCGGACTGAAGGTGTCGCGGCTCTGTCTGGGCATGATGTCGTTCGGCACGCCGACGTGGCGCCCGTGGGTGCTCGACGAAGCGGACAGCCGGCCGATCCTCAAGCGGGCGCTCGAGCTGGGCATCAACTTCTTCGACACGGCCGACATCTACTCGCTCGGCGTCAGCGAAGAGGTGCTCGGCCGCGCGATCCGCGACTTCGCGACCCGCGACACGCGTGGTCATCGCCACCAAGGTGTTCTATCCGCTGACCGATCACCCGAACGCCGGCGGCCTGTCGCGCAAGCACATCATGCAGGCGATCGACGACTCGCTGCGCCGGCTCGGGACGGACTACGTCGACCTCTACCAGATTCACCGCTTCGATCCCGACACGCCGATCGAGGAAACGCTCGAAGCGCTGCACGACGTCGTCAAGGCCGGCAAGGCGCGCTATATCGGCGCCTCGAGCATGTTCGCCTGGCAGTTCGCCCGCATGCTCTACACGCAGCGGGCGCACGGCGTGGACGCCGTTCGTGTCGATGCAGAATCACTACAACCTGATCTACCGCGAAGAAGAGCGCGAGATGAACCCGCTGTGCCGGGCCGAAGGCATCGGTCTGATCCCGTGGAGTCCGCTGGCGCGCGGCTTTCTCGCCGGCAACCGGCAGCGCGGCCGCAAGGACGCGACGCTGCGCGAGTCGAACGACGACTACGGACACAGCCTGTATTACGCGGACGCCGACTACGACGTCGCGGATCGCGTCGTCGAGGTCGCACGCGAGAAAGGCGTCGCGCCGATTCAGGTCGCGCTGGCGTGGGTACTGCGCGAGCCGGCCGTGTCGGCGCCGATCGTGAGCGTCACCAAGCTCGAGCAACTCGAGCAGCTGGTCGCCGGACTCGAGGTATCGCTGACCGACGCCGACGCAAAGCGAGCTCGAAGAGCCGTATACGCCGCATCCGGTGCTCGGGCACTTCTGAGACTCCGACTCCCACAGGGAGATCGGGGAGTTCAGGGAGAAGGATTCCCTCCCTGATCTCCCTGATCTCCCTGTGAGATGGTACACGCTCAGCGTCCGGGAATGTGGTTCCGGATCAGCGCCAGCGAGAGACCGTCACCATGAGCGACGCCGCCATCAGGCTGAAGAACGACGCGCTGCCGCCGAGTTCGATCGCCCACGGGCCCGCGTAGCCGCTGAGGATGGCGCCGGTGCGGCCGATGGCGCTCGCCGTTCCGACGCCGGTCGAGCGGAGCGCCGTCGGATACACCTGTGCGGCCAGCGCATACATCGTCGTCTGCACGGCGTTGATCAGCCCGCCGTACGGTCAGGAGCGCCAGCACGACGACGACCGACGAGCGCGGCAGATCCAGAGTGCTCAGCGCCATCGCGCCGATACCGCGCCAGTGGCCATGGTCAGCATCGGCTTGCGGGAACCGAAGCGCGCGATGACGGCGCCGCCGGCGAGCGCGCCGACCACGCCGCCGAGGTTGAAGACCGTCAGACCCGTGCTGGCGATCGGCGGCGCCGAGGTTGGCGCGGGTCAGCAGCGACGGCAGCCAGCTGAAGCCGAGGTACACCGCGAGCAGGCACGAGAGAAACGCGCCCCAGAGCGCGAGCGTGTCGACGACGGAACGGGGACGACAGGACAGTGCCGCTGCCGTGCGCCGCCGCTGTTGCCTCGGCCGCGCTGGCGAACGTGGCGTCGGCGGAGACCTGGTGGCCCGTGCGCCGCAGACGTCGCGAGCTCGCCATGGCGGCCGGGACGCCGGCAAGAAAGTGCGGGGATTCCGGCAGCACGCGCAACAGGACGAGCGCGACGACGATAGGAAGCTCGCCGCCGATCAGGAACAGGCCGCGCCAGCCGACGGCAGGAATCGCGGGCACAGCAAAGAGTCCCGCCAGCGTACCGCCGAGCGGCACGCAGACGATCGCGAGCGTGACGGCGAGGGGACGCTGCTGGCGCGGCACGTACTCGGCCGCGAGCGCGGCGGCATTCGGAATCGCGCCGCCGAGGCCGATGCCGGCGAGAAACGCAGCACGCCGAGCGTGGCCAGTGACCGCGGTCAGCGAGATCAGGGTGGTCGCGACCGCCGAACAGCAGCACCGATCCGAGGAGCGCCGTGCGGCGGCCGTAGCGATCGCCGGCGAGGCCGGCGGCGGCGCCGCCGATCATCATCCCGAGGTAGCCGAACGAGACGACCGGCGCCATCGCGCCCGGCTTGAGCGACCAGTCCGCCATGATCGAGGGCAGGGCGAGCCCGAGCAGCTGATTGTCGAAGCCGTCGAAGATGATCGTCAGCGCCGTCAGCAGGACGAGCAGCCGCTGATAGCCGGTCCAGGGGCGGGAGTCGAGCGTGCGGCCGACGTCGATGGGGGGAGCGTCAGACATAGCTGCGCGTCAGTGTCCCGTTGTCCGTGCCATCGAGCAACGAAAGGGGCGGCCGCCCCTCTTTCGCGCCTTCAGTGGCCGACGACGGACTCTGCGTGCTCGCGCGTCAGCGCCGCGCGACGCCGACCAGCTGTCTTCTTGCCGCTGCCGTCCGGTGCCCTCGATGCGATCGCCGGCGACCCTACCGGTGTACTCGGCGCCGCCGGCGGTGAACGAGATCTGATCGCCGCGCAGCTTGCCGTCGCTGATCGGCTGCGGCTGCCCGCCGGCCATCACGTGCCGGTCACCATCTGAAACTTCTGCGTCAAGGTGAGGTCGCCCTGCGGCGATCTTCCAGGTGCCGGCGACCTGCGCCGGAACGATGTAGAGCATCGACGGTGCACCAGCTGGCGCAGTGCCCTCGATCTTCTCGGTGACGTCCGGCTCCCAGTCGTGAATCCCGAACGTGTTCAGCACGAGCCGCGTCCGGGCCGCAGATGCGAGGAACTTGTCGCGTCAGCTTGTCGAGGTTGTCGGGCAGCAGGAACAGCGCCATCACGGTCGCCTTCGAGATGTCGGCGTCGAACATGTCGCCTTCGACGAAGGTCGCCTTGTCGGCGACGCCGGCTTCCTGGGCCAGGCGGCTGCGAGAGCGCCACCATGTCAGGGTTGAACTCGACGCCAATCGCGCGGGCGCCGCGCTTGGCGGCGGCGATGATGTTGCGGCCGTCGCCCGACCCGAGATCCATGACGATGTCCTGCGGCGTGACCTTGGCCATGTCGAGCATCTTCTCGACG
Organism: uncultured Acidobacteriota bacterium; assembly: GCA_963841895.1. Taxonomy (GTDB): domain Bacteria; phylum Acidobacteriota; class Vicinamibacteria; order Vicinamibacterales; family UBA2999; genus JACCSI01. The sequence goes on from CAWJEO010000015.1 coordinate 335,559, forward strand.
AGCTCGGGCGGCGTCGGGACCCAGACGACGTCCTTGCCCGCCTGACCGACCGTGGGTTCGAATGGCTTTTGGCCTGTGCCGTCTGCGCGGCGGCGGCGGCGGCACGACAGGAGCGCAAGCGCCGCGCATCGAGCCACGAAGCCGGCGCGGATAATGATCCGGCGCGGCGCGAACGGAGAGTGGCGATTGACCTGCGACCAGTTTCATCAGGCACCTACAAGAGTCGGTTCGTATGCCAGCACCGGCCGCAGCGCGCGCTCGGCCTCGGCCGTGCTGATGCCCTTGCGCCGGGCGTAGTCTTCTACCTGATCCGGCCCGACGCGCTGAATAACAAAATACTTCGACTGCGGGTGCGCGAGGTAGAGCCCGCTCACCGACGCGGCCGGCGTCATCGCACAGGTCTCGGTCAGATCCATGCCGATGCGGCGCGCGCCGAGCAGATCGAACAGCCGCCGCTTCTCGGTGTGATCCGGGCACGCGGGATAGCCGAACGCCGGCCGGATGCCGCGGTAACTTCTCGGCGATGAGATCGTCGTTGCGAGAGCTGTTCGCTCGCGCCGTAGCCCCAATCGCGCCGCGCCTGGGCGTGCAGGTACTCGGCAAACGCCTCGGCCAGCCGATCGGCCAGCGCCTTGACGATGATCGCGGAGTAGTCGTCGTGCTCCGCCTCGAAGCGGCGGACGAGGTCGTCGACGCCGTGCCCGGCCGTCACCGCGAACGCGCCGACGTAATCGGTGATGCCGCTCTCGATCGGCGCGACGAAGTCGGCGAGCGATCGATTCGGCTTGTCGTCGGCGATCACTTCCTGCTGCCGCAGCATCGGGAAGCGGGCGATTCAGTTCCGACACGCTGCCGGCTGCCGGCGCTCGGCGCGTAGAGCACGATGTCGTCGCCGTCGCTGTTGGCCGGCCAGAAGCCGTAGACGCCGCGCGCGCGAAGCAGCTTGCCGCTGACGATGCGATCGAGCAGCTTCTGGGCGTGCTCGTAGAGGTCGCGCGCGGCCGCGCCGTGCTCGGGATGGTCGAGGATCGCCGGGAAGCGGCCCTTCAGCTCCCACGCCGCGAAGAAGAACGTCCAGTCGATGTACGGGACGAGCTCGGCGAGATCGACGTCGACCTGCCGCGCCCCGGTGAACGCGGGCACCGCCGGACTCGAACGTCGAGCTTCAGCCGGTTGCGGCGTGGCGTCGGCGTAGGACAGCGTCGGCCGCTCCTGCCGCGATGCCGTACTGCTCGCGCAGGCGTGCCTGCTCGTCGCGGTTCGCGCGCTCGAACGCCGGCGCGCTGCTCGGGGCTCATCAGGCTGGCGACGACGTCGACGACGCGCGAGGCGTCGGGCACGTGCACGACCGGCTGCGCGTACTCCGGCGCGATCTTCACCGCCGTGTGCTGCCGGCTGGTCGTCGCGCCGCCGATCAGGAGCGGCAGCGTCGAAGCCGCGCTGCTGCATCTGCTGCGCGACGTAGACCATCTCGTCGAGCGACGGCGTGATCAGGCCGCTCAGCCCGATCGATGTCGACCTTGCGATCGATGGCCTCCTGCAGGATGCGATCGCACGGACACCATGACGCCGAGATCGATCACCTCGTAGCTGTTGCAGCCGAGCACGACGCCGACGATGTTCTTGCCGATGTCGTGGACGTCGCCCTTGACGGTGGCCATCAGCATCCGGCCCTGCGCCGACGCTGCCGGCGCCGGCCGCGGCTTTCTCGGCCTCCATGAACGGCTCGAGCTACGCGACGGCGCGCTTCATCGCCCGCGCGCTCTTCACCACCTGCGGCAGGAACATCTTGCCGGCGCCGAACAGGTCGCCGACGATCTTCATGCCGTCCATCAGCGGCCCTTCGATCACCGACAGCGGCCGCCCGTACTTGACGCGCGCCTCCTCGGCGTCGGCCTCGATGAAATCGACGACGCCGTGCACCAGCGCGTGCGCGAGGCGCGCTTCGACCGTGCCCTCGCGCCACGCGAGGTCGGTGCGCGCGCTTGGTGCCGGTGCCCTTGACCTGCTCGGCGAACGTCGACCATCCGCTCGGTCGCGTCGGGCCGGCGGTTGAAGATGATGTCCTCGACGTGCTCGAGCAGATCCGCGGGGATGTCCTCGTAGACCACGAGCTGTCCGGCATTGACGATGCCCATGTCGAGGCCGGCCTTGATGGCGTGGAACAGGAACGCCGAGTGGATCGCCTCGCGCACCACGTCGTTGCCGCGGAACGAGAACGACAGGTTGCTGATGCCGCCGCTGATCTTGACGCCCGGGCAGCGCTCCTTGATCAGCCGCGCCGCCTCGATGAAGTTCTTGCCGTAGTCGTTGTGCTCCTCGAGGCCGGTGGCGATGGCCAGCACGTTGGGGTCGAAGATGATGTCGGCCGGATCGACGCCGGCCTGCTCGGTGAGCAGCCGGTAGGCGCGCTCGCAGATCTCGACCTTGCGCGCGACGGTGTCGGCCTGGCCCTGCTCGTCGAAGGCCATGACGACCATCGCCGCGCCGTAGCGGCGCACGGTGCGCGCCTTGGCGAGAAAGTCGGCTTCGCCTTCCTTCAGGCTGATCGAGTTGACGATCGACTTGCCCTGCACGCACTTGAGCCCGGCTTCGATGACCGACCACTTCGAGCTGTCGATCATCACCGGCATGCGCGCGATCTCCGGCTCGGTGGCGATGTAGTGGAGGAACTCGGTCATCGCCGCGCTCGGAGTCGAGCATGCCCTCGTCCATGTTGACGTCGAGGATGTTGGCGCCGCCGCGCACCTGGTCGAGCGCGACCGCGGCGGCGCCGGCCCAGTCGTCCGGCCGATCACCAGCCGCGCGAAGCGCTTCGAGCCGGTGACGTTGGTGCGCTCGCCGATCATCTGGAAGTTGCTGTCGGGCCGCAGCGACCAGCGTCTCGAGACCCGAGTAGCGTGACAGGCCGTGGAACGGCGTGTCGGCGGCCGCCGGACGCGACGCGCGGCGCCGCACCCGTCGACGGCCCGCGCGACCGCGCGGATGTGATCCGGGCGTCGTGCCGCAGCAGCCGCCGATGATGTTGACGAAGCCGCTGTCGGCGAACTCGCGCAGCAGGCGCGCGGTCTCGTCGGGCAGCTCGTCGTACTGGCCGAACGCGTTGGGCAGGCCGGCGTTGGGATAGCAGCTGACGTAGCAGGTGGCGATGCGCGCGAGCTCGGCGAGGTACGGCCGAATCTCGCGCGCGCCGAGCGCGCAGTTCAGGCCGACGCTGAACGGCCGCGCGTGCTCCATCGAGACGTAGAACGCGTCGAGCGTCTGGCCCGACAGCGTGCGGCCGCTGCGATCGGTGATCGTGACCGAAATCATCAGCGGCAGGCGGACGCCGCGCGTCGTCGAAGGCGTCCTCGATGCCGACGAGCGCCGCCTTGGCGTTGAGCGTGTCGAAGATCGTCTCGAGCAGCAGCATGTGGGCGCCGCCGTCGATCAGGCCGAGCGCCTGCTCGGCGTAGGCGTCGCGCATCTCGTCGAAGGTCGACGGCGCGGAACGCCGCGTTGTTGACGTCGGGCGAGATCGACAGCGTGCGGTTGGTCGGCCCCATCGAGCCGGCGACGAAGCGCGGGCGGTCGGGCGTCCGCGCCGTCCACTCGTCGACGACGCGGCGGGCGAGGCGCGCGCCCTCGACGTTGATCTCGTAGGCCAGCGATTCGAGGCCGTAGTCGGCCTGCGAGATCGAGGTGGCGGTGAACGTGTTGGTCTCGATGATGTCGGCGCCGGCCTCGAGGTACTGCGCGTGGATGCGCGGCGATGTCGTCGGGCCGCGTCAGCACCAGCAGATCGCTGTTGCCCTTGAGGTCGGTGCGGATGCGCGCTGAAGCGCGTCGCCGCGGAACTCTTCGTCGGTCAGCTTCAGGCGCTGGATCATCGTCCCCATCGCGCCGTCGAGCACGAGGATGCGCTCGGCGAGCAGCTGGTGAAGGGTGGTCGGCGTGTGTCATGCGATCTCGGATCATGAGGATCGCTGCCGACTGACGTCAGTCGATTTCGGTCCGCGTGTCGTCGCCGGCGCGGCTCGCGCGTGCTCGGTCCGGCTTGCGCCGCTGGCGACGAGCACGGTGAACGGATCGCCGGCGCGCCGCGAGCCGACGCTCACCTTGACGTCGACGAGGCCGGCGCCGGTCAGCAGCGCCGTGCAGTTGCGTCGTCCGAGAAGCCGAGCTGGCGATCGCCGAGCTTGTCGCGCACCCACGTTTCGTCGTGCGCGCGCAGGTCGAGCACCAGCACCTTGCCGCCGGGGCGGACGACGCGCGCCGCTTCGGCGAGCGCCTGCGCCGGGTCGGTGGCGTGGTGCAGCGCCTGCGACAGCAGCGCGACGTCCACCGACGCCGTCGTCGAGCGGCAGCCGATCGAGCTCGCCGCGCTTGAACGTGATGTTCGTCGGCGCGGCGCCGGCCGGCGAGCGCCTTGGCGCGCGCGAGCACCGCCGGCGAGCGATCGACGGCGATGACGCGGCGCGCCCAGCGCGCGACTTCGATGGTGAGATAGCCTTCGCCGCAGCCGATGTCCACGACCTCGAGCGGCGGCAGCAGGTGGCCCGAGCGCGCGCGCCCAGGCCGCCCAGCTCCGGCCCGGCACCAGCTGGCGGCCGTCGCGCGTGTCGGGGCCGGCGTGCTGATCGAAGTTCTCGCGGCGCAGCCGCAGCACTTCCTGCAGCCGCGCTTCGTCGGCCCTGACCGCGGCGGTCGCTGGCGCGCGCCGGCGAACTGCGCCTCGAGCAGCGGCCACAGCGGCCCGTGGCCGTTGTCGTGGACGGCCGGGCGCCAGCCGGTAGTAGGTGAAGGCGCCGTCGCGTTCCTCGCCGACCAGCCCGGCGTCCTTGAGCAGGCCGAGATGGCGCGAGACCCCGGACTGCGCGAGGCCGAGGATGCCGGTCAGCTCGGTGACGTTGAAGCGGTCGCGCGCGAGCACGCGGAGCAGGCGCAGCCGGGCCTCGTCGCCGAGCAGGCGAAAGAGCGCGGAGGCGTCTTTCATATCTATAAATGTAGATGAGTAGATGTGACGAATGCAAGACGCGCCGCAGCGACCCGCGGCGTGCCGCAGGTCACTGCAGGCCGCTCGCATCCCGCGGCTCCTGCGATCGCGGCAGACGCCGCGCGATATCGCGCGTTCCTGCTAGGATCGCAGGTTCTCGACGGCTCGTCTCCGCAGCAGGGCGAGCCGTCTCAACCGATTCACGTCTACTACTGGGCTCTGTCGGACCTGGTGCCGGCAGAGGCGAACGACCATGGGACTCCTCGAAAAACTCCGCCCGCAACCGAAGTGGAAGCACGCCGACCCCGCCGTCCGGCTCGAAGGCCTCCACGAGATCGACGACACCGATCAGGACACGCTGGTCGCGCTGGCCACCGACGATCCGGACGCGCGCGTGCGGCGCGCCGCCGCGGCACGCGTGACGCGACGCCGCGGCCCTCGCGGCGATCGTCCGCAACGAGAGCGACGCCGGCGACGCGCGATCTCGCGGTCGACGCCGTCTGGCCTCGCTCGCCGAACAGGGCGACGAGCGCGGCGGCCCTGGCGCCGTCACCGCGCTCGGCGTCGCTCGGCCGGCAGCGCGAGCTGGCGAACGCGGCGCAAGAATTCCGCGCTCGCGAGCCGTGCGTCGCAGCGGCGGCCGAGCAGGTCGACCGATCCGAAGGCGCTCGGCAGCATCGCCCGCCATGCCGCCGACGCCGCCACGCGTCTGCTCGCGGTCGAGCGGCTCGAGCGATGCACGCCGAGCTCGAAGCCGTCGCCGCGCGCGGCGAGCACGCCGACGCGGCGGTCGCGGCGCTCGATCGCCTGACGGCGCCGTCCGACGACGTGCTGAACGGGCTGGCGCAGCGCGCGCGCAGCCAAGGCGGTGCAGAAGCGCGCCCGCGACGCTGCTGCGCGCCCGCGAAGAGGCGGCGCGCCCGGTCGGACGCCAGCCGCGGCGCTCGAGTTCAAGGACGCCGACCAGGCAGCGCGCGCGCGAGCTGGCCGATCAGATGGAAGCGATCGGCGCCGCGCCAGACATGACCGTCGGTCCGCGAGACCTATGCCGCGCTTGCGCGTCGACCTGGGTCGAGCTGCTCGCCGACGCCGATGTGCAGCCCGATCACGTCGACGCGCTTCGAGCAGCTTGTCGGATCGCGTCCGCGAGCGGCTCGCGGCCGACGAAGCCGCGCGCGCCGAAGCCGAGCGGCAGGCGCAGGCGCTCGCCCGCGAGCAGGCCGAGCGCGCGGCGATCTGCGCCGAAGTCGAAGGCGCTCAACGGCGACGACGTCGCTCGATCGCCTGGCCGCGGCGCGCGCGACGTGGGAGGGCATGCCGGCCATGCCCGAGAGCGTGGGCGGCGGAGCTGCAGCAGCGCTTCGACGCCGCCTGCCGCGCGGCCGAGCGTCGCCACGAGCGGCGGCTCGCCGCGCGCGCGCTGGCCGCGCAGGCGCCCGATCGTCGTCGCGCAAATCGAGGCGCTGGCGGCCGCCGAGGACTACAACGCGATTCGCGCGCAGTGGTACAGCCTGCGCAAGCAGTGGCAGGCGATCGACGCGCGACACCGAGCTCGACGCCGAGCTCGTCGGCCGCTACGACCAGGCCGCGCAGGCGCTCGACGCGCGCGAGAACGAACATCGCGAAGGGCGCGCCAAGGCGCAGCAGGACAACCTGCACGCGGCTCCAGGCCTCGGTGCAGGAGCTCGAGACGCGCGCCGGCGTCCGAAAACCTCTCGCTCAAGGACGCCGAGCGCATCCTCAAGGACACCAAGCTCGTCGTCGGCACGATGGGGCCGCTGCCGACCAAGCAGGATCGCGAAGATCTGACCGTGCGCCTGCAGGCGGTGCGCTCGGCGGTGACGCCGCGCATCAAGGAGCTGCGCGACGCCGAGGAGTGGAAGCGCTGGGCCAACGTCCAGGTGCAGGAAGAGCTCTGCACCAAGATGGAAGCGCTGATTCCGCTCGCCGACACCGAGCCGGAGAAGGCCGCGAACGAGATGCGCGACGCTGCAGGAGCGCTGGAAGAGCGTCGCCGCCGCGCCGCGTTCGCAGGCCGAGACGCTGTGGACGCGCTTCAAGGCGGCGCAGGACCAGGTCTACGAGAAGTGCAAGGACTTCTTCGCGCAGCAGGCGGCCGAGCGCCAGGAGAATCTGAAGAAGAAGGAAGCGCTGTGCGTGCGCGCCGAAGCGCTGGCCGATTCGACCGACTGGGTGCGCACCGCCGAAGCGATCAAGCAGCTGCAGGCCGAGTGGAAGACGATCGGCCCGGTGACCCGCGGCCACGAGAAAGTCGGTGTGGGAACGCTTCCGCGGCGCCTGCGATCAAGCTTCTTCACCCGCCGCCAGGAAGATCTCAAGGAGCGCAAGCACGAGTGGTCGGACAACCTCGCGAAGAAGGAAGCGCTCATCGCCGAGGCCGAGCAGCTCGCGCAGTCGACCGAGTGGGACAAGGCCGCCGGCCGCATCAAGCAGCTGCAGGTCGAGTGGAAGAAGATCGGCCCGGTCCGCAAGAACAAGTCCGAAGTCGATCTGGCAGCGGTTCCGCGCGGCCTGCGACACGTTCTTCGAGCGCTTCAAGACGCGCGATCAGGTCGCCGTCGCCGGCAAGCTTGCCGATCGCGAGACCGCCGTCGCCGAGCTCGAAGGCGCTGGTGCCGCCGGCCGAGCCGACGAGATGCCGGCGGCCCGACGGATCTCTACGCGCAAGGTCCAGGCCGCGCGCGCCCGCTATCTGCAGGGGCCGGAGCTGCCGCGCCACGCGCTGGCGCCGCTGGCGGACCGCGTCAACGCGGCGATGCTGGCGCTCGTGCAGCGCTGGCCCGACGCGTTCCGCGGCACCGAGCATCGATCCCGAGACCACGCGGCGCAAGATGGAGAAGCTCGTCACCAAGATCGAGGCGCTCCTGCCGGCCGACAGCGAAGGAGCCGGCCGGCGAACCTGTCGCCGGCCGAGATGCTGGCGCGCCAGTGGCGCGAAGCGCTCGCCGCCAACACGATGGGCGCGGCCGCCGCGCGCCAGGCCGAAGACGCGCGGCACCGCGCGCATCGAGCAGGAAGTCCGGAGCGCGCAGTCGGCGTGGCAGCGCCTCGGCCCGCTGGACCCCGAGGCGCGCAAGCCGCTGCAGGACCGCTTCGACCGCGCCTGCCGGCGGTTCTTCGAGCAGAAGCGGCGCCACATGGCGCGCGCGTAGGTCGACAGTTCAAGTTGCAAGTTGCACAGTTCGACGAGCAGTTCGCCAGGTCGCTGAAGTCAGCGGCATCGGGCGTCCACGTCACCTTTGAACTTGTAACTGCGAACTTGCAACTGACTCAGTCGGCGTTCGGGTCTTCCAGGTAGGTGTAGCCCTGCAGGGCTTCTTCGTAGAACTTCAGCAGCCGTCCGGCCTGCTGATCCGCCATCCGGTTGCCGTGCACCGCCATCTCGACGTCGCGGCGCAGTTTGCCCATCAGCACTTCCGGATCGAACTCGACGTAGCGCAGCACCTCGTTGACGGTGTCGCCCTTGACGATGTGCTCGACGCGCGCGCCTTCGCCCTCGTCGCCGTTGTTGGTCAGCGAGACGTGGACGGCGTGCGTGTCGCCCAGCAGGTTGTGCATGTCGCCGAGGATTTCCTGGTAGGCGCCGACCAGGAAGACGCCGAGGTAGTACGGCTCGCCGTTGAAGCGGTGCAGCGGGATCGTCTTCTTGACGTCGCGGCGATCGATGAACTGATCGAGCTTGCCGTCCGAGTCGCAGGTGATGTCGCCGATGACCGCGTGGTTGACCGGCTGCTCGTCGAGCCGGTGGATCGGCATCACCGGGAACAGCTGCTTGATCGCCCAGCTGTCGGGAATCGACTGGAACAGCGAGAAGTTGCAGAAGTAGGTGTCCGACAGCAGCTCCTCGAGCGACTGCAGGTCCTCCGGCACCTCGTCCATGCCCTTGCGTGAGCTTGTGGATCTTCTCGCAGATCGCCCAGAACAGGTTTTCGGCGTGCGCGCGCTGCTCGAGCGGCAGGTAGCCGCCGCTGAACAGGTTCATCGCCATGTCGAGCGCCTGCTGCGCGTCGTGATAGGCCTCGAGCGCGTTGCGCTGCGTGACCGAGTGATAGGTCTCGATCAGATCGACCAGCGGCTGCTCGAATTCGTCCTTCACCGCGGTCGGAATCTTCTCCTCGCCGAACCCGATCGTGCCCAGCACGTTGAAGATCAACATGCTGTGATACGCCGACACCGCGCGGCCGCTCTCGGACACGATGGTCGGATGCTCCACGCCCGCCTCGTCGCACACCGTCTGGATGTGGTAGACGACGTCGTTGGCGTATTCCTGGAGCGTGTAGTTCATCGACGACTCGAAGTTGGTCTGTGAGCCGTCGTAGTCCACGCCCAGGCCGCCGCCGACGTCGATGTACTGCAGGCCGGCGCCCTGCTTGGCCAGCTCGCAGTAGACGCGGGCGGCTTCGTTCAGCGCGTTCTTGATGATCCGGATGTGGGTGATCTGGCTGCCGAGATGGAAGTGGAGCAGCTTGAAGCAGTCTTCCATCCCGCGCTGCTTCAGCTCCTCGAGCCCGCGCAGGATCTCGGTGACCGTCAGCCCGAACTTCGAGCGGTAGCCGCCCGACGACTGCCAGCGGCCCGAGCCGCGCGCGGCCAGCTTGACGCGCATGCCGATGTTCGGGCCGGACGCCGACCTTTTCGGCGTAGTGGAGGATCAGCTCGAGCTCGGTGTACTTCTCGACGACCGGGATGATCAGGCGGCCCATCTTCTGGGCCAGCATCGCCATCTCGATGAACTCGGCGTCCTTGAAGCCGTTGCAGATGATCGGGCGTGTCGTTCTCGGCGAGCGCGACGACCGCGCAGCAGCTCCGGCTTGCTGCCGGCTTCGAGGCCGAAGCCGTACTGGCGGCCGAAGTTCAGCACTTCTTCGACGACCTGCCGCTGCTGGTTGACCTTGATCGGGATAGACGCAGCTGTAGCGGCCCTGGTACTGGTGCTGCGCGATGGCGCTCTGGAAGGCCGAGTGGATCTCGCCGAGCCGGTGCTTGAGGATGTCGGTGAAGCGGAAGAGGATGGGAGCGCTGAGGCCGCGAAGCTGCCAGGCGATCGATCAGGCGCTTCAGGTCGACGGCGCGCGCCGGCTCCTTGGTCGGGTGGACCTGCAGGTGCCCGTGCTCGTTGATCGAGAAGTAGCCCTGTCCCCACCGGTCCACGTCATACAGCTCGGTCGCTTCGGTGAGTGACCACTTCGATCCGACGTCAGCGCGCAGCCGAGTCACTGTGCTCATCTTGAGAAATCAGAATAAACGAAAAATCACTGCACGATCGTGCATCGTACTGTCCGAGCGCGTCCGTCGATGCGCTTCGTGCGACGCCGTGCGATCCTCGCGCAGTCCTCGTGCGTGCCACGCCGGTCTCGATCCTGCGCTAAGCTGCTCCCATGTCCGAACGCGTGCCCGCCATCAAGGTGCTGCTGCTGCCGAAGGACACCAACGCGCTCGGCACGATCTTCGGCGGCGTGATCCTCTCGCACATCGACCTCGCGTCCGCGGTCGAGGCGCGGAAGACGGCGCCGCTGCGCTACGTCACCAAGGCGATGCGCGAGGTGGAGTTTCACGCGCCGGTCTATCTCGGCGACATCGTCAGCTTCTACACCGAGACGTTGCGCGTCGGGCGGACGTCGATCACCGTCAAGGTGCTGGTCGAAGTCGAGCGGTGGAGCGGCGGGCAGCGGCGAGCCGATCAAGGTCACCGAGGCCGAGGTGGTGCTCGTCGCGGTCGGGCCCGACGGCGATGCCCACGCCGATTCGGCCCGAGCCGTCGATGATCGCGGCGTTCGCGCCGGGACGGTCTCGAACGTCGGCTGCGGCTTCGACGTCCTGGGCTTTGCGCTCGAGGCGCCGGGCGATGTCGTCATCGTCGAAGCGTCCGAGCGACCCGGCGTCGAGATCGCCGCGATCGAGGGCGACGGCGGCCGGCTGCCGCGCGATCCGCGGCGCAACACCGCCGGCGTGGCGGTGCACGCGCTGCTCGACGCGGCTCGGCGCCGCGCGCGGCATCCGGGTGTCGATCCACAAAGGCCTGCCGCTGGCGAGCGGCATCGGCAGCAGCGGCGCCAGCGCCGTTGCCGCCGTCGTCGCGGCCAACGAGCTGCTCGGCCGGCCGGCGCCGCTCGAGCGTCCTGCTCGAGTGCGCGATGGCGGGGGAGATGGTCGCCTGCGGGGCCGCGCATCCCGACAATGTCGGCGCCGTCGCTCTACGGCGGATTCGTGCTCGCGCGGACAGTGCGATCCGCCCGACGTCGTCCGGCTGCCGGTGCCCGAGGGGCTGTCGTGCGCGCTCGCTGCATCCGCACCTCGAAGTGGAAACCGGGGCCGCGCGGGCGCTGCTCGGCGACGCCATTCCGCTGCGCGACGCGCGTCCGCCAGTGGGGCAACATCGGCGCGCTCGTCGCCGGGCTGTTCCGCGAACGATCTGGCGCTCGATCGGGCGCGCGCTCGAGGATCACGTCGCCGAGCCCCGTCGCGCGCATCTCGTGCCCGGCTTTGCCGCCGTCAAGCGCGCCGCGCTCGAGGCCGGCGCGCTCGGCTGCAGCCTGTCGGGGTCGGGGCCGTCGATGTTTGCCCTCTGCGCCAGCCGCGAGCTGCGCCGAGGCCAGCGGCGCCGCGATGCGCGCGGCGTTTGCGCACGCGAGCGACGTCGACGCCGACCTCTGGATCTCGGCGGTCGCACCGGCGCGGCGCCCGGCTGGTGTCGACTGTAACGGCGACGTAACAATCGATGCAGTTCATCAGCACTCGCGGCAACTCTCCGCCGGTGTCGTTCCGAACCGCGCTCTTCGACGGCCTGGCGCCCGACGGCGGACTGTACGTTCCCGATGCGCTGCCCGCGCTCGCGATGCGCGACCTGACCGACGCAAGCCTCGCCGAACTCGGCGCCGAGATCGCCGCGCCACTTCGTCGGCGGCGACCTGCCGCGGCCGGCGCTCGATCGGCTGATTGCCGACGGCGCTGGATTTTCCGATCCCGCTGGTGCCGCTGGACGAGCGACGGCTCGTGCTCGAGCTGTTCCACGGCCCGACGTTCGCGTTCAAGGACGTCGGCGCCCGCGTCATGGCGCGGCTGATGGCGGCACTCAACGCCGGCGATCGGCCGCTGACGATCCTCGTCGCGACGTCCGGCGACACCGGCAGCGCGGTGGCGCAGGCCTTTTCCGGCCTGCCGGCACGCGCGTCGTGGTGCTGTTTCCCGTCGGCGAGGTCACGCCGGTGCAGGAGGCGCAGTTCGCCACCCTCGGCGGCAACGTGCAGGCGGTTGGCGGTCGAACGGGACCTTCGACGACTGCCAGCGGCTCGTGAAGGAGGCCTTTGCCGACCCCGGCATCCGCGCGCAGGCGCAGCTGACCTCGGCCAACTCGATCAACATCGGCCGGCTGCTGCCGCAGATTTTCTATTACGCCCACGCGGCCCTCGCGCTCGATCGCGCGGACGTCGTGTTCTCGGTGCCGAGCGGCAACTTCGGCAATCTCACCGCCGGACGTCATGGCCTGGCGGCTCGGCGCGCCGATCCGCCAGGTTCGTCGCCGCGACGACGGTCAACGACACGTTCCCGCGCTATCTCGCGACCGGCCGCTACGAGCCGCGCGCCGTCGGTGGCGACGCTCGCCAATGCGATGGACGTCGGCGACCCGAGCAACGTCGAGCGCCTGCGCTGGCTGTTCGACGATGACCGCGATCGGATGCGCGAGCTGATCGTCGCGTCGGTGCAGACCGACGAGGACGTTCGGCGCGGCGATTCGCCTGATGTGGGACCGTTACGGCTACGTCAGCGATCCCCATACGGCGATCGGATTCCTTGGCTTGGACGCGGTCGAGCAATCGGAGCACCGCCGGCTTGTGTGTCTCGCGACGGCGCATCCGGCGAAGTTCCGCGAGACGGTCGAACCCGTCCTCGGCCGCGAGGTGCCGCTGCCGCCGCCGCTTGCGGACGCCCTGACTCGCCCTCGGCTCGTTGAACGGATCGCGCCGACGCTCGACGCGCTGCGCCCCTTCTGTCGGGACAAGCTGATTGGTCTGGTAAGCTCTCCGTCCGGTGCTCATGAGGGATGTCCGGAGTCGAGCGCAGCGGTGCGATGCTCGCTGCCGTCCTTCTGGCGGCGGCTCTCGCGGCTGGATCCGCCGCTCAAACCATTCGTCCCATCGTCATCCTCGTCTCGATCGATGGGTGGCGGCATGACTACCTCGCACGGTTTGCGCCGCCCGACGCTGACCAGGCTCTGCGGCGGCCGGGGTTCGGGCTGAAGGCGCTGATCCCGATCTTTCCGTCGAAGACCTTTCCCAATCACTACACGCTCGTCACGGGTCTCTATCCCGAGCGGCACGGCATCGTGTCGAACTCGATGATCGATCCCAACCTGCCGGGCCGCTTCACGCTTCGCGATCGCGTCGTGCAGCAGGACACGCGGTGGTGGGGTGGCGAGCCACTGTGGATCACGGCACAGCAGCAGGGACAGCTCGCGGCGACGATGTTCTGGCCGGGCTCGGATGTGGAGATCGACGGGCACCGTCCGCGCTACTACCGGACGTTCGAGAACGAGCTGCCGAACGAGCAACGTGTGGATCAAGCTGCTGGCGTGGCTCGACCAGCCCGAGGCCACGCGGCCGACATTCCTGACGCTCTACTTCAGCACGATGGACAACGCAGGCCACGACGGCGGTCCGGATTCGCCGGAGGTCGGCGAGGCCGCGGCGATGGTCGATCGCGCGATCGCACGGCTCGTGAATGGCGTCCGCGCGCAAGGGCTGGAATCGCGCGTGAACTACGTCTTGGTCAGCGATCACGGGATGGCCGCCGCTCTCGCCCGAGCGGACGATCGTGATCGACGACTACCTCGACGTCTCGACGATCGAGATCATCGACACCTCGCCGGTTGTCACCATCAACCCGATCCGCGGGATCGGCGGACGCCATCTACGACGCGCTCAAGGACAAGCATCCGTCGCTCGCCGTCTACAAGCGCGAGACCCTGCCGCTCGAATACCGGCTGCGCGATCATCCGCGGCTTCCGGCGGTGATTGGCGTGGCCGATGACGGCTGGCACGTCACGACCAGGGAGTGGCTGGCGCGCGACAAGAACCGCACGCCGGGCGGCACCCACGGCTACGATCCGCGGCACCGATCGATGCATGGTCTATTCATCGCCAGCGGTCCGCAGTTCAACTCCGGGGTGGTCGTGCCGCCGTTCGAAAACGTGCACGTCTACGAGCTCATCTGCAAAGTGCTCGGCCTGCGGCCCGGCAGCAACGACGGCGACCCGAAGGTGACGGCAGCGTTTCTACGCTGATCCCGACCCCGATCGCTGATCCCTGCCGTATCATCGAGAAATGTCTGTCGCGCCCTCCGCTGCGCTCGTCCCCGCCCGCGAAACCATCGACCCGAAGCACACGTGGGACCTCTCGGCCATCTTCGAGAGCTGGGAGGCGTGGGAGGCTGGCTATCAGGCGCTCGATCAGGGCATCGAGAAGTTCAAGGAGTTCGAGGGCACGCTGGCGCAGGGCGGCGATCGACTGCTCGCGGCGCTGCGGGAGCAGGACGAGCTCGGTCAGCTGGCGTACCGCGTCTGGTATTTCGCCTCCCTCTACTACGACCAGGATCAGCGCGACAACGCCGTGAACGCCCGCCGCCAGCGCGTGCAGCTGCTGCTCGCGCGCTGGAGTCAGGCGACGTCGTGGTTCAATCCCGAGCTGCTGCGGATTCCGCTCGCCACGATCCGGCAGTGGATGGACCAGTCACCCGACCTCGCGCTCTACCGCTTCTCGATCGAAGATCTCTTCCGGCAGCAGGCCCACGTGCTGGACGAAGCGGGCGAGCGGCTGTCTGTCGCTGTCGAGCCGTCTTGCCGGCGTCCCGCACGATGCCTACGCCGCGCTGTCAACCGCCGACGCGCGCTTTCCGACGATCACGCTTGTCGAGCGGCGAGTCGGTGCAGGTGAGCTACGGGCAGTATCGAAAGCTGCTGGCGACCTGCCGCGATCAGGGCGATCGACGCAAGGCCTACGAAGCGCTCTACGACACCTACGCGGGCATCGCTGAACACCTACGCGACGCTCTACAACGGCGTGATGCAGCGCGAGTGGTTCGAAGCGCGGGCGCGCGGCCACGCGACGACGCTCGAAGCGGCGCTGTTCGGCAACAACATCCCGCCGACCGTTGTCGAGAACCTGATTCGCGAGACCAAGGCAGGCGTCGAGGCCGTTCCGCCGATACCACCGGCTGCGCCGCCGCGTCCTCGGGCTCGACGAGTACTTCGTGTTCGACGGCTTCGTGCCGCTCGTCGACCACGACGTCGCCTACCGCTACGAGGACGTGCTCGACTGGATTGCCGATTCGGTCGCGCCGCTCGGCGCGGACTACCAGCGAGAAGGTGCGGGACGGCGTTTGCGGGCCGCTGGATCGACGTCTACGAGAATCAGGGCAAGCGCAGCGGCGCGTATTCGGCGCCGGTCTACGGCTCGCATCCCTACATGCTGCTCAACTACAACGACACGCTGGATGCGGTGTTCACGCTGGCGCACGAGATGGGCCACTCCATCCACACCATGCTGTCGCACGAGACGCAGCCGTTCGTGTATGCCGGCTACACGATCTTCGTCGCCGAGGTGCCGTCGACGCTCAGCGAGGCGCTGCTGCTCGACTTGATGCTCGAGCGCGCGACGACGCGCGAAGAGCGCATCGTGCTGCTGCAGCATGCCATCGACGGCATCGTCGGCACCTTCTACAACCAGGTGCTGTTCGCCGACTTCGAGCTCGAGGCCCACCGGCTGGTCGAGCGGCGAGGAGCCGATCACCAGCGACGCGCTCGAGCGCCATCTACGCCAGGCTGCTCGACGAGTATTGGGGCGACGCGCTCGTCGCCCGACGCGCGCGCGAAGATGACCTGGGCGCGCATCCCGCACTTCTACCAGTCGCCGTACTACGTCTATCAATACGCCACGTGCTTTGCGTCCACGGCCAAACTGATGCTGGAGATGCAGAGCCCCGATCCCGGCGTGCGCCGCGCGGTCGTCGATCGCTACCTGACGCTCTTGCGCGCCGGCGGCAGCAACTACCCGATGACGCTGCTCGCGCGACGCCGGCGTCGATCTCAGCCAGCCCGACACGGTTCGCGCGGTGTCGACGCAGCTGGATGATCTGGTGACGAAACTGGAAGCTGAGCTCGGCTGAGGGCTCGAACGCTTCGCGTCGAGCGGGCGCCGACTCGCTTCGCTCGCGGCGCAGGGCGGCCGTCGCTTCGCTCGGCCGCAGGGCTCGCGCTTCGCGCGAGCAGGGGCTCGGCCGTTCGGCCTCGCGGACGCAACTTCGTTGCAGAACCTCGTCACCGCTCGCGCGCAGCGCGAGCCTGCGCGAGCAGCGACGGCGCCCTGCTCGACGCTGCGTCGAGCCCTACTCGTATCTCAGCGCCTGCACCGGATCCACCCGCATCGCCTTGCGCGCCGGGATCAGCGCGGCGAGCATCGCGACCACGATGAGCGCCAGCGGGACACCGGCGAGCGTCAGCGGGTCGCGCGGCTGGACCAGCGTAGAGCTGGTTGCCGATGAGCGGCATCAGCGCCAGCGACAGCGCCGATGCCGATGGCGACGCCCAGGCCAGCGTCAGCGCGACCGCCTGCGCCGACCAGCATCGCAGCACGTCGCTCGGATGCGCGCCCAGCGCGAGCCGCACGCCCACTTCCTGCGTCCGCTCGCTGACGAGCAGCGACATCACGCCGTAGACGCCGATCGCCGCGAGCGTCAGCGCCAGCACGCCGAAGAGCGCCGACGAGCACCAGGATGAAGCGGCGCTGCGCGACCGAGTCGGCCTTGACCGCGTCCATCGTGCTGGATCGAGTAGATCGGCAGGTCGCGATCGATCGCGCGCGCTTCGGCGCGCACCAGGTCGATCATGCTGGCGGCGTCGCCGGTCGTGCGCATCACGACGAACGGCGAGTTCATCGCGCCCTGCGTACGTGCTCACATACATCTCGGGCTGCGGCTCCTCGTCGAGCGCGCCGTGCTTGACGTCGCCGATGAGCCCGATGATCGGTCCACGCCGGGCCGGTCTGGCTGTTGCGGAGCTGCCGGCCGACCGGATCCTCGCCGGGGAACAACTTGCGCGGCCATGCGCCTGGTTGACGATGCAGACCGGCGGCGCGGTCGCGGTGTCGCCGTCGTTGAAGATGCGCCCCTGCATGAGCGGAATGCCCATCGTCTGAAAGTAGTCGCCGAGCGACGCGCCGGAACTGGACCTCGGGCCATTCGGCCACCGGCGTGCCGCGTGCCTTCGACGTTGATCGCCGTCGTCAGGCCCGTGCTGCCGAGCGGCAGCCGGCTCGTGCCGCCGACGCTGACGACGCCCGGCAGCGCCTTCATGCGCTCGAGGAACTCGCGATAGAACGCGTCGCGCTCGTCCTGCGTGCGAATGCGCGACGGCAGGTTCATCTGCCACGTCAGCATGCTGCGACGGCGTCGAACCCGGGATCGACCGACATCAGCGAGACGAAGCTGCGCAGCAGCAGGCCGGCGCCGACGGTCAGCGTGACGGCGAGCGCGACTTCGGCGACGACCAGCGCGGCGCGCGCGCGGCGCCGGAACGCGCCGCCGACGTTGCCGCGGCTGTTTTCCTGCAGCGCCGCATGCGGCGCGACGCGCGTCGCCGTAATCGCGGGGAGCAGCGCCGACGAACACGCCGGTCACGATCGAGACGCCGATCGTGATCCAGCAGCATGCGCGCGTCGGGCGATGATTTCCTGCACGCCGCGGCAGATCGGCCGGCGCGAGCGCGACGAGCACCGTGACGCCCCAGCGCGCCAGGAGCAAGGCCCGCGATGCCGCCGGCCACGGCGAGGAGCAGCGCCTTCGGTGAGCGCCTGCTGAATCATGCGCGCGCGGCCGGCGCCGAGCGCGACGCGCGTCGCCAGCTCCTTCTGCCGCGCGATGCTGCGCGCGAGCACGAGGTTCGCGACGTTGACGGCCGGCGATGATCAGCACGAACGCGACGCCGGCGAGCAGCACGAGCAGCGGGCGCGCGAATCGTGCCGACCGTCTGATCGAGCACCGGACACGACCGTGGCGCCCCAACCGGCGTTGGTGTCGGGATAGGCCTGCTCCAGTCTGCCGCGCGACCGTCGGACATGTCGGCTTGCACTTCGTCAACGGTCACGCCTGGCTTCATGCGGCCGATGGCGCCGAGCCAGTGCGTGCCGCGCACCAGCTGCCCCTGCGGCGTGAGCATGCGATTGACTGCCGCGCCAGCGGCCCGGCGAAGCGCATCGGCGCCCACAGGTCGATCGTCGTCGAGCGCGTGAAGCCGGATGGCCCCAGCATCGAGCCGTACGGGAACGTGAAGTCTGGCGGCATCACGCCGACGACGGTCGCCGGCGTCGTGCCAGATCTGAAGCGTTCGCCCGATGACGTCGGGATCGCCGCCGAAGCGCCGCTGCCAGAAGCCGTGGCTCAGCACGCACCTCGAAGTGCGATTCGTCGTCGCGGCAGCGCGCGTGCCGAGCATCGGGTTCCGGCCGAGCAGGTCGAACAGCCGCGGCGTGACGGACACGCTGATGGCGATCTCGGTCGGTCCGTCGGTCGCGATCCTGAACGGCGTGACGAACGAGAAGTAGCCCTCGAGCCCTTCGAGGGTCTGGTTCATCTTCTGGAAGTCCTTGAAGTTCGCCGGCGAGATCGTGTTGCGCGGACGGCCTTGTCGGGTGGCGTCGCTCCAGACGTTGACCAGCCGCTCGCTGTCGCGCGTAGGGCAGCGGCTTGAGCAGCACGCTGTCGATCACCGCGAAGATGGCGCTGTTGGCGCCGATGCCGAGCGCGAGCGCGAGGACGGTGAGCGATGTGACGAGCGGCGTCTTGACGGCGAGACGCACGGCGTGCTGCACGTCGGAGCGGAGCGGTGTCCCAGAACATCAGGTGTCTCCCGGACGGGTGGTACAGGTGCGGGCGGTGATTGGGCCAGAACAGGAAGCGAGTGATCGCGGCCCAGCGTTCGCTGAGGCCGCTCGACGAGCAGGGTGCCTAGGGTGCCTAGGGTGCCTAGGGTGCCTGAGGTGCTGGTGCCAAGGGTGCGTCGGGTGCCTGGGGTGCCAGGCGTGCGGTGTCGACGGTCGAGGTCCGCGAGCATCTCGGCGCCGAAGTGCCGGCGGAACGCCTTCGGGTAGGCGAGAAGCGCGGCGCGGAAGAGCAGGCGCTTCACGCGCGGACTCCGAGGAGCCGCGTGCGCGCGGCGGAGGAAGCTGGCTCTCCAGACGCTGCGCCTCGGCGCGGGCGACCTCGAGGCCGCGGTGCGTCATCTGGTAATAGCGGCGCCGCTCGTCGTCCTGCGGCAGGATCGGGCCGTTCGTCGAGCTCCTCAATCAGCCCGCTTTCCAGCAGCCGCGCGAGCGCGCGGTAGAGCGTGCCGGGATGCAGGGTGACGGCGCCATTCGATCGGCGCTCGACCTCGCGCATGATGCTGTAGCCGTGCTGTTCGCCCTCGGCGAGCGCCAGCAGGATCTCGAAGGCGACCGGCGTCAGCGGCAGGAAAGCGATTCGGGTCGGAAGCGGTCCATAGGTGCCTTGAGTCTATACGCTCAAGGCACATAGACGGTGCCGCGCTGCGAAAAAGGTTGGCACGCGCCTCAACTTTGTCCGCTGGCGTAGCGGCCTTGAGCCTCGATCGGCGTCGATTCAGCCTATTATCCGGATACACGGATGAATGAAGCGAGCGCTCGTCGTCGAGCGTGAAGCGCTGGGGTCGATGTTCGACCACATGGCGACGCTCGCCGACCCGCTGCGGTGCCGGCTGTTGCTCCTGCTCGAGCGGCACGAGCTGACGGTGTCCGAGCTGTGCGCGGTTCTGCAATTGCCGCAGTCGACCGTCAGCCGGCATCTGAAGACCCTGGCTGACGCGCAGTGGGTGCACTCGCGGCGCGACGGCACCAGCCGCTATTACAGCCTGTCGCTCGACGAGCTCGACGACGGCGCGCGGCGGCTGTGGCCGCTGATCCGCGAGCAGGTGGCGTCGACCGCGGCGCCGATCAGGACGAGCGCGCGGCTGGCGAGCGTGCTCGGCCCGGCGCGATCGAAGTCGGAGGAGTTCTTCTCGTCCGCGTCGGGGCAGTGGGATCATCTGCGCGACGAGCTCTTCGGCCAGCGCGTTTCATCTGCACGCGCTGCTCGGTCTGCTCGATCCGGCGTGGCGCGTCGCCGATCTCGGCTGCGGCACCGGACAGCTCACGGCGCTCGTCGCGCCGCACGTCCGCCAGGTCATCGGCGTCGACGGCTCCGCCGACATGCTGCACGAAGCGCGGCGCCGGCTTCGACGGCCAGTCGAGGCGTCGATCTGCGCCTCGGCACGCTCGAAGCGCTGCCGATCGACGACGGGCAGGTCGACATCGTCGCTGATGGCGCTCGTGCTGCATCACCTGCCCGATCCGTCGCGCGCCTTGAAGGAGGCGCGCGCGCGTCCTGCATCGCGGCGGCCGCGTGCTGATCATCGACATGCTGCCGCACGATCGCGCCGAGTATCAGCAGCAGATGGGACACGTCTGGCTCGGTTTTCCCGAGGACGCAGACGACGCAAGATGCTGACGGCCGCCGGTTTCGCAGACATCCGCGTGCGGCCACTGCCGATCGATCCGGACGCCAAAGGGCCGGCGCTGTTCGTGGCGGTTGCGCGACAAGACGAAACCTGGAGCGGCCGGTCGTTCGAGACCGGCCGTAGGATCTAGTCACCGACCGTTCGACGCTGTTCGAAGGAGACCCATGACCACCGCTACCAGAGAAATGCACGCATTCGACGCCGCCCGCGAGGCGCAGCCGCGAGCCGTTCAAGGTCGCCGACCTGTCGCTCGCCGAATGGGGCCGCAAGGAAATCCGCCTGGCCGAGCACGAGATGCCCGGGCTGATGGCCGTGCGCGCCCGCTACAAGGGCAGCAAGCCGCTCGCCGGCGCCCGCGTGATGGGCAGCCTGCACATGACGATTCAGACCGCCGTGCTCATCGAGACGCTCGCCGATCTCGGCGCCGACGTGCGCTGGGTGTCGTGCAACATCTTCTCGACGCAGGACCACGCGGCCGCCGCGGTCGTCGTCGGCCGTCCGGAGACCGGTGGCACCGTCGAGAATCCGCGCGGCATTCCGGTGTTCGCGTGGAAGGGCGAGACGCTGCCGCGAATACTGGTGGTGCACGGTCGAGGCGCTGGTGTGGCCCGACGGCAACGGCCCGACGCTGATCGTGGACGACGGCGGCGACGCGACGCTGTTCGTGCACAAGGCCTACGAGTTCGAGCAGGCCGGCAAGATTCCGGCGTTCAATGCCGACAAGGATCCCGAAGAGTGGGGCGTCATTCTCGACACGCTCCGCAACGAGCTCGCCGGCCGGCCCGGGCGCGTGGTCGAAGATCGCCAAGGGCATCCGCGGCGTCTCGGAAGAGACGACGACCGGCGTGCATCGCCTCTACGAGATGATGAAGAACGGCATCGCTGCTGTTCCCGGCGATCAACGTCAACGACTCGGTCACCAAGAGCAAGTTCGACAACATCTACGGCTGCCGCCACTCGCTGCCCGACGGTCTGGCGCGCGCGACCGACGTCATGCTCGGCGGCAAGCTCGCCGTCGTCTTCGGCTACGGCGAAGTGGGGAAGGGCTGCGCCCAGTCGCTCAAGGGCCAGGGCTGCCGCGTCGTGGTCACCGAGATCGATCCGATCTGCGCGCTGCAGGCGGCGATGGAAGGGTTCCAGGTCGTCACGATCGACGAGGTGATCGACAAGGCCGACATCTTCATCACGGCGACGGGCAACTTCAACATCATCACCGTCGACCACATGAAGCGGATGAAGCACAACGCCATCGTCGGCAACATCGGCCACTTCGACAACGAGATCGACATGGCCGGGCTGAAGAAGTTCCCGGGCATCAAGAAGATCAACATCAAGCCGCAGTACGACGAGTGGGCGTTCCCGGATGGCCACTCGGTGCTGGTGCTGGCCGAAGGCCGCCTGCTGAATCTCGGCTGCGCGACCGGCCATCCGAGCTTCGTGATGTCGGCGTCGTTCACCAACCAGGTGCTGGCGCAGCTCGAGCTGCACGCCAACGCCGAGAAGATTGGCCTGCAACGTGCTGATGCTGCCGAAGAAGCTGGACGAGGAAGTGGCGCGGCTGCACCTCGAGCACCTCGGCGTGAAGCTGACCGAGCTGTCGAAGGAGCAGGCCGACTACATCGGCGTGCCGGTCGAAGGACCGTACAAGCCGGATCACTATCGCTACTGACGCATGCAGCGATCAGGGATCAGGGTCTAGGGATCGGGTTCGAGAGCTCACAGGGCAGCCGCGGATCCGAAGTCCGCAGCACCGAATCGCTACTCGATGAGCCGCCTGACGGCCTTTTCGATCTGCGAAGCGTGAGCCTTACTGTTGCGACTGACGGCGGTCGCGGCAGCGTGCCCTTGTTCGCGATCGCCTTCTTGATCAGTCCACGGTGCGCGTCGCGCGCGGCATTCGACGATCTGCGTTGGCCCAGTTCGAGTGACCTTGTTCCGGTCGGCGATCGACACGCCGTTGATCGTCGCCTTGCCGGCCTTCACGCGCTCGTCCCAGCGCACCGACTTCGGATCGGTCAGCAACATGTTGAGCGTGATGCCCGGACTGTCGTGCAGGCCGTCGTCTGGCATGCCTTCCTTGATGCACCCGAGCTGTCGCAGCACGTTGGGCGTGCCGCGGTGGCGCAGTGTAGTACTCGCTGGATCGTGGGCGACGACCGGCGGCGCCGTTCCACTGCGCGGTCAGCTTCTCGGCCACGCCTTCTGACCGTTCTGGTTCCCGCCGCTGTCGCCGATGAAGATGATGTTCTGTGAAGCCGTGCTCTTCAGGCTGCGCGCGATGTCGGTCGAGGACGCGCCGGAACGTCTCCTCGCGCAGGCTGATCGTGCCGGGGCTGAGCATGTGGCCGCTCGGCGGCTCGATGCGGCCCTCGGGCACGAGCTCGATGATCGGCGCGCACAGCGCGTTCCCGAGCTTGCGCGCGATGGCATCGCAGTTGGTGCGCAGCACGTAGTTGTGCTTGCCGAGTGACGAGCCACGGACCGTTCGGCTCGATGCCGCCGGTCGGGATGATGGCGGTGGTCTTGCCGGCCTTCAGCGCGTCGCGGACGTCCATCCACGTCATCTCCTCGATCCACACCGTGTCGGCGGCGGGCAGCGGATTCGGCGGCGTCGGCGCAGTTGTAGGGGTTGTCGGCGCAGTTGCCGCCGCCCATCGAGCGAGGATCCTGCGCGGGCTGCCCCTGGGCGGCCGTGCTCGCGCCCATACTCGCCAAGAAGAGAACAACGGTGACGAGGAGTTTCATCGGGCGCCGCCTTGGAAAACTGCCGAGACAGTCAGTTTCCAGTTATCAGTTTCCAGTTCAAAGGGGCCCTCAACGATTCGTTGCTGATGGTCTCGGTGCCCTTTGAACTGGCAACTGGCAACTGAAAACTGACGGCGACGCGACGCCGTTACTGCTGCGTCCGCGGCGGAGCCGGCAGCGTGCCTTTGTTCGCGATCGCCTTCTTGATCGCTTCGGCCGTGTGCTTGGCGCGGAACTCGACGATCTTCTTCGCCAGCTCCGTCGCCTTCGCGCGGTTCGAGATGTCGACGCCGTTGATGCTCGCCTTGCCGCCTTGACGCGCTCGTCGAAGCGCACCGACTTCGGGTCGGCGACGAACATGTTCAAGCGTGATGATCGGATCGTCGTGCATGTTGTCGCTCTTGCCTTCGTTGATGCCCTGCCCCTTCATGTGTTCGCCGACGCACGTCGTAGTTGTAGTACTCCTGCACGTGCGCGACGACCGCTTCGCCGCCGAAGCGCTTGTTGAGCTCCTCGGCCACGGCGCGCTGGCCGTCCTGGTTGCCGCCGCTGTCGCCGATGAAGATGATGTTCTTGAAGCCGTGCATCTTCAGGCTGTGGGCGACGTCGGTCAGCACCGCGCGGAAGGTCTCTTCGCGCATGCTGATCGTGCCCGGGCTGGCCATGTGACTGGTCTTCGTCTCGATGTCGCCTTCAGGCACGAATTCGATGTTCGGCGCGCACAGCGCGTTGCCCAGCTTGCGCGCGATGGCGTCGCAGTTGGCGCGGTTGCACGTAGTTGTGCTTGCCGGTGACGAGCCACGGACCATTCGGCTCGATGCCGCCGGTCGGGATGATGACCGTCGTCTTGCCGGCCTTGAGCGCGTCGCGCACGTCCATCCACGTCATCTCTTCGATCCAGACGGTCGTTGCGGCTGGCAGCGGGTTCGGCGTGTCGGCGCAGTTGTACGGATTGTCCGCGCAGCGGCCGCCGCCCATGTCGCGCGGATCCGGCGCCGGGCGCTCCCGCTGCTGGCCCTGCGGCTGGCCGCCCGTCGCCGGCTGCGCCGGCTGGGCAGAGGCCAGCGCCTGGGTAAAGGCCATCACCGCTCCGAAGATTAAAACGGTCTTTTTCATAGGTCGCTGTTCTCTCGCACTGTTCTGTCGTTCGTTCCGAGCTACTGAGTCTTTCTTGACAAAGAACGAACCGTCTTCGCCGCGTTCGCGGAACACGTGGCAGCCTGCGCACTGCTGGCCGAGCGTGGTGTTCTGCGCCTTGGCTTCGTTCCAGTTGCCCATGCCGGCGGCGGACTCGATCGCGGCGACCGCCGGCCGCGCGGTCTGCGCGATCTTCACGGCTTCGGCGTTGCCGCGGCCCTTCCAGAACGTCTCGGTGTCGGCGAACGCCTTCGCGAGGATCGCGGTGTTGGTCTTGACCAGCTCGGCGTTCGAGGCGTCGACGCCCTTGCGCAGCGCGCCGTTGGCCGGGCCGACGCCTTTCATCGCCTTGTCGAGGACCGCCTCTTCGGGCGTCATCGGCGGCGGGATGAACGTCGCGAGATCGGTGAACGCGGCGTTGATGACGGCGGTGGCGAGAATCACCGGCTTGCCTTGATACTTCGCGAGCACGTCGGCAGGAAGCGCGGGCGTGCCCGGTCGCGCCTTCTTCGCGATCTCGCCGGCGTCGGCGTGCACGACCTCGCCGATGACCGTGACGTAGCGTGTTCGGCTGCACCGGCTCGTGCAGCCGCGTGCGCGAGCACGATGATCTCCTGGCCGGTGCTCTTGGTCTTGTCCTGATCGACGGTGAACGCCGTCGGTGCGAGCGACTGTTCGACGGTCGCGTAGATCGTGACGACCTGGCCGTAGAAGGTGTCGGGCTTGGCGGCGATGCTGCTGGCGGCGGCGGGGAGAATCGGACGTGGCGGCTGGTGCGCCGCCGCCGGGGCCGCCACCCGGCGGCGCGCCTGTCCGGCGGGCTGAGCGCGGCGTCGTGTTGGTCGCGGGCGCTGGCGGCTTGCTGGCCGCTGGCGCGCGGCCATGGTGATCACGAAGAGCGCTGCCGGCCGCGCCGAGCACACAGCGGCGAAAGTGTGTTGTCGTACATGAGCGCATTGTAAGCCAGCGAATCGCGAAATCACGGGAGCGAGTTCTCGGCCGTGCGCACGGCCATCGCTGCGGTCGGTGCGGCATCGCGACAGCCGTCGTCGCGGTCTTCGTCGGGTTGTCTCCGATATGTACAGAATGCGTCCGAGCGCCTCGCGTAGGCCGTTCGATCGCGCGCGGCGCCCAAAACAGTGGCGATCCATGAGGAGAAGTAGTAAGTTCCCGCGGTACATCGATTGTTTTGGACGGCGTCGAGGCGATTTTCGCGGCCATGTCTTTTGGGGAGGGATATGCGAACTCTCTTGCACTTTGCGACAAGTGTGCTGGTCGGAGCTCTGCTGTTGGTGCGGCGCACCTGACGCGCGCGCGCAGTCGTTTCAGGGCGGCCTGCGTGGCGCGGTCAAGGACGCGCAGGGCGTCATTCCCGGCGCAACCGTGACGCTCGACCAACGAAGCCACCGGGGTCACGCGCGACACGGTCACCAACGATTCGGGCGAGTACTCGTTCCCCGCGCTCGATCCCGGCAACTACACGATCAAGGCGTCGGTCAGGGCTTCAAGACGCTTCGAGCGGCGCGGCATCCGCATCGGCGACGCAGACCTTCGTCACGCTCGACATCACGCTGGAGGTCGGCACGGTCGAAGAGACGATCACGGTCACGGCCGACGCGCCGCTCATCGAGACGTCGAACGCGTCGCACGCCGACGTCCTCGACGCCAAGACGCTCGAGACGCTGCCCAAGCGTCGGCCGCAACGTCTTCCTGATGGCCGTGACGGTGCCGACCGTGCAGAGCAGCGGCGACACGCACTGGAACCGCATGCAGGATCAGACCGGCGCCTCGGCGATGTCGATGGGCGGCGGCGGCGTGCGCGCCGAACAACTACCTGCTCGACGGCTTCCCGGTCACCGACCTCCAGAACCGCTCGTCGACCAACCCGAGCGGCGAGATGGTCGAGGACGTCCGCGTGCAGGTGCACACCTACGACGCCGAGATGGGCCGCACGGGCGGCGGCGTGTTCAACACGACGGCGCGCTCGGGCTCGAACCAGTTCCACGGATCGGGCTTCTACCTGAGCCGTCCCGGCGCGCTGGTTGGCCCCAACTTCTTCAACGAGATTCGCGGCATCCCCACCAACGATCAGTACTGGCGCAACGGCGGCGGCGGCTTCGGCGGGCCGATCATCCGCGGCAAGACGTTCTTCTGGTTCGCGGGCGAGGCCTACCGCGACGGGCAGTCGCAGAACAGCAACCTGCACGTCCCGACCGCGGCGATGCGCAACGGCGACTTCTCGCGGCCTGACCGATACGCAGGGCCGCCAGATCATCATCTACGACCCGCTGACGGCCGACGCCAACGGCAACGGCCGTCAGCCGTTCCCGGGCAACATCATTCCCGACCAACCGAATCAGCCCGGTCGGCGCAGCTCTGGTCAATGCGCTGCCGCTGCCCGAGGGCGACGTCGACAACGGCAACTTCAACTACTTCGGCGCAGGACATCATCGCAGTCGAGGCGCCAACCAGACGTCGCTGAAGCTCGATCACCATTTCAACGAGTCGATCTCGCTGAGCGGCGTCTACCTGTTCCAGAATTCGACCGAGCCGGACTCCAACTACTTCCCCGACGCGCCGTATGCCGCGCCGAGCTATCAGCTCGATCGCGTCATCAACGTCTTGGTGCTCAACAACACCTACATCATGAATCCGAGCACGGTCGCGACGTTCCGGTTCGGCATGAACACGTTCGACGACGACAACAGCCTGCCGTTCGAGTACGACTCCGACGCAGCTCGGGGCCGGAACCCGGCGTTTGCCGACGCGATTCCGGTCCAGAAATTCCCGTCGACTGACGCTGACCGGATACGACGGCACCGGCTTCACCGGCGTCAAGCGATCGCGATTACTACTCCTGGGGCATCAACGGCTCGCTCACCAAGCTGGCAGGCTCGCACAGCTTCAAGATCGGCGCCGACTACCGCATTCTCGGCGTCGACGCGCATCCAGCTATGGTCAGTCGGCCGGCTCGTACACGTTCAGCGGCCAGTTCACCGGCGAGCAACGCCAACAACCCGCGGCAACAGCCGGCAACGCGATCGCCGACCTGCTGCTCGGCTATCCGTCGGCGGGCAACATCTCGCAGGTAACAGCCGCTTCGACAACTACCTCAAGTACTACGGTGGCTTCATCCAGGACGACTGGCGCGTCACCGACAAGCTGACGGTCAACTACGGCGTGCGCCTCGAGCACGAGACCGGCCTCTCGGAGAAGAACAACCAGCTCATCGTCGGCGTTCGATCGCGACGGCGGTCAGCCCACTGAACGTGACGATTCCCGCCGATCCAGTGGCCGGCACGCCGGCGCGACAGGTGCTCGGCGGCCTGGTGTACGCGGGCAGAACGGCGCGAACGAGTACGCCGGCAACCCGCCCGCGATCAAGTTGTCGCCGCGCGTCGGGTTCGCGTACAGCCTGAATCAGCAGACCGTCGTCCGCGGCGGCTACGGGCTGTTCTGGGCGCCGTGGGCCTCGGGCGCTGCAGAGCAATCCGCTGGTTACTCGCAGCACGAACCGATCTCCAGCAGGAACGCGAACCGTCCGATCACGACGATTGACAATCCGTTCCCGACGGGCTTGACTGCCGATTTCGGGCAACGCGAACGGGCCTGCTGACCGGCGTGAGCACGGACATCAGCTTCATCGATCCCGATCGCGACGCGCCGCGCGTGCATCAGTACTCGGTGGACATGCAGCGCCAACTGCCCGGCGACATGAGCGTCGGGCTGACCTACATGGGCGTCACGGGCCGGCATCTGACGTTGGGCGACGACGTCAACATCAACCAGGTCGACCCGAGCTACCTGCCACTCGGCTCGGCGCTGACGCAGAACGTGACCAACCCGTTCTTCGGCAATCCGCGGCGGCCGGATCGTTCGCGACCGCGCGCCACGATGCCGCGCAACCAGCTGCTGCGGCCGTTCCCGCAGTTCGACAACGTCAACATGAGCCAGAGCACGCTGGGCAAGTCGCAGTACCATGCCGGCGTCATGCAGCTCACCAAGCGCGCCACCGGCTGGTGGGGCGGCCGAGTCAGCTACACCTACAGCCGGCTCAAGGACAACCAGTTCGGCCAGGGCAACTACTACTCGAGCGCGCCCGGGCATTCTGAACAACTACACCGTCGATTCCGTGGTCGGAGTACTTCAATCCGGACGCAGAGTACGGCCGCAGCCTGCTCGATTCGCCGCACAAGCTCGTCGCCAGCCCGATCATCCGGCTGCCCGTTCGGCGAGGGGCAGCGTTGGCTCTCGGACGGCGGGCATCGGCAGCAACGGGTGCCGGGGGCTGGACGGTGTCGTCCGTCATCCAGATGCAGAGCGGCTTCCCGATCGGCGTCAGCCAGACGGACAACAACACCAACCTGCTCGGCGTCCAACGCAGCGGCCGAATCTCGTGCCGGGTCAGACATACTGAGTCGGCGGGCAGCATCACCGATCGCCTGCGCGACGACCCGGACGACAACCTCTATCTGAATCCGGCCGCGTTCTCCGAGGCGCCGGCGGGCACTTTCGGCAACGCGCCGCGCCTCCTTGCCGGCGTCTACTCGCCGTGGCGGAACTCGACGGACATGCGCGTCAGCAAGCGACATCGCGCCTCGGCGGTTCGCGCCGCCTGACGCTGCGACCTCGAAGTGATCAACGTGTTCGACAATCCGTGGTACGCGGCGCTCTCGAGCGTGACAGCCCGACCAGCGGCAACTTCGGCCGCGTCACCGCGCAGGCGAACTACTCGCGCACGATGCAGTTCACGGCGCGCTTCTCGTTCTAGATCCACGGATGACACGGATGACACGGACGTTGGTTTCCGCGTGAAGCTCTTGACCAATCGGGCGGCGCCACTCGCGGCGCCGCCCGTTCTCTTTGTACGGCTCCGCTTTGGTCGGCGCTGCCTGGCGGGCGCCGTGCTGACCGCCGTCTTCGCCGTGCTCGTGCTCGTCGCACTGCCCGCACAGGAGCGCGGCACGCCGTCCGCGCGTCTCGTGCGCACCTCACGCCTCGACATGCCTGGCGCCGTCGACTCGAACGTGCCAATGACGTGGGAGCTCGTCGACGGCCAGCCCCAGCTGTTCGCGACGACGTCGTGGGGCGGCATTCCGGCGCTGCTCCGTGGCGACTCCATCGATCGCATGCAGCGCATGCTCGACTCGGTAGACATCGTGCCGCATCCCGGCGACGGCGTCTGGATCGAGGCCATCGTGCCGGATGATGGCGGCACGTGGTACGGCTTCTACCATCACGAGCAGCCGGCGAATCGATGCGGGCGCGGCGATCGCGCGATTCCGCGCATTGGCGCGGCGCGGTCGGTCCGATCACGGCCGGACCTGGGAAGATCTCGGCATCGTGCTGGAAGCCCCGCCGTCGACTGACGCCTGCCAGTCGTCGAATCGATTCGTGCTCGGCGGCGTCGGCGATGTGACGGCGCTGCTCGACTCGGAGTCGCGCGATCTCTATCTGTACTTCAGCCAGTACGTGCGCGACCGCGCCGCCCAGGGCGTCGGCGTCGCGCGCCTCGCCTGGGCCGATCGCGACGAGCCCGTGGGCAAGATCGCGGTGTGGCAGGACGGCGCCTGGCTCCCCGCGACCCGAGCCGACGACGAATCGCCCTGGGAGTATGCGCTGGCGACGCCGCTCGTCGCCGCCCGCCGGCCCTGGCACGACGGCAACACCGACGTCGAGGCGTTCTGGGGACCGTCAATCCACTGGAACACCTATCTCGAGCAGTACGTGATGCTCGTCAACCAGTCGCGCAACGAGTCGTTCGACAACGAGGGGATCTACATCGCCTATGCGGCGACGCTGGACGACCCCGGCGCGTGGAGCACGCCGCGCAAGCTGATGAGCGGCGGAGGCTGGTATCCTCAGGTCGCCGGCATCGAAGCCGGGACCGGGACCGACAAGGTGGCGGGCCGACGCGCCCGCTTCTTCTTGACCGGCAAGTCCGATCAGATGATCGAATTTGATCGATGAGTGACGTGTAGCGGCCGGTCTTCCGGCCGACGATTCCTGGAGTCGCAAGCCATGATCAAGTGCCATTGCGGAACAATGATCGCCATCACGTTGATCGCGGGCACGGCGCTCGCGGCGCAAGGCGCGCCGCCACCGGCGCCGCAGACGCCCGGCGGCGAGCGGCGCACGGCGTCGGTCAACACCGCACCGCGCGTCGACGTGCGCGAGATGCCGCGGCCAATCGACCTGCACGACAGCGTCTGGATCGAGAACCTGACGATGCTCGAGGTCCGCGATCTGATCAAGAGCGGCAAGACCACCGCGCTCATCATGACCGGCGGCATCGAAGAGAACGGTCCGTATCTCACTACCGGCAAGCACAACAACGTGCTCAAGGCGATGGGCGAGTCGATCGGCCGTGCGCTCGGGAACGCGCTGGTCGCGCCGATCGTCACCCTCGAGCCCGGCAATCCGGCGCGTCCGAACCTGTCGCCAGGCACCATCGTGCTGTCACAGGCGACCTACCGCGCCGTGCTGACCGACATCGCGACCAGCCTCAAGTCGCAGGGCTTCACCGACATCGTGATGATGGGCGACAGCGGCGGCAACATGACGCCGATGAAGGAGGTCGCCGCCGCCCTCAACGCCGAGTGGAAGCAGCAGGGCGCGATCGCCTACTTCATCCCCGAGTTCTACAACTACGCCGACGTCGAGAAGTTCGAGGAGGACGTCCTCGGCATCCACGAAAAGATGGAGGGCTATCACGACGACTACTACATCAGCTCGATCATCGCGACCGTAGACACCAACGGCATCCGCATGCCCGAGCGCGTGAAGGCTGGAAAGTTCGTGATCAACGGCGTGCCGCTGGCGCCGATCGAGAAGACGATTGCCAACGGCAAGCGCATCGTCCAGTTCAGGACCGAGGCGGCTGTGACGGCGATCAAGAAGGCGATGGCCGCGGCGGGCAGGTGCGATCGGGCTCGCCAAGGGGGAGGACAGCAACCGCCGCCCACCGACACCGCCACGCCGGCCATCCCCGGCGTGGCTGCCGCGGGAACCAAAGTCGTCGTGATCAAGTCGGGCTTTCAAGGCACCGAAGGTCCGATCGGCATGCCCGACGGAACGTTGATCTTCACCGAGACGCAGGCCAATCGCATCACGCGGATCGCGGCCGACGGCACCACGTCGACCTTCCTCGAGAACACCAACGGCTCGAACGGGCTCGCGTTCGACGCCAAGGGCCGCCTCATCTCGGTGCAGACGACGCCCGGCCAGACGAAGATCGGGGTGATCTATCCGAAGGGTGCGGAGGCGGTGCTGTCGGACAACTTCGACGGCAAGGGTTACGGCCGGCCGAACGACCTCGTGGTCTCCACGCGCGGCGGCATCTACTTCACCGAGCCGGGACCGAACGTCACGCCGGGGGCGCCGCCACCGGCGACGCCGCCGTTGCCGCCGGCGGTGTACTTCATTCCGCCAGGCGGGAAGGCCATGAAGGTCGCGGACGGCATCGAGCGGCCGAACGGCATCATGCTGAGCCGCGACGAGAAGACGCTCTACGTCAACAACTCGAACGGCGAGTACCTGCTGGCGTTCGACGTCAAGCCGGACGGGACGCATCGGCAATCGGCGCAACTTCGCGAAGTATCAGGGCGGGTCGAAGAACGCCAGCGGCGTCTTCGTCAGCGGCGCCGACGGCCTGGCGATCGACAACGAGGGCCGCGTCTATACCGCCACGGCAGCCGGCGTCGAGGTCTTCGACGAGAAGGGCACGCACCTCGGGACGATTCCGCTGTCGCGCGCGCCGCAGAACATCGCGTTTGCCGGCCCCGACAAGAAAACGCTCTACATCGTCGGGCGCGGCTCCGCATTCAAGGTGGATCTGCAAACACCGGGCTTCAAGGGAAGAGCCAAGTAAAGTTACAAGTTACAAGTTCAAAGTTGCAGGTTCAAAGTTGCATGTTCAAAGTTAGAACGCAGTGCCGTTCGCGCTGAAGACGATTGAGCCGACGCGGTTCGGCTCGGGCTGGATCAGCGGCGTCCTCTCCGCGGCGCTCGGCCTCATCGGGCTGGGCGCCGTCCTGTGTTTTCTCTTCCCTGACATCCTCACGACTCCCGAGGCGCGGGCGCTCTATCCCGTCCCGTATGTTCGCGCGCTGTTGCACCTCGTGCTGGTCGCGGCGTTCGTGCTCGGAGCGATCAGCCTGTCGCTGCGGCGCAACAAGGCGCTCGGCACCGTCGGCGTGGCCGCGACGCTGGTCGCCGCGCTTCTTGGCGGATCGCGTGTCGAGCTCGAGGGCGAACTCGACGGGGGCCCATTTCTCGGCCTCGACTGGTTTCTCCTGAACCTGTTCGTCTATTCGCTGCTGTTCATCCCGCTCGAACGCTTGTTCGCGCGGTTGCCGGCGCAAGGCGTGTTCAGACGCGGGTGGCGAACCGACCTCGCGTATTTTTTCGTCAGCTCGCTCTTCGTGCAGGTCCTGACGATCCTGACGTTGAAGCCGGCGATGGTGCTGTTCGATTGGGCGGCCGAGCCGAGGCGTTCAGGCATGGGTGAGGCAATGGCCGACCGTCGTGCAGTTTGCGGCCCTGCTGCTGGTGGCTGATCTCACGCAGTACTGGGTCCACCGCGCCTTCCATGCGGTTCCTGCCCTCTGGCGGTTTCACGCCGTGCACCACTCGGCCGACCAGATGGACTGGCTTGCCGGATCGCGCCTCCATCTGGTGGACATTGCCATCACGCGCGGCCTGACCTACGTGCCGATCTACGTCCTGGGATTTGCGGAAACAGCGCTCTTCGCCTATCTCGTCGTGGTCAGCGTGCAGGCCACGTTCATCCACGCCAACGTGAACTTCGCCTTCGGACCGCTCAAATGGCTGGTCGCCACGCCGCAGTTCCACCACTGGCATCACGCCGCCGAGGCTGAAGCCGTCGACAAGAACTTCGCGGTCCACCTGCCATTGATCGATGTCGTGTTCGGGACCTGGCATCTGCCCGATCGCTGGCCGCGGGCGTACGGAATCGCGCACGGCGAACCTGCGCCTGACGGTTACGTGCGGCAGTTCGCCTGGCCGTTCAGGCAGGAGCGCCGCGTTACGGTGCACGCGTCGGACTTCAGAATCCGCCAGCGCGACCGCGAACGGTGCGTGCCGCAAGCGCGTTGTTGATTTCGTCGCCGATCGACCCATAGTCGTAGCGCACGTCGGGGACAACAGCGAGCCGGTCGGTCAACGCGATGACGACGCTGACGCCCGCGGTTAGTCCGCCGAGGTTGCGGCGCCACGGCGGCTGGGGTGGTAAGCGCCGTTCGACCTCTTCCAGCGTGACGCCTGGCGGGAGCACGAGGTGCTCGAGCCGGCGGTGGTCGTGCACCTGGTGGCCGGTGAGCCCGAGGTAGAGTTGCGGCCGCACTCGCAACTCCGGACGGGATGAGTGCAGCAGCACGCCGATCGAGAACAGCCAGTCGGTCTTCCGCTCGTTGATCGTCCTCGTGATGACGGCGTTGGCCTCGACAACGTCGCGCGGGGAGCCGGGTGGAGCGAACGAGATCAGCCAGCCCGTGTACTCGCGACGGTGCGTGCCGGTCGCGAGTCGCGAATTCGCCCTCGAGGTCGATCCACGGCTTGAGCGGCCACGACGCGGCGACGCCGACGGTCGGGCACCGTGCCGTCAACCTGATCGGCAGACAGCGTGAGCGCCCCCGAAACGATGCTCACCGAGCCGCGCTCGCGAGGCTGCGCCGCGGCAGGAGCGGCCGTGATGAGAAGCGCTGCCGCAAAGCAGGGGGCGAAGCGTGGGACAGAGCGAGGCGACATCGGTCCTCTGCGGAGGCAATGGCAGAACGGCCCTCCTTGTTCTCGGAGCGCAATGTGCCGAACGCGCCGGCAGTCCCCAGTTCACGGGCATCCATCGCTCGCAGATCCGGACGCGGCGTCGCAAACGAACGGAGTCCGGGCTTGGTGTGACAGGTGCTGGAAGACTTAGCGGAGGTCTCATGGTCAAGTCCCAGGTGTCACGAGTCGCGACGTTCGTTGCGGCCGCTGTTGTCGCGGCCGGCATGCCGCTTCTTGCCGAGCAGGCCGCCCGCACCGGCGCGCGCGCTCACGGCCGACGACTACGCTCGCGCCGAGCGCTTCATGGGCTACAACACGACGCCGCTGGTGTTCCGCCTGGCGGTGCGGCCGACCTGGCTGCCTGACGATCGCTTCTGGTACCGCGTTGCGGTGCCGGGCGGCAATCAGTTCGTGATGGTCGATCCGGCGCGCGCCACCAAAGAGCCGCCGTTCGACCACGCCCGCCTCGCCGCGGCGCTGTCGTCGGCGGCGAGCGCGACCTACACCGCGCTTGACGCTGCCGTTCAGCGAGTTCGAGCTCACCGCCGACGGCAAGTCGATCGAGTTCGCCGCCGCGAAGCGGCGGTGGCGCTGCGATCGCGAGGGGAGCGCCTGCACGGCGCTCGGCGCCGCCAACGAGGCGCCGCGTGCGCGGCCCCGGCGCCCCGGCGCGGACGCATATTCCGTCGCCCGACGGCAAGCGGTCGGCCTTCGTCCGCGACTACAACCTGTGGGTCCGTGAGGACGGCGGCCGCGAGACCCAGCTGACGCAAGACGGGATCAAGGACTTCGCGTATGCGACCAACGACGCCGGATGGACGCGGAGCGACACGCCGGTCGTGGTCTGGTCGCCCGACTCGAAGAAGATCGCGACCTTCCGCCACGATTCGCGCGGCGTCGGCGAAATGTATTTCGTCAACACCGTCGTCGGTCACCCGACGCTGACCGCGCTCAAGTATCCGCTGCCCGGCGACGACAAGATTTTCATGATCGAGCGCGTCGTGATCGACGTCGAGCAGAAGAAGGTCACGAAACTCGACCTGCCGATCGATCCGCACCGCTCGACGCTGTGCGACCACATCGTCTGCGGCGGCACCTGGTCCGACGTGCAGTGGAGCGCCGACAGCAAGGAAGTCGCGTTCGTCTCGACGTCGCGCGATCACAAGCGCGAAGACATGCGCATCGCCGACGCCGCGACCGGCACCGTGCGGAACGTCCTGTCGGAGCGGGCCGAGACGTTCTTCGAGTCAGGGCAGGGACGAGTCAACTGGCGCTACCTGCCGCAGACGAAGGAAGTGCTGTGGTACTCGCGCAAGGACGACTGGGGGCATCTCTATCTGCACGACTCGGCGAGCGGGCTGCAGAAGAACCGCATCACGACCGGCGATGGCAACGTCACGCAAGTCCTCCGAATCGACGAGCCGGGGCGGACGATCTTCTTCCAGGGCGTCGGCAAGGAGAAGGGCCGCGATCCGTACTTCCGCCACTTCTACAAGATCGGCTTCGACGGGAAGGGGCAGACGCTGCTGACGCCGGAGGATGGCGATCACACCGTCGATCTCTCACCGTCGGGCAAGTACTTCGTCGATGCGTATTCGAAGCCCGACACGCCGCCGGTGACGGTGCTTCGCGACGCGAGCGG
This sequence comes from uncultured Acidobacteriota bacterium, assembly GCA_963841895.1. Taxonomy (GTDB): domain Bacteria; phylum Acidobacteriota; class Vicinamibacteria; order Vicinamibacterales; family UBA2999; genus JACCSI01. Next base: position 371,424 of record CAWJEO010000015.1, read on the forward strand.
CAAGGTGGTCGTGCGCGCTCGAGACCGGCGACATCTCGCAGCTCGTCGCTGCCGGCTGGAAGCCGCCGATGCCGTTCACGGTCAAGGGCGCGCGACGGCAAGACCGACCTGTACGGACTGATGTACCGGCCGACGAACTTCGACGAAACCAGGCGCTACCCGATCATCAACAACATCTATCCCGGGCCGCAGACCGGCAGCGTCGGCGGCCGCACGTTCTCACCGGCCCGTGGCGACGCGCAGGCCATCGCCGAGCTCGGCTTCATCGTGGTGCAGATCGACGGGATGGGCACGCCGTGGCGATCGCGCACGTTCCACGAGGCGTACTACGGCGACATGGGCGACAACACGCTGCCCGATCAAGTGGCGGCCATGAAAGAGCTGGCGTCGCGGCACCCCTGGATCGATCTCGACCGTGCCGGTATCTACGGCCATTCTGGCGGCGGGTTTGCCACGGCTGGAGCGATGTTCCGCTATCCCGACTTCTTCAAGGTTGGCGTGTCGCAGGCCGGGAATCACGACAACCGCATCTACGAAGACGACTGGGCGGAGAAGTGGCAGGGACTGCTCGTCAAGAAGGCCGACGGGACCAGCAACTACGACGATCAGGCGAACCAGATGCACGCGAAGAACCTGAAAGGGAAGCTGCTGCTCGCGCACGGGACGATGGACACCAACGTGCCGGTGTACAGCACGCTGCTGGTCGTCGACGAGCTGATCAAGGCGAACAAGGACTTCGACCTGATCATGTTCCCGAATCGCGGTCATGGCTTCGGCGGCGAGCCGTACATGGTGCGGCGGCGCTGGGACTACTTCGTGAAGCACCTGCTCGGCGCCGAGCCCCCGCCGGCCTATCAGATGCGGGGACCGCAGACGCCGGCCCGCCCGCCGACGGCTCCAGCGCAGCCGCAGTAACCGGAGTGTTTGCACGCGATGAAAGAGTTGTTGTTTGGCGGCGCACGTTTCAATTCTCTGGGCGGCGACTTCGGGCTTTTCGTTCTGCGGGCATTCGCGGGACTCTCACTGGCAATCGGCGCACGGGCTCGGCAAGATCCCGCCGAGCCCGCAGTTTCAGTCGAGCGGTGGAATCGCTCGGGATGCCGGCGCAGCCATGGCGTGGCTGTCCGCGTTTGCCGAAACGGTCGGCGGCGTCGGGCTGGCGGCCGGACTCGCGACGCGACTGATGGGGCTGTTGATTGCCAGCAACCTGTCGGTGGCGGCGTTCCTGCAGCATGCGAACGATCCCTACGGACGCAAGGAGCTGGCGCTCCTGTTCCTGGCGACGGCGGTCTGCTTTCTGTTCACGGGCGGCGGCCGCTTCAGCCTGGATCGGATCATCAAGCGCTAGCGCCCGAGGCGCGGCCCGCGTCGCAGCTGCGCCGGTGGTGTGCCGCGTCTGTCAGCAGGGACGGAGCGCATGCTGATTGCGGTCATTCTCGCTGCGCAAGTCGCGGGTGCGGCCGCGGCACAGGCCAGTTCGGCCGGCTGTCGCGACGCCGAGGTCCGCGCGATCGCCGCTGCCGAATCGATGATGCAGCGCGGCGACGACCCGCTCTGGGTTGAGGCCGGCGACGTTTGGCGACGTCCTGCGGCAGGGAAGGTCTGCGACGCCGTCCTCCTCGTGCGCGTGCTCTGCGGGGCTGGGACGAGGCGCGGCAACTGGCGGCCGTCGGCGGCGACCGCGCGCGACTGGCGCCCGTGATGGCGCGCATCGAAGATCTCGAACGCCTCAAGCGTGGCTCGCTTCGCATCGAAGTCGAGTACGCACAGGTCGCCATTCGTGCCGCGCATGGCGGCCTCGCAGGACGAGCGGCCCGAGATGGAGCTGCTCCTCACGCACGCCCGCGACCTGTCCGAGCGTGTCGCGCAGCGCGGCGGCCGGACGGTCTGGCCGCGGCCGATCAACCTGCTTGCCGGCGAGCTCTGGCTCGAAGTGGACCGCTACGACGAGGCGCATCAGGCGTTCGTTCGCGCTGCGTCAGTCGAAGAGTCGGCTCGAACGCTCATCGGGCTGAGCGAGGTGCTGCTCAAATTGGAGCGCCGCACCGAGGCGTGCCAGACCGTGTCGCGCGTGAAGAACGCCGCTGGCGCGCTCCTCGCCGCGGCCGAGCGGCTTCGCGCGGCATGCCCGTGATCCGCTACAAGCCGCACGTGCTCGAGGCGCTGGCCGGACACGGGCTTCGGCCGCGTCCGGACACATCTCCGGCGCGTCTTCGCGACCAGATCCACGACGTCTATCTGTTCGAGATTCGCGCGCTGCGCGATCGCTGCAGGGCCGGCGAGTTTCCGCGGAGCGAGCTCGCCGGGCGCGTGGTCGAGCTGCGCAAGCGATACATGCTGCTCTCGCTGCCCGTGGAGGATGGGTGGATTAGCGCTGGCGTCAGTTTCCAGTTATCAGTTGCCAGTTCAAAGGCACCTCAGCTTCGCGCTTCGCAGCCAGGTCCCTTTGAACTGGCAACTGGCAACTGACAGTCGGTGAAAGAGATCCGCGGCCGCTGTTACACTGGTCGCATGGCGCGTCTAGATCGGTTGACCGAGCCGATGGTGCGGGACCGGCGCGGCGCGGAGCTGCGGCCTGCCACGTGGGACGAGGCGCTGGATCGGGCGGCGGCGGGACTCACGGCAGGTCGTCGGCGCGCGCGGACCTCAGGCGTTCGGACTCTTCAGCTGCTCGAAGAGCACGAACGAGATGAACTTCGCGGCGCAGAAATTCGCCCGCACCGTCATCGGCTCGAACAACATCGACAGCTGTAACCGTACTTGACATGCCCCCAGCGTCGCCGGTCTGGCGACGGTGTTCGGCATGGGTGGCGGCACCAGCTCCTACCGCGAGATCGAGGAGACCGACTGCATTCTCCTGTGGGGATCGAACGCCCGTGAGACCCACCCGATCTTCTTTCATCACCTGCTGAAGGGCATTCGCCGCGGCGCCACGGCTCATCGCCATCGATCCGCGCCGGACCTCGTCGGCGCAGTGGGCCGACCTGTGGGCCGGTCTCGATGTCGGCACCGACATCGCGCTGTCGAACACGATCGCCCGCGAGATCATCAACGCCGGGCTCGCCAACCGCGAATTCGTCGACCCACGCGACGAGCGGCTTCGACGAGTACTGTGCCTCGGTCCAGGAGTGGACGCTCGAGCGCGGTGAAGAGAAACCGGCGTGCCGGCCGCCGCTGATCCGCGAGATCGCGCACCGCTTTGCCACCGCGCCGCGCGCGATGATCTGCTGGACGCTGGGCATCACCGAGCATCACACCGCGGTCGACAACGTCCTCGCGCTGATCAACCTCGGCCTGCTGACCGGTCACGTCGGCCGCTGGGGAACCGGCATCAACCCGCTGCGCGGGCAGAACAACGTGCAGGGCGGCGGCGACATGGGCGCGCTGCCCGATCGGCTGCCGGGGTTCCAGCACGTCGAGAACGACGAGGTGCGCGAGAAGTTCGATCGCGCCTGGGGCATCGAGGTGCCGCCACAGAAGGGCTGCACCTGTCGGGGATGTTCGACGCGATGGAGCACGGCGAGTTGCGCGCGCTCTACGTGATTGGCGAGAACCCGGTGCAGTCCGAGGCGGACCAGACAACGCGCGGCACAACTGCATTGAGCGGCCTCGACTTGCCTGGTCGTCCAGGACCTGTTTCTGACCGGCACGGCGCAGATCGCCGACGTCGTGTTTCCCGCCGCGGCGGCGGCGTTCGAGGTCGAAGGCACCGTGACGTCGAGCGAGCGGCGCGTGCAGCGCGTGCGGCAGCACCAAGCGCCCGAAGGGCAAGTCGCGCGACGACCTCGCGATCATCTTCGCGCTCGCCGCGCGGCTCGGGCACGATTGGGGTCCGCCTGAGCGCCGAGCCGCGTCTGGGACGAGCTGCGCTCGCTCTCGCCGGTTCACGCGGGCATGAGCTACGAGCGGCTCGAAGCGCTCGGCGGCTTGCAGTGGCCGTGCTACGACGAGGCCCATCCCGGCGAGGCGTTCCTCCACAGCCGGCTGTGGGAGCGCCCGGTCGTCGGACCGCGCGCGCCGTTCACGCCGGTCGAACATCGCCCGCCGGTCGACACGCTCGACGCCGAGTTCCCCTACCGCCTCACGACCGGGCCGGCGGCTGGCGGAGTACAACACCGGCGTCCAGACCGGGGCCTACGCGTCGCCGACGCGGCGCGGCGAAACGATCGACATCTCGCCCGAGGACGCCGCGCGGCTGCGATCTCGCCGAAGGCCAGCCCGTCCGCGTCCGCTCGCGCCGCGGCCAGGTCATCGTGCCCGTGCACGTCGACGAGTCGCTGCGCCCGGGGCTGACGTTCATGACGTTCCATTTCCCGGATGATGTGGCGACGAACCTGCTGACGATCGACGCGACCGACCCGAAGGTCGGGACGGCAGAGTTCAAGGCCGCTGCGGTGGCGATCGAGCGACTCTGACGAACGAAGAACTAAGAATGAAGAACTAAGAACGGTACGTTGAACGTTGGACGTTGAACGCTGAATGGAACGAGGAACACAGAACGAAGAACAGTGAACGGAACGACGAGCGACGCTGAACGGAGAACCGAACGTTCGACGGCCCTCCCCGCTGCCTAAACCGGCGATAGCGATCGCTCTCGGCTTTTGGCGTTGACCGTTCCATCGTTGACCGTTCCGTTCGACGTTGATCCGTTCGTTCGGTTCTTTGTTGAACTGTTCAACGTTCCGTCGTTCCATTGACCGTTCAACGTTCAACGTTCAACGTCGGTTCTTCGTTCTTAGTTCTTCGTTCTTAGTTCTTCGTTCGTCTACGATCACCACGTGGATTTACACATCGTCGGGGCGGAGCCGACGGCTGCAGAGCGCGAGGCCGTCGATGCGCTGCTCGGACCGGCGACTCGGGGTGGGTCGGGAGGCGCGCGCGACGCGGCGCGCGACTCGCGCGATGTCGGTCGGGGGATGGCCCGTCGTGCGCGACGTGCGCGACCTGCTGCTGCCGGCCCTGCATGCCGCGCAGGATCGCGTCGGGTGGATCAGTCGCGGCGCGCTGAACTACATCTGCCGCCGCTTGCAGGTGCCGCCCGCCGAAGCCTGGGGCGTCGCGACCTTCTATCATCTCTTCCGCACCGAGCCGACGCCGGCGACGGTCGTCGCACGTCTGCGACGACATCGCGTGCCGGCTGCAGCGGCGCCGAGGCGATCTGCGCCGCGCACTCGCGAACGACGCGCCCGGTCGACAGTGGACCTGGCATCGGTCGCCGTGTCTCGGCCAATGCGATCGCGCGCCGGCGGCGCTGGTCGTCCGCGCGGGGATCGAGCCTTCGGCAGAAGCCGTGGTCGCAGATTCAAGGACGCTGAGCAGATCGTGCATCGCGAGCACAGCCCTGGATGCCGGACCGGCCACCATGGCCGGGCTGAAGCCCGGCCCCACGACCGTGCACGGGCCGGTTGTGGGGCCTGGCGTCAGCCAGGCCAAGCTGCTCGTGCGCATCGGCAAGGTCGACCCCACGTCTCTCGACGCCTACCGCGCGCACGGCGGCTACCGCGCGCTCGCGACGGCGATCGAACGCGGGCCCGCGCGTGGTCATCCAGGAAGTCATCGCCTCCAACCTGCTCGGCCGCGGCGGCGCGGCGTTTCCGACCGGACGCAAGTGGGAGGCTGTGGCCCGCGAGGCGGCCCGGCCGCACTACCTGGTGTGCAACGCCGACGAGTCGGAGCCTGGGACCTTCAAGGATCGCGTCCTGCTCGAAGAGGATCCGTTCGCCATCGTCGAGGCGATGACGATCGCCGCGTACGCGACCGGCTGCAGCAGGGGTTTCTCTACATTCGCGGCGAGTATCCGCTCGCGCGTGCGCGGATGCAGCAGGCGATCGACGCGCGCGCGAGCGCGCAGTCTGCTCGGTGAGCGCGATCCCGGCACGGACGTCGCGTTCGACATCGAGATCCGCCGCGGCGCCGGCGCCTACATCTGCGGCGAAGAGACGGCGCTCTTCAACTCGATCGAGGGCAAGCGCGGCGAGCCGCGATCGAAGCCGCCGTTTCCCGTGCAGGTCGGCCTCTTCGGCAAGCCAACGCTGGTCAATAACGTCGAGACTCTGGCGAACGTTCCCGGTATTCTTCTAGCAGGGCGGCCGCGCGTGGGCCGAGGTGGGAACGCAGGCGTCGACGGGGACTCGCTTGTTCTGCCTGTCGGGCCACGTCGGCCGCCCCGGTCTGTACGAGGCGCCGTTCGGCGATCACGCTGCGGCGAGCTGATCGATGCCGCCGGCGGCGTCGCGGACGGGCGCCCGCTGCAGGCCGTCCTGCTCGGTGGCGCGGCCGGGACGTTCGTCGGCCCCGACGCGCTGACCTGCGGCTCACCTTCGAGGACGTGCGCGCCGCTGGCGCAACGCTGGGGTCCGGCGTCGTCATGGTGTTCGACGACACGGCGAACCTGCGCGGACACGCTGCTGCGGATCGCCGCGCTTCATGCGCGACGAATCGTGCGGCCAGTGCGTGCCGTGTCGAGTCGGCACGGTGCGGCAGGTGGAATTGCTCGAGCGGCTGATCGCCGCGCGGGCCTCGCGTGACGACGCCCGCGCGGCGTCCGCCGACCTGCTGCTGCTGACCGAGCTGGGGCAGGCGATGCGCGACGCGTCGATTTGCGGTCTTGGCCAGACCGCCTCGTCTGCGATCGAATCGGCGGTGGCGCCGCCTGCGAGTGTTCGAACATGGAGGTCGCGGCGTGAGCTGCCGACCCGATCTGGTTCCACCTTCCGCCGCCGCCGTCGGTGATTCCCGACGCGCGCCGCCGGAGCCGGTGACGCCGTCGATTGAGCTCGCCGATCGACGGCGTGCAGCGATCAGCGTCGCGCAAGGCGCGACCATTCTCGACGCCTGCCGCGCGGCCGGAAAGGACATCCCGACGCTCTGTTATCTCGAGACGCTGACGCCGATGAACGCCTGCCGCGTGTGCGTGGTCGAGGTCGAAGGCGCGCGCGTGCTGGCGCCGGCCTGTTCGCGCAAGGCCGAAGCCGGGATGAAGGTCCACACCAATTCGCCGCGCGTGCGGACGTCGCGCAAGCGTCGTGCTCGAACTGCTCGCTTCGTCGGTCGATTTGTCCACCGCCGACGAATTGCAGTCGCGCCTGCGGGAATACGACGCCGACCGGGTCGCGCTTCGCCGGTGGGGCCACCGTGGCGCAGCCGGTGAAGGACGACAACGACCTCTACGTGCGCGACTACGGCAAGTGCGTGCTCTGCTACAAGTGCGTCGAGGCGTGCGGCGTCGACGCGCAGAACACGTTCGCCATCGCCGTCGCCGGCCGCGGATTCGACGCCCACATCTCGACCGAGCTCGACGTGCCGCTGCCCGAGTCGGCGTGCGTGTATTGCGGCAACTGCATTGCGGTCTGCCCAACCGGCGCGCTGATGGCGAAGCCGGAGTTCGCGCTGCGTCAGGCGGGTGAGTGGGCGCCGGAACGCCAGGCGGCCACCGACACGATCTGTCCGTACTGCGGCGTCGGCTGCACGCTGACCGTCCACGTCCAGGACGAGCGCATCATCAAGGTGACCTCACCGCTCGACAACGACGTGACCCGCGGCAACCTGTGCGTGAAAGGACGCTTCGGGTTCGAGTACGTGCACGAGAGGGCAGGTAGGGCGGGTCGGGCAGGTCGGGCAGGTCGGGCAGGTAGGGCTGGTCGGGCAGGTCGGGCTGGTCGGGCAAGTGAGGTCCAGCCCGACCTGCCGAACCCGCCGACCTGCCTTACCTGCCCGACCCGCCGCTACTCGATGATGAACTCGGGATCCGAGTTGGCTTGCGCCAACGCTGCCGGTCGCGAAGCAGAGGACCTTGAACGGATAACGCCCGGTGGCCGCGTTGCGTGCACCTTCTTCGTGTCTTCTTGCCCTTGTCTGGCGCCTTCTCGAGCTACTTGTCCGGATCGTTTGTTGCTGCCATTGCCGATTTCGAAGACGTTCGTCCGGATAGATCACGACGATGTCCTCGCGGTCATGTTGACGATGTCGATCTCGTCGTTCTTCTTCGGCCACGATCATCGGCGGCAAGATGACCGCGTTGCCGTGCGAGTTGACGAACACGTGGCGCACGTTACTTGGCGGCATGTAAACCTCCTGGAGAGACATGAGACGGACTGATCATCGACGTTGCTCAGCCGACGCAGGCTTCATGCAGCGTCGCGACGCCTCTGTGCTCGTGGCGGGCTGCCGCTTCAGATAGGTGCTCCCACCAGCGCAGCTCGTTCAGCATCCGGTGGACGTTGTTCCAGTGGCCGGCGATGCCGTGCGGCTGGCCGGCGTACTGAATCATCTGCGCGGGAACGCCGCGGCGCTTGAGCGCGAAGTACATCTGCTCGCCTTCTTCGTACGGCACGCGCTGATCGACTTCGCCGTGCACGAACAGCGTCGGCGTCTTGACGTTGCCGGCATAGGTCAGCGGCGACTGCTTGATCATGCGGTCGCGCGCGTCCTTGTCCCACGGCGTGCCGAAGAACTCGGTTTCCTTGGTGCGGTAGATATCGGCGGTGCCGTAGTCGCTGATCCAGTTGGTGATGCCGGCGCCGGTGATGGCCGCGGCGAAGCGATCGGGATACTGCGTGATCAGCCAGTTGGTCATGAAGCCGCCGTACGAGTGGCCGGTGTGTCCGACGCGCTTCGGGTCGATCGGGTAGCGCTTGAGCACGTAGTCGATGCCGGCGATGACGTCTTCGCCGTCCTTCTTGCCCCATTCGCCCCAGGTCGCCCACTTGAAGGCGTCGCCGTAGCCGGTGGAGCTGCGGAAGTTGGTGTCGAGCACGAAGTAGCCGTTGGCGGCGAAGAACTGCTTCTTGAAGTCGAAGCTGTAGCCGGTGGCCGCATGCGGGCCGCCGTGACTGAAGACGATCAGCGGATACGGACCCTTGCCGGCGTCGTAGCCGACGGGATAGGTGAGCCAGCCTTCGATCTGGCGTGCCGTCGAGGCTGGGCCAGCGCAGCCGTTCGGTCTTGCTGAACGCGATCTCGGTCGTGAGGCGGGCGTGAATGTTGGTCAGGCGACGCTCGTTCGAGCCGTCGATGTTGGCGACGTAGACGTCGGCCGGCGCGTCGTGCAGGCCGACGGTGTAGGCGATCGTCTTGAACGCGCGATCGATCGTGAGGCCGTTGAGCCGCCGCTCACCCTTGGTGACCTGCTCGACCGTCGCCGGGCGTGGCCGCCGCGGCGACGCGGAACAGATGCGACTCGCCGCCGATCGCGGCCGTGAAATAGATGTAACGGCTGTCGGGCGACCACTGCGGGTTTTCCGGGCTCGAGATCCCACGAGGCGGTGAGGTTGATCGGCTCGCCGCCGCTCGCACGGACGGATGAAGAGATCGCGCGGCCCGCCATGATTGAGCTTCTGCTGAATGATCATGTCGGTGCCGAACGAGCGCGTGAACGACAGGTAGTTGCCGTCGGGCGAAAACGCCGGCTTCGCCGTAGACGTAGCCGTCGTTGGTGAGGCGGGTCAGCGACGCCGTCGGTCGTGACCGTGTAGAGATCGGGGCTCTCGTACTTCAGCTCGTCGCGCCAGTCGGGATCGGCGGTGAAGACGCGAGCGATCCGCCGTCGGGGTGCCACGCGATGTTCGTCGGCCGCAAATCGAGATCGACCAGCGCCTTCGCGCTGCCGCCGGCGGCCGGCTGCACCAGCAGCGCGGCCGCCGGCCGCGCGCGCAGGTTCGGCGCCGGGAACGGCTGGCCGTCACGCTGGAAGTCCTTCCAGTCGAACGTGACGCCCTTGAAGCGCTCCTCGTGGCGGCGCTCGAACTCGCTGGCGTAGGCCGATCTCGGTCTTCGTCTGCGGCTTGTCCTTCGCGAGCGCGATCCAGGTGCCGTCGGCGCTCGCCACCGCGCCCGCCGGGCGCGTCGGCCACGGTGGCGGGCACGGCTGGTTGCGTTGGCCGCGGATCGATCGCCAAGTGCTGCCGATCGGCCGTGTAGCGCAGCTGCCCGTCCTCGATCCACGACGGCGTCGCTGACGTCGCGGCCGTAGTGGAGCACGCGCCGCGGCGCGCGGACGCGTCGGCCGGCACGATCGTGCACTTCGGTGCGCGTGCTGTTGTCCTGCTCGATGCGGGTCGAGAGCGTGAAGATGACCCAGCGGCCGTCAGGCGAGATCTGCGGGCTCGCGACCGTCTGCACGTGGTAGTAGTCCTCGATCGCCAGCGCCCGTCCTCCGCGCTGGGCATCGACGCCGACCGTCGCGCCGAGAACCGCCAGCCGATCGCTGCCGACGATTGCGACGCAGCATACGCCATCCGCTGAACGCCTCATGCCGAACCTCCGACCCGAGTCGAACCGGAACCCCGAACCTCCGAATCCTCGAACTTCCGGAACCTCGGTACCTCGGAACCCGGCACTTCCGAACCTCGGACTCGACGTCTACTTCCCCGCAGCGCCGCCGTCCGCGGCCCGCCGATCGAGCCCGCCCTCGAGCATGTCTTCCTTCTGGTTGTAGACGATGACCTGCGCGGCGCCCTGGTTGCCGCCCTGCTGCACGGTGTGTCCCATCGCCTTGAGCGCGTTGATGGTGTCGGCCGAGAAGCCGAAGCGTCCTCGTAGCTGATGCGATCGGGCAGCCACTGATGGTGGATGCGGCCCGGCGTCGACCGCCTCCTGCGCGTTCATGCCGAAGTCGATGACGTTGAGAATCGTCGATCAGCACGGTGTTGATGATCGTGCGGCCGCCCGGCGTGCCGGTCACCATGAACAGCTTGCCGTCCTTGGCGATGATCGTCGGCGACATGCTCGACAGCATTCGCTTGCCCGGCCGCGCGAGATTCGGCTCGGTGCCGATGAGGCCCTGTTCGTTGGTCAGGCCGGGCCGGCGTTGAAGTCGCCCATCTCGTTGTTCAGGAGGAACCCGGTGCCGGGCACGACGATCTTCGAACCGTAGCCGGCCTCGAGCGTGTAGGTCACCGCGACGGCGTTGCGCTGCGCGTCGACGATCGAGAAGTGCGTGGTCTCCTCGGACTCGTGCGTCCACGTGAAGTTGCTCGGCGAGGACTTCGACGCCTTGGTCGGGTTGATCGTCTTGCCGCAGCTCGACGGCGTAGGGCTTCGAGATCAGCCGATCGATCGGCATGGTGCTTGACGAAGTCGGGATCGCCGAGATACTGCGCGCGATCGGCAAACGCGCGCCGCATCGACTTCGGCGATCAGGTGCACGTTCTTCGCCGAGCCGTACCCGTTGGCCTTGAGGTCGTGCGGCTCGAGGATGTTCAGCATCATCTGCACCGAGATGCCGCCGGAGCTCGGCGGCGCCATGCCGATGATGTCGTAGCCGCGATACGTGCCCGCGGATCGGCGCGCGCTGCTTCGCCTGGTAGTTCTTGAGATCCTCGCGCGTGATGAGGCCGTCGTTCGCCTTCATCTCTTTCTCGAGGAGCAGGGCGGTTTCGCCTTCGTAGAAGCCGGCCGGCCCCTGATCGGCGATGCGCTCGAGCGTCCGCGCGAGGTCGGGCTGCTTGAGGATCTCGCCCGGCCTGATACGGCGTGCCGTTCTTCGAGAACTGCGCCAGCGACGCCGGGATATTTCTTGAACGAATCGAGCGTCCGCTCGAGCGATCGCGCCAGCGCGTCGCTGACCTCGAAGCCGTCGCGCGCCAGCTTGACCGCCGGCGCCACCAGGTCTTTCCACGGCTTGCTGCCGAGCGTCTTCCACGCGAGATGCAGGCCGGCCACCGTTCCGGGCACGCCGACCGCGCGATGGCTGTTGTGATGCAGCTGCGAGTCGTACTTGCCGTTCACCAGCCACATCTCAGGATTCGATCCCGCCGGCGCCGCTTCGCGGAAATCGAACGTCGTCGGATCGCCGGTGGCCGGGCGGAAGACCAGGAAGCCGCCGCCGCCGATGTTCCCGGCGGTCGGGTGCGTCACCGCCAGCGCGAACGCGGTCGCGACCGCCGCGTCGACGGCGTTGCCGCCGTCGCGGATGACCTGGAAGCCGATCTCAGAGGCGATCGCGCTTTGGCTGACGACCATGCCGCGCTTGGCGCGGAATCGGCGCGGAGCCGGCCTGGATCGTGAGCGAGGAGACGACGAGCGCGACGAGCGAGGACGAACGAACGGCGGGTCATGCGGCGGGCCTCCGGGCGCGAATTATATGCCTCGGAGCATGGCAGGGCGCCCATCGCTTCGCTCGGGCGCAGGGCGCGCTACGCGAGCAGGGCTCCCGGTTGGCACCGGGAGCAGGGCTGCGGCGCTTCGCGCGCAAGCAGGGCTCCTCGCTCCGCTCGGAGCACGGGCTCGACCGTCGGCCTCGCTAGTGCCGAACGTGCTCGCGTAGCGAGCCTCTGCGCGCGAGCGAAGCGACGCGCGCCCTGCGCCCGAGCGAGAGCGAAGCGAGCCCTGCTCGCGAGCGAGCCCTATTCCGCTCTCATCGTCCGGACGGGATCGACGCGCGCGGCACGGCGGGCGGGAAGAACACACGCCGCGAGCGTGGCGAGGACCACCGCGAGCGGCAGCCCGGTGAAGGTCGCCGGGTCGCGCGGGGCGATGCCGAAGAGCGCGGCCTGCAGGAGCCCGGCGAGGCCGAGCGCCGACCGGCAGACCGACGACCAGCCCAGCGACGGCGTAGCCGGCGCCGTGCCGCAAGACCCGCTGGCGGATCGAGGCGGGGGTCGCGCCGAGCGCGAGCCGGATGCCGAGCTCACGCTCCTGCTGCCGGACGCGGTAGGCGACGACGCCGTAGACGCCGACGAGGCTGAGCGCGAGCCCGACGCGCGGCAAACACCGAGAGCAGCATCGCGAGCAGACGCGGCTTGCCGAGCGACCCGGCAATCAGCGCCGAAGCGGCTGCATCTCGGCGACCGGGATCGTGCCGTCGACCTCGAGCGCGACGCCTGCCGGACGGCTGCGGCCAGCGCCGCCGGATCGCCGTCGGTGCGGACCGCGAAGGCCATCGGGAACATGAACGTCTGCGCCAGCGGCCGATACATTTCCGAGCTCTGGCGGGCTGTCGAGCGACAGATAGCGCACGTCAGCGATGACGCCGACGATCTCGACGGTATCCGCGCCGCGCCCGGCAGCGTTGACCATCCGCCGGCCGATCGCGTTCGAGGCGCTGCCGTATTCCTGCCGTGCGAACGTCTCGTTGACGATCGCGACCGGCGCGCGACTTGAGATGGTCCTGCGCGGTGAACGCGACGTCCCGCGATCATGCGGATCCCCATCGCCTGGAAGTAGTCCCACGCGATGATGCGCCAGATCGCGCGCGCTGCCGCCTCGCCAGGCTGCCGGCGGCCGCTCGACCGGATGGACCTCGCTCGTCCAGTTGTAGCCGGTCATCGGCAGATGCTGAATCGAGCCGACGTGCGTCACGCCGGGCAGCGCGCGCACGCGCTCGACGACCTGTTCGAAGTAGGGCAGACCCGCCGGCAGCGCGATGTACTTCGACGTCGTCTGCAATCGGAACGTCAGCACGCGCGCCGCGTCGAAGCCGGGATCGACGTCGCTGCAGATTCCACAGCGATCGCAGCAGCAGGCTCGCGCCAATGCCGAGGACGACCGCGAGCGCGATCTGCGCGGCGACCAGCGCGCCCATCGCTCGGCGTCGCGCTGGCGTTTCGCCGCCCTGGCTGCTGGCGGAGGAGCGGCTGGAGCTCGGGCCGTGCCGCGACTGATGCCGGAACGAGCGCGAGCAGGGCCGACACGCCAACCGACGCGGCGAAGACCAGGCCGAACACGGTGAGGTCAAGCGCGATCGCACTCTGCCGCGGCATCTCCGGTGGAATCGCCCGGGTGAGGATCGGCAGCGCCATCGCAGGCGAGGAGCAACCCGGCGATCGCGCCGGCGGCGGCGAGGACGATGTGCTCGACGATCAGCTGGCGGATCAGGCGACGCGCGCGACGCGCCAAGCGCCGTGCGCACGGCCATCTCTCGGGCGCGCGCGATCGACCGCCCCATCGCCAGCGTGCCGAGGTTCACCGCCGCCATCAGCAGGATCATGCCCGACCGCGGCGAGCAGGATCAGGAGCGTCAGCCGGACGTCGCTCGCGACCGAGTCCTGCAGCGACTCGCACGCGAATCCTCCGGCCCCACTGTCCGGTCTTGGCGAGGTCGCGGTGCATGGCGGGGATCAGCGCCTGCAGTTCCTGCGACGCGCGTTCCGGCGTCACGCCGGGCGCGAGCCGCGCGACCGCGCGGTTGAACGTGGCCCGGTGCTGCGGAGACGTCGGATCGAAGACGAGCGGTGCCCAGACATCGGTGCCGGGCTCCATGAACTCGAAGCCGCGCGGCATCACGCCGACGATCTCGTGCACGACGTTGTCGAGCCGGACGCTGCGGCCGAGGATGCGCGGGATCGGATCCGAACTGACGCTCGTGCAGCTCGCTGCTGATCACCGCCACCCGGCTGCGATCGCGACTGGAATCGCCGGGCTGCAGCGTGCGTCCGACGCGCGGCGCGCACGCCGAGCGTCGAGAAGAAGTTGTCGCGACGCCGGCCGCGCCGGTCACCTTCAGCGGCTCGACGCCGTCGGCGACAAAGCGCCATCATCCAGCCGGGCGAGAGGCCGGCGAGCGACGCGAGAACGGTGCGCGCGGTCGCGCCAGTAGCCGATCTCTTCGTTCGACACGAACCACGCCGGGCCAGAAGTCGACCAACTCTTCCGGCCGCTCGAAGGGCAGCGGCTTCAGGAGCACGCCGCGCACGACGCTGAACACCGCGGCGTTGGCGCCCGGCGCCGAGCGCGAGCAGGAGGATGGCGGTGCAGGCGAAGCCCGGTCGCCGGGCCAGGTTCCGGATCGCGATCGTCAGGTCAGGGAGACGCATGCCTCTTGGACGGCACGACGGGGGAGTCCGTTGGGTGTCGGCGCGCGTCGTGTCCGGCTATTTGATTTGACATGGTGTCTAGTTAAAACTACAGTCCTTCCCGTGTCCGCCGTCCATCACGCTGGCGATGTCGCGCGGCCGTACCACATGCGGCAGCGCCGGATCACGGCGGCGCAGACCCGGACCGCGATTCTCGACGCCGTGCACGCCCTGCTGGCAGCGCCCGATGCCGGGCGCCTCACGCTCGATGAGGTGGCGCGCAAGGCCGGCGTGACGCGGGCGACCGTGTACAACCAGTTCGGGTCGCGCCAGGCGCTGCTGACCTCGGCGTTCTCCGACCAGGGCCGGCTGATTCGCTACGACCGCGTCATCGCCGCCACCGAGATCGCTGAGCCGAGTGCGGCGTTGTCCGCCACTCTGCGTGAGGCGTGCCGCGCATGGGAGACGATCGCGCCCTCGATCCGGCGCGTGCTGGCCCTTGCGGTCCTCGATCCCGAGATCGGACTCGTTGTCGATCGCTACGAGCAGGCGAGGCGTGCGCAGATGTCCGGGCTCGCACAGCGGCTCGATGCTCCGGTCGGGGCGACAGCCGCAGCGGCGATCCTCGGCGCGATGACCAATCCCCTCGTCTATTTCCAGTTCCGCGCCGACGGCAGCGCCGCGGTGGCAGCGCGCCGGTTGAGCCACACGGTCATGGCCGCTCTGGGATTCGACGCGGGCGACGACGCAAAGGCGGGATGATGACCACCGGCGCCCCACGGCAATCGACCCTGCTTCTCGCACCGCCTGTCTCTCGGGTGGGTCCAGCGACGGCGCTGCTGCTCCTGGCGAGCGTCGTGGCGGGTGAGAGTGGTTTGGTGAGCGCGTCGGTCGGCGCGATCGCGGCCCTGGTCATTGTTGCGACCGCCGCCGCGTTCACGCTGCGTCAACCGAACGTTCTCTGGCGACTCAGCGAGCTCTATGTGTGGCTCGCCTTCATCGTGTCGGTTTACCACTTACACCTCGTCGCCGCGGCGATCGCCGGATGGTTCGGGATGACGACGATCGACGTCTTCAGAGCGCTCGCCGTGGCGCATCTGCTCGCGGTGTGCGCGGCGCTCTGGATCCTGAACGCGTGGGCGAGCGATCCATCCACGCCGGCACGCGCCGACTTGGTGCGACTCTCCGCCGCCTTTTTCGTGATCGGCGCCGTGGTCTTCTGGGTCGGCGCACGAACGTTTCCCGGCCTGTCGCTCGACGTTGTCGCGGCCAACCTCCCGGGCCACTACTGGACCACCGCGAATTTTCTCGTCGCGACGGTGATCACGATCGTCGGCCTCGCGTTGCTGACTCAGGCCTTACGCGACACCGGCGATCGCGTGTTGGCCGGCGTGGGCCTGCTGATCTTCAGCTTCGGATCGGTGTTCTGGGTCGTGCACCTGGCGTACCGGATGACCGTGGTTGTCCAGGCCGCGGAAGACTGGCGGATGACGACGATGACGCCGGACTGGTACGAACCGTGGCGGGCCTGGGCGGCGTTGCTGTTTGCGATCTACAGCGTCCTCGCGTATGTCGGGTTGGCTGCCTACGGCCGCGCCTTGCTCGGGACGCAGTGGACGCCGCGCTGGATCGCCTGGAGTTGTATCCTGGCCGGCCTTCTCGCCGCTCCGCTCGGCGGGCTGCCACTCTTCATCCACGTCCCGCTGTGGCTCGCGGGCATCGCGTTTCTGACGCGCTGCCCCTGAATCCTTCGGTCGCGCCTAGGTCTACGGTCCACGGTCGACGGTCGACTCCGGTCTACAGTCGACGGTCTACAGTCGACGGTCTACGGCAAAGTCCCAGCCCTGAGCCCCCGCCTTCGCTCGCTCGGTCGTTTCGGGCGAGCTACGGCGCGGCAGGCCTACGCACCGCAAGCACCTTAAGCACCCAAGACACCAGCACTTTGGCACTGAGGCACCCTGGCACCCTGGCACATTGGCACCCTGGCATTCTGTCACCCGTCGCCCTAAGGGTTCTTCGTGCGAATCGGCGTGTCTTCGCGATTGCCCCATTCCTCCCACGAGCCGTAGTAGTTGGCGAGCTTGGTGAGGTCGTGGCCGATGAGCGCGAGCGTGAAGAGATCGTGCGACGCGCGCATCCCGATCTGGCAGTAGGTGATGATCTCGTCGCTCGGCTTGCACGCCGCGATCGCGATAGAGCTTCTGAATCTCGGCCGCGCTCTTGAACGCCTTGGTCGTCGGGTCGAGCGTGTCTTCCCAGTAGACCGGGATCGACGATTCGATGAAGCCGCCGCGCTTGATCTTGCGCAGGTCCTTGCCGTCGATCTCGCCTTGCGTCCGCGCGTCGAGCAGCTTCGTGCCCGCTCTTGTTGATCGCGCCGCGCACATCGTCTGCCGTCGCCACCTTGACGGTGCCGGTCTTGGCCTTGAAGGTCGTCCGTGTCACCGTCGGCGTGGCCGGTGTCGGTCGGCTCGGGCCTCGGCCGTCCACTTGGTCCAGCCGCCATCGAGCAGCGCGACATGCGTGTGGCCGTAGTGGTTGAGGATCCACCAGAGCCGCGCGGCGTAGATGCCGCCGCGCTCGTCGTAGGCGATGACGCGGGTCGTGTTCGAGATGCCGAGCTGCGCCATCAGGTCCTGGAACTCCTGAGGCGTCGGCAGGAAGGTGGGCGGACGATTCGCGATGCGGATGGCGTTGTTGTCGAGCCAGACCGCGCCGGGGATATGACCTTCGCCGTAGCCGCGCGGCCGGAGATCGACGATGCGGATCGACGGGTCGTTGAGGTGCTGCCGCCAGCCAGGCCGTGTCGACGAGCAGTTCCGGGCGCGCGTAGCCGGTTTGCGCAGCGAACAGCAGCGGCGAGCAAAGTGGCAGCAGCATGCGGTCGTAATTATCAGTCCCGACTCAGATCCCGATCCCAGGCGCCGAGTGCTATCCTCGATCGTGCCTGCCACCGTTTCCGTCACCTCGAAGCTGCCTGACGTCGGCGTCTCGATCTTCGCCGTGATGACGCGCCTCGCCAACGAGCACGGCGCCATCAATCTGTCGCAGGGCTTTCCGGATTTCGATTGCGATCCGGCGCTGGTCGAGGCCGTCGCCGCGGCGATGCGCGCGGGGCACAACCAGTACGCGCCGATGCCGGGCGTGCTGGCGCTACGCGAGGCGATCGCCGCAAAGGTCCAGCGCTGCTACGGCGCGACGTTCGATCCGCAGACCGAGATCCAGATCGTGTCGGGCGCGACGGCCGGGCTCTACGCGACGCTGACCGCGTTCGTTCACCCGGGCGACGAGGTGTTGCTGTTCGAGCCGTGCTACGACTCGTACGTGCCGGTCATTCGGCTGAGCGGCGGCGTGCCGGTGTTCGCCAGCCTGCGCTATCCCGATTACCGCGTGGACTGGGACGAGGTGAAGCGCGCGATCACGCCGCGCACCCGCGCGATCCTCGTCAACACGCCGCACAACCCGACCGGCGTCGCCTGGACGGCGGACGACATGCGCCAGCTGGCGGCGCTGGTCGATGGCACCGACATCCTGCTGATCGGCGACGAGGTGTACGAGCACGTCATCTTCGACGGCCGCGAGCACCAGAGCCTGCTGCGCTATCCGGATCTGCGATCGCGCGCCTGCGTGATCAGCTCGTTCGGCAAGACCTATCACACGACGGGGTGGAAGGTCGGTTACTGCATTGCGCCGAAGCCGATTCTTGCCGAAGTGCAGCGCGTCCACCAGTTCATGACCTTCACCGTGCACACGCCGTCGCAGTTGGCGTTCGCCGAGTTCGTCTCGCGCGATCCGGAGGCGTCCGACGCTGCCGCGGTTCTACCAGCAGAAGCGCGACCTGTTCCTGCAGCTGATCGAGGGGTCGCGATTCAAGCCGCTCGCGTGCGAAGGGACCTACTTTCAGTTGCTCGACTACTCGGCCATCTCGCGCGACCGCGACACCGACATGGCGATGCGGCTGCTCAAGGAGCACGGCGTCGCGTCGATTCCGTGCTCGGCGTTCCTCTACAAGGATCGCGGCGGGCCGGTGCTGCGATTCTGTTTCGCGAAGAAGGACAGCACGCTGCGCGCGGCCGCAGAGCGGCTCCGCGCTGTCTGAGCAGTGCGGAGCTGGCGTCAGCTCTCGCTGTCAGCTCTCAGCGCGTCAGTCGACAGCTGAGAGCCCGAGAGCCGAGAGCCAGAGCAGACAGCGACGTCGATGGCGGAGACTCGACGAGCCGAAGGCTATCGGATCTTCCGCAGATAGTGGCGCACGCCGCGCGCGGTGTTCCACTGCTTCGGGTAGCCCGAGCGAGACTTCCTCGAAGCGCACGCCGTCGAGATCGCGGCGTCTCGCGCATGTGCAGGTGCCCGTAGACGACGGTGTCGATCGGATAGCGGCGGTGCCACTGCTCGGTGGCGCGCGTGCCGCACCAGATCGAAAAGCGCGGGATGCGCGGCAGCACCGCGTGGTCGCGGCGCAGCGGCCAGTGATTGACAGAATGATGCGCGTATCCGCCGGAATCGCGCTGAGCCGCGCTTCGGCCTCTGCGATCCGCGCTTCGCACCACGCCCGTCGCGTCGCGAACGGATGCGGGCTGAGCAAACGTTCGTCGGCCGCACGCACGCCCGTCCTCTTCCGCCCACGCGACCGCATCTGCCTCCGAGACATGGTCCGGGCGGAACGAGTAGTCATAGAGGCCGAAGACCGGCACGATCGCCGTCCGCGGCCCGGCGCCGGGCCAGACGACGAACGGGTCTTCAGGCGTCAGCACGCCGTAGGCTGCGGCAGATGTCGACGAGACGCTCGTAGTGCGCGACGCCACGACGCTCGTCGGCCAGCGACTCCGGCGTCCAGAGGTCGTGATTGCCGACGGTCCAGACGAGCCGCGCGAACCGCGGCGCGAGCGTGCGGAGGACGAAGTCGAGGTGCGCCGGTGACTCGCCGGTGTCGCCGGCAACGATCAGCCAGTCGTCCGGGCATCGGCTCGAGCGCCTCGACGCCCGCCCGATTGGCGTCGTAGCCGACGTGCAGATCGCTGATCGCCCACAGGTTCACGCGCCGGCGCCTCGGGCGCCGATGTCCTCGACCTCGATCGGCAGATCGTCGCCGCTGCGGCGAACCGCGACGGCCATCCGATGGTCGTCGGTCGGCCAGAACTGCGCAAACTGCCACGTCGCCGGGTTGTCGTGGAGCTCCGGGCGCGAACGCGATCGCGGGACGTGGGCCCGTGCAGGAGGAACGAGAAGTGGCGGAGCGGCAGCGCCAGCCCGAGCCCGCGCGCCTTGATGTACGACTCCTTCAGCGTCCAGTAGTCGAAGAACACGACGTCCTGGTCCTCGCCGGGCAGGCGCGCAGGTCGGCGACTTCGCGCGGCGAGAAGAAGCGCTCGGGCACGTCGTGGAGCAGCCGCCGGCCGGTGTGCTCGACGTCGACGCCGACTTCGCGGCCGACCGTGACCGCGCACGCGACCAGGCCGGCGGTGTGGCTGACGTTGAAGCGCAGATCGGGGCGCCTGGCGGGGCGTGCACGCGAGCACGGGCCGGCCGTGCTCGTCGATCAGGAACGGCCAGTCGCGCGGCTCGCACCGCGGCATAGCGCGAAAGCATCGTCCGCGCCAGCGCGCGGCCGACGAGAAACCGCGCGCGTCGGGCGGTTGAAGAAAGCGACTGATCCGCGCCGGCTTCGTCGTCCGACAGGTACAGCGCGGTAGGCGTCGAGGCGCTCGAGGATGTGCGGATCGTCGGTGCGCGCGACGCCGACGACGCACGCGATCGACGGGAGGTGGCAACAGCATCATTGCGCCGGTGGCGCGCTGCGCCGCTTGCGGTAGACAGTAATAGCACGACGCCGATCGCCACCGCCGTCAGCGGCGAGGCCGATGCCGACTTCGCGGCCGTGCTCCTGGACGATGGACGACGGCGCGCTCGCCGTACAGCACGGCCAGATAGCCCTGTCCGAAGTAGCGGATGCCGCGGCCGATCGGCGACCGCGGCGCCGAACTTCCACGGCGACACGCGCGCCGCGCCGGCGAGCAGCACGAAGAGCTTGAACGGCATTGGCGGCGGCAGCAGCGCCGGCACGACGACGGCAAGCAGGCCGTGGCGCTGATAGAGCGCCAGCCCGCGTTCGACGCGCGGTCCGCTGACGCGCTTGCGAAGGAAGACCTCGCCGCCGCGATAGGCGAAGCCGTAGAGCAGGAAACAGCCGACGCAGCGACCCGAGCGTGGTCATGCCCGCGTAATACGGCATCAGCGCCGGGCGTCTTCGTGCTCAGGTAGATGACGAGCAGGTCGTTGACCTGCGGAAACGACAGGAACGACGAGTCGAGCGCGGCGACGATGAACAGCCCGATGCCGCCGACGCCGTTGGCCCACGCCTCGATTGCGGCGAGCACGGTTTCAGCACGTCTCCAGCGGTGATGCGGAAGACGCTGCCGCGAGGTCACGCGCGCTGGTTCTCGGGAATCAGCCGCTCGACGATCACCACGTCGCGCCAGACGCCGTCGAGCTGGGCGTGCTCTCGTAGACGCCCACTTCGCGGAAGCCCACGCTGCTTCAGCAGCTTGCGGCTCGCCGTGTTCTCGACGAACACGCGGGACACCAGCTTCCAGAAGCCGGCGTGCGCGCGGCCTCGAGCGATCAGGCGTTCCATCGCGACGCGACCGGCGCCCAGGCCGCGTGCCGCGCGCGCCACGTACACCGAGAACTCGGCGATGCCGGCGTAGCAGTCGCGCGCGCGATACGTCGAGGTCGAGGCGAAAGCGACGATGCCTGCGCCCGGCGATTCGACGACGACGATCGGGTGCCGGCCGTCGAACCACTTGACGGACGTCGTCGACAGTCCGTTCGCGCGTCTCGAACGTGCCGACGCGATCCGCAATGCCTTCGTTGTAGATGCGGGCAATCGCGCGCGGCGTCGTCCAGCCGTGGCGCGGCGGGCGGCCAGCGACATGCGTTTCACCCATTGTAGGCCGGGCGGGTCGGTATAATGCGCCCCGCTCGGAAAGCGAGGCCACCGATGTTGAGAGGCACGGCCGCGAAGCGGCCGCGGAATTTCTGGGCACGTTCATTCTGATCGCGTTTGGCGTCGGCGTCGTCGCGCAGACGGTGTTGAGCAAGAACGCCAACGGGTCGTACCTCGGCATCAATCTCGGCTGGGGCCTGGCGGTCATGCTCGGCGTCTATGCGTCCGCCGGCATCTCCGGCGCGCATCTGAATCCGGCCGTGACGATTGCGCTCGCGGCGCGGCGAGGATTTCCGTGGGGCAAGGTCCCGGCCTACGTGCATCGCGCAGATGCTGGGCGCGTTCGTGGCCTCGGCGATGGTCTTTGCGACCTACGCCGATGCGTTCACGGCTTTCGACGGCGGGGCGCGGCAGATCGACGGTGCGCTGGGCACCGCGGGCATCTTCGCCACCTATCCGCAGCCGTATCTGACGACGATCGGCGGCTTCGTCGATCAACTCGTCGGCACCGCGCTCCTGATGGTCGGCGTGCTGGCGGTCACCGATCAGTCGAACAGCCGCGCCGCCGGCGTGGCTGACGCCCGTGCTCGTCGGCGGCATCGTCGTCGCCGTCGGCGTGTCGTTCGGCTTCAACGCTGGCTACGCGATCAATCCGGCGCGCGACCTGGGTCCGCGGCTGTTCACCGCGGTCGCCGGCTGGGGCGGCGGCGTCTTCACCGCGGCGAGCGGCTGGTGGTGGGTGCCGGTGGCGGCGCCGATCTTCGGCGCGGTGGTCGGCGCGGTTCTTTACGATGTCCTGATCGTGAATCACTATCCGAAGACGTCGGGGGCGAAATGAGCAGGTTTGTTCTGGCGCTCGATCAGGGCACCACGTCGAGCCGCGCGATCGTGTTCGATCACGCCGGCACCATCAAAGGGCATCGCGCAGCAGGAGTTTCCGCAGCTGTTTCCGTCGCCCGGCCACGTCGAGCACGATCCCGAGGCGATCTGGACCACGCAGCTCGCGACGGCGCGAGGACGCCATCGCGAAGGCCGCGAACATCACGGCGGCCGATCTGGCGGCGGTCGGCGTTACCAACCAGCGCGAGACCACCGTCTTGTGGGAGCGCGATTAGCGGCCGGCCGATCGGCAACGCGATCGTCTGGCAGAGCCGGATCACCGCGCCGATCTGCGATCGGCTCAAGGCCGATGGCCACGAGGCGACGTTCCGGCGCAAGACGGGCCTCGTCGTCGACGCGTATTTTTCGGGCACGAAGATCAAATACCTGCTCGACTCGCACGACGGGCTTCGCGCCCGAGCCGCGCGCGGCGAAGATCCTGTTCGGCACGATCGACACGTTCCTGATCTGGCGGCTGACGCGGCGGCAAGCTGCCACATCACCGACGTCAGCAACGCGAGCCGGACGCTGCTCTTCAACATCCACACGCTGCGAGTGGGACGACGAGCTGCTGAAGATTCTCGATGTGCCGAGGGCGATGCTGCCCGAGGTGCGATCGTCGAGCGAGGTCTACGGCGAGATCGATCCGGCGCTGCTGGGGTCGGCCGTGCCGGTGGCCGGGCATTGCCGGCGATCAGCAGGCGGCGCTCTTCGGGCAGGCGTGCTTCGAGCCGGGCGCGGCGAAGAACACCTACGGCACCGGCTGCTTCATGTTGCTCAATACGGGCGAGACGCCGGTGCCCGTCGCACAAGGGCCTGCTGACGACGGTGGGCTGGCAGATCGGCGGCCAGACGTGACCTATGCGCTCGAAGGGTCGGTGTTCGTCGCCGGCGCGGCGGTGCAGTGGCTGCGCGACGGGCTGAAGGCGATCACCGCATCGGCGGACGTCGAAGGGCTGATGCAGCAGGTCGCCCGACACCGACGGCGTGTACCTCGTGCCCGCGTTTGTCGGCCTCGGCGCGCCGTACTGGGATCCTCGGGCGCGCGGCACGATCGTCGGCATGACGCGCAACACCACCGTCGCGCACGTGGCGCGCGCCGCGGTCGATGCGATGGCGTACCAGACGCGCGACGTGCTCGAAGTGATGCAAGCAGGAGGCCGGGACTGAAGCTGACGACGCTGAAAGTCGATGGCGGCGCCGCGGCCAACGCGATGCTGCTGCAGTTCCAGGCCGATCTGCTTGGCTGTCCCGGTCCGGCGTCCGGTGGTCGGCGAAACGACCGCGCTTGGCGCGGCGTATCTCGCCGGGCTCGCCGTCGGGTTCTGGAAGGGCTTCGACGACGTGCGGCGGAACTGGGCACTCGATCGCGAGTTCGCGCCGCAACGGCCGCGGAGTGATACCGACCGGCTCTACGCCGGATGGAAGAAGGCCGTCGAGCGGTCGCTCGCGTGGGCGGAGTGACACGGCGCCAGCGCGGCGTCGAACGCCGCACCGGCAGGCCCGTGGTATCGCCAGGTCACTGGCGATCAGTGGAAGGCGTTTCTCACGACGTTCTTCGCGTGGGTGCTCGACGCCTTCGACTTCACGATCATCACGTTCGTCCTCGTCTACATTCAGCAGAGCTTCACGGTCAACTCGGCGCTGGCCGGCGCGCTCGGCACCGTCACGCTGATGTTCCGCGTCGTCGGCGGGATCGGCGCTGGCGCCGCCGCCGATCGCTGGGGCCGCAAGCCGCCGATCATCTTCTCGATCGCGTGGTTCACGCTGTTTGCGTTCCTGAGCGGGCTCTCCACGTCCTACGTGATGCTGTTCGCGTTCCGCGGCCTGTTCGGCATCGGCATGGGCGGGATGTGGGCGGCGGGCGTGCCGCTGGCGCTCGAGCACTGGCCGAAGCAGCTGCGCGGCATCGCGTCGGGGCTGCTGCAGGGCGGGTTCTCGTTCGGCTTCATGCTGTCGTCGCTGGTGTATCAGTTCGGCTGGCCGTTCGTGAGCGGCCAATCCGGAGTGGGGCTGGCGCCTGATGCTGTGGGCCGGCGTGCTGCCGGCGCTCGTGATCCTTGCCGTGATGACGCGGGTGAAGGAGAGCCCGGTGTGGCTCGAGCAGCAGCGGGCGCGGGCGGCCGCCGGGCACCACCAGAAGCGGTCTCGCCGTGGCGCGCCTGTTCGATCCGGATTTGCGCTGGGTCACGATTCACGCGTCGGTGCTGATGGCGACGTTCATCCTGTCGTATCACTCGATCACGTTCTGGTATCCGACGTTTCTGGGCACGATGAAACTGCAGCCGCTGCAGTTCCTGATTGCGCTCAACGCCGGCGGCCTGACCGGGTCGGTGATTCTCGGGCGGCTGTCAGACACGCGGCTCGGCCGTCGCGGCGCGCCGACGCTGGGGATGCTCGTCGGCCTCGCCGCCGCGCCGATCTATCTTTTGTCGTCGGATCCGACGCTGCTCCTGCTCGGCGCGCTCTTCATCGGCCTCGGCTGCTCCGGCGCATGGGGCATCGTCCCAGGCTATTTGTCGGAGCGTTTTCCGACTGAAGTGCGCGCGGCCGGTACCGGCTTCGCTTATCACGTCGGCGCCGGCCTCGGCGCGTTCACGCCGTATCTGATCGGCGGGCTGAGGGATGGTGGAATGGCGCTGCCGCACGCCATGCTATGGTGCATTGCGGTGGCGGGCGGGCTGGTGCTGGTGATGCTGTGGCTGGGGCCGGAGACGCGGGTAGAGACTGAGGGGTAGGGCTGGTCAGGCAGGTCAGCAGGTCAGGCAGGTCAGGAAGCATTGACCCGCCTCACTTGCCCTACCCGGCGTATCTGCCATTTGGAGGCGGGCGATGAAAGTCTCGAGGCGGACGTTGCTGTCTGGTGCCGTGGCTGCGGCCGCAATCGGCACGCGGACGCGGGCCCAGGCGCCGGTCGATCCAACCAAAGTGCGGGGCAGGCCGCCTCGCCCGGTGGGAGAGCGCGCCGCCTCGGTCACGATTCGGCGCCATGGGCGCGCCGGAAACTCAACAGGCACACCCCACGAGGACCTTGTCGGCGTCATCACGCCGTCAGACCTGCACTTCGAACGACACCATGGCGGCGTCCCGGAGATCGATCCGGCACGCTACTCGCTGCTGATTCACGGCATGGTCGAGCGGCCGATGGTGTTCACGCTGGCCGATCTCAAGCGGTTTCCGGCGGTCTCGCGCATTCATTTTCTGGAGTGCTCCGGCAACCTCGGGCGCACCGCCGGCCCGGAGACCAAGCCGGGGCAGCTCGCCGGACTGACGAGTACGAGTGAGTGGACCGGTGTCCCGCTGGCCACGCTTTTTCGCGAGGTCGGCGCGAGCCCCAAGGCGACCTGGTTCCTGGCCGAGGGGAGCGACGCCGCGGTCATGACGCGGAGCGTCCCCGTCGCGAAAGCCTATGACGATGCGCTGATTGCGTACGGGCAGAACGGCGAGCCGTTGCGGCCCGAGCAAGGGTATCCGGCGCGACTGTTTTTGCCTGGCTGGGAAGGGAACGCCAGCGTGAAGTGGCTCCGGCGCCTGGAGCTGTCCGATCGACCGTTCATGACGCGCGAGGAGACGTCGAAGTACACCGAACCGTTTGCCAACGACACGGCACGGATGTTCAGCTTCGTCATGGATGCGCGATCGCTCATCACATATCCGGCGTTTCCTGTCACGCTGACCGCGCGGGTGGGTCGAGATCAATGGCATCGCGTGGACCGGGTCTGGCCGCATCAGGCGCGTCGACGTGAGCACCGATGGCGGAAAGACCTGGACGGCGGCGACGCTGCAGGATCCCGTCCTGCCGAAGGCGCACACCCGCTTCCGACATCTGTGGCAATGGACCGGCGGCGAGGCCGTGATCATGAGCCGCGCTGTCGACGAAACCGGTTACGTGCAGCCGACGCGCGCAGAATTGCTGAAGCTGCGCGGCCCGGGAACGACCGGCTATCACCTGAACCCGATTACCGGTTGGGTCGTGCAAACCGACGGCCGCGTCGTCTACAAAGAAGAGGCGTGGGGATGATTCGTCTGCGGTCCCGGGTCGCTGTGCCATCGAGCATGGCGCATCGTGCTGAGCGCTGCGGCGGTGGCGAGCCTCGCCGTCGTGACGACGCGCGGCAGGTATCGTGGGTGAGCAATCCAGGCCGACCGGACCCACAACATTCGGCATCGGGCGGCCGGCCACGCCGGCCGAGATTGCGGCGATCGACATCGACGTCGGACCTGATGGCGCCGGTCTGCCGCCGGGCCGCGGGACTGCCGCCGAGGGCGCCGCACTGTACGCCACGCGGTGCGCACAGTGCCATGGGAAGACCGGTCGCGAAGGCCCCAACGATGTCCTCGTCGGCCGGCTCAACGGCGAAGGGTTTCCGTTCTCGCGCGACCCGAAGCTGCCGCACACGATCGGCAACTACTGGCCGTACGCAACGACGGTGTTCGACTACATCCGCCGCGCGATGCCACCCGACGCGCCGGGATCGCTCGAGGACGACGACGTCTACGCGCTCGTGGCGCATTTGCTTGCGTTGAACGAGCTCATTCCTGCTGACGCGGTTATGGACGGCAGGTCGCTGCCGAAGGTGAAGATGCCGGCGCGCGATCGGTTCGTGCCGGAGTTGCGGACCGTGAAACCAAAACCCTGAGGAGCCGAGTTCAAGGCAGATCGAGATGCCACCCCGGGTGCAGCCACTTGCCGTTGCGCTTCACGAACAACTCCGTCAGCCGACCGCGCATCGTGCGCTCTGCGCCGCCTGAAAAGACGACGACCTCGTAGCGGCCGTAGAGCACCACAACATCGCCGAACACTTGCGCCTGCGTTTCGGGAAAGGCGAGGTGAACCAGTCGGCCGCCGCGATCACGAAACGCACGGGATGCGTCGAGCGTCGCGGTGAGATCGGTGAACGGTCCATCGTTCATGCCGATGCCGATGAACTCCGGCGGCAACAGATCTCCGAGCGTCTTGACGTCGCCGCCGAAGAAGGCCCGCCACGCCGCTTCGCGCACGGCCAGCACCTCGGGATCGATCGGCGCCTCCGCCGCGCCATGCGAAGCGCTCGTCGAGATCACCGACCGCGACAATCCCCAACCCAAGCATCAGTGCTGCCACGCCCATGCCGCTCATGAATGCCTCCAAGAGGGCGACTGTAGCGAGCGGCGCATCCAGGCGCGCTTGCGGTTTCTTGCGAATCACGGCGGTCCAGGGCCGCTGACAGATTCCCACGACTGTGCCAGCATGGGGGCGATGAATCGCGTGGTTCGACAGGTCCACACCGGGTCAATCGCGCTCGAGCGCTTCGATCACACTCCAGGCGCGGCGCATCACGACCCGGAACGGGAGCGTGCGGCGGGACACCGCGTGAGTTTCGTCGAGGCCGGATCCTTTCGTGCACGCACCATCGGTCCCTGGCACGAGCTGACCGCGGACAATCTGTTCGTCACGACGCCAGGGCTCGAGTTCTCCTGTGCGCACGACGAAGAGCATCCATCGGACGCGTGCCTGTCGGTGTGGTACTCCGACGAGGCCGTCGAAAGCGCACGATCGTTCTTCACGCTGGGGTGTTCGCCCGTGCGCTCGCTCACCAACCGTCGCGCCTACCTGAAGCGGGCGCTTCGCGGATGTGTGGCAGGAGATGAGGCCCGGCTGGAGGCCTTAGCGGGGGACGTGCTGTGGTCGCTCGCCACCGACACGGCGCGTCAGCCGCTGTTCCGGCCTGAGCGACTTGCGTGGTACGCGGCACGCGTCGATCGCGCCAAAGCGTTGATCGAGGCGCGCTATGCCGAGCCTCTCTCGCTGTCCAGCATCGCCCGCGACGCGGGGATGAGCGTCTTTCACTTCGCGCGGATCTTCAGCGAGCTCGAAGGGCAACCGCCGCACCGTTTCCTGACCGAGGTTCGTCTGACGCGTGCCAACGCACGGCTCCGTGACGGCGCCGCTGTCACTGACACCTGCTTCGCCGTCGGGTTCGGTTCGCTCAGCCACTTCGTGACGACGTTTCGCCGGCGTTATGGTGTGAGGCCGTCCGCGGTCCGAATCACCGGCAGTGATCGATCGTTTTCCCGTCGATAGTCTCGAACTGCTCGCGAAACGGGGCGCCGATCCGTTCCCCGTTGTGCTCGAGGGTCCGCAGCCAGACTGTCGCATAGCGCCGTTCGGCGGGCGACTTGCAGTAGGAGACCTCCCAACTGAGGCGGCCGTGGGCCCGCACGATCGCATCCAGGGCGTCGATCGCTGAGATGGCGCCTGCGGGTGTAATCGTAAAGCGCCGGTTTCCCTCTGCCGTCCGCATGTCGCCGTGGTGCATGCTCTCGTGAATGGGTTGGCCGGTGAGTGACGATCGCCAGCTGTCGAGCGCACCACGCATGTGTTCGTTGTCGATCGACAGCGTCGAAAGTATCGAGTGCAGGAAATGGTCGGTGCTGCCCCATGCCGACACCGGGCGCACGAGCAGGACGCCGTCGGATTCGACCCAGCGATACTGCGAATCAAGGGCAAGGAGCGCGTTCATCGCGTCGCCGACCGTCGTGCCGGCGAGGAACACGCGCTCGCGCTCGCCGGCGTCCTTCGGGTCGCGCCGCGGCGTCTGGCACGGGCCGGGCACTCGTTCAACCCCTGCCGGCACACCGGCGGCGCGCGCGATCATCAAGACGATATCGGGCAGTTCGCATGCGACGAGCGGACGCCGATACGAGATGTCGCCTGTGATGATCGTTCGGCTGAGGTCGGTACTCGGCTGGGGCGCGGTTAATAGCAGCCAGCGTGATGAGCAGGAGACTGAGCATCGGTCCTCCGAAAGTACAACGGGCCGCGACGGCGATCGGATTCTATAGAGAAGTTCGTTACGTCGCGCGAAGACTTCCCGCTGAGCTCCAATGGTGCAGGGCGATCGAGGCGGCCACCGTGACATTGAGTGAGTCGATGCTCGCCGCCATCGCAATCCGCACGCGGCGATCGGCGTGGGCGAGCGCGTCGGCCGTCAAGCCGTTGCCTTCAGCGCCGATCAGTAACGCGACGCGCGCGATGTTGCGATCGACGTCTTCAAGCGGCGCGGCATCGGCGGACGGTGTCAACGCGATGCGCTCGAAACTGGCCTCGCGCAGCAGATCGAGCGCGTCCGGCCACGGCCGGCTTCGACGAACGGCACCTGCAGCGTCGCCGCCATCGAGGTACGAATCGCCTTGCGATAGAGCGGATCGCTGCACGCGGGGCCGAGCACCACGAGATCGACGCCGAATGCTGCCGCGCTCCGGAAGATCCCGCCGATGTTGTCCGGATTGTTCACGCCTTCGAGCACGACGACGCGACGTGCCCCGGCGAGGTGAGTGGCGCGCGAGCGTCTCTCGCGCCGGACGCTCTGCCAGCGCGAGACAGCCGCGATGGATGTTGAAGCCCGCGATCTCGTTCATGACCCGCTGGCTGACGACGAAGACCGGCGGCGCGTCGGTTGAGAGCGGGAGGGCGCCCGACAACGCGTCCCACGCCGCGCGGGTGAGCAGCACCGAGCACGCCTTGAATCGGCGCTGCGCGAGCAGCCGCTCGACCACCAGGCGTCCCTCGGCGACGAACAGTCCCGCCTCGATCAGGCGCACGCGGGTTGGCAACGTCCCGATAGGCCGCCAGACACGGATCGTCGAGGGAGCTGATCTCGATCAGGCTCTGACCCCTTGGCTACACCGCAAGTCTCAACAGTTCGCTGAACCAGCCCAGGACCACGCGCAGCTCGCGACGCGCGGGGAGGAGGCCGCCCTGGCGCACGAGCACGCGATCCGACGCCGCGTGGCCGCTGGTGAGTTGCAGGTCGTCGCGGCCCGGAATGATCGCCGGCGCTGACACACTCAAGCGAAGGCGCGCTGCTGCACCCGGCGGCGGCGGTGCGCCCGTTGCTGCTGAAGTACAGCGTCCGGCCATCCACCGACCAGCACGGCCAGGCGCCGCCCTCGGTCGAGACCTGCACCCGCGGGCCGCCTCCGGTCGACCGGCCGGATGAACACGTCCCATCGCCCTGCTTCGTTGGACATGTAGGCCATCCACCGTCCATCGGGCGAGATGCGCGCATGCGATTCGTCGAACAACGTTCGCACGAGCGGTCGACGTTCGCGCGTGGCGACGTCCACGACCCACACGTCGGCGCCAGTCATCGGGTGGAACTCGGTGAACGCGAGCAGCCGGCCGTCCGGCGACCACGACGTGGGCAGCTGGTTCCACGGGCTTTCGAAGAGCGCCGTCGGCGCCGCATCGGTGTCGGCGGGACGCAGGAACAGATTGAAGGGGCCGGCCTTGGCTGTACGCGAACGCAATCTCGAGCCCATCGGGCCGCCACGTCGGGCTGGTGCTGCGCCCGTCGCGCGAGGACCCGGCTCACCGCGCCTCGACGGAGATCGCCGATCCACAGATCGGTGCCAGCGTCGGTCTCGACCGTCATCGCGAGCTGTCGCAGATCCGGCGCGACATCGACCACGTCGAGCCGGGCGGGCGGGAGCGGCGACCGGCTCGAGCCCGCCGCGGATGTCGAGCCAATGCAGTTGCTCGTCCACGTCGGTGGACGTGCCCGGGACGTAGAGCAGCGACCCGGTCGTCGAGAAGGCAAACCGCGGGCCCGCGAGGGTCGCACTGCTCGTGGCGAGGCCGCGAAGAATCGGGCGCGACGCGGCAGTCACGCGGCGATCGCGCAGCGAGAACGGCGCCGCCTCGAGACGGCCGCGGCGCTCGAAGACGAGATGGCCCGTGGGCGAGTAGCGGGCGAACGCGCCGGCGTCGAGGATCGGTCGGCTCACGCCGGTCGCCGTTTCGTGGAGCGCGATCCGGCTGCCGGTCAGACCGACCGCGGTGTAAAGGATGGCGGTTCCGTCAGGCAGGATGTCGGGCCAGCCGAACGCGACCTCGCGCGAGCCGGGAGCCGGCGCCGTGAGCACGACCGGCTCGCCGCCATCGGCCGACACGCGCGCCAGGCCGCCGCCGGGCCCGCCGCCGAAGACGATCGTGCCGTCGGCCGACCAGCCGCGCCGCTCCCGGCACGTGCGGCGCAGATCACCACCGGCGTTCCGCCGTCGATGCGCAGCTTCTTCAGGCTGCCGTGCGCGAAGAACCCGACCCATTCCCCGTCCGGCGAGAGGAAGGGATCCGAGGCGCCATCGGATCCGTCGATGACGTGCGGCGCGTCGCGATCGATCGTGCGGAGGAACAGGCGCGGCCGGCCGCTGCTGAGCGCGACATAGACCATGCGCGTGCCGTCGGCCGAGACCGCAATCGAGCCGCGCAGCGGATCGATCGCCGTGTTGTCCGGCAAGGCGATCGTGAAGCGCGTCGTCGGCCGCGCTTCTGAAGGGCGCTGGCCGAACAGCGCAAAGACCATCGCGATGCCGATCATCGCGACGTGCGCGCGGCGAGGCCGGCCGCCAAAGGGCAGGAGTTCGGCACGGCGCGAATCGCGGTGCCGTCGGTGCGCCGCGGTGCGCCAGGTGCGCCGGGTTCACGTGCGGTGCGAGTGCGTCGGTGCACAGGTGCGCCAGGTGCGACAGGTGCGCACGTGCGTCGGGTGCCGAACAGGTGCGATGAAGCGGTAGCCGCGGCGGTGGACGGTCTGGATATACGTCGGCTTGTGGCGGTCGTCGGCGAGCGCGTCGCGGAGGACTCTGATGGCCTCGAGGAGCGAGGCGTCGGTGACGAAGGCGTCCTTCCAGACGGCATCGATCAGCCGCTGCTTCGAGACGACCTCGCCGGGCTGCGCGATCAGGGCGTCGAGGATGCCCAGCGCGCGCGGCGGCAGCGCGACTTCCTGCGCCGTCGCGCCACAGGCCGTTGCCGGGCTCGAACCGGAACGGGCCGAAGACGACAGCGGGCGGGCGCTCGTGGGTCATGGCGATTCTTCCGCGCTTCTTCGGCGCATGTTCAGGACTTTCAGGGCCGACGCCGGCCATTGTAGCCGTCGTGAGCCTCTTCGCGACCAAGTCCATCGACGAGCTGAAGGCGCGCGCGGCCGGCGACACGCAGCTCAAGCGCGTGCTCGGGCCCGCTCGACCTGACCGCCCTCGGCATCGGCGCCATCATCGGCACCGGCATCTTCGTCCTCACCGGTCAGGCTGCCGCCGCGCACGCCGGCCCGGCCATCGTCCTCTCGATGATCCTCGCCGGGGTCGTCAGCGCGCTGGCCGCGCTCTGCTACGCGGAGTTCGCCTCGACGGTTCCGGTGGCCGGCTCGGCGTACACGTATGGCTACGCGACGCTCGGCGAGCTCGTGGCGTGGATCATCGGCTGGGATCTGATCCTCGAGTACGCCCTCGGCGCGGCGACGGTCGCGGTCGGCTGGTCGGGGTACGTGGTGAGCTTTCTGACCGACGTCGGGATTCAGATTCCGCCGCACCTCGCGCAACGCGCCCGGCATGGCCGTGGTGATGCCCGACGGGTCGGCCGGCACGGCGATCATCAACCTGCCGGCGATCCTGATCTCGATCGCCGCGACCGTGCTGCTGGTCGTCGGCATCCAGGAGTCGGCGCGCGTCAATGCCGCGATCGTCGGCATCAAGGTCGCGGTCGTGCTGCTCATCATCGGCGTCGGCGGCATGTTCGTGACCGCCGAGTACTGGCAGCCGTTCCTTCCGCCGAACACCGGCAAGTTCGGCGAGTTCGGATGGAGCGGGGTGCTCCGCGGCGCCGGCGTCATCTTCTTCGCCTACATCGGCTTCGATGCGGTCTCGACGGCGGCGCAGGAAGCGAAGCAGCCGCAGCGCGACATGCCGATCGGCATCTTCGCCTCGCTGATCATCTGCACCGTCCTGTACGTGCTGGTCTCCGGCGTGATGGTCGGGCTCGTCCCGTATCAGCAGCTCGGCGTGCCGGCGCCGATGGCACTCGCGGTGGATGCGGCGCGCGTGAAGGCGAGCGGCACGGCGTGGGAATCGATCGCCGGGTTCCTGCCGATGATCGTGAAGCTCGGCGCCATCGCCGGACTGTCGTCCACGATCATCGTGCAGATGGTCGCGCAGCCGCGCATCTTCATGTCGATGGCGCAGGATGGCCTGCTGCCGGCGTGGGCCGGCCGGATTCACCCGCGCTTCCAGACGCCGCACATCACGACCATCATCACCGGCGTCATCGTCGCGGTCGCGTCGGGGCTGACGCCGATCGACGTGCTCGGCGAGCTCGTGAGCATCGGCACGCTCTTCGCCTTCGTCGTCGTCGCGATCGGAGTGATCGTGCTGCGCCGCACGCGGCCCGACCTCGAACGCCCCTTCCGCACGCCGGGCGTGCCGTGGCTGCCGGCCCTGTCCGCCGTCGCGTCGTTCGCGCTGATGGCGGGGCTGTCCGGCGAAACGTGGATCCGGCTTGTTGATCTGGATGGCGATCGGGCTCGCTGCTGTATTTCGGCTACGGATATCGGCACAGCCGCTTGAGGCAAGTAGCGGGTAGAGTCGAGGGCTGAGTGAGGCGCAGGTGGGGCTGGTGGCGCGTGACAGGTGCGCAGGTGCGCGCGCTAATCGCGCTGTCGACGAGTCCCGGACGCGTGAACTTCGTGACCTTGTTCGACTTCGCGGGCTTCGCCGAGGTCGCTGGCGTCGTTCACGGCTGGGCGAGGCGCCGGTGTTGGTCCACTCGGTCTTCTGCACGACCGGCATCTGCAGCGCGCGCTCGCGATCGAGGTCGAGCGAGCCAACGTGCAGCGCGAGCGGCGACTGCACCCACTTGTAGATCGACTGCGTGAACAGGCGCGTGAAGCGAGACGCCCACGTGTGGGCCTGGTCGCGCGAGGCGGTGGGGAAGAGGCTGACCAGCGCCGTCTCGACTTCGTCTGGCGACATCTTCTCGCCCGCGTAGAGATGCAGGCAGGCGTCGAGGACGGCAAACGGCATCAGCTCGTTCTCGGCCACTTGCGCGTCAGCGAGTTCCGGCCCCGGATCGGTCGCGAGCGTCTGGGCGATGCCTTCGAACTGGAAGCGCCGATGGAGGCGCTCGAGCAGAGCGATGACCACCGTCTTCGGCACGTTCGCGATGACCGACAGCGCGCCTTCGAGGTCGCCGCCCATCGTCGTGTAGCCGACCGCCTTCTCGCTCATGTCGCCGGTCTGGAGAAACAGCGCGCCCGACGAGTTCGCCCAGTTCCACATCCGCTGGCCGCGGATGCGCGCCTGGATGTTCTGCCGGGTCAGTTCGGTCGGCTCGCCGCCGTCGAGCATCTCGCGCGTCGCCTGCATCTCGCGATCGGTCGCCTCGTCGATCGCGATCGTGCGCAGCTCAACGCCGAGTTCCTCGGCCAGCGTGTGCGCCGCCGTCTTCGTCCCGTCCTGCGAATGCCGGCTCGGCATGTAGAAGGCGGTGATGAGAGACGACGAGCCGTCGCCGATCAGCGCCGCGGCGCGCCAGGCGACGAGCAGCGTCAGCATCGAATCGCGTCCGCCCGAGAGCGCGATGCCCAGCGATCGGAACGCCCCGGTCTTCTCGTAGTAACTCTTCACGCCCAGCGCAAGCGCCTCGAACAGATCGTCGAGCGCGAGGTCGCGCGGATCGGCCAGCGTTGCCGACGCGGGCAGGAAGAAGCTGCCGCCTTCGGGCGCCGGGTAGGCGAGGCCGCGCGCGGTCGGCGGTCTGGCCGCTGCAGGTGATGACCGGCACATCGAGCCGCTGCAGCCGGAAGTCTTCACAGTCGCTGCGCCAGGTCGTGTTCTCCATCCGCAGCCGGCTCGTGCGATCGAGATCGACGACCGCGGCCGTCCATGCCTCGCGGAATCGCGGCGCCGCCAGCACGAGGCGGCCGTTCTGGAACACCAGCCCGCCGCCGTCAAAGGTGAGGCCATCCTGTCCGCCGACGGCATTGGCGTAGATCAACACCGCCTGGTTGTCGGCGGACCGCGTCGCCAGCATCTCGCGGCGCGTGTCGTCGATGCCCATGCGATACGGCGAGGACGACACGTTGACGACGATCTCGGCGCCTGAATAGCAGCGCCGCCGCATCGGTCCGTCAGGCGACCAGGCGTCCTCGCAGACTTCGATCGCGACGAGGCCGAAGTCGAACCGGAAGATGTAGTCGCCGAGCGGTGCGCCGGCGGCGTCGAGCGCCAGCTTCGACCCGCCGTGCGAGAACGTCCGCGCTTCGTAGAAGACGTTGTAGGTCGGGAGCTTCTCTTTCGGGACGAGACCGAGGATGCGGCCGCGATGCACGATGGCCGCGCAGTTGAACAATTGCCCGCCGACGGCCGCGGCCATGCCGAGGACGAAGACCGTGGCGGTCTCGGCGGTCTCGCTGGCGAATCGCTCGACCTCGCGGCGCTGGCCGTCGAGAAATCCGCGCCACTGGACGAGATCCTCGGGCGGGTAGCCGCCGACGACCTGTTCGGGAAAGGCGGCGAGCGTGACGTCGGCCTCGGCCATCTCGCGCGCGATCGCAATGAGCCGGGACACATTGCTCGCCACCGCCCCGACGGTGGGGCTGACACTCGCAACCGCGACTTTCGCCAGGCGCATAGGTGTAGCTTCTCATAGGCCGCGCGCTGCCCGCGCGCGGCGGCCGCGCCGCCTAGCGCAGCGTCATGGGCCGCGTAATGAGCTGGCCGGCGAACGTCGGGTCCCACCGACCGGGGACAGGCGCATCGCAGGCCGGACATTTCCCGTCTGCCGTGATCGCGTAATCGCGGATCCGGTACCCGCTCCGGGCGATGAGGCGAGTCGCGCACGACGCGCAGCGCGTGTCTTCGAACTCGCCGACGCAGCCGGGCAGGTTGCCGCAGTAGACGTAGCGGAGTCCCGCCGACGCGGCCGATCGCCGCCGCCGAGCGAAGCTGCGTCGCCGTCGTGTCCGGCGGGCTCGTCATCTTGTAGTCCTGATGGAACGCCGTGACGTGCCACGGGATGTCCACCGAGACCGACGCCACGAACTCCGTGAGCTTCGTGAGTTCGTCAGCGGAGTCGTTGAAGCCCGGAACCAGCAGCGTCACGATCTCGAGCCAGACCTGTCGCGCGTGCAGCTCGCGGATCGTGTCGAGGATCGGCTGCGAGCCGCCCTCCGAGCTTGCGGTACTGCTTGTCGTCGAAGCTCTTGAGATCCACCTTGTAGAGGTCGAGCCACGGCACGATGTAGTCGAGGACCTGCGGGGTGCCGTTGCCGTTCGACACGAACGCGGTCGCGAGGCCGCGCGCCCGCGCCGCCTTGAAGACCGCCACGCCCCATTCGGCGGTGATGAGCGGCTCGTTGTAGGTGGAGACCACGACCCGCGCGCCCTGCCGGTCGGCTTCGCGTGCGAGGTCCTCGGGCTCGACGTCCCGCGGACCGGCCACGGCCTGCGGATCGCGCAGCGCCTGCGACGTGACCCAGTTCTGGCAATAGCCGCAATGGAGGTCGCACCCGAGCATCCCGAAGCTGTAGGCAAGTGCCCCAGGCCAGGCATGGAAGAACGGCTTCTTCTCGATCGGGTCGCATTGCACGCCCGCCACATAGCCCCACGGCACCCGGAGCGTGCCGGCGTCGTTGAACCGCACCTTGCAGACGCCCATCGCGCCCGGCGGGATCCGGCAATCGTGGCCGCAGGCGTGGCATTGCACCCAGTCGCGATCGAGGCGATCGACGATTTCTCCCGCCCGAGTGCGGGACGTCAGCACGTCGGCGAGGCTGGACATGTCACGAATTGTACCTTTCCTGTTCTTTCGCCCAGATGAGGTAAATCCGGCCCCCGGCCCGTTCGTAACAGCTACCAATGCGCCCTTTTGTCGTGCTCGGCCTTCTTCTGGTCGGGCTCGCCGACGTCGCCGCTCAGGAACGCCGCATCGCCGTTCGAGTTGAAGACCCGTCGGGAGCCACCATCCCCAATGCTCAGATCATCGTCCTCGCGGACTCCGACGTCGTCTCTGAAACGAGCGCCGATGCCCGGGGGCTGGTCACGATCGCGGTCGGACAGCGGCAGCAGCTCAAGCTGATCGTCACGGCCGCAGGCTTCGCCACGACGGAAGTCGAGGTCACCATTCCACCGCGGGTCACTACGCATCAGGTGACCGTGGCGATGGCCATCGCCAACATCGCGACCGACGTCACGGTGTCGGCCACGCGAGGAAGAAACGGGTGGCTCGTCCGAAACCTTGAGCCAGGCCGAGATTGATGCGTTGCCTGACGATCCCGACGAGCTGCAGCGCATGCTCGAGGAGATTGCCGGCCCGGGCGCCACGATTCGCGTTGACGGTTTCACCGGCGGCCGGTTGCCGACCCGCGATCAGATCGCGCGCATCGTCGTGCGCCGCGACGCCTATTCGGCGGAGTTCCATCACGGTTGGGCAGGGCCGGGTCGAGATTGCGACGCGGCCGGGCGTCGATCGCTTGCGCGGCAATATCGGCCTCAACGTGCGTCCGAGCGGGCTGTCGGCGACCAACGCCGTTGCCCGTGGCTCGAAGTCCGGCACCCTCGTTCGTGTCAACGCGTTCGCGGCCGGGCCGCTCGTCCGCAATCGCGTGTCGTTCTCGACCAACATCGAAGGGTCGTCGTCCGACGACACGCGCGGGATTGCGGCCCTCACCCCGACCGGACCGGTCAACGCGACCCTGCAGCAGCCGTTCGACGGCCGCGACGTCTCGCTGCGAACCGAAGGCCTGCTGACGAAGCAGACGATGTTCCGCGCGTCGTATGCGCGCGAGACCTCCGAGCGCGGCAATCAAGGCATCTCGGAGCTCGATCTGCCGGAGCGCGGCTACGTCCGCGAGGACGTGTCGCACAACGTCCGCCTCTCGCTCGAGGGCGGGCAGCGGCGCCCGTTCCACGTGCGCCTGCAGTTGGATCAGTCGAAGGGGACGATCACGCCCGACACGATCGCCCGCGCCATCGTCGTTCAAAGCGCGTTCCGCGCCGGCGGCGCGACCTCGGCTGGCCAGGATCGCGGCCGCAACGTCACCGGCGACACGATGTTCACGCTCAAAGCGCGGCCCTACACGCTGCGCGTCGGTTCGCTGGTGACCTGGGACCACAACGAGCTGGGGCAGCTCCGCAACACGCCTCGGCACGTTTACCTTCACGGACATCGACTCGTACAACGCCAACCGGCCATCTACCTACACCCAGCGCGTGGGTGCGCAGACGCTGGCCTTCTCGGTCGGCCAGGCCGCAACGTTCGTGCAAGCCGAGTTCACCAAGGGACGCTGGAACATCGGCACCGGGCTTCGCTACGAATGGCAGACCGGGATTGACGACCGCGCCGCGCTGGCGCCACGGCTCGGACTGACCCGGAGCTTTCGGCGCAATACGACGAACTTCCGCGCCGGTTACGGCTGGTTCTACGGATGGATGCCGGCGCGTATCGAGGAAGAAACGCGACGCCTCGCCGCGGGTTCCACCGAAGAAGAAGTGATCATCCGCGACCCCGCGTTCCCCGATCCGTTCGCGGCCGGGATCGCGACGACGCGCCGGGATCCGCCGACGCAGCTGGTTCTGGCAGACGATGCCGGGCTGCCGCGCTGGCAGCGGACGTCGATCGGCATCGATCACCAGATTCGCCAGGGTCTGCGCGTCAACGTCGACGGGTTTTTCGAGGCGACCAACAACGACTTCCGGTCGCTCGATCTGAACGCCCCGGTGGGCGGGGTGCGGCCCGACATCGGGTTCGGCCGCGTGCTCTACGTCCAGTCGGTGGGGCGGTCCACGCGCGCCGGCGCCAACGTCGACTTGTCGTACTCGCCACGCCAGGGCACGTTCAGCAACATCCGCTACGGCTATACGCGATCGCGGAACGATGCGGACGATGCGCTGACGCCGCCGCCGGCCGGCACGTTCGTCGGCGAGTACGGGCCGTCGCGTGGCGAGTCGCCGCACCGGCTGAACTGGAACATCGGGACACCGATTCAGCGGTGGGGTGTCTTCTTCTCGATGAACGGCCGTTTGCAGTCGGCGCCGGCGTACAACCTGACGACCGGCCGCGACGACAACGGCGACGCGATCTTCAACGATCGTCCGGTGGGCGCGCCCCGCAACAGCCTGCGCGGCGCCCTGACCACGGCGACCGACTTGCGCATCTCGTGGACGGTGCCCTCGAACCGGCCGAACGGCTCGCTGAACTTCCAGCGGGGGCCCGGTGGCGGCGGCGGACAGGGTGGCCCGCGTGGTCCTGGCGGTCCCGGCGGCGGTCCGGGTGGCCGCAATAACAATCAGGTGCAGCGTCGCTTCGAGATGTACCTCTTCGTGACCAACGTCTTCAATCGCGTCAATCGCAGCTCGTACGTCGGCGTCCTGAATTCGCCGCTGTTCGGCCAGCCGACGTCCGCGCAGGCGCCGCGCCGCATGGAACTGGGCTGGCGATTCAGCTTCTGACGCGACCCTCGACTCGAACCGCTCGATCCAGCCCCATCAGAATCTGACAACGACGCCCGGTGACGCGCGCGCAGTTCCTGCGACGCGCGCCGGGCGATCCCCGCGTTTCCTTCGCAAATCGCCATGGCCGATGCGTTGCAGTGTCAGCCGTCATGGCAGCCGTCCAGGATGTCAAGGAGCTGGTGGCGTGGCAGCTCGCCGACGAGCTGCGGATCCGGTCGCTGGAGTTGGCGACGCGCCCTGATGTGAGGGAACACGTTCGTTACCGCGATCGGCTGGCCGACGCCGCGGCGTCGGGATCCCACCTCATTGCCGAGGGTTTCGCACGCGTGGAGCCGAAGGAGTTTGCGCGGCGCGTCCGCGCCGCCAGGACGGCGGAACAAACGCTGCTCACCTTGTTCGGTGAGGGGCGGCGGCGCGGCCTCCTGACCGAGCGGGAGTGCGGTGAATGCGTATTCCTGGCCCGGCGCGCCGTCGCCGCAGCGACCGCGCTGATTCGTTACCTCGAGCACGCCGGCGAGCGTGCCGCATTTCCATGGACGCACGAGGAGGCTGCATCCGATAGCGCCCACGGTGCCTAAGGTGCCTAGGGTGACTAGCACCGTCCGCACCAGCACGCTAGGCACCGTAGGCACGCGGCACTCTAGGCACCTAGCGAGTCTCCTGGGCTCCCGATCTCCCGCCCGCTGTCAGAACACCGTCCTGCCCGCCGTCTTCGCGCCTGTCAGTGCAAACCGCGTTTCCGCCGGCGCTCCCCGCAGTCGTTCGACGACATGGCGCCCCACACTGGGGCCGTGCTTGAAGCCGTGGCCCGAGCCGCCGCCGACGATCCACACGTTCGGCCAGGCGGGATGCCGGTCGATGATGAAGTCGCCGGTGGGCGAGTTCTCGTACTGGCAGACGCGGGCATCGACGAGCGGAGCAGGGCCCAGCCCGGGAAATCGCGTGCGAAGCCACGCGCGGGTTGCGTCGACGAGGGTCGGGCTCGACACGACACGATCGCAGCGTGTCGGGATCGACC
Source organism: uncultured Acidobacteriota bacterium (assembly GCA_963841895.1). Lineage (GTDB taxonomy): Bacteria > Acidobacteriota > Vicinamibacteria > Vicinamibacterales > UBA2999 > JACCSI01. The sequence continues at coordinate 412,270 of CAWJEO010000015.1, forward strand.
GGCGTCGCCGTGCCGGTCGATGCCGACCTTGAACCCGGCGCCGTCGAGATCGGGAATGCCGTAGACGCCGGCGGCGAAGTCGATCCAGACGGGCAGCGCTGCGGAGGAAAAGCGGTCGTCGCCGGGCGGCACGCCGAAGTAGAGCACCTCCTGTCGCGTGGCGCGAATGCGAGCGCCGGCTGCTTCCGGGAAAAGCTGCGGCAGCCAGGGCCCGCACGCGAAGACGAAGTGTCGGCGTCGAGCCGAGAGCCGTCCGCGACCGGGCGCTCCACCGTCGTCCGCTGTTCATCGAGCGGCGCCGCATGCGCGCGGTGCGATAGGCGACGCCGCGCGACGACGTCGCCAGACGCACCGCGGCCTGAACGGCGGCGCGTGCGCGCAGGACGCCCGCGTCGGGCTCGAAGACGGCGGCGCCGAGTCCGTCGATCGCGATGACCGGGAAGCGGCTCGCCAGATCGCGCGGCTCGATCCATTCGACGCGCCGGCCAATGCGTCGTCAGCGTGTCGAAGGTGTCGCTGATGTACCCGTGGTCCGGCGGGCCGAGAAAGAGCGCGCCGGTGATCGTCAGGAGCGGCTCGCCGGACTCGCGCTCCAGCGACTCCCAGTCGACCAGCGACGCAGCGGCCCACTCGCGAATAGATCGCATCGCGGCCGTAGCCGGCGCGGATGACGCGCGAGTGGTCCGCGGAGCTCGCGCGGCCGTTGGCCGGCGCCATAGCGTCGATGAGCGTGACGCGATGGCCAGCTTCGGCCAGCGTCAGCGCCGTCCACGCGCCGAAGACGCCGGCGCCGACGACGGCAACCGGTTCGGCGCATGCGCTCACTTCATCTTCGGCGAGGATCTCGCCGAGCCGCTTGATCTCCTCGCCGTACTTCGCCCAGTCGCCGGCCTTCTGCGCGGCGATCGCGCGTTCGTAGGTGGCGAGGGCTTCGGCGGCGAGGGCGCTGTGCCAGGTGCGCCAGGTGCGCGCCAGGTGCGACAGGTGCGCCCGGTGCGCCAGGTGCACGGTGCGGGTGCGCCGGGTGCGCTGGGTGCGGCAGGTGCGCCAGGTGCGGCGGCGCGCCGGCGTGCGTGCCGAAGATGCGCGCGAGGCCGGCCTCGAGCGTGCGCTCCATCACGATCTGATTCTGGTACGCGACGATGACGCGCGTCAGCTCGGGGATGCGGCCGGCCTGCGCGCGCAGGTACAGCGGCCGGATGTAGATCAGCGACTCCTCGATCGGAATCACCATCAGCGTGCCCTGGATCACTTCCGAGCCCTGCTGGTTCCACAGCGTGATCTGCGGCGCGATCACCTGGTCCTGATTGATGCGGCGCGACGACCTGTCGCGGGCCCGAAGACCAGCTTCTGCTTCGGGAACTGAAAGACGAGCAGCTGGCCGTAGGCGTCGCCGTCGCTGCGCGCCACCATCCACGACGCGAGGTTGTCGCGCCGGCGCGGCGTGAACGGCAGCATCTGGATGAACTCGGCGGCGCCCTCGCCGGGGAGCTTCATGATCGTGTAGTACGGCTCCATCCGCACCGTGTCGCCGCCGCGATCGATCGCCGGCACCTCCCACTGATCTTCCTTGTTGTAGAAGACCGCCGGGTTGGTCATGTGGTAGGTCGAGTAGACGGCCGCCTGCAGGTTGAAGATGCCTTCGGGATAGCGCACGTGCTGCCGCAGCCCGGCTGGCATCTCGGCGAGCGGCCGCAGCAGCGTCGGGAAGATCTTGGCCAGCGTCTGCGACGATCGGATCGTTGGGCTCGGCCAGATAGAAGGCGACCGATCCCGTGATACGCGTCGATGACGATCTTGACCGCGTTGCGGATGTAGTTGACGTTGCCGGTCGCCGCGCTCGAATACGGATAGCGGCTCGACGTCGTGTAGGCGTCCTGAATCCAGAAGATCCGGCCGTCGTCGACGACCGGATACGGATCGTCGTCGAGCGTCAGGAACGGCGCGATCTTGCTGACGCGCGCGCGGATCTGCCGGTCGAACATCAGCCGGCTCTCGGTCGTGATGTCGTCGCTCAGCAGGATCTGGTACGAGCGGAAATGCGCGGCGAACAGCAGCTTGCGCAAGAACGACGACAGCGGCACGCCGCCGCGCCCGTCGTAATCGGCGTAGACGTTGTCTTCGCCCTTGGGGTAGTGAAACTCGCGCGCCCGGGTGCGGGCGATGACGTACTCGTTCGACAGCTCGCCGAAGTAGATGCTCGGCTCGCGTGATCTGCATGTTGATCGTCGACACCGGCGGCAGGTCGCGAATGAAGAGCACCGGCAGTCCTTCGCCGGTCACCTGGTTCACCGGGCCGAGCGTCAGCCCGTGGCCGTGCGTGAAGACGAGCCGTTCGTTGATCCACGTGCGGTTGGGCAGCGCCGCCGGGTTCAGCTCGCGGGCCGACAGCATCACCTGCCGCGTGCGGCCGTTGACGTCGTAGCGATCGTTGTCGACCGAGATGAAGTCGTAGTAGGTGCGGATCTCCTGGATCTGTCCGAACGTCTCGAGCAGCGGCTGGTGATCCCAGAGCCGGACGTTGTCGAGCGTTTCGCGGTTGCGCTCGATGTCGGCGCGGGTCAGTTCGGCGTCGCCGGTCAGCTCGCGCTCCTCGATCCGATCGAGCGCGAAGCCCTGCCGCGTCGCCTCGATGTTGTGCAGGATGTACGGCGTCTCGCGCGCCTGTTCGTTGGGCGCGACGGCGAAGCGCTGAACCGACGACGCGTAGAGCGCGCCGCCGACCAGCGACGACCGCGTAGAGCGCCGACCGCCGCGACCAGCCCCCACGGCGCGCGGCCGAGGGCGTGCACCAGGCAGAGCACGGCGCCGATGACAGCGAGCTGCCGTCAGCACGAGTGCCGCCGGCATGCGCGCGTAGCACGTCGGTGTAGCTGGCGCCCTGAATGATGCCGGACGCCGTGACGAGCTGCGCGCGGCTGATCGAGCCACGCGCCAAGCGCGAGGACGAGGAACAGGGCGCCGCGCGAGCATGGCGCCATGCCGGCGCACGCTGGGCGCCATCCGGAGGCCGAACGGCGTGAGCGCCAGTTCGCCGGCAAACACGTAGACGCGCCGCGGAGCCGATCGCCGCGAGCGCGACCAGCGCCAGCGCCAGGCCGCGGGCCAGCTCGAGCAGCGGCAGCGTGAAGATGTAGAACGCGACGTTGCGGCCGAGGATCGGATCCGACGCCGCAAACGGCGTCTGGTGCCACCACGACAGGACGGTCAGCCATTCGGACGCGCGCGAAGAGCGCCAGCAGCAGCGCGCCGGCGGCGGCCGCCAGCAGGGCCAGCGGGCGCAGCTGATCGCGCGTGGGCAGCACGATCGTGAAGCCTTCGCGCGTCGTGAAGGAGCTCGGCGCGCCGCTCGCGGCGTTGAGCGCGTGCCGCAGGTGCGCCGCCAGCCAGAGGAACGCGATGACGAAGACCACCGACGCCGATCAGCCGTGCGCGGCGAATGAGCGACGTCAGATACACCGGCTGATAGCCGACCTCGCCGAACCACAGCCAGTCGACCAGGAAGCCGCGTCGTCGGACGGCAGGACGAAGAACAGGAAGGCGAGCGCAATGAAGACGAGCGCGCGGGACGGCACGGTCTAATCTTACCGTCGTCCACTTCCGCCGGGCGGCGGCCTCTCCTGGTTCGCGCCGGTCGCAGCCGTCGTCGCGCCGGCTTGGTCGTGGCCCGAACAGCCGCTCCAACCGACGCATTGCGCGATCTCTTCTGCGGTCGGCGGCGGCGTCAGGTCCTCGTAGAGCGCGCGTGCCTCGGCCTTGGCCACGTGCGTGTCGGCGAGTCCGCGGACGACCACGATCTGCTTGCGGCTGCTCGGCCGGCGTAATGACGATTTCGCTCGCCGATCCGCACCTCGCGATGCGGCTTGGCGGCACGCCGTCGATGACGACCTTGCCGCTCTTGCACGCCCGCTGCGCCTCGGAGCGGGTCTTGAACAGGCAGGCGACGTCGAGCCAGACGTCGAGCCGGACGGTACTTCCGGTACGGGATTACGCAGAGGCTATCATCCGCAGATTACGCGGATTCGCGATTTGAATGGCGATCGCGCGTCGAGGCGGGTAGACTCTGATGGCGGCGCCCATCATGGCCGATCGAACCTCCGAATCTGCGTATCCGCGCATCCGATGTGATCCGCGTAACTGTGGATCTTTCGGCATCGCGCTCGATGTAATCAATCACAGCGTCCGCATTCCTCGAAAGTGCTCGACGGCCCGGCGCGCGCGCCCGGCCGCGCGATGCTCCACGCCGTCGGCTTCACGCGGCAGGACTTCGCCAAGCCGCAGGTCGGCATCTGTTCGACCTGGAGCCAGGTCACGCCGTGCAACGTGCACATCGACGAGCTCGCACGGCACGCGGCCGAGGGCGCCAATGCGGCCGGCGGCAAGGCCGTGATCTTCAACACGATCACGGTGTCCGACGCCATCTCGATGGGCACCGAAGGCATGAAGTACTCGCTGGTGTCGCGCGAGGTGATCGCCGATTCGATCGAAACCGTGATCGGCGGCGAGGGCTTCGACGGCCTGGTGGCCATCGGCGGCTGCGACAAGAACATGCCCGGCTGCGTGATCGCGATGGCGCGGCTCAATCGCCCCGCGGTCTTCGTCTATGGCGGCACGATCCTGCCGGGCAACTGGCGCGGCGAAGCCGGTCGATATCGTGTCGGTGTTCGAGGCGGTCGGCCAGCATGCCGCGGGCACGCTCGGCGACGCCGATCTCGCCGATCTCGAGGCGCACGCCTGTCCCGGGCCCCGGCTCCTGCGGCGGCATGTACACCGCCAACACGATGGCGTCGGCGATCGAGGCGATGGGACTGAGCCTGCCGAACAGCTCGGCGCAGGCGGCGATCTCGCCGGAGAAGCGCGACGACTGCGCGACGCGCCGGCGCGGCGGTGGTCAACCTGCGTCGAGCGAAGGGGATCGCGCCGCGCGACATCATCACGCGCAAGGCGCTCGAAAACGCGATGACGGTGGTCATCGCGCTCGGCGGATCGACCAACGCCGTGCTGCACCTGCTGGCGATCGCGCACGCCGCGGACATGAAGCTGGCGCTCGACGACTTCACCCGGCGCGGGCGCCGCGTGCCGGTGCTCGCCGACCTCAAGCCGAGCGGCCGTTACGAGATGGCCGAGCTCGTGCGCATCGGCGGTTTGACGCCGCTCATGAAGCGTGCTGCTCGACGCGGGACTGCTGCACGGCGATGCGCTGACGGTCACCGGCCGGACCGCTCGCCGAGAACCTCGACGAGCGCGGCAGCGTATCCCGACGGGCAGGACGTCATCCGCCCGATCGACAACCCCGTCAAGCGCGACAGCCACCTCGTCATTCTCTACGGCAATCTCGCGCCGGAAGGCGCGGTCGCCAAGATCAGCGGGAAGGAAGGCGAACGGTTCATCGGCAAGGCGATCGTGTTCGATCGCGAGGAGGCGGCGCTCGAGGCGATCCTCCGCGGCCGGGTCAAGAAGGGCCACGTCGTCGTGATCCGCTACGAGGGGCCGCGCGGCGGGCCTGGCATGCGCGAGATGCTGTCGCCGACCAGCGCCATCATGGGACGCGGACTCGGCAAGGACGTCGCGCTCATCACCGATGGCCGCTTCAGCGGCGGCACGCACGGCTTCGTCGTCGGCCACATCACGCCGGAGGCGTTTGCCGGCGGGCCGCTCGCGCTGCGTGAAGAACGGCGACGGCATCACGATCGACGCGCGGACGCGTGACGGTCGCGGTCGACGTCTCAGCGGCGGAGCTCGACGCGCGGCGCAAGGCGTGGAAGGCCGCCGAAGGCGCGCTACACGCGCGGCGTGCTCGCCAAGTATGCGAGGCAGGTGTCGAGTGCGAGTACGGGGAGCAGTTACGGACGGCGATTAAGGCCAGGTCGAAGCCGGTCACCGGTACGAGCGGTCTACGGTAGCCCGGTTGCGAGGCCTGGACTGTAGACCGTGGACCGTAGACCATCAGACCGGCCTGACGTCTGTCGCTCTTTCTTCGCTCTCCAAGCAACCGCATCGGCGACGCCTCGGAATTCGGTAAGCAGGCCGCTGCCGGCGTAGAGGAACAGCTTCTCGCGCGTGTCGGCGATATCGAGGTTGCGCATCGTCAGCTGGCCGATGCGATCCTGCGGCGAGAACGCCGATTCGCCCTTCTCCATGGTGAGCCGCTCGGGCTTGTAGGTGAGGTTGGGGCTGTCGGTGTTGAGGATCGAGTAGTCGTTGCCGCGCCGCAGCTCGATCGTCACTTCGCCGGTGATCGCGCGCGCGACCCAGCGCTGCGCCATCTCGCGCAGCATGATCGCCTGCGGATCGAACCAGCGGCCCTGGTAGAGCAGCCGCCCGAGTCGGCGGCCCATGTCGCGATACTGCTCGATCGTGTCTTCGTTGTGGATGCCGGTGATCAGCCGCTCGTAGGCGATGAAGAGCAGCGCCATGCCCGGAGCCTCGTAGATGCCGCGGCTCTTGGCCTCGATGATGCGGTTCTCGATCTGATCGCTCATCCCCAGCCCGTGCCGGCCGCCAATCGCGTTGGCTTCGAGCATCAGGTCGAGCGGTTCGGCGAACGTCGCGGCCATTGAGCGCGACCGGTTGGCCCTCTTCGAAGCGCACGCTGATCGTCTTCGGCGGCGACCGCGACATCGTCGCGCCAGAAAGCGACGCCCATGATCGGCGCGACGATCTTGATGCCGGTGTTGAGATGCTCGAGGTCCTTGGCTTCGTGCGTCGCGCCGAGCAGGTTCGAGTCGGTCGAGTAGGCCTTCTCGACGCCCATCTTGTAGGGCAGGCCGGCCTCGCGCATGTACTCGGACATTTCCTTGCGGCCGCCGAGCTCGTCGATGAACGCCTGATCGAGCCAGGGCTTGTAGATGCGCAGCTCGGGATTGGCGAGCAGGCCGTAGCGATAGAAGCGCTCGATGTCGTTGCCCTTGAACGTGCTGCCGTCGCCCCAGATGTGCACGTTGTCTTCCTTCATGGCGACGACGAGCATGGTGCCGGTGACGGCGCGGCCGATCGGCGTCGTGTTGAAGTAGGGAACGCCGGCGGTCGAGATGTGGAACGCGCCGCACTGCAGCGCCGCGATGCCTTCGGCGACGAGCTGCGCCCGGCAGTCGATCAGTCGCGCCTTCTCGGCGCCGTAGGCGAGCGCCTTTCGCGGGATCTCGTCGTAGTCGGGCTCGTCGGGCTGCCCGAGATTGGCGGTGTAGGCGAACGGGATCGCGCCCTTCCGCCGCATCCAGTGGAGGGCGGCGCTCGTGTCGAGGCCGCCGGAAAACGCAATGCCGACGTTTTCGCCGACGGGAAGTGCCTGCAGGATTCTCCGGCCAGTCATTCACCGACGATCATAACCTTCGCGGCCGCCGCGGCGAGGTCAGGAGCGCGGCGGGTTCAGGCGATAGCGGCCGTCCGCACTGCAACCAAGAAATCCTTCGCGGAGCAACTGCGCGAAGACGCGATGACATTCGTCGCGCGACAGACTGAACAGTCGCGCCGCCTGATCGAGCGTCGGCGAGAACCCCTGCATCTCGTTGAACTCGCCACGAACACGCTCGATGAGCCGACGTGCGGGTAGTCGGCGGCGTCTGGCGTGGTGCGGCTTGCCCGCGGCCGTCGCCAGCGAGGCTTCGAAGAGGCTGGCGCCTGGCGCGGGTTTGGATGCGTAAGTAGCCATGGCATCACCTTTCGCCCTCGATGGGGCTCGGGCCGACCCCTGAGCTGGTCGAAGGGTCGAACTCAATGCGCCTGTCCCTAGATATACGCCCACCTAACAGCGTAATCAACTCAACTTTGAGTAAAAACGGGGCCACGGCAGCACGTCGCTCCCTATTAGACGGACGCGTCGGCGACGTGTCCCACGTCCCGGCCCGCCGCCCAGGTCCAAAATGCTGAGCCCTAAGACTTTGCTGACATTACGTTGCAACCTCTCGCGAGCCCCGGCGCTATACTTTTGGGCCATACCACGTCCATGAAACACGCCACCGTTGGGATGGTCGTCGCCGCCGCCCTGGCGACACTTTCGGTCGCGTCGCCGGCCGGTCAGTCGCCGCGGCCTTCAACGCCCGCCGCGCCGCGGCCGGTGGCGTCGCACGACACGCGCCCAACGACGGCCGAAGCGCAAACCGCACTCGTCAAGCAGTACTGCACCGGCTGTCATAGCGATCGCGGGAAGGCCGGGGGCTTGTCGCTCGCGTCGTTTGATGCCGCGAAGGTGAACGGCTCGCTCGACGTCGCGGAGAAGATGATCCGCAAGCTGCGCGCCGGGATGATGCCGCCGGCCGGCGCCAAGCGTCCCGATGCCGCCGCGCTGCTGGCCCTGGCCGAAGGCCTCGAAAGTCGCATCGACCGGGCCGCCGCGCTCAACCCGACGCCGGGCTGGCGGCCTTTCCAGCGGCTCAACCGCGCCGAGTACGCGCGCGCGGTCAAGGATCTGCTGGACGTGGACGTCGACGTCACCGCGCTCCTGCCCGCCGACACGATCAGTCAGGGGTTCGACAATATCGCCGACGCCCAGGGCTTCTCGGCGACACTGCTCGCCGGATACCTGCGAGCCGCCGGGAAAGTCACGACGCTCGCGCTCGGCGACCCCGAAGGCGGCGCGAGCGAAAGCAATTACAAGGTGCCAAAGACGGCGTCGCAGCTGCATCGCGTCGAGGGCGCGCCTTTCGGCACCCGTGGCGGGCTGTCGGTCATGCACACGCTTCCCGGCCGACGGCGACTACGTCTTCCGGATGGACCTGCACGGCAACGCGTGCGGCGTCCTGTTTGGCGGGACCGTGAACGGCGAGAAGCTCGACGTTTCGGTGGACGGCGAGCGCGTGGCGCTGCTCGAGATCGATCCCCGCATGACCGAGGCGACGACGGGCGTGACGCTCAAGACGCCTGCGGTTCACATCGCCGCCGGTCCACGCCGCGTGTCAGCCGCTTTCGTCAACCAGTTCGAGGGACCGGTGGTCGATCTGCTGGCCCCGATCGACCACACGCTGGCCGACACGCAGATCGGCGTGGCGTTCGGCATCACCACCCTGCCGCACCTCAAGGATCTCAGCGTCGTCGGACCCTACAAGACGACGGGCGTGTCCGAAACGCCGAGCCGCCGCAAGGTTTTCACGTGCCGGCCGACCAATCCGGCCGAGGAAGCGCCCGTGCGCCCGCGAGATTGTCAGCCGTCTCGCGTCGCAGGCATTCCGCGGGCCGGTCTCGGGTGACGACCTCTCGTCGCTCCTCGAGTTCTTCGAAGACGGGCGCAAGGAGCGCGATTTCGAAGCCGGCATCTCCGCCGCCATCGAGGCGATTCTCGCGAGTCCGCAGTTCCTGTTCAGGCTCGAACCGACGCGCGCGGCCGCCGGCCGCAACACCTACCGCATCGGCGATCGCGAGCTGGCGTCGCGGCTGTCGTTCTTCCTGTGGGGGGCGGCGCCGGACGACGTCTTGCTGAAGGCCGTCGCGGACGGACGGTTGTCGCAGCCGGGCGAAGTCGAGCGTCAGGTGAAGCGGATGCTCGCGGACCGGAGATCCGAATCGCTCTCGACGAGGTTTGCGGCGCAGTGGCTGCGTCTCAACGACGTCGACGAGATGCTGCCGGACGCGCTGCTGTATCCCGTATTTCGACTACTACCTCGGTCAGTCGTTCAAGCGCGAGACGACGCTCTTCTTCGACAGCATCATCCGCGAGGACCGCAGCTTCCTCGACCTGCTGACCGCCGACTACACGTTCGCGAACGAGCGGATCGCGCGGCACTACGGCATTCCGAACGTCACTGGCGAGGCCTTCAGGCGCGTCCAGGTGCCCGACTATCGCCGCGGGATTCTCGGCCACGGCAGCATCCTCACGCTCACGTCGGTGGCGGATCGTACGTCGCCGGTCATGCGCGGCAAATGGGTGATGGAAGTGCTGCTGGGATCGCCGCCGCCGCCACCGCCCGCCGACGTGCCGCCGTTCGACGACACCAAGGCCACCGCGGGCGGCAAGCTGCTCTCGGTGCGCGAGCGCATGGAACAGCACCGGCGGAATCCGGCGTGCACGTCCTGCCATCGGGTCATCGATCCGCTGGGCCTGGCGCTCGACAACTTCGACGTCACCGGCAAGTGGCGGATCAAGGACAACGGCGTGCCGGTGGACCCGACCGGCGTGCTGTATGACGGCACGAAGATCGACGGACCCGCGGCGCTGCGCGACGCGCTCCTCTCGCACAAGGACGCGGTTCTCCTCAGCTTCACCGAACGGCTGCTGATGTACGGCGTGGGCCGCCGGGTCGAGCCGTTCGACATGCCGACCGTTCGCGCCATCGTGCGCGACGCGGCACGCAATCAGTACCGGATGTCGTCGTTCATCCTCGGCGTCGTGAACAGCCCGGCCTTCCGGTCGAGCACGGTCACGTCGGTCGAGACGACGGCGGGGTCCCGTTAGCGGCACCAGGATCAAGGACATCACCATGCTCATCAGCCGGAAGCCCTTGTCACGCCGGACCGCCCTGAAAGGAATGGGCGTCACAGTTGCGTTGCCGTTTCTCGAAGCGATGATCCCGTCGACGCCGGCGCTGGCGCGCACGGCGATGGCGGCGAAACGGCGGTTCGTCGCCATCGAAATGGTCCACGGCTCGGCCGGCAGCACCGCGTTCGGCCAGCAGAAGAACCTCTGGTCGCCTGCCGAAGTGGGATCGGCCTTCGACCTGAGCACGAGCGTGTTGAGCCCGCTCGAGCCCTACCGTCAGTTCATCACCATCGTCAGCCACACCGACGTGCGCAATGCCGAGGCGTTCACGGCGCCGGAGATCGGCGGCGATCACTTCCGCTCGGCGGCGGTGTTCCTGACGCAGTCGCATCCGCACCAGACGCAGGGCTCGGATCTCAAGGCCGGGACGTCGCTCGATCAGTTCGCGGCGCAGGCCTTCGGCCAGGAGACGCCGATTCCGTCGATGCAGCTATGCATCGAGAACGTCGATCAGGCGGGCGGCTGTTTCTACGGTTATTCCTGCGCCTACACCGACTCGATCAGCTGGGCCTCGCCCAGCGAGCCGCTGCCGATGGTGCGCGACCCGCGTCTGGTGTTCGACCAGCTGTTCGGCGTCGGGGCGACTCCGGAAGCACGGGCGGCGCGGCGCAAGCGCGACCGCAGCATTCTTGATTGGGTGACCGAGTCGGCGAACCGCCTGAACAACACGCTGGGCGCCGCAGACCGCGCCCGTCTCGGCGACTATCTCGACGACGTGCGCGAAGTCGAGCGGCGGATCCAGAAAATCGAGGCGTTCAACACAAGCGGCGAGCCGCGCGAGTTGCCGGGCGCGCCGATCGGCGTGCCAGACAGTTACGACGAGCACGTCAAGCTGATGTTCGACCTTCAGGCGATCGCGTTCGCTTCAGACATCACGCGCGTCTTCGCGTTCAAGCTGAGCCGCGACGTCGAGCAATCGCGTTTATCGTGAGGCCGGCGTCAACACCGGCTTCCATATCGCGTCGCATCACCAGGATCGCGACGAGCGCATCCTCGAGTTCGCGAAAATCAATCGCTACCACGTGGGGCTGCTCCCGTACTTCTTCGAGCGGCTGCAGAAGACCGCGGACGGCGAGAGCAATCTGCTGGAGAACGTCGCCATCGTCTACGGTTCGCCGATGGGCAACTCGAACGTGCACAACCACAAGCGGTGCCCGCTGCTCCTGGCCGGACACGCCGGTGGCGCACTCAAGGGCAACCTGCATCTCCGCGCCGCCGACGGCACGCCGATGGCCAACGTGATGCTCGCGCTGATGCAGAAGCTCGGAATCGAGGTCCAGCAGTTCGGGGACAGCACCGGAACGTTCGAACTGAACAGCACGCCGCCGAGTACCACGGTGGCGGCGGGGAACTGACATGACAGATCCGACAGGTGCGACTGGTGCGCCAGGTGCGCCGGGTTCATTGGGTGCGGTGCGGACGGCGGGTGCGCGCGGTGCGGCAGGTGCGCTGGGTGCGTTCGTGCGACGGTGCGCGCGAGTGGCGCGCGGAGGAGTGACGCGCCTGCGACGTGCGGGCGTCTGGCGGATCTCCGCTGCGTCGGTGACGCTGGTCGCGGTGATGGCCGCGCAAACGCTCGCGCTGTCGGCGCAGGCGACTGGCAGAGCGGCGGTTGCCGCGGCGGCGCAAGCCAACGACGTCGAGGCGGTGCGGGCGCTGCTGAAGCAGGGCGGCGACGTGAACGGCGCGCAGGGCGACGGGATGACCGCGCTGCACTGGGCCGCGCACAACGGAAACGCGGCGATTGCCAGCATGCTGCTCTACGGCGGCGCGAATCCGAAGGCGACGACGAGGCTGGGTGGCTACATGCCCGTCCACCTCGCGGCGCAGGCCGGAGCGGCAGGAGTGATTGAGGAACTGGCCAAGGCCGGCGCCGTGATCGACGCGCCGACGACGACGGGGGCCACTGCGCTGATGCTCGCGGCGCGGTCGGGCAGCGTTGACGCCGTCCGCGCGCTCCTGGCGGGCGGCGCGAAGATCGACGCGACCGAGAAGGCACACGGCGAAACCGCGCTGATGTTTGCCGCCGCCGCCGATCGGGCGCCGGTCGTTGCGCTGCTTCTCGAGAAAGGCGCCAACGCCACGCTGGCGACGCAGATCATCGATCTTGCGGCGCTGACGGCCGCGCCAGGCGAAGAGGCGCTCCAGCAATCTCAGCAGCAGCGGCAGCCCGGGGCTCCCGCCACCTCACCCGGCACTGCTCCCGGCAGCGTCGCGAGCGGTTCGCGGCCATCTCCCGCCCCCGCGGCACCGGCCCGGGCGGCCGACCTGGCAGGGGTCACGCGCCCGTATCGCTACAACGAGTTGATCGGCCGGCAGGGCGGCCTCACCGCGCTGCTCTTCGCGACCCGGCAGGGCGCGATGGCGACGGTCGAGGCGCTCGTCAACGCCGGCGTCGACGTCAATCAGGTGAGCCCGGCCGATCTGACCAGTCCTCTTCTGATGGCCACGATCAACGGCCACTTCGATCTCGCGAAGTACCTCCTCGACAAGGGCGCCGATCCGAATCTCGCGTCTGACGCCGGCGCGACCCCGCTCTACGCGGCGCTGAACGTCCAGTGGGCGCCGAAGGCGTTCTATCCGCAGCCGCGGGCGTACCTGCAGCAGAAGCTCTCGTACCTCGATCTGATGACGGCGCTGCTCGACAAAGGCGCCGATCCCAACGCCCGGCTCCAGCGCAAGGTCTGGTACAGCTCCTACAACTTCGACGTGCTGCGCGTCGACGAAGGCGGGGCATCGGCGTTCTGGCGCGCCGCGTACGCGAGCGACATCGACGCGATGAAGATGCTGGTGGCGCGCGGCGCCGACCCGCACATGCCGACCACAAAACCCGCCGGCCGCCCGACCCGTGGCGATGCCGGGCAGGTGGTGGTCATCGAGGATCGATCGGGACTGCCGCCGGTGCCGGTTGGTGGCCCTGGGGTTTCACCGCTGCAGGCGGCCGCGGGGGTTGGTTACGGCGAGGGCTTTGCCGGCAACGCCCATCGCTTTGCGCCGAGCGGCATGCTCGCCGCGGTCAAGTACCTGGTCGAGGAACTCGGCGCCGAGGTCAACGCGATCGACCACGACGGCAACAGCGCGCTCCATCACGCCGCCGCGCGCGGCGACGTCGAGATGATCCTGTATCTCGTCTCGAAGGGCGCCGATCCGACGCTCGTCAATCGCGAAGGCAACAGCACCGCGGACATGGCCAACGGCCCGGTGCAGCGGACGCAGCCGTATCCCGAAGCGCGCGATCTGCTCGTCAAGCTCGGAGCGATCAATCACGGGAAGTGCGTTTCGTGTTGAGGGGCTGGTTAGGCGGGTACGGCAGGTCCGGGTTCACGTGTAGCGGCCGGCCTTCAGGCCGGCCGGCGGATCGCCCGAACATTCATTTCAGAACATAGAGGCGCGCACCGTCGACTTCCTCGATGAGCTGCGCGCCTTCTGTTTTTTCGAGCCAATCGCACGAGTTGCGCCCGTAGCGTCAGGCCACGCGTGCCGTGTGGACGATCGCGTGTGTCGCGCCCTGGAGCGATTCGTGCGCGCGGCGCGGGATCGCGCGGCGGGCGCCACAGGGTGTTCTGGCGGGCGCGATAGGACGCCGGAAACACGCCGCTGTAGCCGTTGAGCAGCGGTCGCTGATGTCCCGCCGCGAAAAACATGTAGCGGACGTCGTACCACTGATCGCCAAACGGAAACTCGACGAGCACGGCGTCCGGCGGTAGCTGCGAGACCGCCTGGTAGATCGGCGGCAGATTCCGCGACGGCGTCAGATAGGCTGGTGCCCGTCCGAGACCAGCCGAGGGCAGCGGCTGATCGAGCGGGATCCGCTGGTCGCGGCCCTGCCAGAGGAATACCACTGCGGCGATCGCCGGCAAGCGTTGCGCCGAGCGGCCGTGACCACCGGGCCATCGCGGCCGCCCCGAGCCCCGCCAGCACTCCCAGCAGCACCAGGAAGATCGACGCGAGCCGCGCCGGGACGCGCAGCCCGCTGTAGCCGGGAAGCGGCGCGACCAAGGGATAGAGCGCCGGCCACCCGGTCGGCTGCCCGCCCAGCCTGGATCACGGGGCCGAGCGAGAGCCACACCGCTGCGACCGTCAGGAGCGCAAGGCTCGCAACCGTCGCGCCACCGGGCGGTGCGGGTGGCGTGTCAGCACCGAACCGGCGGCGGATCACGTCGATCAGGCTCGTGAGAAGAGCGAGGCCACCAAACGCCAGCGGTACGACGAGGCGGGGCAGTGCGACGCGGTAGTTGTCGAGCGTCGCCGAGTGGGTGATGACCTCGAGCGGGGTTCGCGCGAATCCCATTCGCTGTTGCATCGCCGCGTAGGGCAACAGAAACGGCAGCGTGATCGCCGCGACAGCGACGCCCGCCACGATCAGATCGCGCCACGTGCGGACGTCGCGGACTCGCTCGATACCGCAACAACTCGATGACCACGAACGCGACGATGAACGGCGCGCAGTAGGCCAGGTAGTAGACCGACGACAGGTTCAACGCCGCCCACGAGAGGCCGGCGAGCACCAGTCCTTGTCGTCGCCCGGTCGCGAAATAGCGATCGATGCCGTAGAGGACGAACGGAAACCAGTAGATCGACAGCGTCTGCAGGTGCGCCACTTCCCAGACGAGGCGGTACTCGTTGAAGGCGGCGACGACGCCGGCCAGGACGGCGGCGGCAAGGCTGCCGGAGAGCGCTCTGGTCAGGAGCGCCGTGCCGAGGCCGGTCAGCACGTACGAGGTCAGGAACGCGATGTTGTAGGAGAGGATCGGGTTGTGCGTGAGCCAGTAGACCGGCAGGATCAGCACGGTCTGGGGAATGAAGTGCTCGGAAAAGGCGAGGGCGCCGGTCTCGGGATGGAAGATCGGCGCATCCCAGAAGCCGCGGAGCGCGAGCGGGTTGGTCAGCGCCGCGGTCACCTTGTCTGCCACCCAGCTCATGACCCAGGCGATGAACAGCGGGTCGCCATAGTCGCCCGGCACGCCGGTCGCGAGGACGCGCGCCACCGGCCAGGTGAGGGCGACGGTCAGCAGCGAGAAGATCAGGGTCAGCCAGAGGGCCGGCGAGGTCGCGATGCGGTGCGGGACGGATGAGGATCGCGGTGCCAACTCCGATCTATTGTTGTCCAAGTCGCAGGCGCGACGGCCGCCCGGGTCTGACCGGAGGCGTTGACTCTCAGAGGAATCATGACTCGAGCCGCTACTCTTCTCGCCGGGATCGTCATCGGTGCCGTCGCGGCGACGGCTGTCCTCGCGCAGACCCGGTCCCCGCGCGACGCGGTGACCGTCTCGCCCACGCTCTACACGACGAAGCTCGACAACGATCGCGTGCGCGTTCTCGAATACACGCTGCAGCCCGGCCAGACCGAGCCGATGCACAGCCACGGCTCCTTCCTCGTGCGCTTCCTCGGTGACGCGCGATCCGTGCGACGCCGGCAGGCGGGGCGCCCACCGAAAGCGACGTCAAACGCGGCGACGTCGGCTGGCGCGACCCGATGGCTCACGCGTCGAGAACATCGGGACGACGCCGGTGGAGGCCTTGATTGTTGAGGTGAAACCGTGTGGGAAATGAATGGCGGGCCGCGAGCTAGGCTCGGCTAAAGCCGAGCCCCACGACGTCATGTTGCGTTGAGCTTCGTTGTGGGCCGGCTTCAGCCGGCCTGGAGATCGGTTCGGCTGGAACGTCAATCGCCGCCTCAGCTGGCGGTCGTAATCGGCTTCGTCGAAGTGGCCCTTCGAGTCAGCGACCAGGCCGTCGGGGCCGATGGTCCATTCCTCATAGCCGCTGATCCGGACCGGTCTGCCCGAGCCGCCGGGGCCCGTGTTGGTTCCGATCAGAGGTCCAGTGGAAGACCGCGCGATCGCCGTCGTGGTCGACGCCGTCCATCGTCACGACCATATCGGGGAACGCGGTCATGAATCCCTGCGCGGCCGCCGTGATCGCCGCGCGGCCGATGGCAGGTGCACCGTCGTTGATCTTGAGTGAGCCGTTCTCGGCAAAGAACGCCGCGACGCTTGCCGCGTTCTGGCTGCACCAGGCTGCCGCGTAGCGTGTGCCGAAAGCTGTCAATTGCGTGGCGTCCATGATGTCTTTGGAGAACCAGGCGAGAAACACAGTTCGTCACGCGGATGATTCCCTCCGCGTAATCCGGATCAATCCGCGTAATCCCTACACGGCGTCGCAGCAATTCATCCACCAGGAACACGTCCGTCAGCAGCGCCCGGACGTGGATCGAGGCGTTGAGGTTGTCGATCAGCTGCGAGCTGATCGCGGTCTGGGCGCGGACCATGCGCAGTGCGCCGGCGGTCGATGTCGCGTCACGCGCGAGCACGTCCAGGAAGCCGCTGTAGGTCGTCGGCGTCCAGCCCGCGCGCGGCGATCAACTGGCGGAAGGCGTCCGCCAGTCCATCGACGCTTTCGTCGAACCCCTTGAGCAAATCGCGCAGCTGCGTGCCGCTCGTCACCGCCGAGTCCGACACCGCGCCTTGCGCGGCATAGGCCAGCATGAACTCATAGGCCGACTCGATCGCCTCGATTCGCCGCGCAATCTCGTCGCGCAGGCCTGCCGCTTGGTCAGAAGACACGTTGCATCGCTCCTGGGTTTACTTTTCTAGAGAGAGTTGAGAGGGAAAGGGAAGACGGTCCACGGTCTACAGTCGACGGTCCACGGAGCGTCGCACGCTGGACCCCAGACGAAGCACGCCGCACTCCGCACGACGAACCCGGAACCGCACACCGGACCAGGCACCTGGCACCGCACGAGGAACGCGGTGCCAGGAACCAGGAACGAGGGTTAGTGCGCCGCCGTCTTCCAGCGATCGGGGTCGTGATGCTCGAGATACTGACGCCGGGTGATATAGCCGAAGATCATCGACTTGGTGATCCACAGCTTCTCCGGGCGCAGCGCGAAGTAGATGTGCGCGATGATCAGGCCGACGAAGCCGACGCCGGCCGAGGCCGTGCAGCACGTAGGTGAAGCCCCACGTCGGGTCGGTGAGCATGTACGGGATCGCGGCCCACGATCGGGTTGCTGATGCGCGGCATCATCACGCAGGCCGGTGCCGATGACGGCGAGACCGGCCAGCATCACGACCAGGTGGTAGAGCCGGTTGCCCAGCGGGTACTTGCCCGGTCTCGGGCCGCCGGGCTCCTTGCCCAGCTCGCGCATCATCTCGGCCTTGAACTCCGGGATGTCTTTCGGCCCGACCCAGATCGACCAGAAGTCGAGGAAGAACGTCGCGTGGAAGATGTGGAACAGGATCGAGCCGGTCAGCAGGATGCCGGCCATCCAGTGCCATTGGACCCAGGCGAACCTGATGCCGATGATCGGCAGGAACGCGGTGACGACGAGGACCAGCATCGACGCCGCCATCACCCAGTGGAACATCCGCGACACGAACGAGTGACGCGGGATCCGCGCCGGCAAGCCCTGGCGCGCGGCCTCCATCCGATCGACTTCGGCCGGGTCGCGCTTGTCATGCCGCGAGAACAGCATGTAGCCGCCGTGGGCGACGAGGAACAGGACGCCGCCCACGAGCGACGCCCAGAACAGACTCCACGAGATGTGGGTGAGGACGTCCTCACCCCACGGGCTCCGCGCCCAGGTTACGAAGTCCATTCAGCGACTCCCCGAATCGCGCGCTTCACGAGGTTCTGCATCAGCGGAACCTTGTAGGCGTTGTGGCGCAGGGTGACCGCGCCGCGCGTCGCGATCTCGGCGGCCATGTTGTGCGGTCTCTTCGTTGCGCGCGCGGCCGCGAATCGCGGTCTTCGACGTCGTCGAGCCGCATCGGCCGCGCCGCCACGCCGCCGACGACGAGCCGGGCGTCGGCGATGGTGTTGCCGTTGAGCGACAGCGTCGACGCGATGTTGACGAGCGGGAAGTCCCAGACCTGGCGATCGCGCACCTTCTCGAAGTAGTGCGGCTTGCCGGCGAAGGTCGCCGGGATGCGGATCGACACGAGCAGATCGCCCGGCTCGAGCCGTGGTCATCCGCGTGATGTCGAGCCACGGGCCGATGAAGTAGTCGCGCGCGGCGACGACGCGTTCGCCGCCGCTGTTGCGGATGACCATCTCGGCGTCGAGCGCGATCAGCGCCGGCGCGGTGTCCGACGGGCTCACCGCGACGCAGCGATCGGCTTCGAGGATCGCATGCTCGCGATTCACCGCCGTCGGCGTGTCGGCGTAGCAGATGTTGCCGCCGGCCCGGTAGCAGGGCCAGCCGGCGCGGTAGTAGTGGCAGCGCGTGTCCTGGCTGACGTTGCCGCCGATCGATGCCCTGATTGCGGATCTGCGGCGAGGCGACGATGCCCGCCGCTTCGGCGAGGAGCGCGAACTTCTGCCTTGACCACGGCGTGGCGCGTGATCTCGGTCAGCGTCGTGTTGGCGCCGATCTCGAGGCCGCCGTTGGCTTCCTTGATCCCGCGCAGCTCGCTGACGCCGCTCGAGATCGACGACGACCGACGGGCCGCTTGATGCGGTCCTTCAGCCAGTCGAAGGTGTCGAGACCGCCGGCCATGACCCAGGCGCCCTCGTGACGATCCAGCAGTCCCACCGTATCGGCGATCGAGGTTGGCTGGAACAACTCGAACGCCGGCATTACGTCGCGAATGACAGGCATGGTTGTCCTCCTCCCTAGATGTACGCGGTGAGCGGTTCGTAAGCGATCCGCCCTTCCTTGAGTGCCGTCATGATCTGCTCCGGCTGCACCGGCGTGCGCTTCAGGATGTCGTCGTTGCCGATGGCGTTGGCCAGCGCGCACAGCACCGCCGACCCGCCGACGCCGATGCCCGGTTCGCCGATGCCCTTGGCGCCGACGACCGGGTTGCCGGGATCGGGAATGTTGAGCGCTTCCCACTCGTGCGTCGATGGGAATGTCGAGCATCGTCGGCGGCTTGTTCTGATACATCCGCTTGCCGATCGCCACGCCGTAGTGCGCGTCGTAGACCAGCTTCTGGCTCATCGTGTGCGACATGCCCTGGATGCCGCCGCCGAGAATCTGCCCGCCGAGGCTGCGCGGATTGATCACGGTGCCGACATCGGCCACCGCGACGTAGTCGATGATGCGAGTAGACGCCGGTCTCGACGTCGACTTCGACTTCGGCGAAGCCGGCGACGAAGCTGTAGGTCTGGCCGTCGCGCGGATAGGTGTCGCGGGCCGCGGCGACGAAGCCCTGGCCGACGAGCGTCGCGACGCCGGCCTTGGTCATCGCGTTGACGTCGGCGGGCGCTTCGTGCCCGTCGAACTTGCCGCCGCGCTTGATGGCGCGCTCGGCCGACCTGCGCCCAGGTGAGGCGTCCGCCAGGGCCGGCGACGCCGTCGCCGCCGACGCGGTAGGCGTCAGGGTTGCCGCCCATCTCGGCCGCGGCCAGCTCCTGCAGCAGCTTCTTGCCGGCCGATGCCCGCGGCGTAGTTTGCGCGCGTGTGCGCGTGGGTGGTCTGGCTGCCGGCCTGGATCGAGCTCCACGCGATGCCCTGACCGGTGTTGCCCCAGACGACCACGACGTTCTCCCAGGGGAAGTCCATCACCTCGGCGATGACGCGCGCGGTGTCGATCACCGAGTGCGTGCCGAGGTTGCCGATGCCCTGGTGGATGTACAGCTTGCCGTCGGGCTTGATGACGAACAGGCCGTCGACGCCGGTCGAGCCCGCGGTGAACGTGCTGTGGCTGACGGCGACGCCGCGTCACCTTGGTGCCCTGGCGCTGGCCGTTGCGCTTCTTGCGCTCGTCCCAGTTGAAGAGCGTCGGCGCCGCGATCGAGCGCTTCCTTCACGTAGGAGCTCGTGACTTTCGCGGTGCGCGGCCGCGCGGCCTGCGCCACCGGGTTGAGGCCGAAGGGCGAGCCATTGACCGGGGCGTTGATCTTGCGAATCTCGACCTGATCGACGCCGAGCTGCTTGGCCGCCTTGTTGACGAGCGGCTCGAACAGAATCGCGCTCTGCAGACCGCCCGGCGCGCGCTGCGAGACGCGCGGCGGCGTGTTGGTCGCGACCGAGAGTCCGCGGAAGCGCGCGTTCGGGGCCTGGTAGAGCAGCGTCGCGAGGTTGGTGGCCTGCGCGTTGTCGCCCTGGCCGCGATACGGGCCGCTGTCTTCGATGATGAAGGCATCGATCGCGGTGACGCGGCCGTCCTTCTTGAACCCCATCTTCGCCCACGCCTGGAAGCCCGGGCGCGTGCGGCCGATGTAGGTTTCTTCTTCGCGCGAGATGCGCATCATCACCGGGCGGCCGTTCAGCTTCTTCGACAGCAGCGCCGGAATCGCCATCGTCTGCGCGCCCGGAATCTTGCTGCCGAAGCCGCCGCCGGTGTACTCGCTGATGACGACGACGTCGCTGCTGCGGCACGCCGACCCAGCCGGCGACCGACGCGATCGTGCGCGACACGCTCTGCGTCGAGCCGTGCAGATACAGCTTGCCGTTCTGCCAGTAGGCCATCGCCGTCCGCGACTCGAGCGGCTGGTGCGACGTCGACTGCTGATACGACGTGTGCTCGACGACGACGTCGGCTTCGGCGAAGCCTTTCGTCGACGTCGCCCCACACGGTGGTCGCGCCGGCTTCCGCATCGGTCGGGAAGCGGCCCGCCACCGCCGCGGCGTGCTGCTCGGCCGTCCACTTGATGGTCTTGACCTCGCCGCCGACGAAGACGTTGCCTTCGGTGCGGGCGTTCGGGCCGCCGGGGCGGAGGCTGTCGAGCGGATCGACGGCGAAATCGAGCGGCTCGAAGGTGACGCTGATCGCTTCGATCGCGGCCGCGGCCAGCTCCTCGCTGTCGGCGGCGACGGCGAGAATCGGCTCGCCCTCGTACATCGCTTCCTTCGCGAGCGCGAGCTCGCCGGGAATCGGCGGCGTTGCCGGGCGCCTGCTGCGCGGGCGGCACGGCGGCGGCCGTCGGCGGCGTGCCCGGGCGCCGCGGCCGCGCCCGGACCGGTCGGCGGCGCGTTGGCGGCGCGTCCCTGCTGGGCGGCGGCGTTCGCGCCGGCTGCGGCGCCGGCAGTCGGGACCCCGCCCGCGGCAGCGGCGCTCGGCGACCGCTCCGGCGGCCGGCGGCGGACCCGCCGGAGGTGGCGGCGGCGGCGGCATGTCATCGGCCGTGAGCACGGCGTGCACGCCAGGCATCGCAAGGGCGCGGCTGGCGTCGATACTGACGACGCGCGCGTGCGGCCGCGGGCTCAGCATCAGCTTGCACGAACAGCATGCCTTCGGCGCGGTAGTCCTCGGCGTACTTCGCGCGGCCGGTGACCTTCGCCATCAGATCCTGGGTCATGTAGTTCTGGCCAATCAGCTTGAACTTCGACGGATCGACAGGCGGGAACGTCGCCGGCTGCGGCAGGCGCCGCCTGCGGTGCGCGGCTGCCCGGGTGCTGCGTGCCGGTGCAGCGGGTGCGCCGGGTGCGCCAGGTGCGCCGGTGGACGCTGCGGAGTCTGTTCAGCCATTACGCCCTCCTCGCCAGTTCCGCGGCGTTCATCATGCAGTCGAGGATCTTGTTGTAGTCAGCACACCGGCACAGATTGCCGGAGATGCCGTGCGCCAGCTCGGCGCGGGTCGGGTTCGGGTTGGTTTTCAGGAACCCGGTCGTGGCCATGATGAACCCGGTCATGCAGAAGGCGCACTGGAAGCCCTGGCCGTCGTAGACCGCCTGCTGCACCGGGATTGAGCTTGCCGTCGGGGCTCGCGAGCCCTTCGACGGTCTGCACCTTCCGCCCGCGCACGCTGTGCGTGAGGATCGAGCACGAATAGTGCGGCACGTCGTCGATCAGCACCGTGCAGGCGCCGCACTCGGATCGGTCGCACCCGATCTTGGTGCCGGTGAGCCCCAGCTTGTAGCGCAGCGTCGTGGCCAGCGTTTCGTGTTTGAGCACGTCAACGCGCCGCTGCTGGCCGTTGACGTCCAGCGTGATCAGCCGCTCGACCGATCCGGGCAGTGATGACGTCGTTCTGGCCCAGGATAGTGGTACGAAACAGGTACGCGGACGCTGATACGGTGGCGCCTGCGGCGATGACACCTTTGATAAAGGTGCGGCGCGAGTGACCGGCGTTCATCCCCTCGTCGATCATGAGCCCCCCCAGGAAGTGGGCGGATTTTACTCTGAGGTCCGTTGAGGTGCCAAGTGTTGTCTCTCGAAGGTGCGCCTGAGGCGCTTGGCGGGGACGAATTCCGACAGGCAAACTCTTGCGCCCGCTTACGCTCTGCCGTAGACTGCGCCAAACTTCAGGTGCTTCACCCTTCGTGCTTGTTGGTCATCTGGCAGGCGTCCCCGCTTGTCGGCGGGCGGGGTTGGTTTGGAGGAGCTAGTATGAGGAGTCCGACGTTCGTGCACGTTTGGAGAGTGCTGGGGGCTCGTTGCGGTCACAATCGCCCTCGTCAGCACCGCCTCGGCGCAGACATTCACCGGTGGCCTTCGCGGCGCCGTCCGGGACGCCAACGGGGTCATTCCCGGGGTCACGGTTGAGCTGATCAACGAAGCGACATCCATCCCCGTGAGGCGGTGACCAACGATCAGGGCGAATACAGCTTCGCCGCGGTCCCGCCCGGGACGTACTACCGTCAAGGCGTCGCTCACCGGGTTCAAGACCTACGAGAACAGAAGGGCATCCGCATCGGCGCGCAGCAGTTCGTCACGCTGGACGTCGCGCTCGACGTCGGTCAGCTCCAGGAGACCATTACGGTCACCGGCGCCGCGCCGCTGATCGACACCTCGAACGCCTCGACCGGCGGCAGTCATCGACTCGCAGCCAGCTCGAAACCCTCCCAAGCGGCGGCCGCTCGGCGTTCCTCTTCGCGGTGACGGTGCCCACGGTCATCGCCTCGGGCGACGCCCAGTTCAACCGGCAGCAGGACCAGACCAACGCCTCGCTGCTGTCGCTGGGCGGCGGCACGCGGCGCGGCAACAACTACCTGGTGGACGGGGTGCCGATCACCGACCTGCGCAACCGGGCCTCGGCCAACCCGTCGATT
This sequence comes from uncultured Acidobacteriota bacterium, assembly GCA_963841895.1. Classification (GTDB taxonomy): domain Bacteria; phylum Acidobacteriota; class Vicinamibacteria; order Vicinamibacterales; family UBA2999; genus JACCSI01. Next base: position 435,681 of record CAWJEO010000015.1, read on the forward strand.
GAGGCGCTCGAAGACGTCAACGTTCAGGTCCACACCTACGACGCCGAGACGGGGCGCACCGGCGGCGGCATTTTCAACTCGGCCGCCAAGTCGGGCGGGAATAGCTGGCACGGCAGCGGCTTCTATCAGAATCGGCCGAAATGGGGAGCGCTCGAACAACTTCTTCGCCGAGCGCGCCGGGCAGCCGCTCCCGGATACCTACTTCCACCTGGGCGGCGGCGCCTTCGGCGGGCCGATCGTCCGGAACCGGACGTTCTTCTGGTTCTCGGCTGAGGGCTACGGCTCGAACACGACCCGCAACGGCTCGAACCGGCTGCCCGACCGAGCGCGAGCGCAACGGCGACTTCTCGCAGTCGTTCACCAGCACCGGAGCGCTCGTCGTGATTTACGACCCGCTGACCGGCGACGCGCAGGGCAACGGCCGCCAGCCGTTCCCGGGCAACGTCATTCCGCAGAACCGGATCAACCCGGTGTCCCGCGCGATGCAGGCGTACCTGCCGGCGGCCGATCGTCAGAGTCAGCAACGGCAGCGAACAACTTCGACCGCACGGCGGAGATCAACGACCGCGCGATCATGTACACCGGCAAGGTCGACCACCGCTTCACGCGACAGCGTCTCGCTGACCGGGTTCTACCTCTATAACAAGACCGACGAGCCGTGCGCGAACGTACTGGTATCCGGGCTTGAGCGATCCGAACCGCTTCATCGATCGCGCCGACTACCTGCTGCTGCGCCGCGTCAACGTGCTCGCGCTCAACAACACGTGGCTCCCGAGCAACAACACGGTGCTCACGCTGCGCTACGGCTGGACGAAGTTCATCGACGACGACACGCTGTCGGTCGATTTCGATCCGGCGCAGCTCGGGTTCTCGTCGTCGTTCCTGAACTCGATTCAGGTCGACAAGTTCCCGCGCGTGACGGTCAACGACTACTACGCCTTCGGGCGCGATCGACCCGACCAACCGGAACTGGTACTCGTGGAGCGCCAACGGGACGATGACCCGACTGCTCGGACGGCACACCCTGAAGGTCGGCGCCGACTGGCGGACCATTGGCATCAAGACCCAGTCGTTCTCGGGCAGCGCCGGCGACTTCCGGTTCGATCGGTTGTTCACGTCGCAGAACCCGACCACTCCGGTTGCGGGGCAACAGCTACGCGAGCTTCCTGCTCGGCTATCCAGTCAGGCGACCCCGCCAACTTGAGCCGCGTCGCCGTCTCGAATCCGCTTCGACGCCTTCGTGCATTACTACGGCGCTTACGCGCAGGACGATTTCCGCATCAACACCAAGACCACGCTCAACTTCGGGCTGCGCTTCGAGCACGAGTCCGGGTTGATGGAAGAGAACGACAGCTTCACCGTCGCGTTCGACCGTACGCTGAATCCCGGCGGCGCAGCTGGGTTCAGCGGGTCAATCCGGCCACCGGACAGCCGTTCGTCGGCGGGCTGGTCTACGCTGGCGTCAACGGTGCCAACACGTATCAGGGCGATCCGCCAGCGGTCAAGATCTCGCCGCGCGTCGGGCTGGTCCACTCGTTCAATCCCAAGACCGTGCTGCGCGCCGGCTATGGGATCTACTGGGCGCCGTGGAACTATCAGGCCGTTGGCGCTGCCAACTACGGCCAGATTGGCTTCAGCCAGTACGACCTTCTCGGCCAGAACCAGTTCCAGCCCAACGTATCGTTCACCGATCCGTTCCCCAGCGGCGTGCTGCAGCCGGTTGGAAACTCGCTGGGCGCACTCGCCGGTGTCGGTGGCGAGATCGAGTTCATCGATCAGGACCAAGAAGGCGCCGTTCGTGCACAGGTACTCGATCGACGTCAGCCGCGAACTGCCCGGAAACATCGGCCATCGGCTTCGAGTATTCGGGCTCGACCGGACGCGATCTCGGTCTCGGCGGCTCGAACGACGGCATCATCAACATCAACCAGGTTGACCCGCGCGCATCTGGCGCTCGGTGCGGCGCTGAACGACCCCGTGCCGAATCCGTTCTTCGGCTTGCCGGCCGGGCAGGGCTTCAACGTCACGAGCCCGACCATCACCCGCGCGCAGTCGCTGCGGCCGTTCCCGCAGTACGCCAACATCCTGATGCGGCAGGCGACGCTCGGGAAGAGCCAGTATCACGCCGCGATCTTCAAGTTCGAGAAGCGCGTGAGCAATGGCTGGGGCGGTCGGTTCAACTACACCTACAGCCGTCTCAAGGACAACCAGTTCGGCGAAGGCAACTTCTTCTCGCAGCAACGCCACCGAGATGCAGAACGCGTACAACCTCGACGCCGAGTACGCGATCGGGTTGCTCGACGTGCCGCACAAGATCACGATGGCGCCGATCTTCGAGCTGCCCTTCGGTGAAGGGAAGCGGTGGGCGTCGAGCGGCGTCGGCGCCGCGATCCTCGGCGACTGGACCGTGTCCTCGATCGTCGCGCTTCGAAAGCGGCTTCCCGATTTCGCCGTACGTGCAGAACGCAGAACACCGGCATCTTCACGCGCATGCAGCGCGCAAACGCGGGCACGGGCGATCCCGAGACCGACGGCGCCGCGCGACGATCGGCTCGCAGCCGGGACTGTGGCTGGCGCCAGGCGGACTTCGTCGCGTCCGGCGGCCTTCAGCCTGGGCACGCTGCCGCGCAACCTGGATGACGTGCGGACGCCGCATCGCAACAACTGGGACTTCGTCGGCCAGCAAGGACATCCGCTTCGGCGGCAGCGTCCGCGCGCAGATCAAGCTCGAAGTGCTGAACATCACCAACACCGTCAAGGTCCGCGGTCCCGAATCACGCGTGGACAACGCTCAAGTACGGCGTCATCAGCACTCAGTCCGGCTTCATGCGACTGACGCAGTTGATGTTCCGTTTGACGTTCTAAGTGGCCGCGGCGCTTCGCGCCGCGGGAAGGCCGCTCGCTCACGCTCGCGGGACGGCCTTCGCTTCACTCACGGCGAGGCCGCCGCGAACGCGGCGGGCAAGGCAGAAGGGCGCTCCTTCGGGAGCGCCCTTTCGTCTGTACGGAGGCTTTCGGTCACGCAGATCGCCAGGTCACAGATGGAGGTACGCTGACTTTGATGCGGTCCGGTTTGAGAGTCGCTTCTCTCGTGTCTCTGCCTGCACGACGAAGCCTTGGCGTAGTCGTGTGTCTCTGCGGCCTCCTCGTAGTCCCGCAAGCGCAGAGTGCGGCGCCGCTTGGGAAGATCTCGTTCCCGAATTCAGGCGCGCCGGCCGCGCAAGCCGACTTCATCCGCGGCGTGCTGTGGCTGCATAGCTTCGGCTACGAAGAGGCGATTGATGCGTTCCGCGCGGCGCAGAAGATCGATCCGGATTCGTTCTGGCCTACTGGGGCGAGGCCATGGCTTCAACCAGCCGGTGTGGTTTCACCGAGGAGCCGGACAAGGGGCGCGGCCGCGCTGATGAAGCTCGGGCCGACGCCACAGGCCCGCGCGAGCAAGGCAAAGACCCCGCGCGAGCGCGAACTACCTCGCGCGCGGTCGAGGCGCTGTTCGGGCCGGGCGACAAGGCCGCCCGCGACCGAGGCTACGCCGACGCCATGGCAAAGCTGGCTCGCCCATCCGCAAGACGATGAAGTGCAGGCGTTCTACGCGCTGTCGTTGCTCGCAATCTTGCCGCGCGGCGACCAGGCGCTGCCGCAGCGTCAGAAGGCGGGAGCCATCGTCGAAGGCGTCTTCAAGCGCAACCCGCAGCATCCCGGCGCGCCGCACTACATCCTGCACGCCTACGACCATCCGGCGCTGGCGGCACGAGCGCTGCCGGCGGCACGCGCCTACGCGAAGATCGCGCCCGGCCGCGAGCCACGCCCTGCATATGCCGGCGCATGCTTTGTGCAGCGTGGCCTCTGGGACGAAGCCGCGGCGACCGACGAGGCCTCGTGGAACGCGTCGATCGCCTGGGCCGCGCGACGGAAGCTGTCGATCGCGATGCGCGACTTTCACAGCCTGTCGTGGCTGCAGTACGAGTGGACGCAGCAGGGCCGATTCGCGCAGGCGCGCGGAGGCGATTGCGTCGTCGATCAGGCGATGAAGGTGGTCGGCACGCGGCGGGACGCGTCGGCGGCCATCACTACGCGGAAAGCGAGATCGGCCGCGGCAGCGGCCCGACCGCGCTCCGCAACGATCGCGGATCGATGCGGGCGCGCTCTGATCGATCGAGAGCGAGCGCTGGGCGAGATGAAGGGGCAGGGCTCGTTCGACAACATCGACGAGCTGTTCGCGCTCGGGATGAGCGCCTTCAAGCTGGGCGACACCGGGCGCCTGACCGCCGCCGTCGGCGAGTTCGAGAAGCTGTCGCACGCGGCCGCTCGACGCCGCGACGAAGGAACAGGCGCTGGTGATGCTGCACGAGCTCGGGGCGCTGCTGATGCTCGCCGCACGGACGGCAGCAAGAGGCCTTCGACGCCATGGAGCGGGCGGCGCTGGCGCAGAGCAAGATGCCAAAACCGATCGGGCGTCCGTATCCGGTGAAAGGCGCTGACGAGCTCTACGGCGAGCTGCTCCTTCAGGCGAAGCGCGCCGAAAGAGGCGATGGTGTGGTTCGAGCGGGCGCTCGAGCGGACGCCGAACCGGAGCCGCGCCGTCCTCGGACTGGCTCGTGCCGCGGGGCAGGCCGGGTTGAGCGCGCGCAGCCGCACGGCCTACAAACAGTTTCTCGCCAACTGGCGGCTGGCCGACTCCGGGCTTGCCTGAGATCAAGGAAGCGCAAAGCCGCGCTGAAGTAGGGCTCGCGAGCGTCGCTCGCGAGCAGGGCGCCGGTCGCTTCGGCCTTCGATCCTGCCGCCCCGAGCGAGTCGAGTCGCTCCGGCGCAGGGCTCCTTCGGCTTCGCCTCGGAGCAGGGCTCGCGGCGCTTCGCGCGCGAGCAGGCATGTTCAAGGTTCCAGGTTCTGTTGCTCCGAGGCGAAGCCGAGGAGCCCTGCTCGCGTGAGCGAGCCCTGCGCCCGAGCGTAGCGATGGGCGCCCTGCTCGACGCGCAGCGTCGAGCCCTACTCAAACGTGTAGCACGCCGCCTCGCCCTCGAGGACGACCTCGCCGGTCTGTCGCGTGACCGTGATCGCGATCGTCGTCACCGGTTTCGTGGCGTGCACGAACGTGACTTCCGCGCGCGCGGTGATCGTGTCGTCGATGAACACCGGGGCGGTGAACCGCCAGTTCTGGCTGAGAAACACGCTGCCCGGCCCCGGAAGATCCGTTGCGACCAGCGCGTGCAGGAGCCCGGTCGTGAGGCCTCCCTGCACGACGAGCCGGCCAAAGCGCGTTCGCGCCGCGAACGCTTCATCGTAGTGCAGCGGGTTGTAATCGCCGGAGATCTCTGAATACTTGCGCACGTGATCTGCCGTCAGGGTCAGGCTCCGCGTCGCCGTCTGGCCCACCGCCACGGTCTGCTTCATGCCGTTCTCCTCTTCGCATCTTCGATCGAGGCGGTCAGATACGACACCTCACGCTTCATTTCTTCGCTCAGCCGGCGATGGAGATCCATCAGCTCGTCGATCCGCCATTCGAACGACGCGATCGTGTCGGTGAGCTCGAAGAGGGTACCAGACAGGTCGTCGCGCACGGCCTGGTAGTTGCGCATGGCGACTTCGTTCCCGTGAACGACGGCGTTCGCGAGCAGTTCGGCATCGCGCAGCGCATCGGTGAGGCCGTGCGCGGTGATCGGATCCTTGAAGTAGCCGGCATCGCCCACGAGTGCCCAGCCAGGTCCGACCGATTGCCGCATGACGCAGGGGTGTCCCGCGAAGCCGCGCAGCTGCGGCGCCGCCGAGGTTCGCGCCAGCTCGCCGTGGAGGGCCGGCGCGGCGGCGGCGAGTGTCCGCAGGTAACCGCCGCGGAGATCGGCGCCAAACACCTCGGCAAACCGATGGTGCGCGACGCCGGCGAAGACGCAGCATTCGCCGTTATTGGTTGGAATCAACCCGGCGGCCGCGCCGCGGCTCCAGTACCACAGCGATTCGTCGCGCGATGGCAGTGGCCAATAGCCGAAGACGAAAGCTGACTGATGGCGGCCGGCGCGGAGCGCGGGGGCCTCGACATGCCGCGCGACAGCCGAGTGCCGCCCGTCGGCGCCGATGACGATGCGCGGCAGCGAATCGCCACGATCCCGCCGCCACACCGGACCCGCGCGCCGGTGACGCGTCCGTCGTTCCTGCGGATCAAATCGACGAGAGAGGCGCCCCAGATGACCTCCGCTCCAGAGGCTGTGGCCGCATCGATCAGGATCCGGTCGAGCAGGTATCGACGTGGGGCAAAGAGCGCCGGGACGCCGCGCCCTGGCTTGATCGCGATTCTCGTCGTCTCGTTGGGATAGCAGAAGCTGGTCCAGCGGATCGCCGGCGTGGGTGCTGATGCGCCGCTCGAGCAGTCCCCATTTGGCGAGCTGCACCACCGCGCCGCGCATGAGCGCGTGGGTGGACAGCGTATCGGTGCCGTAGACGCCGCGGTCGATCACGAGGACGCGGAGCCCTGCGCGTGCCAGCAGCACCGCCGTCGCGGCGCCTGCGGCCCGAGCGCCGACAATCAGCGCGTCGTAGTGCCGCGTGAAGTGAAGAGGTCACGCTCGGCGTCAACCAGCTCAGCCGCGCCCACGAAAGCTGCCAGGTAGCGTGCGATCTCGTCGGCGAGCGGCTCGGCATCGCGCCCGACGCCATCGAGAAACGCCGAGTTCCGTCGGTGGAGGAAGGGCAGGCCGATGATGTAGAGCCCGCCGACCGGCGTAACGCCTCGGGTGTGCCTGACCTCGCCGTTCTCGGCCAGCGCATCCGGCAGACGCAGCCAGCTGTAGTCGCGCGCGAAGCCGGTGGCCCAGAGGACGTTGGTGACGCCGAGGGCGCTCAGGTCGAGCGCCGCCGGCGCTCGACGAATCGCGGCCAGAGTGGCGTGAAACCGTCGAGACGTTCGCGATCGTGTTGATGCCGTTTGCTTCGGCGAAGGCGTCGATGCGCTGCAGCACCGTTGCCAGTTTGGCGTCGGCGGCGACGGTCGTCGAGAGCAAGCTGTCGTCGAATCTCGCGATGGACTCATCGATCCCGATCAGCCGCCCAACAATCGCCACGCCGTCGTCCTGCAGATCGGCGAGCGTGATCGATGCATGATCCGGCCGTCCCACGAGCTGGAACGAGGGCTGGCCGCGCGGCCGCCGGATCGGCGACCGACTGCAGCGTGTCGTCGAGCACACCCATTCGATCGAGCCACCAGAGAATGTCGTGGCCGCGGTAGGTGCGCGGCAGCCGGATGTGCCGGCCGACGGCGAGAACGACGGTCCGGCCGTCGCGGCGCAGTTCGTGGGCGAGCTGCACCCCCGTCGCGGAGCCGCCGACGACGAGGACACCGCCATCCCGCAGGTGAGCCGGGCTGGGGAGGCCGAGGGCGTCACCTGATGGAGGGCGTGAATGCGATCGGCCCACGCCGGCACCGCGGGCCTGTCGCAATACCCCGTGGCAATCGCGACCACCGGCGCCATCCAGGGCCCCGGCTGGTCGCGACGACGAAGCCGCGAGGCGCTCGCGAGACGCGCTCGACGACCGTCCGCTCTTCGACGGGCGCGGAAACGAGTCGGCATAGCGCGCGAGGAAGTCGACCACCTCGTGGACGGTCATGAAGCCGTCCGGATCGTCCCGCATACGAGAAGTGCGGCAGTCGGGTCTGCCAGTTTGGCGAGAGCAAGCGGAGCGACTCCCACCGCTCGCTGCGCCAGCGCTCGGCGACCTGGCCGCGCTCGAGTACGACGTGGCCGACGCCGCGGTCGATCAGGCAGCGACTCAATGCGAGTCCTGCCTGACCGGCGCCGATCACGACGGCTTCGACCTGCCTCATCACACTCACCGCACCGCGACAGCGATCTCGACGGGGACGCCCTTGGTGATGACGTCGAAGACGGCCGAGCGCGCGCGTGACTGTTCGACAATCTTCGAGCGCTTGGGCCGGGGCGTCGCCGGAGATGGTGAAGGCGACGCGAATCCGCTGGTAACCGTTTCGCACCTCGTCCGACAACCCGAGGATCCCGCGCAGATCGATGTCGCCTTCGACGTTCGATTCGACGCGCGTGAGGGTGACGCCGCGGGCGGCGGCAATGTTGGCGATGCCGGCGGTCAAACAGCTCGCCAGCGCGTGCAAGAGGAACTCGACCGGCGTCGGCGCCTGGTCGGCGCCGACAAGGACGGCCGGATGGTCGGCGTCGTACTCGAAGACCCGTCGTGCTTGTGTTCGCCGCCGGCACCGCTGAACGACTCGATGCGGCTGCGGCTCTGGGTGCCGCGCACCCAGGCGTTCTGCGCGCGGAACTGGAAGTCCCAGCTCGGGCGTCCCCTTGACGACGTTGATCGTGGCGAGGAGGTTGGGGGTATCGACGCCGTTCAGCGGAACCGGCTGACGGCGTGGTGCTGGCGTTCGGACTGTGACATCGAAAGACTCCTTCGCTCTGTATTGAAGCCGGTCGGGAGGTCGAAAGCAACGGTTATGATTGTGCGCGCGTGACGGCGCGATTCCGGACCCGGGCGACGCGAACGGGAAGGGGGCGAGCCAGCGTGCGGGGCAGGTGCCGCCCGGGCCGGCGGCGCATGACCCTCAAGGTTCCCGCCAATTGGGCGGAGCTGCCAGACGAGCAGCTCCTCGATCTGCGGCTCGCCGATCTGCCGCTCAGGCTCGAAGGCACGGTCGTCGAAAGCCGAATCGCTCAACTGCGGGCCGAGCTCGAGAGCGCGCGAGATCCGGTTGCCGATCCACTTCTACATCTCGGACGAGTGGTTCACGCCGGACGGCACCGCCAGCATGGCGATCCCGTTCTACCTGACGCATCCCCGCCTGGAGCGCCTCGAAAGAGCGCAGATGCTGGAAGTCGAAGGCGGCGAACACGAATGGTGCATGCGGATCCTCCGTCACGAGGCCGGGCACGTCATCGACAACGTCTACAAGCTGCGCCTGCGGCGCCAGCGCCGCGCGCTGTTCGGCAGCTCCGCGGAGCCCTATCCGGAGTTCTATTCGACCGCGGCCGTACAGCAAGAGCTTCGTGCAGCACATCGATCCCTGGTATGCGCAGAGCCATCCGGACGAGGATTTCGCCGAGACGTTCGCGGTCTGGCTGACGCCGGAGTCGAACTGGGCAGCAGCGCTACGCCGGCTGGCCGGCGCTGAAGAAGCTGGAATACATCGACGCGCTGATGCGAGTCGCTGCGCGACCGCAAGCCGCTCGTCGAAAGCGCCGACGAAGTCGATCCGCTGCGCCGACTCCGCCACACGCTGCGGCGTCACTATCGCCGCAAGCGCCGCCATCACGGCATCGAGCACCCGAAGTTCTACGACCGCGAGCTGCGGCGGCTGTTTTCGGACGCGCCGGAGTTCGCCGGCAACATGACCGCCGCGCAGTTTCTCGGCAAGATGCGCCAGCCGGTGCGCCGCGTCGTCGCGAGCTGGACCGGCATTTATCAGTACACGATCGACAAGGTGCTCGAAGACATGATCACGCGCTGCCGCGAGCTCAAGTTGCGGCTGGCCGTGCCTGAGGAGCAGGCGCGCTACGAGTTCACCGTGCTCCTGACCGTCCAGACGATGAACTACCTGCACAGCGGGTCGCCATCGGGTGGCGCTTGTGAAGAAGTACCGCGTCGCTCGTCCTCGGTGCACAAGGACGCTGGTGCCGAAGGAGGACGTGCCGCCCGCCGAGGTCAATCCGGAATGGCGCATGGAATGGGACGTGGTCACCACCCTGCGCAAGCGCGGCCACGAGCTGCTCGTCATCGGCGTGCACGACGACCTGACGCCCATCCGCCAGGCCATCGACGAATTCAAGCCGACGATCGTCTTCAACCTGATGGAGGCGTTTGCCGACATCGGCGTCTTCGACCAGAACGTCGTCAGCTATCTGGAGCTGCTGCGCGTGCCCTACACCGGCTGCAATCCGCGCGGGCTGACGTTGTCGCGCGACAAGGCGCTGTCGAGGAAGCTGCTCGCCTATCACCGCATCCCGTCGCCGGATTTCACGGTCGTGCCGCTCAATCGCAAGCCGGTGCTGCCGAAAGCGGCTGAAGTATCCGATGATCGTCAAGTCGCTGACCTACGAGTCGTCGATCGGCATCTCGCAGGCATCAGTCGTGGCCAACGAAGAGCAGCTGGTCAAGCGCGTGAAGTACATCCACGACACGATTCTGACGCCGGCGATCGTCGAGCAGTTCATCGACGGCCGCGAGCTCTACGTCGGCGTGCTCGGCAACCACCGCCTCCGCGTGCTTCCGGTGTGGGAAATGTCGTTCACCAAGATGCCCGACACCAACTGGCGCATCGCGACCGAGCGCGTCAAGTGGAGCGTCAAGTACCAGAAGCGCCACGGCATCGATACCGCCGAGGCGCAGCTGCCCGAGGGCGTGGCGGCGAAGATTCAGCATCTGGCGCAAGCGCACCTACCGCGCGCTCGATTTGTCGGGCTACGCGCGCATCGACTTCCGCATGGATGCCAGCGGCAAGGCTACGTGATCGAGGCCAACGCCAACCCGCAGCTGGCCGAGGAGGAAGACTTCGCGCAGTCGGCAAAGCGCGCGAAGATGTCATACGCGCATCTGCTCGAACGCATCATGGCGCTCGGCGTGCAGTGGCAGCCGCACGGATGGGGCTTGAGATCCAGGCGAACGTAGGACAAGTACGGAACGTAGGCGGGTGAGCCAGCGTAGCCGGGAACGAGGAACAGGTCGTGGTCAGACTTCGCGTCGATGACAACCCGGCGGACGTAGAAGGAGACATCGAGCCGGCGCGTGCGGGATGGCGGGGTCGGCCGCGCGCAGGGCGATGCTGTAGACGCCGGGCGACGTCGGCCGCCACCGGTAGTCCCAGAGCGACCAGGTGCGGTGCGCTGTGCGGGGCCGGGCAGAGTATGAACGGCTTGGGCGGGTCGCCGGCGTTGAATCGGATCACCAGGCGATCGACCGGGTCGATCGCCGCCCCAGACGATCCCGACGACGCGGTATTCGATGCTTGCCGTCGACGCGGCGTTTCTCGACGCGAATCGGCGTCGCGGCGAGATCGATCTGCCGGCGCGCGCGTAATCGCGCGCCAGTTTTGGGATACCGCCCTGGTGCGTCCGCAGCGAGAACTCCACCATCTGCGACGTGGTCGGCTCATCGGCGCCGACGACGCGGATGGCGGTCGACCCACTTGATCCAGCTGCAGCCATACCAGCCGGGCACGACGAGACGGACCGGCGCGCCGTGATCGGCGTGAGCGGCGCGCCGTTCATGCGCACCGCGAGAAACGCGCCACGCGCTCGCAGCGCGTCGAGCGGGAAGACCCAGCTCGCGCCGGCGGCCGACGAGCTCGCGACGAGCGCTGCGTGTCGTCGAGACCGCTCACGACGACCGCGCCGCGCGGCGGCCGCGCAGCCCAGCCGCTCGACGAACGTCGACGAGCGGGCACGCCATCCCACTCGGCGACGCTCATCAGTCCAAAGTTGTCGGGGTCGGCGTTGCCCGAGCACTCGATCAGGTGCGCGCCCATGGGGCGTGCGCGCTCGAGCGAGCGCTCGCGACGGTCGAGCGGCTCGGCCGATCTGAAAGCCGTGGGTCGCGATCGTCCACGACGGCCGGAGGCTGTGACTGCCGCGGGCGCGGCGGTTCGGACGAAGACCTCCGTCGCTCGGCGTGATCAGGCGATCGCGGTTGCAGCGTCGAGAGATCAGTGAACAGGCGAGCGTCGAGACCGGGGCCGCCGAGAATGTCGCCGAACGGCGTCGGGCGCGGGCGGTCGCCGTGCAGCGGGACGATGCCGAGCAGGTCGCCGAGCGGGCTGCCATCGCAGCGACTGCGCGCGTCAGCCGTTCGACGAGCGTCGCCGCGCCGGCCCAGAACACGACGCCGCCCCACAGCCACGCCGCCGCGCAGCAGCGCGCGGCGGCTGAGGCGTCGATGCCATCGTCGAGCATCACAATCTCGACCGGTGCGGCACGTAAGGGTCGCTGAAGGCGCCGGCCTATAATTGGACAGATGCGGCTCGGATGCGCGTCTTACAGTCGCCGGCTGGCGTTGCTGGCCGCGGCGACCTTGCTCGGATCCGCAGCTAGCCCGCGCCGCGCAGCAGGCGCCGACGTTTCGCGCCGGGGTCACGCACGTCACGACGGACGTGATTCCGCGCGACGACAAGGGACGGTTCATCCCCGATCTGACGAAAAACAACTTCACCATTCTCGAAGACGGCGTCGCGCAGACGATCGATTCGTTCGCGCTCGTGCACGGCGGCCGCACGTTCAACACGCATCGAGGCGCCGCCGCCGGCCGCGCCCGAAGGCATCATCCTGCCGACCGACGCCGCGCCGGCAGGTCGGCGACTCCACCGGCCGCGTGCTGTTCATTTTCGTCGACGACCTCCACTTCGAGCCGGAGTACTCGCCGCACGTCCGGCGGCTGGTCACGACGATGGCTGACAACGCTCCTGCACGAGGGCGATCTCGTCGCGATGTTCTCGAGCGGCCCGTCGATCGATCGAGATCGGGCCGACCTACGATCGCAAGCTGATTGCGGCGAGCGTGTCAAAGATCCGCGGCTCGGCGATGACGGCCGACTGAGATGTTCAAGCTGCTGGAGACGTCGCAGGGCCCGGGCGACGTGCGTCAGCGCGCGCAGATGGCGTTTACCAGTCGGCCTACGGCGTGCTCGGCCGAGCTCGAACGGGTCCAGAACAAGCGCAAGGCCGATGCTCTACATCAGCACCGGCTACGACTTCGATCCGTTCGCCGAATGCGCGCAAGGGGCGCGACCGCATCCAGGGTGGCCGGTTACTCGGAGCCGACGCGATTCGTGCTCGACGAAGAAAATCCCGTACTTCCGGCTGCCGGCAGTAAACGCCGACATCGACTCTGCATTCGTACATGCGAGAGCTGACGCTATCGGCCAATCGCGCCAACGCCATCATCTTCACCATCGACCCGCGCGGGTAGGCGGGCATCGTCGACGCCGGGCAGCACGCTCGATCAGAGCGAGTGGCGGACGTTTCTTCAGAAGACGCAAAGCTCGCTACGCTACCTCGCCGAGGAAACCGGCGGCATCGCCGTCGTCAACGAGAACGACTTCGACGGCGGCATTCAAGCGGATCGACGCCGAGACGAGCGATTACTACGTGCTCGGCTACTATTCGAGCAACCCCGATCCGACGCAGGCGCGTGCGCGGCAGCTCGAGGTCAAAGTCGATCGGCCCGGCGTCACCGTCGCCTCGCGGCGCGCGTACTCGCTGAAGACGCCTGGCACGCCGCCCCGACCGAAGAAGTAGACGTCTTCAGCGGATTGCCTCGGCCCACTCCGTCGCGAGCGCGGCGTGGCGACCCTTGCCGGCAACGTACTCCTGCGCCAGATCCCGCAGCCGCTGTTTGCCCTGAGGCGTGGCGCCGGCGCCCTGGCCGCTGACATGGCCGGCGAACAGCGCGTGCATCAGCAGCCACCTGGCATCCTGATCCGCGGGCTGTTCGGTGACCAGCGCTTCGAGACCGGCAATCGCGTCGGCTTCCTGCTTCGACGCCATCTGCGCGGCGGCCAGGCCGCGGCGCAGCACTGAGCTCGCCTGGCTGTGCTGCCGACGGCGCGTGTCGCAAGCTCGAGGGCCTGTGGCGCTTCGCCGAGCCGCAGGTGGCTGTCGACGAGGAGCGGGGTGAGCGCAGCGGCGTCGAAGCCGGCCTTCATCGCGGCTGTCCAGGCGGTCAGGGCATCGCGCTCGCGGCCCTCGATCGCCCGGGCGGCGCCGTCGACGAAGTGAACCGCCGCTGGAGCGGCGTTGAGTTGCTGCGCCTGTCGGAGCGGCGCCGACACGGCATTGACCGTATCGCCCAGCGCCATCAGGCCGATCGCGCGCAGGAGCTCGCGCGCGCCCTGCTCGTTGGCATTGACGGTGTCGCCGCGGACCAGATCGACGAAGCGGCTGGCTCGCAGCGATTCGAGCCCCTGCCGGAGCCCCGGCGAGGCAGCGTCAGTCTGGAGGACATCCGCGATCGCGCGCACGATCGGCGGAGTCAGCGCCGCCTCGCGGCGGAACGGCGGCGCGAGCGGCGGCGCGTCGCGCAGGAGCGATGTGGCGGTGCCGACGATCGTGAACGTGGTGTCGCCGGTGGCGCTGGCCCCGGCGAGACGGTCGTCAGCCATGACCTGCACGCGATATTGGCCGCGCTTGAACGTGGTCAGCGGGACGGCAACCGCAGCGAAGATCGGATGGCCCTTGGAGGCATCGAAGTCGGGCGGCAGCGTCGTGGCGTTGTAGATCTGCGGCGCAAGCGTCCCGACCGATTCCTGCACGCCATTGGCGGATCGGAAGACGCGGAAGCCGACCGCCACATCCGGTTTGCCCTCCGGCGTCGCGCGCGGGTTGATGACCTGCACGACGAGGGCAAGCCGCTCGTCGTTGGTGAGGATTTGATCGCGCGCCGGCGTAATCTCCATCGCGCCGATCGAATACGGATGGGCGCTCTGCTGATCGGCCGGCAACGGCGTTTCGCGCAGCGCGACATCGTCTGCCAGCACGACGCTGCTCAAGCCGAACGCGGACGGGGCGGCGGTCGGCAGCTGCAGCGCCCGTCGAACGACTCGGGTGGCTGCGGCAGGATCCTTGGCTGCCGGATCGGTCCAGGCGACCGTGAGGTCGTAATCACCGGGGCCAGCGGTGAGGCTCCGTCGAAGCGTCACCGTACCGCCGCGGTCGGCGGCGAGGGTCAGGTTCGCATCGAAGTCTTCAAAGGGCAGCAGGGGATTGGGGCCGCGCAGGGTTTCCGCTCCAGCCAAAGCGGCTTTTCGCTCTTGTTCCCGAGTCTCACGTTGAACACGGGCGCGTTCACGCTCGGCTTCGAGCATGCGAAGCGACTGTCCTGCCGGCCCGCGAGTCGACGTGCCGGCCTCGCGGCCTCCGGCGGACGATCCCGCGCCGTAGGCCGGCATGTCGCCGAACGCGAGTCCTCGTTCGGGCTTCACCGGCGCGCTGCGTTGTCCCGCCAGCCATTCCGCCACGGCCGATCGTTCGGCCGGGTCGGTTTGTGCTCGCCGTGACGCGAGGCGGACTGTACAGGACCACGGGCTGGCCGGCGCGGATCCCAGGCGGCGCGGTGAGGCTGAACGCGACGTAATGCGAACCGTCCGACGCCCGCAGGACGTGCAGCGGCCAGTCTTCGGGGGTTTCGACCTTTCTGCCGGGTGCGTCGACCGCTGTGACGACCGCCCGTAGCGCGTTCCGCTGGGCTCGGCTCAGATTAGGAGCGCCCGATTGTGCCGAGGCCGACGATGTCAGCAGGCTGAGGAGCAGTGCGGGCGCGAGCGCTCGTGATGGCATGGTCGCGCTCCTTACCGGTTCGCGAGGCGTATTCTCTCTCCGATCGCGGAAATCTGCTTGCGGACCGCCTCGGCCACTGCGGCCGCATGACCGCGAGGGGGTGGTGTGGACGACTGCCAGCTCCGTAACCAGCGGCATCTCGCCGACGAGGAGCGAGCCCCACCGATCCGGGGCGTAACGATCGGCCCCCGGGATGCCATCGACGTGCGCGATGAGGCTCGTAGAGAGCGCCGTTGCGCAGCGGCCGCCGCTGGCGCTCGAGGCCACGCCGACGATCGTGCTGTAGAACCAGCTGCTGTCGCGCGCGCTGACCGTCGCCCGCAGCCCTGCCGCGCGGAGCGCGCTTGTCGCGGCCTCGAACAGCGCCGGCTTGTCTATCCCGCAAGGCATTGCTCCAGTGTCGAGTCCGCGAACGACGACGTCCACCGTGTCGATGCCGGCCAGTCGTTCGTCGCCGCGGCGAACGACGCGCACCTGCGCTGGTACCGTCGATGACGACGACATCAACGTCAGCAGAAGCATGACCGCCGGAACCTTCAGCCGAGCAGCGCCCGCCACGGCGGTCAGGACTCCGTGCGGCCGGAAAGGCCGGGCAGGTGCTGGCGAAACTCGAGGCGCAGCTTGATGAGATCTTCTCCGTCGATCCGCAGTTCGCGAGCGATGCGCTGGATCTCGCGTTCCTCGGCAATCGAGATGTTGCCTTCCGAGATCGACACTGAAAAGAGGCAGCGCAACAGACCGAGTCGCTGCGGGTGGCTCGCGTAGGTCGCAAAATCGCGGGCGACGATGAAATTGTCGGTGCCGCCGAACATGCGGTTGCTGGTTCGCGCGAGACCGACGACCAGCACCGCCAGATCTTCGGCGAGGTTGCCCTCCTGTTTCACGAGCGTTTCCATCGTCCGAATCTCTTCGGGGCTGACATGCTGGTCGGCGTGGGCGACGCGGCCGAGCAGGTAGGCGAACTGCGCGAGATACCGCGCATGGTCGGGCTCCAGCCGATCGAGCGCGTCCACGAGGTCGCGGAGGGCGCTCTGCTGCTCGGCGGGACCCTCGTCAGTCGAGAACCACGAACGAATCAGAGACTTCACGGCGGCGCGATCCTACTCCCAAACGGCGCCGGCCGATTATTGCCCCTTGATGCCGGCGGCAATCCGCCGCGCCTCGGCTTCGGAGTAGTTGCCCTCGAGCACCGCTGACCGTCCGATCGTCCCGCGGACGATTGGTGCGGCAACGACGCGGCCATCGAGGATGAGGGCGAGCGGGCGGCCGTTATGCTTTGCCGTCGCGCGTTCCATCCGGCTCGCTGCGTCGGGGCCGAACTCGACGGCCACGCCGAAGCGTCCGGCGTTGACGGCAATGGTTCGCGTCGCCGTCACGTCTTCATTCGAGGCAAGCGTTTCCGCGTACAGGTAGATCTTTTTCGTGCTGCCTTCGACCGCCGCTTCAGTCAGTCCGGCGACCGGGCTGTCTTCCGCGAGCCGGACCTCGAACTTGATGGCCGCCGCGGCTGCGGATTCCGGCAACACGAGGTCGGCTGCCGCCCACGCGGCGAGCGTCACCGCGAGGACCACGGCGACCGAGACGAGCACCGACCGTCTCTTCGCCTGCGGAGCGGTCGGCGAGGTCAGCACGCCGCCGTCGCGTGTGCTGGCGCGTTTCCGGTGACCACATCGGTTCGTGCTTGAGTGGATCCGCATCGACAAGGCGTTCACGCTCGGTCTTCATCGGCGATCCTCCAGCGTGGCTCTGAGTATCCGCCGCAGTTCGCGTTGCCGCTCGGATAATGCGCGGTCCTCACAGTCTCAGCCTTCACACCGGGCCTCTCGCAGTTCACAGATCGGAGGCCGAACCGGACACGGTTCGAAATGACGTGTCGCGAAAGCGCCGACCAGAGCCGGATTTCAGAAAGCGCTCGAAACGCAATGCCCTCGACACTCGTCAGGCGAACTTAATGACGACGTCGACGGCGCCACGGTCGGCGAGCGGCGGCCGTATGGAGAGCACCTGCATTATGTGGCTGCCAAGCCGAGCGTCGACATCGGACGTGACACCGATATAGAAATGCGAATCGTGATCTGCACTTCTCAGGACGTAAACGAAGCTCCTGTCGCCAGACATTGCCTTCTTGTTCGCAAGCGGCATGCCTGCGTCCGAATTCCGCAAAGGCCCCGGAACGAAGCCAAGGCTCGCGCGGCGGACCGCAGTTTTTGCAAGTGCGGATACGGCCGCGATGGTCGTTTTCTGCGTGCCTACTTATGGCTCGCCGAGCCGCAGCTGGAAGACGTCGTTGATTGCAGCCCACCTCCGCCGCTGGCGCGGCTACGGCGCGGCAGCCTTCGCAGGGCTCGCCGAGCCGAAGCTCACGCTTGGCGTTATCTGCGTGAGCGAAGGCTGGTGGCCGGGGACAGAATCGAACTGTCGACACTACGATTTTCAGTCGTATGCTCTACCAACTGAGCTACCCGGCCTCCGGGTGGGGGCAGAACCTTTTGAGTATACCGAGTCCCCGCGCAGCGGTCCACCGCATCATGGCCTGACGATGACACCTGCCGCGATCGGCGCA
Source organism: uncultured Acidobacteriota bacterium (assembly GCA_963841895.1). Classification (GTDB taxonomy): domain Bacteria; phylum Acidobacteriota; class Vicinamibacteria; order Vicinamibacterales; family UBA2999; genus JACCSI01. The sequence continues at coordinate 453,525 of CAWJEO010000015.1, forward strand.
CGCACGGCACGCGCGTCGGTGGCAGGATGGCGGCCGCCCAGGACCCACAGCGCCACGAGAATTCCTACACCTGCGCCAGCGACCACGTCGGAAGGGTAGTGGTGACCGAGATACACGCGCGAGTAGGCCGTGAGCGCGGCGATGGCCCACCACGCGACGCGTCCGGCCGGCCACATGCTCGACAGCGCGACCGCGGCGGCAACGCTCGTCGCGGTGTGCCCTGAGGGAAACGAATACGTGGGCGGGATGATCGGAAGATTTCTCGCCAGGGCGGTTGCCACCGGCGCCGGCCGCGCCCGCGCGACGGCGGGCTTGAGCGTGACTTCGGTCACGAGCAGGGTGAGGCCGACCGTGAGCAACACGCGCCAGGCCGCCGCCCGGGTGCGTCGTTCGAAGAGACCACACACGCCGAGCAGCGCCCACAACCCTCCCGCCGTTCCCGCGGCGCTGATACCGGCCAGAACGACATCGAGCAGTGGCGCGTGCCACGGAACGAGGTATTCGATGAGCCCGAGGTCGAAGGACTCGGATCACGGTGAGAAGAACGTGTCAGTTCCCAGTTTCCAGTTACCAGTTCAAAGAGGCAGGGTGCTGAAAGTCAGCTTGACGCCCTTTGAACTGGCAACCGTCAACTGGAAACTACTCGTTAGGCCTAACCGGCTGCGGTTCCTGCTCGCTTGACGAGGCCGAGCTCGCGACGGACGCGATCTTCGATGGCCGAGCGGATGTCAGGGTGCTCCTTCAGGAAGACCTTGACGTTCTCGCGGCCCTGACCGAGCCGCTCGCCGCCGTAGGCGAACCACGCGCCGCTCTTCTCGACAATCCGCTGCTCGACGGCGAGGTCGAGCAGGTCGCCTTCGCGTCGAGATGCCTTCGCCGTACATGATGTCGAACTCGGCCTCGCGGAACGGCGGCGCCATCTTGTTCTTCACGACCTTCACGCGCGTGCGGCCGCCGACCACCACGTCGCCGTCCTTGATGGCGGCAATGCGGCGGATGTCGATGCGGATCGACGCGTAGAACTTCAGCGCGCGGCCGCCGGTCGTCGTCTCGGGATTGCCGAACATCACGCCGATCTTCTCGCGCAGCTGGTTGATGAAGATCAGCACGGTCTTCGACTTGGAGACCGCGCCGGTGAGCTTGCGCAGCGCCTGCGACATCAGCCGCGCCTGCAGGCCCATCTGCGCTTCGCCCATCTCGCCTTCGATTTCGGCGCGCGGCACGAGGGCCGCCACCGAGTCGACCACGACGACGTCGACGCTGTTGGAGCGAACCAGCACTTCGACGATTTCGAGCGCCTGTTCGCCGTTGTCGGGCTGCGAGACCAGCAGGTTGTCGATTTCGACGCCCAGCTTCTTGGCGTACTCGGCGTCGAGCGCGTGCTCGGCATCGACGAAGGCGGCCATGCCGCCGCCGCGCTGCGCCTCGGCGATCACCTGAAGCGCCAGCGTCGTCTTGCCCGAGGATTCCGGGCCGAAGATCTTCGACGACGCGGCCGCGCGGGACGCCGCCGATGCCGAGGGCGATAGTCGATGCTGATGGACGCCGGTCGAGATCGCTTCGGTCGGGGCGATCGCGTTGCGCTGGCCGAGCCGCATGATCGAGCCCTTGCCGAACTGCTTCTCGATCTGTCCGACGGCGGCTTCGAGCGCTTTGATGCGTTCCTGACGTTCATCCGCTGGCATGTCCAGAGTCCTTTCGAGCGTCCTCGCGCCGGACGCATGAGCGGGATGGGCGTGATGCCCCCGACCGGTTTCCATACTAGAAATGGTCCAGGCGAAAGTCAAGCGTAAATCCATGCATCACGGCGCCTGATTTTAGCCCTGTTATGTCAATAACTTGCGGGGATTCGAGACTTTCGCCCTTGATTAGGGCGAATCGCAGAAGCTGCGTAACCGCGCGTTTGACCGCACCCGCAGAATTTCCGTACGGTGAGCGGATGCCCACGCCGATCGGCCACGCCCTTGGTGGCCTGGATTGTGGGGGCTCTCGGGGCGCAGGTGGGCGCGCGGTGGCCGGCAGCGTAGGGCAGGTGCGGTGCGGTGCCGGCTCGATGGGCGACGCTCGCCCATCGTGTGTGCGGTGGCCGCGTGCCTGCCCGATATCGATTTCTTCTGGGGTCGCCACAACATGGAGACCCACAGCCTCGGCTTCGCCGTCCTCGTCGGCCTGGCCGTCTTCGTCTGGCGGCGCGATGCGCGGCTGCAGTCGGCGGTGGCGCTCGCCGTCGGCCCACGTGCTCTTCGACTGGCTCGGGCTCCGACGACTCTCCGCCGCTCGGGCGTGATGGCGCTCTGGCCGTTCACGACCGGTTCTATTTTGCCGACGCGTTCGTGTTCGAGGCGATCTCGCGGCGCTACTGGTTGCCAGGGTTCTTCACGCACAATCTGCTCGCGGTCGCGCGCGAGATCGCGATCCTGGGGCCGATCGTCGCGGTCATCTGGTGGCGCCGAACCTCGAAACCCAGGAACCTCGAAACCTAACCGCGATCCTCGAACTCGACCCGGAGATCCCGGATCGCGAAGATCCCTCCCGATCTCCGTCCCTGACCACTATTCAGCTCGCAGCTTCAGCGTCGTGCGGCGCTCTTGATTTGCGAGGAGCTGTTCGTCGAGCGTGAGCTCACGAGCGTCGGTGAGGCCCTGGGTGAACGCGCGTGTCGAGCGACGCCTCGCCGCAGAAGGCCCGCGTGCACGCGAGCGGGCCGATCGTGACGGTCGCGCCGTTCAGCGTGTAGCTGCCCGAGCAGGTGTTGCAGTCGGCGCGCGCCGAGAGGCGGGTCTCGCTCAGGAACTCGATCCAGTAGCGCGATCCGATCGGCGACGGCGATCGAGGGGCCCGTCGCCGGCTCGATCGCAACCAGCCGCCACATCTTCCCAGTCAGATCCGACGGCGACGTCGGCGACTCTCCGCACGCCGCCGCCGCGATCGTCATCGACGCGCAACCGCAAACATCCCGGCGGCGACGCGTGACGTCCGGATCATGACAATTCGACGGCCAGCGCAACGCCGTTGCCGCCGCCCAGACAGAGCGTCGCCACGCCGCGCGTCAGGCCGCGATTCTTCAGCGCGTAGAGGAGCGTCGTCAACACCCGCGCGCCGGACGCGCCGATCGGGTGGCCGAGTGCGACCGCCCCGCCGTTGACGTTGACCTTGGCGAGGTCGAGGCCGAGTTCGTTGGCGACGGCGACGGCTTGCACCGCGAACGCTTCGTTGAGCTCGACGAGATCGACCTGGTCGAGCGTCCACCCGGCCTTCTTGAGCACCTTGCGCGTCGCCTCGACCGGGGTCATCAACAGCATTTTCGGTTGCAGGCCGCTCGTGGCCTGCGCGACGACCCGCGCGATCGGCGTGAGGCCGAGGGCTTGTGCGCGCTCGGCTGCTCATGACCACGAGCGCGGCGGCGCCGTCGTTGACCGGCGGCGCATTCCCGGCCGTGACCGAGCCGTCCTTCTTGAACGCCGGCTTGAGTCCGCGCAGGACCTCCGCCGTCGTGTCGCCGCGGACCGATTCGTCGCGATCGAAGACGAGCGGATCGCCTTTCTTCTGCGGAATCGCGACCGGCAGGATCTCGTCCTTGAATCGGCCTTCGGTGTGAGCGGCGGCAGCGCGTCGATGACTCTCGGCGGCGAACGCATCCTGCTGCTCGCGCGACACCTTGTAGGCGTCGGCCACCGTCTCGCCCGCGTTGCCCATGTGCCAGTTCTCGAACGGGCACCAGAGGCCGTCGTGAATCATCGAATCGACGACATTGCCGTGACCCATGCGCAACCCCTCGCGCACGCGCGGGAAGCAGGTACGGGCAATTGCTCATGGACTCCATACCGCCCGCGACCGCGATCTCGATGTCGCCGGTCTGAATGCCCTGGTGCGCGAGCATCACCGCCTTCAGTCCCGAGCCGCAGACCTTGTTGATCGTGAGCGCCGCGACGTGATCGGCCAGGCCCGCCTTTGAGCGCGGCTTGCCGAGCCGGCGCCTGGCCGGCCCAGCCGACACGACGTTGCCCATGATGCACTCGTCAACCGATGCGGGGTCGATCCCGGCGCGGCGAACCGCCTCGCGCACCACGAGGGCGCCCAACTCAGGCGCCTGAAAATCCTTGAGGGTGCCGAGGAACTTGCCGGTGGGCAGTCGGACGGCGCTGACGATGACGGCTTCGCGCATGAACGGTTTGAACTCCCGTTCAAATGGTAACTGATCGTAGGAATCAGGAATCAGGAATCAGCAGACCAGGCATTCGGGTAATCTCAGGGCGTGGTGCCGATCGGTAGCGTGATCCCAGGGTGCTGGCCGAGGTGATCCGCAAGGCCCCGCTTGTGCGACGAGAAAGTCACATTTGCCTGGAAAGATGCCGTCGGGAGGCGCATCACGCGCGTCACCGCCGTGCGGCTCGACAAGACGGGTATTCTCCACGTCACGGCAGAAGGGAAGTGGGCGCGCGAAATCCGGCGTTTGTCGCCGATCATCCTCCGCCGCCTCGAGCGGTTGCTCGGCCCGGGCACGGTCAAGGCCATACAGCTCACCGGGCCCAATCGCTAGAATTCCTGACCCCTGATCCCTGACCCCTGACCCCTGATCCCTTCAAGCCTCAGCCATGCTCGTCCTCGCTTCCAAATCACCGCGCCGGCTCGAACTGCTCGCGGCTGCTGGCATCCCCTGCGAGGCGGTCGCGATCGACGTGGACGAGTCGGTCGATCGCCTCGAGCCGCCTGGCGACCACGTCCGCCGGCTCGCGCGTGAGAAGGCCGACGCGGGGCTGGCGCTGCGTCCCGACGACGTCGTGCTCGGCGCCGACACGATCGTGCTCGTCGGGAGCGAGATCCTGGGCAAGCCGAAGGACGATCGCCGATGCGATACGGATGCTGCGGATCCTGTCGGGCCGCGAGCACGAGGTGCTGACGGGCCTCGCGTTGGTGTCGAAGCGCGCACGCGCCCGTGGTCGAGGTGGCGCGCACCAAGGTCTGGTTCAACCCGCTGACCGAACGCGAGATTGCCGACTACGTCGCGCATGGCGAGCCGCTCGACAAGGCCGGCGCCTACGGCATCCAGGGGCTGGGCTCGCGCTTCATCGACCGGATTCAGGGCAGCTATTCGAACGTCGTCGGGCTGCCCGTTGCGCTTGTGTATCGCCTGCTGAAGGGCTATCCTGAAGGCGAGATCCGGTCACCCGGAAGTCCTTACCTATGAAGCACAAAGCGGTCAAAGTGGGGCTGACTGCCCTGGTCCTCGCGGCGGCTTTCGGCGGGCTGCTGTTTTCGACGCTCGGCGGAGCGACGGAATACTACAAGCTCGTCAACGAAGTGATGGTGCAGCCCGAGCCCGTGGTACGGCAAGAAGCTGCAGCTTCACGGCTACGCCAAGCAGGTCACCCGCAAGCCGAACAGCCTCGAGTACCGGTTCCAGGTCGAGAACAACGGTCACACCGTGACCGCGACCTACACCGGCGTCGTGCCCGACACGTTCAAGGACGACGCGGAAGTCGTGTTGAAAGGGACGCTGACGAAGGAGGGCTTCAGCGTTGTGCCAAACGGCGTGATGGCGAAGTGCCCGTCGAAGTACGAACCGCAGTCAGCGACCACCGCGGGCAGCAAGGCGCCGACGTACTAACCCCGGCAAGAGTCGGATCGCTCGCCTTCCAATCAGCGGCGACCGCGCGAGGCCGCCCCCCACACCCATGGCAGCACTCGGCGGACTGATCCTCGTTCTGACCTTCGTCGTCGCGGCGTACGCGGCGGCGGCGAGCATCGCCGGCGCGAGGCGGCGCAACCAGCGGCTCATCGAAAGCGGCATCGGCGCCTTCTACACCGTCGCCGCGCTGATGACCGTCGTCTCCGGCATCATCATCTACGCCTTCGTCGTCGGCGACTATTCGATCCGCTACGTCCAGCGCTATTCCGACAGCGTCCAGCCGCTGTTCTACAAGATCACGTCGTACTGGGGCGGGCTCGACGGCTCGGTGATGTTCTGGGTGTTCCTGCTGTCGCTGTTCGGCGCGCGTGGCGGTGAAGGTCAATCGCGAGTCGCAGCGCGAGCTGATTCCGTACGTGGTGGCCGTCACCGCGATGGTGGAGATGTTCTTCCTCTTCCTGATGCTGGTGCACAACAACCCGTTCGACGACCTTCCTGACGGAAGCGCCGACCGACGGCGCGGGTCTCAATCCGCTGCTGCAGAACTTCTACATGGCGATCCATCCGCCGACCATGTATCTCGGCTTCGTCGGGCTGACGATCCCGTTCGCGTTCGGCATGGCGGCGCTCATCACCGGACAGCTGGACGACTCGTGGATCCGCGCGACGCGGCGCTGGACGATGTTCTCGTGGTTCTTCCTGTCGTTCGGGCTGACGCTCGGGATGATCTGGGCCTACGAAGAACTGGGCTGGGGCGGCTTCTGGGGCTGGGATCCGGTCGAGAACGCCGGCGCGCTGCCGTGGTTCACGGCGACCGCGTTCCTGCATTCGGTGATGGTGCAGGAGCGGCGCGGCATGCTGCGCGTCTGGAACGTCACGCTCGTCTTCATCACGTTCCTGCTGACGATCTTCCAGACGTTCCTGACGCGGTCGGGCATCGTCCAGTCGGTGCACGCGTTCGGCGAAGACCCCGAGCTCGGCCGGATGTTCATCATCTTCATGCTGACGATCGCTGTCGTCAGCTTCGGCTGGATCGATCTATCGCCTGCCGATGCTCAAGGCGCGCAACGAGCTCGAATCCTGGAGCTCGCGCGAAGGCGCGTTCCTCGCCAACAACTGGATTCTGCTGTTCTCGGCGTTCTTCATCCTGTTCGCGACGATGTTCCCGACGATCACCGAGGCGATCACGGGTGAGCGTCTGACCGTCGGGCCGCCGTTCTTCAACAAGTGGATGACGCCGGTCGGCCTGCTGCTGCTCGTTCCTGACCGGCGTCGGACCGCTGCTCGCGTGGCGCAAGACCACCGGCGCCAATCTGGTCCAGCAGTTCATGTGGCCGACGATTTCCGCCGTGGTGACTGGCGGCGGCATGGTCGGCGCTCGGCGTGCCGTTCTGGCCGTCGGGTCTGTGCTTTGCGCTGTGCGGCTTCGTCTTCGGCACGATCACGCAGGAATACATCCGCGGCGCGAACGTGCGCAAGGCGACATCCGGCGCCGATCTGCTTGACCGCGATGATCGGTCTCGTCGGCCGCAACAAGCGCCGCTACGGCGGCTACATCGTCCATCTCGGCATCGTGCTGATCTTCCTCGGCTTTGCCGGCGAGGGCATGAGCCGCGACGAGCAGCTGTTGATGAAGCCGGGCGAGCAGGCGATGGTCGGGCGCTACACGCTGCACCTCGATGCGCTGCGCGTCACCGACGACGGGCAGAAGCAGATGGTGACGGGGCACATCACGGTGAAGGACGCGAAGGGCAACGACCTCGGCCAGATGCATCCCGCGAAGTGGTACTTCCGCAAGCACGAGGATCAGCCGACGTCCGAAGTCGCGATTCGCCGCATCGTTCGCGGAGGACCTCTACATCGTGATGCCGGGCTTCGAGATGCAGGAGCAGACCGCGAGCGTCGAGGTCCACATCAACCCGCTGGTGAACTGGATCTGGGTCGGCTTCGGCATTCTCGCGATCGGCACGGGCATCGCGCTGCTGCCCGGACACGGCGTTCACGTTTGCGGTGGCTCGCATCCCAGCTGGCGCGGTGACGACGTCGCTCCTGCTGCTGGCGTTCCTGCTCGCGCCGCTGACCGCCGTTTGCGCAGAAGACGGTGCAGCCGGTCGAGCGCAGCGCGCTGCAGCGCGACCTCGAGGACAACATCATGTGTCAGTGCGGCTGCCATCAGCCGATGGGCAGCTGCCAGATGCGGCCGAACTGCGGTCACTACGATGAGCAGAAGGCGAAGATCGAGACGCATCTCAAGGGCGGCAAGGATCGCGACGAGCGTGCTCCTCGCGTTTGTCGCGGAGTACGGCGGCCAGGATGTGCTCGCGGCGCCGATCGATCGCGGGTTCAATCGCCTCGCGTGGATCGTGCCCTACGCGGTGGGCCTACGGGACTCGTGCGCGGCGGACTGCTCGCCGTGCGCTGGTCGCGCCGCGCCGGCTCAACAGGTTGCGGTCGCCGGCGGGCCGAACAGCGACGATGCGCTTGAATGCCAGGTTGAATGATGAGCTCCGCGACCTCGATTGATCCGTCAGCCGACGGGACGGCCGCCGGAACCCCAGGCAAGGTCGCGACCACTCGGAGCGGCAAAAGCACGAAGCAGGCGGCGACCCGAGGTCGCAGCCGACGCCGATCCCGGGCTGCGTCCGTGGCAGTTCTTCGTGCTTGCCGGCATGCTCTCGGCCACGGCCGTCGTGATCGTCGCGACGGGGCAGTCGCCGGCGGCGATCATCCTGCTCAGCCTGACCGTTCTTTCGGCGAGCCTCGTCGCGCTCGGCACGTATCGCGCCCTGTCGCCGCTTGCTACCCGTGATGCGATCGAGGCGCCGCAGATGCTGGGCGGCCGCACGCGCGCCGCGCTCGAGCGCGAAAAGACGCTGGTCCTGCGGTCGATCAAGGATCTCGAGTTCGACTTTGCGATGAAGAAGATGTCGCAGAGCGACTACGACGAGATGTCGGCACGGCTGCGTGCGCGGGCGGTGGGGCTGATGCGACAGCTCGACGAAGGCAGTGGCTATCGGGCGTTGATCGAAGCGGAGTTCGGCAAACGTCTTGGACGCCGCGGCCTGCCGCCGGCCGGCTCCAGCACGCCAGCAACGGTCGAACCCGAAACGCCGCGTCGACGAGGTGGTCACAACGGCGTGCGCCGCCTGCGGTCAGACCAACGACCCCGACGCGCGATTCTGCAAGCACTGCGGCGCGAGGATGACGGCATGATCACGCGCCGGTCCGGTCTCGGGCGGATAGCGCTGGCGCTCGCGCTCGTCACCGTGGTTGGGCGCCTTGACGCGCAGCAGATGCCCGATCCCGTCGCAGATGGCGGGGCGGCCGCTGCCGGCTGCCGAACTCGCCCCGGGCACGGTGTCGGTGCGCGTGTTCCGCGAACGCATCGGCAACAACGTCGCCAATCAGGCGGTGACGCTCACGTCGCCGGAAGGCGACGCTGAGCGCGACCACCGACGAGCAGGGCCGGGCGCAGTTTCCGGGATCTCCGCCCGGCACGATGGTCACCGCCGAGACCGTTGTCGACGGCGAGACGCTGACGTCGCAGACGTTTCCGGTGCCGGCCGAGAGCGGCGTGCGCGTGGCGCTCGTCGCGGGGATTGCCGCGGCGGCGGCGCGCGAGAAGGCCGCAGCCGAGGAGGGCGCCCGGCAGCCCGCGCGTCAGGGCGTCGTCGTCTTCGGCGGCGAGACGCGCATCATCCTCGAGTTCCAGGACGACAACCTCCAGGTCTTCTACCTGCTCGACATCGTCAACAGTGCGCGCACGCCGATCGATCCCGGCGGACCGCTGATGATCGATCTGCCGCAGGTGGCCGCCGGCGCCGGGCACGATGCAGGGTTCGTCGTCGCTGGCGTCGCTGCAGGGCGAATCGGCTGCGGATCAACGGGCCGTTCCCGCCCGGCACGACGCAGGTGCAGGTGGGCTTTCGCGTCCCGTATCGCGGCGACCGCGTGGCGTTGACGCAGAACGTGGCCGGCCGCGGTCGAGCAGCTGTTCGTCGCGGCCGAGAAAGTCGGCAATCTGCAGATCGCGTCGCCGCAGTTCTCGCAGCAGCAGGAGGCCAATGCGAGCGGCACGCCGTTTCTCATGGCGACCGGCGGCCGCATCAACGCCAGGCGACACACTGACGCTCAACCTGAGCGGCCTGCCGCACCACAGCAACGTCGTGCGCGACGTCGGCGTCGGCGTTCGGCGTCATCGTGCTCGTCGTCGGGCTGTGGGCTGGGCTTCACTGGCGAAGCCGTCGCAGGGCGCAGACGCGCAGTTGCAGCAGCGCCGCGAGAAGCTGTATGCCGACCTCGTGGCGCTCGAGGAGCAGCGCCGCAAGGGTCGAATCGACGACGACCGCTATGCGACCCGGCGCGAATCGCTGGTGGCGCAGCTCGAACGCGTGATGGGCGAGCTGGATCACGACCCTGTGGGCGCGTGAGCGTCGACTTCACAAGCCTGACCGCCGCAGACGTCGGCCGGCACTTCGGCCGGCGCCGGGCCCTCTCCAAGATTTCCTTCGACTGCCACGCCGGCGAGATCGTCGGCCTGCTCGGGCCGAACGGCGCCGGCAAGTCCACGCTTGCTCGCGATTCTCGCGACGCTGCTGGCGCCCTCCACTGGCCAGGTCACCTACGGCGGCCACACGGCGCGCGACGCCGGGGCGGCGCTGCGCGGCCGGCTGGGCATGCTCGGCCACGATCTGTTTCTCTATCCGGAGCTGACCGCGCGCGAGAACCTGTTGTTCTTTGCGCAGGATCTACGGCGTGCGCGACGTCGACGCGCGGGTCGACCGCCGCGCTCGAGGAGGCGAACCTCGCGGATCGCGCCGACGACCAGGTGCTCGGCTTCTCGCGCGGCATGCGGCAGCGCCTCGCGCTCGAGCGCGCGCTCGTCCACGCGCCGCGGCTGCTGCTGCTCGACGAGCCATTCACCGGCCTCGACCAGTCATCGTCGGCCGCGCTCGTGGCGCGCCTGCAGGGCTTGCCAGGCGAGGGCTGCCTGATCATCGTCGCGACCCACGATCTCGAAGTGGCCGAGGGTCTGCTGACGCGCGCGCTGTACCTTCGCAACGGCCGGCTGGTTCGGACCGAAGAGGGCAGCGACGACCTGCGCGAGCGCTATCGTCGCCGCGATGAACGGCCGTCATGACCGACTTCGCCCGCGTCGCGTGGCTCGTCGTGCGCAAGGACATCGCCGTCGAGGTGCGCAGCTGGGAGCTGGTGTCGACGACCGTGTTCTTCGCGGTGTCGTGCGTGCTGGTGTTCGCGTTCGCCTTCGTCGAGGAAGGCCGGGTCGTCGCGAATGTGTCGGCGGGCATCCTGTGGATCGCGATCGCTTTTGCCGGCACGCTGGCGCTGGCGCGCACGTTCGAGCGCGAGCGACAGACCGAGACGCTGCGCGCGTTGTTGCTCGCGCCCGCGGATCGTCCGGCGCTCTATCTCGGCAAGCTGATCGGGATCCTGATGCTGATGGGCATCACCGAGATCGTTCTGCTGCCGCTCATCTGGCTGTTCTTTCAGGCGCCGATCGGCGTCGAGCCCCGTGCTGCTGCTCGCCGCTGCTCGCGGCCGGCACGATCGGCTACGCGGCCGTCGGGACGCTCTTCGCGGCGATGCTGGTGCGCGCCCGCAGCCGGGACGTGATGCTGCCGATCCTGCTGTACCCGGTGACCATCCCCGTGATCATCGCCGGCGTCCGCGGCACCGCGGCGTTGTTCCAGGCGACGCCGGACGCGGGGGTCGCGCAGTTCTGGCTCGGGCTGCTGATGTTCTTCGACGTGGTGTTCGTGATTCTGGCGCTCTGGACGTTCGAGCCGCTCATGACAGAATAGGGACGCGAGGTCCACAGTCGACAGTCAACAGTCTACGGTCCACGGACAGAGTCGAGCCGCTACTAGCGCACTAACCGTTGACCGTAGACCGTAGACTGTCGACCGCAGTCGCCGAATAGCCTATGCGGAAGCACACCACCATCCTTCTCGCGATCGCCCTCGCGATCTTCGCGACGGCGCCGATCGCCATCTATCTCGCGCCCTACGAGTCGACGATGGGGCTCGTGCAGAAGATCTTCTACTACCACGTGCCCGCCGGCATTCTCATGCTGGTCCTGGCGATGCTGGCCGGCGTCGCGAGCGCGATGTTCCTGTTCACCGGCAGGCGCAAATACGATCACTGGGCCGTCGCGTTCGTCGAGCTGGTCGTCCTCTTTGGCGCGATGACGCTGGTGACCGGGCCGCTCTGGGCGCGCAAGTCGTGGGGCGTCTGGTGGGACTGGGAGCCGCGGCTCACCTCGTCGCTGCTCGGCTGGCTGGTGTCGATTGCGTACCTGCTGCTGCGCCGCTTCGGCGGTCCGGGCTCGGACAAGCTCGCCGCCGGCGTGGCGCTCTTCGGCATCGCGAACGCGCCGTTCGTGTACGTGTCGGTGAACTACTGGCGGACGATGCACCCGAAGACGACGGTGCTGGGATCGCTCGTGCCGCCGATGGCGGGCCCGATCTGGTTCGGGATGGCCGGGTTCGTGTTGATGGCGGTGGTGCTGTTCGCGATTCGCGTGCAGCTGGAGGAGCAGCGCGACAGGGTCGAAGCCCTGTATCTCGCTGCGGATGAGAGCTGATGCGACTGGTGCGTACGTGTGTCCTGCTCCTCGCCCTCGGGTGCCTCGCACCCGCCGGCGCGGCATCGTTTTCACCCGTGGTCGCGGTCGCGGCGGTCCAACAACCGCCGCCTGGGAAGCCGGCGCCGCAGGACGAATTCGTCCCGCTCGACCAGCTGCCTCCGCAGGAGGAGCTGCCGGCCGCGCCGATGGTGGTCGCCGCGTACAGCTTCGTCTGGATCGCGTTCGTGGCCTACTGCTTCGGGCTGGTCAAGCGCGTGCGGAAGGTCGAAGCCGATCTGGTGGCACTCGAAAAAGGACGCCGCTGATGGGCGAGATGAACGCCGCCCACTTCATCTACATCCCGGTGGCGATTCTGATCGGCATGGTCTTCGGCTGGATTCTCGGCGGCCGCGCCGCGAAGGACGCCTATCTCACGGAGTTACGCCGCCGGGAACACAAAGCGCAGAAGGACGCGCAGCGGTCGTAGGCTCGCTTCGCGAGCGGGCTCAGCTCTGCGAAGCAAGGCTCGCAGAGTCGTTGGGGCGCAGGTCATGCTCGCGCAAGCGAGCCCTGCTCGTGAAACGAGCCCTGCGGCCGCGCGAAGCGCCGGACGCCCTGCTCCGCGAAGCGGAGCCACCTACCGTCCGAGCGCGAGTCGCTGCGCGAGGACCGCGGGCAGACCGGCCGCGACGATGCGCGCCTGCGCGTCGGCGATCGGATACTCCGTGCGATAGATCGTGATCTCGAGGGCGTCGGTGTCGACAAGGGCGTAGCCGGCACGCGGGTCGCCATCGCGCGGCTGGCCGACCGATCCCGGATTGATCAGGTGCTGCGCCTCCTTGTCGGCGAGCGAGATCGTCAGCGGCCGCGAGACGTCCATCGTGCTCAGCGTGAACTGATCGCCGGTCAGCATGTAGCCGACCTGGACGTGGGTGTGGCCGAACAGGCAGACCGGGCGGTCCGAGGCCTGCATCGCCCGCAGGGCGTCGAGATCGTCGAAGACGTAGGCGTCCTCGTCGAAGGGCGTGCCGTGGCAGATCTCGAGCAAATCGTCGACGTCAATCGGGCCCTGCGGCAGCGCCGCCAGCCATTCCCGGTTTTCTGTGGTCAGCGAATCGTAGGTCCAGCGGATGGCGTTGCGGGCGACGGCATTGAAGCCTTCCGCGCTCTCGACCCCTGAGGCGACCTTGTCGTGATTGCCGCGGATCAGCCGATACGGCTCGATCGCCCGGACTTTCTCGATGACCGCGTTGGGATCGGCGCCGTAACCAACCAGATCGCCGAGGACGAGCGTGCGGTCGTAGGCGAGATCCTTGGCGGCGGCGAGGACAGCCTCGAACGCCTCCATGTTGGCGTGAATGTCGCTGAGGATCAGATACCTCATGCCTAGGCCTCGAGCCACTCGACGATTTGCTCGACGAGCTCCTCGACCGAGGCCTTGCCTGCGTCAAGTCTCAGGTGTGACTGGCTGTACGCCATGCGGCGCTGATTATAGAGTTTTTCCATCTCGATGCGGTCGGCGGCCAGCGGGCGGCGGCCGTCGAGCGGCACACGCGACAGAATCGCCGCGAACGAGGCGTCGAGCCAGACCACCGCGCCGTCGCGCAGCATCAGTTCCCGGGTGGCGGGATCGACGAAGGTGCCGCCGCCGGTCGCGATCACGGCGCCGCGCGCCGCGAGCAGCGCGATCACCTCCTCCCGCTCGAGGGCGCGAAAATAGGGCTCGCCTTCCTGACGGAAGATGGTGGGAATGTCGCGGCGCTCGCGCTGCTCGATCCGCTCGTCGATGTCCTCGTGGCGCCAGTCGAGCCGCCGCGCCAGGGCCCGCGCCACGGTGGTCTTCCCGGCGCCCATGAAGCCGACCAGATACACCTTGTCCGCTTTCACGCTCGGAGTCGATCCAGATCGGCGAAGAACGACGGGTAGGACACCGCCGCCGCGTCGGCGCCGCGAATCGTCACCGGGCCGCTGGCGGTGAGGGCGGCGATCGCGAACGCCATCGCCAGACGGTGATCGTCGTGCGCGTCGACGACCCCTCCCGTCAGGGGCCGGCCGCCGCGGATGTGAAAGCCATCGGGCAGTTCGTCGGCGTCGGCGCCGAGCGTGCGGAGTCCGGCGACCAGTGCGGCAATACGGTCGCTTTCCTTGACCCGCAGCTCCGCCGCGCCGGTCACGCGCAGCTCGCCGCCCGCAGTGGCCAGGGCGCCAAGCACCGGCAATTCGTCGATGATCGCGGGCACGATCTCGGCGCCGAGCTCCAGGCGACCCAGACCGCCCGCCCGCACGCGGATGGTGCCGACTGGCTCGCCTTGCCACTGGTCCTCGACGGCGGCATCGACCACCACCCCGAATCGCCGCAGCACCTCGAGCAGGGCGGTGCGAGTCGGGTTCAAGCCGACACCCGCGATCGTGACGTCAGACCCGGGCAGCGCCGCGGCCGCGGCGGCAGGAAACGCGGCGGACGACAGATCGCCGGGCACGCGGGCGGCGATGCCGGTCAGGCGCTGGCCGCCCTCGACCGCGATCGCGAGTCCGTTGACCTCGACGCTGCCGCCGAACGCTCGCAGCGCCCGCTCCGTATGATCCCGTGTGAGCGTCGACTCGGTCACGCGGCTGCGGCCGTGTGCCCTCAAACCGGCCAGCAGCACGGCGCTCTTGACCTGCGCGCTTGGGACCTCGGGGGTGAAGTCGATGGCTTCGAGTGCGCCGCCGGTCACGGTGAGCGGCGGCTTGTCGCCCTCGGTCGCATCGATGCGCGCGCCCATCCGCGTGAGCGGCGCCATGACCCGCCGCATCGGGCGCCGCGACAAGGATCGGTCACCGGTCATCGTCGCGGTGACCGGATGCGACGCGACCACGCCGAGCAGCATGCGCATCGTGCTTCCGGAGTTGCCGCAGTCGAGCAGTCCGTGCGGCGACGCCAGGCCGCTGGCGCCACGGCCGGTGATCGAGACGAGGGGGCCGTGATCGAGATGCGTCGAATGGACGATCTCGACACCGAGGGCGCTCCAGGCAAGCCAGCGTGGACGCGCAATCGCCGCCGGGCGCATAGCCGCGAATCCTCGTCTCGCCGTCGGCGATCGCCGCGATCAAGGCGTAGCGATGCGAGATCGACTTGTCGCCCGGCACCACGATCGTCCCGCGCACCGATCGGGCCGGGCTCACCGTGACTTCGTGTGCAATACGCACAATCGCTCACTATATCGCCCCTCGACTCGCGGCGGCAGATCCTTGCAGCCGCGCGCTCGTGACACGCGGCCTGTGGCGACGGCGGTCATCCCAGCGATGGGCCATTTCGGCCAGGTCGAGCGGATCGAAAACGCAAAAAAAAGGCTATGCTAGAGCCTTGAAGGCCGCACACTTCATGCCCTTGAGCCACGTGCTTCGACGGCCTTCAAGACTCTCGCCTCGCCGGAGGCGGGGCAAAACCAACACTGTCACTAGCGAGGCGGAGCCGCATGATCGGTGGTCTGGGGCGGAGCCTCGCTAGGGTGCGCCAATGCTCAATGCGCTGACCGAAGCCCGCCGCAGGGCCGCATGACGCCGCCGCATACCATTCGTATCGAGTTCGGAAGCGCATTTGACATGCTGGATTTCGTCCAGGTCGTCAGCGACTACGTCGGTCGCCTGGCCGGGCTCGACGACGATTCGCTGCATTGGGTCAGCGTGGCGGTGCGCGAATCCGTCGTCAACGCCATCAAGCACGGCAATCAGCACGACATCGAAAAGCGCGTCGCCGTCGAATTCACGCCACGTGCCCGCGCAGGACCCACCGGAACTCGTCATCCGGGTCGAGGACGAGGGCGAGGGCTTCGATCCCGAGGACATCGCCGACCCGCTCGCGCCTGAGAATCTCCTGAAATCAAGCGGCCGCGGCATCTTCCTGATTCGCAGCTTCATGGACGATGTCGAGGTGAAGCGGCGGGCCACCAAGGGCATGGAAGTGCGGATGGTGAAACGGGTCTTCCCGAACGGCGCCTCCGCCTGACCACGGTTGACACAGATTACCCGGAGCGCGCTGGCCACGCAGCCGCCGCACACTCGAACGAGTCCGCCATTCCATCTCTCACACCGAGCATCCCAGCCCCCAGTTTCTCGCCACCGCTATCGAAGCCGTCGTGCGCGCCGGTGAGATCCAGATGGCGCGTTTCGGCACCGACGTTCGCGTCGAGAAGAAAGGCGCGATCGACCTGGTCACCGACGTCGACGTCGAAGTCGAGCGGATGTTCCGGGCGCTGATCGGCCAGCGCTTTCCCGATCACGACATTCTCGCGGAAGAGCTCGGGCAGACGACGAGCGGTGCGCGGTATCGATGGGTGTTCGATCCGCTCGACGGCACGACGAACTACGCCCACGGCCTGCCGATCTTCTGCTCGACGGTTGCGCTCGAATTCGACGGCGAGGCCATCGTCGGCGCCGTCTTCGATCCGAATCGCAAGGAACTGTTCACCGCCGAGCGCGGCGTCGGTGCCTGGGTCAACGGCGCGCCGATGCGGGTGTCGCCGGCGGCAACGCTCGAGGATTCGGTGCTCGTGACCGGTTTCCCCTACGACGTCCGCGACCGGATCGACGACATCCTCGGGCTCTTCACCGGCTTTCTTCGCGAAGCGCGCGCCATCCGCCGGCTCGGTTCCGCCGCGATCGACCTTTGCTGGGTCGCGGCCGGCCGCATGGACGCGTTCTGGGAGCAGGGATTGCAGCCCTGGGATACGACGGCAGGGGCGCTCATCGTGCAGGAGGCCGGAGGGCGGGTCACCGCGCTCGACGGTGGTCCGTTCGTGCCCGCGGCGCGACAGTGCCTCGCGTCGAACGGCCTGATCCACGACGCGATGCTTGACATTGCCCGGCGCGTCAAGCGTCCTTAGGAGAGGCCACTGTCCGCCGGTCGCGATCCCGTCGCGGCCCGCCACTCCAGCGAAAGCCGGCCATTTTCGCGTGCTCGCCCGTTTGGTACGGGCCGTGCTTCGTCGTTCGTCATGCCACGCCTTGACGACCTCGGAGGTCACATGCGTTCTCGTTCTGCCTGCACGGCCGCGTTAGCGCTGGCAATCGGGCTGCTCGGCGCCGACGCCGCTCACGCTCAAGGGCAGTTGAATCTCTCAGTGGGTTTGTTTGCGGTTCGCGGTGAGGATGCCCGCGTCGACGGCGACGTGCTCGTGGAGAATCGCGAGCTGTTCCTGTTCGACTTCAACGATTTCAACACCATCTCGTTCGGAGCCGAATACGTCGCGCCGATCGGCGAGTATCTCGAGTTTGGCGGCGGCGTCGGGTTCAACTCGCGAACCGTCGATACGATTTATGACGACTACGTGCGTCCCGACGGAACCGAGATCGAACAGCAGTTGAAGCTGCGGATCGTCCCGTTCACCGCGACGGTGCGCGTGCTGCCGTTCGGCCGCAGCGCCGCGGTGCAGCCGTACGTCGGCGGCGGCATCGGGCTCTTCAACTGGCGCTACAGCGAGACCGGCGACTTCATCGACTTCAGCGTGCCCGGGGAGCCCGATCTTCCGCGAGAGCTACTCGCAGAGCGGCACGTCGATTGGGCCCGTCGCCGTCTTTGGACTGCGCGTGCCGGTCGGCAACGGCACGTTCGGCGGCGAGATTCGCTATCAGAAAGCCGAGGGCGATCTCGACACGCTCGACTTCCTCGGCGCCGAAAATCGATCTGGGCGGCTTCCACTACATGGCGACGTTTGGGATTCGATTCTGATTCAGCCACAGAGCCACAGAGACACCGAGACGATCTTGATCGTGGTGGGCGTGCGATCCCGCAGGGTTCAGCGCGACGCCGATTTCGAGATGCAAACTATCTCTGCGTCTCTGAGTCGCTGTGGCCTTTTCGTCGGTAGAGGGCGACGTTGCCGCCCGCGCAGACCCGATCGTAATCCTCCAGGAGCCTGGGATAGGCGCGGTGGCGCAGTGCCACCGCGTCGCCGCCCTCCGCGAACTCCTCGACCATCACCCACTCCACCAGCGCCGCCGGGCCGCGCGTGAACGCGCTGTCCCAGATCGGCCCGTTGCCCTCGTGGAGGAAGTCCTTGATGGCGAATCCGGCCGCTGACATCTCCTGCATGTAGTGGCCGAGCGAGCCCATGCTCATCATGATGGTGCCGCCGCGATAGCGCTCGACGAGGCACGACGTGACCTGGGCGCGCGCGGCGACGTTGGGATCGAGCTGGGCCTCGGCAATCATCGGCGCTCGCTGATCGAGCGGCCCCTGCTCCCAGACGACGAGCGCCAGAATCCCGACCGCAGCGACCGGCGCAACCCTCCGCAGGAGGCCGACGCCGGCGCCGACGACCAACGCGCACGCGACGACGAGTGGAATCTCGTAGCGCATACGAAAGGGGTGGCCTGACAAGTACGCGGCGAACGGCAGCGCGGCCGCGGCAAACGGCGCCAGCGTCAGCACCATCCCGGCGCGCCCGGCGGTGCCTAGCGCGAGGAGACCCACCGCGAGTGCTGCGAGCCCGGCGACGCGCAGCAGCCACACTCCGGCGAGCAGTTCGACGCCTTCGGCGATCTTCTCGATGACCGCGAGAGGCTGGCCGCGCAGCGTCTCGTCCGGGACGAAGAACCCGCCGCTGACGAACCACTCGCCGACCGTGATGCGGCTGAAGACGAGGAAGAGCGCAACCGTCGCCAGAGGGTAGACGGCGAGCCGCGACATCACGCGCGCAACCGCTCTGACCGAGTGGCCGCGCCGCCACCACGCGTAGGCCGCGCCCACAAAGCACGCGGCGGTGATGAACCACGCTTCGTAGCGCGTGAGACAGGCCAGCACGGTGACCCAGCCGGCATCGGCGCGCACGGTCAATCGTCCCGCCATGACCCACCGCGTGAAGAGCGCACACTTGCAGCGTCGTCAGCGCGAACAGCAGCGGCTCGGTCATGGGCGTGCTCTGCAGATAGAGCACGTTGGGGTTGAGCGCGTAGAGCAGGGCGGCCAGCGCCGCACCGGTTCGCGAGGCCGTGAGCGCCTGGACCGTCGCCGCCAAGGCGGCGGTTGTGATCCCGTGCTGGACGATCGAGAGCGCGACGGCGAAGCTCCCGGTCCGATAGAAGTAGTCGATCTGGACCGGCAGCATGTTGATCAAATGGGGCAGGGGCAGCCAGACGGCGCCGATCTGCTCCCAGCCGGGCGTCAGGCTGTCGAGGATGCGCCGCGAGACGACGAGGTGCGCCTTGGCGTCGTAATGGGAGAGGGTGAGGCCGGCGCGTGCGTACCAGATCGCGGCGCCGAGCCCCGTCGCGATCGCGCCCGCGCCGAGCCACAAGGGAACGAGGCCGAGCGGCCGCAAGGCCTCGGACATGCGGGCCCAACGGCTGGGGTGGGGGGCGGTCAACGTTATATAATGGCCCGATTCTCCTGGTCGTCGGCCGAAGCACGCGAGATCGCGCTGGTCCAGATCAGAGTCTTGAAGACCGCGAATCGATGCATGTGAGTCAGGTTTCTTCATCTCGCGAGGCAGAGCCTCCGTCACGATGACTCCGGAGCTGTCGATTGTCATCCCGGTCCGGAACGA
Source organism: uncultured Acidobacteriota bacterium (assembly GCA_963841895.1). Lineage (GTDB taxonomy): Bacteria > Acidobacteriota > Vicinamibacteria > Vicinamibacterales > UBA2999 > JACCSI01. Next base: position 473,266 of record CAWJEO010000015.1, read on the forward strand.
GTCGCCCAACATCAGGCCGCTCTACGATGAGTTGACGACCACGCTCGTTCGCGGCGGCCGCTCGTACGAAATCATCATCATCGACGACGGCAGCACCGACGATACGTTCGACCAGCTGGCGGCGCTGCAGTCGCGCGACCCGCATCTCCGGATCATTCGCTTCCGCCGCAACTTCGGGCAGACCGCCGCCTTTGCGGCCGGCTTCGCCTACGCTCGTGGCCGCCTCGTCGTCACCGCCGATGGCGACCTGCAGAACGATCCCGCCGACATCGCCGCGATGGCCAACGCCATCGACGAGGGCTACGACATCGTCTGCGGCTGGCGCAAGGACCGGAAGGACACAGTTCGTCACGCGCCGGGTGCCGTCGGTGCTCGCCAACAAGCTGATCTCGTGGGCGACGGGCGTCGAGCTGCACGATTACGGATGCTCGCTGAAGGTCTTCCGCGCCGAGGTGGTCAAGCCGCTGCGTCTCTACGGTGAGATGCACCGCTTCCTGCCGGCGATCGCCAGCCAGATCGGCGTGCGCATCAAGGAAGTCGTCGTCAACCATCGGGCCCGCACCGCCGGGACGACGAAGTACGGCCTGTCGCGGACGGTTCGCGTCGTCCTCGACCTGGTGACGGTCAAGTTCCTCCTGAGCTACTCGACGCGGCCGCTGCAGATCTTCGGGCTCATGGGCCTCGCGGCGGTGACCGCGGGCCTGTCTGATCACCGGGTATCTCGGCTACGTGCGGCTCACGACCACGCAAGGGATCGGCGATCGGCCGCTGCTGCTGCTCGGGATGCTGCTGCTCTTCATCGGCGTCCAGCTCGTGACGTTCGGCCTGCTCGCCGAACTGCTGGCGCGGACCTACTACGAATCGCAGAACAAGCCCGTCTACGTCATTCGCGAGATTCGTCAGACGCCGGAGCTCGCGCACGCGGAGCCATGAATAACGGCGGACCGGCAGCCGGCAACCGTGTGCAGGGACCATCGGTCGATCGGTCCCACGATCCGCGCATCACCGTCATCCAGAAAGAGCTCTTCGACGAGCGCAAGTCGAAGGTCGACAAGTATCGCGACCTCGTCATCGGCCGTCCGGGCCTCGGCGCGCTCATGGCCTTCGAGCTGGTCACGCTCTTCAGCGCCTGGGTCCCGGGCGCGCTCGGATTGTTCCTCCGATCGAAGCTGTATCCCGCCGTGCTCGGGCGGGTCGGGCGCAACGTCGTGTTCGGCGTCAACGTCACTGTCCGCCACCCCCACAAGATCGCGATCGCCGACAACGTCGTCATCGACGACAACTGCTGTCTCGACGCGAAGGGAACCGACAACGCGGGCATCACCATCGGACAGGGCGTGTTCGTCGGCCGCAACACGATTCTGAGCTGCAAGAACGGCGACATCGTGATCGACGACCAGGCCAACATCGGATTCAACTGCGAGATCTTTTCGGCGTCGCGGGTGCGGGTGGGGAAGAGCGTGCTGATGGCGGCGTACACGTATCTCGTCGGCGGCGATCATCTCTACGACCGCGTGGACATCCCGGTCCTCGAGCAGGGACGCACGGCCCGCGGGATCGATGTTGGCGACAACGTCTGGCTCGGCACGCACGTCGTGGTCACCGACGGTTCGCGCGTCGGCCGCGATGCGATCATCGGCGCCGGCGCGGTGGTCGTTGGCGAGATCCCGGAGTTCGCGATTGCGACCGGGATCCCGGCAAAGGTCGTGAGAGACAGGCGAGGATAAGGCTCACGTCCGTTTCCAGTGTCCAGTTGCCAGTTCAAAGAGGCCTCGGTGAAGTTGGGACTGAGGGACCCTTTGAACTGGTAACTGTTAACTGGAAACTGACAAGAATCTTCCAAGAACATGTGCGGAATCGTTGGCATCGTCGAATCAGACCTGAATCGCCCCGTCGCGCCGGAGGACCTGGCGCGCATGGTGCGGACGCTGCATCATCGCGGCCCTGACGAAGAGGGGAGCGTGACGCTCTCCGGCGTCGGCCTCGGGATGCGCCGGCTGTCGATCGTGGATCTGTCGGGCGGCCAGCAGCCGTTCACCAACGAAACCGATTCCATCCAGCTCGTCGCCAACGGCGAAATCTACAACTTCGGCGAGCTCCGCCAGGAGCTCGCGGCTCTGGGCCATCAGTTCCGCAGCCGATCCGACATCGAAGTCCTCGTCCATGCCTACGAAGAATGGGGCGAGTCGTTCCTGACGCGGCTGCGCGGGATGTTTGCGCTGGCGTTGTGGGACGGCCGGACCCGCACACTGCTCGCGGCGCGCGATCGGGCGGGCGAGAAGCCGCTCTACTGGACGCTGACCTCACGAGGGTTGCTGCTGGCGTCCGAGGTCAAGGCGCTCCTGGTTCGGCCCGAGGTCACTCGCGAGCTCGATCTGGAGGCGGTCGACCAGTTTCTGACCTACGAGTACGTGATCGCGCCGCGGACCGTGCTCAAGGGCATTCACAAGCTGCCGCCCGGGCACTATCTGCTGTATCGCAACGGTCAGGTGACGGTGCACCGCTACTGGGATGCCGCGGCGGTACGCGTCAAACCGTGGACCGACGACGAGGCGGCGGAGGCGCTGCGGGCGGCGCTTACGCGTGCGACGGTCGGTCAGATGATGGCCGACGTGCCGCTGGGGGCCTTCCTCTCCGGCGGCATCGACTCGAGCAGCATCGTCGCGATGATGGCGGAAGCGTCGCTGCAGCCGGTCAACAGCTTCAGCATCGGCTTCGACAACGGGACCTACAACGAGCTGCCCTACGCGCGACAGATCGCGGCGCTTGTTCAAGACCAATCATCGCGAGCGGTCGGTGTCGCCGAACCTCGAGGAGCTGTTCGAAAAGCTGATCGTGCACCTCGACGAGCCGTTCGCCGACGTGTCGCTGTTCCCGACGTTCCTCGTGTCGCAGCTGGCGCGAGAACACGTGACCGTCGCGCTCTCGGGTGATGGCGGCGACGAGCTCTTTGGCGGCTACGACGCGTATCAGGCGCAGGAACTGGCCACGCGTTTCGCCTGGATGGGCGACACGCTGCTGCCGGCGGCGGCCGCGGTCGCGGCAGCGCTGCCGCCGACCGAGAAGAAGAAAGGGCTCGTCAACAAGTTCAAGCGGTTCACGCTCGGGGCGACGCAGGCGCCCGACGACCTCGGCCACTACCGGTGGATGGTGTATCTCGGCCCGCGCGCAGAAGACGCGGCTCTATGCCGCGTCGCTGCAGTCGGCGCTGGTGGGCGGCGACGTCTACGCGCCGGTGCGCGACGCGCTGGCGCGATTCGGCCAAAACGATCTGCTGAACCGGCAGCTGTACGCCGACCTGTCGCTCTATCTCGCCGACGACATCCTGGTGAAGGTCGACCGGATGAGCATGGCGACGTCGCTCGAGACCCGCGCCCCGTTCCTGGATGCCGACGTCATGGAACTGGCCTTCTCGATGCCGGGTGACTTGAAGATCCGCGACGGCGAGCGCAAATGGATTCTCAAGCGCGCCATGCGCGACGTCCTGCCGCGCGAGATCCTGACGCGGAAGAAGGAAGGCTTCAGCATCCCGATGAAGAACTGGCTGCGCCGCGAGCTGGCGCCGCTGATGCGGTCGTTGCTGGCGCCGTCCCGGATGGCCGCCCGCGGTCTGTTCGAGCCGTCGGAAGTCACCCGGCTGGTTGACAGTCACGTCGCCGGCCGCGAGAATCACGCCCATACGCTCTTCCCGCTGATGGTCTTCGAGCGCTGGTGCGAGGCGCATCTGCGCTGAGGTCCATTTCGTCGTGTTCCAAGAGGTGATGCCATGAAGCGAACGATTGCGGGGGCGCTGGCCGTGTGTCTGGCGCTGGCGGCGACACCAGCCGCGCAGGTCAACGTCAAGGACACGCGGCTGCTGCACCAGCCGGCGACCAACGGCACCCACGTCGCGTTCGTCTACGCCGACGACTTGTGGGTCGCGCGCATCGATGGCACCGACCTGCGGCGACTGACGACCGACGACGGCGTCGAGTCGAACCCGGCGTTCTCGCCGGACGGGCGCCAGATTGCGTTCACGGCGCAGTATGAAGGGAATCGCGACGTCTACCTGGTGGCCAGCGAAGGCGGAGTGCCGAAGCGCCTGACCTGGCATCCCGGCGCCGACGAGGTCCAAGGCTTCACCATCGACGGGACCCGCGTGTTGTTCACGTCACCGAGGACGGTCTTCACCGGCCGCTACACGCAGCTCTACACCGTGCCGATCGAAGGCGGCGTCGAAGAGCCGCTGCCGATCCCGAATGCCGCGAGCGGCGCGTACTCGCCTGATGCCTCCACGATCGCCTACAACCCGATTGGCCCCGCCTTCGAGCAGTGGAAGCAGTATCGCGGCGGGATGGTGTCCCGACTCTGGCTGTTCGACACGCGCACCCAGGATGTCGTGAAAGTGCCCCAGCCAGATGGACGTGCCAATGACGTCGATCCTGCCTGGATCGGGTCGACGCTGTACTTCCGCTCGGACCGCGACGGCGAATTCAATCTCTACGCCTACGATTCGAAGACGCGAGCGGTCACGAAGATGACCCGCCACGACGACTTCCCGGTGCTCAAGGTCTCGGCCGGCGGCGGCAAGATCGTCTACGAGCAGGCGGGCTACCTCCATCTCTTCGATCCCGCGGCGAAGTCGGCGCGGAAGATCAGCCTGGGCGTGCCGTCCGATTTGCGGGAGACGCGTCCGCGCTTTGTGAAGGGCGCCAACTGGATTCGTGCGGCGGCGGTGTCGCCGTCTGGCGCGCGGGCCGTGTTCGAGTTCCGTGGCGAGATCCTGACGGTGCCGGCGGAGAAGGGCGATGCCCGCAACCTGACCAACAGCGTCGGCGTGCACGAGCGGTCGCCGAGCTGGTCGCCCGACGGGACCCGGATCGCGTATTTCTCCGACGCGAGCGGCGAGTACGAACTGCACGTGGCCGCGCCTGATGGCCGCGGCGAGGTGACCAAGTACCGCCCCGGCGGTGCCGGCTTCTACTCGAACCTGAAGTGGTCGCCCGACAGCCAGAAGTTGGCCTATAGCGACAACGCGCAGGCCCTGCATGTCCTCGATCTCAAGACCGGGACACCAAAGCAGGTGGCAGCGGCGAAGGTGTATGGACCGATCAGCACGCTGGGCTTCAGCTGGGCACCGGACTCGCAGTGGCTGGCGTATGTCGTCAACACGCAGCCGCTCGCGATGACGCTGTCCGCGTATTCCGTCGCGCAGGGGCGCTCGTTCCAGATCAGCGATGGCCTCGCCGAGGTCAGCGACCCGGTGTTCGATCGCAGCGGCAAATATCTCTACTTGTTTGGCTCGACCGACGCTGGGCCGGTGCTCGACTGGTTCGCTCAGTCAACTGCCGACAACCGGCGCACCCGCAATGTGTATCTGGTGGTGCTGCGCAACGACATCCCGTCGCCGCTGGCGCGCGAGAGCGACGAGGAGAAGCCGCGGCCGGCGACCCCGCCTGCGGCGGCGCCCGCGACCGAGGCCGACAAGACCGCGGCGGCGAAACCACCGGAGCCGGTTCGCATTGATTTCGAGGGTATCGAGTATCGGGTGCTCGATTTGCCTATCCCGGCCGGTGACCTCTCCACTCTGAGCGCAGGCGAAGCCAACCAGATCTACTACCTGCGCGCGGATCAGAACGCGACGCCTGGGCCTGGCGGACCGACGGGCCGGCTGCACCGCTTCGACCTCGCCAAGCGCCAGGACGAACAGTTGCTCGACGGTCTCCGTGGCTTCCAGGTCACCGCCGACGGGAAGAAGCTGCTCTACCAGACGCGGGAGGCCTGGTCGATCACCGCGCTTGGCCCGAAGGTCAATCCCGGCGACGGGCGTCTCGCGACCGCCGATCTCGAAGTCCGCATCGACCCGCGCACGGAATGGGCGCAGATCTTCGACGAGTCCTGGCGGGTCAATCGCGACTACTTCTACGCGCCGAACATGCACGGTGTGAACTGGGCCGCGATGCGCAAGAAGTACGGCGCGCTCGTCGGCGATGTCGCGGTCCGCAGCGACCTGAACCGTGTCATTCAGTGGATGTCGAGCGAGCTGTCGGTCGGCCATCATCGCGGCGGCGGTGGCGATCGCCTGGAGACGCCACGCACCGTACCCGGAGGCTTGCTGGGCGCCGACTACAGCGTCGAAAACGGGCGTTATCGCTTCAGGAAGGTCTATGGCGGCCTGAACTGGAATCCGCAGCTGCGGGCGCCGCTGACCGAACCGGGCGTCAACGTCAGGGCCGGCGACTACCTGCTGGCCGTGCGCGGTCGCGACGTGCGGCCGCCCGCGAACATCCACAGCTTCTTCGAGAACACCGCGGGCAAGATCGTCGACATCACCGTCGGTCCGAATCCGGACGGTACCGGCTCGCGGAGCGTGCAAGTCGTCCCGGTCGAGACCGAGGGCGCCCTGCGCAATCGCGACTGGGTCGAGGGCAACCTGCGGAAAGTGGAGAAGGCCACGAACGGTCGTGTGGCCTACGTCTACGTCCCGAACACCGCGCAGCCCGGCTACACCTATTTCAAGCGCTACTTCTACCCGCAGACCCACAAGGACGCCGTCATCATCGACGAGCGGTTCAACGGCGGCGGCCAGATCGCGGATTACTACATCGACATCCTGCGGCGGCCGCTCATCAGCTACTGGGCGATGCGGTACGGAGACGACCTGCGGACGCCGGCCGCGTCGATTCAGGGGCCGAAGGTCATGATCACGGACGAAACCGCGGGCTCCGGCGGCGACTTGCTGCCCTGGATGTTCCGCAAGTTCAAGGTCGGGCCGATCGTTGGGCAGCGCACCTGGGGCGGCCTCGTCGGCGTTCTCGGCTTCCCGACGCTGATGGACGGCGGCTCGATTACCGCCCCGAACATCGCGATCTGGACGCCCGAGGAGGGCTGGGTCGTCGAGAACGAGGGCGTGCCGCCGGACATCGAGGTGGAGCAGACGCCGAAGGACGTGATTGCCGGCCGCGATCCGCAGCTCGAACGCGCGATTGCCGTCGCCCTCGAAGAGCTGAAGAAGAATCCGCCGTCGCAGCCGAAGCGGCCGGCGTTTCCGGAGAGAGGCAAGACGCTGCGCGGCACGACCACGACCACGAGCGGCAGCAGGTAGCGTGCCTGTCCGTGCCAAGGGTGCCGGGTGCGCTCGATGCACGCCGGGCACTTTAGGCACTTGGCACTGCAGGCACCTGACGCGTCTCTAGCCAGGAATTGCGTAGAAGGCCGACGTCTTCTCGATCTCCTTGGCGACGCGCGACGCGTCCCATCCCAAGGCGGCAGCCATGACCGCGGCTGCTGCGGCGAGGGCGTCGTCGCCAGGATGGCCCGCGGAGCCTGCCTCGGTGCGGCGGATGACGGCGTCGGCCAGCGTGATCGCGGATTCGTGCTCGACCGCGTGCAGGATCTCGGCGCCGGTGACCGCGCACGCCGCGCCTAATGGCGCGGCCAGCGCCGGCTGACTGTGCATCCGATCGAGCAGCGGCCGATAGCCCGCGCCGTAGGTCAGCGCCAGGCGAGTGACGACGCCGCGCGGCGTGTGGCCTTCGTGACCGATGGCGTCGGCGATGCAGGAGCTCGGTCGAGCCGATGTCGCCGCCGGCGACCGGCGTCACCTCCGTCGTGCACCGCGGCGGCTCGACGCCGCGATCGGCGAATACCGCATCGATCGCGGTCGCGGCAGTCTGCCGCGCGGTCGTGTAGCGGACGCCGAACATCGAGATCAACCCCGCCGCGCCGTCGCGGCGGTGATCGAGCACGGTGCTCTCTTTCAGCAGCTTGACGTGCGGTCCGTGGCCGTCCTGGCTCGGCAGCAGGCCGCGATGGACCAACTGCACATCGGTGGCGCTGAGTCCTGCGCGCGGGAACGCTTCGCGCGACATCCTTCATGAAGATGTCGACGTCGCGCGCGGTGACGCTGAGCTGATCGGGCGTGCCCGCATACGGATCGTGGCTGGTGCCAACGAGCGTGACGTCGCGCCACGGAATCAGGAACAGGAAGCGGCCACTGGCCAGACCGCCGCACGCTTGGGCGACCGGCACCTGGCGAGTCACGACGTTCATCGCCCGCGAGAGGCCAGCGGCGGGCGGATGGGCGGCCGTCACGACCCCAGTCAGCCACGACGCCGCCCACGGGCCGGCGGCGTTGAGGACCGTCCGCGCGCGAATCGTGAGGGCGTCGCCGGTCAGCACGTCGCGCGCACTGACGCCGGCGATCCGATTGTCGTCTCGGATGGCGCCGGTGGCCTCGACGTAGTTCCCGGTTGCCGCGCCGGCCTCGGCCGCCGACACCACAAACGACAGCGTCATGCGGTCGGCGTTCCGCATCTGATAGTCGTGCCAGCGCGCACCGCCGGTGACGCCGGCCGGATCGATCGCCGGATTGAGGCGCAGGCACTCGTCGCGTGACAGGACATCGCTCGGCGGCAGGTGCAACGCCGGATCGTCGATGCCTTCGCTGCGATCGTTCGCCACCAGGTCGTTGAGCCGCAGTGCCACGCGCAATGTCGTCGCGGCGCGCAGCGGATGGCGATAGGTCGGAGCCACGAACGGCATCGGCCGCACCAGGTGCGGCGCGACCCGGGCGAGCGCGCGCCGCTCGCGGATGAACAGCCGCATCTGCGGGTAGTTCAACGACTGCAGCGATCGCAGGCCGCCGTGCAGCGTCTTGAGGTTGTTGAACGAGGTGGCGCCGCCGAAATCGCCCTTGTCGATGAGCGCGACCGAGAGGCCGCGCAGCGTCGCGTCCCACGCGGCGAGCGCGCCATAGAAGCCGGCGCCGACAACGACGAGATCGAACGTCGTGTCAGCAAGGCGGCGAAGGTCGCGCTGCATTCACGGGCATTGTACCGATAGGGGATTGTGATCGACGCGATTCAGCACTACTGGAACGAGCGCATCCACGATCTGGAGATGACCACGCAGCCGGTCGGCTCGCGCGAGTTCTTCGACGACCTCGACGACTATCGGTTCGACAAGCTGCATTACCTGCCGCGCCTGGTCGACTTCAACGGCTTCCGCGATCAGAAACTGCTCGAAGTCGGCTGCGGCATCGGCACCGATCTCGTGCGCTTCGCGCGCGGCGGCGCCCGCGTCACCGGCGTCGATCTCTCGACGACGGCGATCGATCTCGCGCGCCGCAACTTCGCGCTGCACGACCTGCAGCGCCGACGATCTCCGCGTCGACAACGCCGAAGCGCTGCCCTTCGACGCCGCCTCGTTCGACGTCGTCTACGGCCACGGCGTGATCCAGTACACCGCGAACCCGGAGCGGCTGATTACCGAATGCCATCGCGTGTTGAAGCCCGGCGGCCGCGCCATCTTCATGGTCTACAACCGCATTTCATGGCTGAACGCGTTGTCGAAGCTGATGAACGTGCAGCTCGAGCACGAGGACGCGCCGGTCCTGCGCAAATTCTCGATTGCCGAATTCCGACGGTTGCTGACGCCGTTCGCCACGGCCGACATCGTGCCCGAGCGCTTTCCGGTGAAATCGCGGCTTCACAAAGGCTGGAAGGGTGTCGCCTTCAATACGATGTTCGTGGGCACCTTCAACGCGCTCCCGCAGGGCTCGTGCGGCCGCTCGGCTGGCATCTCATGGCGTTCGCGCGGAAATAGGTGCGAAGGGTCGTGACGGCCGAAGTGGGGCGGGCTGGCGTCGTAAATGAATATGCGCGTGCTTCTTGTGCTCATCGTCGGGGTGGTGTTGGCCGGGTGCGCGGCGTCGGATCCTGAGCCGCAGCCGTCGGGCGCTGCGACCGCTGCAGCCGAGCCGTCCGTTGTCACCCCAGCCCTGGCAAACGCGGCGGTGCCGGTTGCGCCGCCAGCGGCGTCTGCGAACCCGGCGCCAGCGTCTGCGGCTGAGCCCGGCGGTGATCGACCAGATCCGGTCAAGCCGTTTCCGGCGGGGCTGCGCGGCGAGCTGCTGTTCCAATCGGATCGGGAAGGGCCGACGCGTCTCTACGTGCTCGATCTCGCCACCGCCGCGATTCGTCGGGTGGGCGCACCCGGCGACTGGCTGGACGAGGAGCCGCGCTGGTCGCCCGACGGTGCGCTGATCGCCTTCAGCTCGACGCGCGGGCAGAAGGGCAACCTCGACATCTTCGTGATGAACGCCGACGGCTCGAACGTCGTTCGGCTGACCGATCATGCGGCGCCCGAGCAGGGGCCGGTCTGGGCCGCCGACGGCAAGAGCCTGTTCTTCACCGGCGAGCGCGACGGCCGCGGCGAGATCTATCGCGTGTGGCTGGCCGATCGGCGCGTCGATCGGGTCACGAGTGGCATCAACCGCGCGATCATGCCGGCCACCTCACCCGATGGCCGCTATCTCGCGTATGCGGCGCAAACGATCATGAGCTTCCAGATTCACCTGATCGACCTGACCAACGGGAGCTCGCGCCAGATCACCAGCGGCGGCGGCGCCTGCCGGCCTTCGTTTGCACCCGACAGTCAGGAGGTGGCGTTCGTGCGCCTCGATCGCGAGCCGTCGCGGCTCGAAGCCGTCCGCGAGACCGGTCCGCGCGTGCTGCTCGAGGACAAGACGATGTGGAGCTACTACCCTGACTACTCACCGGATGGCCGTCAGATCGCGTTCTCGGTCAGCCCGGAACATCACGAAGGCGAAGACTGGGATCTGGCGATCATGGACGTCCAGAAGCCGGGACAATTCATCCGCCTGACCAGCGGCCGCGGCAACGATCGGGTGCCGGACTGGAAGCCGAGATAGGGCATCGCTGGGCAGGCAGGGCAGCCGTCGCGTGCCGCTAGATAGTCCGGAAACCTGCGCCTTCAGCCGCAGCAGTCGGCGCCTCGAACACTCGCCACGAGGTCCAGGCAACCGCGTATGCCGCGGCGGTCGTGAGCGCGTAGAACACCAGCTGACCGATCCAGGGCGATCCGAACTGCGCGAACTGCTCGGGGGCGAGCACGAACTCGCGCACGATGCGCATCACCGGCAGATGAATCAGGTACAGGCAATAGCTGTACTTGCCGAACGACTCGCAGCCAGCCGGCTGACAGCGCGCGCGGCCACCAGTGCGCGTCCGGCAAGCGAACGGCGGCGACGATCCATGCGCCGCCGGTGAGCGCCAGCAGCGTGTAGCCCGCCTTCTGCATCGTCGGACCCCACCACCAGCTTTCGCCATCGAGCCAGGAGACGCCAACGACGCCGAGAACCGTAAGAGCGGACAGGGCGAGCGCACTGCCGCCAGCGCCGGCGAGCCAGCCTCGCCGCATTGCCCACGCGAGCAGCGCTCCGGTCGCGAGACCATCGGCGCGGTACAGGGTCAGGACATACACGTCGATGGCGGTTGCGCCGGCTGCGAGTGCCCAGATTCGAGCGCCCGCAACCGCGACGATGATCGCTGCGCACAGCGGTCCGAGCAGGCGGGTGGGGCAGAGCCAGACGACGACGGCCCACGCGAGATAGAACTGCTCTTCGATCGCGAGCGACCAGGTGACATCGAGAATGCCGTGGATGAACCGCTCGCGTTCGGCGACGGCGAAGTTCGTCAGGTACAGCCAGTACGGCCATTGCTCCCGGGGCGCCCCGAGACCGACCAGCAGGTCGTAGGCAAACGGGAAGGCCGGCAGGACGATCAGCGAGAGGAACGCGATCAGGTAGTAGAGCGGGAAGATGCGCAGGGTCCGGCGCGCATAGAAGCTGCTGAAGTACCGTTCGCTGCCGCGTGCGTCGATGAGGATGCCGGTGATCAGGAATCCTGAGAGCACGAAGAAGAGATCGACCCCCGCCCAACCGACGTACAGGCCCTTGGGCGAGGACGTTGTCAACCGCTGTCGCTGGTTTCAGAACGAAGAAGTGATGAAACAGAACCAGGAGGATAGCGATGCCGCGGAGGCCATCGAGCGCGGGCGCGTGGGCGAGCAACGCTACCGATGATAGCGCGTCGGGGCCGGCCGAGCGGCCTTGACGTTTCGCGCCTCGCGCGCTGGCGGTCTGCCGACGGGCCAGCGCGCGCACCACGGCCGAGTGATTCAGGCGTGCGTAGTATGATTTTTCGGTGCAGCGCCTGCCCCCGCGCGGCCTACTCGCCACGCTGGCGGCGCTGATCCTCGCGGAAGTTCTCGTCCTCGTTCCTCGCCCAACCGCCCTTGCTCTGATCGGTGCCGTGCTGTGGATGGCGCTCCCCGGAGTGCTCCTGGTGCGGTCGCTCTTTCCGAACGTGAATCGGCCGTGGCTGCTCGGCTGGCTGCTCGGGCCAGCGTTGGGTCTTGGGTTCAGCGTCTTTGGCACGTTCATTCTGTGGGCGGCAGGGCTGCAGAACTGGCTCGCGATCGCAGCCGGACCGTGGCTGCCGCTGCTGATGACGGCCGCAGCCCGGCGATTTGGCGGGCCGACGCTACGCCTCCCGGTGCTCGGACGCGGTGACGTCGTTGCCGTGACGCTGGCGATGCTCGTCGTTCCGCTCATCACCTGGGCGCCGTACGCGCACGTGCGCGAACCCGTCGGCGATGGCGAAGCGTATCGCGCCTACTTCACCGCGGACTTCGTCTGGGCGATCACCGTCACGGCGGAGATTGCCAAGGGAGACGTTCCGCCGCACAACCCGTTTCTGAAGGAACGTCCGCTCCACTATTACTGGCTGTCGCACTTCCTGTCGGGCGCGGTGTACCGCAACGTCGCGTCCTCGCACGTGCGTCACGAGCAAGTCGTGCTCGTCAACGGGCTGTTCTTCGGCCTTGCGGCGGTGGCATTCCTGTACGGTCTCGTGCGCATGTCCGGCGCTGGTCCTGGATTGAGCGCGCTGGGCGTCGCCCTGGGCTTCGTCGCGAACAGCTACGAAGGCGTCGACATGATCCGCGCCATCATTCAGCAGGGGCAGTCGTTCGCGGAGCTGAAGAACGTCAACATCGATGCGGTCACCCGATGGTTCTACAAAGGGATGCCGGCGGATGGGCTCCAGCGCATGCTGCTGTATCAACCGCACCATCTGACTGGATACGTCCAGGCCCTGGCGGCGCTGTGGCTGGTCGGGTTGGCCGAGGATGTGACCGAGACCAGCGTCGCGCTGTGGGCCGGCGTCCTGCTCGCGTTCGCGCTGCTCTTCAGCACGTTCACCGCGCTCATCGTCGGCCTTGCGGTCGGCTTGCTCTTCGCGCTGCGGCTGACGCAGCAGCGACGCTGGCGCGCCGCCATTCGGCTGCGCGGTGCTCGGCGGCGTCCCGATTGTGGTTGGCGTCGCGCTCACCAAGGCCCTCGGCTACACCGACGATCGATACGGATTTCTGCTGGTGTTCGGCCTCAACCCTGTGGCCGTCAACCATCTGGGCAAGGTGTTGTTCTTGAGCTTTGGCCCGCTCCTCTTCGGCGGTATTGCGACGATCGTTCGGTGGCGCTGGGCACTGAGGGATGGCGCGGCCGCGACGACGCTGGTCATCGCCGCCTTCGCGTTCTACTTCTTCACTAACGTGCCGGACTCCGGTGACGTGTGGGTGGGGTGGAGAAGCGGACATCTCCTGCTGATCGCGTTCGGGGTGATGTCGGCGTGTGCGCTCAACGATGTCTGGCGGATCGACTGGAGCCGCACGGTGGTGGCGATCTGCGTCAGCGTCGCCATTCTTCTCGGCATTCCGACGGTCGTCATCGACGTCTATAACGCGCAGGACGTCACCAACCGAGCAGATGGGCGCGGACTTTCCGTGGACCCTCGTCATCACGCCGCTCGAGCGCGAAGCGCTGGACTGGATTCGCGTCTCGACGCCACTCGAGGCCGTCGTGCAGGTCGAACCGTATATCCGTGGCTCGAAACACTGGAGCTACATCACCGGCTTTGCCGAGCGCCGGTCGGTTGCCGGCTTCCCGATCGCGATGACGCCGATGCGTCCGTATCGCGAGGCCGCGGACGACGTCTACTGGGGCATCTTCCGGGCGCGCTCGGCCGACGAGGCGCACAATATGGCCAGATTCCTCGGCATCAACTTCCTCGCGACGGGGATTCCCGAGCGTCGTGCCTATGCCACGGCGATCGGAAACATTGCCTCGCGGCCGGACCTGTTCGCACCGGTCTTCCGGAATGACGAGATGACGATTTTCAGAGTCGAGTAGCGCGTCACCAACTCACTCACTCCCCCGGATGCTGACGCGCGCCGTCCTCGTCGTGTGCATGCTCGCCGCCAGCCAGGCCGCGGCGGCGCAGCCGTGGACGGTCGACGCCGGGGCAACCGTGCTTCCGGAGGCCTGGGACTACAACGAGTCGAGAGAAGTGCTGGCTGGCGTCACGATCGGCGTCGCCCGCGCGGTCTGGCGCCCGCTCGCCGTACGCGTGGAAGGGTTGCTGCTGCATGTCGCGCAAGAGCCGCGCGATGCGTGGACAGCCGGCTTCACCATCGGGCGCTCGGACTCGCTGGCGGTGGCGCCATGGACATCCCTACGCTGACCTCGGCGTTGGGTTGTCGCGGGGAGAATCCCCGATTCCACAGCGGGGAACCCGATCCAACTACGTGATCGTGGCGGGTGGCGGCGCGATGCTACCGGTGGGGCGGGGGTGGCTCCAGGTCGGTGCGCGATGGCTCCACCTGTCGAACGCCGGACGCGTGGGCAAAAATCGGAATCCAGACGTGCAGGCCATCGGTTTGACGCTCGGGGTCGTCTGGCCGTTCTGAGTCAAGCCGCGCGAATCACGCGGTCACGCGAGCGCGAATGTCGCTGATGACGCCGTCGAGGTCTGCTTGAAGCGAACGTGACGGGGCGTAGCCCAGCGCGCGACGGGCGGCGCTGATGTCGGCGACCGAGAACCGCAGCTCGCCCGGCTGCGCCGGCGCATGTCCCACGACCGTCGCGGGCGAGATCCGCTGCACGAGCATGCCCGCCAGTTCGTTCAGCGATGTGCCGCGACCGGTGCCGAGGTTGTAGGTTCCCGGCGCGCGGCCCGGCGCGGCCATCGTTCCGGCCGCAATGTCGTCGACGTGGACGAAATCGCGCTGCTGCTCGCCATCGCCGAAGATGACCGGCGCCTCGCCGCGCAGGAGCCGCGTCACGAAGATCGTGATCACCCCGACATACGGCGTGTAGGTCTGCCCGGGCCCAAACGTGTTGAAGTAGCGCACCGCCGTAAACGGAATGCCGCGCGCGTCCAGAATCTGCCGCGCGACCCCTTCTGCGGCCAGCTTGCCGATCCCGTACGGTGAGAGCGGCGCGGTTGGATGGGATTCACTGACCGGGGCCGGCGAGCTCGCGTCGGCGTAGACCGCCATCGACGAGGCGAGCACGAACCACTTGATGGCCGCGGGATCGGCCGCGCCGAGCAGCCGCGCCGTGCCCATCACGTTGGTGTCGAGATCTTCGTAGAAGCGATCGAAGCTGCCGCGAATCGTGACTTGCGCGGCGAGGTGGAAGATGCAATCGACGCCGGTCAATGCCTCGGCGACGGCGCGAGCGTCGCGGATGTCGCCGTGCACGAAGCGCGCCGCGTCGGGCACCACCTCGCGGCGGCCGACCGAGAGATTGTCGAGCACCGTGACGCGCCGGCCGCTGCGCCAGCAACGCGCGCGCGAGATGGCCGCCGATGAATCCGGCGCCGCCGGTGACGAGCGCGTGGGAAAAGGTCACGACGCGGCAAGTCGGGCAAGTGGGCGCGGCGTAGGGCAGGTCGGCGCAGCGACCGTCGCTCGACGCACCGTCGCACGACCGCCGCGCCGGGCAGAAGACCGAGTGCTCGGCGTCCATCACGACCGAGTCCAGATCGTGCGCCGCGTCGACGACGACGTTGGGCATGATGACGGAGTTGGTGATGCTGATCGGGTGGCGGATGATGACGTCGGCGCCGATGACACTGCGCTCGATGCGCACGCCCGGCGGGGCGCTCACGCGCTCGCCGACGAGCTGCGGAGAGTCCGCGCCGCGCCAGCTCGATCAGGTTGATCGTCAGCAGGTCTTCCGGCTTGGTCAGGTTGAGATCGCGCTCGACGATCGGGTGGTGGTGCACGACGTAGCCGTCGTTGATCAGGATCTGGATGCTGTCGGTGATCTCGTACTCGTCGCGCATCGCCGTGCGCGGCGTCCGCCGGATGGCGTCGAAGATGTGCTGGTCGAACACATACAGCCCGCAGCCCTTGAGCTGGCTCTCGACGTAGCGCGGCTTCTCGATCACCCGGCGCACCCGGCCGCTGGGATCGGATTCGATCGACGAAGTTGCGCCGGACCATCGCCGGGTCCGGCTCGTACATGCTGACCAGGTTGGCGTTGATCTCGCCGTCCAGGACTTCGTCGATGAGCGGCCGGAGCGGCGCCTGCAAGTGAAAGTAGATGTCGCCGAGCATCAGCAGGAAGGGCAGCTGCACCCGCGACTCGAGCGCGCCGACGGCGTGCGCCAGGCCGAGCGTGCTCTCCTGTTCGATGAAGTGAATCCGCACCCCGAACTGCGAGCCGTCGCCAAACGTGCGCGCCACCTGGTAGCCGAGGTGACCGACGACGATGTGGATCTCGCTGATGCCGCAGTCGCGCATCACTTCGATCTGATGGGTCAGCAGCGGACGATTGAGGATCGGCAGGATCGGCTTCGGGCTGCGCTCCGAGAACGGATACATCCGCGCGCCCTTGCCGGCGGCGAGGATGACGCCGGCCAGGCGTCCGTCGAGATCAGCTCACGCCCGTCTCCCGAGAATTTGCAGCGCACCAGCTCGCGCATCACCCGCACCGCATCGAAGGCGCGAATCTTCTTGCCCTCTTCGAACGTCCGGCCGCGAAAGCCGACAGGGGCCTCGGCGAAGCGGGCGCCGCGCTGCGCCAGCCGCGCCGTGAATTCGGCCTCGAAGTCGAAGCCGTTGGCGCGGATCTGCAGCCCCTGGATGAGCGGGGCGCGATACATCTTGTAGCAGGTCATCAGGTCCGACACCTGGACGCCGTAGAGCGTGCGCGCCGACGCCGACATGAACAGATTGCCCATCCGGTTGGCGAATCGCATCCCTTCGATCGATCCCTTGAAGCGGCTGCCGTAGACGACGTCGGCCTCGCCCGAGAGGATCGGCTGGAGGAGCGGGATGTAGTCGCGCGGATCGTATTCCAGGTCGGCGTCCTGGTGAACGTAAATGTCGCCGGTGGCGAGCGTCCAGAGATGCTTGAGCACGCCGCCGCGGCCGACGTTGTCGGGCATGAGGATCACCTTCACGCCCGGCAGCTGCAGCCGCGACGAGGATCTCCCGCGTCCCGTCCGTCGAGCCGTCGTCGCCGGCGAGGACCTCCAGCTCGAGGCCGGTCTCGACGGCGGCGACCTCGTTGAGGAGGCGCTCGATGGTGTTGCGCTCGTTGTAGATCGGAACGAGAACGCTGAGCGCTGCAGGGACATAGACGCAGTTGCAAGTTACAGTCACAAGTTCAAAGTTAAGTGCGGCGTGCCAGTGCTCGAAGTGCCGACGTCGCGAACTTGTGACTTGCAACTGGTCACAGCGCGGCGGTCGAGGTGACAGGTGCCGCGTCTCGCGTCGGCGTTTTTCCATCGAGGCGCGGACCAGGAACTTGGCGTAGGGCACCACCTGCTTGATGGCGGCGACGTTCATCTGGCACGGGCTCAGGCAGGTCGGGCACTTGTCGTCGCGAATCATCCGGCGATGCGCCTGCGCGTCGTCGCGGAAGTAGATCTTCTCGGGATCCTCGTCCTTGGTGTTGCCCATGACGTCGCTGTTCTCGCAGAAGAACACGTCGCCATTGGGGTTGAGCATCACGCCCTGCGTCTGGAACGGGCACGGCGCCAGCCGGTGGTAGCCGTTCGCAGATCATGTCGGCGTAGTGCATGTAGATGTAGTTCTGGCCGTCGAGCAGCGGATCCTGGCGGACCCGGTCGATGAAGAACTTCCGCATGCGCTGCTCTTCGACACCCATCGGGCGAAGATCGCCGGCGAGCTCGCTGTTGCCGAGCATCGCGTCGGTGAAGCGGACCATGTTGAAGACGATGTCCAGCTTCTCTTTCTTCGCCCACGCCAGGATGTTGTCGGCGTCGTCCAGGTTCATCGAGAAGATGGTCGAGGAGATGCCGAAGTTGAAGCTGTACTTCTGCTGCAGCTCCTGCATCGCCTTGATGGTCTTGCCGGCCTTCTCGAACGCCCGCTTCACGTTGCGGACTTCGCCGTGCATGTCGTTGACGCCGTCGATCGACACCCGGGTCGAGAAGATGACGTTCCGCTCGTGGCACATCTCGACGACCTTGGTCAGCATCGGGATGGCCCGGTGCGGGGTGAGACCGGTCGTGTTGATGGTCAGCTTCCGGAGCTTCGGGAACTTGTCGATCATCACGCGGCAGATGTCGACCATGTCGTTGCGCGTGGTCGGCTCGCCGCCGGACAGCGAGGCGTTTTCGATGTCCTTCCACAGGTTCGAGCTGAACGCCTGCTCGATTTGGGCCAGGGTCAGGTCGGACTTGCGGTCGCCCCGGGTCCAGTTGCTGCACATCTCGCACCGCGCATCGCACACGAAGGTGCAATGGAAGATGAGGACGGTGGGATGGAGCGGGGTGTACCTGGCGACCGCGGCCCGAACCAAATCGCGGGGCGCACTGAGGGCCGCTTTGGCGAGATACTTCGCCGCGTAAACCTGTGCCATTTTTAGATGAGGCTAACTTGATGATTCTACAGGATTTCGCGGAAAAAGCCCAATCCTGGACGCGGGGCTCAGCCGCCCGCTCGTGAGGCCGTCCCGTCCCGTCGGAGCCACAGGAGCATGCCGGGGAGGTTCCCAGCGAGCCCGGTCAGGATGATCAGCGTCGAAAGGGCGACCGATTCAGCGTCCGAGACGCCGAACGGTCCAAGCATCCACACGAACATGGCCTGAGGCAGGCCGAAGCCGCTGACCGAGATCGGAAGCAGCAGCATGAGGAGACCGACCGGCATGAAGAGCAAGTAGGCGCTGAAGGGCACCGCGAGGCCCAGCCCGAGTCCCAAGAGGTAGGCCTGGACGATTCGCAGGAGCTGGACGACCACCGACCAGACGAGCACGTGCAGCAGGGCCCCGCCGCGCGCACGGTAGCGGCCGATGGCGTCGCCGGCGTCGCTCAACCGGCGGAGCAGGCCGCTCTCGAGCCACTGCCGTGGCATCAGCGTCCGCAGCACGACATCGGTCCAGAAGAGCGCCGCGGACGCGGCCAGGAGGAGCGCGGCAAGCCAGACGGCTTCCCACGCGAGCGAGCCTTCCGGCCTCCAGGCGAGCAGGCCGACGATCCCCATGAGCGCCAGCGAAACGATGCCGAGCAGGCGATCGACGACGACCGACGCGAGCGCCTCGCTCCCGGTCGCGGCCGTGCGCGACAGGCCGTAGGCTCGCGCCGCATCGCCGCCAATCCCGGACGGCAGGAAGCTTCCGACGAACGAGCTGACGAGGAAGATCTCTGCGGCCCGCGCCGCGCTGATGGCGACGCCGCTGGCCCTGAGCAGCAGGATCCATCGCAGGATCATGACCGCGCGATCCACGGCGACGAGCACGAGGACGGCGGCCAGATACCACGGGCCGGATGTTGACGATCGCGCGCCCGGCTTCGACCAGGTCGATGGTCGAGGCGAGGTAAACGAGGATCCCGGCCGTGACGATCAGCCGCACCCACGTGGAACCGGCGGCGCGCGACAGGAAGCTCGCCACGGGTTACCGTGTTTCTGGTTTGCGGGCGACGAACGTCAGCGTCTCGAAGAGATTCTTGCGGACCTTGAAGAGCAGGTCTTCCGTGCGGGTGTAGCGAGAAAGCGCGTCGACGCCTGGAAGATTGACGAGCAGCGCGCCGGCCGCCAGGGCATCGCGCGCCACCCCCGTCGCGACCCCGATGCTCCGCTCGATTTGCAGGATGTCGAAGCCGTTGTCGTTGAACAGCTGCTTCACCCGGCGTTCGGTCGTGACGAAGTTGTGCGTGTAGTCGACGTCCCAGAAGAACGTCCGCTCCTTCAGATAGTCGGGCACGACGACGAAGAAGATGCCGCCGGGCCGCAGTGCCCGAAAGGCTTCCGCGGTGAACTGCCGCGCCGCGTCGATGCCGCTCATGTGCTCGAGCACCTGGTCGGCGTAAATCACGTCAGCGCTGGCGTCGGGAATCGGAATCGGCGGCGTCCACGATTCGATCACCGCCAGCCCCTTCTTCCTGAGAACGTCCACGAGGATGGGGCTCGCTTCGATCGCGGTGTAGCGCCAGCCGGCGTCCACGGCCTGTTCCGCCAGCGTGCCGTGACCGGGACCGATCTCGAACATCTCGCCGTTGGCCGGGCGATGCCGGTGGAGGAGGGCCAGCCGATGCTGCTCGATTTTCCCGCGGCGGCCACTGCCGTAGGTGGTGAGCTTCTTTTCGGAGAACGACTTGTAGAAGTTGGACGGCTCGGCCACTGACAATCCGTCAACACGAAACGAAAGGGCAGGAGGCGGTGTGCCTTCCTGCCCTTTGCGAGAGAACTTCGAGCCCCTGAGGGGTTATTGACAGACCGGGGCGCTGCCCGGCGCGTCGACGTTGCGCGGCGCGCCCACAAAGCTCCAGTTGAGCGACGGCGACGGGCCGCCAGCGCCAACGATCATGTCGTACACGTTCCGGCCGCGCATACACCGTCGTGTCCTCGCGGAACATCGTGCCGTCGCTCGGCCCGCAGCCCGAGCAGTTGCAGGCGTGACCGCCCGGAGCCGCCTGGATCATCTGCCAGTTGGGATCCGACTGCGAGAGCGCAAACACGACCTGACGCGTGAAGCGGTGACAGCCAACGCCGCTGCCTCCAGCGCATCGGGCCCATTCGGCCGACAAGGCGGCGATGGCGGCGACACAGGGAAACTTGTCGCCGTCGCCGGGGCCGCAAGCAGCCGGGATCGGGAAGGGCAGTCCGGCACCGCCGCCGCCGCCGCCGGCGGCGCCGCAGCCGCGACCGGGCGGTCGAACGTCCGGAACATCGCGTAGTCGGACCACGCGGCAGAGTCATCGCCCACTCGCGCTCTTACGTGGAACCAATAGGTCGTCGAGTACGACAGATCGCTTTCGAGCGTATGGCTGCTCGAGCCCGGAGACTCCCCGATGGTCCTGGCGTAGACGACGCCGCCGCTCGCGTCCTGTACTTCGAGGTCGTAGGCGTAACCGACTTGGAAGTACAACGCGACGGCATTGTTGAAGCTGAGAGTTGGTCGTAGTGTCCCGATCGCGCCGCCGTTGGGAGAGAGGCCGGTCGGTGCTTTCGCTTTGAGAGTCGCTCCACCGGCGTTGCGGCCGCAACGGAGGGGGCGACTGCCGCTTGGTGACACCGGTGTTCAGGGGTGCCGGAGCACGCGGTCAGCGCCAGCAGTCCCGATCACCATCCAGCTGTACAAGGTCTTTCGCATCATCGAGCACGTTCTCCTGTGTTACCGGCCAAACAACGATGGCTGACGCTGTCTCCTCAGCTCAACCGCGCAGCATGATACTGCAGAGTGCAAAAGGGCGAAACCCCGAAAAGACGACGATGTTCGGTTGATTTCGTCATGACACGACATCGCGCAGTGTCGGTGCTTCGACGAGATATCAACGGAAGCATCAAAAACGAGCGTGCTACGATCGTGCGCTTCAACCGCCCTCCAAGGAGGGTCCAACCCGGGCGCACGAGCGGCCCGAGATCAGGGAGTCGAGAATCACGATGCACCGGAAGGCTCTGACTATTGCTGTTGTGGCGCTGATTGTCGCTGGCGCTCGCGAGGCGTCCGCTCAGCCGGTCCAGGATTGGACTGATCGCGGGTATTTCAATTTCAATCTCGGCTTCGAGTCGACCTCGGGCACGCTCAACGACGCAGTCGACGTTCCGCTGTGTACGGCGAGAACGGCACGAAAGACGTCATGAGCGCGATCGATTCGGGCGGGCTCTTCGACTTCTCGGTCGGCGGTCGGGTGTGGCGCAACGTGTCGGTCGGCATCGGGTTTCATCGCGAAGCCATCGACCGGACAGGCGTCGGTTTCGGCATCGGTCCCCAGTCCGATTTTTACCAACAGCAACCGCAGCGCGGCGTTCACTGTCGACGATCTCGAGCGCAGCGAGCGAGCCATCCATTTGCAGTTCGGCTACATGTTGCCGCATCAACGAGAAGGTGACCGTTCACGTCTTCGCCGGACCGTCCTTTTTCCGGCTGACGCAGGACGTCGTGGCGGACGTGACCTTCACCGAGCAGCCGCCATTCACGTCGATCACAGCGGCGCCGGTGATTGCCGAGCGCGCCGAGTCGAGCACCGGTGGCCACATCGGCGGGGACGTCAGCTACATCTTCTACGATACCGGGGCCGTCAAAGTCGGTGGCGGCGCGTTCCTGCGCTATTCGGGCACGACGATTGGCGTCCCGATGTTGGGAACGGCGGCGATCGAATCGAAACTGGGCGGTCTGCAAATCGGCTTCGGCGCTCGTCTGAGGTTCTAGTTCAGGGCAGGTAGGGCTGGTAGGGCGGGTGGCAGCTGGGGGTGGCCCCCACCTGCCCAACCCGCCCCACCTGCCTGACTCAAAACCGTCCGCGTCCCGTCCAGCGGCCGATCGAGCCGCCCTGGGCCGTGGCCGCGGTCACATCGTTCCAGCTCGGGCCCGGGCTGGCGCCGCAGTGCCCGCCGATGATGTCGATGATGTAGACCTGCGTGCTGCCTTCGTCGCGGCCCGCGCCCCACTGGTAGTCGATCACGTCCATCGACGGGTCGCCGACGTTGCCGCGCTTCCAGTTGTAGCCCCAGCGCGTGTCATACGTGCGCAGCGTGTCGACGACGAGATCCATGAACGCCCAGCTGCCGCCGTGTTCCTGGCAGGAATTGCGCAGCAGATCGGGCCGTGCGGCCGCAACTTGCTGGACGACCGACGCGCCATACGAGGGCAGCGGCAGGCGCTGACCACCGGGCGGATCCGGCGTGCGACCGCCGCCACCACCAGGGAGCGGAGCCGCCGGGGCGCCGGGCGCGGGTACGGGAACGGGAACGGGACCCGGGATCGGCGCGGGAGGCGCGACCACAGGAGCCGCCGGCGTCCGGAACGAGGTGACGCCCGAGAAGGCGCTCTGTGTGCCGCCATCGGTGGCCCAGACGCGCCAGTAGAAGGTCCGTTCCCAGGGCAGGTCGCCGACTGACAGCGACGTGGTCCCGCTCGCCGTGCGGCGTGGCCGTGACGACCGCGACGACCGCCGCCGGGTCCGGCGCGGTCGCGAGCTCCATCCGATACACGACCGAGCCCGCCGGGACCGCTGATTTTGCCGTTGCGGACCTTGAACTCGGGGCGATTGGTCGAGATGTTGCCGTTTGGTTCGAGCGGCGTGGGCGTTTCGATGACGACCGGATCGACGACGCTGAAGTTGGCGACGGTGGAGTAGGGGCCGGTGTTCGCGCCATCGGCGCCGCGTGACCGCCAGTAGTACGTGTGTCCCGACGCCAGCGGCTCGGGCAGGCGATACGAGGTTCGGCCGTCACCGCCGAGCGCCACCCGATCCGCCTGGTGCACGATCGTCTGGAAGTTCCCGTCGGCGGCGATGTCCACCTGCAGGAAGAGCGGGCGCGAGCCCGACGAGCCCGCGTTCTCGATCAGCAGCGTCTGGGGCGAGCCCGTGGCGACGACCTGCGCGCCGACGGCCGGCTCGAGCGGCTTCGGGGCGGTGATGCTGACGCCTGGAATCGGGCCCGCAACGTCAGGGCTGAGGGGGTTGGAGCTCTTGGCTTGTTCGCAGGCGGCGGTCAAGGCCACTGCCGAAAGCACGAGCAGGCACTTGGACGATCGGGTCAGAGTCAAGGGCAGTTCCTCGGTTCCTCTGTTATCGGCAACCGCTACCCGACCCTTTACAGCGCTTCTCAGAAGGGCGTAACTGCCGCCGGCTCAGCAAGATATAATCGCTTGATCTTCAGCCCTTGACGACCACGCCCGACCGCTCGCTTCGCATCCTGATGCTCGCGCCCGAGCCGTTCTTCGAGCCGCGAGGCACCCCGTTCAGCGAATACCACCGCATCAAGGCCCTCGGCGAGCTGGGGCACCGGGTGGATCTCGTCACGTACCCGATCGGACGCGATGTCCCGTTGCCCGGCCTCACGATCTACCGATCGCTCCGGCCGCCGTTTGTCTCGAAGGTCCGGATTGGTCCGTCGGTGACCAAGCTCGTACTGGACGCGCTGATGCTGGTCACGATCCTGCGTCGGGTCCTGGGCACGCGCTACGACGCGATCCACTCGCACGAGGAGATGGGGCTGGTCGGCGTCTGGCTCGCGAAGATCCTCCGGATCCCGCATCTCTACGACATGCATTCGAGCCTGCCGCAGCAGCTGAGCAATTTCAAATACAGCAAGTCGGGCGCGCTGCGCGGTGCCTTCAACTGGGCTGAAAACCAGATGGTCTTCGGCTCGGAGGTGGTGATCACGATCTGCCAGGAACTGCAGGACACGGTCGCCCGGATGGGGGTCGGCGGCAAGGCGCTCCTCATCGAGAACGTCATGGGCGGCGACGTCGAGGAGCCGCCATCGATGACGCCCGACCAGATTCGCCAGACGTGGGGCATTGCGCCGGACGCGACGCTGATCCTCTACACCGGGACCTTCGAGGCCTATCAGGGACTTGAACTGCTCATGAAGAGCGCCGGCCTGCTGGCGCACACCCACCCGCAGGCCCGCGTGCTCGTCGTCGGCGGCGAGCCGGCGCAGGTCGAGGCCGTCCGACAGGAAGCGGCCAGGCTCGGCGCCGACCGGATCGTCGTCTTTACCGGGCAGCAGCCTGCCCGCGAGATCCCCGCCTTCGTGGCGGCGTGCGACATTCTCGTGTCGCCGAGGATTCGCGGCACCAATACGCCGCTGAAGATCTATTCCTACCTGCGGTCCGGCAAGCCGATCGTCGCGACGGATCTGCTCACGCACACGCAGGTGCTGTCGGCGGAGAATTCGCGGCTACCGGCGGCGAATCCGGAAGCGTTTGCGGCGGCGGTCGCAGGGCTGATCGATGATCCCGCGGAGGGTCAGCGGCTGGCGGCGGCCGCAGCGGCGCTGGCGGCGGAGCGCTACAGCCGCGAGTCGTACGTCCGCCGGACGGCCGAAGCGTACCGTCGCCTGATGGACGGCACGACCGGCACCCCGACGGCGCCGGCGGCGGCATCGGATGCCGAACCCACCGAGTCGCAGGCCAAAGGATTCGCCTCCAGACATCTTCTAGAGTCACGTCGTGACAAGTGAAACAAGTGCTTCTCAGACCCTAGAAGATGTCTGCCCCGCGGACCGGGCCCCAACCGCGCGGGGTTTGCGCGGTTGGGTGGGGGAGCGGGGCGAAACCGATACTGCCGCTAGCGAAGCGCAGCCGACTTGTTTTTCTAGGCGGTTTGCGGAGCTTCGCTAGTGACCGTTCTCGTCACGGGCGCCACGGGCTTCACCGGCGGGCACCTTGCCACGACGCTGGCCCGGCGCGGATATCAGGTGCGGGCGCTCGTCCGTTCGCGGAGCCTGGCGCGGTTTGCCGCGTCGAACGCGGCCGCGGCCGGCGTCGAGGCGGTCGAAGGGGATCTGAGCGACGCCGCGGCGGTCAGACGCGCCGCAGAGGGCGCGTCGGTCGTCTACCACATCGCGGCGAGCTACCGGGAGGCGGGCCAGCCCGATGCCGCGTACCGCGCCGTCAACGTCGAGGGCACCCGTCACGTCCTCGAGGCCGCCGTCGCCGCGGGTGCCACGCGGGTCGTGCACTGCAGTACGGGCGGCGTGCACGGCCACATCGCCAATCCGCCAGCCACCGAAGATGCGCCGTTCAATCCCGGCGACATCTACCAGGACACCAAGCTCGAAGCGGAGCAGGTGGCGCGCGAGTTCGGGCGGACGCGTGGATTCGAGGTCGTCGTGGCCCGGCCCATCGGCATCTACGGACCCGGCGACCTGCGCTTTCTGAAGATGTTTCGCGGCCTGAACCGCGGGCGATTTCCGGTGCTGGGATCGGGCAACGTGTTCTATCACCTCACCTTCATCGACGACCTGGTCGAAGGGTTTCGCTTATGCGGGGAAGTGCCGGGCGCGGCTGGCCGGACCTACATCCTCGCGGGCCCGCGCTACACCACGCTCAACGAGTTGATTCGGTTGATCGCCGCCGAGCTCAAGGTCCCGCCGCCGCGGCTGCACCTGCCCGTGTGGCCGGTGTGGATGTTGGGTCTTCTGTGTGAGATGGTCTGCGTGCCGCTGCGCATCGAGCCACCGCTCTATCGACGCCGCGTGGATTTCTTCACCAAGAGCCGTGCCTTCGACACCACCCGCGCCCGCACCGAACTCGGGTTCAATCCGGCCGTCGATCTCGAGGACGGCATCAGGCGGACGGCTGACTGGTACCGGGCGGAGGGCCTGCTGTGAAGTTACAAGTTACAAGTTACAAGTTCAAAGTGGAACTTCGCAGCCGGATTCCCACTCGGTTTAGCGCCAAGCGCAACTTCAACTGACCAACTAAACTTTGAACTTTGAACTTGTAACTTGTAACTGACATGCATCCTTTGAACGTGGTCCACATCTGCGACCATCTCGGCTGGGAGGGATCGCGGATGCACGGCGTCAAGCGGCTGTTCGCGTGGATGATTCCGCGCTTCGATCGCTCGCGCTACAACGTGTCGCTCATCAGCCTGCGCCGGAAGGATCTGTCGGAGGAGACGCTCGAGCAGTTTGGCGTCGACGTCACCTACATGGGCCGGCACAAGTTCGATCCGGGAACGTTTCCGGCGCTGCTCCGCGTCCTCCGCGACAAGCAGGCCGACGTCGTCCACATGCACGGATATGGCGCGACCACGTTTGGCCGGTTGTGCGCGTGGCGGATGGGGATTCCGGCGATTCTTCACGAACACGCCAATCACACGACGACGCCCTGGTTTCAGCAGGTGGCGGATCGGCTGCTGGCGCCGCACACCGACCTGGCGATCGCCGTCTCCGAGTCGACGGCAGAGTTCACGATTCGCGCCCGCCTGATGCCGGCCGAGCGCACGAAAGTCGTCTACCTCGGCTCGCCGCTCGACGAGTTTGCGCGGCCGCGGACCGCGGCAGATGTCGCCGAGGCCAAGGCGGCCCTCGGCCTCGACGGCTCGATGATTGCGGTCGGGACGGTCACGCGGCTGATGCCGTCGAAGGGGAACGAGTATCTCGTCGCCGCGGTGCCGGAGATCGTGCAGGCGCATCCGTCGGCGCGCGTGTTGATCGTCGGCGAGGGCGAGCTCCGAGCGGACCTCGAGGCGCAGGCGCGGGCGCTGGGCTTGGGCCAGCGGCTGGTCTTCGCGGGCTTCAAGCGCGACGTGGCCGAAGTGCTGACGGCGCTCGATATCGTCGTGTTCCCGTCGCTGTGGGAAGGCACGCCGTTGACCGCGTTCGAAGCGCTGGCCGCGGGCAAGCCGATCGTCGCGACCGACGCCGACGGCCTGCTGGATATCCTGACCGACCGTCACGACTCGCTGGTCGTGCCGAAGCGGAATGCGGCCGCGCTTGCGCGTGGCGTGAACGAGCTCATCGATCGACCCGATCTCGCGGAGCGGCTCAAGGCCGGCGCCGCGCGCCACCGGCGCGCAGTACGACATTGCGGCATTCGTCCGAAAAATGGAGCGGTTGTACGACATCCTCCATGAAACATCGCGGGCCACCCGCCGCGCTGGCGTGCTCACCGCGGATCTCAGTTTCCTGACGGCCAGGGGATGACGGTCAGCTCTCCTGCAACCAGCGTCGAGCGTCGCCTGGGCGCCGTGGCGACGACCAGCCTGGGGCTGCTGCTCCTCGCGTGGGCGCTGACCGTTGACTTCCCGAAGGTCACCAACGGCGGCTTCTTCAGCGACGGGGCCACCTATTACAGCCTTGCCCACAGCCTGGCGGCCGACGGCGACTTCGCGTTCCGCCGCGAAGATCTGCAGCGGGTCTGGCGCGAGTTTTCAACCGGGCCCGAAGGGATCTTTCTCAAGCGCGGCCGCGACGTCCATGGGATCGCGCTCTCGTCAGCGCCGCCGTTCTTCGAGATCACCAGCGCGCAGGATCCCGATGCGACCCGCCTGTTCTACGGCAAGTCGTTCGTGTTTCCGCTGTTCGCGGCGCCGTTCGTGTGGCTGTTCGGCACCAACGGCTTTCTGGTGCTCCACGCAGTGCTGATGACGGCGTGTTTCGCCTGCGCCTACGCGTTTCTCGTCGCCCGCGGATCACCGCTGCCGTCACTGGTCTTTGCGGCCGCGTTCCTGTTCGTCTCCATCGCTCCCGTCTACATGGCGTGGTTGACGCCGGACTTCTTCAATCTCGCGATGGTGCTGATCGCCTACTTCTTCTGGACCTACAAGGAAGCGGTCGGGACTGAAGCGGTGGGGTGGGGCGCCTTCCGGCGTACTTGGCTGCTCGGATTGCGCAGCGATCTGGTCGCCGCGGTCTTCCTGGGGATCGCGACGTTCTCCAAGCCCACGCATGTCCTGCTGATGGGCCCGTTGCTGGCGCTGTTCGTGTGGCGACGCCAGTGGCTCCACGGGTTCATCGTCGGAACGGTTTTCGCGATTGTGACCGCCGGGTTCTTCGCGCTCGAACGTCGCGATCTCCGGCGAATGGAATTATCAGGGCGGGGAAGAGCGCGCGACGTTCTACAGCCTGGATCCTGATCTCGCGGGTCCGCGTCTTGGCGGCTTCCCGTTCCAGTCGGATCAGCACACCTTCGACGCGACGGGGACAGCGCGCGAGACGAATCGGCTGCTCGTCGAGGTCGTGGCGACGAGTGACGCGTTCGGCGAGGTGTTTCGTCGCAACCTCGGATATTTCTTCTTCGGCCGGCACACCGGCTTCGTTCCGTATTTCTTCCCGGGCGCGGTGGCGATCGTTCTCCTCTTTCTCGCGCCGCGGCAGCGGCCGGTCTGGCAGTGGCTCACGCTCGCCGGCGGTCTGGGCTCGGCGATCTTCCTGATGCTCTACATGCCATTCACCTATTCAGGTGGTGGCGGACCCGTGGGGAATCGCTATTTTCTCGGCGTCTATCCGCTGTTTCTCTTCATCACGCCGCCGCTGACGCTATCGTTTGCGCCACTGCTGTCCCTTGCGGTCGGTGCCATGTTCACGGCGCAGCTGGTCTTCAATCCGTTTTACGTCTCAGTGCGATCCTTCGAGCACACGAAGCGCGGCCTCTACCGGCTGCTGCCGGTCGAGCTGACGCTGCTCAACGACCTGCCGATCAACCTCAGTCGATCGCGATCGAAGGTGCCGCTCAGCGGGACGCCTCCGCTCTCGGCCTACTTCCTCGACGACAATGCGTACGGAATCGAGAGCGTCGCACTCCCTGACGGGGCGGTCGCCAACGACGCGTTCTGGGTCCGCGGCGAGTCGCGCGCCGAGCTGATGCTGCGCGCGCCGGCTGAAGGACCGCCGGACAAGCCGGTCGTTCGATCGCTGCGCATGCCGCGGCTCGAGGTTCAGCTCGAAACCGGGGCCGTGCCGAACCGGGTCACGATCAGCGGCGGCACCAGCGAGCAGACGGTCGAAATCCCTGCCCACGACCGGCGCTCGGTGACGATTGAGATGCCGGAGGGCCTGCCGTACAAGGCCTATCCCGAGCTGCCGATGAACTACGTGTACTTCCTGGCCATCACCAGCGAAACCGGTTTCATCCCGATGTTCGAGGAAGGCGGCCGCGACGCGCGCTTCCTCGGCGTCTTCGTGCGGCTCGTGCCCCACTACGAGTAAATGGCGACCGTCCTCGTCGTGACGTCGAGTCCGCCGTTTGCCGAGGGCGGACACCTCGTGATGGCGCGAGAGCTGGTCCGCGCCCTCGAGGAATGCGGACATGCGGCGTCGCTGCTGGTCACGCCGCAGAACCGATTCGGCCGGCAGGGCGCCGCCTATCTCGCCGCGTGGTGCACGGACGTCGCCGTCGCCCACGAAGGCAGGCGCGTGGACCAGGTGATCACGTTGCGGTTCCCGGCCTACGCGGTGCGTCACGAGCGCCACGTCGTGTGGCTCAACCACCGGATGCGCGAGTACTACGATCTGTGGGATCAGTTCGCACCGCATCTCTCGTTCCGCGCCGGTATCAAGGAACGCGTCCGGCGGGCGCTGATTCATCGCGCCGATCACTACCTGTTGTCGCGCGTCCAGCGGCTGTTTGTCATCTCGGGAACCGTGCAGGCGCGGCTCCAGCGCTGGGGTCAACTCAAATCGGATGTCCTGCACGTGCCGCCGCCGAAACGCGAGTATCGCTGCCAGGGCTACGGTGACTACCTGTTCGCCGTGTCGCGGCTGACGCCGCACAAACGGATGGATCTCATTCTGCGGGCGCTGGCCGAACCGTCCGCCGCCGGCATCCGCTGCGTCATCGCCGGCGAAGGCGGCGAGCTCGACGCTCTCAAGCGGCTCCGCCGACAACTGGACCTGGACGACCGCGTTGAATTCGTCGGTCGGGTGGACGAGGCCGGCCTGGTGGACCACCTCGCACGGTGCCGGGCCGTCGCGTTCACGCCGTTCAACGAAGACTACGGGTTCGTGACGGTCGAAGCCTTCTGCAGTCGGAAGGCCGTGATTACCTGCCGCGACAGCGGCGGCCCCTCCGAGCTCGTCCGCGACGGCGCCAACGGATACGTGACCGAGCCGAAGCCCGAAGCGCTGGCCCGGGCGATGCGCCAGGTGATGGAAGATCGCTCGACCGCCATTCGCCTCGGCGAGGCCGGCGCGGCCGACGCCGCGCAGATGACGTGGCCCGCCGCGGTGCAGAGGTTGCTGCTCTGTGCGCACGGCCGTGTGCAGCCTCGGTCCCGGTCCAGACTGCGGTCACCGACTCCGTAGACGACCGTAGACGGCCGTCGGAACGCAGAACGATGGGATACCGGACACCGCTCGAGACGCGCATGGCGAAGAAGACCACCAAGGCGATCGTCGACTTCAACCTGGTTGAAGACGGCGACCGCGTGATGGTCGGACTGTCGGGCGGCAAGGACAGTTGGGCGCTGCTGCAGATTCTCGACGTCCTTCGCCAGCGCGCGCCGGTGAAGTTTTCGCTCGTCGCGGTGAATGTCGACTCGGGCTACGAGGGCTACCAGCACCAGGCGCTCGCCGAGGCCTGCGCGGCGCGCGGCTGGGAGTTCCACAGCGAGCACACATCGATCGGCGCGGTGATCGACGACAAGCTCGACGCCGATGCCACGCCGTGCTCGCTCTGCGCCCGACTGCGCCGCGGCGTGTTGTACCGCTGGGCCACGCGCGTCGGCGCGACCAAGATCGCGCTCGGCCATCATCTCGACGATTTCGTCGAGACGCTCCTCCTCAACCTGTTCTTCGCCGGTGCGCTGAAGGCGATGCCGGCCCGTCTGGTCTCGGACAACAAGGCGCACGTCGTCATCCGCCCGTTGGTCTACGTCACCGAAGCCGAGGCGCGAAATTACGCCCGCGAGAACGATCTGCCGATCATCGGCTGCTGTTGCCCGGCGTGCGGCGATCTCAGCCTCCAGCGTCAGCGGGTCAAGCGTCTCATCATGGAGCTCGAGCGCGAGCATCCGAACGTGAAGTCGTCGATGCTCAAGGCGCTCGGCAACGTCATGCCACGCCACCTGCTCGACCGGCGGCTCACCCCGACCCGCGATCTCGAACAGCAGGTCGCCCTCACGCTGGACGAG
Source organism: uncultured Acidobacteriota bacterium (assembly GCA_963841895.1). Taxonomy (GTDB): domain Bacteria; phylum Acidobacteriota; class Vicinamibacteria; order Vicinamibacterales; family UBA2999; genus JACCSI01. Next base: position 504,735 of record CAWJEO010000015.1, read on the forward strand.
ATTGGCGACGTCCCGGCCGGCACCGCGCTGATTCCGCTCCTCTCAGCGCGCAGCGCCACCTGATCGCGCTGTGCGAGCGGTCCTCCAGCGCGTCACCCGCGCGCGTGTCACCGTCGGCGATCGCGTGACCGGCGAGATCGGCCACGGCCTGCTCGTCTTCGTCGGGGTCGAACACGAAGACGGCCCCGCGGATCTCGACTACATCGCGGGCAAGATCCGCGACGTGCGCATCTTCGAAGACGATGGCGGGGTCGATGGCAGGAAGCGGATGAATCGTTCGGTGGTCGACGTCGGCGGCAGCGCGCTCGTGGTGTCGCAGTTCACGCTGTCCGGCGATGTACGCCGCGGGCGGCGGCCGTCGTTCGACGGGGCGGCGGCGCCGGCGATCGCTCGAGAGATGTACGAGGCGCTCGTCGCGGCCTTGCGGGCGTCGGGGCTTCCCGTTGCGACCGGCGAATTCCAGGCGATGATGCGCGTCGAGCTCGAGAACGACGGTCCGGTCACCATCCTCGTCGACAGCCGTCGCCGGTTCTAGTCGATGCGCTCCACGCGGCTCGTTGCCCTCGCTGTCGTCACCGAGGGCGCGCTTGCCCTTGCCGCGTGGACCATTGCGCGGTTCATCGACCTGCCGCTCCAATGGGGCAACGTCCTCCGAGACATCACAATCGGCTTGGTGGCCGCGGTCGCACTGGGTGTGATCAACCATGCGCTCCTCACCCGTGCGCCGTCGAGTTGGATCGTCAACGGCGTCCGCGCGGTTTACCATGAAGTGCTCGTGCCGGTCTTCGGGGCGCTCCATCCCATTGCAATCGGCGTCATCGGTCTGGCTGCAGGTGTGGGCGAGGAACTGTTCTTTCGCGGGCTGCTGCAGCCGACGCTTGGATGGGTGGCGGCGAGCGCGCTGTTTGGACTGGCGCACACGGGCGGTCGCGCGATGCTGCCGTTTGCGGCGTGGGCCGCGATCATGGGCGCCGCACTTGGCGGGTTGGCGTTCGTCACCGGCGGCCTGACGGCGCCGGTGGTGGCACACGGGGTGTACGACGTCATGGCGCTCGCGTACATACGGCGCGCCAGGGTACAGCGAGGTAGGCAACGTGACGACGGTGCAGAGGGTATTGGTTCGTAAGAAACGACTGGTGATGCGCGCGGCATGGACCGTGGCCGCGGCCCTGATGATGGCGGACGGTGCGTTGGCGCAACAGCGGCCACTCGTCACCGAGGATCCGGAGACGATTGGCGCCGGGCGAATCCTGCTGGAGTTGGGTGCGACGGCCGAGCACGAGGCCGTCTATCCGCTGAGCGGACTCACCGGCAACCGGCTCGTGGTTCCTTCGCTCGGCTTCAGTATCGGCCTGAGCTCGATCGCTGAAGTGCAGGTCGACGGAAGCCCGTATCAGCGGTTGACGATTACGGATCGTCAGCCGGCGCCGCTTGCCAGGCTGCTTCGGGTGGACGGCGGTACCACCACCGACGTCGAGGACATCGTCGTCGCCACCAAGATCCGTCTCGTACCCGAAGCCGCTGGTCGGCCCGCAATCGGCTTGCGGATCGCGACGCAGCTTCCCGATACCGGCAACGAATCGGGACTCGGAACCGATGTCACGAACTTTTACGCGTCGCTCCTGATCGGCAAGACGGTTCAGTCGATCCGCGTGGTCGGGAACTTCGGGGTGGCCATCCTTGGCGATCCGACGGCCGGAATGCCCGAGCAGAACGACCTGATGACATACGGCTTGTCGGTCGCGCGCGCCCTGACGACGGCGGCGGAGATCGTGGCCGAGGTGAACGGCCGGTTCTACGCTGGTGGCGGCGACCCCGACCCCGGCAGCGAAAACCGCGGCACCATGCGCGTCGGCGGCCGCTACACCCGTGGGCCGGTGCGAGTGGATGTCGCCGCGCTGCTGGGGATGACGTCGCGCGATCCCGACGTTGGCATCACCGCCGGATTGACCTGGGTCTTCAACGCCTTCCGCGTTCCGTGACCGCCATGATCTCCATCGCCAAGGCGCACGCATACGGCAACGACTTTCTGTTCATTCCGCACGCGCAGACCGAAGGTCTGGATCCGGTGGCACTCGCTCGCGCGACGTGTGCGCGGCATACGGGTGTCGGCGGCGACGGGCTGATCCTGTACACGGTCGCGCCGGACGGAACCGCGCGGATGACGCTCTACAACACCGACGGCAGTCCGTCGGAGTTGTCCGGCAACGGTCTCCGCTGCCTGGCCGCGCTCGTGCTGCACCAGCGGCTGGCGGCCGGCGATGGCGGCCCGCTCGACGAGGTGCGGGTTGACACCGATGCGGGATGGAAGACGCTGCGCCTGGTCAGTCATGGCAGCGGCCGCTTCACCTTTCGCGCGGCCATGGGACCGCCGACCAACGTGCAGGAAGAAGATCTCGATGTCGCCGGCGAGCGATTGCGGGTCACGACGCTGGGCATGGGCAATCCGCAGTGCGTCGCACTGGTCACGGCGTTACCTGATCAGGAGCGCTTTCACCGCCTCGGGCCGGCGCTGGCGACGCATCAGCGGTTTCCGGCCGGCACCAACGTCGAGTTCGCCGTCATCGAAGCGCCCGACCGGGTGCGGATTCTGATCTGGGAGCGGGGGGTTGGGCCGACCTGGGCCTCGGGCACCGGCGCCTGCGCGTCGGCAGTCGCGGCCTCGGCGCATGGTGGCGCGGCCCGCGACATCGAAGTGAGCGCACCAGGCGGGTCCCAGCGCGTGGAATGGCTCGATGATGGCGTCTACCTGACCGGCTGGGCCGAAGTGGTCTTCGACGGCCAGTGGCTCTCGCGCGCCGATCTGCAGGCGGCCACGCGCGATCGCGTCTGACGGCACGTTGCCAGACGGTCCTCAGACCGAGCGCCAGATCGCCGGTGGCAAAGACTGCGAGCAGCGCGCCGCCGCGCCCTTCACATTCTGCGAACCGGGTCCGTGTGACCTGGCGGGGCTCCGCCCCAGCCCATCGAGCATGTGATGATGGCTCCGCCCCGCTAGTGGCAGCGTTGGTTTTGCCCGCCTCCGGCGGGCGAGAGTCTTGAAGGCGGTTGGAAAACTGGCTCGAACGGTAAGATTCTCGGCCTTCAAGACTCTAGCGGCGCCGGCGAGGCGCGGCAGGTGGCGGCGAACTCTCCAGGGCCTTCAACGCCGCGCGCAACTGGGTAGAGAGTCCCGTCACCGCCTTGATCGCCGTCGGGTAGTCGTCGGCCTTCAGGGCCGCGCGCGCTTCTTGCAGGCGCTTGTCGACAGATTCGATGGTTTCGCGTTGCTCCTGCACGGTCCGGCGAGGCAGTTTCTCGGTCGCCCCGCCGTCGAGCCGGCCACGGGCCTGGGTGAGCAGCGTGCTGGCTTCGGCCACGAGCCGCTCGGCGTCGCCGCGGGCCTGCGCCCGGGCAAAGCCGGCGGACTTGGCGGCGTTTTGTGCGCGTTCGCGGCTGTCGATGGCGTGATTCAGGGCGAGACGATAGTCGCGCTGCGCGGCCGCTTCGTCCGACCGCTTGAGGGCGTCCACGGCGGCGGCCAACTCGGTGGCCGCGTACTGTTCGGCGCCGGCCGCGCGGGCGGCGTCGATCGCGCCCTGCGCCTGGTTCATTTCCTTGCTCGGTGGTTCCGCGCAGGCGATACAGATGGATAGAGAAAAAACGCGGTCGAACAGTGGGCAACCGGACGCGGCATGTAGGTGGTGAGTATATCGATTTCATTCGAGAGGAGCCGAAGCGATCATGATCGCGGACGTAGCGGCGTGGGTGGGCGCAGCGGATCGCATCGTCGTGTTGACAGGTGCGGGCATTTCCGCTGAGAGCGGCGTTCCGGTGTTTCGTGGCGCGAGCGGATTGTGGCGACAGTTTCGCGCCGAAGATCTTGCGACGCCGGCCGCGTTCGCCCGACAGCCCGCCCTCGTCTGGGAGTGGTATCTGTGGCGGCGAGGCCTGATCGCCGCGGCCGATCCGAACGAAGGCCATCGCGCGATCGCGCGACTGCAGCAACGGCGGGCCGGGGTGACGTTGCTGAGCCAGAACGTCGACGGCCTGCACGCACGCGCCGGCAGTCCGGATCCGGTCGAACTCCACGGCAACCTCTGGCACGTCCGCTGCGCCGAGGCCTGCGGCTACACGGTGAAAGACGATTCGGACCGCGCCGCCGCGGCGCGAGTTGCGCTGTGGATGCGGCGCGTGGCTGCGGCCCGGCGTGGTGTGGTTCGGCGAATCGCTCGACCCCGGCGTGCTCGACGCCGCGACGACCGCGGTCGAGCAGGCCGATGTCGTGCTCGTCGTCGGGACGTCGGCCGTCGTCTATCCGGTTGCCGCGCTACCCGACCTTGCGCGGCGACGGCGGGCGCGCCTCGTCGAAGTCAACATCGACGAGACGCCGCTGACGCCACGCGTGGATGCGCACCTGCGCGGGCCGGCGGCGACGGTGCTGCCCGAGCTGGAGCGCCACCTGTGACCGCGCCGGCGGCTCACGATCGACCGCGCGAAAAACTCGCGCGCGCCGGGGTCGGCGCGTTGGGCGACAACGAGCTCATCGCGTTGCTCCTTGGCACTGGCGTCCGGGCGCGGCCCGCGCTCGTCGTCGCTCAGGACGTGCTCGACACGGCGGGCGGCGTCCGCGGATTGCTTCGGGTTGGCGTCGACGAGCTGCGGCGCGTGTCCGGCGTGGGCGCGCCGCGTGCGGCGCGACTCCTCGCCGCGATCGAGTTGGGACGCCGGGCGATGGTCGCGGTGCCGCTGGATCGGCCCCGCCTGTCGAACAGCCGGATGCTCGGTCTCTACCTGATGCCGCTCTATAGCGGCCACCGCGAAGAGCGGTTCGGCATCGTCATGCTCGACTCGAAGCATCGCCTGCTGCGGAGCGAAATTCTGTCGGTCGGCTCGCTCGACAGCAGCATCGCGCATCCGCGCGAGATCTTTCGCGCCGCGACGGTCGCGTCGGCAGCGGCGCTCGCGTTGTTCCATAATCATCCTTCGGGTGATCCGGCGCCGAGCCAGGATGATGTCCTCCTGACGCATCGGCTCGTGGCCGCCGGACAGGTGATGGGTATCGACGTGGTCGACCACGTGATTCTCGGCGACGGCCGCTGGTTCAGTTTTCGCGACGCGGGCATTCTTCTGTGAAGATTCTTTACTTCGACTGTTTCTCCGGCGCCGCCGGCGACATGATCCTCGGCGCGCTGATCGATGCCGGTCTGCCGCTCGACGATTTGCGCCGGGCGCTCGGCAGTCTCGGCGTCGAGGGCTGGGACGTCTCCGCCGACCGCGTGGTCAAGTGCGGGATCACGGCGACCAAGTTCCGCGTCCACGAGCTGGTGCCAGCCGCGGGGACTCCCGGCGGCGGCCACCGTCACTACCATGTGGCGGGGATCAAAAAGCGCATCGATCAGTCGGCGCTGTCTGAGAGCGGGAAAGCCAGGGCCAAGGGGCTCGTCGATCGGCTGGCCGAAGCGGAAGCCGCGGTCCACAACATGCCGGTCGAAAAGGTCCACCTCCACGAAGTTGGCGCGCTCGATTCGATCGTCGACATCGTCGGGGCCGTGTTCGGTCTCGAGTGGTTCGCCGCCGATCGCATTGTCGTGTCGCCGATCAACGTGGGCAGCGGGACCGTCGAAACCGCGCACGGGGTGTATCCCGTTCCCGCGCCGGCGACGCTGAGACTGCTGGGAGATTCGCCCGTGTACGGCGGCGCCATTGCAAAGGAGATGCTCACGCCCACCGGCGCTCTACTGTTGAGCGGATACGCGCACTCGTTTGGCGCGATGCCGGCGATGCGCGTCGATCGCGTGGGGTACGGCGCCGGCGATCGCGATCTCGACGGCACGCCCAACGTGCTGCGGCTCGTGGTCGGCGAAGCGGCAGCGGCCGCGTCAGCGATGCGGGTCGCGGTCGTCGAATGCGAGATCGACGACATGAATCCGCAGATTTTCGGCGCCCTGATGGATCGCTTGTATGCCGCCGGTGCGCTCGAGGTGTTTTACGCCCCGGTGCAGATGAAGAAAAACCGGCCCGGCACGCTGATGACGCTGGTCAGCCGGCCAGAGGATCGCGAAGCGCTCGTCGATCTCGTCTTCCGCGAGACGACGACGATCGGCGTGCGGTATGTCGAGATGGCGCGTGAGTGCCTCGACCGGGAGACCGTTCACGTCGTCACGCCGCTCGGCACGGTCCGCTACAAGGTCGCGGGCCGCGGCGGCAAAGTCTTGAATGCTCAGCCGGAGTTCGACGACCTGGTGAAGCTGGCCGCCGAGCATGGCCGCCCGATCAAGGAAGTCCAGGCCGTCGCGGCAAAAGCGTGGTTGGAGCGATGAAATTCTTTCTGACAACAGCAATCGATTTCGTCAACAGCCGTCCCCACCTCGGGACGGCCTACGAGAAGATCACGGCCGACGTCATCGCGCGCTACAAGCGCCTTGCGGGGTTCGACACGTGGTTCCTGATGGGAAACGACGAGCATTCGCAGAATGTGTTTCGTCGCGCGCAGGAAGTGGGACTCGACCCGCTCGCGTATTGCGACGAGATGGAGCGGGTCTTCACCGACGTGTGGAAGCGGCTCGATGTCTCGTACGACGACTTCATCCGTACGACCGACGAGCGGCGGCACAAGCCGGCCGTGCAGCGCATGGTGCAGGCGTGCTACGACGCGGGCGACATCTATGAAGGCCAGTACGAAGGGCTGGTACTGCGTCAGCTGTGAGGCGTTCAAGCAGGAGAAGGATCTGATCGATGGCTTCTGCCCGGTGCACCCCACGATCAAGCCCGAGTGGATCCGCGAGAAGAACTGGTTCTTCCGCCTCTCGAAATACCAGCAGCCCCTGCTCGACCACTACGCGAAGCTGCCGTCGTTCATCGAGCCCGACGTTCGGCGCAACGAGATCTTGCGTCTCGTCGAAGCGGGGCTCGAGGACATTTCGGTCAGTCGCGCCGGCCAGTCGTGGGGGATCCCACTGCCGTTCGACGAGAGAGCGTCGTCTACGTCTGGTTCGACGCGCTCATCAACTACGCCGCGGCGGTCGGCTACGGGTGGGATGAGGAGCGGCGGACGAAGTGGTGGCCGGCCGACCTGCACATCATCGGCAAGGACATCACCCGGTTCCACTGCGTGATCTGGCCGGCGATGCTGATGAGCGCGAAGCTGCCGCTGCCGGCGCAGGTGTTCGGGCACGGCTGGATTTCGGTCAACGGCCAGCGGATGAGCAAGTCGCTCGGCAACGTGATCGATCCGGTCGAGGCGGCGGAGCGCTTCGGCGCCGATCCGCTGCGGCTCTACCTCACCAAAGAAGTGCCATACGGCGGCGATGGCGACTTCACGCTGGGAGCGGCTGGGCGAGAAGTACAACGCCGACCTGGCCAACAACCTCGGCAACCTGGTGAGTCGGGTCGCGGCGATGACCGAGCGGTACCGCCAGGGCCTGCTGCCGGCGGTCTCGACCTCGGACGGCTGTCCGAGGTGGCTGGCGCGCGGCTGTCGCGGATTACCGCACGGCGATGGATCGCCTGGCGCTCCACGAAGGCGTGGCGGCGGCCTTCCGGATTGTCGATGCCGCCAACGTCTACATCGCCGAGACCCAGCCGTGGGTGTTGGCGAAGGACGAGGCCCAGGCCGAGCGGCTCACGCAGGTGTTGGCGGAGACAGTCGAGGCGGTTCGTATCGCCGCGGCTCCTGCTGCTGCCGGTCATGCCAACAGCCGCGGCCGAAATCCTGCGTCGCGCCGGCGAAACGCGCGTGACGCGCGACATCCGGCTCGACCGACGCCGCGTGGCGGCAGGCGGAGAAACGCATTCTCAACGAGGGGCCGCTCTGGCCTCGTCATGATCCCAGTAGCGGCGGTCCCATGACCCCGCCAACGTCCAAGCAGACGTCATCATCGGAGCAAAGACCGTGAGCGAATCGTCGACGCACCTGATGCACCTGTCGCACCTGCTGCACCTGCCGCACCCGTGCACCCAGTGCACCCAGCGCACCTGGCGCACCTGGCGCACCGAGCGCCGGCACCTGATGATCGCATTTCGATCGACGACTTCATGAAAGTCGATCTGCGAGTCGCGAAAGTCATCGAGGCCGAGCGCGTACCGAAGTCGAAGAAGCTCGTGAAGATGTCGATCGACGTCGGCACCGAGCGCCGCACCATCCTCGCCGGGATCGCCGAAGCCTACGAGCCGGAAGCGCTGGTGGGGAAGACCGTCGTCATCGTCGCCAATCTCAAGCCGGCGAAGTTGATGGGCATCGAATCGAACGGCATGGTGCTGGCCGCCAGCCCTGATGGGGGACTGCCGATCGTGTTGAACGCCGAGCCAGCCGTGCCCGGCACCCGCGTGCGGTGAATGATTGATTCGCACTGTCACCTCGCGGGCCAGGAGTTCGCCGCCGATCTCGACGCGGTCGTGGCCCGGGCGCGCGAGGCGGGCTGGTCCGCTGCCTCGTGATTCTGGCCGCCGACGAAGACGATGAGTTCACCCAGGCGGAGCGCGTCACGGCGGCGTGGCCGGACGTGCGGTTTGCGATCGGCGTCCACCCGCATCAGGCGCACAAGTTTGCCGACAACCCGGCAGCCGCCGCCGGGTTGACGGCCAGCCGGATCGAACTCGTCCCCGCGGCCTGCGCGGTCGGCGAGATTGGGCTGGACTATCACTACGACTTCTCGCCGAGGGACGTCCAGCAGGCGGTCTTTCGCGCGCAGCTGCAGCTGGCGCGCGACCTCGCGCTGCCCGTCGTCATCCACACGCGCGAAGCCGAAGACGACACGCTGAGCATCCTTGCGCGAGGAGGCGTTCGCGGCCTGCGCGGCGTCTTCCATTGCTTTACCGGCGATCGCGCCGCCGCCGCACGCGCGCTGGCGACCGGCTTTCACGTCTCGATTCCCGGAATCGTGACCTTCCCGAAAGCCGAAGAGCTCAGGATCGCGGCGAGCGCATGTCCCGACCGAGCGGCTCCTGATCGAAACCGACAGTCCGTACCTTGCGCCGATTCCGCATCGCGGCAAGCGGAACGAGCCCGCCTTTGTCGCCAACGTCTTCGAGTCGCTGGCCGCACTGCGCGGTATCGAGCGCCCGGTGTTTGCCACACAGCTGATTGAGAACTTTGACGACCTTTTTGGCGCACCCATGCAGTAGTCCGCCGCCAGCGCTGCCGGACCGGCCGTAAAGCTCAGCATCCGCACGAGTTACGACGGGTCGCGCGCGTTGACACTTCTTCCCGGTATGGTGAGATTGACGAGCTTGAGCAACGTCGCGCCCAAAACCCGCCTCGACCTGATTCAGATGTTCGAGCCGGTGCGCGCCGACCTGGACGCCGTCGAACGCGAGTTCGAGCGTCAAGTGCAGTCGCAGGTCGGCGTCATCCCGGAAATCGGCCGGTATATCCAGTCGAGCGGCGGCAAGCGCGTCCGGCCGGCGGTGCTGCTCATGGCGGCGCGGCTGTGCGGCTATAGCGGCCCCCGCGCGATCCTCAACGCCGCGGTCGTCGAATTCATCCACACCGCGACGCTCGTCCACGACGACATCATCGACGACGCGGAGGTCCGGCGCGGGCAGAAGGCCGTGCACTCGCGATGGGGCAACGACGTCACCGTGCTCGCGGGCGACTTCCTCTACATCAAGTCGATGGCGATGGCGCTCACCCAGGACACGCTCGACGTGGTCCGCCTGCTGTGTGACGTGACGCTCCGGATGATCGAGGGCGAGATCTACCAGCTGACGAAGAACGGCGTCGTCGATATCTCCGAGGACGAGCATTTCGAGATCATTCGGCGCAAGACGGCGTACTTGTTCGGTGGCTGCGCCGAGATTGGCGGCATGCTCGGCGAGGCCGGTCCGGCGCGCGAGAACGAGCTGCGCGAGTACGGCTTCAACCTGGGCGTGATGTTCCAGCTCGTCGACGACCTGCTCGATTTCACCGGCGAATCCGACACGCTGGGCAAGCCGATCGGCGGGGACCTTCGCGATGGGAAGATGACGCTGCCGATGATTCACTTGCTGCGTCATGGCGGCCCCGAGGCCGACACGCTCATCCGCGGGGTCGTCGCCAACCGCCACGCGAGCCCCGATGACTGGTCGCGCATCATCCGCCTGCTGAAGGACTGCGGGTCGATCGACTATGCGTACGAGCGCGCGGTCGAATTTGGCGCCACCGCGAAGCGTCATCTTCGCGCTTTCCCCGACAGTCCGGAGCGTGACGCGCTGATGGGCCTTGCGGATTACGTCCTCGTCCGCGACCGCTGACGAGGGGAGGCCACAGAGACACCGATCGAGGTCATCGCGATCGCGATCTGGCATCCGACGTCGACATTGCAAGTGATGCTGGTGCTTCTTTCAGTCCGGGTCTTCAGTGACAGGTTCTGGTGTCTCTGTGTCTCTGTGACTCTGTGGCTGAATTCGTATGACAGCCGCCGAAGAGATCGAACAGCTCCGTCAAGACATCCGCCGCCACGAGGAGCTGTACTATGCCCATGCCGCACCGGAGATCTCCGATGAGGCATTCGATGCGTTGATGCGTCGGCTCCAGGTTCTCGAGACCGAGCATCCTGAGCTCATCACGCCTGATTCACCCACACAGCGCGTGGGCGGTCGCCCCCTCGAAGGTTTTGCGACCGTCGAGCATCTGACGCCGATGCTCTCGCTGGACAACGCCTACAACGAAGACGAGCTCCGGGCGTTCGACGATCGCGTGCGGCGCGGTCTCGAGACGACGAAGCCGATTGCATACGTCGCCGAGCTGAAGATCGACGGCCTGAGCATCGCGCTGACGTATGAGGAGCGTCGCCTCGTGCGCGGCGCGACAAGAGGCGACGGCACTCGCGGCGATGACGTGACCGCAAACGTGAAGGCGGTACATGGCGTCCCGCCGGCGCTCAAGGACGGACCGCCTGGGCGAGTCGAGATTCGCGGCGAGGTGTATCTGCCGAAGCGAGCGTTTGAGCGCATGAATCAACGGCAGCGAAGCGGCGGCATGCCGCTGTTCGTGAATCCACGCAACACGGCGGCCGGCGTCATGCGCAATCTCGATTCGGCGTTGGTTCGGCGCCGCGGGCTCAAGGCGTGGACCTACCAAACCGTATGGCCACCGTCGACTCCAGAACCCGCGTCGCACTCGGAGATGCTCGCCGCGATGGCTGCGTGGGGGCTGCCGGTCGAGCCGCACTGGAAGCGTTGCGACGGCATTGATGACGTGTGGGCCTTCTGCGAACACTGGAGGGACAAACGCCTCGACCTCGAGTTCGAGACGGACGGTGTGGTCGTCAAGGTCGATCGCCTCTCCCAGCGCGCCACCTGGGGTGGACGTCGAAGTTTCCGCGCTGGGCCACCGCCTTCAAGTTTCCTGCCCAGCAGGCGACAACACTGCTGCAGCGGATTGCGGTGAACATCGGGCGGACGGGCGCGGCCACGCCGTTTGCGGTGCTCGACCCGGTCTTCGTGGGCGGCAGCACGGTGTCGCTGGCCACGCTGCACAATCCCGACGACCTCGCGCGCAAGGACATTCGCGAACGCGATACGGTGATCGTCGAAAAGGCCGGCGACGTCATTCCCCGCGTCGTCGGACCCGTCCTCGAGAAGCGGCCGGCCGACTCGACGCCGTGGCAGATGCCGACGGCGTGCCCCGTCTGCGGCAGTCCCCTGCACAAGCCCGACGACGAAGCGGTGTGGCGCTGCGAGAACAGCTCGTGTCCGGCCAAGCTGCAGCGCGGCCTCGAGCATTTCGCCTCGCGCGGCGCGATGAACATCGAAGGGATGGGGGAGTCGCTGATCACGCAGCTGACGGCCTCGACGCTCGTGACGAGCATCGCCGATCTCTATCACCTGACGACCGCGCAGCTCGAGGGGCTGGAGCGCATGGGGAAGAAGTCGGCCGCAAAGGTCGTCAGCGAGATTGAGAAATCAAAGGCCAACGATGTCTGGCGGCTGTTGTACGGCTTGGGAATCCGGCACGTCGGCGAGCGCGGTGCGCAGGTGCTGGCGGATCACTTTGGATCCGTCGCGGCCATCCGCGATGCGTCGCTGGAGCAGCTGCAGACGATCCGGGAAGTGGGTCCAGTGCTGGCCGAGGCCGTGCGAACGTGGTTCGACGAGCCGCGCAATCGTGAGCTGATCGAACGGCTGGGGGCCGCCGGCGTGAAGCTGGAAGGCACCCCGAAGGTGGTGCCGGAGGGACCGCAGCCGCTGGCGGGGCAGACCTTCGTGATCACCGGAACGCTCGAGGCGATGTCACGCGATGAAGCGCAACGCCGCATCGAGCGGTTGGGCGGGAAAGTGACCGGGTCGGTGAGCAAGAAGACCAGTTACGTCGTGGTCGGCGCCGAGGCGGGCAGCAAGCTCGAGAAAGCCCTGGCGCTGGGGGTGCCGACGCTCGACGAGCCGGCATTCCTCCAGCACATTGCTTCTGAAGAGTGAGCGCACCGATTCGTCGCGATACCGTGCAAAGCAGACGGCGTATCACGCGGGCGGGTTCGCCAGATCCGACACAGCGACGACGCTGGTGCAGGATGTGGTGACGAGATCGTGGCCAGCTCAGCGGCCGCCAGTTTATAATGGCGTGAATCAATGACCAGACGGTTTGCGTGTTTCACCGTCGGGCTGACGGCATGTGTGTCGTTTCTCGTCGGCATGGTCGTGACGGGATCGATGTCGCCGAGCGACGCGGTCTCGGCGCCGCCCGTCTCCGCGGTGCGCGCGGTGCGCGACGATCGGCCGATCGTGCCCGGCATCGCCGGTGTCGTCAATTTTGCGGACATCGCTGAACGGCTCAATCCCGCCGTCGTGAACATCGACGCGAGCGCCCGCTCGCGCCGCCAGAATCGCCAGCCGCCGCCCAGTCGCCCGCGCCAGGAAGAGGACTCGCAGGATTTCCGCCGCCGCGGCGATGCCCCCAAGCGCGGGGCCGGCACGGGCTTCATCATCGACAAGGATGGTCATATCCTGACCAACCATCACGTGATCGAGGGGGCCGAGCGCATCCTGGTGAAGCTCACCGACGGCCGGAGCCTGTTCGCGCAGGTGGTGGGCGTCGACCCGGATACCGACATCGCCCTCATCAAGGTGCCGAGCGATGGCAAGTTGCCGCACGCGGTGATGGGCGACTCGGACGATCTGCGGGTGGGCGAATGGGTCTGCGCGATCGGTAACCCGCTCGCCTACGAGCACACCGTGACCGTCGGGGTGGTCAGCTTCATCGGCCGCAAGCTCTTCGACATGAGCCTGGACAACTACATCCAGACCGACGCGGCGATCAATTTCGGCAACAGCGGTGGCCCGCTGATCAACACCCGCGGCGAGGTGATCGGCATCAACTCGGCGATCAGCCGCCAGGCGAGCAGCATCGGCTTTGCGGTGCCGATCAATCAGGCCAAGCTGATCCTCCCGCAGCTCAAGGAAAAGGGCGGGGTGTCGCGCGGCTACATCGGCGTGGTGTTGCGCGACGTCGATCCCGATCTCCAGGCGTCGCTGAAGCTGTCGCAGACGTCCGGGGCGCTGGTGCAGGACGTGACGGCAGGTTCACCGGGCGAACGCGCGGGGCTGCAAGCCGTACGACCTGATCACCGCGGTCGACAGCCGCGACGTCGGATCGAACGACGAGCTGATCCGCGAGATTGCGGCGCGGACGCCGGGCACGACGGCGAAGCTGGAAGTGATTCGCGACGGCCGTCTGCACGACGTCAACGTGAAGCTCGCGGCGCGCAATCCCACGCGCGAGAACACCCGGGGCGACAGCGGGTCGAACGAGAGCCGTCCGGCCCGCTCGGACAGCGGTGTCGGCCCTGGTGAGCTCGGACTCACGCTCGTCGAGATCGACGAGAGCAACGCCCATCGCTTTGACGTGCCGGCTGGGATGACCGGGTTGCTCGTGCAGCGCGTCGAGCCGATGAGCGCAGCGCAGGACGCCGGCATCGATCGCGGTCACATCATCCTCGAGATCAATCGCCAGGCCGTGCATTCGGTCGCAGGGATGAGGCGGGTGCTCCAGGCCACGCGAACCGGCGACGCGCTGGCCGTCTTCCTGTACGTTCCAGAGATCGACCAGCGGAACATCCGTACCGTGCGGATGGATCCGCGGTAGGCCGCGCCCGTTCGGGCGCGGAAATGGCCGCTCGACTCTTGACTGCGGAATCGCCGCTCGGTTCTTCGTCAAGATGGCCGCCTCGAGCTGCGCGGCCGGAGCGAGGTTCCTCCCGCGCGAGCGCGTGCCTGCGATAGACTGTCCCCATCCGCACATGAAGCCACGAATCCTCGTCATCGACGATGAAGCCGCGATCCGCGATTCGCTGAAGATGATCCTCGAGTACGAGGGCTACGAGGTGCTGACCGCGGCGACCGGCGAGGAGGGCATCGCGCAGGCCGAGCGGGAAGCGCCCGACCTGGTGTTTCTCGACGTCAAGATGCCGGGCATGGACGGGCTCGAGGTGCTGCAGCGGCTGCGTCACCTCGTCGAGGTCACGCCGATCGTCGTGGTCTCGGGCCACGGCACGGTCTCGACCGCGGTCGAGGCGACCAAGCTCGGCGCGTTCGACTTCATCGAGAAGCCGCTCGAGCGCGAGCGCGTGCTGGTCACCGTCCGCAACGCCGTCGACTCGCGGCGGCTGCGGACCGAGAACCGCAGCTTCCGGCGCGACGCCGAGAAGCGCTATCAGATCGTCGGCGACTCGCCGCTGCTTGCCCGGGTGCGCGAGTCGATTGCGAAAGCCGCGCCGACCAACGCGACCGTGCTGATCTGGGGCGAGAGCGGCGTCGGCAAGGAGCTGGTGGCCGGGCCATTCACCGCGAGAGCCTGCGCCGGGACGGCCCGTTCGTGCAGGTCAACTGCGCGGCGATTCCCGACGAGCTGATCGAGATCGCGAGCTGTTCGGCCACGAGAAGGGCTCGTTCACCGGCGCCACCGATCGGCAGATCGGCAAGTTCGAGCAGGCCGACAAGGGCACGATCTTCCTCGACGAGATCGGCGACATGAGCCTGAAGACGCAGGCCAAGGTCCTCCGCGTGCTGCAGGAGCAGGAGCTCGAGCGGCTCGGCAGCAACCGCATCATCAAGGTCGACGTGCGCGTGATTGCCGCGACGAACAAGAATCTCGAAGAAGAGATCGTCCGCAGCACGTTCCGCGAGGACCTGTTCTACCGCCTCAACGTGATCCCGATCCACGTCCCGCCGCTGCGCGACCGCAAGCGACGATCTGCCGGCGCTGGTCCGCCATTTCGCCGACCTGTTCTCGCGCGAGAACAATTTCCGCCGCAAGACCTTCACGCGCGCGGCGATGGAGCGGCTGAAGCAGCATCACTGGCGCGGCAACATCCGCGAGCTGCGGAACTTCGTCGAGCGGCTGATCATCATGAGCCCCGGCGATCAGGTCGACGTCGAAGGACTTGCCCGAGTTCGCCGGCGTCCGCCCGCGCGACCTGCCGGCGCCGGCCGCGTCGCTGTCGAACGGCGCGATTGCCGCGGCGCCTGCGGCGGCCGAAGTGGACTGGATGCGCGCCCCGACGCTGCAGGAATTCAAGTCGACCTCCGAGCGCGCCTATCTGGTCACCAAGCTGCGCGAGAACGGCTGGAACATCTCGAAGACCGCCGAGGTCATCGACACGCCGCGGAGCAATCTCTACAAGAAGCTGGAGCAGTACCAGATTTCGCAGGAGAAGGACGGGTAACGGCTGGCAACTGCGAAAGCCTGCACTCCGGCCGCAGCTGAAGGCGCGGCCATGAGACAATAGTTCGTTGCAGTTGGCCGGATGATCGCTGCCATGCGCAACCGTGGCGGGGGATCGGCGAAAGCCGGTCCAGTCGCCGCGAAGTGCGCGTGGGAGAGGAAAGTCCGAACTCCGCAGGGCAGTGCGCCGGGTAACACCCGGGCGGGGCGACCCGACGGACAGTGGCACAGAAAACATACCGCCTTGAGCGAAGCGCCGAGCCGTGAGGCCGGGGCCGAGTCGAAGGGTAAGGGTGAAAAGGTGCGGTAAGAGCGCACCGCGCTTCTGGCAACAGAAGTGGCAGGCCAAACCCCGCACGGAGCAAGACCAAATAGGGAGGCGTTTGAGGACGGCCCGTCCGAGCTTCCGGGTAGGTTGCTCGATCCCGCCAGTAATGCCGGGACTAGAGGAATGATCATCTCGCCGGAGCTCGAGGCCGCAAGGCCTGGGGTGACGGCGGACAGAATTCGGCTTACAGGCTGGCTGCGGCATTTTCATCGACGTGACTATCGTGGCTAGCACTCCGACTCGATCCTGACTTCATGGCTAAGTATCTCGTTACCGGCGGCGCGGGCTTCATCGGCTCCCATCTGGCGGAAGAGCTGCTCAGGCGCGGCCACCGCGTCCGGGTCGTGGACAGTCTGATCACGGGCAAGACCGACAACGTGGCCGCCGCCGTGGCTGCCGCTCGCCGCACGACTCCGGACGCTCCGGACCCCGAGGTGGTGATCGGCGATCTCGCCGAGCCCGACGTGGCGCGAGCCGCCGTCGCCGGGATGGACTACGTCCTGCACCAGGCGGCGATTCCGTCGGTGCCGCGCTCGGTCGACGATCCCGTGAGTCGAACCGCGCCAACGTCGACGCCACGCTGCAACTGCTGGTCGCGGCGCGCGACGCCGGGGTCAAGCGCGTCGTCTTCGCCGGGTCGTCGTCCGTATACGGCGACACGGTGGTGCTGCCAAAGCGCGAGGACATGCCGACCGAATCCGCTGTCGCCGTACGCGCTGCAGAAGTTCGTCGGCGAGCAGTACATGCAGATGTTCACGCGGCTCTACGGACTCGAGACGGTGACGATCCGCTACTTCAATGTGTTCGGGCCGCGACAGGACCCAAGCTCCGCCTACTCGGGCGTGATCTCGCTGTTCCTGCGTGCGCTGACCGAACAGCAGCCGCCGACCATCCACGGCGACGGCGAGCAGACGCGCGACTTCACCTACGTGGCGAACGTCGTCGACGGCGTGCTGCGCGCCGTCGAAACGCCTGCGGCCGCCGGCGAGGTCATCAACGTCGCGACCGGCGCGCGCGTGTCGTTGAACCAGCTGCTCGCGAGCGTCCAGCAGCTCGCCGGGACCAGCCTGCAGCCGAGCTATGGGCCGGCCCGCGCCGGCGACGTCCGCGATTCGCAAGCCGACATCGCCAAGGCCGAGCGGATTCTCGGCTACCGCGTCACCGTACCGCTCGACGAGGGGCTGCGCCGGACGCTGGCGTGGTTCGCATCGACCCCCCAGACTCGATAATCAACGGCGTGCTTCGCGCGACGCCAGAAGTGCTCGTGATCGGCGGAGGGCCGGCCGGCGCCGCCGCCGCTCGGCTCCTGGCGCTGTGGGGCCATCGCGTCGTGCTCGTCACGAAGCCATCGTCGAATGCGGCCGACCTGCCCGAATCGATCCCGCCCTCGACCCGCAAACTCTTTGACGTGCTCGGCGTCCTCGACGCCGTCGATCGTGCGGGCTTCGTGCGATCGACCGGGAACACCGTCTGGTGGGGCGGGGACGCGCGGGTCGAACCGTTTGCCGGCGGCGGCACCGGCTGGCAGGTGACGGCGCGTCCCTTCGCGGCGCTGCTCCTCGACGCGGCGCGCGCCGCGGGCGTGGTGGTCGAGTCGGGCAGCCTCGACGCGGCGTCGGCACGCGCGCGCGGTGCAGCCTTCGTGCTCGATTGCACCGGACGCTCGGGGATCATTGCGCGGGACGAAGGCGTGCGCGTCGCCGAAGCGGCTCGTCACACGGTGGCCATCATCGCGCGGTGGCGCGCGAGCCACGGGTTCGCGGTCCCCGACGCCAGCCACACGCTCATCGAGTCGTACCAGGACGGATGGGCCTGGTCCGTGCCGCTGGCCGATGGCGATCGCGCGCGTTGCGGTGATGGTCGACCGCAGCCGTTCGAATCTGGCGCGGGATGCGGCGGCGCGCGCGGTGTACGACATCGAGATCGGGAAGACGCGGCGCTTCCGCGATGATCCTCGCCGCGCGCGACGGTTGTCGACGGACCGTGGGGGTGGGATGCGTCGATGTACTCGTCAACGCGCTACGCCGGCGGCGATTGGCTGCTCGTCGGCGACGCGGCCTCGTTCATCGATCCGCTGTCATCCGCGGGAATCAAGAAGGCCCTCGCTTCGGGATGGCTGGCGGCGGTCGCGGTCCACACGAGCCTCGCTCGGCCAGCGATGCGCGAGACGGCGCTGACGTTCTACGACGCGCGCGAGGCGGAAGTCTACGCGACGTTTCGTGAGTTGACGAGGCGGCACCTGGCCGAGGCAGCCGCGGCACATCACAACCGCTTCTGGGAGGATCACGACCTCGCGTTCGAGTCGTCACCGGTTGATCGCGGCCGGGTCGAGGCCGCGCTTGCCGAGCTCCGCCATCGCGAGCCGTTACGCCTGCGAAAACCCGCGGGAGTAGAAGTACTGACCACGCCCGGCGGTGAGCGGTCGCGAGATCGTTCTCGAGCCGCGTTTGATCACCGCCGGCGACTGCCGCCGGGACCCGTTACGTGGCGGACGTCGATCTGGTGGCGGTCGTCGAGCTTGCACCTGCTGCGCAAACCGTGCCGGATCTGTTTGCTGCTTACAACAGACGCGCCGCGCCTGTCGGACTCCCCGAGTTCCTGACGGCGCTGTCGACGGCCCTCGCGCGTGGCTGGCTCGAGTGGACCGACGGGGCAGGCCGCGCCTGAAGCCGGGCTGAATGCGAGTGCGTCGCCGCGGACACCGCCCCGACCGGCAGGACGAGCGCGGAATCAGATCGGGCGCGATCCAGCGTCAGAAGTCTGGCTCGATGCCGCCGGCGTCTCGCGGCATCACGCGCGAATCGCGATCGGCGGCGAGGAGGCGGTGATCGAAGACGTCGGCAGCAAGAACGGCACGATGGTCGGGGACAAAATCCTCAGTGGCCCGGTGCGTCTCCACAACGGAGACAGAATCCGCATCGGTCCCGTGTCGCTGACGTACCGAGCGTCAGATTCGTCGGCGACAACGGACACGGCCGTGCTCGGCCCTCAGTACGGCTAGCGGCGGACGCGCCAGCTCTAGAGACGCGAGCGTCAGCTAATGAGCGATCGCCGGTTCACCGCGTTCCCTGGGGCGCCGCCGCCTTGTAGACGACGCCGTCTTTCATGACGAACAGCACGTGACGCAGGGCCATGATGTCCTGCACGGGGTTGCCGGCGACCGCAACGATGTCGGCCCGCAGTCCAGGTGCCAGCGCGCCCGTCTCCTTGCCGAGTCCCATCGATTCCGCGGCGAGTGACGTTGCGGCGACAATCGCCTGCATCGGGTCCTGGCCGCCGTCGCGCACGCGCGTGACGATCTCGCGAGCGTTCTGGCCGTGGGCACCGGCCACGGCGTCTGTGCCCACTGGCATCTTCACCTTGGCCGCCAGCGCACGCTTGAACATCGCGTAATTGGTCGGCACCGCCTTTTCCATGAAGGCGAAGCCTTCCTCGTTGTAGTTGCCGATGCCGAGGAACTTCGCTTTGTTCTCGATGTAGTTCTGGAGGACGAGGCCGATGTTCGGATCGAAGTAGACCCCGCGGTCGGCCATGTCCTTGAGCGCCTCGTCGTTGGCATAGGCGCCGTGCTCGACCTGGGTGCAGCCGGCGCGGGAGGCTGCCAGGATGGCGTCAGACGCATGCGCGTGCACGAGCGTCCGCAGGCCCAGCGAACGGGCCTCGCCGCAGGCCGCCTGCAGCTGCTCGTCGGTCATCGTCTTGGCGCCGCCCTCGCGGATGCTCCGTGACGCGAAGATCTTGATGAAGTCGGCGCCGGCCTGCTTCTGTTTACGGACGTATTCACGAAGGGCATCGGGCGGGCCGGTCCGCTCGTTCATCGACCCCAGCGAGCTGACGATGCGCGGGCCGGGCAGCACCCCGCGCGCAATGGCGTCGCGCAGCTCCTTGTCGGCCGGCGCCCCGGCGCTTTGGACGGTCGTAAAGCCGTTGACGAGCGTGACCCACGCGTTCTCAGCCGCGTACAGGGCCATCTCGGGCGGCGTCTCGCCTTGGTTCTGGGCGCGGCCGTCCTTGCCGAAGTGATAGCCGATGTGGACGTGCACGTCGATCATGCCCGGCATCAGCGTGACGTCGCCCAGGTCGTGGGTGACGGGACCGCTGCGCTGATCCACGGCGGCAATGGTGTGGCCCCGGATCTCGACGACAGCGTTGGTGAGCTGTGCGCCCTTGCCGTCCAGGACGCGCGCCGCGCGAATCGTGATCGGCGCCGCGGACTGCGCGAGCGCGTCAGGCGCCGTGGCGAGCAACACGAGGGTCGCCATGGCCAGCGAGAAGATGCGTCCGACGCAGTTGAACATGCGATGGTCTCCTGCTCAGAAGTTGACGCGCGCGCCGAGGCGCACGAGACGACCCATGACGATCGCCGACGGCCGGCCGAGCGACGTGCCCACCGTCTGCACGGCGTTGGTCACGGCATTGTTGTTGAAGATGTTGAAGAGGTCCAGAATCGGATCGACGCTCACGTTCCCCGAGCGGAAGCTCTTGCTCACGCGGAGATCGACGATGTTGACCCAGGGGAAGCGATACTCGCCGCGTGGCGCGACCTGCACGTTCTGCGTCACCTGCGTCAGGCCCGGCACCTGCGTCGTGGTGACCGGGTAGGTGCGTGTCTCGGGGAGTCCGGACTGTTCACGCATGGATCCCGACAGCTGGATCTCGAGGGGCATCGTATAGCTGAAGCCGCCGCGAATCTGATAAGGCGCATCGAAGCCGACCGCGCCGTAGTTGTTGATGCGCAGATTGGGATTGTTCAGATCGCCGGTGTCCTGGTCGCCGCGGTTGGCGCCGATCGTGAGGCCTGCGAAGAACGTCGCGCGCGACAGCCTCGTGTTCACCTGGAACTCGGCGCCGTGATACCGCTGCTTCAGATCCGGGATGGTCTTGAGCACGTTGCGGACGGCGCCGCGTGTCGCCGGGTCCTGGTTGTAGACCGTCAGCGGCTCATTGGTGAGCGGGTTGGTGATCGTGACCGGAAAGTACGCCGTCGATGGCACCGCGTCATTTACCGTCGTATACAGATCCCAGAACCGCCGCCAGTAATAGCCAGCCATCACCGCCGTCCGGCCGCCGATCTGGCGCTGGACCATGACGTTGAATTCCCACTGGTACGGGCGGCTCAGATCCGGATCCACCGCGCCGAGGCTGGGCTGCAGCGATCCCGTGCACCGCGCAAAGTCGATCTCGCTGTCCTGCGCACGCCGGTCGCCGCTGGGATCGGTCCATGGGCAGGTCTGAAACGCGATGTTCTTCAGATTTAGGGGCTGCACGAGGTTGACGCCGGCGAGCCGGTCGTAGCGGCTGATGCCGCCCTTGATCGCCGTTCTGCCGTCGCCGGTGAGATCCACCGCGAAGCCAAAGCGGGGCGAGACGCTGTTCCAGTTGACGATGTTCTCCTGTTCGGCGAACTCGCGCGCCGGGACCCAGCGCCCGGCCGCGGCGCTCTGCGCCGGGATGGACATGACGAACCGCTCGTAGCGGACGCCCGGATTGAGCGTGATGCGGCCGAGCCGCCACGAATCCTGCGCGTAGATGCCGAGGTTGACGCCGGATTCCCGGTGGCCGCTGGGTGTGTTCACGAGGCGCACCGATTGCGGCGCGCCGTTGGAGACGATCTGCACGATGTCGCCGCGCGTTTCGAACAGTTCCTCCGACCAGCCGGTGCGCACCTGCAGGCCGGCCTTGACGTTGTGAGCGCCGGTGACGTACGCCATGTATCCCGCATACGTGAACATCCGCGCCTGATTGATGTCCTGTCGCGGCGAAACGCCCGTGAACACCGAGCGGATCTGGTCGAACGTCGCAATTGCGTCCGGCGCCGCTTCCTCCTGGAACTTGAGGCTGTAGTTCACGGGCATGGTGAACACTGCGAATTCGGTCAACAGGCGATCGCTGATGGGCGAGCTCCACTTCACCTCTCCGATGTAGTTGAGCCGCGTGATCTGCTCGACCGACGACACGGGCTCGTTGATGCTGGCGGTGATCCAGTTGTTCGGCCGGTGGCCGCGCCACTTGGCGCTGCGATCGTAGTGCAGGGCGATCTTGTGCTTGCGCGCTGCCTGCCACGTCAGGCGGATCGTGCCGTCCTGGATGCGCTGGTCGTCCACCGCCTGGTTGCCCTGCGAGTCGAATGTGTTGGCGAGAAGGTTGTTGGCCGACCACGCACGATAGGTGGCGAAGAACCACAGACGGTCGCGCCGAATGGGCCCGCCGTAGGTCAGGTTCACATCCCACACGCTCTTCACCTTGTTCCGCGCGAGGAAGCCGCCGGCAACGAGTTCCTCATCCGAATTGTTGCTCTGCATCGAGCCGTTCGCGCCGGTCGCGAACGCCGTCCCGCGGAACTGGTTGCCCCCGTCGCGTGGAATCATGTTGATCTGCACGCCGCCGACCGGCGCCTCGGCAGGAAGCGAGCTCGTCTGGTAGCTGATCTCCTCCATCAGGCCGTCGTTGAAGTAGAAGCCGGTCTGGTTGCCGCCGAATCCCATGTGCTGGATCTGGACGTTGTCCACCATGAACACGTCGTCCTGCGCTGCGGAGCCGTGCACTTGTAGCGTCGGCTGCTGCATGATCTGCGTGCCGCCGACATCGGGCGTATTTGTCGTGACGCCGGGGATCAGCTGGCCCACCGCAAACGGGTCTTTGCCCGTCGGAATGGTGTCGAGGGTCTGGCGGTCCATGACCGACTGCGACACCGAGTTGCGCACGTCCACCAGCGGCGACTCACCGGTCACCGTGACCGATTCCTCGACGGCGCCGACCTGCAGATCGACGTTGATCGTCGCGGTGAACGCGACTGACAGCCGGATCGCCTCGCGCCGGACCGATCGGAATCCGGGCAGTGTAAACGTCACGGCGTAGTCGCCAGGCCGCAAGTCGGCGATCTGATACTGCCCGTTGGCGTCGGTCACGGTCGTGCGCGAGCCTTCGATGAGCACGGGGCTCGCCGCCTCGACCGTGACGCCTGGCAGCACGGCACCAGAGCTGTCGCGGACAACGCCCGAGATCGCGCTCGCGACTTGAGCGGACGCCGGGATGGGCAGCAGCAGGAGCATGCAGGCCATGGCCCACAGAGTGTTGATGGAAATGGCCCGATCCACGCGTAGCCTCATAAGCCCTCCTTCGAGGTGGAGTGTGGGATGCCCGGTCGTGGTCCGCGCGAACGGCAAGTCAAAATGAGGGGAGAGGGCCGCATTATTAGTTCACGCTGGAGGGGTGTCAACGCGGAAGACGTCGCGTCTGTTCGTTCACGCTCAGACGACACATCGCTCGAGCTGGCCGACTCTGCCTACCGCGGGTACCAGGTGGCCAACCGCACGTCGATGCCTTCGCGCTGGAGGCCGACCTTCAACTCGTCGAGCCCGCGCGTGGTCGGCTCGGGTCGAGGCGCGCCTTTACCCACGCGCGCGACCCAGTCTTGATCGTAGTGATAGGGGTAGACGACCTTCGGCTTGAAGGCACGGAGGCATTCGATCGCGCCGGCAGGCTCCATCCGGGCGAGCGGCACGTTCATCGGGAAGAACGCGATGTCGATCTTCGTGAGGGCGCGCACTTCGGGCACGCACTCGGTGACACCGGCGAAGTACAAGCGTCGCGTGCCGACGGTGATGATGTAGCCGTTGGCCTCGCCCTTCGGATGGTACGGTTCGCCGGGTGTGATGTCGTAGGCGGCAACCGCTTCGATTTCATACCCGGCCGCCGTGGTCCGCTGGCCGTTGGCGAGCACGATGCCGTCGGGCACGCGCGCCTTGCCGTTTGCGGCAATCACGATCGGCGCACCAGGCTTCCGCAAATGCTGGATCGCCTTCACATCGAGGTGATGCCCGACATCGTCGGTAATGACGATGAGATCCGCCGGTTTCATCCGTGAGAGATCGCCGAGGCTCCACGGATCGACGTGAATGACCTTGCCGGCGTGCTCGATTTGGACGCTCGAGTGAATCAGCGGCGTGATCTCAACGTCGCCAAACCGATCTCGCGGCAAGATGCGCGACCGCAGCGGTCAGGACGACGGCGGCAACCCGTGCGGCGCGTGTGGTGGACATGATCGCGTCAGGGCAATGCGTAGGCGATCAATTCGCCGGGCATCGTCGAACTGCTCACGGCCACGACAATGTACTGCTTGCCGTTCAGCATGTAGGTCATCGGCGAGCCGGTTTGCGCGCCGGGCATATAGACGGCGCCGCGATCCGCGCCGGTCGCCTTGTCGTAGGCGCGGAGCAGGGCGCCGCGCTGGCCCGACGGCATGGTGACGGTACCGCCCTCGCCCGAGATCACCAGCGTCTTGGTGACGAGCGTCCCGATGCCGCCGGAGCTGCCGCCGGCGCCGCCAGGTCGACCCGTGCGGGGGATCGCGAGGCCTTTGAGCGCCGGATGATTCTTGACCGCGTCGGGCGTGTCGCCGTGAGCGATCTGCCAGACGATCTCGCCGCGGTTCAGATCGATCGCCGTGATGCGTCCCCATGGCGGTTTGGTCAGGGGCAGCCCCTGGACGCTCAGCCCACCGCCACCGTCCTCGCTCGCGCTGCCCGCGCTGATGTAATTCATCTCCGAGCGCTTGGGCTCGTTGACCATCGACAAGACCCGCACGAGCGTGTGTGAGTAGACGTAGAGGATGCCGGTATCCGGATCGACCGAGCCTCCAGGCCAGTTCGCGCCGTTCGGCACGAACAGCAGCCCTTCCTTGCCTTCGTAGCCGCGCGTAATCGGCGGCGTATAGATCGGGCCGATCTTGTAGCGGGAGATCAGCTTGAGCGCTTCGGCCTTCAGCTCCGGTGTGAAGTCGATGACGTCGGACTCCAGAAACCCCTGGCGTTCGAACGGAGGTGGCTTGAGCGGGAACGGCTGCGTCGGCGAATACCACTCGCGCGGCACGGCGCCCTTCTCGACCGCCCGCTCCTCGATGGGGAAGACGGGTTTTCCGGTCAGCCGATCGAACACGAACACCCAGCCCTGTTTGGTCGGCTGCGCGATCGCTTTGATCTTCCGCCCCTCGACCGTGATGTCGGCGAGGATCGGCGCGCACGGGACGTCGTAATCCCAGATCGGATGGTGCACGAACTGAAAGTGCCAGATGTGCCGGCCGGTATCGAGATCCACGGCGACAAGGCTCTCGGCGAACAGATTGTTGCCGGGGCGATGGCCACCGTAATAGTCGCCGGTGGGAATCTCGACTGGGAGATAGGCGATGCCGGCTTCTTCGTCAACCGACAACTGCGTCCACACGCCGGTGTGGCCTGTGTACGACCAGGAGTTCTCCAGCCACGTGTCGTTGCCGACTTCGCCGGGCTGCGGGATCGTGTGAAAGATCCACGCACGCTTGCCAGTGCGGACGTCGTAGGCGCGGACGTAGCCTTTGGCGTTCGACTTGAGGCGCGGCGCGGTGCCGGCACGATGCGCCGCGCCGACGATGACGACGTTGCGCGCGACGACCGGCGCACCATTCCACGCGATTTCGCCGGTGATCGGATCGATGTCCTGGTCGGCGTCCTTCTTCAGATCGACGATGCCGCGCTCGCCGAAGTCGGCGAGCGGTCGGCCCGTCTTGGCGTCGAGACCAATCAGCTGATACCCGATCGTCACGTAGAAGACGCGCTCGTCGCCGCGCCCGTCGGTCCAGTAGCCAACGCCGCGTCCGGAGAGACGGCGCACGGACGCCTCGGCGCGCTTGCCCTCGTCCAAGCGGTGCATCCAGAGCAGTTCGCCGGTTGCGGCGTCGATGGCGACGGCGCTGCGATGCTCGCCGGCGGTCGCGTAAAGCACGCCGTTGACCATCAACGGCGTCGTTTGAAGATTGAAGTCAGGCCGCTTGCCGAGGTTCTCGGTCCTGAAGCGCCAGGCAATCTGCAGCTGGTTGAAATTCGCAGCGTTGATTTGATCCAGCGGCGCGTAGCGCGTTGCGCCGAGGTCTCCGCCCCACGTGCGCCACTGCCCATCGACGGTCCCGCGCTGCGCGGCCGCGGTGACCGACAGAAGTCCCAGGCGAGCGCCAGCGAAAGGCGTGCCCGTCGGGGGTCCGTCGCATCACTCGCTGCTGCTGCTGCTGCTGCGTGGTCGTCGTGGCGCTGGGCGCGCCGTTTCGCGGCTTCCTCGCGATATTGCTCGTCGCAGAGGAACGCGATGTCCGTCCACCCATGTCCCATCTCGTCCATCGTCCGGCTGCCCCAGCCGATCCAGGCGGTCGGGTCGGGGTTGTGCGGGTTGTTGGCGGTGTTGTCGTGCCACGACACGGTGTGAAGGATCGTGCCCGCCGGGAACAGATGCGGCGTCTTGTATTTGTAGGTGATCTGCCAGTTCTGCTCGTAGTGCGTCGCGTCGGTCAGGACTTCCCGTCGGCCGTCCGGATGAATCGCCTCGAGGATCATCCGGTTGCCGCGGAAGTGCATGTGCGGCTGGAAGCTGATGACCAGCGCCGGCTTGGGCAGCGGCCAGAACCGCTCGTGCCGCGCGACCGTGTTGGGCGGAATGCTGAGATAGGCCGCGCCATGCAGCGGGTTCTCGGCAATCAGTGCGCCGGTCGGCATGTTCGGTTCATCAATCGAGAGCTTGTGGCCCGCGCGCAGCAGCAGGTCCTCGATGCGCTCGCGATTCAGCACCCAGTCGTTGCCAACGCCCGTGCGAATGCGGTGCGACGTCACCACATACGTTCGGCACGACGCCCTTCGGGTAGAACTTGATCCCGACGCGCATCCGGTCGTAGGTCGCCTCGCCGTAGGGGTGATAGTGGCCCTCGAAGCGGAAGATCGAGCCTTTCTTCAACACCTTCGCCGAGCCATCCGGGAAGATGTCGGCGTCATTGCCCGCGCCGTATTCGATCAGGTCGAGGCTGTTGCCAACATTCGAGCCCATGCCTGCGCCGAGGCCGTCCAGGTCGGTGCCTTCCGGCAGATCGACGTAGACGTGCGCATGGTGAACCGCGCGCGTTGCGTCAGGAATGATCTGCACCCACTTCACGTACCGATCTTCGGTGAGCTTCGGATCGACGTGTTCTTCGGGAATGAAGTCCGGCCCATCCGCTGGGATGGCGAATCCCTTTTCCATCCGGACAATGAGATCGGGCTCGCCGTAGGTCCATTCAGCGGTCGATGGAAAGGTCCGAGGCGGCGGGGCATCGCTGGCGCGGCCTTCCGGGCCGCCCGCATCCACCCAGGACGCGATCGTTTCAATCTCTCGATCGGAGAGCGACGGGTCGGCGAGGTATTCCCCGATGCTGCGATCGATGTGCCACGGCGGCATCTCGCGCCTGGTGACCCTCTGTTTGATCGAGCGCGCCCACGGCCGGACTTCCGCGAACGTCATCAGCGACATCGGCGCCGAGGTGCCGGGATGGTGGCACTGCTGGCACGATCGCTGGAGGATCGGCAGCACGTCCTTCGTGAACGTCGGCGAGGATGACGGGGCAGCGGGTCGACTGATCTGACACCCTGCGCCTGGGGCAAGATGACAGCGCTGCACGCCAGACCCGCAGCGAGCACCAGACGTGACCAGCGAAGCGTTGCGGCCGGAACCATCAGAGGCCTCCTGAAGTTGCGCCGAACGAGAGACGGGGATACTTTACACCCGTCATGGCCCATTCGGGACGACGGTTGGCCGTCGGGCTGAGCGCGTCGTTATTCCTCTTGAGCGCGTTCAGCGCCGGCCTGTTCGCGCAGCGCAACCAACCCATCTACCCGGCGTATGACGGCTTCCTGAAAAACCCCGACGGCAGCTATACCCTCGCGTTCGCCTACTTCAGCCACAACGCCGAGCCGGTCACGATTGCGCCCGGCGCGGGGAACAGCTTTGCGCCGCTCCCCGGCGACCGGCAGCAGCCAACCGTGTTCAAACCCGGTCATTGGCGGTTCCAGTGCGTGATGGTGGTCGGCCCGGACTTCGACGGCAAGATGCGCTGGTCGCTGACATACGGCGGCACGACGACGGGAACGAGCGAGCGGATGCTGCAATCGAACTGGAACCTGGTCGAAGGCGCGGCCGAGCTCGGGCGTATCGATTACGCGAAGGCGCCGCGCGGCGTGTGCCTGAACCGCGCGCCGACCGTCCGCCTGCTGGGCAAGACGGCGCGCAAGGGCGAGGTGTCGATCGACGCGACGACGGCCGAGGAGCTACATCTCTTCGGAAGCGTCAGTGACGAAGGGCTGCCTCGCGGGAAGGACTTGGCCATTACCTGGCGGATGTCCAAGGGACCGGCCCCGGTTGCGTTCTCGGAGCCGTCAGCCGCGCGGACGAAAGCCTCGTTCACCGCGCCGGGAGCCTACGAACTCGAGCTCTCAGCCACTGATTCCGAGTTCACCACGACCCTGCGCGTCGTCGCGAACGTGAAATGATGTGCTACAAGAGACGTCCGTGAGATCGCTATGACATCGCGTGTCCGGTTCGTGACGACCGTTCGTGGTGTCGCTGTGGATAGCGACGGTCGGCACCGTGCTCGCGCGGCAGTCGACGCCAGCCGCGACGCAGGCGACCGCCGCACAGAAGAAGCCCGAAGAGGGCATTCCGATTCCCGACACGATGGTGCAGAAGGCATGCGCCCCATGCCACACCGTCGACGAGAAACAGCAGCTGTCGCGAATCTCGTTCCGCCGCAATTCTCCCGAAGGCTGGCAGGAGACGATTCGCCGGATGGTCGCGCTGAACGGCCTGAAGATCGATCCGGCGACCGCCCGTGACGTCGTGCGCTACCTGTCGAACAATCTCGGGCTCGCGCCAGAAGAAACGAAACCCGCGGCGTGGGATCTCGAGCGCCGCGTGATCGATTTCAAGTACACCGCGAATAGCGACGCGGACGATGTCTGCAATCGGTGCCACACGCTGGGCCGCGTGCTCACCCAGCGGCGGACCCGCGAGGAATGGAACCTGCTCATCGCGATGCACCGCGGCTGGTATCCCCTCGTCGACAACCAGGCCTTCCGCCGCCCCGGACCCCCATCGCGCGACCCATCGCCCGACGGCCGGCCACCGGACACTCGGCACCCTGTGGAGAAGGCCGTCGACCACCTCGCCAGGGCTTTCCCGCTCAAAACGTCCGAATGGGCAGCGTGGTCGGCCACGATGCGTCCGGCCCGTCTCGAAGGCACGTGGGCCATCAGCGGCCGCGAACTCGGGAAGGGCGCGATTTACGGACGGATGGTCGTCAAGGCGTCAGGCGCCGACGAGTTCACGACGGAGATCACCGTCATCAACGCCGCGACGGGCGAACGGACCTCGCGTACGGGACAGGCCATCGTCTACACCGGCTACCAGTGGCGCGGCCGCTCGACGCAGTCGGGGGCGCCGGACAACGACCTGCGTGAGGTGATGTTCGTCGATCGCAACTGGCGCCGAATCGAAGGGCGCTGGTTCACCGGGGGCTACGACGAGCTCGGCGTGGACGTCACGCTCGAGCGCGTGGCCCAGCAACCGCACGTCCTTGGCGCCAATCGCACCGCGCTGCGCACGGGGACGACAGGTCAGGCCCTGACGATCTACGGCCTCAATCTGCCGACGACGCTGCAGGCGGGGGATGTTGACCTCGGTCCTGGCGTCACGATCACCGCGGTCAGCAACGTCACGCCGGATCAGGCCACGCTCACCGTTGACGTGGCACCGACCGCCGCGATCGGCGCGCGCGACCTCTTCGTCGCCGGCGCGTCACTCGC